>NZ_VFOF01000001.1:10000-1700000 GCF_006715975.1 Zymomonas mobilis | reverse complement strand
ACCAAAATAGCTAATATCGCCAAAACGACAGCCGCAACAGCATGGCTGGAGCTATTCGTCCATGTATGCAGATAGGTTGAACGCAGCATGGGCGTCCAGACGGCAACAACCGCGATGCAAACAAGCAAAAGGCTACCCAAACAACGGGCTGCCCGACGGGCATACGCCTGTAATTCGCCTTCTGTCCGCCAGATCAACCATCCAGATCCCAACAATCCATAACCAACAACCAAGGCAAAGCCACAGAAAATCGAGAACGGATTGAGCCAATCTAAGGCGCTACCCGTAAAGTGGTTGCCCGTGGTCTTAATCCCAAGCAGCAATCCACCCAGAACCGTACCCTGACAAAAAGTCGCAAGGGTTGAACCGGCCATAAATGCGGAACCCCAAAGGCAGCGCGCTTCTTTGGTATGTGCCTGCACCCGAAATTCAAATGCTACCCCGCGGAAAATAAGGGAGAGCAGCATCACAATAAGCGGGAGATAAAGGGCTGGCAAAATTACGGAATAAGCCGTCTGGAAAGCGCCTAAAAGAACAGCGCCCCCGAAAACCATCCATGTCTCGTTACCATCCCATACCGGTGCAATGGTATTCATCATGACATCGCGATGTTCTTCATCCTTTTGGGTAAAGAACAAGATACCGATCCCAAGATCAAAGCCGTCAAGAACAACGTAGATAAGGATACCTACTGCGGCCAGACATGCCCAGATAACGGGCAGCCAATATTCTGTTGCAGTCATCTTATTAACTCCGTTTACCGGAAAGGTCTTCTGCCAGACGGGTTGCCCCTTTGGCATGGCTGTTCTGGAGAGCATTTTCCGGATCAGCACCACTTTCATGGGAAGACGGCTGATGGGAAAGCATCCGGAACAAGATCAGCATACCCGCTCCGAAAACGAAGAAGTAAACGATCACAAAGGCCGTCATCGAGAAAATCATACTCGGCAACATGACCGGCGAAACACTGTCAGACGTGCGCAGCAATCCGTAAATGGTATAAGGCTGACGACCGACTTCCGTCGTAATCCAACCGCATAACAGGGCAATAAAACCTGACGGTGCCATAACCAGCGTCGCCCATTGCAAGGCAGGGCTGTTGTAAAGCTTGCCACGGAAACGCAAAAGCAGTGACCAAAGACCCAGCAGGATCATCAAACCACCAAGACCGACCATAATTCTAAAAGAGAAAAACAGGATCGGGGAAGGTGCGCGTTGATCTTTCGGGAAATCTTTCAGACCCGGAACCTTACCGTTAAGGCTGTGGGTCAAGATCAAAGAACCAGCATAAGGAATTTTGATGGCGTAATCTGTATGCTCGGTTTTCATATTCGGGATACCGAACAGAATTTCAGAAGCAGGGCCTTCGCTTTCCCAGTCACCTTCCATTGCGGCGATTTTAGCAGGCTGATATTTCAGCGTATTCAAGCCATGCATGTCACCGGCAAGAAGCTGGAAGGGCGCTGCAATGGCGGCCATCCATAACGCCATGGAAAACATAACGCGGACAGGTTCACTGACTGGCTTACCGTTTTTGCGGTCGCGCAGCATGTGGAAAGCAGCCGTAGCGCCAACAACAAAGGCGACACAAATAAAGGCAGCCATACCCATATGCACAAGGCGATAAGGGAAAGACGGGTTAAAAATGACTTCAAACCAGCTTTTTGGCAGGAAATGACCAGTCTTCGGATCAATGGTATAACCGGCAGGGGTCTGCATCCATGAATTGGATGCCAAAATCCACGTCATGGAAATCAGGGTTCCAATGGAAACCAGACAGGTCGCCAGAAAATGTAATCCTTTTCCGACGCGTCCCAGACCAAAAAGCATGATGCCAAGAAAGCCTGCTTCAAGGAAAAAGGCGGTAAGCACTTCATATCCCAAAAGCGGGCCTGTTATTGCCCCTGCTTTTTGAGAGAAGAGAGACCAGTTCGTCCCGAATTCATAGGCCATAACCAGACCGGAAACCACGCCCATACCAAATACGAGCGCGAAAATTTTGATCCAGTATTTAAAAAGATGAAGATAAACATTCCGGCCTGTTTTTAACCACAAACCTTCGAGAACAGCCAAATAGGCTGCAAGGCCAATAGAAAAAGCCGGGAAAATAATATGAAAGCCCACCGTGAATGCAAATTGTATTCGGGCGAGCATTAGAGCGGTCGCATCTGGTACCATAGAAATGGCTCCGTCGATAATATTAGGAATTATTAGGTTTTATGGGCTTTTCTTCAGGTATCAGCTGCCTGAATCTGCAAAATGCCCCCTTATACTATTGGATGTATTGATAGCATTAGGTATCGTGTCAATAGAGAATTTCTTGATCGTTCGGGGTAATATTATCTATCTATGCGCTATTTATCTTCAATAAAGTCCAATTAACACTTTATATTTCCTCTATTTTATTTATTGTTTTTATATATTTTAAAATAGTAATATATTGATATCAGATTATTTTGAGTATATTTCTGTAGTTATAACGATATTTATAAATGAATAACAATTTTTAAATAAAATAGAAATAAAAGAACTATAGCCTTTATTTGAAAAGACCATCATAGAGTGGTTGAATAATGGTGATTTCAAGAATAAATCCGAACAGCAACAGGGTAAAACAGGCCTGTGTCTCAATATTGAAAATAACGATTTTTGAAATCGAATTATTTTCTATACAGAAAAAGCAATCGCCGGAAATGGCATATATTATCTGATTTTCAGCCTATTGTAGTCAAAAAGTCATAGTTTCGTAGTGTAATTTGTAATTTTAATATGCGCCATAATATGATTGTTTTTCAAATGATTCTGTTTTTTGTTAGCGTTACCTGATAAAAACAGACCGACCTTGTTCTGTGTTTTAATAATAGCTGTCAGATCGGGTTAAATTTTGTTAGAGACGACGTCCAAGTCTCCCCTCGCTCATAGAATCAAAGGTTGAAGCGATATGACCATTTCCACCCTTGAAAAATCTGACATTGCCGCCGCTCAGGCATCAAATGCCGAAAATCATCGGATGGACTCTGCCCTTGATCCATGGCGGGGTTTTAAAGGGCGTAAATGGCAACGAGAAATCGACGTCCGCGACTTTATTCTAGGGAATGTCACTGGCTATACCGGTAACAGCGACTTTCTCGCCGATATCACGCCCAAGACGACAAAACTTTGGGACAAACTGAAAGTCTTTC
Source organism: Zymomonas mobilis (assembly GCF_006715975.1). Lineage (GTDB taxonomy): Bacteria > Pseudomonadota > Alphaproteobacteria > Sphingomonadales > Sphingomonadaceae > Zymomonas > Zymomonas mobilis_B. The sequence continues at coordinate 1,696,818 of NZ_VFOF01000001.1, read as the reverse complement.
TGGAAGCCGAACGCCAGAAAGAAGGCGGCGTTCTGGATGTAGACACCTCCACTGTCTCGAATATCACGTCACATGCTCCAGGCTTTATTGACCGTGATCTGGAAGTCGTCGTCGGCTTGCAAACTGATGCTCCGCTGAAACGAGCGATCATGCCTTTCGGCGGCTATCGCATGGTTAAAAAAGGGCTGGAAGCATACGGCTTTAAAGCAGACGAGAGCCTGTCTGAAATTTTCCCGTCACTGCGTAAAACCCATAATGACGGGGTCTTCGACGTCTATACGCCGGAAATTATGGCTTGTCGGCGTTCCGGCATTATCACCGGCCTGCCAGACGCTTATGGTCGTGGCCGGATTATCGGTGATTATCGTCGCGTCGCCCTTTATGGTACCGATTGCCTGATCGAAGACAAAAAAGAACAGGGAAAACGACTGGAACGTAACCCGTTTGATGAAGAAACCATCAAATTACGGGAAGAAGTCGCCGAACAGATCAAGGCACTTCACGAACTGGCCGCTATGGCTAAAAAATACGGCTGTGACATTTCACAGCCTGCGGTTACGGCACAGCAAGCTGTCCAGTGGACGTATTTTGCTTATCTCGCCGCTGTGAAAGAAGCCAATGGCGCGGCCATGTCCTTGGGACGGGTATCGAGCTTCCTCGATATTTATATTGAACGCGATCTGAAAGAAGGCCGGATCACCGAAGCCGAAGCACAAGAACTGGTTGATCAGTTTGTGATGAAACTCCGTATTGTCCGCTTCCTCCGCACGCCGGAATATGATCAGTTATTCTCTGGTGATCCGACATGGGTCACGGAATCCTTGGGCGGTATGGCGATTGATGGCCGGACGCTGGTCACCAAATCCAGCTTCCGCTTCTTGCATACCTTAGAAAATCTGGGACCCGCACCGGAACCGAATTTGACGGTTCTGTGGTCAGAAAATCTGCCTAAAGGTTTCAAAGACTACTGCGCCAAGATTTCGATTGATACCTCGTCAATCCAATATGAAAATGACGACCTGATGCGCTCTTATTGGGGCGACGACTATGGCATTGCCTGCTGCGTCTCCGCCATGCGCATTGGTAAACAGATGCAATTCTTTGGTGCGCGCGCCAATTTGGCAAAAACCTTGCTTTATGCCATCAACGGCGGCCGCGATGAAAAGAGCGGTGTTCAAGTTGCGCCTGCCTTTGCTCCTGTCACAGGTGACGTGCTGGATTACGAAGATGTAAAATCCCGCATGGTTCAAATGATGGAATGGCTGGCCAGCGTCTATATCAATGCCTTGAATGCTATTCACTTCATGCATGACAAATACATGTATGAACGGGTCGAAATGGCACTGCATGATCTCGACATCTTGCGTACCATGGCTTGTGGTATTGCTGGACTTTCTGTTGCCGCTGACAGCTTGTCTGCCATCAAACATGCCAAGGTCAAAATCATTCGCGATGAGCGCGGTTTAGCCACCGATTTTGAAATCGAAGGCGAATATCCGGCTTATGGTAACAATGATGACCGCGCCGATGAAATCGCGATCTGGCTGGTTGAAACCTTTATGAACATGCTGCGGAAACAGACGACTTATCGTCATTCTGTCGCAACCCAGTCTATTCTGACGATCACTTCCAACGTGGTTTACGGTAAAAAGACCGGCAATACCCCTGATGGTCGCCGTGCAGGTAAACCTTTCGCACCGGGGGCTAACCCGATGCATGGTCGCGATTTGAAAGGCCCCGTTGCTTCCATGGCTTCGGTTGCCAAATTGCCCTACGCCCATGCACAGGATGGTATTTCCAATACCTTTACGATTGTCCCGAATGCTTTGGGCATGAATAAAGAAGAACGGATTGATAATCTGATTGGTTTGCTGTCCGGTTACTTCGGTGCAGGCGCTCATCACATGAATGTCAATGTGTTTGACCGGAATACCTTGCTGGATGCCGTCGATCATCCAGAAAAATACCCGCAATTAACCATCCGCGTTTCTGGTTATGCCGTCAATTTTGTGAAATTGACCCGTGAACAGCAAATGGACGTTATTCACCGGACTTTCCATGGCCTTGATAATTAAAAGACCATCCGCAGCCAGCCTCGTTGAAGAGGCTGGCTGCGATAGCAGCCTCACGGGTCGAATTCATTCGACCGAAATCGGGGGCGCTGTTGATGGCCCCGGTGTGCGTTTCGTTCTATTCTTGGCTGGCTGCGCCTTGCGCTGCCAATATTGCCATAATCCTGATAGCTGGTTTTTAAAAAACGGCCGTCAGGTAACCATGCCCGAAATCACCGAAGAAATTGCATCCTATGCCGATTTTTTGAAACGGGCAGGGGGCGGCATCACCATCAGCGGCGGCGAACCTCTGGTTCAGCCAGAATTTACGGCTGCCATTTTGAAAGCAGCCAAGCATCTGGGACTTCATACCGCCATTGATACAGCGGGCTTTCTCGGGGCACAGGCCGATGATGCTTTATTGGCTGATAGCGACCTTGTTCTTTTGGATATCAAAGCCTTCAACGGTAAACGCTATAAAGATCTAACTGGCGTCGAACTTCAGCCTACCTTAGCCTTTGCCAAGCGTTTAGCTGATTTGAAAAAGCCGGTCTGGCTGCGTTATGTCTTGGTGCCGGGATTAACCGATAATTATAATGAAATAGCCAATCTGGCTGATTTTGCCGCCACTTTAGGCAATGTGGAGCGGGTTGACGTTCTGCCTTTCCATAAAATGGGCGAATATAAATGGAAAGCCAGCGGCCTTGACTATAAATTAGGCGAGACACAACCGCCGTCGCCCCAACAACTAAAAGATGTGCGTGGCATCTTTAGCGATAATGGCCTGAATCTATCCTGATTGATCGGCTTTATTGAAAACCATTTGCAATATCTTGACAGAGTCTTGATACTTCTATCATAGCCTATCGTTCCGGCGATTGCTGTTTGTTGGGATACTGACCGGCGGCTAATAAAACGCCTCTTCACAGCTATCGCCGCATCGGGGGAACAAGGTGCTTTATCAGGATATTATGACACCAGAATGGTCGAAGCGTTATCGAAATCTTCTGGCAATGACCGCCTTTTTTGCCGGAATAAACAGCCTTTTTCCTGTCAATTTTGCCTGTGCGGCGACAACTGACCACGCCGATTCCTCTAAAAAAAACACCCCCAAAAGTGACACGATCATTGTCACAGGGCGGCCTATTTTCAAAACGGCCAACGGCTTTTCCGTGAATGATATTGGCGGCGGCCTTATTCAAAAAGAAACGGAAACAAGATCGGTCAGCCATATCTCCACTGACTTTATCCAAAAACAGGCCCCTACCGCTAATGCTTTTGATCTGGTGGCGTTGTTACCGGGTGCCAATGTCACATCTTCCGATCCTTTGGGCTTTTCAACCCAAACCAACATCACAATACGCGGCCTAAGCGGTGACGCGATCGGTTATGTGTTGGAAGGCATGCCTCTCAATGACGTGGCTTATTATACCGGATACCCGACCCAATTTGCCGATAGTGAAAATTACCAACAAATCGGCCTAGCCCAAGGCTCTGCTGATCTCGATAGTCCGGTGTTGAATGCCGCCGGTGGTGTCATGAATCTTAATTTTCGCAGACCCGCCGATAAAATGGGCGGCTATGCCGATTTTTCTTATGGTTCTTACAATACCAACCGCCAATTTCTTCGCTTCGATACCGGTGAAATTGGCCATACTGGCGTAAAAGGCTTCGTTTCCTATTCCCATGCTCGCACCGATAACTGGCGCGGCGCGGGCTATGACGAAAAACAGCATGTCGATTCCAAACTGTTAAAAGAATGGGGCAATGATAACCATGTTTCTCTTTTAGGAACGTGGAACAAAGGCATCACCAGCTATTATCCACAGGTGGACAAGCAAAGCTGGAAAGAAAACGGCATTTCAGGCAGCAATAATCTCGCTTCCCGTTACGATGTTAATAATGATGCCGCTGGCACTGATTATTGGCGTCTTTATCGCGCCCCTGAAGAGATTTTCTACCTAGCTGCTCCGATCGAATTGCGACCTGCCTCAAATCTTAAATTGAAAATTACGCCTTATGGACAATGGGACAGGGGTAACGTTCCGGCTGGCTCAACATTGAATAACAGCGGGCTCTGGAATGGCACTGAAGCCATTGCGGGCACAATCAACCTACCCAATGCCACAGACGGCACGGCCACCGTCCGTTCTAACTATACCCAGCGTTCTGCACGGGCAGGTGTCAATGCCAGCGCGATCTGGTCGGTTAAAAACCACGATATCACTTTAGGCTATTGGTTCGATTATTCCGCCGATAAACAGCAGAATAGTTTTACGCCGGTAGACAGCAATGGCTATGCGGCCAATATCTGGGCAGATCACGGCCAAAATACCATCAAAATGCCCGATGGATCGCCTTTATTAGGCTCGGATAATCGCACCCATACTTATGTGAATGCGGTTTACCTTGGCGATCATATGTCTTTTTTACAAAACAAGCTGACTTTTGATATCGGCTTCAAAGAAGTCATCATGACAAGGCATGGTTATAACTATTTGCCGGGCTTACAGCATAAAGCCAATTTTTCGACATCCGAACCGCTACCAAGATTAGGGCTGCGCTATCAAATCGACAGCAAAAGCCATGTCTTTTTCAGCGCCTCGACCAATTTCAGAACGGCCGATGAAACCGCCCTTTATAACAGCTATGACCCAACCAGCGGCGAATTGCTGGTTACCGGCAATAAAAACCTGAAAAATGAATATTCCGTCTCGGAAGAATTGGGCTATCGCTATTCCGATAATCTGGTCACGGGCAGCCTTACCTTATTCAATTACAATTTTTCCAATCGGCAATTGCAAACCGTTATTGTCCAGAATGGCTCGCATATTCAATCGACGATTAATGCGGGCAATCAAATCTCACGTGGTGTCGATTTTGAAATTGGTTTATCGCCATGGCATCACATCAGCCCGTATCTCTCCGGCGAATATCTTTATACGCGCCAAACCAGTGACCTTGCGGTTGGGGATGATTACTTACCGACCAAGGGTAAAAAAGCAGTGCGTAGCCCAGCTTTCCAAGGGTCTCTGGGCGTAACCTATGACGATCATCATTTTTTCGGCATGGCCAGCGTTAAATATACTGGCTCCCAATATGGCAGCTTTATGAATGATGAAAAGATACCGGCTTACGTCACGGGTAATATTTCGGTCGGTTATCGCTTCACGCAAGAAGCCTTCCTGAAACATCCCGAAATTCGGCTGAATTTCATCAATATCGGCAACAACCATTATTTATCCGGCATTGCCAGTCCGGCGATGAATGCCAATGACACGATTGGACGCAATGGAACGGTAATTTCCGGCAGCGCGCCTCAATATTATATTGGCGGCGGCTTTGCTGTTCTGGCTTCACTAAGTAGCGCATTCTGATATCAGCAACGCATTCACCAAGGGAAAGTTGATATCATGACAGAGGCCGCAGATAAGGCGGTGCATCAGTTTGGCGTTTCCGGTTATCAGTCGAAACGGGACTGGCCTTATCTGACAATGCCGGAAATAAATACTGTGCTTGCATCCTATAGCGGGCAGGGGAAGGCCATCAATATCCTGTCGCATAGTCGGCGGCCTTATTCTGCTGCGGCCTTATTTGAAACGGATAATCACCAAAAACGTTTTATAAAACGCCATCATTGCCGCATCAGAAATAAAAGCGAGCTGATAAAAGAACATCGCTTTGCTTTTCACCTTGATAAAAAAGCCTTTCCGATCAGCACGCCCTTGATCGCTGATAATCAGGAAAGCCTGATCGAAAAAGACCCGTGGCTTTATGAAATCCACCCAGCCGCCAAAGGAATGGACATCTATCAAGATGTCATGTCGTGGGAGCCCTTTTTCTGCTGCGAACATGCCTATGAAGCGGGTAAAATGCTGGCACATTTTCATCTGGCCGCCGAAGGCTTTGACGAAGCCCCCCGTCATCATGCTTTGCTGGTTTCTGCGGGCGATACTCTTTTACATAATGATTTTATCGCCGCATTGTCCGATTGGATAACGGCACAGCCCGAATTATCAAAACAGCTAGAAACAAAAAACTGGCAGAAAGATATCACTGAAAATATCCTGCCTTTTCATCAAAAATTACGGCTTCTTATCCCGGCGATTATCCCGCTTTGGGGACATGGAGACTGGCATAGCTCTAACCTGATTTGGACAGGTAAAGAGAAAAACGCAAAAGTAAGCTGTGTGCTGGATCTCGGTATGGCTGATTACACTTCGGCGATGTTTGATCTGGCAACGGCGGTTGAACGCAATGTGGTCGAATGGCTTGCGATGGATAGCCGTAAAGACATTGTGCTTTATGACCAGCTTTTGGCGCTGTTACGCGGCTATCATGATGTCCGGCCATTATCTCAAACCGATAAGCAACTTTTATCGGCCTTTTTACCTTTGCAACATATCGAATATGCGCTGTCCGAAATTACCTATTTTGGGACATTACTACAGGACACCGCTTCAGCAGAAGTCGCCTACCATGACTATCTTTTGGGACATTGCCGCTGGTTTTCTGGCGAAGAAGGCCAAAGGCTTTTGCAAAGCATCATAGAGTTTAAGGCTTAAAATCCTTATATTGATCTGGGTGCCCATAAGATAATGGCTGCCCCGATAAGGCAGACCGTCGCCCCAATAATATCCCAATGGTCAGGTGGAGTCGCTTCAACTTTCCAAGACCATATCAGGCTCATCACAATATAAATGCCGCCATAAATGGCATAGGCTTTGCCAGCATTTTCTGCCGGACTAAAGGTCAACAACCACGCAAATAACAAAAGCGAGGCAACGCCCGGTAACAGCCAGAGCGGCGATTTATGTAATCTGATCCACGCCCAAAATGAAAAACACCCTGTAATTTCGGCTAATGCCGCTGGAATATAAAGAAGGGCTAGCATTCGGATACCTTTAGACCAAAAGAGCGCAGGCCGCTGACTATAATCGGATCAAAAGCTTTTGAATATAGAGATATTTTCTAACCAGAAATGCCAAGGGCAGGGGCTATTCCTATAATATCTAACGCCTCTGCTTATTCTGAATAATCCCTATCAAGATAGATATCCGCGGTATCCCGATATAAACGCCTTAAAAAATATCAAAACATCATATGATTTTTAAAAGACACCAATTTTGGGACGCTAAAAAGGGAGCTTTAAACCCTCTTCTGAATAGGATTAGGCTAAAATCTCTTTCTTTCAGTTACCAAGCAAAACGGAAAATATTCTCTTCATTGCCGCATATACGGGCTTTCATCGCTGTAATTCCAAGGCTAAGTCAAGGCAGCCGTTTTTATAAAAGAGATCTTATCGTGTCCGTTTTAGAATGGCTGGCCGTTTTGACCAGTCTTTTAGGTATTGTTTTTTCAACCAGACAAAGGCGGATATGTTGGCTGTTCTACGGTATTTCATCTCTACTTTACGGTAAGATTTTCTTCTCTATCAAGCTTTACGCCGATTTTTTGCTGCAAATTTTCTTCTTTTTTTCGAGTATTTACGGCTGGTTTCATTGGCACCATCAACAAAAATCCAATGCCATGACGGTGATCGCCATACCTTATAAATGGTTACTAAGGGATGTGTTGGTAGCAGGCGTGATTTCTGCCTTATTCGGTTTCTATCTTAAAAATTATACCGATGACGCATTCCCGTGGCTGGATGCGGTTTTAAGCTGTTATAGCGTCGTCGCCCAATTCTGGGCTGCACGGTTATATAAAGCCAACTGGTATCTTTGGATTATCGTCGATTTCTTTTACACCGCATTATTCTGCTATCGCGGTCTTTGGCTGACGGCTGCGCTTTATTCTGTTTTTATGGTGATGGCGATGATTGGGCTAAAAAAATGGCAGAATGAAAATTCTGCCGTAGCTTGTGACTGATATTGTAAGGGAGTAAATGGTGGACGCACTTGGGCTCGAACCAAGGGCCCGCTGATTAAGAGTCAGCTGCTCTACCAACTGAGCTATGCGTCCACTATAATTTAAAACCGTAATGCTACGGTCTGTGTCCGCGCTATTAACAAAAAAAACGGGCTTTGCAAATGTTTTTTTCAAAAACTTTGCCCATTAATTTGAAAATAGCGCTTTTGACCCCGTTGATATCGCTATTTTTTCTTTTTCCCCAAAGCATAAGAGAAGGTAATTCGGCTCGTCGTATCAATCGGCTGTTTCGATGCCGAAACGTCTTTTTCGTAGTAAACGCTAAAGGACAGCTTCGTCGAAAGATTACCAATAAGCTTGGTCTCAAGCGCAGTCGTCGAGCTGGCGGTGATATCCTTGCTTTCAAAGAAGATCGAAGAATCTTCGGATACCGTTAACAGCGGCGAAACAATCCATTTGGTCGTAAAGGAGCCACGCATAGCTGCCGTATCTCTAATCCGGCGACCATCCGGTCTAGACGTATCAATAAAGATCGTATGACGATAGGCAGGACCACCTTCAACCGCGAGCGATAAATTGGGCTGGTCAAAGACTTTATAACCGATACCACTACCGCCTGTAATACGGGTGCGATAGCCCAAGAACATATCGCGTTCGTAAAGCGCAAGACCGTAGAGATAAAGTCGCTCGTCAAATTTGTAATGCGGCTGATAAGAAGCGGTAAAGCGTTCTGCCGATGTAACACCATAGGTGCTCTGGAAATCGGTTCTGGCCTTAATGGTATGGGTCCAGTTAATCCCGTTTCTTTCAAGGGCAACCGCGCCATAGATAGCCGATTGACGGGTATTACCTGTCATTTTCGCACCACCCAGCTCAACCGAACCTGTCCAATTCTGGAACATGCTGGAATCGGCCACCTGACGCAATTCCTTGCGCTTCTTCTCTGCTTCTCGGGCTTCAACCTTGGTATTGTAATCCGCAACCATGGCATCAATTTCACCCGCAGAATCCGGCACAGTCTTTTTAGCAATCAGGACGATAGCCTTAACCGTTTTGGGATCATCAAGGGTTAACGCTTTTGTTACCATCTCCTTGATCAGCTTTGGCGGCTCTTCTGCCCAGACCTCGCTAACCGGAACTAACGATAAAAGAACAGCACCCTGAGAAATTCTCCAAAGTAACCAAGGCGAAATCGTCCTGGAATGCAAATTGTCCTCCCGATGAAAATTAATTAAAGACTGGACGAGAATTCTGATAATATTTGTTCGTAAAGCGGTTTTTTAAAATCAACAATGGCATTCGGTAACTCTTTGGGTTCAATCCATTTCCACGCACGGAATTCCGGTTTTTCAGTGTTGATATTGATATCCTCATCCCGTCCCAAATAACGGGCAAGAAACCACAGCTGACGCTGTCCGCGATATTTGTTCTTGAAAAAAGAAGCCTGCAAATCTGCTGGAAAATCATAGGTCAGCCATTCTTTTGTATGGGTAATGATCGCAACCATACGGGGCGGAATGCCGGTTTCTTCCTGTAATTCGCGCAAAACACCAATTTCCGGCGTTTCTTTTGGTTCCAGTCCCCCCTGAGGCATCTGCCAAGCCTCTTCCTTCATGTCATTTCTGCATGCGGCAAAGACAAGATTATCTTTATTCAAAAGCATAATGCCAACACCAGGCCGGTATTCAAGTTTATCCATCATATATTCCTTTAATTTCTCGATCATGATGCTAAAATAACACGAATACGCAGCTTTAAATTCAATCGTGTTTTATAGTTTACCTTGCCATCCATTCGCATAATCTTGGATAATCATTGCGACAATAGCTTCGGCCACCTCGGCAGGAGAACGCAACAGATCTTTATTCTCGTCTGGAAAAGCGCGTTTGCGTCCTTCTGTTGCTACCGCTTCTAATTCAGCCAAGGCTACTTTGACAGTGTCTCGCTCGGCATTTTCTGCTCCATAAGCCAGTAATATGGCTTCCATCGCCATTTTGGAGGCGTAATAGCTGCCATTATAGGGAAAAGGTGCTTTGCTTTTAGGAAGTGTCAGCCCGACGACATGGGCTAAATGGCTTTTTTGTAACAACGGATCAAAACAGCTTAACAAATTTTGCTGTGCCAACACATTGACGGCCATCATCTGCTGCAAGGCCGGTGATATCGTTACGATAGACGGCTGGGCTTCATAACGGGCAGCGGCCATGACCATGATATCCAAGGCTTTCCATCTGCCGGAAATAGCAGCGACCAGATGATGGCAGCTTCCTGAATTGGTAATATCCATCGGCGCAATCGTCGCCGACCCGCCTTTTTCGTAAATCTGCTCTTCGACTTTATCCAAATCGGTGGCCGTTCGGGCAACCAAAACCACATGCGCCCCCGCGGCGGCTAGCGCTTTAGCCGTGGCAGCACCAATGCCACGACTGGCACCTGTAACGAGAGCAATTTGATCGGCAAGAGGAGGGTTTTTCATGGGCTTCTTATGATTAAAATATCATTTCAATAAAATGAACAAAAAATTTCTAATAAAATAGAAAATAAGAAAAATTTTATTCCTCTGTTTTCATAGGGATCATAAAAGAAATGAAAAAGAGATTCCGCCAATAACTCAAAATGACAGAACGAGCGTTACCTTTTCGCCGCTTTTTTGAAACCACAGATGATTTTCGGCATATCAGTGATTAAATGCCTTTAATCAGATTATTATATCTTATATTATGTTATAATATTTTGAATTTTTATTGCAGATCGACAGTGTTTTTTCAAAAAGAGAATATATTCATCCTACTCGATGAATATTCTGCCGAGCTGATAAGACATCATCCCTATTGATGTGCTATTTTTGAATTCACGAATTTTATTAAAAAGATAAATCCAAAAGAAAAAACTATCGTAAATTCTGAACCAAATCGCAAAGATTATCAGCTTCCACTCTGTTGCTTCCAAAGTCGATTGTTTTTAATTGCACATTAGAATTGGCTGAAAGTTGATATCTTAGTTCAAATCTGTGTTTATGAACCGCAACCGTTTTTGATTGCGCTTTTCTTCCCGTCGAATACCCTCCAAATAATCCCTTTCCTGCACCCACGGTAAAAGAACCTGACTGCTTGGTTGTTGTCTGTAATTCCGTATCCGTATTGATACGGGCTGACAGAATATTTTGAGGAAATAAAACCGTTGCACTCAATTTATTATGCCACTCATTCATAATAATTAACCCAGCAGAATTAACGACGAAGCTGTCTCTGCCTATTCTGTAGGTATAAATATTTTAAAATTACCATAATTATATTGAGAAATTATTTTATGAATGGACTGTAGAATATCTGAATCGCTCGTTTTTTCTTCAAGCCTTTTAGTTATTATATACCCCAATACAGAACCAAGAATAGCGCTCCATATTATAGATTTCATCCATGAAGCGTGAAATAAGAATAGAAATAATGAAAATAAGACTGCAAGAGAAATTAATGAAAATTTGATAAATCTTTTTTGAAAATTATCTTTATTATTTTTGTTATGCGTCTCATCTAATCCCAATAATCTATTAAATTCTTCATTTTCAATTTTAGTTGAATTGTTTTGACCTGACGTCAAAGCATAATTGTTATTTATTTTTAATTCCATGACAAAAATCTTATAGCCGCATCTTGTTAAGATAGAATATTCTATTTTCTATACTCTATCATAAAATAAAAAATCCAGTTTTATATTAATTTATCTATCTAATTATTGATGAAGATGACTTTCATCGAATTTTATAAAGAATGGTTATCTTCTTATTTAGCTAAGATACACCAATGACTAGCTTCTGTTGACAAAGAGAGATAGCCATAATTTTACAGCCACCCAAATGCTTAAGATCACAATATTAAAGCACACTGATAAAATCGGTATTTTCATAAAAAACGGCAATAAAAAAGGGAGCCATTTTCAGGCTCCCTCAATCAAATATTCGGCATTGCGGCTACATTAAGCGATAGCCACTTGCTCCGAAAGACGTACCAGCTGTTCGCTCGCACTTAATTCACCCAGATCAGTCAATGGCGTCGGATAGGCACCCGTGAAGCAAGCATCGCAATATTGCGGCTGTGCATCATTGCGTCCATCTTCACCGACAGCGCGATAGAGACCATCCATCGAGATAAAGGCCAGACTATCAGCACCGATATATTCGGCCATTTGATCGACTGTCATTTTAGCGGCCAATAATTTAGCGCGCTCTGGCGTATCCACACCATAAAAACAGCTGTGACGGGTTGGCGGGCTAGCAATCCGAAGATGGATTTCTTTAGCACCTGCATCCCGCAGCATCCGAAGAATTTTGATACTGGTTGTGCCTCTGACGATTGAATCGTCAACCAAAACCAGCTTCTTTCCTTCGATCAAGGCGCGGTTAGCATTATGTTTCAGCTTAACACCCAAATGGCGGACTTGGTCGCCCGGCTGAATAAAGGTGCGTCCGACATAATGGGAGCGGATAATACCCAATTCGAAAGGCAATCCTGCCTGCTGGGCATAACCGATAGCGGCTGGCGTGCCTGAATCCGGAACAGGAATAACCATATCTGCATCGACAGGGTTTTCACGCGCCAGCTCGACACCGATCGACTTACGCACGGAATAAACCGAGGTGCTACCGATCAAGGAATCTGGTCGCGAAAAATAGACATGTTCAAAGATGCAGGGACGTGGTTTTTGCTTTTTAAAGGGGTGCAGCGACTGCAATCCCTTTTCCGAAACAATAATCAATTCACCCGGTTCTACCTGACGGATATAGGTTCCGCCGATAATATCGAGAGCGACCGTTTCGGAAGCACAAACAAAAGAATCCCCGACTTTACCCAGAACCAGCGGGCGAATACCCAAAGGATCACGGCAGGCAATCATACCTTCCGGTGTCAGGCAAGTAAGGGAATAAGCGCCTTCGACCTGCTTTAAGGCATCGATGAATCGGTCTAACAGGCTGCGATAGCTGGAGGTTGCGACCAAATGGATAATCGTTTCAGTGTCCGAGGTGGACTGAAAGATTGACCCATGCCGCACCAGCTGGTGACGCAATGTTTCGGCATTGGAAATATTGCCGTTATGGGCAATGGCAAAACCACCCGAAACCAGTTCAGCATAAAGCGGCTGAACATTGCACAAGGTGCTGGCACCGGTCGTAGCATAACGGACATGGCCAATGGCACATGAACCCGGCAAGCTACGAATAGCATCATCACGGTCAAAGTTACCGGCGACGTGACCAACAGCGCGACGGGAATGAAAATTCTTTCCATCCCAACTGGTGATACCGGCGGCTTCTTGCCCGCGGTGCTGCAAAGCATGTAGTCCAAGGGCTACAACGGCAGAGGCTGTATCTGCACCCCAGATGCCGAAAACACCACATTCTTCGTGAAGGCTATCATCGGATAACCCATTGTCTGAATATGCAGTTGTCGTCGTCGGGGCAGAGATAGAGTCGGAAAAGAGTTCGCTCGAAAGGCTAGGCGACATATTTCAATCCGGCTGAAATTATCAGGTTGGGGGATAATACGCTTTTTTAAAGGATTTGTCCTCCCCATTATGTCTAATTTTTAAGCAATTCTTTATAAGAAAAAAAGAGGCTATTTTGTTAATTTTTTATAATATATCGAAAATTATGTAAAATCTCAGGATGAGCGATAAGTGGCTGAATAATATCCTGTTTTTATTTCTAAAATAAAAAGATGGGATATTTTTTGTTATTTAGCTGTGATTATATCATTTTCAAATATTACAACAGATTCGGGGTATTTTCTCCTAAAAATCCCGAATCTGCTGCGCGATATAGTCTCTTTTTCAGAAAGTAATATCGAATTCTTTTGGCTATCTAAAAATGTTAGAATTTTATTCTTTCATTATAGATAGGCTGTTTTTTTTAAAAATTATCTTCTTACTCATCAGATACGAGGATGCGCCCAATCACAATCCTGATAGATAAAATCTAGATTGCCGGTTTCATGATGCTTCGCCAATAATTTTTCAGAAAAACTCTGCCCGCTTTCCAAAATTTGCCGTATCGGTGCCAGATAACGGCTTTCATTCTGACCTTTGTCATTCAAGAAAGCCCGTTTTTTCAAGGCCGCTTCCATCAAAGGCAAAAGGGCTCGTCCCAAATCCAATAATGACTGGCGATTGCCAATCATGGTCTTCAAACCCTTTTTGGGAACGTCATTCCGTAAAGCCTGATAGGATTCCAAATCCCATGTTTTAACGATCTCGGAAACATGATCCAGCAAATCGGAATCATACAGAATACTGATCCAAAAAGCGCTTAGGGCAGGGGACATCATTGCGGATGCGCCATCGGCCCCCCTCATTTCGAGATAGCTTTTAAGACGCACTTCAGGAAATGCGGTGGAAAGATGATCAGTCCAATCGGATAATAACGGCTTTTCACCGGGCAGGGCGGGTAACTCCCCCCTTAAAAAGGCCCGAAAATCCTGACCCGATGCATCAATATATTGGCCGTTCCGGTACACAAAATACATCGGAACCGACAACATATAGTCGATATAGCGCTCATAACCGAAATCATCGTCAAAAACGAAGGGCAACATGCCTGTCCGCTGCGGATCGGTATCTGTCCATATATGGCTACGATAGGATAAAAAGCCGTTTGGCTGTCCTTCTAAAAAAGGCGAATTGGCAAAAATAGCCGTCGCCAAAGGCTGTAAAGCCAAAGACGCCCGAAATTTTTTGACCATATCGGCTTCGCTGCCATAATCGACATTTGACTGGATCGTGCAGGTACGGAGCATCATATCCAAACCAAGCTTACCTACTTTAGGCATATACTCGGTCATGATTTTATAACGCCCTTTGGGCATCAAAGGCAGGTCGCTGCGCTTTTTATCTGGCCATAATCCTAACCCTAAAAAGCCCAGTCCCAATTCACCACCGACTTCTTGAGTCTGATTGATATGGCGAACGATCTCGTCATAGCTTTCATGGATAGTGCTACGGGGTGCGCCTGAAAGTTCAAATTGTCCGGCAGGCTCTAAACTGATGCCGCCATCTTCACCGGATAAGCCGATAATTTTGTCGTTTTCGTAGATCGGCGTCCAGCCAAAGCGAGTAAAACCCTGTAAAAGATCACGAATACCGCCAGCTTCCTTATAGGAAGGGGCTTGATGGTCTTTCTTTTTATAGACCAATTTTTCATGTTCTGTGCCAACGCGCCATTGCGCCTTCGGTTTTTCACCGCTCTGAAAAATCCGTAATAGATCATCGCGATTCTCGATCGGATGATCTTTGCTGCTGGATGTCTGACGCGTGCTCATGACACAAGATATAATCACTCTATCCGAGCGCTGCCAATCTATTTAGTCGCAACTTTTAGTCCGCTCTGATAGATTTTTTCTATAGATAAATTAAATTATGCTAGATTTAAATTTATTATTAAATTGCAGATGAAAGCGATTAACAGCGCCGAAAACACGTCAATTGTTGGATGCATATCCCATTTTCTCCGAAAATAGGGTGTAATATCGGGAAATCTGGCCAAGGATACGCATCGTTCAATGTCTCTAAAAACCGTCATCCAAGGCTTGTTTTATCGATCGATATCAAGGCGATATCGACGATCATATCTTATCCGATGCCGTGCCTTCTCTTCTTTTCACGACCACGCTTTTTCATTTGAATTTTGAAAAGGCAGCCTTTTTACCCAAATTTGATTTTTTGTGCGGCCATTGCTGCTATCCGATATGAATAAACAGGCCGTCTAGATCCGCGTTAAAGCGCCCTTAGTCATTTCCTTGTCTCGGCTGTTTTCCCCAATCGCCAGCCGTTGCCATCCATAAGGCAGCGGCTGCAATGGCGGCGGTATCTGCCCGCAAGATACGCGGACCCAAAGAAACCGGCACAGCCTGCTGTATTTGATGAATCATCTCGCGTTCTTGATCGGTAAACCCGCCTTCGGGGCCTATCAGAATAGCCGCAGGTCCTTTTCTTTGGGTAATGGCCGAAATCATGGATTCGCCACCTGTTTCATCAGCAAAAAACAAAGCACGCTCTTCCGGCCAGTCTGCTAAAATTTGCTTTAAACTACAGGCTTCCGACACTTCTGATAAAGATGTCCTACCACATTGTTCAGCCGCTTCGACGATATGTGCCTGTAATCTTTCCAGATTAACGCGGTCAACAATAGTGCGCTGGGTGATGACAGGAGTGATCCGCGCCACGCCTAATTCACAGGCTTTTTCATAAATCCAGTCGATCCGGCCTTTTTTGATCGGTGCCGTCAACAGCCATAAATCCGGTATGGCTTCTTTCTCATTCAGATGATGGATAATCTTTATCTGCAAATGCTTGCGGTCGGCTTCAATAACTTCACCCAGCCATTCACCCGTCATATTATCGAACAGAACAAGCTGGCTACCCATTTTAAACCGCATCACCGAAATGAGATAATGCGCTTGCGCCCGATCGGGGACAATCACCGCCTCCAATAACAGCTTTTCGTCAACATATAGACGGGGCAGGGTATTTACAGGCCAAGCCGGTTCAGCGACCATAGGAATATCTTCTTTTCTTTAATGCTATGCGGTTCACCTAAAGGAAGGCAAAAGTCCAAAAGCGATCAGGCGTCACCATGGGTATAACCGAGGCGATCAGGCTGCTCGATCCGTTCGTGACCATTAAAAAGGGACAAGCCACTACCCGCGGTGAATTTACCGACTGAATACAGCTC
This sequence comes from Zymomonas mobilis, assembly GCF_006715975.1. GTDB lineage: Bacteria > Pseudomonadota > Alphaproteobacteria > Sphingomonadales > Sphingomonadaceae > Zymomonas > Zymomonas mobilis_B. The sequence continues at coordinate 1,680,174 of NZ_VFOF01000001.1, read as the reverse complement.
GAAATTCTTCTCTCTCGCCAATTTAATCAGATTATGACGTTTGTCAGGCGCACAGGCCATGACTAACTGATAATCGTCACCCGCCGTTACGGCCTGTAACCGCGTCGATCGGGTATCCCCGAAATGACTAATAGCTTCATGTGAAATAGGCACTTTATCCAAACGAACCCGCACAGCCAGTTCACTGGCATGGGCAATCCGTTCGGCATCAATCAACAAACCATCTGAAATATCGGCCATGGCATGGACATAAGGTGCCAACCACATACCTTCTTTTAAACGCGGTTCTGGTGATTGATATGCCTGTATCAGTTTTCCATTCGTCGAATGATTAATCAGCTTTTTCTGTTTCAGAAGCTGTAATCCGAAACCGGCATCACCGATTGGGCCCGTAATCCATAATTCGTCGCCTTCTTTGGCACCGCGACGATCCGGCACACCGCAGGTAGGGGCAAGACCAATAACGGTCATGGCTGAAAAATGGCCAGCATTCCGAGGCACAGCCACGGTATCGCCACCTAACAAAGGAAGGTTATATTGATGACAAACCGATTCCAGACCTTTTAAAAAGGCCTGATCCCATTTATAATCGGGGCCCAGACTATATCCCATCAAGGCGCCAATAGGCTTTGCACCTTTGGCTGCTAAGTCGGACAAATTAACGCCAACCAGCTTTTGGGCTACCGTTTCCGGTGGGTCACTGGGGAAATAATGCACATTTTCGACAATGATATCATGGGATAACACAAGGTCGCCCGCAGGACGGGGCAAAACCGCCGCGTCATCGGAAAGATTGCGCGCGGCAGGATCACCGGCAATTTGGCGTAACGCCGTAATAAAAGCCTGTTCCCGACCGGACATAGTTATCCCTGTGATATTCTAGGAAGCCGAACTGGGCGAACGCAATTTCTTGGCGACCGTATCCAGCAATCCGTTGACGAAATTCTTTTCCTGACGATCATAAAAAGCATTCGCAACGTCAATATATTCGCTGATTACTGTCGCGGTAGGGACATCGGGGCGTGCCAATAATTCATAGGTGCCCGCCCGTAAAATCTGACGCATCGGGCGATCAAGACGGTCAAGACTCCATCTTTCCGACAGATTTTCGGAAATGACCGTATCAATTTCTTCGCAACGCGCGCCAACACCTCTGACGATATCGTCAAAAAAGGCGGGTTCTGCCTTGGTATAGGTTGCGTCTTCAATAGTGGCACCCAAACGATATTGATGAAATTCATCCAATAAAATCGGGAGCGATGTTTTTTCCATTTCGCGCTGATAAAGTGCCTGAACGGCAGCCAATCTGGCTGCCGAACGGGCGTTTTTATGCAGGCGTTTTTGCGATTGCGCCATATATTATTTAAGCCTTGATATCACAGATTCAGCATGAGCGGGCAGGCCTTCAGCCTTAGCCAAGGTCACAGCCGCAGGGCCAATTTTCTCTAACGCTTCTTGCGAACAATTAAGATAGGTGGTGCGCTTCATAAAGTCTATAACCGACAAACCAGAAGAGAAACGCGCACGCCGACCGGTCGGCAAAACGTGGTTCGGGCCCCCAACATAATCACCAATGGCTTCCGGCGTGTAACGGCCAAGGAAGACCGAACCAGAGTGGTGCACATTGGCAAAAAGCGCATCAGGATTGGCAACCGCCAATTCAAGATGTTCCGGAGCCAGACGGTCAACCAAAACAGGGGCTTCATCCAGTGACTGCACCAGAATAGTCGCACCATGTTTTTCCCAGCTTTCGCGGGCAACTTTTTGCGTTTCCAGCTTTTCTAGTCTTCTTTCGACGGCTTCGATCGTTTTCTCAATCAAAGCTTCTGAATCAGAAATCAAAATGGACTGGCTCGTCGGGTCATGCTCGGCCTGACTAAGAAGGTCAGCGGCCAACCATTCGGGATCATTATCCTTATCGGCAACAACTACGATTTCGGACGGGCCCGCAACCATATCAATGCCGACCTGACCATAAAGCTGGCGTTTGGCTTCGGCGACCCATGCGTTACCGGGGCCTACCACAACATCAACAGGTTTGATCTTTTCGGTGCCTAAAGCCAAAGCGGCGATTGCCTGCGCACCACCAATTTTCCAGATTTCATCGACTTCTGCAATCACTGCGGCTGCAATGACGGCTGGGTTAATAAAACCATCATGCGTCGGGGTAACCATAACCAGACGTTTTACACCGGCAACCTTTGCCGGTACCGCATTCATCAAAACCGATGAACAATAGGCGGCGCGTCCACCTGGTACATAAAGACCGGCGGCTTCAACGGCCTGCCAACGGACGCCCATACGGACACCGGCGGCATCGGTCATTTCACTGCTTTGCGGCAACTGATTTTCGTGACAATACCGAATACGGGTCGCGGCCAACTTCAAAGCATCCATCAATTCAGAAGGCAGGTTATCACAAGCTTCTTTAATTTCTTCTTTGGTGAGCTGCCATCCACCCTTATTCAGATCATGACGATCAAATTTCTGGGTTAATTCGGCAATCGCCACATCACCACGTTTTTTAACATCGGCAATAATGGCGGAAACATCGCGGGAAACATCGCCTTCGCTTTCCCGTCTTTCATCGACTAACCGAGCAAAATCGGTTTCAAAATCGGCCTTGCGGCTATCTAAATTAAGCAACATTATCCGCTACTCCTACCAAACGGCGGAAATTTTCAACCAAGGGCGCAATATCGCCAGCCCGCATTTTAAATGCGGCACGATTGACAACGAGGCGGGCAGAAATCGGCATAATTCTTTCGACTTCAACCAACCCATTCTCTTCCAAAGTGCGCCCCGACGAGACGAGATCGACAATCCGGCCCGCAAGACCCAGAGCAGGGGCAATTTCCATCGCCCCATTGAGTTTGATACACTCTGCCTGAACCCCGCGAGCCTCGAAATGTCGATGCGTCAAATGCGGGTATTTGGTAGCAACACGGACATGGCTCCATTCACGTGGGTCATCGTCCTGAGCAAGCCTCTTCGGCTCCGCTATAGAAAGACGACAGTGACCGATATTGAGGTCTACTGGCGCATAAAGCTCGGGATAGCTGAATTCTTCAATAACATCAGAACCGACGATGCCCATCTGGGCAGCACCATGTGCAACAAAGGTTGCGACATCGAAAGCTCGAACCCGAATGATTTCGACATCGGGGCGGTTCGTTTTGAAGCGCAGCAACCGGCTTTCTTTATCCAAAAAGGCCGATTCAGGAATGATACCGGCGGCTTCCAGCATGGGAAGCGCTTCTTTCAGAATACGACCTTTCGGGATAGCAAAGACAAGCGGTTTAGTCATGATGGAGGTTCCATACCCCTTGCAGCCCTATTCAGCAAGAAAAGGCGACATAAAAAGGCGATAAAAAAACAGATAAAATGGAAGTCGGGCTATTCCTGTCAGGCAGGAGGGCTCAGTTTCAGTCTTAAAGCATGAATCCGGTCGGGTAACAGGTCGCCTAATGCCTTATGCACCATTCTTTCGCGACTGATTCGACTTTCATTTTCAAATGCTTGGGCAACAACCGTCACTGTAAAATGACTTTCGCTCCGATGCTGATGACCGGCATGACCAGCATGTTTGTTGCTGTCATCTTCGATAATCAGTTTTTTGGGTGAAAAAGCGGCTTCCAAACGCGCCTTTATCAGGCTTGCGACCGGCTTTAACGTGGCATCAGATGGGTTCTGCATATTCATAAAAGGCTTCCCCTTCGGTTTTGCTGGGATGATAGCCTACTCTAAATCGAGATGATTTATAAATTTTCTAGCTTGGGCTAAAAATTCAGTCCTAAATCCGGCGGCTGAATCAATCTTTTTTTCAATTGTTCTATTCTACTCGTTTTTTAAAAAATTCAAAATAACTGAAAAAAGACCTCATTTCGTAACATTAAAAAGGACATCGCATTCAGTTCTGACATAAAATTCTTCGGCTATCGCCGCCGATTTCCAGAATTTTAGATCAAAAACTGACGCGATGCCCTTCTATTGAAAGCGTCTTTGCCCTTTTATTTTTTATCCCGCAAAAAAATGAAAAGGCGCAAAATTACATTTCTGTATGCATCAATCGAGCCGCGCGGCTTAGCGCCATAATCGGGAAAAACTGCCGATAAAAATCATAACGCAGCATAAAAGCACGTGACAGTTCTGCACCCTGAAGCAGCCGCTTTGACAAAGCCGGATCATCCAGTTTGATCGTCTGGCCAACCCCATATCCGGGGAATCCGGTTCCAGTGAATTCGTCCTCTTGCCAGCTTCCATCTTGCTGCTGCTCGTCAATCAAATAACGGCAACCTTTGGCAATCGCGTCATAATCTTCTGGCCGATTGGCGGCGATCAATCCCATTAACGCCCATGCGGTCTGTGACGGGGTTGTGTCTCCCTTTCCAATAGAGTCAATCTCCATATAAGAAGCACAGCTTTCACCCCAACCACCATTTTCCTGTTGGCAAGCGACCAGCCAGTCACAGGCTTTGGTGATATAAGGCTGGCTCATATCTTCACCGATGGCCGCCAATGCAGGCAAAACCGCGCCGGTGCCATAAAGATAATTAACACCCCAACGCCCAAACCAAGGGCCATTCGTTTCCTGCTCTGCGCGGATATACTCCAAAGCTTTTTGAATGGCTGGCATCTCGCGCGGCAGCCCCAGCGTGCCAAAGGCTTCCAAAATATGCGCCGTCACATCGACCGAAGGCGGATCAATGGATTCGCCAAAATCACAAAACGGAATTTTCGAAAGAATGCTCTTGCTGTTATCCTTATCGAATGCGCCCCAACCGCCGCCTTCGCTTTGCATCGCGACTAACCAATTAACCGCACGGTCAATGGCATCTTCAATGCCTTTTTCTTTCCACTCTTCTTTGTCACGATAAGACGCCAGCGCAATCAAGGCGACCGCGGTATCATCGGTATCGGGATAACGATCATTGGCATATTGGAATGCCCAGCCGCCGGGTTCGACATCGGGCATCTTGATTGACCAATCGCCCTTAACGCGAATTTGACGTTCTAACAGCCAATCGGCGGCCTTATCCATTTCTGGCGTGAAACGATCTTCGGCTTTGGCATCTCGCAACGCCATCAAAGCCAACATCGTATCCCAAACCGGACTATTGGTCGCCTGTATCCAAGACGCATCGCCTTTGTCATGCCGCCAACCGGGATCATCAAGGGCAGCCAGTGCCTTCGCCATTACGGGATGATAAAGCTGGTATCCTTCGCCATGCAACGCCATCAATCCGTAAACCCAAGGCGGCTGAATGCCACCCCAACCACCATCAGCATCTTGATGACGAATAATCCATTCCAAAACATGACGGATGGCGGCTTCACGCAACGTATTGCGTTTCAAAAAAGTCGATTGAAACCAGTGTAAGCCGCGATCGGTCGTCCGGAAAAAATGCGACCAGAGATCAGCACCTTCCTTTTTCGGAAGTTCGTAATCAAAATTCTGTCGGCCTTCAGGAAACAACGCATCCAAACGGTCTTGGGGGCGCAACGGACGGCTTGGTCGTCTCGCTGACAAAATCGCGATCGGCACCATGGTTGCCCGTGCCCATTGTGCGAAATTATAAATCGAAAAGACAAAATTATCGGGAAACCAAATAATTTCAGGGGGCAGGTTAGGGGTTTTTTCCCACGGCCATTCCCCGATCAATGCCAACCAATAGCGCGTAAAGACGCGAATATTTCTCAATCCGCCTTTCGCCGCAATCCATGCACTGGCTTTCGTTAGAATGGGATCATCTTCCGAATATCCTAATGAACGCAACGCCGCATAGGCTTCTACTGTCGCATTGATATCGCCGTTACCGGCACCATGATAAACACCCCAAGACCCATCTTCACGCTGCATTTCGAGAAGGGCATTGCCTAAACGCGGGCGAAGCGGGTGATCTTCAAGGCCTAAAAACCATAAAGCTAGACACCATTCTGCTTCCATCGATGCATTGGATTCAACCGCGCCCACCCAATGACCATCAGGTTTTTGCTGTCCGATCAGCCAATCACAAGCCGAAAACAACGTGTTATTCAGGCTATTCCCCATAGCTTTGAATATCGATGTATCGCCCTTGGCTGTGGGCTCGTTGCCATTTGCCCTTCTATGGTGATCCGTTACGACTATGGTATCGGAATAAGCTTTCTGCGGCGCTTTTTCGGCACCGAAAATCTTTTTCTTCAATATGCGACTTATCGTGTTCATTCTGTCAACACCCATACGAAACAGACAAATGTTTTACTTTACTGATGTGCCGCCAGCTTTTGCCAGTGGAACCATTTTTTTGATATCGGTGAAAACGGCATCCCATTCGGTTTCCGGAATTTTAATAAAACCGATACTCCTCAGAAAGAACGCCCCCTCGGCGGCAAAAAGCATCGTTCTGATGTGCCGCGCTTCGTCCGAATCTCCTAAATTTTTACCCAGCCACTTTGCATACCACGCCTGTATTTTCTGAAGATGGCTTGGTGATTGCAGCAAAGTGACCAGCAATCCCACCATACGGGCACTTGTTGCATCATCAATCTGACTGCAAAGCTGCACATAGGCACGGGCTTGCCCCGACGGGCTCTTATCTGCTTTGGTATATTCTTCAACTTCATTATCGAATGCCGAGATCCAACGATCGATCAAGGCCGTAATCAAGTCTTCTTTACTGCCAAAACAATATTGTAAACCGCCTTTGGTAATGCCTGCCTCTTTCGCCACTGCATCCAGAGTCATGGCCGATGCACCTGCTCTTTGGACAAGCTGCTCTGCACATTTCAAGACTCTTTCCCTGTCAATGGTTCTAGGGCGCGCCATATATACCTCTTGGTTTCATTCCGTCTGGATGGAATTAAACTAGATTTTTTTTGCTTTCAAGCTATATCTAAGAAGGATATCGCAAAACAGGAAAGGATCAGGCTCTTCAACTTCGATATTCCAAGAGCCGACATATGGGGACAAGTTTGGCGGAACGAGACAGAAAAAGCACTTCAGAACGATTCCACGGGCGTGTTTCAGGCCACGATCGGCTCTGCGAACATCTGGGATGCGACCGCGCTGGCGAATTCAAAGCGCCACGTCACGCCGGAGAAACACCCCCTTCAGGGGGCGATAGCCGTTGGCACTGGTTCTGCCTTGAACATGTGCGTGCCTTCAATAACAGCTATAATTTCTTCGAAGGCATGAACCAAGACGAAATCTATCAGGCGCAACGGCCTTATAGTGGATGGGAAACGGAAAGCCGCGCTTTTGCGACCAATGGCACGACACCACCGCCTCGATGGGCTGACTTCCAAGATCCACTGGATGCAATCGCTGCCCGCTTCAAACGATCAGGCGATAAAAGTTTTTTTCATCGCAAAACCGGAAAGCGCGTTTCCCCTTCGGATGAAAAAGCCTTAAAAACTCTGGGACTTGAAGCCGATGGTGATCGGCGTAAACTTCGGAAACGGTATGCTGAATTGCTGAGGCGTTATCATCCCGACCGCAATGGAGGCAATCGCTCATATGAGAAGGCATTACAGGATGTTATCGCCGCCTATACTCATTTGAAATCCTCTGCTGTTTTTGCCTAATGCAATAAAGATATTCTCAAGGAAAGATCATGGCTGAGCTGGAAAAATTTCAATCCGACGGTGACAATATGACCGTTCTCGACGCACCGGATATCACGGTAAAGGTAAAAGATGTCTTCGGCATTGATTCCGAAATGGAAGTGCCTGCCTTTTCTATTGCTGATGAACGGGTGCCGGATCTCGATCCAGCTTATATTTTCGACAAAGAAACGACCCTCGCAATTTTGGCCGGATTTGCCTTTAATCGGCGGGTGATGGTGCAAGGCTATCACGGCACTGGCAAATCTTCTCATATCGAACAAATTGCTGCTCGTTTGAGATGGCCTTTGATGCGCGTCAATCTTGATGCTCATATCAGCCGTATCGACTTGATTGGCCGCGACGCCATTGTCCTTCGCGATGGTCAGCAGATTACCGAATTCAAGGAAGGCATTCTGCCTTGGGCTTTGCAGACGCCGACCGCGCTTGTTTTTGACGAATATGATGCCGGTCGTCCTGATGTGATGTTTGTTATTCAACGCGTCTTGGAAACCAGCGGTAAATTAACGCTGTTAGATCAAAATCGTGTCATTCGCCCAAATCCTAACTTCCGCCTATTCGCAACAGCCAATACCGTCGGGTTAGGCGATACCAGCGGCCTTTATCACGGCACACAGCAGATCAACCAAGGCCAGATGGATCGCTGGAATATCGTCACCAGACTGAATTATCTGCCTTCCGAAACCGAAGAAAAGATCATTCTGGCCAAACGCCCCGATTATGACAATGAAGAAGGCAAGGCGCTGATATCGCGCATGGTCAAGGTTGCCGATCTTACCCGTGCAGGTTTTATCAATGGCGATATTTCAACCGTGATGAGCCCTAGAACGGTTCTAAGCTGGGCTGAAAATGATGCCATTTTCAAAGACGCGGCTTTCGCCTTCAAGGTTTCCTTCCTCAACCGTTGTGATGAATCCGAAAGACCGTTGGTGGCTGAATATTATCAGCGCGTTTTCGGCCAAGAATTATCGCTGAACTAAATTCCTGATGAAAGACCGGCGTCATGGCTGAAGATACCCAACTCGATAAATTCCGGCAGTATTTAAGCGGTGTTGCCCGTGCGATTGCGGATAATCCAACCCTTGATGTCCGTTTTACGACCCAAGCCCCTTCGATGAAGGATGATGTGATCTCGGTGCCTTTACCGGACAGATCACTTTCTCCTGAAAATATGGCTTTGGCGCGTGGCGTGGCGGATTCTTTTGCTCTCAAGGCGAAATGGCATAATCCGGCATTACATGCGTCAAAAAAGCCAGTCGATACACAGGCCAGCCATATTCTGGATGGTCTAGAGCAAGCACGGGTTGAATCGCTTGGCGCTCGGGCAATGGATGGCGTGCGGCAGAATTTGCAAGTGGCGCTGGATGCGGAAATATCAAAAACCAATCTGGCGCAGGTCAAAATTCGGGAAGAGGTGCCGCTTGATATCGCGTTGCCGTTATTGTTGCGGGAAAAAATAACCGGTGATGCACCACCGGCTTCGGCGAAAAAGGCGCTAGATCTGCTGCGTCCTTGGGTCAATAAAAAAGCCAATCAGGCTTTGGATGCTTTGGCGCAGTCGGCCGCTGATCAATCGGTTTTTGCTAGTCAGGCGCTCGAATTTTTGCAGGATTTGCAAGTCCTCTCGCTACAGGATCAGCCGGAAACCAAACCCTCTGATTCTGATGACGCCCAAGGCGAAGATGAGGATGAAAGCCCAAAGGGCGGCGAAAGCAAACCCGATCAAAGCGATGCCGAAAGCGGCAGCGACGCCCCCGAAATGAAGGGGCAGGGGCAGCAAGGCGATGAAGCCGAAATAACCTCTTCGACCAGCCATGAGGGCGATGAAGGTGAAGAACAAAAAGACGGCGGCGGCGATGATGACGGCGAAGGCATTACGCCTGACCCTTCAGGGGAAAAATCATTAACGCTGAACGCCTTTGATTATAAAATCTACACCACCCGTTACGATGAAGTTGTTGCGGCGCATGACCTTTGTGACGAAGAAGAGTTGCGGCGGCTCAGGGCTTATCTCGATCAACAATTAGAAGCCCTTCACGGTATGGTGACGCGGCTTGCTAACCGATTACAACGCCGTTTGCAGGCACAGCAAAACCGTCATTGGGATTTTGATCAAGATGAAGGCTTGCTGGATTCTGCGCGCTTGTCCCGTGTCGTCGCTAACCCGCTTTTACCTTTAAGCTACAAGGTTGAAAGAGAAGCCAGCTTCAAAGACACGGTCGTTACACTGTTAATCGACAATTCCGGTTCCATGCGTGGGCGACCTATTTCGATTGCAGCTCTTTCTACCGATATTTTGGCGCGAACGCTGGAACGTTGCGGGGTCAGAACCGAAATTCTAGGCTTTACAACCCGAGCATGGAAGGGCGGCAACAGTCGAGAAGACTGGATGAATGGTGGCCGTCCGGCGGCACCGGGGCGCTTAAATGATTTACGGCATATCATTTATAAAGAAGCGGATGAACCATGGCGTCGGGCGAAAAATTCGCTCGGTCTGATGATGCGAGAAGGGCTGCTGAAAGAAAATATCGACGGCGAAGCGTTACTTTGGGCGCATAACCGCTTGATGGCACGTCCCGAAGATCGTCGGATATTGATGGTCATTTCCGATGGTGCGCCGGTGGATGATTCTACTCTGTCGGTAAACAGCAGCAGCTTTCTTGAAAAGCATCTACGCAAGGTTATCGACTGGATCGAAAACAAATCCTCGGTCGAATTATTGGCGATCGGTATCGGTCATGATGTGACCCGTTATTATAAACGTGCGGTTACGCTGATGGATGCCGAACAGTTGGGCGGTGCTATTGTCGAACAACTGGCTGCTCTTTTCGATGATAAGAAGTAGCGAGCATTGGCTTCCTTAAAGGATTGATGCCTCAATAAGAAAAATTCCAGTGCGTGTATTGCCTTAACCATAAAAAAAGCCCGACAAAATCGGGCTTTTTTTTATTCATTCTGACGGGACAGATCCTAGAACGGAACGTCATCATCCAGATCATCCATGCCAAATGGGTCATGGTTGCTATTGGAAGAAGAAGCGCCACCGCCGAAGTTATTTTCGGTTTTGCCCCATTCATTATTGGCCGGGCTAGCGTTACCGCCGCCAAATCCACCGCCAGCACCGGCACCACTGTTACCAAAGTTATTGCCGCCGCCGTTGAAATCGCCGCCACCGCTATTGCTGCGGCCATCCAACATCACAAGGCTGGCATTAAAGCCCTGCAAAACGACTTCGGTTGAATAGCGATCCTGACCAGATTGATCCTGCCATTTACGGGTCTGCAACTGACCTTCAATATAAACCTTGCTGCCTTTACGCAGATATTGTTCGGCAACCTTAACCAGACCTTCGCTGAAAATAGCGACAGAATGCCATTCTGTTTTTTCGCGACGTTCGCCCGTATTGCGGTCGCGCCATGATTCAGACGTTGCAATCTTCAAATTGGCAACTCTGTTACCATTGCTAAAGGTTCTTACTTCTGGATCACGCCCTAAATTACCCAGCAAGATGACCTTGTTGACACTGCCTGCCATAAAATTCCCTCAAAATATTGCTGTCGCTCGCTTAGCTGTTTTTTAGCGTTGCCCCAAGACCTTCTGCAAAAGGCCTTGGGAAAAAACAGCGATATCCTTTTTTAAAGGCCGAACATCTGCGCGACATGAAAAACGATTGTCGCGGCAATATAGGCAAGTGTAAACAGGTAGCACAAGGTGAATATCGGCCATTTCCAGCCATTGGTCTCACGACGAATGACCGCGATCGTCGATAAGCATTGCGGCGCAAACACAAACCAAGCCAAAAAGGCAAGGGCTTGAGACAACGGCCATGCTTTTCTCAATGTGCCGATCAGGGATTCCTGCGTTTTGTCTTCGTCACTGCTATCAATGGAATAAACTGTGGCCAAAGCACTGACGGCAACTTCACGCGCCGCCATGGCCGGAATAACTGCCATGGTCATGGCATGATTAAAACCAGCCGGCTTCATGATCGGATCAAGGGCGGCGGCAACCCGTCCGGCAATTGAATATTCACTTTGCGGCACACCTTCCGGCGCACGCGGGAAAGCCAATACTGCCCATAAAGCCACCGAAACGGTCAAAATGATCGTGCCGGCGCGTTTCAAAAAGATCATCGCTCTTTGCCACAGGCCAAGCACGATATCCCGTAAAATAGGCGTCTGGTAACGTGGCATTTCAATCAGGAATAAACCCGATTTACCCTTTGCCAAGGTATAGCGGAACACCAATGCGACCAACATGGCGGCAACGATACCGGCCACATAGAGCAAGAACATAACCAGCCCTTGCAAACCAATCTTCAAACCGATTTCTTTATCCGGCACAAAAGCGCCGATAATCACGGTATAAAGCGGAAGACGGGCGGAACAGGTCATCAAAGGCGCGATCAAAATCGTTGTTAAACGGCTTTTCGGGTCTTCGATTGAGCGGGTCGCCATAATTCCCGGAATGGCACAAGCAAAAGATGATAACAGCGGAATAAAGGCACGGCCTGTTAATCCCACTCTGGCCATCATTCTATCCATCAAGAAGGCCGCTCTCACCATATAGCCGGAGCCTTCGAGCAACAGGATAAAGAGAAACAGAATAAGAATCTGGGGTAAAAAGACCAAAACCGAACCGACACCGGCAATCACACCATCCACAATCAAGGAACGGAACAGGCCTTCCGGTAATAACGGCCGGATAAAGGCTTCCAAAGCAGTAAAGCCGTCTTCAATCCAGCTGATCGGGGTCTGTGACCAGGCAAAAACAGCCTGAAACATGAAAAACATCAGACCGGCGAGAATGATCGGGCCCAAAAAGGGATGCAAAACAATATCGTCGATCTTTTGTGACCATCCTTTGGCCTTGTGAACGACCTTGGTGACTTCCTTGGTCAATTCGCTGGCTTTGGGCTGGTAAGACGAAATATCTTGCAAAATAGGCGTGCCGCTAGCCTCTAAAATGGCTGCATTTTCAGCTTTTTTAGGCGCATGAACAGCCATCTGATCGACCAGATGCGCCACTTCCTGCTTTAATTCTTCGATACCACGGCGTCTGACCGCGACTGTCGGAATAACTTTGGCACCCAGCTTTTCAGACAAAAGCTCTATGTTGATTTCCAAACCGTCCCGCTGTGCCATATCAACCATATTGAGGGCAAAAACGGTTGGAATTTTTAAACTCAACAACTGCAAAGCAAAGCGCAAATGAAGCGGCAAATTCGTCGCGTCCAGAACCACCAACAGGATATCCGGCACTTTTTCATTGGGCATTTGTCCGAATAACACGTCACGCGTTACCCGTTCATCGGCACTACCCGGATCAAGACTGTAGGTTCCCGGCAAATCGACCACTTCCACCGGACGACCATCCGGTAAAGCCATATGTCCATATTTCCGTTCAACCGTTACCCCCGGATAATTTCCGACTTTTTGATGGGCGCCGGTCAAGGCGTTGAATAAAGCGGATTTACCCGTATTCGGATTACCAACCATGGCAATCAACGGGTTCTCGCTATTTATCGTGGGGGGCGAACTATCTTCGCAATGTCCGTTCATGGAAGTCAGGCCTGTCCTACAGTGGATAGAGAAGGGGAAGCTTTATCGGATAGGGCTGGTTCCGGTGTTGCGTCAGGCGCTTTGACAGAAATAACCGAAGCTTCACTTTGGCGAATGGCGATTAATATTCTATCGACCCGACAGGCGATCGGGTCGTGACTGATCGGGGCAAAATGCTTTAATTCAACTTCTGCACCTTTATGAAAACCTAAATCCCGCAAACGGCGTCCGATTTCAGGGGTCAAGGCGGACCAGTCGATATCTGTGATAACCGCTGCTTTCTTTAATGGTAGTTCATTAAGGCGCATAGTTATTATCCTATTAAAACCGTATTTAGACTATATCTTTTTCTTCTTATCGGTTTTGAATTTTTAAAACATAATCTAAAAGTAGTTTTCTCATTGATGTTGGCAATGACTGATATAAATATTCCTTGTCATAAAACGGTAGATAATGCAACTGCCTATCAATATAATGATACGTTATAACATATTGTTGTTATAACAAGGGTTGGCCAAAAAAACGTCTCTTCACTTTAAAGACTACACACCTTTTCCAGGATTTACTTCTCTGCTATCCAGCAGTTTTCCAGTCTTTGAAAAAATTAAGGATTGCTCTGTTATTGCCATGACAGGGTGGGAACAACCTTTTCTTCGACTTAGCCTTGGGTAACCCTATGCCTTATACTCCCTTCGTTCCGCTGAGGATTTTTTCCGGCTTTACTATGCTGGAAGGGGCGATCGAGCCAAAAGACATCACCCAACACGCCAAGAAACTGGGCTTTCCGGCGGCGGCGATTTGCGACCGTAACGGCCTCTATGGCGTCATGACTTTTTCGGATACGGGTAAAAAAGACGGTGTGCAGCCGGTCCTAGGTAGCCTTCTTGCCGTTGCCCGTCCGGTTCGTGGTGGCGATGCCAGCGGTCAAGAACTCAAAATCGACTGGCTCCCGCTCTATGCACAGGATGAAGACGGCTATAACAATCTCTGTGCCTTGGTGTCTCATGCCCATCTAGGTCGCCCACTTGAATTGCCGCCGCATGTCTCGATGGAATTTCTGGAACAGCATAAAAAAGGACTGATCGCGCTTACGGGTGGCAAAGAAGGCGCTTTGGCAAGATTGCTGGCCGAAGAACAGCAAAGCGAAGCCGAAGCCTATCTCACCCGTTTACAGGAAATTTTCCCTGACCATTTATATATTGAACTTTCCAGACGTGGCGAAGCCATAGAAGAGGCTGCCGAGGACGGATTAATTGATCTCGCCTATGATCGCGATATTCCTTTGGTCGCGACTAATCCGGTCTGTTTTCTTGAAGCCGATTTTCATCCCGCCCATGACGCGATGCTCTGTATCGCCGATTCCGCTTATGTGGACAGCCCAGATCGGCGGCAAAGTTCCCCCGAAGCATGGATGAAATCCGGCGAAGAAATGGCGCGGATATTTGAAGACATACCAGAAGCCCTTCAAAACAGCTTAGTAGTTGCCCAACGCTGTGCCTTTGCAGCTCCTGTTCGTAAACCGATTTTGCCCAGCTTGGCCGGTGACCGCGAAGGTGAAACCCTGATGCTGCGGAAAGACGCATGGGCAGGCTTGGAAGCCCGCTTGGCCGCCATGTCCACGCCAGTTGACCGGAAAGCCTATGAAGAACGGCTGCAATATGAATTAAATATCATCGAAAATATGGGTTTTCCGGGTTACTTCCTGATCGTTGCCGATTTTATCAAATGGGCAAAAAATAACCAGATTCCGGTCGGGCCGGGTCGTGGCTCCGGTGCTGGCTCGGTAGTGGCATGGGCATTGACAATCACCAATCTTGATCCGTTAAGACTGGGCTTGCTGTTTGAACGCTTTTTGAATCCAGAACGTGTCTCGATGCCGGATTTCGATATCGATTTCTGCGAAACGCGGCGTTCCGAAGTTATCAGCTATGTGCAGCATAAATACGGCCTAGATCATGTCGCACAGATCATTACCTTTGGGCGGATGAAGGCGCGCGCTGTTCTGAAAGATACCGGACGCGTTTTGCAAATGAGCTATGGTCAGGTCGATCGCTTGGCAAAATTGGTGCCCAGTCAGGCCAGCGATCCTTGGACATTGGATCGGGCATTAAAAGGCGTGCCTGAAATAGCCAAAGCTTACGAAACCGAAGAAGAAGTGCATCGCCTGCTTGATCTTGCGATGAAACTGGAAGGCCTGCCACGGCACAGCTCAACCCATGCGGCGGGTGTGGTTATCGGTGACCGTCCTTTACATAAATTGGTGCCGCTCTATCGCGATCCCCGTTCTGATTTCCCCGTGACCCAATTCGACATGAAATATGTCGAAAAAACGGGATTGGTGAAATTCGACTTTTTGGGACTAAAAACGCTCTCCGTTCTGAATAAAGCCGTTCAAATGCTAAAAGCGCGTGGGGTCGAGGTTGATCTCGATCATATACCGCTTGATGATGAAGCCGTTTTTGAATTGCTGAAACAGGGTGATACCGTCGGGGTGTTCCAGTTGGAATCCGAAGGGATGAGACGGACGCTTGCTGCGGTTAAACCAACCCGTTTCGAAGACATCATCGCCCTCGTTGCGCTCTATCGTCCGGGGCCAATGGATAACATCCCCAGCTTTGGCGCACGTAAAAATGGTGGCGAGGAAATTGTTTATCCGCATCCCTTGCTCGAACCCGTTTTAAAAGAAACCTATGGCATCATCGTCTATCAGGAACAGGTGATGCAGGCTGCGCAGGTCTTGGCGGGGTATTCTCTTGGGGAAGCCGATCTGTTGCGGCGCGCCATGGGTAAAAAAATCCAATCAGAAATGGATGCCCAACGGTCACGCTTTGTCGATGGCAGCAAAGCCCATAATATCAGTCCCGACCAAGCCAACCAGCTTTTCGATTTGATTGATAAATTCGCAGGCTACGGTTTCAATAAAAGCCACGCCGCCGCCTATGCTTTGGTCGCTTATCAAACCGCATGGCTAAAAGCCCATTATCGCGCCGAATTTTATGCTGCTGCGATGTGCTTCGATATGGCTTTGACTGACAAATTACAGGTCTTTGTCGATGATATGCGGCGTTCCGGTCTCCGCTATCTCCCGCCCGATATCAATCGCAGCCAATCTGATTTCACGGTGGAAGACGGCTGCGTCCGCTACGCTTTAGGCGCTTTAAAAGGTGTCGGTGAAAAGGCGATGGATGACATCTGTCAGGAACGCGAAAAAAACGGCGCCTTTAAAAGCCTTGATGATTTCATCAATCGCATCAATCCTGAACATCTGAATCGGCGGCAACTGGAAAGTCTGGCTTCTGCCGGTGCCTTTGACTCTCTTGGCCTTGACCGCTGTGCCGTCAAACACAGCAGTGAAATGATTATTGGCATGGCGGCTGGTATCCACCGGATGCGGAAAAGCGGGCAGGGCGGTCTTTTCGGCATGGAAGAAATGGCCATGCCTTCCATTAAATTACCGGAAGACAAAATCTGGAGCTTGTCTGAACGGATGAATGCCGAAAAAGAAGCCTTCGGTTTTTTCTTTTCTTCTCATCCGATTGATAATTATCGCTCTTTGCTTTCCAGCCTACGGATTAGAAGCCGTGCCGATATCAATCGCTTGGCACCCCCTTCTTATCCACAAGATGACGAGAACCCCCAAGATTACCGCAAAAAACGGATTTCCACCCAAATGGCGGCGATGATCGAAGATGTCCGCTGGCGGGATTCTGCCCGTGGGCGGCGCTATATGATGGTGGCGGCCTCCGATGCTACGGGGCAGTTTTTTGCCAGTTGCTTTGATGAAACCGCGACTAAAAATTTGGAAAAGGCTGCCAAAGAAAAAGCCTGCGTTTTAATGGAGGTCGAACTGGATTGGCGACCGGGTGATGAAGCACCCCGAATTTCGATCCGATCAATCCAGCCTTGCGAAGAATTAACCTCCAGCGCCCGCCTCAAAATGACCATTGCCACGGGCGATGAAAAAGCGATCCCGCCATTAGCTGATCTTATTAATCAGCACCGAGGCGGCCAAGGCGAATTATATATTCGCGCCTTGCTCCCTCAAGGTGGCTCTGTCGATTATTTGATTGGTCGGAATTTTATTCTCAGCGCTGAATTAAAAGCCAAGATAAAACGCCTGTCCGGTATCGAAGATGTAAAACTAAAATCCTTTTTTGAAGAGAAAGAAAAACAAAAACAAGAAAACGCCCAAAAACAACCAGCCTATGCCTAAAAAACTAAAATAGGGCAGTATTGTTATTAAAAATCGCTAACAGAGTGAGTCTAAACATTCTGAGCTAGCGTGAGCGTTAAGCCAATGCTATTTTTGCTAACGGGCTCTTTTCGCATATGGTGTTAAAAGCGCATGAACCTCATAACAAAACGGCTCCAATTACGAGAATGGCGGGATGCTGATCGGGAACCCTTCGCAGAAATATCTGCCGATCCCGCTGTTATGGAATTCTTGATACCTCTCCAACGTGAAAAAGCTTTAGGGGAGTGGATCGACAATCAGATCAATCACATGCAAGCGCATGGCTTTTGTTTTTGGGCAGTTGAACGCAAAGAAGACGGGATCTTTATCGGAACGGTTGGACTTCGCAAAGTTGGTTATGAAGCTTTCTTTACCCCAGCCGTCGAAATAGGGTGGCGTATCGCTCGCCCTTTCTGGGGACTCGGCTACGCACCCGAAGCCGCCCAAGCCTGTTTGCAATTCGGATTTGATACGCTGAATCTAAGCGAAATTATCGCTATTACCGTGCCTTCCAATTTAAAATCACGCCGCGTCATGTCAAAATTGGGCATGGCATATAATCCTAACGAAGATTTCGACCATCCTCTTGTTCCAAAAGGGCATTATCTCCGCCGCCATGTCCTTTATCGGCTACTTCGCGATCAGTGGCAAAACAACAATTGATGACTTACCACGGCTGAATGCCATCAAGAAAATACATGCTTCCAACAAAAACAGGCCGCCTAAAATGACGACCTGCGATATTTAAAAAACAAGCGACATTTGCCAAATTTAAAGGATGGTATTTTCTTCCTGCAATCGTTTCAGGCGCAAAGCCAACATCGCCATACCGATACCTTCACTGACGAAGGCAAATCCGACAGCCAACCCCAAAAAGGCTAAAGACGTCTTGTCGCTGGAAAAGAACAGGAACAACGCGATTAGGGTATTCACAGCCCCCCGCAACAGCAGCCAATTTCTTTCGGTCGCAATACGAGAGGCAATAAAAAGCTGGGTTAATCCGACCAGCAACAGCCAACAGGCAATCAACCAGACAATGGTCAAGGCGCTTGCCACCGGATATTCGATCGCGATAACGCCAGTAACAAAGGCGATCACACCGCAAATAATATCGAGCCAATGCCCTCTGATATGGCGACTGCTAAAACCGGAAATGATGGCGAAAATAGCCGCAACGACCAACAGCCACCCAAAGAATAATCCGCTGGCGATCGACATCGTAAAAGGAAAGCATAAAGCGGCACCACCAACGAGGATTTGACAGGCTGCATACGCCATTGTCCATCCCCAGCTGCGGTTTTCAGAAAATAGGCGTCTCATTTTTTCTTCTCCGCAGAGACTAAATAACATTTTTACGCTTAGAGCGAAGCCGAACAAACGCAGTATAATGCTAATAGTAATAAAAAGAAAATGAGGCGGATAGTTCCTGTTTTCTATAAAATAGGAAGAAAAATCTTTGTATTCTGAAGGTTTCTCAAGCCATTTTGGCAAAAAACATCCTTTATCCAAAAAACAACCGGCTTTTTACAGCCGGTTGCTCCAAATGGTTTAAGCTACTACCTGCATCAGGGAAGCAAACATATTGTAACCATCTTTGCCACCATGAGCGGCTTCGATCATTCTTTCAGGATGGGGCATCAAGCCCAAAACATTCCCTTTTTTATTCAACACACCGGCAATGTTGCGGGCAGAACCGTTTACATTCTCGGTATAGCGAAGCGCCACGCGGCCTTCGTCTTCCAGCTGATCCAAGGTGGCTTCATCGGCACTAAAGTTACCGTCATGATGCGCAACCGGCAGATGGATTTTCTGGTTTTTCTTGTAAAGGCGAGTGAAGGAGGATGCCGTATTCAAAACTTCCAGACCAACATTCCGGCAGATAAAGGATAAACCGGCATTCCGCATCAATGCACCGGGCAACAGACCTGCTTCGGTCAAAATCTGGAATCCGTTACAGATACCTAAAACCGGCACACCACGATCAGCCTGTTTGACAACTGCCGACATTACCGCTGATCGAGCAGCCATAGCTCCGGAACGAAGGTAATCCCCATAGGAAAATCCCCCTGGAACGGCGATGAGGTCAAGATCATCAGGCAATTCGGTTTCCTGATGCCATACCATCGCAGGCTCGGTGCCACAGATTTTCTCAATCGCAACAGCCAGATCCCGATCGCAATTGGAGCCCGGAAAAACAAGGACAGCAGCTTTCATCAGGCAACCTTCTCGATATGAAAGCTTTCAATGACCATATTCGCCAATAGCTTCCGGCACATATCCTCAATTTCCTGATCGGTGACGTTATCATCCAGATCAAGTTCGATTAAGCGGCCGACCCGCACATTGTTGACGCCAGAAAATCCGAGCCGTTCCAATGCGTGATGGATAGCTTTACCCTGAGGATCGAGAACGCCATTCTTCAGCGTCACATGAACATTAGCCTTCACTACCGCGTTCTCCCTAATTTAATCGTAACAGGCTTCAAAGCGTTCATAGCCATCCGCCTTTTTGATACAAGAGACCGTGAAAATCAGTCTCGTCAATAAATTCAGCCTTCCTCTAAATTATACCGCCTGAAAAGAGAAGGGCTAGGCAGGATAAAAAACGATCACCAAAAGCGCATACAACCAATATTAAAGCCCCATGCGGGTCAGGTCATGGATATGAAGCAAGCCAACTGGCTGTTTTGCGCCATTCTTGCCAAGAATAAACAGGCTGGTGATTCGTTTTTCGGTCATCAAAATAAGCGCATCTTCGGCCATATCATTGGCGCACATTGTCACCGGATCAGATGTCATGACGTCTTCGGCACTGCTTTCCATTAAATGATCGGCATGGCGTCTCAAATCGCCATCGGTAATCACACCCAGCAATTCGCCATTGTCATCGACAACACCCGCGGTTCCAAAGCTTTTACGGCTCATCGTCACCAACACATCGCGCATCGGTTCCTTGCGATGAACCAAGGGCAGGGCATCCCCTTCATGCATCAAACGACTGATAGATTGTAACCGAAAACCGATCTGCCCACCCGGATGCAGCAATTTAAAACCATCACGGGAAAACCCGCGATGTCGCATGATACAAACTGCTAATGCATCCCCTAAAGCCATGGTTAAAGTCGTCGAGGTCGTCGGCGCAATATTCGCAGGGCAAGCCTCTTTTAACTCTGGTAAACGCAAAGTCAGATAGGCTTCTTTCGGCAATATATCGCCTTTTTGCGAAGTGATGACGATCACCGGTACCTGCAACGTCTGAGCGTAGCTAATCATCGGCAATAATTCTCGGGTGCGCCCTGAAAAGGAAATCGCAATCAGGATATCGCCACTCATCATCATGCCCAAATCACCATGCGCCGCTTCGGCCGGATGAATGAAAAAAGCAGAAGACCCCGTAGAAGCCAATGTCGCCGCAATCTTCCGGCCAACGTGACCGGATTTTCCGATACCGCTTATAATAATGCGTCCGTGCGTCTCGATTAACAGGGCAACGGCTTTTGCAAAATCGCTACCGATCGAGGCTGCCAAATGATGCATAGCGGTCGCTTCGGACAGGATGACATTTCGTCCATGCTTGATAAATTGACTATAGCAAGGATCTTCTAACGACGTCGTGTCATCGGCTGCCTGAAGAGAGTGTTGCATATTTAAAAGCCCCTACCGCACTGTTATGACCATGGTCGGATACTGTCTTCATCATAACGAATGAAATTTATCCCGAGGTCAGATTAATTTTTTATTGTTTTATATTACGGATGTTTTGTCATCTTTTTACAAAATTAAATAACAAAACACCCTTGCGTTTTTCCTGATATTTTGTCTTAATCCAAAAAATGTTGAAGCATTTTATCTTTACATAAATTAACAAAACAGAAATATCTGACAATTGTCACAATTTTGGTGCATTCTGTTGTCTATTTCGTATGGGTTGTGACTGTATATGAAAGCGTTTTTGGGGGAGCGCTCAATAATACAATTACCAACAAAAATTATCATTTTTTGTTCATTTTTAAGCAAGCAAAAGCCTTCTATCGTAAGGCTTGAATGCTGAAAATAGGCTTTTTATAGCGATTGCGATCTGAGGAGAGGGTTAGCCAGCCATATGCATGACGAAACAGACGGTCCCAACATACCTCGTCCGGACGATAAACAAGAGAAAAATGAGCCGTCTTCTGCTCCCTCTCTTTCCAAAAAAGGGAAATTAAAAAGCTGGATTATCTGTTTGATAGTTATAGGTTTTATCTTTTTCCTGATCGCCTATATTGCGCATCACAACAACACCAATACCAAGAAAGCCGGTGCCAGCCATAGTCGGCATGGCAAGTCCTCAAAAATGGGGCCTCCGGGTGATGACGGCGACATGCCGATTACGGTCGGTATCGTCAAAAGTGCAACAGCTGATGTCCCCATTGTGGTCGAAGCTTTGGGCACGGTGACGCCTGTTTCAACGATTACGGTGAAACCGCAGGTCTCTGGCTACATCAAACGGATTCTTTATACCGAAGGGCAGATGGTCAAAGAAGGCCAGCCTCTCGCCCTTATTGATCCTCGCCTCTATGCGGCGCAGCTCGTTCAAAACGAAGGCGCTCTCAGACGGGACACGGCACAGCTTGAAAATGCCCGCATCCAATTGGCACGTGATCGGCAGCTTGGTTCGGATTCTATTGCTAAACAGGATGTCGATACACAGGCTGCTACGGTTCACCAGTTAGAAGGCACTGTCGAGGCTGATCGTGGAGCGGTTGAATATTCCAAGGTCAATCTTGGTTACACGACTATCCCGTCACCGGTTACCGGACGGGTCGGACTGCGTCCGGTCGATCAGGGTAACTATATCGCTGCCGGTGATAGCACCGGTGTTGCGGTGGTAACCTCCCTCGATCCGATCGACGTTGTCTTCACGATGGCACAGGATTTTGTCCCAGAAGTCGAAAAACAGGTTATGACGGGACGCCAATTAACCGGTACCGCTTTTGATCGAACGAAAACCGAAAATCTTGGGGATGGCTGGCTGCTCACCCTTGATAACCGGATCGACACGACCAGCGGTACGGTAAAAGGCAAAATCCGCTTCCATAACAGCAATGGAAAGCTGTTCCCGAACCAGTTCGTCAATATTCATTTAAATGTTGAAACCCTGCGCCACGTTGTGACCGTGCCTTCAACCGCCATTCGTCAGGCCGATAGCGGAAGCTATGTCTGGTTGGTCGATAACCAGCGGAAGGTGCATCGTCATTTTGTTACAACGGGCAGCAGCTATGGCGATAACATCGTCATTCTGAAAGGGTTGGATATCAATCAGTCGGTTGTCACCGAAGGGGGTGATCGCCTGATCGAAAATTCCGAGGTTCAGACTCCGGCTGAATCTTCCAAGGAAATGAATATCAAAACCCAGAATAATACGGGCAAAACGCAGGCTAAATCATAATATGAGCTGTAAAGAAAAAGGCCGCAAGGAGTTGGCTGGATGAATCCTTCACGTCTTTTTATCTTTCGGCCTGTTGCGACCTCGCTGATCGTTATTGCTATTGTGTTAGCTGGCATGCTCGGCTTTCACTATATGTCGCTTTCCGCTCTGCCCGAGGTCGATTACCCGACTATTCAGGTGACAACCCTTTATCCGGGGGCGTCTCCTGAGGTGACCAGCCAAACGGTAACTGCCCCTTTGGAACGGCAATTCGGGCAAATGTCGGGCTTGTCGCGGATGAGCGCGAAAAGCGCCGCCGGTGCTTCTGTTATCACCCTGCAATTTGGGCTTAACGAAGCTTTAGATGTCGCCGAACAAGAAGTGCAGGCGGCTATCAATGCGGCGAACGCCCTTTTACCGGCTGATCTTCCGGCACCACCGGTCTATGCCAAGGTCAACCCTGCGGATTCTCCTGTTCTGACGCTGGCGGCGACTTCGGAAACAATGCCGCTGACAGAAGTACAAAATCTGGTTCAAACCCGCTTGGCACAAAAAATCTCGCAGGTTTCCGGTGTCGGTCTGGTTGAATTATCCGGTGGCCAACGACCGGCTATGCGTATTCAGGCCGATACACAGGCTTTAGCCAGCTATGGTATTTCACTCTCTACGCTTCGCACCGCCATTGATAACGCTAACGCCAATTCGGCCAAGGGTAGCTTTGATGGCCCGTCAAGATCATGGCAAATCAATGCCAATGACCAGCTCTTAACGGTTGATGATTATAAAAATTTGATTGTCGCCATGCGGAATAGTCGCCCAGTCAGAATGAGCGATGTTGCGCAGGTCGTGGCCGGTGCTGAAAACAACCGCCTTGGTGCCTATTACAATATTACGCCCGCCGTCATTATCAATGTTAGACGGCAACCGGGCGCGAATGTGATCGCCACAGTTGATAACATCAAAAAACAGCTTCCTGAATTAGAGGCCGGATTACCCGCTGGCCTCAAAGTCTCCATTGTTACCGACAGAACTACCGGTATCCGAGCCTCCATCGAACATGTCGAGGTCGAACTCGTTCTTGCTGTTCTGATGGTTATTCTGGTTATCTTCTTCTTCCTCCATTCAATACGAGCGACCTTCATTGCCGCTTTGGCGGTACCGATATCGCTGATCGGTAGCTTTGCCGCCATGTATATGATGGATTACAGCCTCAATAACCTTTCCTTGATGGCACTCACAATTGCATCAGGCTTCGTCGTCGATGATGCGATCGTGATGATCGAAAATATTGAACGTCATATCGAGGCAGGATTGCCGCCCTTCAAAGCCGCTTTGAAGGGGGCGCAGGAAATCGGCTTTACGATTATCTCGCTGACGATCTCGCTGATTGCCGTGCTTATTCCGTTGCTGTTCATGAGCGACATTGTTGGACGGCTATTCCGTCAATTCGCCATGACCTTGGCTATCACGATTTTGATCTCGGCTGTGATCTCTCTGACCTTGACCCCGATGTTATCAGCCCGCTTGCTGGTTGCCCATCGTCATAAAAACCCCATTGGTGACCGCATCCAAAAGGGTTTTGAAAAACTGGAATATCATTACGAACATGGGCTGAAATGGGTGTTGGGTCATCAGACCTTTATTCTGATGATGACGATCCTGACTTTTGTCGGCACCGCTTTTCTTTACATGGCTATCCCGAAAGGTCTGTTCCCGTTACAGGCAACCGGGCAGCTTCGTATCCAGACAGATACCAGCCCTGACGTTTCTTATGACCGGATGGCTCAATTACAGAAAAAAGCCGCCGCCAAGATCTTACAGGATCCGGCTGTTGAAAATCTGTCGGTCTTAAGTGGTGTTGACGGGGTTACGAACAGCGCCCTTAACCAAGGGGTGATGTTGGTCAATCTGAAAACCGATACCATAGACGAACAAGCCGTCATCAAACGCCTTTATGAAACGGTGGCCAGTGTGGCGGGTATTCGCGCTCATATCCAACCGGTTCAGGATTTGACGGTCGATACCGATACCGGCCCAACTCGTTTCCGCTTATCCGTTGAAGGTGCCGACACCGACAGCGTTCATAAAGCGGCACGTCAGATCGCCGATAGTTTAAGCGAAAGCAAAAAACTAAATGATGTCTATACCGATGCTGATGCCAAAGGTGATGCGGTCTATGTCAATATTGACCGTGAAACGGCCAGCCGCTTATCGGTAACCGTCGCCGATATTGATGACACGCTTTATTCCGCTTTTGGTCAGCGTATTATTTCGACGATCTTTACAGAAACGAACCAATATCGCGTTATTCTGGAAGCCCGTCCCAATCTTTTAAACAGCATTGAATCCTTGGGGCATCTTAATCTGGCGGGCAGTGGCACTTTACCCACTCCGTTAAACGGCTTTTCTACGCTAAAAATAGGACAGGCGCCGTTACAGATTATGCATGTGGCACAATTTCCGGCGGCCACTGTCGGTTTCGATCTTGCAGCCAATACGGCTTTGGGTGATGGGGTGAAGGCGGTTCGCGCCCAAATCGCCAGCCTAAATCTGCCGGGTGGTATCACTACGACCTTATTGGGCGCTGCCAGCGCGTATGAAAAGGCCTTGGGCAATCAGATGCTTCTGATTTTTGCGGCTTTGATCTGTGTCTATATTGTCCTTGGTGTTCTTTACGAAAGCTACATTCACCCGCTCACTATTCTTTCGACCCTGCCGTCGGCCAGCGTCGGTGCTATTTTGGCCTTATGGATTACGGGGCATGATCTCGATATCATCGGTATTATCGGCATCATCCTGTTGATCGGTATCGTCAAGAAAAACGCGATCATGATGATCGACTTCGCGATTGCCGCCGAACGAGAAGAAAAAAAGTCACCGGAAGAAGCCATCTTCAATGCCGCGACTTTGCGTTTCCGCCCAATCTTAATGACCACCTTGGCCGCTCTTTTTGCCGCTATTCCTTTGATGGTCGGGCATGGCAGCGGAACAGAATTACGCTTGCCGCTGGGTCTTGCCATTTTCGGCGGCTTGTTGGCGTCCCAGATGCTGACGATCTTCACCACGCCTGTGATCTACCTATTCTTTGATCGGTTGGGGCAAAAATTTGCCCGTATGCGTCACCATAAAGACTCTGAAAACGAGGTTACACCGGCGTGAATCTGTCGCGACCCTTTATCTGGCGCCCGATCGGGACAACCCTTTTAACAATCGGCATCGCCTTGGCGGGCATTATTGCCTATTTCAAACTGCCGGTTGCGCCGCTGCCACAGATTGATTTTCCGGTTATCGTGGTTCAGGCCAGCATGGCCGGTGCCAGCCCGGACACCATGGCGAACAGTATTGCCCAACCTTTGGAAAGACGGCTGGGCGTTATCGCCGATGTGACGGAAATGACCTCTTCCAGTTCGGTCGGCTCAACCCAGATTGCTTTGGAATTCGGCCTTGATCGTGACATCAATGGCGCTGCCAGAGAAGTACAGGCCGCTATCAGTGCATCACGCGCCGATTTACCGTCCACTCTGCAAAGCAATCCAACCTATCTGAAGGTTAACCCTTCGATGATGCCGGTCATGGTTCTTGCCTTGACCTCGGACAGTAAAACACCAGGACAGATATACGAAGCCGTCTCTAACCTTGTCTCACAAAGGCTGTCGCAGGTTTCCGGTGTCGGTGAAGTCGAAATCGGTGGTGGTTCCTTACCGGGTATCCGTATCGACGTTTCACCCTATGCGCTTAGCCGTTTTGGCCTCAGCCTCGAAGATGTCCGCGCTACCATCGAAAGCGCCAATGCCAACCGCCCCAAAGGCGCTTTGGAA
Organism: Zymomonas mobilis; assembly: GCF_006715975.1. Lineage (GTDB taxonomy): Bacteria > Pseudomonadota > Alphaproteobacteria > Sphingomonadales > Sphingomonadaceae > Zymomonas > Zymomonas mobilis_B. The sequence goes on along the minus strand of NZ_VFOF01000001.1, from coordinate 1,653,550 downwards.
AGTCAGGATGGCCATCATTTCCAGATTTACACTAACCAGCTTGGTCGTGATGCCAAACTCTATGGCGATCTGGTGGTGGCATGGCGGAATGGCACCACGGCTATCAGATTAAAAGATATCGCGACGGTCACTGATGGTGTGGCGGATACCCGCAATCTTGGTCTTTTCAATGGCCATCCGGCGGTGGTGGTTCTGATTACCCAACAACCGGGTGCCAATCTGATTAATCTGGTGGATTCCCTACGGAGTGAATTGCCGCATCTCGAAAAATTATTACCTTCTGATGTCCATATTACGGTCGCCAATGATCGGACGAGTTCAATCCGTTCAACACTGAACGAAGTGCGACTGACTTTAATTATTTCGCTGGTGTTGGTGATCGCCGTTGTTGGCGTTTTCCTCCGTAATTTAAGCGCGGTTATCATTCCGGCTGTTGCCGCTTCGGTTTCGTTGCTGGGCACTTTCGCCGTCATGTATTTTGCCGGTTTCTCGCTCAACAACCTTTCTATGATGGCGATCATTGTCGCTACCGGTTTTGTGATTGATGACGCGATTGTCGTTCTCGAAAATATCGCTCGTCATCTTGAAAATGGTATGGGGCGAATGGAGGCGGCACTTCTTGGGTCAAAAGAGGTCGGCTTTACCGTTTTGTCGATCAGCCTGTCCTTGGTCGCGGTCTTTATCCCTTTGCTCTTCTTGGGGGGGATCGGCGGGCGGCTATTCCGTGAATTCGCAGTCAGTCTGTCGGCCGCTGTTCTGATTTCAATGGTGATCTCGCTTACCACGACACCGATGATGTGCGCGTGGATGCTTTCACCTCGGAAAGAAGACCAAAAGCAGGGTCGCATTGCTAACTTCTTTGAAAAGTCTTTTGCCTGCGTCGAAAAAGCCTACAGCTATGCCTTGAATTGGGCTCTCTCCATGAAGCCCTTGATGCTGGTGCTGTTTGTCTTGGTGCTGGTCTTAACAGTCTATCTCTATGCCGTGGTACCGAAAAGCTTCTTCCCACAACAGGATTCACCCATCCTGATGGCAGGGGTGCGGGCTGACCGTTCATCCTCTTTCCAAAGTATGGAAAAGAAGCTGACCCGAACGGTCAATATTCTGCGCCAAGAAAAACAGGTCTCAACCGTTATCGGCTTTACGGGTGGTAAACGCTCCGGCAGTGCCTTCTTGATGGTTGAATTAAAACCATGGGGCGAGCGGAAAGAAAAAGCCACCACGGTTATCAATCGGCTGCGTCCTAAACTGGCGCAGCTTACGGGTATCTCCGTTTTCCTGTCGCCGATGCAGGATTTGCGGATGGGCGCGCGTTCTTCTGACTCAACCTATCAATACACCTTGATTTCTGATGACAGCAAAGCGTTACAGGAATGGGTGCCAAAATTAACGCAGGCCTTGCAAGGCTCGGATATTCTGACGGATGTCGATAATGATTTATCGCTGAATGGTATTGAATCCATGGTCAATATTGATCGGGACAGTGCCAGCCGTCTTGGTATCAGCGCCCGCAATATTGACAATGCGCTTTATGACAGCTTTGGTCAGCGGCAGATTGCGACCATCTACGAAGATATCAACCAATATCCGGTCGTCTTCGAATGGTCTCCGAAAGACCAGCAAGGGCCCCAAGCGCTCCCGAATGTCTATATTCCAGCCAATAGCGCTAATAACTCTGCTTCTACCACGAATACGACGGCGATTGCTGGCACAGGCACAAATACCGCAGGGGCAACCTCGGTTGCCAATGATTCTTCGGCGCTATCGGTCAATTCAACGGGCAGCGGCAGCAGTGGGGATGCCAATTCGGCTAACCCGTCTTTAAGAGACCCTTCAACGGGCAGCGCTCTAAACACCACGGCCAGCACGATGGTGCCTTTACCGGCTATTGCGAAATTCTCGCTTCATGCAACGGATCTCTCTATCCAGCATGATAACGGGGAGGCTGCCGCAACCATTTCCTTTAACCTGAAAACCGGCCACAATCTGACAGAAGCCCAAAATGAAATAAAAGCTAAAATGGGGCAACTGATGGTGCCTGCCAATATTCGGGGCAGTTTTGCTGGAACGGCTAAACTCGGTAGCGATCAAGGCGGTAGTCAGGCCTTACTTCTTGTTGCAGCTTTGATAACGATCTATATCGTTTTGGGTATCTTATATGAAAATCTGATCCATCCGATCACGGTGATCTCAACCTTACCTGCGGCTGGGGTCGGGGCTGTTTTGGCCTTGATGCTTATCCATATGGACTTTTCCGTTATCGCCCTCATCGGGGTCTTCCTGTTGATGGGAATTGTGAAAAAGAACGCTATTTTGGTGATCGACGTTGCCTTGCATCTGCAAAGAGAACAAGGTTTGTCCGCAGAAGAAGCAATGCGGCAATCCTGTATTTTGCGCTTTCGTCCTATTATCATGACGACACTTGCCGCGGCTTTGGGGGTATTACCTTTGGCTATCGGATTTGGTGAAGGTTCAGAATTCCGCCAACCTTTGGGTGTGACTATTATCGGTGGTCTGGTTGTCAGCCAGATGCTGACCCTTTTCACAACACCGGTTATTTATATTTACTTTGATCGTTTATCGCATTGGCGTCCGTGGCGACGGAAATCAAAGCCTGAAAACCAGTTGGAGAGAGCATGAAGGCCTTTTTCCTGTTACCCCCCCTTGCTTTGATATTGGCAGGTTGTGAAATGGGGCCGAACTACGTTCGTCCATCGGCTCCAACACCGCATCAATATGGCGGTGTGGACAATAAAAAAGTAACCGATATCGCCGGAAATAAGGCTTCCTCCGGTGCGACATTATCCTCTAATAAGTCTGCCTCAGACCCAAAAAAGGCTGATCCGAATACCCCGCCATTGCCGCCTGAACAGGTAACCGAGAATGGCCAGAAAATCTGCTGGGAAGACGCCCAGCCTATGGATCGACTGGTCAGGGATCGCTGGTGGGAATTATTCAACGACCCTGATCTTAACAAACTCATCGAACGTTCCGATGTCGCCAGTCAAAGCGTCGCCCAAGCTGAAGCGACATGGCGTAATGCCTTGGCCGTCATGGGACAAAGCCGTTCTTCGATGTGGCCAACGATCAGTCTCAGCGCGTCAAACCAGCATACTGTAACCGGTGGTGGCAGCGAGGTTGTCAATACGGCCGGTGGTGGATCTTCCACCGTCAGCAAAAGCAATATCAGCGATAACTATCGTGCCGGTCTCTCCATGAGCTGGACGCCAGATTTCTTTGGTAGCGTTCGTCGCCAGATCGAAAATTCACGGGCAACTGCTGAAGCCAATATGGCGGATATCGAAACCGCTCGTCTTGCGCTTCATGCCGGTGTCGCCAGTAGCTATCTCCAGTTGCGGGAAGCCGATGCCGAAATGGCGATTATGCAGCAAACGATCGCTGCATACAGCCACGCCCTAGAAGTCGCTCGAAACCGTTTCAATGCAGGTATCGCTCCTGAAAGCGATGTGTTCCAAGCAGAAACCCAGCTATCGAATACGCGCTCCCAGATCGAAAGTCTGAGACAAAATCGTCGTACTTACGAAGATGCTATTTCAGTCTATGTCGGTGTGCCCGCCGGTGATTTTCATATTGCCCCAAAGGATAATTGGGAACCTACCGTTCCCGAAATTCCACTGGGCTTGCCGTCAACGCTTTTACAGCGCCGACCGGACATTGCTTCTGCCGAGCGCAAGATAGAAGCTGCCTCAGCTACTATTGGGGTCAGGAAAGCGGCTTTCTATCCTAGCTTCAGCCTGTCTCCTTATGCAGGTGACACTGCGGGCGATATTACGCGGCTTCTGGCAAAGTCTTCCAGTATCTGGTCGACTGGGGCTTCAATGGCCTTTACGGTTCTCGATTGGGGTTCTCATTTATCTCAGTTGCATCAGGCTCGGGCTGCTTATTCTCAGGCTGTTGCTAATTATCGGCAGGTTGTTCTTCAAGCCTACCAGAATGTTGCCGATCAGATCGCCGCAACGCAGGTCTATAATAATCAGCAAACCCATCTCAATGATGCATTTAAAAACGCAGATCGTAGTCAACAGGCTACTCTGAAGCGCTATCAGGTTGGGTTGGTCGCCTATACAGATGTTGTTACCGTAGAAACTTCTGCCTTATCGGCAAGACGCAGCTTAATGCAAACGCAGTTGGCACGCCAAACTGCAGCGGTTTCGCTTATTCAGGCTTTAGGTGGTGGATGGACAGGCTTACCGCCTCGGATGCCAACCAACCATAAAGTTTTCCACGAGGCAAAAGAGCAGAGATTAGCTGAAGAAAAAACTGCCAAACAGCAAAAGAATAAGCCGTAAGCTTCTTTTTTTTAAGGCGGACATATCGATTATTCTTTTTACCAATCGATATGTCCGCGATGTTCCAATAATGTTTAGAGCGTTTTTTCAATCTGATTGGCAATCCGTGGCAAAGGTGCTGTTACCAATCTACGACCGCTGCGCCATGTCAGATAACCGGATAAGAAGATAACAGCGATACCGATAAAGGAAACGCCATCAACCGGTTGATGGAAAATGAGATAGCTGAAAATAACGGTCCAAACCATCTGGCTATATTGGGGCAGGGCGATAGTGTTCGCTTCGGCATATTCTGCCGCAATCATCATCAAAATTTGTCCCCAAGCAGCAAACAAACCATAAATCAGCAGATAAAACCATTGTAACGGGGTTGGCGTTACCCAGCTATTCCATGTCATAGCCCCGTCAATGACAATAGGCCCCACAACACTTGCGCTATATAGCGATAAACGAGATGGCTTTGTAACCAGACCACCTTTTTTCTTATTCGTTGCTCTGAATACAGCCCAAGATGCGCCCGTGCAAAATGCGCCAGCCAAGGCTGCAAAATGCCCAACACCCAAAGGGCGAAGACCCGGTCGCAGGATGATAACGGTACCGATAAAACCGATAATCAAAGCAACCCATTTCGGAAAAGGTATCTTTTCGTTCAAAAAGACAAGGGCAATAAGATTTACGAAGAAAGGCAGCAAAAATAAAAGCGCCATGGCTTCGGTCATAGGCAGGCGTGTGAACGCAACCACACTAAAGAAAGTGCAAAGCGCAACACAGACAGCTCTGATTAGCCAAATTTTGAAATCATAAAATCCGAAAACATTTAGATAGCTTTCATGTGGCTTTCTCATCAGGGGAATCGCCGGAGCCGCAATGACTCCACCAAGGAAAGCGATTTCAAAAGCATTGATCTTACCATCCAGCAATTTCGATCCAGCATCGCTGATCGTAAAGGCCAGATAGGCTATAAGGGCTATGGTGATGCCTTTTTTTTCCATGGTAACGTGAACTCCGCCGTCACTTTATTCTAAGGCAGCTCTCATTGTTTCGGTATCGGTTCGGCATGAATTGTCGATAAGTGGCAATCAGCAAGTCAGGGAATCGAATTTTCAAAGAGCATGATTCAAATATAAGAATGGCTGCTTATATTTTTTTGACTTAAAAAATAGCCCCAAAATTAAATAGCCGTAAAAAAACATTAAAATTTAAATATTTGATGCAAATTAGAATTTTATAAAATCATCTTGGATATTTTGATTTTATGTTTCTGTAAAATAGTGTTTCTATTTTTAGATATATTCTATCGAGAGAATAACAATTTAAACGAATCGATCTGGTGAGTCCGAATTATTTCAAAAACCGCATTGATTTATTTGCTACTGATATCGAGAAAAAGAGGTCAGTTAACAATAACTAAAAATATTTCATACTTTTAAATGGACATTTAAAAATAATAAAAAAGGCAGGTATTTCTACCTGCCTTTTTCTACTTAAATTGTATTTATGACTTAGAAGTCATAGCTCAGGCCGGCAAAGATATAGCGGCCATAGACATCATAAGTCGTGACGTAGGTATTGCCGTTATAAACACCAGCATTACCACCATTCTGAGAAGTGATTAATGGAGGATTGGTGTCTAATACGTTATTAACACCTGCGCTTAAGGTAACTTTATCCGTGACTTTGTAATAAGCGGTCAAATCAAGATAGCTGACTGTACCGATTTTCTTATCAAAGCTGGACGTTGCGGTACCGTTTGGATTGGCACTGGTTCCAACATCACTCTTAGATGAGCCAATAAAGCGCCACATAGCAGAGAAGCCAAAGCCCTTCGGTAAATCCCAGCTAAGGCGAACCTGATGTTTCCATTTCGGCATCGGCATGCCACAGACGGATCCGTAAAGCCCAGCACAATTATATGTCGTTGCACCGCCGCCTGGATTGGTCTTGTAGTTTAACAGCCAGGTACCATTAATTGAAGCACTCAAGTTACCAAATTTATTACCTAACGGGTAACTATAGTTTGCACCGAAATCAACGCCTCTTGTCGCTAAAGACCCTACGTTAATGTTGGTATCAACAATGTAGCCACTGTTGTTCCGCCATAACGAGCCGTACTGATCACGGTGAATACGATCGCAATAAAGTCCCTTGTTACCGCATAGCTGCAATATGTTATCGGCACCCAGCACACTGACAATATTATTGATTTTGATATCAAAGAAATCGGCTGTGAAGCTAAAGCGACGGAAAGGCGTTAACGCCACACCACCAGTGAAGGTATTAGCCGTTTCTGGTTTGAGGCTAGTACTACCTCCAGTCAAACCATTATATTGACCCGCTGGATTTTCAGCAACATTGCCATATTGAGCCTTAGTTACACCCATCAGTTCGCATTGGGAAGCTGTCATGGTCGGGCTACTGCCTGCACATGGATCGGTTGAACCATCTAGCGAGATAGCGGTCGGTGCATAAAGCTCCTGAATATTGGGAGCTCGTACGGCTCTATTATAACCACCGCGGAATGCTACGCCTTTAACAGGGGAGTAAACCATTTGCCCCTTATAAGACATAACAGATCCACTGAAGCTATAGTCAGAATAGCGGAAACCACCGGTCAAGGTTAATTCATTTGCACCACGCCGATGATCTATAATCGGAAGGCCAGCTTCAATGAACAATTCTTTAACGTCATATTGACCCTGTGAAGATGGGTTTGCACCACCCTGACCGGCCAAATCGCCGGATGCATATTCAGAATCGGTGTGATATTTCATCTTTTCACGACGATATTCTGCACCGACATTGACACTAAGACCATGGCTCGCTGTTGGTAGTTGAACACCATACTCGCCACCGTCAAAAGTCAAAGAGCCGCTGACAACAGTTTCCTGCGTCGATCCGACTGCAATACCAGGCGTCTGTAGATAATTAATAGAGGATTGGCTTGGACCATTGCCGCTAAAAATATCATAAGGAACGCAGCTTGAATCGCTTCCATCAATGACAGAGCGGCACGTTGGTGTACCGTTATAGTTTACCACATTGAGGGCGTTATTTAATTTGTTGATCGAAATATCGTTAAGGAAACGATTCTGGTAGACTGTTGAGCCATACTGACCATAAACGTCATAGGTTAAACCCTTGACGATTTCACCTTTAGCTCCAATGACACCCCGATATGAAGTGTGCTGAATCGTGCTAAGGCGGGGGCTTCCTTCAGTATTTCTTTTAAAGAGCTGAGCCTGAGAAGTATTATATGTCGTTCCTTGGCTATCCGTTTTTGTACCACTGATATTTGCCGTCGAGCACATAAGCGAAGCTTCTTGTGTCGTTAAAAACGGATTATCACAGTTTACAGTGCCGTAACCGAAGGTACCAGATGGTGCTAACTGAGCCGTGCTTCTGTCATCCATAAACTGGAATTCAGCATAGGGTTTAAAACCATCAGTTACATCATAATGGGCAAAAAAGCCTGCTGTATAGCGCTGATCAGGCCGCTGAAGATAGTTAGTCGACCCATAGTTATATTGAGCAGTACCTGGTAAAAGCTGACCATTGCTGAAATGATACGCGTCATTGCCAAGATAGACACTACCCGGCCCTGAGGTAATCGACCCTCCGCAGACAGCACTGCTAGAACCGGAGCCATTAATAGCACAGGAACTATAATCACGGTCAGCTCCCGTAACTGCAGCCTGACGACGATAGCCAAGATAGGCAACTACATGGCCACGACCATCTTTAGTACCCGCACCAAATTTTAGGTTAGCATTGAAGCCCCAACCATCGAAAGCAGTATTTCTGGGATCTGCATATGACTTTTGCCCCAGAAGCCCCCGCATAGTTTTGCTATCGTTCGCATTGTTTAATACGTTATATTGAGCATCCGCATGGAAGCCTTCATAATTCGTATCCATAACAAAGTTGACAACACCAGCGACAGCATCTGAACCGTAAACTGCCGAAGCGCCGCCGGTTAAGACATCAACTTGCTTGATCAAGGATGATGGAATAGCATTTAAATCGGCAGCCTGAGAGCTTGGATCACCTGGCATTAAACGGCGACCATTAATCAATACAAGCGTCCGGTTAGAACCTAAGTTCCGCAAATTGGCCGTCGCGATGCCAGACGCACCATTCGACATGGCACTATTTTGAGTACCATAAAACTGAGGCATCCGGTTAAGGACATCTTCTATGCGGGTGTAACCCTGCTTGGTAATTTCTTTAGCATTAAGAGAGGTAATCGGGCTGGTCGAAGTAACGCCTGGTGGAAGGCGTGAACCCGTCACGGTAATCGTACCGGTTGGTGGTGCCACTTCAGGAGCAGACGGTGCTGCTGCCATCGTCGGAGCATTGCTTGACGATGAAGTATCCGCAGATGCATCAGACTGCTGTGGCGTGCTTTGAGATGTTTCCTGTGCGAAAATAGGCGTGGACCACGCAATAACGCCTGCGACCATACCCGTGGTCATGAAGGCACTTCTCAGATGTCTTCTGATCATTATTCCCCCTTTTTGAGATATGCACTGTCCCCAAACTTCAAACATCTTCCCGTCAGATGTCGATTGTGCATTCTTTTTTTGAAATAACGGCCTGATCTAAATCGCTGGTAACAAAGCCGCATTTTTCCTACTGAGATATAGATAATAATATTTTTTATGTTTCCGCAATTGCTAAATTAAGAAATTTATGTTTGCTAACCATTCCTTAAAAAATGTAACAAAATTGCAACACGAAAGCCTTTGCGCATGTTTAGTGCACATATCTAGTTTTTTGTTGTTACATATAAGATATTATTTTTCTTTTTTATGAAAAATATACAGATAAAAAATAATTAAATAACTTTTAATTAAAATTAAATAATTTTTTTAGAAAATTAAAATACTTTTATATCTGTTAATATTGTTTTTTATTAGAAGTTTAATTTTTGTTAAATGAAATGTAAGTGCGAATTAATATTCATTTTTAAAAATTTTTATCTATTCTCATCACCTAGTGGCTTGTTGGAGTGACCTTCCGTATGACGAATCGTTTTTCGAAAATAACAGGGGTAACTTTATCTCTAGTAATTTCTTTTTCTATGATACCGGTTCAAGCTGCCAAAAATCAGAATAGCTTCAAAGATAGCCCTTTATTCAATAAGTTACTGACCTGTCGTTCAATTAATGACGATGTCGCGAGACTACATTGTTTTGACGATAATATTAAAGCTTTAGACGATGCGAATACGCATCACGATATTCTCGTAGTGGATAGGGCGGCTATTCTTGCTCGCCAAAAACAGAGCTTTGGTTTTGCGCCTCCAGTTTTAGCTTTACCTAAAAAAGAGAGTCCGTCACCTCAGTCGCAGAAAAAAGACCAAGCTACCGATGATGTTATCCATGAGATGACTGACAAAGTTAGCTTCGTTAGTGATGATGGTGAAGGACATTGGATCATCGGTTTTTCAAATGGCGCGCGTTGGCTTCAAATTGATGATCAGCCAGTTGCTAACGAACCTCACGTTGGATCAGTTGTCCGGATAAGAAAAGCTTCTTTTGGTTCTTTCGTCGCCAATATTGATCAGCAATCTGCAATCAAGATGAGAAGAGTACGATAAATTCGATTGACGAATTTCGCTCCAAATGACTTTTGGTGGTGTGCATCGCCATCTATCGATAATTTTGCCAGTACCTCAAATATTGGTTGTCCATTTTTGAATTTCACAGGAAATGAAATTTTTGCAAAATGGCTGTGTCTGCTCAATATTTATCATAGTAGAGTAGCCCATTTTTAGGTTATAGTCATTCTCAACAAACGACCTAAAATTGGATAAAAATCAATGCTGATACCTGGTTTTAAAAAAGATAAACCGGCTAATGTCGAATATCTTGATGGCCACTTTCGCCTGCTTTCGCGTGGGACGCACGTTATCTGCGCAGTATCGGGTAAGCCGATTGATCTTGATTCCTTGCATTACTGGAGCGTGGAAAAACAAGAACCCTATGCCTCTGCCTATGAGGCCGAAATAGCTTATTCCCGTGAACAGGAAACCTCGAAAAACAATTGATAAAGATCGTTCCGCCTGTCTTTTTTCGACAGGCATCAGATTTTCCTCAATTATCGGGCATTCTGTTGAAATAAAGACGCTTTATCGTGATATTTAAGAACAAATATCCTTAAAATGATAATTTTTGGTTCTTATTTTCAGCAGAAGGTTTCCATTCCGGTATAAAATGTCTAAGGGACACGCATCTTTCCGGTTACTCGCGTGAGGGATCCATGAAGCTGCTTGCCGGTAATTCTAACTTGCCGATTAGTCAGGCTATTGCCGACTATCTCGAAATTGATCTGACCAAAGCGTCCGTGCGTCGCTTTGCAGATGAAGAAATTTTTGTTGAAATCCGCGAAAATGTGCGCGGTCAGGATGTCTTTGTTATCCAGTCAACGTGCTGGCCAACGAATGATAATTTGATGGAGCTGTTGATTTGTATCGACGCTCTGAAACGGGCTTCTGCTCGCCGGATTACGGCTGTTATCCCGTATTTCGGCTATGCCAGACAAGACCGTAAACCGGGTCCACGGACGCCGATTTCAGCAAAGCTGGTTGCCAACCTTATTACAGTCGCTGGTGCAAGCCGTGTACTGTCGGTTGACCTCCATGCAGGTCAGATACAGGGATTTTTTGATATCCCGACTGACAATCTCTACGCCGCCCCAGTAATGTCGGCTGACATTCTGGCCCGTTTCCCCGATAAAAAACTGACGGTTGTTTCGCCTGATGTCGGTGGTGTTGTTCGGGCTAGAGCCTTGGCTAAACGTCTGGATAACGCGCCTTTGGCGATCGTTGACAAACGGCGTGAACGTCCGGGCGAATCAGAAGTGATGAATATCATTGGCGACGTTTCCGGTCGTTTTTGTATTTTGATTGATGATATCGTCGATTCAGCGGGTACTTTGTGCAATGCTGCCGAAGCTCTTTTGAATGCAGGTGCCGAAGGCGTTATGGCCTATGTCACTCATGGCGTTCTCTCTGGCGCAGCTGTTGCCCGAGTTGAAAAATCTTCGCTGCTGGAATTGGTCGTCACTGATTCTATTGGGATGCGTCCGGAAGTCGAGCAATGCTCGAAAATCCGTCAATTATCCTTAGCGCCTTTATTGGCCGAGGCTATTCGGCGTATCGCTGATGAAACTTCGGTTTCTTCATTGTTCGATTAAAAACAAAGCCTGCGAAAGCAGGCTTTTTCTATTCCGAGATGATTTATGTCCCGAAGCCCTTATGAAGACGACATTCGTCTTGCCAATCGCCTTGCCGATATAGCGGTGGATATTATCCGGCCTTTCTTTCGTGCACCTTTGACGATTGATCTCAAAGCCGACCATTCACCGGTCACAAAAGCGGATCGGGGTGCTGAACAGGCGATGCGGGCTGTTCTTGAACAAGAACGTCCCAAAGATGGTATCTTTGGCGAAGAAATGGGTGTCGCTCGACCTGATGCCCGCCGTGTGTGGGTATTGGATCCAATAGACGGAACCCGTGCTTTCATCGGTGGACGGGCAAGCTTCGGTACATTGATCGCTTTGGTAGAAGACGGCCAACCTGTTCTCGGGATTATTAACCAACCCATCCAGCAAGAACGCTGGGTCGGGGTGAAAGATATGCCGACCCGTTTTAACGGCAACGTCATTCATACCCGTTCTTGTCCTTCAATCGATCATGCTCTCTTGGCGACAACCTCGCCTTGGCTGTTCGAAAAAGACGGAGAGGCGTATTTTGACAAGCTTCGTTTAAAATGTCGGGATACTTTACTTGGAGGCGACTGCTATAATTACGGTCTGCTTTCTCTTGGTCACTGTGATCTCGTAGTTGAGCAATGTCTCAAATTTTACGATTTCGCAGCACTTGTCCCAATTGTCGAAGGGGCAGGGGGCCTCATGCGCGATTGGCAAAACCGTCCCCTCAATAAACAGAGTGTCGGTGAAGTCATTGCAGCCGGTGATCGGCACTTGATCGAACCGGCATTGTCTGCCATGGGATTGTGAGCCTTTGTTAGTTTAGGAAAGAGCGGCTTGTCAAATAGGGATACCCTCTTTATAAACCGCCTTTCTTCCACGATCTGCTCTACACTGCCCGGCTTTTTATGGGCTGCCGTGGCGGTGGTCGATCGTCAAAATCAAGGAGACGAAAATGCCCAAGTTAAAGACCAAAAGTGGGGTCAAAAAGCGGTTTAAATTCACCGCTAATGGTAAAGTAAAACACGGTGTTGCAGGTAAGCGCCATCGTCTTATCAGCCATAACGCAAAATACATCCGTCAGCACCGCCGTACCGATGTAGTTTCATCAACTGAAAACCACACCATCAAGGCGTGGGCACCATACGGTTTAAACTAAGGGAGGCTGATAGATGGCACGTGTAAAACGCGGTACTACGACGCGCGCAAAACATACGCGGATTCTGGATCAGGCCAAAGGTTATTATGGCCGCCGGAAAAATACCATTCGTATTGCCCGTCAGGCAGTCGAAAAAGCCGGTCAGTATGCTTATCGCGACCGTAAGGTTAAAAAGCGTTCTTTCCGCGCACTTTGGATTCAGCGTATTAACGCTGCTGTCCGCGCAGAAGGCTTGACCTATGGTGTCTTTATGTATGGTCTGAAATTAACCGGTCTTGATCTTGACCGTAAAGTTCTGGCCGACCTTGCTATGAATGAATCCGCTGCTTTCAGCGCAATCATTGCTCAGGTCAAATCAGCTTTACCTGAAGGCGCACGCGTTGCCGCTTGATGATTAAGCTTTTAAAAATCGCTTTCTTAAGGTGATTGAAAAAGGCATAGGAGCACTCTTTCGGGCGTTTCTATGCCTTCTTTTGTTATACAGTCCAGTGCGCATCTTCATCCGGCCAAACCGCATGAAGATGCGTTCTGGGAAAATTTAATGATTTACTGTCTGATATCGGCTGAATAGAGCAAAAATCTTTTGGATTTTTTCCGCTATTAAAGGGTGATACTCATATCTCCTTCCAACGAACAGCGCGTTAAACAGGCTATGGTCACAAAAATGATGGAAAGCATGACCGATCTAGATAATCTGAAAGCCGATCTGATCGGCCAGATCTCTCAATCAGAGGATTTGGCCGGCTTAGAATCTGTGCGCGTCCATGCCCTTGGGAAACAAGGGGTTGTCACGGCGCTTTTGAAATCGCTCGGAAAAATGACACCGGAAGAGCGGCAGGAAAAAGGGCCTGTAATCCATAGCTTGCGTCAGGAAGTGGCTCAAGGGATTGCTGATCGTAAGCAAGCCTTGGAAACGGCATTGCTCAACGAAAAGCTTGCAAGTGAAACTATTGATCTTTCCTTGCCGTCTCCCAAAATCCCAAAAGGCTCGCTTCATCCAGTCAGTCAGGTAATGGATGAGCTGGCTGAAATTTTTGCGGACCTTGGTTTCGCCGTTGCAAGCGGCCCTGAAATCGAAGACGAATGGCATAATTTCAGTGCATTAAATATTCCGGAAAGTCATCCTGCACGGGCAATGCATGATACCTTCTATTTTGAACCCCAAGAAGGTGCTGCCAGTAACGGTGATAAAGGTCGAATGCTGCTGCGGACGCATACTTCGCCGGTTCAGATCAGGACGATGAAGGGGCAAGAGCCACCTATTCGTATCATCGCACCGGGACGTACCTATCGTTCGGATTCAGATGCCACTCACACGCCGATGTTTCATCAGGTTGAAGGACTGGTCATCGATAAAGGCGTGCATCTTGGACATTTGAAATGGACGTTAGAAACCTTTGTTCGCGCATATTTCGAACGCGATGATATCGTTCTCCGCTTACGTCCCAGTTATTTTCCGTTTACCGAACCTTCAATGGAAGTTGATGTCGGCTATACCCTTGAAAAGGGACGCCGTATCATTGGTGGGAAAGACCCTGATGGCTGGATGGAAATCCTTGGCTCCGGCATGGTGCATCCCAATGTGATTACCGCTTGCGGTCTTGATCCCAATGTATGGCAGGGTTTTGCCTTCGGTTGCGGTATCGATCGCTTGGCCATGCTGAAATATGGCATGGATGATTTACGGGCTTTCTTTGACGGCGATTTGCGCTGGCTGCGTCACTTTGGCTTTGCCGCGCTTGACGTGCCCACACTTTCTGGAGGAGTCGGCGCATGAAATTCACGCTTTCATGGTTAAAAGAACATCTGGAAACAGAAGCTTCTGTTCAGGAAATCGCGGATACGTTGACCCGCATCGGTCACGAAGTTGAATCCGTTCATAATCCGGCTGAGGGCTTAGAGGCTTTCCGGATCGCTCGGGTTCTGACGGCGGAACGCCACCCACAAGCTGATCGTCTTCAAATTCTAGCTGTGGATGTTGGCGAATCTGAACCGTTACAAGTCGTATGTGGTGCATCTAATGCTCGCGCCGGCTTAGTCGGTGTTTTTGCAGCCCCTGGTGTTTATGTGCCGGGTATTGACGTTACCCTGAAAGTCGCGGCTATCCGTGGTATCGAAAGCCGCGGTATGATGTGTTCTATCCGCGAACTTGGCCTTGGCGACGAGCATGAGGGTATTCTCGACTTACCGCATGAAGCCCCCATCGGACAATCTTATGTCGAATGGGCTGGGTTAGATGATCCGGTTTTCGACGTCGCGATTACCCCTGATCGTCAAGATTGTATGGGTGTTCGTGGTTTGGCGCGCGATTTGGCAACCGCTGGCATCGGACGCTTTAAGCCTTTGGCTATTCCTCGGGTGCCTGTAACTGATGCGGCACCAGCTGCAATTGCTGTCGAAGATAAAGAATGCTGCCCGGCCTTTTTCGGTCAACTTATTCGCGGTATCCAAAACGGTCCTTCACCTGAATGGATGGCAAGAAGATTACGGGCTATTGGTTTTCGGCCTACTTCTGCTTTGGTCGATATTACTAATTACATCATGTTTGATTTGGGGCGTCCGCTTCATGTCTATGACGCTGGTGTGGTCAAAGGCACGTTGACAGCGCGCAAGGCCAAAAATAACGAAAAGATCGAAGCTTTAAACGGTAAAAGCTATGATCTTGATCCTTCGATTACGGTTATTGCCGATGATCTAGGCGTTAAGAATATTGCCGGTATTATGGGCGCTGAAAGCGGAAGTGTTTCTGGTTCAACCACGGATGTTATCATTGAATGCGCCTATTTTGATCCTGCTGCGATTTCGCAAGCCGGTCAGAAATTGGGCTTAGCTTCTGATGCTCGCATCCGTTTTGAACGGGGTGTCGATCCTTCTTTCTTAAGCGAAGGGCTGCAAATTGCAGCGCGCATGGTTTTGGATTTCTGCGGTGGTAAGGCAACGCCAGCTGTTACTCTTGGCGAAGCGCCTTCTACTGTGCCGGTCATTGCCTATGATCCTTCTTATGTGACGTCACTTGCGGCTATGGATGTGCCACCAGCACGCCAACGCGAAATTCTTGAACAGTTAGGCTTTGCCATCGATGCGGGCTGGCGCGTTCGAGTGCCGAGTTTCCGCCGTGATGTCAGTGTGGTGGCCGATATTGTCGCCGACATTGTCAGAATCGAAGGACTCGAAAATGTCCCATCAGCTGCTCTTGATCGGGGCGATGGCGTCGCAAGACCGATTGCAACCCATGGTCAGTTGACTGAACGGCGTGTGCGTCGTGCAGCTGCCGCTTTTGGTATGAATGAAGCGGTAACATGGAGCTTCATTTCAGAAAAAGACGCCAATATTTTTGGCGGTGCTTTCTGGAAACTTGCTAATCCGATTAGCGAAGACATGAAGGTCATGCGTCCGTCTTTATTGCCAGGATTGTTGACGGCAGCCAAGCGTAACCGTGATCGGGGGCAATCCACCATTCGGTTATTCGAAGTCGGCCGCCGCTATTTGCAAGAAGCTGAACGCCCAACCTTGGGTCTGATTTTTGCTGGCGAACGGATGAGCCGCGATTGGCAATATGGCAAAAGCCAGAATTTTGATGCCTACGATGCTAAAACTGCCGTATCCGCTATGCTGGATTCGGTCGGGATGCCGGTTGAAAGATTACAACTGATGGGTGACGCAGGTGACGTTTATCATCCAGGACGTTCTAGTCGTTTATGCCTTGGACCTAAAAACACATTAGCGGTTTTTGGCGAAATCCATCCAGCTATTCTGGCTGAATTTAATATGGAAGGGCCGGTTATCGGGGCAGAAATCTTCTTAGATGCCTTACCGGTTCGCAAAAATTCTGGGCAATTGCGCCAGCCTTATGCTCCAAGCCTGCTTCAGCCTGTCTATCGCGACTTTGCCTTCTTGTTGCCGAAAGAAATTCCGGCCGCTGATCTGGTACGTAGCATCGCAGGGGCGGATAAAAGCGCTATCGTAGAAGCCCGTGTCTTTGACGTCTTTACGGGTGAAACGATTGACCAGAATGAAAAATCTTTGGGCATTGAAGTAATGCTGCAACCGGCTGAAAAAAGTTTCACCGATGCTGAATTACAGGCAATTAGCGACAAAATTGTTGCGGCTGCCGCCAAAAGAGGGGCTCGCCTTAGAGCCTAAAATTAAAAAATTTGTTTTATTCAAGGCGGGTATGTCATCATGCCCGCCTCTTTTTTGTCTTTTTGAGGAAAGTTAATGGCTGTTAAAGGTAAAGAATACCCTCATGATTCATTAACAAATTTGAGGCGTTTTTTACGTTACCTCTGGCCTAAAAATCACCGTGACCTCAAAATCAGACTTATACTGGCTTTGGTCATGGTTCTTTTTTCAAAGGCCATTATTCTCATGATGCCTTTCGCCTATAAAGGCGTCATAGATCACATGGTTCCGACTGAAAAAACAGGGGCAACGATGGCCATGGCTTTGGCAACTGCTTACGCAGCCAGCCGTTTCGGGGGCGTTTTATTCGATAATTTGCGAAATGCTATCTTTGAAGCCGTCGGGCAGAATGCTGCAAAAGAATTAGCGGTAGAATTATTCAAACATCTTCACGATTTACCTTTGTCTTTTCACCTCGAACGACGCACAGGATCCTTAACAAGGATTATCGAGCGAGGCACTAAAAGCATTGATTCAATGCTTTATTATCTCATTTTCAATATAGGCCCTACGATCTTCGAATTGATCGCTACCTGCGTGATTTTTGTTCTTTCCGGCTGGGGATGGAGCATGGTTATAGCGACATTAGGTATGATCGCTATTTATATTCTCTTTACCCGTATCATAACTGAGCGGCGCGTTGCCTTACGTCGTCAATGGACAGAATACGACCAGCAAGCGGGGCAATGCGCTTTAGACTCCTTACTTAATTATGAAACTGTTAAGTATTTTAATGCAGAGAGTTTAGAGACTAAACGCTATTCCAAAATTGCAGGTGATCTTTCTGATGCGACCGTTAAGGTTGAAACCTCGCTGGCTTCCCTGAATATCGGTCAATCTCTGATTACCAATATCCTCATGGCTGGCGGTATGATTTTCACCATCTGGGGGTGGAGCCATAACCGTTTCAGTGTCGGTGACGTGGTCCTAATTAACAGCTTACTGCTTCAGCTTTTTCGGCCTTTAGACTTTCTAGGCACCGTTTATCGGCAGGTCAGGCAAGGCCTGACGGATATGGCCGCTGTATTCCGTTTAATTGATACCAAGGCAACTTTACAGGATAAGGCTAATGCCCCCGCACTAAAGGTGAATACTGGTGAAGTTCGCTTTGAACATGTGCAATTTCAGTATCATTCAGATCGCCCTATTTTAAAAGATATTGATTTCACTATTCCGGCTGGACAAAGCTTGGCAATTGTTGGTTCTTCTGGTGCCGGAAAATCGACCTTAGTTCGGCTTTTATATCGTTTTTATGATGTAACCGACGGTCGAATATTAATTGATAACCAAGACATCAGGGATGTAACGCAACATTCGCTGCGGCAAATCTTGGGCATGGTGCCACAGGATATCGTCCTGTTTAACGATACAATCGAATATAATATCCGATATGGTCGCCCAGATGCGTCGCCTGAAGAGGTAAAACAGGCGGCGAGGGGAGCTGCTATTGCCGATTTTATAAATTCTTTACCACAAGGCTATCAGACGGCTGTCGGTGAAAGGGGTTTAAAATTATCAGGCGGCGAAAAACAACGGATAGCCATTGCCCGAACATTGCTGAAAAATCCGCCTATCTTGTTATTTGATGAGGCAACCAGTGCGCTAGATAGCCATAGCGAAGCCGATATACAGGCTACTTTAAATCAAATCGCCAAACAACGGACGACCATTATTATCGCGCACCGGTTATCAACGATTGTTCATGCTGATCAAATTATCGTTCTAGAACAGGGAAGGATTGTCGAACGAGGCAATCATCAAAGCTTATTAGATCAAAAAGGTATCTATGCCATGATGTGGCAAAGACAGAGCCAAAAGAATTAATTTTAAAATGCACAAAAAAAGGGGATAACAATTATCCCCTTTTTTATATCGAAAAAGCCGTTTTTATTAAGCTTCTACGGTTACGCTTTCAGTTTCCGCTTTCGGCCGACGTCCGCGACGACGTGGCTTTTCTTCTTCCTGATCAGCGGTTTCAATTGGATTGGTTGCTGGCGGCAAACGATCTGCTTCCAAACGGGCTTCTGCCTCAATAACGGCTTTCGGCCGACGTCCACGCCGTCTTACCGGTGCTTCTGCCATGGTGTCAGTGGAAGGCGCTGCAACCGCTTCTATATTGTTTTCCTGAATTCCACCTTCTGCATAACGCTGTGCGGCTTCGGCTGCCTTGCGGGCTTCAGCTTCAACAACGGCTTTCGGGCGGCGTCCACGGCGACGCACAGGCGGTGCTGCAACTTCTTGATCTGTTGCTTCTACCGGAAGACTCGGCTGGGGCTGAACCGGCATAGCGGTTTCAACCATCCGGTTTTCTTCTCGGTCGTTAAAATCTGCCCGCATATCATAACGATCGTTGTTTTCTACGATCCGTCTTGCGCGCACGGGATTGTTGTATTCGTTATTATTGGTGTTCGCGTTATAGCCGTTATCGCTATATCCGTTATCGCCGTTATTGCGATCATCACCAGCCATACGGTTGTCACCAATAGCTCGTCGAGGTCGTCTTATCCGGTTTTCGGCATTGTTGTTATAGGCAGGGGTGCGGCGGTTATCAAACCGGTTATCCATAGGCTGACGTGAATTATCAGCATTTTGCCTATTATCCATGGATGAACGGTTGTCTATGACCTGTTCGTTATTATCACCTTCCGGTAATAAATTACGATCTCGCATCCGCGCTTCTTCATAACGAAGTCTATTGTCATTAAGAATACGGAAATAATGATCTGCGAATTGAAGGTAATATTCGGTCATTACCCGATCACCTTGCAATTGCATATCCCGAGCCAGCGCCTTGTATTTTTCATGAAGCTGACTTGCATTTCCGCGTGCACGGTTATCGATACGATTATTGCGATCCATTCCATTATTGGAATTAGACCGGGGCAAGCCCCCGCTACGCCCACGGCGTCGGCCGTTCTGACGATTATTGATCAACTGTTCGCTGCCTTCGTCACTGCTGGTGGTTAAGTCACCATCCGCCATTGCGACCAGATAACGGGAAGTAAAATTATTTCATCCGTTATGCCGGAAATGGCGGGCTACGTTATTCCCCCTTGACAGACATTGCCTAAAGTCAATGTCAGAACTTCTGGAGCTGTTACGACGTTTTGATATCTGCCCCGAAAAAGAACATCGGGAACGCCATGAAGCTACCATTGGGAATTGGCTCAAAAAGTCGGGCTTTAATGCCAGCTTACTTTTGTTTGCCTACCTCTTTCTTAAGCAGTCTAGCCGACAAATCCAAGCATTATATTGAGATATCTACAGATTTTTCGAAAAAAACTGAAAAATTACTGCCGATTGAGCAAAATACAGCGTGGTCTTTGTTCAATATCACAAAAAATCTGACTCTTTAGCCCAGTCTCTTTCGCGATCAAGCTAACCGTTTCAGCCTGATCGAATCCTATTTCTAGGCAAGCAATTCCGCGTTCTGTCAAAAGGGAAGGGATCTCCGGTATCACCTCGCGATAATCACTCAGACCATCTTCGCCCCCAAATAGAGCTAAATGCGGTTCATAATGCAAAACATCGGCAGGCATCATCGCATCTCGGGAGATATAAGGCGGATTACATAACAAAAGATCGAATTTCTGTTCGATCTCTTGCCCCCAGTGACCGATTTTAAAATCGGCACGTGGCAGTAAACCGCATTTCTCCGCATTGAGGCGGGCAATTTTCAAAGCTGCCGGTGACGCATCCACAGCTAATCCTTGTGCTTCTTTCCATTCATCCAGCGCCGCTAACAGTAATGCCCCGGATCCAGTACCCAGATCCAAAATCTTTTCAGGCTGAAATTGATGCTCACGAAAATAGGTAATCGCCGTTTCAATCAGCGTTTCGCTGTCAGGACGAGGAATTAACACATCGGGCGTGACGGTCAGGCGCAGCGTCCAAAAATCACGATAACCAAGAATATAAGCAATCGGTTCATTCTTTTTTCGACGCTTCACCGCTTCAAAAAAAGCAGGTGGGGCGGCTTTATCGCCCCACGCGCCTAATAACAGGGAATCCCGCTCTATGCCCAAGCTATATGCCATCAGCAATTCGGAATCGAGCCGCGCCGTCATGCTAAGGCTTGCTAGATCACGCGCAGCTTCGCGCAAAGCTTCGGTGATAGATAATGTTTTTTCTTGCCCGTCAGAGTTCTCAATCATCCAGACTTGCCAGTCTTTCTGCTTCATCCTCCGCGATCAAAGCCGTAATGACTTCATCCAATCCAGGGCCTGCCAAAATTTCTGGCAAACGATGCAGGGTCAGATTGATCCGATGATCCGTGACCCGTCCCTGTGGGAAGTTATAGGTGCGAATCCGTTCAGAACGATCGCCCGAACCAACCATGGATTTACGCTGCCCAGCCCGCTCGGAATGTAATCTTTCGCGCTCTCTTTCATAAAGCCGCGCCCGCAACACTTTCATTGCCTTGGCTTTATTCTTGTGCTGGGATTTTTCATCCTGCTGGCTCACAACGATGCCACTGGGGATATGGGTAATACGGACGGCAGAATCCGTTGTATTCACCGACTGTCCACCTGGACCCGAAGAACGGAAAATATCAATTCTAAGGTCGCGCTCATCAATCGCGACATCAACTTCTTCTGCTTCTGGAAGCACAGCCACCGTTGCCGCAGAAGTGTGAATGCGTCCACCACTTTCGGTAACAGGCACACGCTGCACCCGATGAACACCACTTTCAAATTTCAACCGAGCAAACACACCTGCGCCTGTAATGCTGATAACAGCTTCTTTATAGCCACCTAACTCGGCAGCACTGGCTGAAATCATTTCTACTCGCCAACCGCGTTCTTCAGCATAACGGCTATACATTCTCAACAAATCACCGCCGAACAAAGCGGCTTCATCGCCGCCGGTTCCGGCACGGACTTCAAGAATAGCCGAACGTTCATCGGCTGCATCCCGTGGCAACAGGCTAAGTGCCAAAGCACGTTCGGCTTCTGCCAAGGCCGTTTTATTGGAATCCAACTCCTCGACAGCCATCGCCTGTAATTCGGGGTCTTCATCTTTGGTCATCGCCTCCAGCGTTTCGGTTTCTTCCCGTAAACGCCCGACCTCTTCTGCTGCCAAAGCAACCGGTTCGACTTCCGAATATTCGCGCGATAAAGCGACCAGACGAGTGGAATCCAGATCAGGCCGTGCCATTTCCGCCTGTAATTCTTCCCGTCTGGCGATAATAGCTGCCAGCCGATCAGGTGAAATTGCGATCATTTATTCCTCAATTCTGATAAAATTTGGTCAACAATCTGATCGAGTGCAATGCTTTGCTGCTCGCCTGTCACCATACTTCTGACGGTTGCGGCATTTTGGGCTAATTCTTCTTCACCCAAAATGACGGCATATTGAACGCCCCAGCCATTGGCTTTCTGCATCCGCCGTTTCATGTTGCCACGCCATGACATATCGGCTGAAATGCCTGCATGTCTTAATTTCGCAAGAATAGAAATCGCTGGATTCTTGGATTCATCACCCAAGGGGATTACGGCCACTTTAATGGCGTCTTCCTGCGGTTTTTCAATCAGCATCGCCAAACGTTCGATACCGGCAGCCCATCCGATAGCAGGGGTTAAATTACCACCCAATGCTTCCGCAAGACCATCATAGCGTCCACCCGCAAGCACAGTTCCTTGTGCACCAAGCTGATCTGTAATGAACTCAAAAGCCGTATGGCGATAATAATCCAGCCCACGCACCAAACGAGGGTCACGGGTCCATGCCACACCGGCAGCATCAAGGCCGGAGGTTACCGCGTTAAAGAAGGTCGCGGCTTCTTCGGTCAAATAATCATCAATGACAGGGGCTTTTTCAGCAATAATTTTATCATTGGGGTCTTTGGAATCTAAAATACGCAAAGGATTCCGCGCCAGACGCTCCTGACTTTCCTGCGACAGGCTATCAAAATGCCCTTGGAAATATTCGATCAAAGCGGCACGCCATGCTTCGCGGCTGACGCTATCGCCCAAGGTATTCAGATGAAGGGTGACATGCTGTTTAATGCCCAGCTCTTCAAGAAACTGATCCGCAAGGCAAAGCAATTCAACATCCGCTTCCGGTTCAGCCGCACCGATTACTTCGGCATCTATCTGATGAAATTGGCGATAACGGCCTTTCTGGGGGCGTTCATAACGGAAGACAGGGCCATGGGTTACCAGTTTGCACGGCGCATATTGCTGCCAACCACTGGTCAGATAAGCGCGGGTCAATCCAGCCGTAAATTCCGGACGAAGCGTTAATTGCTCACCCGAACGGTCGGGAAAGCTATACATTTCCTTGGAAACGACATCAGTCGTCTCACCCAAAGAACGGGCAAAAACAGCCGTCGATTCGAAAACCGGAATCTCGGCACGTTTAAATCCATATAATTGACGTATTTCATCAAATTTATTGACGACGTGGTTAAAGCGAAGAGAATCTTCACCAAAAATGTCCTGTGTGCCACGAATCGGCTGGGGCGTTTTGATTTTCATGCCATTCATCCGGCTAATATAAAGAGATGTTTTTTTAAGAGTTGCCCGCGTCTAACCTATTTTTCCGGTTGTGCAAAATTTTGTATGCGTAGCACCTACAGAAAGATTACTGGCAGTCTTTTAATCTAAAAAGACTTTCTTCCTCTGAAAAAGACACAAAATAGGCTTGTGATAAAAGAAGCCCGCATTATCGCAATTTTATTATGGATATCAATCTTATTCCCACGGGCGATAATCCGCCTGAAACGCTGAATGTTATCATCGAAGTGCCGCAGGGCGGCGAACCGGTCAAATATGAATTTGACAAAAAATCCGGTGCGCTGTTCGTTGACCGTTTATTGCATACACCAATGCGCTATCCGGCCAATTATGGCTTTGTCCCGCACACTTTATCTGATGATGGCGATCCTTTGGACGCTTTGGTTCTGGCTCCGACTCCGTTCGTTCCGGGCAGTGTCGTCAGCGTCCGTCCTATCGCCGTTTTGCGGATGAAGGACGAAAAAGGCGAAGACGAAAAGCTGTTAACGGTTCCGGTAGATAGCATCATTCCGCTTTATGCTTCGGTCAAAGAATCCAGCGATCTTCCGGCTATCATTCTTGACCAAATCGGCCATTTCTTCGAACATTACAAAGACCTTGAAAAAGGGAAATGGGTAAAAATCGAAGGCTGGGGTAGCTCGGCTGATGCTCGTAAGATCATTCTCGAAGCGATTGAACGCGCCGGAAAATCGGCCTGATTTTGATCTAATTCAAGAATTGCTGCCAGATATCTGGTAATTTTCACCCCGCATGACAAGTCGGTTCTAACCATAGAACGGAGTTTGTTATGCGGGTTTATTTTTAGCTGACGTTGTCTTCTTCACCCCAAAATCAATCGGCGTATCTGGCGTATGGGGAAGCATCCCCGCCGTTTCAGCATAGATTTCTTTTTCCTGTTCGGGATGCTCTTCTAACCATTTCTGCTGCTCTATTTGCTGCAAAGCACGGCGGCGAATATAGGCTTTCCCCAAAACATATCCGGTGCCAAGGACAAGGCCAACAGGCCCCAACCGGCGAATAACACCAACAACCAAAGCCCCTGTTACCAGATTCTTCAGACTGTCATTTTGGTGCGCCCGCCCGATTTCTGCCTGCACCAATGTTTCGACAATCCTTGAAACCATGCCTCTCATTCCCTGAATGAAATTACAATAATATCCCGATGGGACAGGTTTTACCTATCCATTGGGTTTTCTGAAAAACGCAGAAGACACAAAAAAGAGCCGCAAAATTTATAATTACCGGCTTTTTCTAAAAATATATTTTTGTGATTACTGGAGCTATCCTGTTTTTGGTCTTTTCTTCCGACCAATACAGGATAGCTATATTCAATAGACAGTAAAATCTATTTTTTACGACTAAAATCGACCGAAACGACATTCGAGCCTTCTTCGATCGGCTTCGCTTCGGGGATAGGCCTTTTTTCGGGTTCCGGTTCAATCTCTTCCGAATCAACCACTTCTTCAAATTGCGCTTCGAATTGCAAAGCGAAATGTACCGAAGGATCGACGAAATTGGTGATGGCCGCATAGGGCACTATCAAATTCGACGGGATGCCACCAAAAGATAAACCGATACTGAAATGATCGTCTTCTACCATCAAATCCCAATAGCGATTCTGGATGACAATCGTCATTTCTTCCGGAAAACGGGCTAACAGGTGCGGTGGTACAGAAACACCGGATGCCTGTGTTTTAAAGGTGATATAGAAATGATGATCACCGGGAAGGCCGCCCTCTGCCTGTACTGTCCCTAAAACGCGGCCAACAACAGCGCGCAGGGCTTCTTGGACGATCTCATCATACGGAATCAGACTGTCAAAGCTTTCCTCATTCATAAAACCTTAGGTGGACGTGTCAAAGCTATCGGTCAAGATGGGATTGAGTATATTTGCATGAAAGCGTGGGTAGGCTATAGCGATTTTATGCAGCGTATAGCCTCAATCCATCGTCAAACCGCCGAGACTGATGTTCATATCCAACTTAATTTGGATGGGCATGGGCAATATAATGTCAAAACCGGCATTGGTTTCTTTGATCATATGTTAGATCAGCTTTTTCGTCACTCGCTAATAGATTGCGACGTAACGGTAAAGGGAGATTTACATATTGATCCCCATCATACCATAGAAGACTGCGCACTTGCCTTGGGGCAGGCTGTTCAGCAAGCTTTGGGCGATAAGGGCGGCATTACCCGCTTTTCCCATGCCTATGCACCTATGGATGAAGCCATGAGTCGGGTTGCCATTGATATTTCAGGTCGTCCTTATCTTGTTTGGCATTCTACTTTCACCCAACCTCGTCTGGGCGATCTTGACACCGAAATGATCGAACATTGGTTTCTAAGCTTTGCCCAAGGCGCAGGGCTTACCCTTCATGTAGAAACGCTTTACGGACGCAATAACCACCATATCGCCGAAAGCCTGTTCAAAGCTTTAGCACTGGCCTTGCGTCAGGCGGTCGCCATTGATGCCGGTAAACAAGGCCGGATCCCTTCGACAAAAGGCAGTTTGTAGTGTGATGAATCAGGCATCTTCAACGGTCGCACTTATTGATTATGGCGCAGGCAACCTTCAATCGGTTGCCAATGCCTTATTGGCTTCGGGATTAGACCGCGAAAATCTGGTTGTAACCGCCAATCCTGAAGAAGTCCTTCGGGCAGAACGTATTGTCTTACCAGGGGTGGGCGCTTTTGCCTCCTGCATGCAGGCTTTGCAGGCGATTCCAGGCATGGTCGATGCGTTAAAAGAAGCCGTCCTTGAAAAAGGCCGCCCTTTCTTAGGTATCTGTGTCGGGATGCAGCTTCTGGCAGACCAAGGTGAAGAATATGGCACGCATCAGGGCTTAGGCTGGATTAAAGGCAAGGTAACTGCTCTCCAACCAAATGATCCTTTATGCAAAGTCCCCCATATGGGATGGAACCAGATTGATCTAACCACGGATTCGCATCCCCTGCTTCGTGCCGGAGAAGCCTATTTTCTTCACAGCTATGCTTTCGTGCCAGAAGATAATTCGACATTATTGGCAACAACCGAACATGGCGGCCTTGTGACGGCGGCTGTCGGGCGCGATAATATTATGGGCGTCCAATTCCATCCCGAAAAAAGTCAAAGCTACGGTTTGCAATTTTTATCCCGTTTTTTGGAATGGTATCCCTGATTACAAACATCACGGCCAGATTCATGACGATATCTGGCTTTCCCCTTTGCCTTTTATGTCTCCCCGCTAAATGGGCATAAAAGAACGGATATTGGAGAAATCCATGACGGATTCACTGATTATTTTTCCTGCTATTGATCTCAAAGAAGGCCATGTCGTGCGTTTGTCCGAAGGCGATATGGATCGCGCCACGGTCTATGACGATGATCCGGCGGCTCGTGCGCGTCAATTTTATGAAGCTGGTGCCCGATATCTGCATGTTGTCGATCTGGATGGTGCTTTTGCGGGGCGTGCGGTAAATGCCGCTGCCGTTGATGCCATTGTGAAAGCCTTCCCGGGAACCATCGAACTGGGTGGCGGTATTCGCGATATGAAGGCGATTGATGGTTGGCTTAGTCGTGGCATCAGCCGGGTAGTAATCGGCACCGCTGCTCTCGAAAATCCTGAACTGGTCAAAGAAGCCGCTCGGAAATATCCGGGACAGATTGTTGTCGCTGTTGATGCTCGCGATGGCATGGTCACGACGAAAGGTTGGGCAGAACAATCAGAAATATCGGTGACCGACATGGCAGAACGCTTTGCTGATGCCGGTGTGGTTGCTCTCCTTTATACTGATGTCGGTCGTGATGGATTAAAAAAAGGCTGTAATAGCGAAGCCACTTTGGCTTTGGCTGCGGCAACCGATATTCCGGTTATCGCCAGCGGCGGTGTCAAAGATATTGGCGATATCGAATTGCTGGCACGCCATACCAAAGACGGCATTGAAGGCGTTATCTGTGGTCGCGCCATTTATGACGGTTCGCTTGATTTAAAAGCAGCCTTGGCCATTGCCCGTCAAGGCGGAGCCAGCGCATGACCCTTTGCACCCGTATTATTCCTTGTCTGGATGTCGCTGATGGAAGGGTCGTCAAAGGGGTTAATTTCACTGATCTGATGGATGCGGGCGATCCCGTTGAGCAAGCCAAGGTTTACGATGCTGCTGGTGCCGATGAATTATGCTTTCTTGATATTTCGGCCAGCCATGAAGGGCGCGGCACCATGTTGGATGTCGTTGCCCGTACAGCGGAAGTCTGCTTCATGCCTCTGACTGTTGGTGGCGGGGTGCGTCAGGTCGAAGACGCCCGTGCGCTGCTATTGGCGGGTGCAGATAAGGTTGCGGTTAACTCGGCTGCGGTTGCACGACCGGAATTGGTCGCCGAAATCGCTGATCGCTTTGGGGCGCAATGCGTTGTTGCAGCCATCGATGCTCGCCGTAATGGCGATACATGGGAAGTCTATACCCATGGTGGCCGTCGGCCAACTGGTATTAACGCCTTGGATCATGCGCTTAATCTAACCCGTTTAGGTGCTGGCGAAATCCTTTTGACCTCAATGGATAAAGACGGAACAAGAGACGGCTATGACTTGGCTCTGACCCGTTTGGTTGCCGATGCTGTTCCCGTGCCTGTGATCGCAAGCGGCGGCGTGGGTAATCTCGATCATATGGTCGAAGGGGTAACCAAAGGCCATGCCAGTGCTTTACTTGCAGCGTCGATTTTCCATTTCGGTCAGTATAGCTTGGCTGAAGCGCATGACGCTCTGGCAAAAGCGGGATTAACCGTGCGTCATCCTCCGCAACAGGGATGACGGCGGAGCTCATCAAATTATCGTTTCCGGCTTCTTGAAATAGCCTGTTCCAAAGGGGCAGGGCGATAACGAAAGACAAAGAACATCATGTCTGAAAATACCTTAGCCTATATTGAATCCGTCATTGCTGAACGTAGGAAGGCTTCACCAAAAGATTCCTATGTTTCCTCGCTTCTTCATCGTGGTACCGCCCATATCGCGCAGAAAGTCGGTGAAGAAGCTGTTGAAACCGTCATCGCTGCTTTAGCGCAAGATAAAAAGGCACTTGAGAGCGAAGCTGCAGATCTTCTTTTTCATCTGGCCGTTTTATTAGCCGATAGGGACAGCAGTTTTGAAAATGTTTTTGCTGAATTAAGACGGCGCGAAGGCACATCTGGTCATGCTGAAAAAGCAGCAAGATCAAAATCTTAAATAGACGTTGCAGAAATCATTAAAGCCGATCTTTTATAAAGGTCGGCTTTATTTATATATAGTCATATAATCCAAATAAGAATTAAGACTTTTTATAAAAAGTCAGCATAATTATTTATAATATTAAAAAATATATTAAACTTTATTTTATGTTAAAGAAAAAATACAACATTTATTTAAATACAAAAAATTAATTCAGGAAAAATTATTTTTAAATAGAATTTTTTGTATCTATTGAGCTTGTTGCTTATGTAATTTTATTACTTTAATTTTGTTATCATTTTATTCCGCACTAGAAATAAATAAATATTTTTTGCGATAAAAAAATAATTCATAGTTCGTTCTTAATTATAGATGCAATATTTCTCTTATAAAAATAAAATTATTATAGAAGACATCATTATAGTGAAAAATGTCGTTTTTCCGTTCCTAATTTTTCAATTATAAATAAATATACTTTGTTTGAAAGGAATGGACAATGACTGTCGATATTCATCAACCCTATGATGATAATAACATTTTCTCCCGTATTATTCGTGGCGAAATTCCTTGTAAAAAAGTTTTCGAAAATGACCATGTTCTGGCGTTCCATGACATCAATCCTCAGGCACCCGTGCATATTCTGGTTATTCCCAAAGGTCGCTATGTCTCATGGGATGATTTTTCTGCAAAAGCTTCTGATGCAGAAATCGCGGCTTTAACGCGTGCCGTCGGCGAGATTAGCCGAGATCCGGCATTGAACAATGGATATCGTCTGATTGTTAATTGTGGCCATGATGCTGACCAGTTGGTGCCCCATTTACATATCCATATTCTGTCCGGCAAAGAGCTGGGTGCGAAGTTGATTCAGTCTTAAATTTGAAATAAAATGCTTATTTCGTTTTTGAATTAATTTTTATTTGATCAAAAGCGAAATAAGCATTATACAGTAATAATATTACATTACTGTAGTTGCCTAATGTAGTCTTTCCTTATTCTCGGGAGGCTGAAAAAATTATAATATGTCAGACGAGACACTTTTTCTCTTGCCAGCCGTCAGGAAACGCCTTCTATTGTCTACGGAGTTGGGTCGTTCAGGTTAAATATTGAAACAATAAATTTAGTCTGACCTGTAACGGTTAATCTATAGATACAATTAAAGCGCGGTACAGACCGCTTCTTATCGGGGGATAATGAATGATATTCGGGCGTGTGAAACCTCTCGACGCCATTTTAGAAACAGCTAAAAAGAAATCTCTTCATCGTTCTTTAGGCGCCTTCCAGCTGACTATGTTGGGCATTGGCGCGATTATTGGCACCGGTATTTTTGTGCTCACCGCTGAGGCGGCACAAAAAGCAGGTCCCGGTATGATGGTGAGCTTTATTATCGCTGCCTGCGTATGTGGGGTGGCGGCTTTTTGCTATGCTGAAATGGCTGCTATGGTGCCAGTCTCAGGATCAGCTTATACATACAGCTATGCAGTAATGGGGGAGCTTGTTGCATGGATGGTTGGCTGGGCGCTAATTCTTGAATATGCGGTCGCAGCCAGCGCGGTCTCAGTCGGTTGGTCTGGCTATGTTGTCGGATTAATCGAACATCTGACCGGCTCACATCTTCCAGCTGCGGCTATGGCCTTTACCAAAGGGCCTTTTAGTGGCGGAATTGTCAATCTTCCTGCTGCCTTTATTGCCCTACTGATTATGTCATTGCTGATAAGAGGGACAAAAGAAAGCGCAACAGCCAGTGCTATTTTGGTTGTTATCAAAATAACGGCTCTTACTCTTTTCATCTTTTTAGCCATACCGGCGATGAAAATGGAAAATTTTCATCCTTTTGCACCTTTAGGATTCTCCGGTATTTCCGGTGCAGCGGCCTCGATCTTTTTTGCTTATGTCGGGTTTGATGCAGTTTCTACGGCTGCCGAAGAAACCAAAAATCCTCAACGGAATATGCCGATCGGGTTGGTCGGTTCGCTCGCGATTTGTACCCTGTTTTATATACTGGTTTCTTCCGGTGTTATTGGGGGCGTCGGGGCACAGCCGGTTTTTGATGCGACACAACATCATGCTTTACCGACCGGAAGCCCGCAGTTAGCGGCGGCTTGTTCCAGTCTGAAAGACAGCCATGTCGTCTGCTCAAACGAAGCCTTGGCATGGACTTTACGTAAAATCGGATGGAATAAAGTAGGTAACCTGATCGCTTTGGCGGCTGGTTTTGCTTTGCCTTCGGTTATTCTGATGATGATTTTTGGTCAGACCCGCATCTTCTTCGTGATGAGCCGCGATGGTCTGCTGCCAGAATTTTTTGCAAAAGTGCATCCGCGTTTCAAAACGCCTTATATCGTTACCATTATGACGGGCTTAGCTGTTGCACTGTTCTCAGCCTTTTTCCCGGTTGGTATTTTGGCTGATATTTCGAATGCCGGAACGCTGTTTGCTTTTGCCATGGTCGCCATCGCCGTTCTCGTTTTGCGGCATACCGATCCTAAACGCCATCGTCCATTCAGAACGCCTTGCATCTATCTGATTTCACCTTTGGCGGCATTAGGTTGCCTGTATCTTTTCGTCAGCCTGCCACTTATGACGCTGAAAATGTTCTTCGGTTGGACATTTTTGGGGCTGGTTGTCTATTTTATCTATGGATATCGTCACAGTAATATTGCCAACAATATTCCTGATGAAGAGGCATAGATTTCCTCCTTTTTATACCTCTGCTCCGTCCTGTCATTCGATGGACGGGGCAGGGAATTAAAAACAGAAAAAAGACAGGCCGGTTTTTTGTTTGCATGAGGGTGAAAAACGAAAATCCGGTTTCTGAATAAAAAAAACGGCAGAGAATTTTCTCTGCCGTTTTTTCTTTGTCTTTAATGCCGAATAACCATCAGCCACTATTACGAAGAGCTGTTGCGATCGCATTAATAGTGAGTTGGATGGATTCAATAATATGGGGGTTTGTATCCCCACCACGCCATTTTTTCAGCAATTCAACCTGCAGATAGTTAAGCGGTTCTAGATAAGGCCGCCGCATCTGAACAGAGTTATCCAAAGCCGGTGAACGCTCCAAAAGCCAATTCTGGTCGGTAGCTTTCAACAAACCTTCACAGCCTTGATTCCAACCATCACAGATCGAGTCATATATAGACTGCCCTGTGGTCTGGTCTTCAACCAAAGCCAGATAATGCTTGGCAATCGTCATATCTGAACGCGCCATGACCTGTTCCATATTACGGATGGTCGTGCGGAAGAACGGCCAACGAACAGCCATTTCTTTCAATAGCTCGGTATCTTCAAAATCATACAGAGCCTGACCGAAACCAAACCATCCGGGTAACATGACCCGAACCTGAGACCAGCTAAAGACCCACGGAATGGCACGCAAATCTTCAATTCGATCAGATTTTTTACGGCTCGGTGGACGTGAACCAATCTTCAACAGGGCGATTTCAGGCAAGGGCGTAAATTCGCTAAAGAATTTACGGAAACCCTTGGTGCCATAAACCAGCTGACGATACGTCTGGAATGCGGAATCTGACAGATGATCCAACGCTTTCCGGTAATGGCTGAATACAGGCTCAACAATCGTGGGCGCTTCCAAAGACGTAATCATGGTTGCAGCGACCGCTTCATCTAAATGAGCAATAGCACTTTCATGAGTTCCGTATTTGGCGGCAACAACTTCGCCCTGTTCAGTGTAACGAATGCGGCCTTTCACTGCGCCCGCCGGTTGCGACAGGATAGCATTGAAATTGGAACCGCCACCGCGACCCACTGAACCACCACGACCATGGAAAAATTGGATCGGCACGCCTGCTTTTTCAAAAACAGGTACCAAGGCAAGACAGGCTTTATAAAGACCCCAAACAGATGTCAGATAACCACCATCTTTATTGGAATCAGAATAACCGACCATCACTTCCTGAACACCATGTGCCTTGGCAATGGCTTGTGCTTCGGGAAGTTTGAACCATGCTTCCATCACTTCTGGGGCATGTTCCAGATCCGCCACCGTTTCAAACAGTGGGGCGGCTTCAATCGCCGTCTTCGGTTCTGCACCACCCTGATAAAGTCCTGCTTCTTTCAAAAGCAAATAGACTTCCAAAATATCCGAAATGCTTTCGCCATTCGAAATCAGATAGGTCGTAATGGATTCAGGGCCAAAAATTTCATGGGCGCGTGCCGCTGCCCGAATGATTTCAAGCTCGGAACGGGTTTCTTCGGAGTAATCCGCACGTGGGACAAATAACGTCCGTGGCTGCGACAATTCCCGTCTTAACAAGGCCACCCGATCATCTTCGGATAAAGCCAAATAATCAGCTTCTACGGTTGCAACCCGCAGCAACTCATTCACAACATTTTGGTGAACCTGTGAATTCTGACGCAGATCAAGGGTTGCCAGATGGAAACCAAAAGTCTCAACCGAACGGATCAAGGCATTAAAGCCGCCCTGTGCCAGATTACCCAAGCATTTAGCCAAAGCCTTTAAATCGGCAATCAGCTCATTCGGACGCTTATAAGGATCGGCAGATCGTAAGGCCGGACGTGAAGGGTTGCGACCGGCTATCAGGCGATAGGTGGCGGCAACGCGATCATAAATACCATTCAAGGCGCGCCGATAAGGCTCATCGGCTCGGATAGACGCTTCGTCACCGCTTTTGTCCGCCAGTCGCAAGACATCTTCAGACACCTGAACCATATCAGTCGATATCGAAAGATTAGAAATCAGCTTGTCTAAGCGGTTCAGATAATCGGTCAGCACGGTTTCCGAACTACGCTGTAAAGACAGCATGATCGTATCGGCATTTACATTTGGATTACCATCGCGATCGCCACCGATCCAGTTACCGGGGCGGATAAAGCTTGGAATCGAGGTGCCCAGCAGTTTTTCCCATTCAGCATAAAGCTGAGGTAAAACTGGCAAGAAAGTTTCTCTTAAGAAGGAAAGGGCGGTTTCAATTTCATCGGCAACGGTCAGCTTTTGCAGCATCAACGGGCGCGTCTGCCATAATATCGTGATTTGCTGAATTAAGGCATCTTCGATGGGCATCCCGTCTTCAGTAACGGTCTGTCCTGCGTCTTTTAAGCGCATCAAATTGGCAATACGGTTATAATGATCAAGCATGCTTTTCCGACGCACTTCGGTCGGATGCGCTGTCAGTACAGGCACAATGCAGGCATTGTCGATCAGATCAATAATCGCCTGCTGGCTGACACCCTTGGCTTTTATGTCCTTTAAGGCACTGGCCATATTGGCATCAGGATCAAGCGAATCTCCCTGACGGTCATCAGCCAGATTGGCTAGCATTGAAAACAGCAAAAAGGCATGTGCAAAAGAGAACATGTCATTCAGGTCAAGCTCGGCTAAACGAGAACTTAACTCGGTGCTGTCAACAATACCCCGATGGCGTCTGATCGCGGCAGAACGGATTTGTTCGATCTGGTTGAATAAAGACTCTCCGCCTTGTTCTTTAATAACCTGACCGAGCAGGTTACCAAAATAGCGAAGGTCTGGGTTCTGATTAATTGTGCGCGGCTTGGTCATAAAACATCCCTTTGCCTAGCTTACTGATGAGAGACAACCCATCTTCTGACCTTTTGGTCAAAAAATTGGTCAGTCTTTTCGATTAGAATTGTATTAAATTATCTTTTAAACAATTTGTTCGCATGAATCCTTGTTTTAAAAGGCAATTATTCATTTTAAAGTTATAAAATAACCCAAAAATAACACTTTGAATCTGTCTATAACCGAATCAACTTCACAAGTCTAAAATCTGCCTAATTATCTCTTTTAGATATTCGAGTTACCCATAGGACGCTTCTGTTTTTTGACAAAAGCAGGTTAAAATTCGTCTGCTATCGAAATAAAAACATATAGAAAAAATCAGAAATTACTCTCATGAAAAATGAGCCAATATTTTGATATTGATTACTATTAAATCATTATTTATTTGAATGTTGGAATGAATATCAAAATATTTATTGTGGTATTTAAATATAATTTATGACGGTTATTAAAAATTCTTTCTATACGACCTTCTGTTTTTCACTCATAAAAGATCATGGTCTTTCTAAATCGTATTTATACCCGCAGCGGGGATGATGGTAAAACCGGCATAATCGGTGGCGCACGCCTCTCCAAAAGTCATGCATTGATAGATGCCATTGGTGAAATTGACGAAACCAATGCCGCTATCGGTGTGGCTCTTGCCAGAATAACCGATGATGTATGTCGCAACCGTTTTGCCATTATTCAAAATGACCTTTTTGACCTTGGTGCAGATTTAGCAACGCCCTTTGATAACAAGATTTCTGGTTCTCTCCGCATCACAGCTTCTCAAGTCGAACGGCTGGAACAAGAAATAGATGAAATGAATGCGGAATTACCGCCTTTAACCAGCTTCATTTTGCCTGCCGGTGGTTGCGGTATTGCTGAAATACATTTGGCGCGGGCAATTACCCGACGGGCAGAAAGGGCACTTATCCGCCTCAATGATAGTAATATCGTCATCAATGCTGGGGTTCGGCGTTATGTGAACAGGTTGTCAGATTATCTTTTTGTCATGGCGCGCTGGCTGGGAAAAAAGCTTAATCAGGAAACGCTTTGGGAACCACATAAAAGCAATCTATAAGAAAAGAGCGTACTCACCTTTGAAAGAGAGACGCAATAGCCTTTCTGCTCTTCTTGCGATTAGCAAATAAAAGCCATTATTTTTATTTTTCCCTTGTCGATCGGGCATTTTTCCGCAAAAGCGACTTTGACTTAAAATTTTCTTGTTTCCGGAGCCTGCGCATGTCCGCTAATTATGCCCCCGATAGTATTCTGCTTGATAAGGCAGAAACCTTATCTGAAGCTTTGCCTTATATTCAGCGATATGCCGGTAAAATTTTTGTCGTTAAATATGGCGGTCACGCCATGGGCAATCCGGATGCAGCACAAGATTTCGCAGAAGACATTGTCTTATTGAAGGCGATCGGCATTCATCCTGTCGTTGTGCATGGCGGTGGGCCCCAAATTGGCAAGATGTTGAAGGCTTTAGGTGTTGAAAGCCAGTTTATCGACGGATTGCGGGTTACCGATATTGAAACGGCTAAGATTGCCGAAATGGTTTTATCTGGGGCGATTAACAAAGATATCGTCTCTTGGATTGGTCGGGCAGGTGGACGCGCTGTCGGTATTTCTGGCAAAGATGCGCATCTTGTCGAAGTCGAAAAAGTCAAAAAGACACGGAAAAACACAGAAGACGGCCATGACGAAAATATCGATCTTGGCTTTGTCGGTCGGCCTGTCTCGATTGATCGTCGTCTGATTGATACGCTGACCCAGTCTGGCATCATTCCGGTGGTGGCTCCTATCGGTGTTGGTGCCGATGGCGAAACCTACAATATCAACGCGGATACGATGGCGGGCGCTTTGGCTGCCGGTTTAGAGGCTGCACGGTTATTCATGTTAACCGATGTCGCTGGTGTTCTTGATGCCGATAAAAAGCTGCTTCGGACATTAACGCCTTCCGAGATTGATACTCTAACAAAAGAAAATATCATTTCAGGCGGTATGATCCCGAAACTTGAAACCTGTATCGAATCAGTCAAAAGTGGCGTTGACGCATCTGTTATTCTTGATGGTCGTGTGCCCCATTCGATTCTGATTGAACTTTTCACAGAGCAGGGTGCTGGAACGCTCGTTAAGCTCGATCAATAAAAGAGTCGATAAATCCTATTATGCTACGCCGGACTTACAATTGGACGCTAAGACGAGCTGCTGATCGGCATGCTTTGCTGTGGTTAGTCATTCTGTCTTTTTCAGAAGCTTCGTTTTTTCCAATCCCGACAGAAGCCATGCTGGTGCCGATGATTATCGCTCGCCGAGAAAAGGCGTGGTTGATGGCATTGCTCGCCACGCTCGCTTCTGTCGTCGGTGCTATGTTCGGTTATGCAATCGGGTATTATCTTTATAATAGCGTCGGCGGCTGGCTTATCCATCTCTATGGATTGGAAGGCAAAGCCCAAAGCTTTCAGGATTGGTATGCCCGATATGGGGCAATCGTTATTCTGGTCAAAGGACTAACGCCGATACCGTTCAAGCTGGTGACAATTGCGAGCGGTTTTGCCCATTATAATATTTTCAGCTTTCTAGCGGCTGCCTTTGTCAGTCGCGGGTTACGCTTCTTTTGCGTCGCTGGACTTTTGCGTCGTTATGGAAAACCTATCGAGCAATTCATCGAAAAACGGCTTACCTTAGTTGCCTCTGTCTGCTTACTTTTATTAGTCAGCGGCTTTGCTCTGGTTAAAATTTTATAGAAATTAAAGATTTAATTAGCTGATATTAAGTTAATTCCATGAATATAATAATAAATTAACTTAAAGTATAAATATTTTTATGTAAATTTTTATAAAATAATATAATTAATATATTATATCTCAATATAAAAGAGAGCCATTATTATGGTATATATAGTATATTTAACGCCTTTAATTGTATCTTGTATGGTAAGCTATTTTTTAGAAAAATATAGAAAAACAAAATACAGAAACACTCTTCATAAAATTACATTACAAATAAATAAACAAGCAAGAAATCTTCAGATATCTAAAAATCAGAAAGTAATAAAAGATCACTATGGCTCTGTTTTTATAGGTGCATGGATAAAAGAAATTAATTATTTTATTAGAACGCGAATAGACCCAATTATATTTAATAATACTAAAAATGAAAAAAGCATAGATTCATTAAGATTAGAAGCTAGAGCATTGATAGAAAATGTTGCATCTATTCCTCTTGAAATATCAGCTTCTCCAGAAAAATATATAAGTGATCCTTCAATATTTGATGAACGGATGGATCCAGCTGATTATAAGCAATATTGTGCTCTTTTACTGAGAAATCATGGATGGAATGCGCAAGCAACGCAAAAAAGCGACGATCAAGGCACTGATGTAATTGCTATAAAAAACGGGATAAGGCTTGTCGTTCAATGTAAGCTTTATACTAAGACTGTTGGCAACAGTGCCGTGCAGCAAGCCTATACGGCTAAAACCTTTCAAGGTGCTCAAGCGGCTATTGTCGTGACAAATTCAACTTTTTCGAAGCCCGCCCGACAGGCTGCGACAACAACCGGAGTCTATTTAATACATCATGCGCAGCTAGTTGATACGGCGAATGAAATATTAGAAGAGCTTATCTAATTCAAAAAATATAGTTTAAATTGCAGAGATTCGAGCCGGTTGTAAAATTAGGGAAATTGTTCGTTCTGATGGAGGCCATAGGGGCAATTGCAACCAATGACAGTTGGAATATCTTGGTGTCATAGGATTAGTAAATTATGCCATGTTTTGGGCAATGAATTTTATCGCAGCGCAAAGTGCTACATTCCATCCACTTGCTAAAATCTAATACTAAGATTTTCTGTCTGTAGTGATTTTGGGAAATATCGGATTGGACTTTCAGCAGAAATTTTTTGTTATTATTTACATTAATTCTTACTGCTGATTGGGAGAAACTTTAAAAATTTTGCTTCTATAGCTTACTCTAAAAGCTAGATTTTGCTGTTTGCTGTTTGCTGTTTGCTGTTTGCTGTTTGCTGTTTGCTGTTTGCTGTTTGCTGTTTGCTGTTTGCTGTTTGCTGTTTGCTGTTTGCTGTTTGCTGTTTGCTGTTTGCTGTTTGCTGTTTCTGCCTCATTGTAAGATCAAATATAATTCAAAATAAAACAGTATACCCCTAAAAATATTTAAGGCAGCTTCCAGTGGTTAAACCGGCGCTGCCTCAAATATAATCTATAACCTAGATATTTTTTGCCTCAAATCATCAGATTTGAAGGCTGAAATCCTAGGGGAAACGGAAACCAAAACCAAGCGTTGCGCGTGAACGGGAGGTATGGTTGCCGAATTCCGTCCAGCGATACTGGGCATTCATGAAGAAGTTGTGGGTGATCGAATATTCGATACCACCACCAACGGAATAACCATTGCTCCAACCAACATACTTGTTGTTGAGCGCGGTACCTGCGCCGTTCACAGATACGTTGCGCTGCTTACCAGAAGCATAACCACCGGCCATGTAGATCAACAAGTCTTTGGTGGGGAGGAAACCCATACGCAGGGTAGCATCCCATTCCTGGAACATTTTACGGGCAGAATAGCTATCAGCACCAGTCTGACCGATGTTGTTACCCTGGCTACCAATCGCGACATTGCTGCCGGAATTGTTTTCCCACATTTTACTGGGGTTCCAGTAGCTGCCTTCAACGCCGAAAACAAAGAAGTTATCGACGACGGCATCAACACCCAAGGTACCACCATAGCCCATGTTGTTACGGCCAGAGGTATGGTTTGCCTGAGCTCGCGTCCAACCGATATCACCTTCAACGCGAAGACCGCGGAATTTGATACCGCTATGGTTAGCAACTTCGTTTGGATCAGGGGTCAGCGGAACCGGCTGAACAGAAGGCTGTGCGACAGTATCCTGAGCGACAACCGGCGCATCCTGAACCGGTGCGCTGCCATCCGAAGCGGATGTGTCTGATACTGGGGCGCCATAGGAAGGGGTCGCAGGCTGAGGTACAGTATCCTGTGCCCATGCCTGTGATGCAACCGCTGTGGTCAAGGCTGTTGCTGCAAGATAAAGCTTACGCATGCAATATACTCCATTTCACATGCGACTTCGGGAATAAATATCGTCCGTCGTCGCTGTCGGAAAAGTTTTATACAAAGAAAAAAGTTCTAAACAAAGTTAGTTATTGACCCAACTTACTGTGTTTATACTCTCCGGTTCTGCTGACATGGACGATTTTACACATAAATCCAATGTTATGCACCGCTCTATCTTATATTGCCCATTCCTATGTGGTAATGACGCAACAATTATTTGAAGATAAAGCAACATTCAAGCTCCGGTTAAAATAACCGGAGCTTTATTTATGAAAAATTATCTGAAGCGCACACCGAAGCCGAGCGTAGCACGCTGGCGGGAGGTGTGATTAGAGAACTGAGAGTAACGATACTGAGCGTTCATGAAGAACATTTTGCTCATGGAATATTCGATACCACCACCAACTGAGTAGCCATCGCTCCAACCGACATTGCGGTAACCGCCAACGCCAGAAGCACCAGTATAAAGGGTACGTTCTCTGGTCGTGGCATAACCACCAACTGCATAAAGCAGGATGTCAGGCTGTGCCAAGAAACCCATACGGATGGAAGCATCCCATTCCTGGAAAGCTTTGGTAGAAACGCTACCACCACCGGCTGTGTTCGCCATGTTGTTACCGTTGTTGTCGCCCCACATTTTGCTGGGGTTCCAATAGGTACCTTCTGCACCGACTACGAAATACTTACCGATCTGACCGTCGATGCCGGCGGTGCCACCATAACCCATGTTATTCTGGCCGACGCCATTTGCCCGCGCACGATCCCATCCGATGTCACCTTCAATACGGAAACCACGAAAGGTTGTCGGGGTATTTATAACCTGAGCTGGTGCCTGTGCTGCAATGGCAGCCGTTGCAACGGCGGCAGCAAAAATTATCTTACGCATAAATTACTCCACTTCCGAACTCGGCATGGTCTCTATATCATTTTACACATAAGCAAAACGATAAGCTAATGCACCCATTCACGAGATATCTATTAAGCTATAGTTCCGTAAATAGCATGTTTAAAATATTATTGCATAATATCGGGGTTGTATTGTTTATTTTTAGACTGGATTAGTAAAATATACTATAAAACAATGATTATGTTGCCATCATGCAACAGATGGTAATGAAGAAAATCTCCCTACTATTTTCTTTGCTAATACCCCGTTTTTAAAACTAAATTTCTAAAAATTATATATATTTTATACAATAATATTATGAATATTTCGTCTCTATACCAAAGGCATAATAATTATCAATATTCAAAGTTGTAATTTTAAGGAATAATTTCATGGCAGTGGCAATTGTAATACCTGCGCGTTTTGCTTCAACCCGCTATCCGGGAAAACCTCTTGTGCCTTTATCCGGTGTAGATGGGGATAAAAAGCCCTTGATTATACGGAGCTGGATGGCAGCCTGTTCGGTTCAAGGCGTCGATCGTGTCGTTGTTGCAACAGATGATCAACGTATTGCAGATGTAGTAGAAAAAGCCGGTGGAGAAGCTCTCATGACTCCGTCTTCTTGCCGAAATGGGACTGAACGCTGCGCCGCCGTTCTGGATCAGCTCGGCGATAATTATGATCTGATTATCAATTTTCAGGGGGATGCCCCGCTGACTCCGGCTTTTATTGTTGAAAAGCTGATCGAGATCATGAAAAGCTCACCTGAATATGGTATCGCGACTCCGGCGGTAACGACATCTCCCACTGTCCGATTCCAACTATTCGATGATCAGAAGCAAGGTTTGGTCGGGGGAACAACCGTGGTGTGCAATGCAAAAGGTGAGGCGCTGTATTTTTCGAAATCAGTCATCCCTCATCTTTCGAAAGCTGACCGCTCTGATCCTGATTTGCCTGTCTTCTTACATATCGGACTGTACGCCTATCGCCCTAACACTTTACGGCATTATGCGTCCCGTTCACCGTCAAAACTGGAAATGATTGAAGGGTTGGAACAATTACGCTTTTTGGATGACGGGATAGCGGTTAAGGTTCCGCTCATCGACAAACCTGATCTTGAATTATGGGAATTGAATAATCCGGTCGACCGTGACCTGATTGAAGCCACCTTAATGGCGCGTGGTATAAAATAAGCGAAAGCAACATGCTATGTCTAACAAACTGAACAACCAATATCCGAGCCTCAATCTTTGCGGTCAGGAAGTCGGGCTGGGTCATAAATTATTTTTGATCGCTGGCCCTTGTGTGATCGAAACAGAAGATTTGACCTTAAGGACAGCCGAGCGACTAAAAAAAATCGCGGATAAGCTGGGCATCCTTTTGATCTACAAAAGCTCTTTTGACAAAGCGAATCGCTCTTCCAGCCAGTCTTTCCGTGGCCCCGGTATTGATGAAGGCCTCCGCATTCTTGAAAAAGTGCAGCAGGATGTCGGCTTACCGGTCCTGACCGATGTGCATAATGCCGCACAGGTTCAGACCGTTGCCGAAGTCGTTGATGTCTTGCAAACGCCTGCATTCCTTGTCCGTCAGACCGATCTTATCGAAGCCGCCGCCGCTTCTGGCCGTCCGGTTAACATTAAAAAAGGTCAGTTCCTCGCTCCGGGTGACATGGCTAATGTCGTTGCCAAGGCGCGTGTCGCTGCGGCCGAGGTTGGTATCGCGGCGCCTTCTATTATGGTTGCGGAACGTGGTGCCTGCTTTGGCTATAATAATCTGGTTTCCGATATGCGGGGACTCGTGATTATGCGGGAAACCAATTGCCCGTTGGTCTTTGATGCGACCCATTCCGTGCAATTGCCGGGTGGTCTTGGCAATAAAAGTAGCGGTGAACGGCAATTTGTTTCTGTTCTGGCGCGTGCCGCAGTTTCCGTTGGTATTGCCGGATTATTCTTGGAAACGCATCCTGATCCGGCCAATGCGTTGTCTGATGGTCCTAATACAGTACCGCTTGATCATCTGGAACCGTTACTTACCAATCTGGTAGATCTCGACAGCTTTGTTAAAGAACGTAAACTGATCGATCAATGATACGGTCAGAGTAACCGTTTTATCTTTCATTATTTATAAGTATTTTACTAAAGAATCTGCCCCGTCAATACGTAAGTAACTTTTATACACTAAACCGTTTCTGGTTTTGGTGTAAAAAAGGGACTTCACGGATGGGGCAGATTCAACCACTCTTAAGAGGAGACGATGCTTCTTCTTGTGTTGAGCCAATAGACGATCAACCACTAGGCTTTAATTTTTTATTCGCTTTTCAACCGATCGTTAATACCAATACCGGTCATATTTATGCGCAAGAAGCGCTGGTTCGTGGCATGAAAGGTGAGGGGGCAGGTTTCATTCTTTCCCAAATCAACGACAGTAATCGCTATTATTTTGACCAAAAAGCCCGTGAAAAAGCCCTTCAATCTGCCTTATTCTGTGAATGGCAAGGTGCCATTAGTCTCAACTTTATGCCTAATGCGCTCTATCATCCGGAACA
Organism: Zymomonas mobilis; assembly: GCF_006715975.1. Lineage (GTDB taxonomy): Bacteria > Pseudomonadota > Alphaproteobacteria > Sphingomonadales > Sphingomonadaceae > Zymomonas > Zymomonas mobilis_B. The sequence continues at coordinate 1,610,922 of NZ_VFOF01000001.1, read as the reverse complement.
TTGCCTCAGCCGGACGTTAGATGCTTGTAAAAAGCTCAATATCAATCCTAACCGAATTATTTTTGAATGGTCAGAAAAAGAATATCTGACTGACTACGCCCATATCAGAAATATCATTTCGACTTATAAACATCTAAATTTCAAAGTCGCCTTTGATGATTTCGGAGGCCTTTATTCTAACCTCAATCTGTTAACGGCCTATCACCCTGATATTATCAAGCTTGATCGTCACTATGTCATTGGCATCGAGAAAGACAGAAGACGCCGCGCTGTGGTGAAAGCGATGGTGAATCTCTGTCGTGAGCTGAATATCGATTTTATCGTGGAAGGCGTCGAGACGCTCGAAGAATATAATGTGTTAAAAGATTTGGGCGTTGATCTAATGCAGGGATTTTTATTGGCGCGTCCGGCCTTAATGCAAATGCCGCATGCAACGATGCCCTATTAGAGGAGGTTAGAAGGTTTCCTTTTTCACAGAAGCAAAAGATAACAACCTCAATTCACCGCTGTTTTCAAAATAGACCGCATTGATGCCATTTTTTAACATCTAAACCCAATCAAGCTATGTTTCTCGCAAAAAGTAATAGCTCTAACTTTATAAAAAGAAGGGCTATTGTCGCCATTTACTCTTGGCAAAAATGAATAATTGCGTTACTAGCGCGCTTCTATCGACTAGAATATGGTTGCTACCATTTGCGGAGAGGTGCCAGAGAGGTCGATTGGGACGGTCTCGAAAACCGTTGTGCCCTTACGGGTACCGTGGGTTCGAATCCCACCCTCTCCGCCATATAATAGCTTAATTCCCCGAGAGATTTTTAGCGATTTTAACGGCAAACCGGTCGGTCATGCCTGAAACACAATCAGTTAAAGCATGCAGTGCTTGATAAGGAGTTTTTACATCCCTTATGTCCAGTCCTACCGTCTGGCATAATTGCCGATGATAGGCTTCCAGCTTTTCTCCATCCCAATTTTTCTGCTTCAAATCTTCAAAAACAGGCAGCGTGCCGTCCAAAATCCGATGGACAACATTCCTACCATAGACTTCCAGTTCGGTTTTTCTACGCGACGTAAATAGACGATCTTTGGCGGTCTTTTTGATTTTTTCAAAGCCGTCTTTGATGCTGGATTCTTCAATCAGGGATGTTGAAAATTGACCAGACATCAATTCGTCGTAACGTTCTTTAAAAACTTCGACACAGGCCTTAATCGCTTTACCAATACAGTCAGAACGAGCATTAGCGATTTCTTCCGCTGCATTATATTGTTGCGGGATATGAATAGATTTACATATCCCTTGAAAGTGATCCATTATTTCGTTTTTACTTAGGTCACCAGAAGCATAAGCATCTTCTAAATCAAGAATATTGTAACAAATATCATCAGCGGCTTCGACCATGAAAACGAGAGGGTCACGTCGCCACCAAGTAATATTTTCAGTGTTTTCTGATTTTAAATTTAACGCCTCGGCTACTTCTTTAAATAAACCTAACTCACTTTTGAAAATACCGATTTTTTTGAGGCCGCAATAAGGATTTTTGGCTAAAGACAATAAATCTTGCTCGCTCTTAAGCATGTCAATTTTTTTCAAGACACAATAATTTTCATCTGTTTTAATTTTTTGTCGTATAGACGCTGTTACTGGGTATTTGACGAAAGCGCCTAATACGCCATAAGAAAGACGCATACCGCCCATATTGCGATCCATCTCAAGTCTAGTCAGCAGACGAAATCCTTGAGCATTACCATCAAAATTTTTTAACTCCTCCATTTCTTCTGGCAAGATATCCTTGAATAAGGATGAGGCATTGGAATCTTCAAATTTTTTGGAAAACCATTTACCAATAGCGGATTCTCCAGCATGACCAAAAGGTGGATTACCAATATCATGGGCAAGGCAAGCGGCTTGAACAATGCCTGCAAGGGTATGGCACTCACCTTTTTTAATTTTATTTTCATTTTCTAGCCAGTGACCGATTCTCATTCCTAAAGATCTTCCTACACTGGCCGTTTCGACGCTATGTATCAGGCGATGATGGATATGATCATTTTCGTAAAGGGGATGCACTTGTGTTTTATTGGCTAAACGTCGGAACGCTGATGAAAAAGTAATGCGATCGGCATCTTGAACAAATGCAGGTCTATCAGGGGCTTCAGCATATCGGCTATATCCTAATCGATCGTGATTAAGTAATTTTTCCCATTCCATTTTAAATATCCCAAATAAATTCTAAAAATATTTGAGATTAAATAGTAATGTTTTGAATTTATTAAATATAATTTGTTAAAAATATTTAATTTTATTTATATGAGGTGTTCTAATGACGCGTTTTTGGGCTGACCTCCATGTTCACTCCCGTTTTGCCCGTGCCACCAGCCGCAATCTCGATCTGGAACATCTCGCGTTAGGTTCAGCCGAAAAAGGCATCCAACTTGTTGCCACAGGGGATTGCACCCATCCGACATGGCGCCAAGAAATGAAGGAACGGCTTTACGCGGAAGGCAATGGCCTATTCCGTCTCAAGCCAGAAATTGAACAGCCTTTAATGGCAACCCTGCCTTCCGGTTGTCAAAAAGAAGTCCGCTTTATTATCTCGGGTGAGATTTCAACGATCTATAAAAAAGGCGACAAAACCCGAAAAGTGCATCATCTGGTTTATCATTCTTCCTTTGATGCCGCCGACCGTTTTGCTGAAAAGCTAGCAAAAATTGGCAATATCGTTTCCGATGGTCGCCCTATTCTGGGGCTAGACTCACGTGATTTACTAGAAATAACCCTAGAAGCTGACAAAGATTCATGGCTTGCTCCTGCGCATATATGGACGCCATGGTTTTCCGCTCTGGGGTCAAAATCCGGATTTGACTCTATCGAAGAATGTTATGGCGATTTGGCTGGACATATCTTTGCAGCCGAAACGGGCCTGTCTTCTGATCCTGAAATGAATTGGCGCGTTTCTTCTCTTGATCGCTACCGCCTTATTTCCAGTTCGGACGCCCATTCTCCGGCAAAATTAGGACGAGAAGCCACGCTTTTTTCCTGCGAAATGGGTTTCTTACCGCTTCGCCATGCTTTGGAAACGGGTGAAGGCTATGTTGGTACCGTCGAATTTTTCCCCGAAGAAGGGAAATACCATGCCGACGGGCATCGCAACTGCGATATTCGACTTGATCCCAAGGAAACATTGGCCTTGGATGGCCTTTGCCCTGTTTGTGGTAAGCCCTTGACGATAGGGGTTGCCCATCGGGTTGAAATGTTGGCTGATCGCGATGAAGCCGTCCCACCGCTGACAGCAGGTGAAGTCAGCAGCTTAATTCCTCTACCTGAAATTCTAAGCGAGTTACTTGGGGTCGGCGTTGCTAGCCGCAAGGTAGGTGAGCGCTATGCTGAATGCTTGCGGCAATTAGGTTCTGAAATGGCGATTCTGCACCATGTCCCCTTAGAAGAAATGCAGGCCATCCATCCTTTATTAGAAGAAGCCATTCGCCGATTAAGAGAAGGCACAGTCATCCGTCAGGCTGGATATGACGGAGAATATGGCGTTATTCGCCTATTTGAAAAACAGGAGATGGAAAAGCTTACCAAAGGCGGCTTGTTATTTCCCGTTACGGAAATGACAAAACCCGCCACCCATCCCAAAATACAGAAAACATCAGCCCCTTTGGATGAAGCCTCCGTTCCATCTAAAAATCCTCAGCCACAACCCATCCAATCAGAAGAACAGGCAACCGAAATGCCTGATTACCCGATGCTTGCTACGCTCGATAACGATCAAAAAGCGGCAGCATTGGTTACTGATAAGAATTTAATGATTTTGGCTGGCCCAGGCTCCGGAAAAACCAAAATGCTGACCCATCGGATTGCCCATCTGATAAAAGAAAAAGCTATTCCTGCTGAAAAATGCTTACTCCTGACTTTTACCCGAAGAGCAACTGATGAATTAAAAGCCAGAGTAAAACAGCTCATCACAGACAAAGATCACCAACCCGTCATACATAGCTTTCACTCTTTTGCGCTCCATGTGCTGAAACAAGACAGTGAGGCCTTCGGCCTTGCCGCCGACTTCCAGATTATTGACCGCTCAACGCAGAAAAAAGCTTTCATGAAAACGGCTGGCCTCTCCTCAAAGAAAGCGGATGAATGGCTAGAACGTCTTTCTGTTCTGAAAAGATCTGGTCAAATCAGCGGTGTTGAGGAAGAACAATTTCGGCAATGCCTAGAAAATTTGAACCAATCGCATAATTGGCTCGATTTCGATGACCTTCTAATAAAAGCTATCAACGGGTTGCAAGAAAATGCAGCCTTGCATGCAAAATGGCAAAAGGCTTTTTCTTTTATATCTGTCGATGAGTTTCAGGATATTGATGTCGGCCAATATCAACTTATCCGACTCTTGATCGCGGATGATACCCAATTAACTGTCATTGGTGACCCTGATCAGGCTATCTATCATTTCAGGGGTGCCGATTCCGAATGCTTCACCCGTTTGCAGCAAGATTTCCCTGATATTATCAGCCGTCGCCTCAGTCGAAATTATCGTTCTTCAACTGACATTGTCGCCGCTGCCAATATTATTATGCCGGACAACAATGGTCAGCCGATGCGCGATTTTGGCGAAAAAACCCTCCTTTATCCCGCGCGTGATGAAATAGATGAAGCACGTTTTGTTGCCACCAAAATAGAAGACTTGATGGGCGGCCACGATATGTTGACCGCACAAGCTGGCAAAAACAGAGGGCACAGCCCTAAAAGCTCGCTTGGATTCCATGATTTCGCGGTGCTGTACCGCAATAACTTTCAAGCCAAAGCTTTTGAAAAAGCTTTCACGCAAGCAGGTATTCCATTCCGTAAAACAGCCCCAATACCGATTACCAACCATCCAGCCGTTAAAGCTTTTATGGAGATGATCGAAAACATGCCCGAAGACTTTTCTTTGGACAGTCGATTATCCTCGCTTGAAACGATCTCGGCACATCTTGCCCAAGAAAATCAGGGTGAAGAGGCGCTTCTCTCGCCTGCGGAAAGAGAACAAGCCTATTCATGGCTCAAAATTCTGGCGGAAAAAGCAGGCAGTCAAAGCAATACTTACTTTTTAGAACAGGTTGTCTTGGCCAATGAAGTCGATTTCCATGATCAACGCGGGGACAGGGTTTCCTTGATGACAATGCACGCCTCAAAAGGTCTGGAATTTCCGGCTGTCTTTGTCACCGGCTTAGAAAAAGAAAATTTCAACCTACATCAACAGGCTGATAAACCGATCGAACAGGCCGAAGAAAAACGATTATTCTATGTCGCCTTAACCCGTGCTCGTGACTATCTATTCTTAACACACAGTAAAAAACGCTTCATCTACGGTGAAGCCCAAAAGCAAACGCCTTCGATTTTCCTCGACAATATCAAAGATATCCTCATCACCGAAACACCCAAAAAACATTCTTTCGACGCGAAAAAAGCGCAATATTCTTTTTTCTAAAAGACCGACTTTTTTTTAAAATGCCCAAGCCGATGCCTGTCTCAGGGGTTGGCTTATTTTTTATGAAAATCCTATAAAAACTGAATTCACTAATAAATGTAAAACTGAATATAATGTAAAATAGTATTATATATAGTTTTAAAAAATGAAAAATTCGCTTTTTAGAATATTAAATTAAATGAAAATTATGAAATCATGCAAAATATGAAATATTTACTCTAAATAAAACATGCCTTCATGCTGTTTATAAATAACGACTTATTTTTTTATTATCAAAACTTTGGTCGTAAATTTATTTAAAGTTATGGGGGCCCATGTCCAAGCGGAAGATTTCGAAGCGCAGCCTTTGGCTAGCGAGTGTCACCTTTATTATTCAAGCCGGTGCCACGTTAGCCTTTCCTTCATCTGCCGAGGCTATTGTTATCAACGATAACAATACACCGGATAGTACTTTGGATCAGACTAATCTCACAGGTATTGGCCAGATGGTTACCGACACTCAAAACGGTAATCTTACGACCTGCACCGGTACTTTGATCAATCCAAGAACTGTGCTTTTTGCTGCTCATTGCGTCAATGATGCTGCCGCGACCAGCTATGGTTCGGGGCAAGGGGGCACGCCAGTCAGCTTCGGTTTCTCGGCAGACAACAAAGATGCAGTAACCAATTGGCTATCTTCGGGACAACGTTACCAAACCAATGTTGAACAGGCGATATATACGGTTGAACAGGTAAAATATAACGCGGCGTCTATTGACCCGTCTGGCAAAAATTACCTGCACAGCGATATCGCGACCGCAACGCTTGACACACCGGCCTCCAATATCCCTACATGGGCACTGCTTTTTTCTCCGCTGACCGGCACTACCGATAGCACGGACAAAAATGGCACGGGCTATCATGTGACGATGAGCGGTTACGGTCTGTCAGGTACGGGTTCAACAGGCGCCACTGAGGCCATAGATTACCGACGCCGCTCTGCGGAAAACATGTTGGGTGCTCTGGCTTCTATGAACGATGTGACAGGATTCTTATCGAATACAGCTAATGGCTCAGCACAGAACCTCTATCAGTTTGATTTTGATGATCCGAAAAAGGGGCAAGAAGGGGCCAATCCGAACGATATTAATCTGTTCAGTGATACTGCGCTCCCAAAAGAGGGCATGACCGCTTCCGGTGATTCCGGCGGGCCTCTTATTCTGGATCAGACTTTTTCAAAAGAAGTTATGATCGGCGTTTTGTCCGGCAATAACCGCTATTTTCCGGGTCAAGTCGAAGGCAGCTACGGCACGACCGCTTTTTATCAACCTCTCTATCTCTATTGGCAGTGGATCGCTGAAAATAATCCTTACCACTACGCCACTGCCAAGGCCGGAGATAGTAAATGGAGCAATCCCGATCATTGGTTAAGCCAAATTGATCCCAGCTATCAGATCATCGATAGCAATGGTCAGTTAGTAAACGGCGTTCCTACCACCACAGAAGCGGGTGTAAACGGCGATAATCCTAAATTCGGCAGCCTCTGTTATGACAGTGGGACAAGCAATTTCTGTAAAACCCTGACCGGAAGCGCAAGCGATAACGGCCAAAGCGCATTACCAGATGCGACCTTGGAAAATGGCCTGCCTAATGCCAGCGGCTTTGTGCCTAATAACCAAGAAGCCGACCGGGAAAGTGGTGCCAAGGCACGCTATTTTGATATCACGCTTTCTGCCGATGGTACGACCACGCTTGATATGAATGCGACCGTTGACCGTTTCGCTATCGATGGGGCAGGGGCTAAACTCGATATTCAAAAGGGATACGGGCTTAACAGTTTGATCGATGTCACCCAGTATAATGGCTGGATGAATGTTGATGGTGATCTGTCAACAGCGGGTGATTATGCTATCATTACCGGTCTGTTGAGTGGTAGCGGCAGCATCACCACTCCCTATCTTACCAATGTCGCCGGTGTGATTGCCCCAACAGGCAATATGACCGTTAATGGTAATCTTATTCTTTCATCCGGCAGTACGCTGGCTATCCGATTGGGTTCTAACCAGACCTCCGATAAGGTGACTGTCAATGGCTTAGCCAATATCGGCGGCGCTGTCCGCTTCTCGGCCATGTCCGGCTATAAAGTCCATAACGGTGACCAATTTACCTTCCTGACGGCCAGTGATGGTCTGTCCGGCACATTCGGCAGCTCGACTGGTCTAGATGGCATTATCAATCCGGTTTTAAGCTATGACGACAACAGCGTCACTGCCACTATCCGGATGAGAGGCTATCAGGAAATCATCAACAGTCATTCTTCGGCACAAACGGCCTATGCACAATTGCTGGATCAAAATCTTCAGGCCAATGTCTCGGGATTAGATAATATCTACTCTCGCCTTGATTTGATGGATGCCGCGCATTTGCAAGCAACGCTGGAATCGATGGCACCGCGTAATGAAGCTACCATCCGCGCGTTGGATCGGGCAGGCAGTGAAAACATGACCCGCTTTTTCCGCCAACGTCTAAGCCGTATCAGCCATGAAGATATGGGCGGCAGTTTGGCTTTTTATGGCCAGCCTCTCGCTTTTGCATCAGCCTCTTCGTCTCGTAATGTTGGACAGAGACAAGCCTCTGATATTTCAGACACTGTCTCGCTTTCACCCAATATCAAATTTGCTGATAATATCAGCGCCTTTGTGGCAAGCGGTTATCTGAATGGTCATAATCAATCCATGCCTTCAACCAGCCTGTCTGGACATGATAGCTTTAATGGATGGTTCTTGGCAGGCGGTGCCGAAATTGAAGCCAATTCCAAGGTGAAAGCCGGTGTCGGTCTGTCCTATACGAATTTGAACGGCGACACTTCAAACGGCCAACAAAGCAAAGGTAGTTTGGCACAGGCCACAGTTTATGCCTCCTATAAATTACCGGCCAAACTGATTTTATCAGGACAGGTCAGCGGTGGTATCTTCAGCACAACCAACAAAAGACAGGGCGCAATCGACAGCCTGAGTTACAATTTCCGGCAGAAAGGTTCCTCTTTCAGTGGTTCCGCCGAAATCGGCTTAGGGCGCGATATCAAACTGTCCCAGTTGGTTATTACACCGAATGTCGCGGTTCGGGGGCAAAAGACCAACGGCAACAACTTGACCGATCGTGCCATAGACGGCGGCGATAGCGAAGCGGCTTTACAGCTTAATCGCAAAGCTTATAATTCCGTCCAGACAAGAGCCGGTTTTGATTTCTCCGGTAACGTCAAGGTTGGTGGCATTGTCTTGGCACCTCATGCCAGCGCCCATTATGTGCATGAATTATTGCATCAGCCCCATTCTATAACGGCGAATTTCGTCAATGGCATAGGCCCTGATGCGGCCTTCATGCTGCCTAACAGCGATCATAACTGGGGTGAAGTTGATGGCGGCTTGAAAATCAAGGGACGGCGTGTCGATTTCGATTTATCGGCTGGTACGGTCTTTGGTCGCCAAGATCTCTCCTATACTGCCTATCGCGGTTCGGTGACCTATCGCTTCTGATAACACAAGATTCAGTCTGAAATAAAAATAACAGACAGAATTACCCACCTCGGATACGGCCTTTTTTCAAGGAAAAAAGGTCGTATTATTACCAATAAAATCTATTTTTCTGTAAAAGAAGGCCGCCCCCTAGAAAAGGAGCGGCCATTATTTTGTCAGTGAGCAAGGGGGCTTACTCAATCACCTGACTATAAATATACAGCAATATGGAGCTAATTGCCGCATAAAATAGATCCATAGCCGTTGAAAGCATCCGAATCTATTTAACTCCTGTAACAAAAATAAAAGATAGTTCAATTATGGATGTAATATTTCTTACGTAAATTTTTTTCAAGTCATCATGAAAAATTAAATATAAAGACCGATTAGCTATCATCCCTTAAATGGCGAGCGCTTTATTTCTTCATTTTGTTTTTATAGAAGTTCGGCTTTCTATCGACTATCATGGTTCTCATCAGACCATCAGTCGGGCTTCCTCCGACTGATTTTGTCCTAAACATTCTGTTATTTTATCCAGTAAAAAGGCCAGAATCAGGTGAATATATACGAATATCAGGCGATGGCTCTCTTAAACGAACGGGGTGTATCGGTTGTCCCCGGTTATATGGCAGCTAGCGTGGAAGAAGCCGTTCAGGCCGCAGAAAAACTTTCTTCAGCCCCCTATGTCATCAAATCCCAGATTTTGGCGGGTGGTCGCGGTAAAGGGCATTTCCTCGAAGCGCCAACAGAAGGCGGCGGCGTTCGTTTGGTCTCCGACCTCGCGGCGGTCAAAGAACAAGCGGCTTCAATGTTGGGTCGGCGACTGGTGACGGCGCAGACTGACGCTCAGGGTATTCCCGTTGAAAAGCTGCTGATTACGGAAGCCATTTCAATTGGTCGTGAATTTTACCTGTCTCTTCTGGTCGATCGTAAAACGGGTCGGGTTACTTTTGTCGCTTCGCCTGAAGGTGGCATGGATATCGAAGCTGTTGCTAAAGATAAACCGGAAGCCATTCATCGCATCGCTATCGATCCGGCAACCGGATTCCAGCCTCATCATGGCCGGATGATTGGTTTTGCGCTCGGCCTGTCCGGTGATGTTTTCAAACAAGGTATCAAACTGGCTGCCAGCCTTTATAAAGCCTTCATTGAATCCGACATAAGCCTGCTTGAAATCAATCCACTGGTTGAAACCACCGATGGTAAGCTTTTGCCAGTTGATGCCAAGGTCAGCTTCGACGACAACGCCCTGTTCCGTCATTCCAGCATTGCTGCCATGGGCGAGGCCGGTGCTTCCGATCCATTAGAACAAGAAGCCCGTCAGGCTGGTCTGTCTTATATCAAACTGGATGGTAGCATCGGCTGCATGGTCAATGGTGCCGGTCTGGCTATGGGCACGATGGACATCATCCAGCTTCATGGTGAAATGCCAGCTAACTTTTTGGATGTCGGCGGCGGTGCCAGCAAAGAAAAAGTAGCCGCCGCATTCCGCATTATTCTCTCCGATCCTTCGGTCAAAGGTATTTTGGTCAATATTTTCGGCGGAATTATGCGTTGTGATATCCTCGCAGAAGGCATTATCGCCGCCGCCCGCGAACTTGAAATGACCGTTCCTTTGGTTGTTCGATTAGAAGGCAACAATGTCAACGAAGGTAAGGCCGCTCTTGTCTCTTCGGGATTGCCCATTATTACAGCCAATGATCTCGGTGATGCTGCTCAAAAAATCGTAGCCGCTATCCGGCAGACTGCTTGATATTTCAGCTTGCGGTAACACTAACTCCAGCATGCTTCATAACCGGCAAAGGGAGATTCTGATGAAAGTAATAGTGCCCGTTAAACGCGTGATTGATTATAACCTGAGACCAAGGGTGAAAACCGATGGCTCGGGAATTGATCTTTCCAATCTTAAAATGTCTCTCAACCCCTTTGATGAAATCGCGGTCGAAGAGGCTGTCAGGATGAAAGAAAAGGGCATCGTCAAAGAAATCATTCTGGTTTCTGTGGGGGTAGCCAAAGCTCAGGATCAATTAAGAACCGGTATGGCTATCGGTGCTGATCGCAGCATCCTGATCGAAACCGATGAAAATGTTGAACCTTTGCATGTCGCGAAATTACTGAAGGCTGTTGTCGATCAGGAAAAGCCAGATCTGGTCATTGCCGGTAAACAGGCCATTGATGACGATTCCAATCAGACCGGCCAGATGTTGGCCGCGCTTCTCGGCTGGTCACAGGGCTGCTTTGCTTCAAAATTGACGGTTGCCGATAATAAAATCGAAGTCACCCGTGAAATTGATGGTGGTCTTGAAACCATCAGCCTGAATTTACCTGCGGTGGTCACTTCTGATTTACGTTTGAACGAGCCCCGTTTCGTCTCGCTTCCCAATATTATTAAAGCCCGCAAAAAACCGATCGAAACCAAAAAGCCAGAAGATTTTGGTGTCGATATCACGCCGCGTTTAAAAACCTTGAAGGTAGAAGAACCTCCTGTGCGTCAGGCCGGTGAAAAAGTGGAATCGGTTGAAGAATTTGCGGCCAAGCTCAAAGAATGGGGAGTCGTAGCATGAGTGTTCTTGTCCTTGTCGATTATAACGGTGATTCACTCGATGAAGGCAGCTTGTCTGCGATTACCGCCGCCTTGCAGATTGACAGCGAAGTCGATCTGTTAATTGCGGGTGAAAATATCCGTGGCTTGGCCGAGGCCACTGCCAAAATAAAAGGCGTGCATAAAGTTTTATTGGCGGATTCGCCTGTTTATGCCCATGCTTTGGCTGAAAATATTGCTCCTCTGGTAGTCAAATTGGCTGGTTCCTATCAGGCTGTGGTCGCTTCGGCCAATTCCAACGGCAAAAACATTGCCCCACGGGTTGCCGCTTTACTGGATAGCCAACAGATCTCAGAAATTATCACGGTCGTTTCGCCTGATACTTTCCGTCGTCCAATCTATGCCGGTAATGCCATCGCCACCGTCCAATCCGCTGATGAAAAAAAGGTCATCACGGTTCGGGCAACGGCTTTTGAAAAAGCAGCAGCAGAAGGGGGCGATGCCCCCATCGAAGCCGTGGACGCAACCGAAGACGCTGGTCTTTCCCGTTTTGTCTCCGTCGATTTACAGCAATCGGGTCGCGCTGATCTCAGCACGGCACCGATTGTGGTCTCCGGCGGCCGTGCTTTGGGTTCACCTGAAAAATTCCACGCCTTGATCGAAGGCTTCGCTGATCGTGTTCATGCGGCGGTCGGTGCCTCTCGCGCAGCGGTCGACGCCGAATACGCACCTAATGATTGTCAGGTCGGCCAGACGGGTAAAATCGTTGCACCAGAAGTCTATATCGCGGTCGGTATCTCCGGTGCCATCCAGCATCTCGCGGGTATGAAAGATTCCCGTAAAATTGCGGCGATCAATATTGATCCAGAAGCCCCGATTTTCCAGATTGCCGATATCGGTCTGGTTGGTGATCTTTTTGAAGTCATGCCGGAATTGATCGAAAAATTCTAAACAGACTTCTTCTATCGTAAGATGAAGAAGGCCTAACGCAAAAAATACGGATGACAAGACACAGGCTTGTTGTCCGTATTTTTGTATCTAATGACGGCAATCCCGCCTCTTTTGCATAGATATAATCTGGATCAATTTGTTATCTTTGCTTCCAATCATCGCGCTTACGGTTCTAATAAAGTCGGATATTCTCAATAGTCTGGCAATGAGTCGTCAAAATAGTTTGAAACTGTTCTATGACGACGCCGTTCTGTAATTGAGATAGATAAACCTGCTTGAAAGGCAGCAATGCCAATCTGTTTACATTATGGCAGGTATGAATGGAGAAGAAGATGACCGAAGCCGAATGGTGGGAATTTGAAAATGTCGAAGCAATGGCCAAACAGATTGCCGACGACATCGAATTTATTATCAAGCAAGCTATCGAAAAAAAAGGCCGTGCCTTAATCATCGTTCCCGGTGGTTCGACGCCTAAACTGGTTTTCCCGACTCTGGCTGCCCGTGATCTCGACTGGCCAAAAGTCACGCTGATGCTGACCGATGACCGTCTGGTCGCTCGCGATAATGAATTGAGCAACTTTGGCCTTCTGACCAAATATTTCGAAAAAACCGGCGCTGAGCTGGTTTCCCTGATTGATGAATCCTATCTGGATGATCGCGCTGCCGCCGGTCGTGCAGCCGACGAAAAACTGGCTTCCTATAAATGGCCAGCTGATCTCGTTTGGTTGGGTATGGGTAACGATGGTCATACCGCTTCCATCTTCCCGGGACCCAATTTTGATGAAGCCGTTAATGGGCCTCGTGAACGCCGTGCACTTGGTCTTTTGCCTGTGCCATTACCACCAGAAGCTCCCGTTGCTCGCGTAACGCTCAGCTTGTCTGCTCTGGCTTCTGCTCATACCGTTATGGTTGTCATTACCGGCGATCACAAACGCACGGTTCTTACCGATGCTCTGAAAGAAGGCGCGTCCAGCCGTCTTCCCGTCGGTCGTGTTCTCGGTGAAACCGAAGCATCCATCGACGTTTACTGGAGCAAATAAGCAAAACCTGCTTTTTTGTTTGAATAACTGCATTTAAATAGAGCGGCTACTTTTCAAGAGTAGCTGCTCTATTTTTTAGGATAAATTATGTTCGATAGGGAAAAAAGCTATTTGAGTGTATTTAATATTGTGCCTTTTACAATGCTTCTTTCCTTGCCGGGCTGGTTTTTCTTATTTGTATATCTGAATAAAATTGGAATTTTTCCTTATTTTTTAAAAAATATTAATATACCTTCTATTGTATTCATTAGTATTTCAATTATAGCAATTTATGCAATTTTATTTTTATTTAGTTTTTTTAGTTCTATGTGCTTTTTTGTTTTTCTTCATCCGATTTTTTCAGGCAAGCAAATCATTCTGCATTTCTATTTTTTTAGAATACCGATACAAAATATAAGAACAAAATGGGATGTTTGGAAAACAGAAAAAATAATTAAAAAATGTTTAAATCGTTCTTTTTTGATTATCTGTCATATAATATTTTTTATATATTTTTTGTATATGATTTTTTAACATGTACTTATTATAGATTAACATTAGATAAAAATATTTTGTATTTATTGCTGTATTTTAATGCATTTGGGTTTTTAACTTCTTTAATATTTTATTTTTTGAGCTTAAATGAAGAAAAGAAAAATCTTCAAGAAAAAAAGATTTTTCTTATTTTTATTCTATTGATGGGGGTGATGTTATTGGTAGTTTTTAAGGATTCTGTTTTTACTATGACAAGAACTGTAAATAGCATTTTTAATTTCCATACCCCTAATAATAAAAAAGTTTTTATTTTAAAAAATAAAATTTTGGAAGTAGATAATTTATTAGAATTATATGGCGAGAAATCTAAAAAAGATTGTTATTTAACAAATAATAAAGATTATGTCAGCCTTTCCATTGAAGGTCGTGACCTACCTTTGGTCATTATATGGAATGATGCTTCAGATAAGGTTGTTGTTGGTTTTGATGGCAGTATTAAAAAGAATGAAGATCTATATTTACCTCCTGTTTTCATTAATTCTGATTTTATCAAAGAATTATCACCTAAAAGTTTGAATTTAACCTGTAATAAAAAATAACGTTTTCACTATCGGAATCTTTACCGCCGATGTTCCGGCGGTAAATCGCCGTCAAAGGCAATCCGGCGTAAACATTCCCGATAGATTAGCTTCATCTTTTCATCTTTGGACGATTTTGGGGCTAGATAGCGGCATTCCAGAAATTTTTGTTCTCTTTGGGCTGTACCTTCTGTCGGTAAGGAGGTCGTTATTACCGTCGCTAATATGGGCGGTTTTTTCCGAACGGTCGCTTTTCCTGATGTCGATATAACCAGAAGCAAACAAAGGGCGACCGCCGTTAGAGATGAAAGTAACACGGCAGCGAGGCAGATCGCTATATTAGCAGATAAACGAAACAAGGGTATTCCATTTCAAAAAAGCTATTGCGAGAGCATATCATATTATATGAGTTCGTAAAAATAGATAAAAACAATACGGAATAACGGCTTTTGTGATCCTATCACTATAAACCTAAAGCCGTTTTTTGCTTTCTCTAAACGCCTTCCTCAAAAAAATGACTGTTTCAAAAAGAGGATAAGTTAAAAGCTACTTCTCCGTTTCTCTATTCTCGAAATCCAGCCATCGGCGCTATTTTACGAAAAAACAGCGCCAACAGCCTTCCTTCTGGATGCTACAAAAAGCCAAAGCGCTTTTTATAAAGAGACATCCACTTTGAAATAATAAAATCCACCATTCATGCCCAATTGAGACGTGCTCATATTATATTGCGGCACACCCAGATAACGATGATCCACAGGCACACGGGTCGGGTGGACATTGAACAGGTTATTAGCGCCTATCGTCAAAGCCAGCTTTGGATTCACCCGATAGGTAATATCAAGATTGGTCACAAATTTGGGCTGATTAAGGAATTTGAAGAAGTCATAGGCTGATGCAACCGATGTATTGGCGACACCTTTATAATACGCCAATTGGGACGTGGTATGCCCCCAACGGATTTCATGCAGCCCGACAATCCATTTCTTATCGCCACTGGTAAACTGACCACCCCAGATAATTTTACTGCGTGGATAGGCTGTCGTGATATAGGCGATGCTCTGCGTCGTCAGCAGGTCATTACCTTGCGCATCCGTGCTTTGATGGGTCAAAATCGTGCGATTGACGTTGGCTGATACACTCCAGTCGATATGCCCGATATCACCAAGATAGGTCGGATAAGTGGCGGTGATATCAATACCACGGGTGCGCGTGCTGGCGACATTCGCAAACCAATGGGTCGACAGCGAAGCCGATGCCCAGCTTGCCGCTTCTGATGGCAAGGTAAAGCCATTCATCGCAAGCGCGCTTAAGGCCTGATTGCCATAGACGTTACCGCCTGGCAAAATCTGGTCACGCAGTTTGATCTGATAAAAGTCAGCTGTGATATGCAGTCTTTTGATCGGCTCAAAAGTAATACCAGCGGTAATATTGGTCGAACGTTCCGGTTTTAACTTTTCCGCGCCATTCGCCAATGCCCCGGGGGAGCTCGCACTAATAATACCATGGGCAGCCGTCGGCGACAGCGTTACCGCACTATAATATTCCTGTGCCAAAGTCGGCGCATGGAAAGCGTTGGACAGGGTCGCTCTAAAGCCCAACCACTTAAACGGATCATAGCGTAAAGCTACTTTTCCTGTTTTGGTGTCTCCGACATCGGAATAATGTTCGTAACGACCAGCAACATCAATCTGCAAGTCTTTTACCAGATGGGTCGCAACATCAAAATAACCGCCAAAGACATTGCGGCTAAATTTCCCTGCATTGGCTGCAGCCGTTCCCGGAAGAGCATCTGATCCACTACCATAAGTAGAGTCTGCCGATCCTGCACCGATGGTATAGCTTTCATAACGATGGGTCGCACCACCGGCGACATTGATGGCATGAGGCCAACCATCAACATGGAATTCTTTGCTGAAATCAATGGAGTTACTCCATTGCTGGTTATTAAAGCGCTGAACACCATTAAAGGTCGTTGGGGTTCTACCCGTATCTCGATACAATTGGAGATTGGCAGAATCTTTCAAGCCGATATTGTCATAATCGCGGCCATAGACACTGGAAACATCCCAATTCCAGCCTTTAACGACGCCTTTCAAACCCGCCATGATCTCCCAATCATTTTCATTCATGGTTTCAACTGGGGAATAACCATTCGGGTAAATTGCAGCATAGCCGGGGTAATTGGCTAATGAGCTAGGAAGACGATAATTCTGGTAAGAACCCGCATAGCGATGGGCATAGGTAGCTAAACCATAAGCTTCAATATTATTGGTAATCTCATAGCCGCCTTTGATTGCAAAGCTTTCTCGCGTTTGCTCCGGCTGTCCTAATAATTTGTTGTCTTTGGTTCCCGTTCTCAAATCGGCAGCACTGCGATAGGTATGGTTCTGACGGAGGAAATCCCCACTGACATGGAGATATCCGCGCGAACCCAGCTTGGTACCACCATCCAAATAGACGCCTTGCTGGAAACCATCTTTAGCCGCCGTAATTCCTGTCAAGGTTTGGGCATGGAAGCCATGATCCTGTTTTTTCAGAATGATGTTCACAACACCCGCCACAGCATCAGAACCATATTGCGCCGAAGCCCCATCACGCAAAACTTCGATATGGTCGATCGCCGCCATCGGGATCATGTCGATATCAACTGGCGTTGATCCCTGTTGCGGGCCCGGATTGGCATAAATGTTGGCCGTGGTATGACGACGCTTACCATCCACCAAAACCAAGGTCTCATTCGGGCTCAAGCCCCTCAAGCTTAAGGAATCCGTCAAAGCTCCACTGTCATAGCCACCATTCGGCACCGTCAAAGAAGGTAACAACTGCGTCAAAGCATCACGCAGATTGGGCATACCCGTCTGGCTCAGCTGTTTTGCTGAAATAATATCAATAGGGGAGATACTCTCTCTCGCCTTTTTACCGGTTTCACGCGTTCCGGTAACAATAATAGCATCCCCGTTATTACCGGCGGCATTGTTATTCGCTGCAGCATCGTTCGATACGGTATCGGATGCGTTACTGGCTAAAGCGCCCACTGGATATTGCAAAAGTGTAGATGAAAGGCAGACAAAAAAACCGCCCTTGAGGAATACTTGCTTCATAACCCCCCCCATAAATTTTACGACTGTATCTGATCTGTTTGTGTGCTGATTTTAAAGGAAATATTTGTTGTTGCGTCTAAAGGAAACATTTGTCAGTAATATCATTACGTTATAAAGTATCATTTTATAAATTTATCAGCCGAATGTCTAGTAGTATGATGTAATTTTACTATTATCGTGTCTTTTATGATGCAATATACTAAATTGCTCAAATATAACGCATATATCTTATTTTATAGGCTGGACTTCAAAAACCGGCGTCTAACGATCTAAAAAAAAACCATCGCTTTTAACTCAAGATAACACTCATTACCCTTTGAATTAAAAGGATTTTTTTTGAAAACGAACTCTAAAAAATGGGTGGTGATTAGTGCTCTTTTCCTGTTACCCAGTCATGGTAAAGAGATAGATTTTAAATGATTTCTTTAAAATATTTTTATCGTTAATATCTGTTACTAGGAAAAGATATTTTATTTTAATTACCGTGCCCCATTCAAAATTCTGACTAGCGGATCTCTTTTGATCATCCCACCAAAACCATCGAATTTCAAACAGGGCAGGGTGTCACAACGCATTATTCGGTCTTCGATAAAGGACAGATAGCTTCCCGCAACGGTGCCAATCCATGGCTAGCCCGTCTGGCATCCAACTGATCTTTGTCGATAACAGGATATAAAGAGCCATCCTTTTTCACCTGTGTGCCATATATCTGCGGTTTGCCATCTCTTGCCAAAAGCTGGTCTTCTAAAATAGCTACATAGTCACCGGGGAAATCCTGACGCGCAAGCATATGTCGCATCATGTCTAATGCGCTTCTTTGAAAAGGGATATCATGAGACCGCTGAATTAAATGAAATTCAGCCGCCACGGCATCGCCTCCGACTTGAGATAGTGCAAATAAGCCTTCTTTATCGATCATTTTCTTAAAATCGCGCGTATTCTTACGATCTGTTTCCTCAACTTCTTTCCAGTCAATCGGCTGCCCCTTAGCGAAGTGGCTTCTGACTGCCTGTTCATGCTCGCTCATAGCAATCAGCATTTTTGCTTGTTTTTTGAAATGGGAGGCTGCTTGCATCTCTTTAAAATTCTGATGGTTCAATGCGTAACCAGGGAAAGCATGATCTGATATACAACTATCCGAAGACATTTCTGTCGCGATTTCGCCTGCCGATGCAGGAAGGCTTTCTGCTCGTCCTATCGCCGGAATGGCTGAGGCCATTATAAAAAAGAAAATGATTTTTTTCTGAAAACCCGATGGCCGGATAGAAGTTATATCAGGTGCCGGATCCCTATGACCTGATAAATAAGTAAAAGCTTTGAAAGCTTTTTTAATCATTGTCATATGTATCTCTTCTTATTTTTAATATAAACATTATTTCTCGATGAAATTTCAATATATTTTAGGGGTTATATATTACTTTTTATTCGTTATGAAAAATTTTTACTTTTTAATAAAATTAAAATATAAATTATTTTCTTTTTAAAATATATTTATACATGTATTTCGTTTGTGAAATTGCAAACTATAAATCCACAAAAATAGAATTATCATGGACTAAGTCGCCAATATTTCATTTTATTTTCATTATTCTTTTGTTGTCATTCTCAGACAGCATACTTGTTGAATGAGGCTTTTTCGGCTATGGAAGCCTTCATTCGTCAGAGAATTAATGCGGTTCACGTGTTAATTCTGGTTGTGGTATCGAATCCTTTTATAGTCCACCTTATGCCTGATCTCAGGATAACAGGTCGGAAAAAAGATAAAAGCATAGATACTAATCTTTCTAAATGGACAGGAAACACATGAGCCTGCGCAACGTGGCCATCATCGCGCATGTCGATCACGGCAAAACGACGCTTGTCGACCAGTTATTTCGTCAGTCAGGTACTTTTCGCGAAAATCAGCGGATTGATGAAAGAGCAATGGATTCCGGCGATCTCGAAAAAGAACGTGGTATTACCATTCTCGCCAAATGCACCTCGATTGAATGGAACGGCAAACGTATCAACATCGTCGATACGCCCGGCCATGCTGACTTTGGCGGTGAAGTAGAACGCATTCTTTCTATGGTGGATGGTGTTATTCTGTTGGTTGATGCCGCAGAAGGCCCAATGCCACAGACCAAATTCGTCACCAGCAAGGCTTTGGCTCTTGGCCTGAAGCCGATCGTGGTTGTCAATAAAATTGACCGTCCCGATGCGCGTGCAGCCGAAGTTCTGGACGAGGTTTTCGACCTCTTCGTGACTTTAGGCGCCAGTGATGAACAGTTGGATTTCCCTGTTCTTTACGCTTCTGGACGTAACGGTTATGCCGGTGATAGCGAAGAAGTTCGCGAAGGCACCTTGGAACCGTTATTCGAAAAGATCGTCGGTCACGTCAACGCACCAAAGGTCGATGCTGATGCACCGTTCCGTTTTCTGGTAACGCTGCTTGATCGTGATAACTTCGTCGGTCGTATTTTGACGGGTCGTATCGACGCCGGTAAGCTTTCCTTGAACCAGCCGATCCATGCTATTGATATGGACGGTAACATTCTGGAAACTGGCCGCGCCTCAAAAATCATGGCCTTCCGTGGTTTGGATCGCGTTCCGGTTGAAGAAGCCTCTGCTGGTGACATCATCAGCTTGGCTGGTCTTACGGTTGCAACCGTGGCCAATACGATCGCTGATCCTGCTGTAAAAGAGCCAATCGCCGCTCAGCCGATTGATCCGCCAACGTTGTCCATGCGCTTCTCGGTGAATGATTCACCTTTGGCCGGAAAAGAAGGCACCAAGGTCACCAGTCGTATGATCCGTGATCGCCTGATGGTCGAAGCCGAATCCAATGTCGCTATCCGCGTCACTGAATCCGACGAAAAAGACAGCTTCGAAGTCGCCGGTCGTGGTGAATTGCAGCTTGGCGTTTTGATCGAAACCATGCGTCGTGAAGGCTTTGAACTTTCAATCAGCCGTCCGCGCGTGCTGTTCGTCGAAGGCGAAAATGGCCGCGAAGAACCGTATGAAACGGTCATGATCGACGTTGATGATGAATTCTCCGGCACGGTCGTCGAAAAAATGTCACTGCGTAAAGCAGAACTGGTTGATATGCGGCCTTCAGGCGGCGGTAAAACCCGTATCACTTTCTCGGCACCGTCACGCGGTTTGATCGGTTATCATGGTGAATTCCTGTCGGATACCCGTGGTACCGGCATCATGAACCGCCTCTTTGAAAAATATGGCCCTTACAAAGGCCCGATCTCTGGTCGCCAGAATGGTGTGCTGATTTCGCTTGGTACCGGTTCTTCGGTTGCCTTCGCGCTCGGTTCGCTTGAAGAACGCGGCGTTCTGTTTATCGGTGCCGGTGAAACGGTTTACGAAGGCATGATTATTGGCGAAAATGCTCGCGACGGTGACATGGAAGTCAACCCGTTGCGTGCAAAACAGCTGACCAACATGCGTTCTTCCGGTAAGGATGATGCCATCCGTTTGACGCCGCCTCGTGCAATGACGTTGGAACAGGCTATTGCTTACATCGCCGATGATGAATTGGTCGAAGTTACGCCGAAGTCCGTTCGCCTCCGCAAACGCTGGCTCGATCCGAACGAACGCAAGCGTCATGCTCGCGCTTCCAAAAACCTCTAGTTGATCTTTAGGGTGTCAAAAAACTAACAGGCTTTTTGACGCCACGGGTCAAAAAATAATAAAAAAGCGTCTTCTCTATGGGAAGACGCTTTTTTCTTTTAAGATCTTATTATATTCAAGCCATATTAGACTCATGGCATAATTTTTGCTTTGTCCTGTAGACTGCCCTTATCCAAAAAATCTAGGCAGCATAACAGGGGGACCATCAGGCGTGACGGCCAATTTTGTTTCACTTTCAAAAAGATAGAAGGACGCATGGAATCTATCCGCATGGCGATTGACCATGCTGCGCAGGATTCTGGTGTCGACTTTTCCTATCTCATGGCTCAGGCACGCTGCGAAAGTGGCCTTAATCCTCATGCAAAGGCACAGGGCTCAACCGCTGCTGGCCTTTTCCAATTTCTCAACCAAAGCTGGCTCGGCGTGCTGAAACAGCATGGCGACGCTTACGG
Source organism: Zymomonas mobilis (assembly GCF_006715975.1). GTDB lineage: Bacteria > Pseudomonadota > Alphaproteobacteria > Sphingomonadales > Sphingomonadaceae > Zymomonas > Zymomonas mobilis_B. Next base: position 1,589,201 of record NZ_VFOF01000001.1, on the reverse strand, counting down.
CTATGGCTGGGCATCGGATGCAATCAGTAAAGAAGGTGGCCGCTGGGTCGTTCACGATCAGGAATTAAAAGCCCGTATCTTCTCTCTTCGAGAAGAACCGGCAGCAGCAGCAGCGATGGCGGGGGCTTTCGCTGCTGATAATGCTGAAAAACTGGCGCATTGTCTGGGTCGTCCGGCTAGTCGGGGCGAGCTTTATTTCGCGCATTTTCTGGGTGCCCATGGCGCTGGCCGTTTCCTGACTAAAAGGGCGGCAGATGGTGGCGCTTGTGCCGCGATCCATTTCCCAAAAGAAGCCAAAGCCAATCCGGCGATATTCTATCATCATGACGGTAAAGGCCGCAGCTTTGATGAAGTTTATCATATGCTGGCTTCGCGCCTTGATCGGAATGCGACTGATGCGGATAGCGAATGGCTCAAAAAGGGCAATTTACACTACGCGTCCTATTATAATGTGATCCCAAATCACTTTGAATCCGCGCAAAAAAACACGCGCCTTATCTCCATGGCGATGCAGGGTGTTGACGGAATGACAGCGGCTGCGATGCTCAGCCATCGTCCCAATACACATGGGGCAGGCAATATGGATGGCCGTAAGCATGCCAATGATGCAAGGCTTGCTTATGCCCTCATCTCTTCTTCACTCAGCAATATCTAAGCCGAATTTGATAAAAAATTAAAAATGTGATGGCTGGCCATAGATTTTAGATGCGTAATTTTACGTATCTTCTTTATACCTCATAAGCTTATTATATGCTTATGGACGTGGCATGGTGAATAATGGCACAAATACCCTCCAGCGGGCATTAGGAAAATTCGCATTAGAGGTTCAGGCCTCGACCAAAGCCAGCCGTCTCGCCTCTCTTCGGCAAGAAGGCTGCTGCCGTTTACTTTTTCCCTATCCCAAAGATCACATCTTAGAAGCCGTTACGGTTAATATATCTGGCGGAATTGCAGCAGGTGACCAAATAGAAGGTTTTCTGCAATGCCATCCTAATGCTCATCTTTTGGTGACATCTCAAGCTGCTGAACGCATTTATAAAGCCCGCTCCACTGACAAGGCGGCCACCGTCAACACTGAATGCAAAATTGCTGAAAACGCTATTCTAGAATGGCTGCCACATAGCAGCATTTTCTTTGACGGCAGCAAAATTCAAAGAAAATTTGCCGTCGACATGGCGGATTCTTCCGAATTTCTATTTCTCGAAAGCCGGATATTCGGACGGCAGGCTTTCAATGAATCCGCTTCCCATATCAGCTTTTATGACCGCCTTTCTATAAGACGGGGTAACAAGCTTATCATGGAAGACATTATCCAGCTGGATACGATCAACCGCCGATTACTTTCCTTAAAAGCGGTCAGCCAAGGCCGACCCGTCTTATCGACCCTTGTCTGGGTTTCTCCTTTGGCTGAAGAAAAGCTGGCAGAGTTACGGCCATTATTACCTAACGATCACAACTCTGAATTTGCGGCCTCTGCATGGAACCACATGCTGGTTATTCGTTCTCTGTCTTCCAATGGGCGAGAAAATGAAAAACAATGGCGACGCCTATTACATTTTATTCGCCATAACCGTTCGGAACCATCAACATGGCGTTTCTAATGGATTGGAAGGCCGTGTTTAAAAATCCCTCTGCGAAAAACAAAAAGGCATCAGGATTATGAAATTAACGCCCAGGGAAAAAGACAAGCTATTGGTTGCTATGGCGGCTTTTGTCGCGCGCAACCGCTTGGAACGCGGGGTTAAATTAAATTATCCCGAAGCGATCGCTTTGATTACCGAACATGTGGTCGAAGGCGCTAGAGATGGTCGCCGTGTTGCCGATCTGATGGAAAGCGGTGGCAAGGTTCTGACCCGTTCACAAGTAATGGCTGGCGTAGCCGAAATGATTCACGATGTGCAGGTCGAGGCAACATTCCCCGATGGCACGAAATTGGTGACGGTGCATGACCCAATACGATGACCCCCTCGAACAAGATGCCATCCCCGGCGAAATATTACCCGCCGAAGGGAATATCGAGATCAACCAAGGGCAACCGCGCCGTTGCCTGTTGGTAACCAATAAAGGTGATCGTCCGATACAGGTGGGCAGCCACTATCATTTTGCAGAGGTCAATCCAGCCTTGGATTTTGACAGGGCGCAGGCCTTAGGTTGGCGATTAGATATTCCGTCCGGCGGCGCTTTACGTTTTGAACCGGGGCAAGAACGCGAAGTTCGGCTTGTTCCCTTTAGGGGGTTACGAAAAGTAATTGGTTTCCGTGGAGATGTTATGGGGAATCTTGATTGATGACACGCCTTTCCCGTTTTGAATATGCAGGCATCTTTGGCGCGACGACAGGCGACAGAATCCGGCTGGCCGATACCGCTTTGCTGATAGAAATCGAACAAGACCGCACCGTCTATGGTGAAGAGGTTAAATTCGGCGGCGGCAAAACCATTCGTGACGGAATGGGACAATCTTCCTATTCCAATCAAGAAGGTGCCGTCGATACGGTTATCACCAATGCTGTCATTATCGATCATTGGGGCATTATCAAAGCCGATGTCGGCCTTAAAAATGGCCGTATTTATAAAATTGGCAAGGCTGGTAATCCCGATATTCAACCCAAAGTTGATATTATCATTGGCGCAGGAACAGAGATCATCGCTGGTGAAGGGCGTATCCTGACTGCAGGCGGAATCGATAGCCATATCCATTTTATCTGCCCGCAACAGGTGGAAGAAGCACTCTCTGCTGGATTTACGACTCTTCTGGGCGGCGGCACAGGGCCTGCGACCGGAACGGCGGCAACAACTTGCACACCGGGGCCTTGGCATCTTGGACGGATGCTACAAGCCGCCGAAGGGCTACCTGTTAATCTCGCTTTTGCAGGGAAAGGTAACGCTTCTTCTCCCGCTGCTTTGGAAGAAATGGTTAGGGCAGGGGCTTGCTGCCTCAAACTACATGAAGATTGGGGATCAACACCTGCCGCGATTGATTGCTGTTTGTCGGTCGCTGATCGCATGGATGTTCAGGTAATGATCCATAGCGACACCTTGAATGAAGGTGGCTTTGTCGATGATACCATTGCCGCTTTCCAAGGCCGAACAATCCACGCCTTCCATACCGAAGGGGCTGGGGGCGGTCATGCACCTGATATCATTCGGGTTGCCGGTTTACCTAATGTTTTGCCTTCTTCAACCAATCCAACCCGTCCTTATACCGTCAATACATTAGACGAGCATTTGGACATGTTGATGGTCTGCCATCATCTTGATCCCCATGTGCCAGAAGATATCGCTTTTGCAGAAAGCCGTATTCGCAAAGAAACGATCGCCGCCGAAGATATTTTTCAGGATATGGGCGCACTTTCGATGATGTCCTCGGATAGTCAGGCCATGGGACGCGTGGGTGAAGTCGCTATCCGGACATGGCAAACCGCCCATAAAATGAAATGCCAACGCGGTTCGCTTGCTGGAGATAGTGCCGCCGATAATAACCGCGTCAAACGCTATATTGCGAAATACACCATCAATCCGGCGATATCGCATGGCCTATCCCAAGAAATCGGCTCGATTGAAGACGGTAAGCTGGCCGATCTTGTCTTATGGGATCCTGCCTTTTTCGGCATTAAACCGGATCTAGTTATCAAAGGCGGCTCGATTGTCTATGCAATGATGGGGGACCCCAACGCATCTATACCTACACCGCAACCGGTGCATGGCCGTATGATGTTTGGGGGCTATGGACGGGCATTGACTGAAAGCTGCCTGACCTTTGTCTCTCAATCTGCACTTGAAGCTGATATCGGGGTGGAATTGGGCCTACAACGCCCACTTTCGGCGGTATCGAATACTCGTAATATCGGAAAACATAGCATGATTCACAATGATGCTATGCCGATTATCGAAGTCGATCCCGAAACCTATGAAGTTCGGGCAGACGGCGTTTTGTTAACATGTGAACCAGCGGGAATTCTCCCTATGGCTCAAAGGTATTTTTTGTTCTGAATGATGCGCATTATCGAAATCCTGCCAGCGGGTAGCTGGGACGAAAATCAAGCCGCCGATGTCTATCACGCAGATTATGAAGGCCGGCACAGAAGGCGAAAACGGCTTGAGTTGCAATCAGGGGCGCATGCCCTGCTTGACTTGGAAAAACCGCGCCTCCTTATGACAGGTGACGGGTTAAAATTAGAGGATGATCGGATCGTGCGGGTTGAATCGCAAAAAGAAAAATTGCTGCGGGTAACGGCAACCTCACCTCTTCATCTTTTAAAGCTGGCATGGCATTTGGGTAATCGTCATTTACCCGCCGCTATCCATGATGATTATATCCTGATCCGTAACGATCATGTGATTGCCAATATGGTTACAAAGCTCAGCGGTTATGTTGCCGAAGTTGACGAAGCCTTCTCGCCTGAAACGGGTGCTTATAGTGGCGATGATGACCACGGACATAGTCACAGTCATCACGATCATAGCGATCATAGCGATCATAGCCATGCTGATGGCGGCCATCACCACAGCCATCATCATTAAAGCCATTTGATCGGGTATGCCTTCTTCTTCGGAATCGCTTCATCTTCTTCGGATGTTTTCTTGGATATCTCCCGCTTTCCCAACGGGCAGCTATGCATATAGCCATGGCTTGGAATGGTCGGTTGATAATGGCGATATTACCGATGTGGCTTCTTTGGTCATATGGGTGAAGGCATTGCTTTATTATGGCAGCTTGCGGTCGGATATGATCTTTCTTCGGCAAGCTTGGGCGGCATCCTCTTCCCAAGAAATAAGACAGGTTGCCGAATTCGCCTGTGCCAGCGCCGCTTCTCGCGAACGCTATGAAGAAACCGTGAATCAAGGGGAAGCTTTTTTGAAAGCAACCGATATCTGGGCGTTATTCAAAAAAGACCCCGATATGGCTGATATCCGTTGGCCATTACCTGTCGCCCAAGGTATCCTTTTTCGCCGTAACCATATGGAACAGGATCTCTCGACGATTTCCGGTGCCTATGTTGCGGTATCGGGCATCATTTCGGCGGCCTTACGGCTTATTCCGTTAGGGCAAAGCGACAGCTTAAAGGCCATGAAACAACTGGAACATCATATTATTAGATCGGCAGCAAAAACGCGCGGTAAAAAGCTGGAAGACACGGGCAGCGGCTGTTTTCGTTCCGATCTCGCTTCTATGCAGCATGAAATTCAACAGACAAGGCTATTCCGAACATGACATTACATAAACATGGGCCTTTACGGGTAGGTATTGGCGGGCCCGTTGGAACGGGAAAAACGGCATTAATGGACGCTTTATGTCGGCGTTTTCGCGATCAATTCGATATCGCGGCTATTACCAATGATATCTATACACTGGAAGATGCTCAAATCCTGACCCGCGCTGGTTCTCTACCGCCAGAACGAATTCTCGGCATTGAAACGGGGGGATGCCCTCATACGGCCATTCGTGAAGATGCCAGCATCAATCTGCTTGGTATACAGACTTTAAATGATCGTTTTCCCAATCTTGACCTTATCCTACTTGAAAGCGGCGGCGATAATCTTGCAGCGACTTTCAGCCCCGAATTGGCGGATCTGACGATCTACGTTATTGATGTCTCGGCAGGCGATAAAATCCCGCGCAAGGGGGGACCCGGTATTACTCGCAGCGATTTGCTGGTTATCAATAAAATTGATCTCGCATCCCATGTCGGTGCCGATCTTAATGTCATGGAACGCGATAGCCGGATTATGCGCGGTAAAAAGCCCTTTGTCTTTTCCAATATTCGGAAAGGCGACGGGGTTGAAACGATATCGCGCTTTATTGTGGAACAAGGCGGGTTATAATTTAATTCTTTTTCGCGTTTTTACGCAATATTGCGAATAGCGGTCTTTCGCTTTTTCTGTCCAAATTACCTCCGATTTCAACAAGGCTGGATCGGGGTAATATCATGCTTCTGTGGTGCAGACAGAATATCAGGCAGATTATCGCAGGGGGGACCTTGTTTTTCAATGCGTCGGCGCTTTATGCCGGCGCAACAGAAGCCACAACCTTATCCAAAATTCGTTATCTTGCGACTGAAAAATCTTCGGGTCATTCTGACTCCACTTTATCTTTAACCGATAAAAACATCTCGGAACCAACACCCCCTGATGCCAGCGCCGCTGAACTTATTCCGCATGATCAACATTTATTGGGTGATTGGGGCGGGGCGTTAACAACCCTCAAATCACATGGCGTTGATCTTACCGTTAACTATCTGGGGGAATCTGTTGGGAATGTCTCCGGCGGTATTAAACCAGGGGTTGATTACGCCGATCAACGGGCATTAGGAATAGATGTTGATTGGCAAAAGCTCGCTGGTATCAAAGGCTTTTCAACCCATCTGTTACTGGTCAATCGTGTCGGTAACGGGGTCGGGCCCGATTATGTCGGTGACAATCTTTATAACGAAAGTGAAATCTGGGGCGGGGCAGGGCATTCGCTCCATCTTGCCTATATTTATGGGCAAGAAAACCTCCTGAATGATAAATTGATTATTGCTGCCGGACGTTTATCCCCAGGTCTGTTTTTCAACAGCTCACCAATCTATTGCTCCTTCTTCTCTTTTGGTATCTGTCCCACTCCGCAAGCCATCCGCGGCGGTAGTCAGGGTGCATTCTCCATGGCTCCGGGGAATACCTTCGGGGGCTATACCCGCTACAGTCCGGGTTATGATCTCTATGTTCAAACGGGTGTCTTTGGCGCTGACAGCCATCTCGGTGGCAGCTCTGGTTTTTCATGGACAACCAAAGACGTGACTGGCGTCACCGTTCCCTTTGAATTCGGTTGGACACCGGGGCAAAATCCGGGTGAAAATCCCATGCATTTCAAGGCTGGTTTTTATTACACCACCGGATCAGCCAAAGATGTTTATTACAATACCGCCCGCCAACCGATGGCCTTATATGGAGGCGATCCTCTAAAACGGCGTGGTTATATGGCGGAATGGGTCGGGATGGATGCAATGCTTATCCGGCATGGCAAAGGCGCTAACCAAGGCTTAACCTTATTTGCCAATTATTCCCATACGGATGGCAATATCTCCGTCTTTCAGGATCTCGCCTTCATTGGCCTCGAAGACCACGGTCTCATCAAAAGCCGCCCATTAGATAGCTTCGGCGTGCAATTTGTCTATTCACATCAAAGTGCCGCCACCAGAAGAAGCGAGCGCCTCGAACAGGCCTATGGTATCGGCGATGCCTATCCCCAGACCTATACATCCATCATCGAAGCTCAATATTCGGCACATATCTATAACGGCGTTGATTTAACGCCTGATATTCAATACGTGATCCGTCCGAATGCTCAATCTCGCTATCGGAATGCTGTTGTCTTGGGTATCCGAACCCAGATACAACTATAAAATTTATAGTTCCTGTAACAGCCGCGAAACCGTAGAGGCCGCTGCTGCACGGGAACTCAATCCGGTTTTATTGTAAATTTGCTCGATATGCTTATCGACCGTCCTCGGACTGATATCCAAAATATCGGCAATATCACGACTGGATTTACCACGGGATATCCACAGGATTACTTCTGCTTCCCGACTACTAAGAGACAGCTTCTCCTGAATAATTTTTTCAGGATGGCTGTTATGGGTAGAAATGCTGAAAATCATTTCATCCGCAGCGGGACGACCCACAAAAGTAATCCGATATTCCTCTTTGGGCGTTTGATAGCTGAAAAGCTTTGTTCCGTTTTCTGCCGTTTTCACCGCAGAAGATAAATCCTGAATAGTCCCCTTTGGCAACTTATCCAAAGCTTCACTGGCTTGAGGCGTCGCCCATAACAAAACGCCTTCTTGCGTCGTCCCAAACAGGAAACGCCCAAATTTATCCAAAGTGGAATGCGCCGCATTAATACGAGAAGCCGCCTCTAACCTGACTGCGACCCGTGCCAATACCTCTTCAAATTTAAAAGGTTTTGTAATGTAATCGGCTGCCCCCGCTTCAAAAGCTTTCAAAACATATTCAGTCTCGGTCATCCCTGTCATAAAAATGACAGGGGTCGTATGAAAATGGAGATCCTGCTTAATCTGGGCGCAAACTTCCCAGCCGGTCATCTCCGGCATAATCGCATCCACCAACACAATATCGGGGGCTGTATTTTTCATGACCTCCAACGCCATTGTACCGGATTGCGCCAAAAGGACGATATAACCGGCCTGCGATAATTTTTCGTCCATTACGCCCAAAACTTTGGGATCATCATCCACCACCAGAACCGAATAGCGACTATGGGCATATGAAAAGGTCATTCTGTTTCCTTTTGTAACGCATGACGCAGCGCTTCCAGTTGGTATGATGCCGCCATCGCTATCAGCGAAGTGGTCACGTCATACAAAGCAGGTATAGATGCCTGTAGGGTTGTCAAAGCTTCCCGCAATTTTTTCAAATCCCCTCTATTCAAAAGCCCCAACAGCATAGCTCGCTCTTCTTCTGAAAAGGAACGTGACGCTATCTTTTCTTCGACTTTTTCATCAGAAAGATTTTCTGCCATCTGCCGTTTGGGAAACATCCATGACAAATGTAGCTGCTGACCGATTTCATTGATCAAGGTCGTTAAATTGACGGGCTTTCCGATAACCGGACATCCTTCTAATGAAGGCACATGCCGATCGGTGCTTTCAACCAGATTACCGGTTAGAAATATAATCGGAATAGCAGAAAACTGGCTTTTCCTTATTCTTAAGGCTACTTCCTGACCATCCATCCCCGGCATGGAAAGATCCAGCAAAATCAGATTTGGTGTCCAGTCTTTGATCTTCTCAAGACAGGCTTCCCCGCTATTTACATCCTCGATAATAAAACCGCGTGGTTCTAAAAATTCACGCATAATATGTCGGTGGGCATCATTGTCATCCACCACCAAAATTCGACAGCGTTCACCTTGGTAATTTGTTGGAATACGCTTGGGTAACGGTAAACTATCCTGTGGAATATCAGACAGCATCAAACGCACCCGAAACTCTGTGCCGCTGCCAACTTCACTTTTAAAAGTCAGCTCGCCCCCCAACACTTCAGTCAGCAATTTTGTAATCGTCAGACCCAAACCGGTGCCTTGAATGCCGGTGGCGGACGAACCTCGCCCAAAGGGTTCAAAAATGCGCTCTTTATCTTCTGGGCGTATCCCAGCTCCGGTATCGGTAATCAGAAATTCGCCGATTTGGCTGCGCCAATGCACTTGAAAAGTAACCGAACCTTGCTTCGTATATTTGATCGCATTGGAGAGCAGATTAATCAAAATTTGCCGCAATCGATATTCATCACCATGGACAAGAGACGGCAAATCCCCGTGATGATAGAAAAAATCCAAACCTTTTTCTTGCGCCTGTAGGCGCATCATCTGAACAACTGCTTCCAGAAACGACGACAGTTCAATCTTGTCCCGATAAATTTTGATCCGTCCGGCTTCAATACGTGAGATATCCAATAAACCGGAAAGAATAGCCGTCACATGTTCACCGCTTTCCCGCATGATATGCAAAGCTTGCTGCCGATCCTCTGGGACACGGCCATCTTGCTGCAAAATTTGGGTATACCCCATGATCGCATTTAACGGGGATCGTATCTCATGGCTAATCCCGCTGATATAGCGGGTTTTCGCTAAACTTGCTGCCTCGGCTTTTTCTCTTGCCTGTTTTAATGCTTCATCTGTTCGGCGATGGGCGCGGATTTCATTCATCAATAAACGGGTCTGGTATAAGGTTTCCCGATTGGCTTTTCGCTGACCATCTTGTCCCAATACGATCAGCCAAGCCACAACAGATGCCACCAAAAACACAATGATGAAGGCGTTATGCCATTTCTCACCGGCATAAAAAGCTAACCCGCCCAAAACACAAGAGACGGTCAACATAATAGAAATAAACCGCCCGAAAGGGGACAAAATTCCTCTTTTGATAGGCGCTGAAAAATAACGAAGCGGATATAATAATTGGTAGGCAAAATGATAAACCGCTGGTTTGCAGCGATCATGACAACGGCTATCCAATGAACAGCAAAGGGAACAGATCGCGCCCCCATAGGCTGGACAAGGTGCCATGTCGGCGACTTCAAATTGATGCCCACAGATAACGCAGGTTTTTTTCAGGCTACCTTCTTGCCAATTTTTAGGCAGGTTACGGGCAATGTAACTCCGCCCTTTTGTCACATATCCCAAAATAGGAGCGGTAAAACATGCTACAAGCAAAGCCACAAAAGGCGCAAAGGCCGCAGAAAGACTGCCCAAAACACTGCTTAAGGATAGGATGCCCAATAAACACCCTAAAGCCGTCGCACCCAATCCGACTAAATTCAAATCAGGTAAAACCGCCCGTTTAAAATCGACTTCGGGACTAAAACCCATCGGTTTACATAAAACGATATCGCCTAATATCGCCCCAATCCACGCGGCGGCAAATACCGCATAAAGGATAATGCCGGTCTGAATCGTATCGACTAATCCAGCTTCCATCAGCAATAGGGCAATCGCGATATTGAAAAAGACGTAAAACACCCGTCCGGGATGACTATGGGTTAAGCGGGAAAAAAAATTCGACCATGCCAGCGATCCGGCATAAGCATTGGTCGCATTAATTTTGATTTGGGCAATCGTGATAAGGCCTAAAGTCAGGCCGGTTGCGAGGGCAGGCGAGGCGAATGTGCCATAGGCAAAGCGGTACATCCAGCAAGGCTGAATCGCCATCGCTAGCGAAAACCCTCTATTGATAATAACCGAGGTCAAAAAAGAACCTGCCAGTAACTTAAAACAGTCGCACAGAATCCATCCGGGGCCTCCCATCAACAAGGCCGTCCACCATTTCCAATAGTTTTCAGTCGTCCTTGGGGGCAAAAAACGTAAAAAATCGACCTGTTCGGCACTCTGGCAAATTAAAACAAACATGATTGATGCGGCATAACCAATCGCCACAATGTCTGCTTTCCCCGATAACGGAGCATTACCGGTAAAATGCGTCCATTCCTTTACCCATTCAGGATGACTTATGAGAATAACCGCCAAGGGTAAAAAATTCAGTATAAACCAAATCGGCTGCGTGCTTATCTGAAAACGGGAAATAAAGGTAATACCCCGTGCCACCAAAGGAATAACCACAATCGCAGACAGCAAATAGGCAATGGGTAATGGTATAAAAAGAAAGGCGTTAATCGTATTCGCCAGAATAGCCGCCTCAATACCAAAAAAGATAAAGGTAAAACTGGCATAAAGAAGCGAGGTAATGGTTGATCCGATATAACCAAATCCGGTGCCTCTGGTTAAAAGATCAATATCAAGACCGCTTTTAGCCGCCATAAAACAAAGCGGAATGCTAATACAAAAAATAATGGCCGTAATCAGCAAAATAGCAAGAACGGTATTCTGAAAACCAAAGGCCAGAGTCAGACTACCGCCAATCGCTTCCAACGCCATAAATGACACCGATCCCAGTGCGGTAAAGGCAACTTTTAACGGATTTTTCTGGCGCGCGGATAAGGCAGTAAAACGCAGCGCATAATCTTCAAAACTCTGATCGGCGACCCAACGGTTATATGCTCGTCTTACGCGGGCAATACGCAGATAGTTTTTGTTAAAGGATGATCTCACCCTGCGTCCTTTATAATCCGTGATTATGGGCTTTCTTGATATATTCTACGGGATCAAGACGCGCCTGTCATACGCAGGATTGCGTATAGGAAGTTCCTTTGTTTTAGCCAAAATAGAGAAACAGTAAAAGGATCAATGCCTATGCCTGTTTCTATGCCTTCTCTTACCCGCCGTGACTTTGCACGGATTGCTCTTTTTTCATCAATGGCAGCAATGGGCGGCATAATAGGCAGCGGTAAAGCTTTTGCCGAGCCGAAAGGGGAACCGATCAAAATCGGTATTCTTCATTCCTTATCCGGCACAATGGCCATCAGCGAAACGACTTTAAAAAATCTGATGCTGATGCTGATAGATCAGCAAAATAAAAAAGGTGGTCTTCTCGGTCGACCTTTACAGCCGGTCGTTGTTGATCCCGCATCCAACTGGCCAATGTTTGCTGAAAAAGCACGGCAATTACTGTCCATGGACAAAGTTTCTGCCGTTTTCGGTTGCTGGACAAGTGTTTCCCGAAAATCGGTCTTGCCTGTTTTTGAAGAATTAAACGGTATTCTCTTTTACCCTGTCCAATATGAAGGACAGGAATGCAGCCGGAATATTTTCTATACCGGTGCTGCTCCCAACCAACAGGCAATACCTGCGGTTGATTATCTCTTAAGCGAGGAAGGCGGCTCTGCAAGGCGTTTTGTCCTGATGGGGACAGATTATGTCTATCCGCGCACGACCAACCGGATATTGCAGAATTATCTTCAATCGAAAGGCATCCCAGCCGAAGATATCATGATCAATTATACGCCTTTCGGTCAATCCGATTGGCAGACGATTGTCTCTCGTATCAAAAAATTCGGCTATGCGGGCAAGAAAACCGCCGTTGTTTCGACCATTAACGGCGATGCCAATGTTTCTTTTTATAAAGAACTGTCCAATCACGGCATTTCTTCGATTGATATTCCGGTCATGGCTTTCAGTGTCGGTGAAGAAGAATTGGCAGGCATGGATACCCACGCTTTGGTAGGTCAGCTTGCCGCATGGAATTATTTCGAAAGCATCGATACCCCTAAAAACAAAGCTTTCATCCAAGACTGGCATCGCTTCAGTCACAATCCTAAACGCACCACCAATGACCCGATGGAAGCCCATTATATCGGTTTCAATATGTGGGTACAGGCTGTTAACAAAGTTGGCACAACTGACCATGACAAGGTCATTGATGCCATGATCGGCATTCGCCAAGCCAATCTGACGGGCGGTGTCGCCACCATGCTGCCAAACCACCATATCACCAAACCGGTCTATATCGGTGAAATCCAGAAAGATGGTCAATTCAACACGGTCTGGCAGACCCCCGAACCAATTGCAGGGCAGGCGTGGTCGCCTTGGGTTCCTGAAAGCAAGGGGCTGATCGGTGACTGGAGCGCAGCCGTCCATTGCGGCAATTACAATACCCTGACCCACACATGTATTGGCCACAAATCATGAATCAATCAGCAAAATCATTGTTTCTGGCTATGTTCCTTGTCTTTTCGCTGGCCTATGGGGCAACCGGCTATGCAAAAATACAAAAGGCCATAGCCGAAAACGCGATAACCACTTCATCACCGGATTCTTCGGGTGATCCCTTATCGGGCTTGGCATCGGGGCAATTTAACCAGATCGCAGAAACCGTCTCGGCGCTGGCTCTTTCTGATCCTGATCGGGCAAAAAGCATTGTCTCAGCTTTGCAGACAAACGCCCTTTATCAAGATAGCCGCCACGGGCTTTATCTCGAAAAAGAAAATGGCTATGCCGATATCCGCAGCGGACAAAAAATCAGCCTTACGGATGACGGATTAAAGCCTGTCCGTATCAATAACAAAGTCCGACTAGCTTTGGTGACATCAACAGCGCTTTTCGGCCTTTCTTCGCCCAATGCTGCGACGCGGCTTCAATCTGCTGACACCTTATACAGCCATGCGATACCGGCCTTTACACCGAAAATCAGCGCGGCTTTAGCACAGGAAAAAGACCAGAAAGTAAAGCTAGCGTTCGAAAAAGCTCAAGCAGCGGCCTTTCTCTCCGAAACGCCTTTGGCAACGGGTGATAACGCGCGCTTGAAAGCGATTGCGATCTTGAAAAAATCGGGCGGCCTTGATGCCCATAATATTCTCTGTCGTATCGCGGCTTCATCCCTTGAAAGTCAATCGGTCAAACAATCCGCTAAAAAAGCAGTCTCCAGTATCGAATTTCGCCTTGGCTTTTGGGACTTGCTGCAAAATGCCTTTTACGGTCTCAGCTATGGTTCGGTGCTGCTGCTGGCGGCAACGGGTCTTGCGATTACCTTTGGCATTATGGGCGTCATTAATATGGCGCATGGCGAACTGATTATGATTGGCGCTTATGTGACCTATCTGGTGCAACAAAGCATCCATACGGTCTTTCCTGCGCTTGATCCTTTCGCCTTGGTTGTGGCCGTGCCGGTGGCCTTTTTGGCCTGCGGTGCCTTGGGTGTCCTGATCGAACGTGGCCTTATTCGCTTCCTTTACGGTCGGCCTTTGGAAACCTTATTGGCGACTTGGGGGCTATCTCTCATCTTGCAACAAGCGATCCGTTCGCTCTTCGGGGCAACGAATATCGAAATCACAACGCCTTACTGGTTGGCGGGGTCGTTTATGCTGGGTGGGATTGAAATTACGCTTAACCGTCTGGTTATTTTCCTTTTCGCCTTTGCCGTTCTTGGGGCATTGATGATGACTTTGCGGCGTACTTCTATCGGTCTTGAAATGCGGGCAGTCACCCAAAATAGACGGATGTCCGCCTTGATGGGTGTCAGAACCCCGCGCGTTGACGCACTCGCCTTCGGGTTGGGTTCCGGCATCGCTGGTTTAGCGGGGGTCGCCGCAACCCAGATTGACAATATCAGCCCCAATCTTGGCCAAAACTATATCATCGACAGCTTTATGGCGGTGGTCTTCGGTGGGGTTGGCAATCTGTGGGGTACCTTTGCTGGTGCCATGACCTTGGGGATGGGGGACAAAGTTCTGGAACCTTCCATCGGTGCCGTCTCTGCCAAAATTGCCATTCTGGTTTTGGTTATTGTCTATATCCAACGCCATCCTCGCGGCATGTTCCCGTTACGGGGAAGAGGAGTTGAATCATGAGTTCACGTCTTTCCACTCCGGCCAAACGCCCGTTTTCCAGTGCTGTCGTCATGGCCGTGGCCGTCTTTCTGCTCTCGGTCACACTAGCCGGTGCCAGCCTGCTACCGGAAAACAGCCTGTTTCATGTTTCTCCTTTTGTGATGACATTGGCGGGTAAATATCTTGCCTATGCGATGTTGGCACTTTCGGTTGATCTCGTCTGGGGCTTTGCTGGTATTCTGACCTTGGGACATGCGGCCTTCTTCGCTTTGGGTGGCTATGCCATGGGCATGTATCTGATGCGCGAAATCGGCACACGCAGCGCTTATGGTAATCCCAATCTTCCTGATTTTATGATTTTCCTCTCTTGGGATCATCTGCCTTTCTATTGGTGGGGCAGCCAACATCTCGTATGGGTTGCTCTGCTCGTTTTGGCTGTGCCTGCTATTCTTGCCGGTATCTTCGGCTGGCTGGCTTTCCGTTCTCGGGTATCCGGTGTTTATCTTTCGATTATCACACAAGCGCTTACCTACGCCTTGATGCTGGCTTTTTTCCAAAATGGCCTTGGCTTTGGCGGTAATAACGGCCTGACCGACTTTAAAGATATTCTCGGGGCGGATTTACACGCTTCTTCAACCCGTGCCGTGCTTTTGATCGTCACAGGTATCTTTCTCGCAGCAGCGCTCCTGATCTCTCGTTGGATTGTCAGTGGCCGCTTTGGTAATCTGCTGCTGGCTGTCAGGGATGCAGAAAGCCGCACTCGCTTTTTGGGATACAGACCGGAACAAATTAAACTGGTTATCTGGGTTTTCTCGGCCATGATTGCCGGTATCGGCGGCGCGCTTTACGTCACACAGGTCGGCATTATTAACCCCAGCGAATTTTCACCGTCCAATTCCATTGAATCTGTTATCTGGGTGTCGGTTGGTGGACGTGGCACCTTGGTCGGCTCTGTCATTGGGGCAATTCTGGTCAATTTCGGAAAAACCGTCTTTACGACATGGTTACCCGATTTCTGGCTTTATAGTCTGGGTGCAATGTTCATCCTAACGACGCTGTTTCTCCCCAATGGCATCATGGGATTAGGGCATCATCTGCGTAAGAAATCGGAAGAAGTGACCCCCGAAATTATCGAGCCAGAGGAATCCGAACATGACCGATAAATGGCTTTTGGCAATGCAGGATGTTAGTGTCACTTTTGATGGTTTTCGTGCCATCAACAACCTTTCGCTTCATCTTAAAACGGGTGAAATGCGGGCGATTGTTGGGCCCAATGGCGCGGGTAAAACCACAATGATGGACATCATCACCGGAAAAACCCGCCCCGATAAAGGCACCGTCACTTTTCGGGGACATGACCTTACGCGGATGGATGATCCTGCGATTGCCCGTTTGGGCATTGGTCGAAAATTTCAAAAGCCAACCGTTTTTGAAGCTTTGTCGGTATGGGATAATCTGTTGCTTTCTTTGAAAGGACTGCGTTCGCCTTTCTCTGTCCTATTCTCTCATATCACAAAAGAAGAAGAAAAACGGGTTGCTGATCTTCTCCAATTAATCCGGCTAGAATCTCTCTCCGATAAACCCGCGGGCGGGATGAGCCATGGTCAAAAACAATGGCTCGAAATCGGAATGTTACTGGGACAGGATCCTGAATTGCTACTGGTGGATGAACCTGTCGCTGGCATGACCGATGCCGAAACCATGGCAACCGCGGATTTATTACGAGAAATCAACAAAACCCGCAGTGTTGTCGTTGTCGAACATGACATGGATTTCGTGCGTGCCTTGGGGGTAACCGTCACCGTCTTACATGAGGGCTCCGTTCTGGCTGAAGGTGATCTCGACACCGTCAGTGCCGATCCTCGTGTAATCGAAGTTTATCTGGGGCGTTAAACCGCGCTTCAAACCTGTTTTCCAGACTATGCCTGATTTTCCGATGCAAAGGATATGATATGCTAAAAGTAGAAGATGTCCGTCTTCATTACGGTGCGGCCGTCGCCTTGCGCGGGGTTTCTTGTCAGGCATCTATTGGGGAAGCTACCTGTATATTGGGGCGAAACGGGGTCGGAAAAACCAGCCTGCTTCGCGCTATCACGGGGATGCATGCGGTCACTTCCGGTCGGATACTCTGGGAAGGGGAGGATATCACCCGCTTACCCGCCTATGAAAGAGCCAGAAGAGGCATCGCCACGGTGCCACAGGGCAGGGATATCTTCCCGCTTCTGACTGTCAAAGAAAATCTGGAAACCGGCCTTGGTCTTTTACCTCGCCATGAACGGAAAATTTCGGACGAGATTTTCGACCTTTTTCCTGTCCTTGCTCAAATGATGCACCGCCGTGGAGGCGATCTTTCCGGCGGACAACAACAACAACTCGCTATTGCCCGCGCTTTGGTTATTCGCCCGCGTCTTTTGGTCTTGGATGAACCGACAGAAGGTATCCAGCCCAGCATTATTAAAGATATCGGTTCCGTCATCGCCTTATTGCGTAATCGCGGAGACATGGCCATTCTGTTGGTAGAACAATATTTTGATTTTGCTTATGCTCTGGCGCAATCCATCGTGGTAATGGATCGCGGGCATATCGCTATGGCAGGGGGGATCAATGAATTTGAAGAAGACAAGATCCGTTCCTATATTTCGATCTAAATCATCCCCCAATCAAAAAGCCCGACTACTATTACCCGCCCTCGCTATCGGAAACATCCTGATCTGGGGGCTAGCTTATTTTGTCTTTTGCCATAAACCTGCTTTATTAGGCATGGCAGCGCTCGCCTATAGCTTGGGCTTGCGTCATGCGCTCGATGCCGACCATTTAGCGGCGATTGACAACGCCACAAGGGCGGCTTTCTCCCAGAATAAAAGCCTACCCAGCCTTGGGCTATTTTTCTCTCTTGGTCATTCAACTGTGGTGATTATCGCCTGCTGCCTGATTGTTATCGCGAATAAAACCGTCTGGCATTTGTTCCAGCATTACAGCCCTATTCTATCTCTGATTGGCAGCTTTGTTTCTATCTCTTTCCTACTTTTTATGGCGATAGTGAATGGCCTTAATTGGCTGAAACAAAAAAAAGGTATCCCAACCCACCACCATCATAGCAGCCCGCCTCTAACGAGGTTAGTGACGCCTCTTATCCTTTTGGTGCGGCAAAGCTGGCATATGTATCCCGTTGGCTTCCTGTTCGGTCTGGGTTTCGATACCGCAACCGAAGTCGGCATTCTCAGCCTATCCGCCGCCGAAGCGGTCAGAGGAATCGCCGCATGGCAAATTTTGATCCTGCCGCTGCTTTTCACCATCGCTATGGCTTTTGTGGATACCGCAGATGGTATTTTGGTCTTGGGTCTTTATAAGCAGAGATTAACCGATAACTGCCAAAAAAGAGATTATAGCCGGATTATTTCGCTACTTTCCGTATCGATGGCCTTTGTGATCGCCTTTATCCAAATCCATGAAATGGCGCATGAATATTTCCCCCAAATAATTGCCATGCCCGAAATCTTCGAAAATTTTTACAGCCATTTGAATATCGGCTTGTGCTTTACGGCAATCATGATTTTCGTCTGGGCATATTTTATCTTACGTGGCCGTCCTTTCTCGACCCAATAATCTCCAGCGCATTTCTCGCCTGACGATTGTGATGAGATAATTAACAGCCCGCATCTCTAATATTGGTTCCACTACATCCGTGACTGTTCTTTTATGCTATAACCGGATGCAATCCATGCCGTCTTTATTCAGGCTCCAGATCGATTCAATGCCGCTATCAAGGATTTTATGTCGATAATTCGGTAAAAAATCCGATAATATTCTACTCGATTTCTGATGAAGGGGGGGGCTTTATCAAAAGCATCCGCCTTTTTTGTCTTAAAATATGACCATGATCAGGAAAATATTCCGGTTGATCATCAAAAGATAAACTTTAATACGGCCAAATATTTACAAAATATCCTTGTGTGTAAAATTTATTATAAAATTACACATTTAATGCATAATATTTTAGAGAGGGTTATGTCGCATAAACTAAACCGGACAGAGCCAAATAATACCCATGATATGTCCGATAATGGTGCCTCTCCCCTTACAAAAGAACAATGGCGCGCCGCTACACGTTTCGATAGCACTGATATAGGGTGGATCGTCATGAGCATCGGTATGGCTATTGGAGCAGGGATTGTTTTTCTTCCTGTTCAGGTCGGCTTGATGGGAATCTGGGTATTCCTGCTTTCTGCTGTTATCGGCTATCCCGGTATGTATATGTTCCAGCGGCTTTTTATTAATACGCTGGCTTCTGCAACTGTCAGCCAAACCTATCCTGATATGATTTCCAGCTATTTGGGACGTCGCTGGGGGCTTATCCTTGGCGTTCTTTATTTTGTGATGCTGACGATCTGGATGTTTATCTATGCCACGGCAATTACGCGAGATAGTGCCTCTTATTTACAAAGCTTCGGGGTCACACATAAACCGCTATCCCAAACTTTATGGTATCCGCTGGCTTTGATGGTCATTCTTGTTGCATTGGCTTCTCGCGGCGAAAAAATGCTATTCAAATTATCAGGCGTGATGGTGCTGACCAAATTGCTGATCGTCGCGGCTTTGGGATTATTTATGATCCCGCAATGGAATTTTGCCAATCTTGGCTCTGTTCCGTCTTTTAGTAGCCTGATCAAAAAAACGATTATCACTTTACCCTTTACGCTTACGTCTATTTTATTCCTTCAGACATTAAGCCCGATGGTTATTTCTTATCGTGCGCGTGAAAAATCGCCTGAAATTGCCCGTCATAAAGCCTTGCGAGCAATGAATATCGCTTTTGCGATCCTGTTTATAACCGTCTTCTTTTACGCGATATCCTTTACCCTCGCGATGAGCCATGAAAATGCCGTTTCAGCCTATCAGCAGAATATCTCTGCCTTGGCCATTATGGCGCAGATTTTTCCTGCCAGCTCCGTTGGTATCATCGGCGTCATCTTAAATATCTTCGCTGTTATGACGGCCTTTTTTGGGGTTTATCTCGGTTTTCGGGAAGCCTGTGTGGGCATTTTTACGACCATCTGGTCACGCTGGATTTCTTCTGAAAAACTGCAAGGTAATTGGTTGCCATATGGCGTCATGGCATTCGCTGTTCTTCTGGCTTGGGGCGCTGTCATCGTTAATCTACCAGTATTGTCTTTTACGACTTTCTGTAGCCCTATTTTCGGGGTTATCGGTTGTCTCATTCCGGTATGGCTTGTGATGAAACGACCGGCATTGACGAAATATCGTGGGGCAGGGCTGGTCTTTATTGCTATAATCGGTGTTCTTTTATGCCTGTCGCCCTTTGTTACATGGCTATAAAAACAACAATACTGTCATCAATATCAATCAGACAATCTAAGTAACGACTTTGCAACAATATGGGGGAGGGCGCGTCGCGCGACCTCTCCTTTTTTGATAAGAGCAGGTTATTTTAAAACATATGATTGCTATTCAATATAATATATTGATTTTAGTGCCTTTATTTTCATATAAAGTTATATAGTTGTTCCTTGATTACTGCCTATTTTAACTATATTTTACAGAAAATTACATATTATGAGAATTTTTATATGATTTCTCGGCGTAATTTTTTTATTAGAATATCTGTGATTACCGTCTTTGCTGTGATCCCTTTCTTTGGTCACGGCAACATGAAAGCTACGCTCCCCAAACCCACCAACAAATATATTCAGGACCTCCAAAAACAGGCCAATTTGGGCGATATAAAAGCCCGAAAAATTATTAGCGCGATATCCGAAGGCCGCCAAGATGGTCTGGACGGGGAGTAAATCTAACAACGGTATTTGTGCGAATCTTGATCGTGCTTTTCACCGGCCAAGGCTAGCGGATGAAAAGCATATATTAAAAGAAGCATGATGACCTAAATCTAGATAATTTGGCAAAGTTTATTGCTTGCTCTGCTTCCAGCCGGTTTCCCGTAGAAAAAAGCTTAAGAAAATAGCAAGTGCGACACCCGCAATCAGTGGCATGAAACCATGATGGAAATCTGCCAATGTTGGATTTTGGCTATGCGCTCCAATCAAGCCAGAAATAATTGGTGATATCAAACTGCTGGTTAGAAAGACTAGAAAATTCATAATACCGGCTGCAGTGCCTTTAACTTCTGGTGGATTTACCTCTTTCATCACCGAAAAGGGTAACATCGCAGCCCCTGATGCAACCCCCATCAAAAGAGGCGGAAGATAGGCCGGTGCTATACCAGAGGGTAAATAGAGTAGGGCAAAATAGCTTAAAAACAACAACCCACTGCCCCCGATTAAAACTGGACGACGCAAGCCGGTTTTATCGGAAATATAGCCGATAAGCGGGCAACCAATGACCCATCCCAAAGGTACCATCGATACTAAAGTCGCAGCATTTGCTGTGCTGATATGCAGCCCTTTTGAAAAGAATGATGCGCCCCATGCCAAAATACCGATCGTTGTCGGGGCAAAAAGCAAGCCCCCAATAACACCGGATAACCAGCTTTGAGGATTGGCAAAAATAAGCTTAAAAGGCTGAAAAAGGCTTGTCAGATCAAGCTTTTCACGTTGTTGTTCTTCCTCTTTTTGCCTTGTGGCATCACCACAAAGGTCGATATTGTCAGTATTGCGCCAATAATGGCAAAGCCAATCCAGATTTTTTGCCATTGGAAATGAAAAGAGCCTGCTGGATCAAGAAATATCGATACCAGCTTAGAACCAAAAGCTGCTCCGGCCATTCCAAGACATTCCGTAAAGCCCACAAAAATGGCTAACATTCTTTGAGGCAGATATCGAGCAGCGATATAAGAGGCTCCCAAAAACGCAAAAATAGAGCCCACTGCCTGCAAGGTAAAACCGGTCACAGCCAGCCATTCATAACCGCGTGCAAAAAACAGACTGCCTAAGGTTACAAGTGCAATACCGGCCGGAATTGTTTTATGCGCACCGTAACGATCAAGAAGAAAACCAGCAATAAGTGCCATTCCGGCATAGGCAACATAATAAATAGGCACCATGATGCCTAAAGGATTATGCCCCCATGTTTCGGTCAAAATACCCTGCATAATGCCGGGCGTGGCACGGATCGCATATTGATAAAAATAGAAAATCGCACAGAGTAACCATGCAAGGAGATAAACTGGGTTAAGCGCCTGTTCGCCTTTTTCTGTATTCGTTGGATCTGTGTTGCTTGACACTAGTGAATGCCTTCTTGCCTTTTTGAAATGTTAAGTTGCAATAGAAAAAAAGTAAAAAATATATTGATAGCCCAAGTCAATTTTCAGCATTTCGCGAACAGAAAAAAGTTAAAATACTAAAATAAAAAGGTTCTATTGATATATTAATGCACATATTTAAGGATATTTTAAAGATAAAAAGCCAAGACGACTGGAATAAAATCAGTCTTTCAATGCCTGATTATTCTATACGCATCCGGCTAAAAATCATCTGTCTGGTGCCAAATTGAACACCAGACAATATCAAAATCTCTAGTTTAGAACGAGCTTAACGGCAAAAAAGAAAAAGAAGATCCCAGTAATCATATCTAAGATGCGGATCGTTTTGGGATTTGAAAAAAAGCGCCCCAAAGAAAGCGCCATACCTGCCAATGCCGAATACCACAAAAAGGTTGTCACGAGCTGGGAGATAACCAGAATAAAAGAATACGTGATCGCATTATGATCGGACGGAATAAAATTAGGAAAAGCGGTCATATCAAAAACGCCGACTAATGGGTTTAACAGCGTCGTCAATGAACCGCGCTTAAAGCCTTCACGGAAAGAATCTGGCGTTTTTAGATCTGTCTTTGTCTCGGCCTCTGATGCTTCAGCTGCTTCTTTTACTGAAAGACCTCTAATAGACTGCGAAATTAGCCTGATACTTAAATAGACCAGATAAAGCGCACCTGCCCATTCGATGACGGTAAAAGCTGTTTTCGAAGCAGATATAATGGCACTGACACCAAAAATGGTGCCTATTCCCCATACACTTAACCCCGTGATGATCCCGAAGACAGCCCCCATGCCGCACCAAAAGCCAATATCGGAACCAGAAAAGATAATGTGGTGGATATCATTGCCCCCCCTTATGTAGATCATAGATCATTCTATTTTAAAGGCATCACGAGATAGAACATTCTGGCCTCTGATGAACAGAAACATCTTTTGAATGGCTTTTTACTTTTTCTATGGCTGTGATGATGTAACCGACCTCGCGGTGGCGCTAAAATGCGTAGGCGCGATACAAACACGGAGCATACGCTCCGCAAAAATCAGCTTTGCCTATGCCTTTGTCTTCACAAAAAAACGGCATTCATTTCTAAAAATCCAGAATGCCGATTCCACGCATTTTAGCAAAAATAAGTCCTATTTCTTAGACTTCTTCGGCTCTTTTACTTTCTGAAATGAAGCCGACCATCCGCTCCGTTTAAGCGTATCAATCAAGGTCGAACGGGGTATTTTGAAGCTGCGACAAACAGACGCTTTGCTGGCACCGCTTTCCAATGCAATTTTGATCTGTTCCAACTGTTCCTTGTCTATCGTTGGCGGCCTACCACCACGTCGGCCCCGTTTTCTCGCCGCTTCCAATCCAGCCATAATGCGTTCGCGGGTGAGGGCGCGTTCATATTGAGCCAAGGCTCCAAATAGCGAGAAAAGTAGTTCGCCATGGGGCGTATTGGTATTCATCTGCTCGGTTAACGAATGAAAGGCGATATCGCGCGCTTTCAGGTCGGTAATAATTGAAAGCAAATGCGGAAGCGATCTTCCCAATCGGTCAAGTTTCCAAACAATCAACTCATCGCCGGGTTTCAGATATTCAAGGCATTCTTTCAGCCCTGGGCGATCATCCCGTGCGCCAGAGGCTTTATCAAAAAACAAATGGCGCTCATCAACGCCTGCGGCAATCAAAGCATCTCGCTGCAAATCAACAGATTGGCGATCATCAGCTGATGACACACGCATATAGCCAATGAGCATAGACAAAAATCCTATAGAATTTGGTGTTATGACTATGTTTAATCAATCCGACACGGTTTACCATCCAAATAATGCCAAGCTTGATGATGCGATAAAAAAGCCTCGTAAAAGCCTTTGAAATCACACACACTCACAAGGCCAATAGAAGGCACATCTTCTTATTGCGCTTTTTGGTAAAAAGTGATTGAGGGGAGCGCATTGATAGACGGCAAAAAGGGTGCCGTTTTCATAAGGAGACATGCGCTTTGCCTATTGCATTATTGGCCTTGGCCATTGGCGCTTTTGGTTTGGGAACGACCGAAACCATTGTCATGGGTATTTTGCCCGAACTGTCTCATGATTTGCATGTCTCTATTGCAAAAGCAGGGCTGCTTGTCTCTGGATATGCCATTGGTGTTACGATCGCATCGCCCCTTATGGCGATTATGACGAATCGATATTCCCGGCGGCAAACTTTGCTTTTCATGATGGCGATATTTGTGCTCGGCAATATCTGCAGCGCCTTGGCGCCAGATTACCAACTCTTAATGGCCAGCCGTGTTTTGACATCATTATCTCACGGCACTTTCTACGGAGCCGCATCGATTGTTGCCTGTCAAATCGTGCCACCGCAAAAAAGAGCAGAAGCCTTATCTATCGTTTATATCGGGCTGACCTTGGCCATGGTGCTTGGCGTGCCTCTTGGAACCTTGGTTGCTCAATTCACCTCTTGGCGAGTTTCTTTCTGGCTGATTAGCGCTGTCGGTAGTTTGGCATGGATAAGCATATGGTGCCTTATCCCCCAAGATGTGCAGACGGCAAATGCGCCACGCCTTTATGATCAATTTCGCTCTTTGACCCATCCGATGGTAATTATCATGATGCTGGTTTCG
This sequence comes from Zymomonas mobilis, assembly GCF_006715975.1. GTDB lineage: Bacteria > Pseudomonadota > Alphaproteobacteria > Sphingomonadales > Sphingomonadaceae > Zymomonas > Zymomonas mobilis_B. The sequence continues at coordinate 1,564,637 of NZ_VFOF01000001.1, read as the reverse complement.
ATGTGCACGGCGGCAGGTATGTTCGGAATTTTCACTTATATCACGCCTTTTCTTGAAATCAGAACAGCTCTCTCTGCTCATGCAACAGATCTGGTTCTTTTATTAATTGGTGCCGGATTATGCCTTGGAAATCTTCTGGGTGGTCGGCTTGCTGATTGGAAGATGCTACCATCTTGTGGTGGCCTGCTAGGCATCGCTATCATTATTCAGCTGTTATTAGTGCCTGCCAGCCTTCATGTATGGAGCGCCGCGCTACTCTTTTTCTTATGGGGGATCTTTATCTATGCCCCTATGGCGCCTTTGCAATCTTATGTGGTGACTTGTGCCGAAGCTGCCCCGAATATTGCCGCTGCTGTCAATCAAAGTGCTTTCAACCTAGGTAATGCAATAGGCTCTTGGGCGGGCAGCTTGATAATCGGTGCTTCAGCCGCCTATAGCTATTTACCGCTTTTATCTTCATATTTTGTTGCGATCGGCGTCATTCTAGTGTGTCTGGCTGGATATTTGCAGTCGCGCGAAAATAAGAAAAAGCTAAATAACCCATAGCCATCTGGGGATTGTCCCATCTTAGATTGCCTTAAGAAAACCCCCATTTTTTTGTATTAATGCGCGAAATTCAGTATAAATATTTCAACCAAGATACATAATAGAATAAAACTTCCTGAAATCGGCTATCCTTTTGCATAGCCAAAACCATGATGAAAGCTGGGGATGAGAAAAAAAATATTAAAGGCGGCGGCCTTGGGGATGTCTTTGGCCATGACAGCTATAGGGCTAATCTCTCCGGTAAAGGCTGCCACTGCTATCAAAAAAATCGAACCCAAAGTCATCGTGGTTGCAGGCTGGGAAAATGGTGCTGATACAGGTGATAAGCCAGGTGAATATCAATTCTGGGTTGAACGGATGCATCTAGATCAGAAGGTTCCGGTTGCAGGCATCTCAACACAAATTCTCCGCAGAAACAGTGATGGTGTTTACGGTCTAGTTGTAAAAGACGGCGTGACTGACCTGGCGGCTTTGGCCTTGGATAAACGCTTTGATCTCCGCCATACCTATTGGATTTTTACTGGTATTTCCGGCGTTAACCCTAATATCGCTTCAGTCGGTAGCGTTGCATGGTCAAGATGGGTCGTTGATGGCGATGCGCTTCGTGAAATTGATGATCGTGATACCCCGAAAGATTGGCCATATGGTCTTTATGCCATTGGCGCAGACAAACCTAACAGCCTTCCGGTTGACCCCAATCATTATGGTTCGGTAACTGATGTTGCTCAATTAACCAAAGCCTATCCTCTTAATCGCGGATTAGAACATTGGGCTTATATGCTTAGCCGTGATGTTGCCTTAAAGGATGATCCGGTTATTGCGCGTCAACGGCAACAACAATGGACAGGCTATCCTTTGGCTCAAAAATCACCCATGCTTCTCGAAGGCGAAACGCTCGGCGCCCATCGTTACTGGCATGGTGATCGGCGCAACCAATGGGCTGAAAACTGGGTTAAACTATGGACAAAAGGGCAGGGGCGCTTCGTTATGACCAACGAAGAAAGCCAGATTAATCAGCGCGAAATGCGTGTCCTCGCCGAACTAGGCTATATTGATCTCAACCGTATTCTGGTGCTCCGTTCGGGCAGCAATTTTAGCATGCCACCCAAAGGAGTCCCTATTACACAGTCTATTGGTGACGAAGAACCCGGTCAGGTCATCGCCTTTGATAACAACGAGAGAGCCGGAGAACCTGTCGTCAACGCGCTTGTCAGAAAATGGAAGGAATATCGAGAACATATCCCTTCACTTTCTGAATAAAATGGATATCCGGCTTTTCGTCTCAAAATAATATTATCTGGTTTTTGAGATAGTCAGTATTCATTTTTTGCTGACTATCTCTCGACAAAAATGCGATCCTATACTTGTACTTTACGCGTTCCGAATATCTTTCCATGCAGCCAAGGCTCTATCTCGACCTTTTGCATGGGCGATAATAGGCAAAGGATAACCCATCGGCTGCTTGTTGGCTTGCCAAGGCGTGTGAATGAAATCTTCTGAAACCTGCGCCAATTCTTCTACCCATTGTCGAATATAAAGGCCTTTTTGGTCAAATTTCTGCGATTGCAGAATAGGGTTCATAATCCGAAAATAAGGCGCAGATTCTACGCCACTTCCAGCCACCCACTGCCAATTCATGGCGTTGGAAGCGAGATCGTAATCTATCAAAGTCTGGGCAAACCATTTTTCACCTTCGCGCCAATCGATCAAAAGATGCTTCACCAGAAAAGAGGCAACCACCATTCGTAAACGATTAGGCATCAGGCCTGTTTGCCATAAGGCGCGCATACCCGCATCAATAAAGGGATATCCAGTTTTACCTTCCTTCCAGCGTTGAAGATCGTCTGGATCATGACGCCACGGCATCTTATTAAATTCTGGGCGTAAATTCTGCTGCCCTAAATCAGGATAATCCCATAATAACGACCAAGCAAAATCTCTCCAGCAGAGTTCCGCCAAAAATTTACTAGCCCCTTCGCCTGAACAATTTTCAGTCACTTCATGCCATATTTGTCTGGAAGAAACTTGCCCTGTTCTCAAAAAAGCCGATAGCAAAGATGTCCTATTTTTAGCCGGAAAATCTCTTTCCTTGGTATAATGCGCGATGTCGTTTTCGATGAATTCTTTTAGCCGATGATGGGCTCCGCCTTCGCCAAAGCTATGCTCTGCTTTCAATTTATTCGCCCAAGTCGTTTTTTTCGCTTCTTTTTCTAATAAAGCTATCTCGCTATAGCCGAAACAATGGCTGATATCCTTTTCTGAAAAGACCCATTTTTCAGGGCAGGGCAATGGTTTAGGAATAACCGTATCCCGTTGAACCGCGCGCCAATAAGCCGAAAAAAGCTTAAAACTTTGGCCACTTTTATTTTTGATAACCCAAGGCTCATGTAAAAGGTTATTAGGAAAGCTATGGACATCAATCCCGGTAGCCTTAATAGCTTGTTTCAAAGCTTGATCGGTTTCTTTTCCTGCGTGGTCATAGCGCCTATTCCAAAAAAGCTTGCTCGCATCAACTTGCTTCACAATTTCAGGTAAAATTTCTTTAGCGTCACCCCGAAAAAGATGCAGCGCACCCCCTTGATCCTTCAACTGCCGATGTAAAGCTTGAAGGCTTTCATTAACCCACCAATCGGCTGCCGTTACCAGCTTTCCCGAAGGCCTTTCATCTATGTAAAAACAGATCAAAGGGCATCCGCTTTGGACGGCCGCGGTCAAAGCCGCATTATCATGCAAACGGAGATCATGGCGAAACCATATTAAAGCAGGGCGGGCATCATTTATCATATAGACGTAAACTCGGTTCACAGGGAAAAGACGCAATCACTTTGAATTTGAAGAATAATGCAGTCGCTGCTAAGGCTGATAGCCCAAGCTTTTTGGTGTTTTTTGGGAATCCTACTATTTTCTTTGGTCAGTTTTTCTAAAAAATTGCCAATATTTTTTCTTAACAATAAATAAAAAACAAATTTTAACTCAAATTTTTAAAGTTTTTATTATTTATAATTTTACATTTAAAGCTAAATTTTTGATAATTTAAAAAAATAAATATATATAAATAATAATAAAGTATATTTGAATATATAGCTATTATATTACTTAAATATATGCCTAATTTTTCAAAATTTTAATTAAAATTTTTCTCCATAAAATTTTTATGAAGCCATTATGGATTTTTAAGATTTTTTATATTATATAGGTTCTAGTTTATTTCTATCCAGAACAATATGTCCGGCCATAATTTCAGGTTCTTAATAGAAGGATAAATGTACGCGCTTTTGTGCGCCTGAACAAATTTTCAAGGAGACAGATTATGACAGCAACCGCTCAATCAAAAGAAGCGACAAAGCTTAACAAAAAAGCACTGGCAAATCTCGATCCCAAACGAGTAAAAATTTTCCAATACGACCGATCAAAAGTGACACCGGGTATTGCCCATATCGGCGTTGGTAACTTCCATCGCGCTCATCAGGCGCGCTATATTGATGATTGTCTGGCTATTCCAGGCAATGAAAGCTGGGGCATCGTCGGTATCAGCTTGGGCGATCGTCCTTCTTCAAAGGCAAAAGCCAAAGCAATGAAGGATCAGGATTGCCTTTATACGCTGACTGAATACGATGCCAAAGGAAAGCCTTCTGCGCGCGTTATCGGTTCGATCATCCAATATCTTCACGCTCCTGAAAATCCCGAAGTAACGATGAAAATGCTGGTCGATCCTGCTATTCGTATCGTTTCTTTGACCATTACCGAAGGGGGCTATCATCTCGATAGCGAAGGTAATTTTCAGTCTGATGCCGAAGATGTTCAGACGGATTTGAAAGACCCACAGCATCCGAAGGATACATTCGGCTATATTGTCGAAGCTTTGGCACAACGCCGTCAGGCTGGCACCAAGCCCTTTACAGTGTTTTCTTGTGATAACCAGCGGGGGAATGGTGACGTTGCTAAACAGGCAGTTATCAGCTTTGCCAAATTACGCGATCCAGAATTAGCCGAATGGATCGAAAAAAATGTAAGCTTTCCAAACAGTATGGTTGACCGGATTGCCCCAACCGTCACGGATGAAGAAGCTGATGCCGTCAGAAAACTTACCGGCATTGACGACCAAACGCCTGTTATTGCCGAAAATTTTTCTCAATGGGTAATCAAGGATGAATTCTGTAATGGCCGCCCTCCTTTTGAAAAGGTCGGTGCAGAATTTACTAAAAATGTAGCCCCTTACGAACATATGAAGGGTCGGATGCTCAATGCATCCCATACCGCGATTGCTTTACCAGGTGTTATCGCTGGTTATGAATATGTCCATGAAGCCTTGGACGATCCCGATATTCATCGCTTGGTTTATGACTTCGTAACCAAGGACGTTATTCCGGTAATAAAGGGGCCTGACGGTATTTCACTCACCGATTATCGTGATATGGTGTTGAGCCGTTTCAGCAATCCAGCCTTGAAAGATCAGCTGGTGCGCATTGCCGGTGACAGTGCCAATAAATTGCCGACATTTTTATTGCCGACTATCAATGAACATACCGAAGATGAAGATACCAGCAGTCGTGATTTGCGGCGCATGGCCTTTATTCTTGCTTGTTTTCGTCGCTATCTTCGCGGCGTTGATGACAAAGGTAACAAATTCACGCCCATTGAACCGCATATTTCGAAAGAAGAGCGCGCAGAATGGGGCAGTGAAAATACAGAGGGCTTTCTTAGCTGTCGTATTCTGGAATCTTTGTCGCTGGCCGACAACGAAGCTTTCGTCAAAGCTTTTGATTACGCTGTATCCTTGCTCAAACCCCAAGGCGTACTCGGCGCACTCAAAAATCTTTAAGCTAAGGTAAATTCTACCTTTAATAATATAGCCATTCTAGAAGATGACTTTTTCGGATGGCTATGTTTCAAAAGCTATTATCCAAAAGGGAAGGGTGTCTATCAGGCACCCTTTGCTTTTAACGCAAACGCATAAGCCTCCTTGATCTTTCAACTTATCGAAAGTCTTGGCTCCGATATGTCAAAATGCTCTTTCTTCGGAAAGGAAATGGTTAATTATCATATCAGAAGTCGATATGTTTACGATATCGGCACAGGTAAATATATGATAGCGAAGAAGGCAAGATCATATTTTGACCCCTCTGTTATGGTGCCAGAACAGGAATAGAAGCTGTGTCGGTGACTGATAAAATTACTTTTGATATCGGAACAAGCCTTCAACAGATACAGTATATTGCCGATTTTTTGCAGGAATGGTGCCAAGAAAAGCAGGCTAGTCAGGCCGCTCACAATCCAGCAGGGCAGTTTGAACCTTATAAAACCGAAATTTTTTCCGATGATCAGATTTATCAGCTAAATCAGGCCTATAAAAAGGCTCCGGCTTTATTGACCTATCAGGCTAAAATATTGTTGGATGAATGTTTGAATATGGCACAAGCCGGTGTGGAAGTGCTGATTAAAGCCCGTCAGGCAGGCGCATCACCCGCCTTAGCCGCCGGAAGTCTCGCCTCTGCGATAGAAAGAGACATAAAAAGAATGCATTCTTTGCTTCTTTCTGAGTAATTCTCTACATTTCTGATTGACTATCGGATAAAACTCATTAAGGAGGACAGCGATCGGGGAGTAGCGCAGCCTGGTAGCGCATCTGCTTTGGGAGCAGAGGGTCGCAGGTTCGAATCCTGTCTCCCCGACCATCTCTTTACATCGGTATTTTTTCAAATAAGCGATAGCATCTTTTCAAATGCTTTATTCGCTAAAACCGATGAAACATCCCATTTAATTCATTGTTCTCTGAACCGTAACCGGTCTTCTTGAGCCGTTACCTTCAACTATCTTTAATCTATAGCTTAAATAAACTGCCATCCTAGCGAAAGCTAATTGGCAATTCTGACAGCGTAAATCTGGCGCTCTGCTAAAATTTTTCTCAAACTATAATTACCGCCCAGATGCCCCGCACCGACAGCCATAAAGACAGTGCCAGGCGTTTTAAGTCTATTTTCGATCCAGTCTGCCCATCTCCGATTCCGGTTCTCGACAAGAATTGTCTGTAAATGCGGAATCTGTCCTAAAGTCTGGTTCACCATATTAGCTAACCGGTCTTCATCTCCCGAAGCCCATGCCTTTATCAACAAGCGGATAATGAAAGAGCTTTGCTCGTCTTCTTCTAAACTAGATTGAAGAAAAGATATCTGATCGGCTGAAGACAAATTAGACAAGAAAGAAAGCTGCTGCTTAAAATCTTCTAATTCACCAATATTTTTGGCTTCACTTTGCGCCTGTGAAATCAGGACCGGTTCGACACCGGCCATCGTTTTAATACCACTTTTTTGATAATGAAGCAGAGTCAGGGTGACTGCCACAAACCATGGTGAAAAATGATCCATGCTGTTTTTCGGCATATGGAAACGGGTCAATTCAGCTTGAACACGCCGATTTAACGCTGGCGGCAATCTTTTCTCAAGCGGTAAACCCGATTTATCGGTCGCCAATTCGGAAACAATTGCCTGAACTTGATCGGCTGGCGGTGCCTTGGTCTCGATAACCAATTCTGATGACTGTTCAAACGCTTCACGAACATGATGATTGAACCAACTATAACGCGGGTCAAGCATATGGATGGTGCCAAAAAGATAAATCGTCGTATTGTTTTTATGAATCATCCATAATGCGGGATGGGCATCGACAACAACAGATGACGTTGCAGCGGTAGGCGTATTTTCAGGATGATTGTTATTGGCGGGCGCAGGCAGTTTTCCCTTGGCCACAACCGCTACCGGTTTCTTAGCGGGTGTTTTTGCCGATGATATTTTCTTCACCCGACTGGCCGCTTGTATTCTATGCGGTTGCGGATGCGCCGAGGCAGCTAACAAAGCCGAGAGTATCCCGATGCAAGATATTATCGGCGTTATCATAATCTTCTCCTGCTACGCTTTTTAAAACTCTTCTTGCTTGCGCTACCCTGTATGGCAAGGGGCAGAGAAATAATATTTTCGATTTCTACGCTATTCTGCCCGATAAATCACCCGACAGGAAAACCGAAAGCGCGTATTTGACGCTGTTTTTCTTTTTCAAAAGCAGGGAAAAACAGATTTTTAACGGAATAGGCTTCAATTCTGCTTTGTTACTGGTTAGAGCGTAAAAGTTCTTTTTTCCTGTCGGAAAAATGGAATAGAGTGTTCTTTTCGCCGGTATATCCGGCACAGATTTGTCCCTGTTGCCACGGGCAACATTCGAGGAAAAATGCCAGATAGTCTGTCCTTCCAAGCCCTCATCCTGAAACTCCATGATTACTGGAGCAAGCAAGGATGCGTCATTTTACAACCTTATGATATGGAAATGGGGGCGGGAACCTTTCATCCGGCCACCAGCCTGAAAGCCCTTGGCCCCAATCCGTGGAAAGCGGCTTATGTCCAGCCTTGCCGTCGTCCGGCAGATGGGCGTTATGGGGAAAACCCGAACCGACTTTGCCATTATTATCAGTATCAGGTTATCTTAAAACCTTCCCCTGATAATATTCAGGCGCTTTATCTTGGTTCATTGGAAGCCATCGGGATCGACCTTGGTCGCCACGATATCCGCTTTGTTGAAGATGACTGGGAAAGCCCGACTTTGGGTGCATGGGGACTGGGTTGGGAAGTCTGGTGCGATGGCATGGAAGTGACGCAGTTCACTTATTTCCAGCAAATCGGCGGCTTCGATTGTAAACCTGTTTCTGGCGAGATCACCTACGGTCTTGAAAGACTGGCGATGTATATTCAGGGCGTTGATAACGTCTATGATCTCCGCTTCAATGATGCGGGTGTCAGCTATGGCGATGTTTTTCTCGAAAATGAGCGCCAGTTTTCAGCGTATAATTTCGAAGCAGCCAATACCGAAACGCTGTTCCGCTGGTTCAAAGAAGCTTCACAGGAATGTAAAGCCCTTCTGGAACGGGACAAACCGTTGCCTTTACCGGCCTATGATCAGGCGATCAAAGCCAGCCATATCTTTAACTTGCTGCAATCTCGCGGCATGATTTCTGTCACCGAACGGCAGGCCTATATCGGTCGCGTGCGGGAATTAACCAAAGCAGTCGCGGCGGCATGGATGACCTATAACGGATGGGAGGCATAAACGATGGCTGATTTTCTGCTTGAGCTCCGTTCCGAAGAAATTCCGGCCGGTTTGCAAAAAATGGCAGTTGAAAAGCTGGCTGAATTGCTTTCAGCAAAGCTGAAAGACGCCGGTATCAAACCTGCCAAAATCGAAAAATATGCAACGCCACGCCGCATCGCTCTGTTGATGCGCGACTTGCCAGAAAAAACAGAAGCCGTTCAAGAAGAACGGCGTGGGCCTCGTGCCGATGCGCCTGAAAAGGCCTTGGAAGGTTTCTTACGTTCAACCGGTCTTACCAAAGAACAACTGGAATTACGTGAAACGCCTAAAGGCAATTTCTTCTATGCCCATATCGAAAAACCGGGGCAGACGCTGATTGCCTTGCTGGGTGAAGCAATTCCGGCGATTATCCGAACTTTCCCTTGGCCAAAATCAATGCGCTGGGGCAATTTCTCGGCCAGCAGCGAATCCTTGCGCTGGGTCAGACCGTTAAAAGGCATCATCGCCCTTATTGATGAACAGCTTGTGCCTGTTGATCTGGACGGCATTATTTCAGGTAACGAAACGAAAGGTCATCCTTTCCATTACCCTGAAATGGTTACGATTACCAAAGCTTCAGACTATCCTGAAAAAATGGCATCCGCCCATGTGATGATAGATTTCGATACGCGGGTGCACAAAATTACCGATCAGGCAAGAAAAGCAGCTAAAAAAGCAGGCTTAACCCTGATCGAAGATGCTGCCTTGGCACAGGAAAATGCGGGTTTAACCGAATGGCCAGTGCCGCTTTTGGGTCGCTTTGATGAATCCTATCTCGCCGTGCCAAGAGAAGTCATTCAGTTGACGATGCGGACGAACCAGAAATATTTCGCCTGCACCGATTCCTCTGGAAATCTGGCGGCGGTCTTCATCTGTGTTGCCGATATGGAAGCACAGGATGGCGGTAAAGAAATCATCCAAGGGAATGAAAAGGTGCTGTCTGCCCGTTTGGCAGATGCCCGTTTCTTCTGGGAACAAGATTTAAAAATTCCGCTCGAAAACTGGCTTCCTCGACTGGATTCCGTCCTGTTCTATGAAGGCATGGGATCGGTTGGCGATAAAGCCAAACGGATCGCCCATTTGTCTGGCTATATTGCTGATCAGATTGGTACCGACAGAAAACAGGCCGAACGGGCAGGACTTCTCGCCAAAGCTGACCTTGCCAGCAATATGGTTGGTGAATTCCCTGAATTACAGGGCGTGATGGGTGGCTATTACGCTAAAGCCGGTAACGAAGATCCTGCGGTTATTTCTGCTATCGATGGCCAATATCAGGCTGAAGCCGGTGCTGGTGTCTCGGCGGCGGTCTCTCTGGCTGACCGCATTGACAGTCTCGCTTGTTTCTTTGTCCGCAATATCCGTCCAACGGGTTCAAAAGATCCTTTCGCGCTTCGTCGTGCGGCTGTGCAGATTATCCAGACCATCATTGCGCATCAATTGCGCCTGCCTTTAACGCCTTTATTTGAAAAAGCTGGGGCAGGGGATCAAATTGAAAGCCTGTTAGCCTTCATTACCGAGCGATTGAAGGTGCAACAGCGTGAAGCCGGTATCCGTTATGATCTGATTGATGCTGTGCTAGCACTCGGTTATGAAGACGATATTATCCGTCTTCTGGCACGGGTTCAGGCCTTGCAAAGCTTCATTGAAAGCGAAGATGGCCGCGATCTTTTGGCCGGTTATCGTCGGGCAGTAAATATTCTAAAGGGCAGCCAAACTTCTGGACAGGCTGAAATCAGTCAGGATGATATCGAACAGCCTGAACAGGATTTACAAAACGCCCTTCAAGCGATCGAAGCTCCGCTGGAACAGGCTTTAAAAGCTGAAGATTATGCTGCTGCTATGACGTCATTAGCCAGCCTTCGTCAGCCGATTGATCAGTTCTTTGATCAGGTCATCGTTAATCACGATAACCTCGGCATTCGGTCACGTCGTTTGGCTTTATTGGAACAAATTCGCATCGCGATGCATCGGGTTGCTGATTTTTCAGTTGTTGAAGCTTTAACTATTGAAGCTTCGGAGCGTAAACGCTAAATACAATAGAGCTTACGCATTAAGGAAAGGCGGTTCATAATTTTGAGCCGCCTTTTTTTATGTATAATAATGACAAATCCAAAAGAAAAATTTCCACATATAAAAATAACATTATTTTTCAAAAAATAATAAAAATACTATTTTGGCTAAAATTTATATTCCAAAAACAAAAAAATTATTTAAAGATTTGTTTTATTCTAAAAAATGTCTTTGATTTATAACCTTCAATAAAATGAATATGCTGTCATTTCTTGGATTAAAATCTATTACTATATATTCTTCAATATTGTTATATAATAACTATTATAAGAAATTTCGTTAATATCTATAAAATAAAAAGAAAACGAAATCTGCTAAGAGGCGAATTTCTATTCACTTTCTTCTGCCTTTGAGCGTGTAAACCATCTGACAACAGGGATGGCACAAATCGCCAGCATCAAAAATGACGTAATCACACTTGAAAGAGCGGCGCCATTAATCCCTGCAATATGCATCAGCCCGTATAAAAATAGAAAATAGCAGGCGATAATCGATATCCGCGTTTTTAATACAAACGAGATCCGTTTCATCACAGTTAACAGCGGCTCAATCGGAACCAGACAGATATCGAACAAGGCACTACAAACCAGCAGCACAAGAATGGTTTTTTCACCCGGCCAACTATAATGCAGCATATAGGTAAACAGGCGCTCACCAACCAAAAGTGTCAGGAAAAACACCAGAAGAGAAAAGGCTAAAACCAGACCGAATATTTTCAGGGTTACAAGGCGCATACCTTGCCAATCGCCTTTATCCCGAAAACGAATAAATTCTGGATATAACGTTGGAATAATCATCTGTGCCGGTTTTGACAGGCCATTACTGATCTGCCGTGCAACCCGATAGACAGCGGCTTCTCCGGCGCCCAAAGAACTCCCAATTGCTAGGGTGCCACCTTGCTGAAAAACGGAATCCAAAATCTGATTAAAGCTCACACTTAATGTGAACTGCCACATACCTTTTATCGGGGTTACAAATGTGAAAATTTTTCTTATCGGTAACGTCCGTCCAGTATGCTGGTACAACAGATAAAGACCAGCACAACTGCATGTCACGAAAAGCGTGAATTGGGTCATGCACCAAACAAACAGAAAATAGCCCAATTTCATATGAAGCAGATAGCCTATGCCACAACCACCCGTTCGGACGCAGGTGGTAATAAATTCATAGACCGTCACTAGTTTAAAACGGTTACACAGACGCAACATGCCTGTTGACCAACCAATATTCATAAAAAGTATAATCAACATACAAAGCAAGGCATCCGGTTTAACGGCCGTTGGCCATCCTAAGGTCGAAGTACCCAAAATGAGGATGCCGGATAAGCCAACGAACATGCCAAAGGCAGCGCTTAAAAAATCGGCTCTAACACAGAAGGCCAGAATATCATCGAATTGATCGAACTGCTTTTCTTGAAACGGCTTTGAACCATAATGCACCAAGGTCTGCCATGACTGAAAACGGGTAATATCCGAAATCAGGGTTGCAAAAGTCGTAATCAAAAGCATCACGCCAAAGATATTCAATCCCAATGCTTGGGATGTCCATGCAACATAGACAAAGCTGCATATAGCATTCAGAACACGGCCTACAATCAGGATGCCTGTATTACTGATGATACGGGAAAAGACAGATTGAGATTTTTTGGGCATGACATCCAAGCAGACATCACTGGATAGCAGCGATGGAATAAAAATTCTGATGATTTATGCGATTATAATGTAAAAAACAGTCGGCAGAGCCTTATCACAATTCTATAGCGATATTTTATAATCTGTCTTTTAAAGAAGACTGTTTTATAAGCAATATCTAATATTGTTAATAACCGTCTCCCTCTGGATCCTTTGATAGAGTAAATAGATAATCTTATTTCCTTCTTTATGGATTGCCGATATCTTAGCGCTCATCAAGACGCGCCTTTTAAAATAATCCGAAGAAAGTCAGTTAATGGGTATCCGAAAAGACCTCTGGAAAACTTTCCTTGTAAGACAACCCGTCGCCGATATTCTTCAATTTGGCAAAATTACGGGTGAGATAATCGACATAACCCGTAATTTAGATTTCTACTGTTTTTTGGCGGATCCATTCGGAATAGAAAAAAATGGCCTCTTTTATATATTTGCGGAATATTACGATTACCGAACCAGAAAAGGCATTATTGAATGCCAATGCTTTGATAAAAATTTAAAGCTTCTTTCTCGTAAAACCGTGCTTTCAGAGGCATGGCATTTGTCATACCCCTATGTCTTTGAAGACAACAATGAAATCTACATGCTGCCCGAGGCATCGCGTAACGGCAAACTAACCCTCTATCGGGCAGTATCCTTTCCAGACCAATGGGAAAAAATTTCAGATATCGATTTAGGCGGTGATGTCGCTATCGACGCGACCCCTGTTTTTTATAATGGCCTCTGGTTGCTATTCTATATGTCGGCCAATGGAAAATCACAGAAGAAGCAGGAATTACATGCCGCTTATGCCGACCAAATCACCGGTAAATGGACGCTTTATAAAAACAACCCTGTGATAGAAGGGGCCGGGCATAGCCGTCCGGGTGGAACGCCTGTTATCGTCCCCAATGGCCTCACACTACCCGTTCAGGATTGCACCTCAACATATGGTCTCGCGATCAGACCGTTGTTATTCGATAACTTAAACCCTGATTTAATCACTTGTTCGGTTGGCGAACAGATCGAGATACCGCCTTCGTTAGCGCCCTATGTTGAAGGCATGCATACGCTGTCGGCTGTGGGCGATATGACCATTATCGATGCAAAGAAAACCGATCTTTCCGTAAAAGGCGTGTGGCTCCAAATTATAAGAGAATTCAAAAAATAACCCCATACAAACCATAAAATTTATGGGCTGTATGAGGCTATTCATCTATAAAATCATATGATTATGACTGGAAGCGATCGGGTCGATATCTTTCAGGATCAATCCCGTTCATCCAGTCAGGCAAGTCTTCGCCCAGTAACAGACAAGCGGCCAGCATCGACCCCGCAACCGAGGTTTGAATACCAAAGCCTCCTTGTCCGGCACACCAGAAAAAGCCTTCTGCCAATGGATCGGCTCCATAGATAGGCGCGCGATCAGGCGAAAAGCTGCGCAATCCTGCCCAACAGCGCTCTACCTTTTCGATTTTCCAGTCGGCGGCTTGGCTAAAACGATCAATAGCCATGGCGATATCGATTTCTTCCGGCGCGACATCCGCCGGTGGTTGGGCGTGTTCATCATGAGGGGTTAACCAAATCCGATTACCTTCTTCTGGTTTAAAATAGAAACGGGTCAAGGCATCCATAATCAAAGGCATATCAGATGGAGGCGTGGGGGAGACCTGTAACTGGATCATGGTGCGTCGGTAGGGCGTGATCTCAATCGGCAAAGCGCCTGCCAAAGCCGCCACTTCGCTTGCCCATGCTCCTGCCGCATTGACGACACGCACGGCTTTGAATTCGTCATGGGTTGTTTTAATCTGCCAATGACCATTCTGACGCGTCAAACCCGTTACACGATTATAGGTTTTTAAACGGGTTCCGCTTTTCTGGGCTTTTGACAGAAAATGCGCATGCAGGGCTGCGACATCAATACCTTCGCAACTGCCTTCTTTTAAACCGTGATCCCAACCTTCTTTCAGGCGGCATCCCGTTGCTTCAATATCCGCACGATCAAGCGGTGTTAAAACAACGGATGTATCGGCAAAACTGGCCTGCAATTTTTCTAACGCGGCCAATCCATCTTTATCGGCAACATGAAAAATACCGAGCGGTGATAAAAAACCACCCGCTTTTAATTTTGGGCCTGTTGCGCTGGTTAATGGCTGAACGGCAGGCCCTCCATAGGTTTCTGACCAAAAGGCCGCCGATCTTCCTGTTGCGTGATAACCGGGGGCAGATTCCGCCTCCAGCAATAAAATACTTGCCTTATCTCCAAGCATAGCCGCCAATCCGGCGCCTGCAATTCCGCTTCCGATAATGGCAATATCAAAAATCTCTGACATTCTTTTCTCCATCTTGATCTCTGTGACCAAGGGCGAAAAAGCTCTTGTCCGCAGAGATCCTGGCAGACAACGGTTTCATTGCCATTTTGGAATAAAAATAGAAAGGAAAGTTATTGCTCTGACAAATCGCGCGATGGAGAAATGGCGATATTTTGCTCTTATTATACTTCTGAAAATTACATTATTTTATAATTTGTTTTTGTGTGATGGTAATTTTTTGAATATTTAGTTTAAATTTTATCGTCAAAATATATTAAATTCTAATATTTTAGTATAAGAATATTAAAAAATTATTAAAAATAACGACAATATCCAATATTTTATAAATTGTGCTATATTTACAGTGCAGTTGAGCCACAGTTTGGGGATTTTCTACAAAAGTAAAGACAAAACCCCCTTATAAATATAGAAAATATATCAATCTTTAGTTAGAAACTTTTCATTCGGATAAGGGGATAAAAATCAGACAATGACGTGGGGCAAGCTTGATATCGGCTTGACTGGGAGGAAAAAGACCTTTGCTTATGCATTGGGTGGATGCCTTTTATCTTTTTTCCTTCAGCCGATAGCTATCGCTGCACCGGTTTCGTTGATCGGACCGCCTCGTCCTGAAATCTCATCGAACCGCGTCTTTCAACCGGTTCGGACAAATCACACTAGCCGCCGCTCAGAAGCCAAAGAGAATAACCGCCTTCTGGGACGCATAAGCAGCAACAGCAATGCGCCGATCGGTTCCTTTACGCCTTCTATCGGTGATCCGCGTCTGGCTGCGGCTTTTGCACAATCTTCGAATAATACTCTATCATCCGGCTTCCAATTTACGCCATCTTCTGTCCCCGGTCATAAACGGGCGGTAACGGTGGCTGTTCGGGCACATATCTTGCCATCGACAGGGGAGAAGAATGGCACCCCGCAAAGCCTGAGTATCGCTCCTAGCACAGCCTATAATATGGGTGCCTCGCTTAGCTGGAAAGAATTCACCCTCAGCGGTGATGTTGGTCATGTGAATGAAGGGCCCATTATGGGCGGTCGAGATGCCTTCGACGTTGGATTGAATTATACGCATCACAATTGGTCAACGCGGCTACAGATGAATTCTGCACGGAATAGCGGGGAAAGAGCATCGGCCATTGGGGATAATTCTAATTATTCTCTTGATGTTGCCGGTTCCTATATGATTAACCATCGCCTAAAGATTTCGGGTGGCCTTCGTTATACGATGCAACAGAATAGCCATATTGTGCCTTCTGCTCCTGATATACAAAGAGACGGGCAGGCGGTTTATCTGGGTACCAGCTTTAATTTCTGATATCCTGTTTGCTGTTTAAAATAACAAAAAATTTAAAAGGGAGTTATTCTCTTGAAAGTGGCGCTGGGGCAATTTGCCGTTCAGCCTGATTGGCATGATAATTTAGCTATCTGCTGCGATCTGATTGAACGTGCAGCCCAAAATGAAGCCGATCTGCTTGTGTTGCCAGAAGGGATCTTGGCGCAAGATATGGCCGATCCCGATATTATTCCCAAAACAGCACAACCTATTGATGGACCTTTTATTACCCGTCTTACATCCGCCACAATGCAGCATCCCACGCTCACCATCGCTGGATGTCTACCGATACCTGACGGGAAAGATCGGTTCTATAATACGTTACTGGTTATCAAAAACGGGCGGATTATCGCTCAATACCGAAAATTGCATCTCTATGATGCTTTTTCTTACAAAGAATCCCGTTCCATCACTGCTGGCGACAGCTTGCCACCCTTGGTTGAAATAGCCGGTTTTAAAGTCGGGCTGATGATCTGTTACGATCTTCGCTTTCCGGAATTAGCAAGACGTTTGGTGCTAGAAGGCGCTGATGCTTTAATTCTGCCCGCCGCTTGGGTGAAAGGCGCAGGGAAAGAAGCCCATTGGGATATTCTGGTCAAGGCGAGAGCCTTAGAAAATACCTGCTATATGATTGCCGTTGGCGAATGCGGCCAACGCAATATTGGAAATAGTATGGTGGTTGATCCCCTAGGGGTCGCCATAGCAAGGGCAGGGGAAGAACCTGCTATGATTATGGCAGAGCTTTTCCATAAACGAATTACCCATGCGCGGGATATCCTGCCGGTTCTTCATAATCGGCGCTTTTTGCCACCGAAATTTATCTAATCCTATCGGGAGAACAGGAATAGGCTTCTGTTCTCCTGAATACGCGGCTCAAAAAGTCGGATATGAGGCTTTTCTGCCTTGAAAAATATCCTTCATCACAATCGTCGATGTCAGCTTTTTAACGCTTGCAAGCGATGATAATTGCTCATCATATAACTTCTGAAACGAAGACAGATCTTTTGTAATGATGTGAAGGATATAGTCTGGTGTCCCGAATAATCTTTCGGCACTGATGACCTCTGGAATAGTCAGCAAAGCCTCTTCAAATCCTTGCACCAGTTGCTTGTTGCTCTCGGACAAAGTCACAAAAACAATCGCCGAAAAAGCCAATCCCAACTTCCTGTAATCAATACAGGCACGATAGCCCTGTATCGCTCCCGATTTTTCCAAAGCATGCACCCGCCTATGGCAAGGGGACAGGCTTAAACCGATTCTGTCCGCCAATTCGGTTAACGTCAGGCGAGCGTCATTTTGCAATTCAGCAAGTATCTTGCGGTCTATTTGATCCATATAAAAAAATATACTCCAAAATATCGCTTCTAAACAATAAATTAGAAAGATATTGCGCATATTCGGGGATATTATCCCGATTAACAGCGGTTGAGAGGGATTTTCTCGCTTGAACACCCCTCCTTACCCCTAAAAATTTCAAAATATTCGGATGCTCTTTTTCAAGGCGCTTTGTCTTGTCTCTTAAGGAGAAAAAATATGCCAATAGAAATATTGGTGGCTTTTTGGGCTGTTTCGGTTCTTTTTGTTCTTATTCCGGGGGCGGACTGGGCTTATGTCCTTTCTGTTGGCGCAAACCATAAAACCATTATTTCCGCTGTTTTCGGGCTAGTGCTAGGCTATATTGCTGCCACTATTCTTGTTGCAGTCGGGGCGGCGGCTTTGATTGCCAAAACGCCTTTTGCCTTTGATATTCTTACTTTAGCGGGGGCAATCTATCTGTTCTGGCTTGGTATCGGTCTCTTGCGAAAACCGCCTGCATTACAAAATGACACGCCTTCTTTGAACTCAAAATCCAGTAATGCCCAATGGATTAAACGAGGCTTTTGTGTCAGCGGCTTAAACCCTAAAATGTTTCTGTTTTTTCTGATGTTTTTGCCGCAATTTACTTCAACCAAAGCGGCATGGCCTTTCTCGCTTCAGATTTTCACCCTCGGCATCATCCATGCTTTTAACTGCGGTAGCTTTTATCTGTTAATCGGATTTCTGGCGCGCGCTCTTTTGAAAAAATACCCGCAGATCAATCTGGCTCTCAGCCGATTTTCGGCCGTATCCATGATGACGATATCGGTTATTCTACTGGTCGAACGGTATGTTTTGGGCGAAATGTAGCGTTAGAATGGGGCGAAGAATAAAAATAATAGCGTCCGG
This sequence comes from Zymomonas mobilis, assembly GCF_006715975.1. Classification (GTDB taxonomy): domain Bacteria; phylum Pseudomonadota; class Alphaproteobacteria; order Sphingomonadales; family Sphingomonadaceae; genus Zymomonas; species Zymomonas mobilis_B. The sequence continues at coordinate 1,546,374 of NZ_VFOF01000001.1, read as the reverse complement.
CATGAAAACGCCATAGGAAACCGGCTGGAATGCGCTATGAAGTGTATAAAGAGACCGTCAATTGGTTTGCCTGACCCTAGATATGATGAAAACCAGCTCTATTCAGACAGGATAGCCGGATAATATTATTCATATTCGATTTAGGTCTCGCATTATATCCAGTTGAAATTTTTCTGAATCAGCCGCTTGATGCGTTCTTCCTCTTGCTAGGAAGAGAAGAGCATTTATAAGCAAAGCTGTCATACCGCCATTATTTCTTGGGGATTGTTATTTTATGCCTTGTCGCCGCTTTTTGTCTCTTTTTATGGCTGTTGCCATTTTACCTTTGGCTGCTTGTGGACATGGTAATCAGAAGAAAGTTGCGGGTCTGGCACCTTCAAGAATAACCACCATCGGAATTAACGCCTATATTTGGCGGGCTGCATTGGAAACTTTTTCCTTCATGCCCTTGGTTCAAACCGATGCGAATGGCGGTGTTATTATTACCGACTGGTATGTTAATCCGGCCAGTCCGAATGAACGGATGCGGGTGGCTGTTGCTATTTTCGGAGATGACCTTCGCGCCGATGCCTTACGGGTTTCGGCTTCCCGCCAGATTTTGCGGGACGGTATCTGGGTCGATGATGCGGTAGATGCCAGCACGATTCAAAAGCTTGAAGATGTTGTGCTGACTCGCGCTCGGGATCTCCGTCGGACAGCTATGTCCGGTCAATAAAAAAAGGTTTTCGATTGATGAGTGAGTCTGGTTTCTCCCAGCGTTTTAATCCGCATGTTATTGACAGCCGCTGGCAAAAAAAATGGGAAGAAAGCGGCTGCTTCCACGCGAAAGATAATTCAGACCGGCCACATAGCTACATTCTCGAAATGTTTCCGTATCCTTCGGGACGGATTCATATGGGGCATGTCCGTAACTATACCATGGGCGATGTGCTGGCGCGTTATTACCGGATGAAAGGCCATGAAGTCCTGCACCCGATGGGATGGGATGCCTTCGGTATGCCAGCTGAAAATGCCGCTATGGAACGGAAAATTCACCCGCGTGAATGGACGATGTCCAATATCGCCACCATGCGGGAACAGCTAAAACGCATCGGTTTTGCTATCGACTGGAGCCGCGAACTCGCGACCTGTGAACCTTCCTATTATGGCCACGAACAGGCGCTCTTCCTAGATCTTTACAAAGCAGGCTTGGTCTATCGTAAAGAATCTGCGGTAAACTGGGATCCGGTCGATCATACCGTTCTTGCGAACGAACAGGTGATTGATGGTCGCGGTTGGCGTTCTGGCGCCTTGGTCGAAAGAAGAAAACTCAATCAGTGGTTCTTGAAAATTACTGAATTTGCAGATGACCTTCTGGATGGTCTGAAAGACCTTGATCAATGGCCTGAAAAAGTGCGCGCCATGCAGGAAAACTGGATTGGTCGCAGCCAAGGCATGCAATTCCACTTCAATTTTGATATGGCACCAGAAGGCTTTGATAAAGTCGAAGTCTTTACGACCCGTCCCGACACCTTATTCGGTGCCAGCTTTGTCGCGATTGCTTGCGATCATCCGATTGCCAAGGCACTTGCTGAAAAGACAGCCGGTCTGCCTGAATTCATCGCTGATTGCCAAAAAATGGGAACGGCGGCCGAAGACATCGAAACGGCTGAGAAAAAAGGCTTTGATACAGGCCTTTCACTTGTCCATCCACTCAATCCTGAACTGAAATTACCGCTCTTTATCGCCAATTTTGTGCTGATGGATTATGGTACCGGCGCTGTTTTCGGTTGCCCCGCGCATGATCAGCGCGACCTTGACTTTGCCCGCAAATATAACCTGCCTGTCACGCGGGTTGTTGCCGCTTCCGATGCCGAAAGCAACGAAGTTATCGGTGAAAAGGCCGATACCCGTTCCGGCATCATGGTCAATTCGGCTTTCCTCGATGGTCTTTCCAACGAAGATGCCAAAAAGACGGTCATCGAACGTGCAGAAAAAGAAGGCTGGGGTGAAGGCACCACGGTTTTCCGGTTAAGAGATTGGGGCGTTTCGCGCCAACGTTACTGGGGTACGCCGATCCCGATTATCCATTGTGATAGTTGCGGTGCTGTGCCTGTCCCAAGAGAACAGCTTCCCGTAACCTTACCCAACGACATCAATTTCGATAAACCCGGTAACCCTCTGGAACGTCATCCAACTTGGAAAGATGTGACTTGCCCTAAATGTGGTAAACCAGCACGCCGTGAAACGGATACGCTCGATACCTTTGTCGATTCTTCATGGTATTTCATACGTTTCGCCAGCCAGCCAGATGACAAGCCTTTTGACAAGGCAGCGGCTGAAAAATGGTTGCCTGTAGGTCAATATATCGGCGGTGTTGAACATGCTATTTTGCATCTTCTTTACGCCCGTTTCTGGACGCGTGCCTTACAGTCTATCGGACGGCTTGATATAAAAGAACCGTTCACTGGTCTGTTTACACAAGGCATGGTTACGCATGAAACCTACAAAGACCCCGAAGGTCATTGGTTAGCCCCTGAACAGATTCACAAAGATGAAAAGGGTGCTTTTTTAACGGAAAAAGGCCAAACCGTTTCGGTTGGCCGCGTTGAAAAGATGTCCAAATCTAAAAAGAATGTGGTCGAACCAGCCCCTATTCTGGATCAATACGGCGCAGATGCTGTCCGTTGGTTCATGCTTTCAGATAGCCCGCCCGAACGCGATCTTGCTTGGACAGAATCTGGTATCGAAGGTTGCTGGCGCTTTATGCAGCGTTTATGGCGTGTTGCTGCCATCGCCGATGAAAAAGATACGCCTGACGCAATCGATAAAGATTTGCAACGCCGTTTACATTGCGCGATCAAAGATATCGGTGAAGCGATCGAAGGTCTGTCCTTTAACAAGGCCATCGCCAAAGTTCATGATCTGGTCAATGCCATTGAAAAGGCCAAAGCTTCCGCTACCCGCAAGGAAGCAGCTCTGACCTTGTTCCGCTTGGTCGCCCCGATGGTGCCTCATCTTTCCGAAGAAACATGGCATCTTTTGGCAAAAGAAGGCTTCGTTGCAGAAGCCAACTGGCCTGAATTTGATCCGGCTCTGACGGTGGAAGATGAAATAACTATTGCCGTTCAGGTCAATGGTAAATTAAGGGACACCTTAACTGTCGCACGGGATCTTCCCAAAGACGAAGCCGAAAAGTTGGCATTAGCTTCAGACAAAGTGGTTAAAATGTTGGAAGGGAAGTCACCAAAAAAAGTGATTGTTGTTCCTAACCGACTGGTCAATATTGTCGCGTAAAGGCCTGAATAATGCATTTTAGTAAACCGTCCAGATTAGCTCTTCTTCTGTGTCTTTGCATGCCACTCCCTGCTTGTGGCCTGCATCCTCTTTACAAGGGGGGCAAATCTGGACCGGTTGCTAAAACCTTGGGTTCGGTTCACGTGGCTTCTATCCCGGGCAAATCGGGTTATCTCCTGCATGGGGCTTTGCAAGATCGGCTGATGCCGGAAGTTGGCATACGTCCTCATTATCAATTGGAAGTAGAAGTCGATGACCGAATTGATGGTCTTGGTATCCGGCGGGATAACACCGTCAACCGTGAACGTCGTACCTTACGCGCCCGTTACAGACTGATCGATCTTCGCGATAATCAGGTTGTCGTGGATGCGACGGCTTCATCTGATGCCGGTATTGACGTGGTCAGCTCCGAATATGCGACGATTGCCGCTGAAGATACGGCTTTGCAGCAGATCTCTGAAAATGTGGCTGATCAGATTATCACCCATTTGGCGCTTTATGCCGAACGGCGTGATAAGGCAGATCGCTTGCCAGCGAATAGCGCAACACCTCCTGCCAGCACGCCACAAAATCAGGCTGTTCAGGCCGTTAAGCCGCAGAATATTTCTTAAAGAATTTAGTGAAAAGTAACCGCTCTCAAATTGACACTGCCATTGCGGCCATTGGTCGCGGGCAGAATGCTGTTATTCTTCTCTATGGGCCGGACATGGCGCAATCTCGCGCCATCGCCGACAAATTAAACCGCTTCCCCGAAATTGAAAAAATTGAACTTTCGGGCGCGGCTCTAAAAAATGATCCGGCCATTTTAACGGACGAAGCGGCTTCTATCTCTTTATTCAGTGCAGCCCGCTATATTCGGGTGGAAGCCAGCGGGGATGAAATCCTGTCTGCTCTCACGTTATTGATAGACGTTCCGGCGATCAATAACTCAGTTGTGATTGTTACCGGTAATCTCAAACGTGAATCCAAACTGCTTAAATTGGCTTTGGCTGATAAAAAAGTCATGGCCTATGCCAGCTATCTTCCAGAAGGCGAAAATGCCAATCGTCTTGTTGTCACTTTGGGGGAAGAAAAAGGGCTGCGGATAAGACCTGATGTCGCTCAACGGCTGCTCGTTTATGCCGAAAATAATCGAGCGCTACTGGTTTCCGAAATTGAAAAATACGCGCTTTATCTCGATAGCAGCAAAGACAATATTCTAGAATTAACTCACGAGGTTATCAGCCTGATTGGCGCTGATAATAACGAAGGTAATCTTGCACGCTTTACCGGCATCTTCTTTTCAAAGAATACATCCCTTTTGGAACAGGAACTAGCGGCACTTGCTGATGTGGGTGTCGAACCTATCGTGCTTATTCGGGTTCTGCTCCGTCGGGCGTTATTACTGGCCGATTTGTCTGGGATGTTATCCAAAGGGCTTTCGATTCAAAAGGTAATCGAATCTGCTGGCCGGAAAATTTTCTGGAAAGAAAAGGGGGAAATCGCGAAAGCCCTATATTCATGGCGCGTCCATCACCTCAACCAGCTCATTACCTATCTCGTTTCGCTGGAATGTCAGATTAAGCAAGGCAAAATGATCGGGATGTTTTACATCGAACAGCAATTGTTATTATTGATAAGCCGGCTTTCATAAAAGTTATCTTTATTTATTGCGTTGTAAAATAATAATATTTTTTATTGTTTTTTTAAAACTTTCATTACCTCAATTTTTTTGTAAATTATCAATCGAAAATATTATGCGGATTTTTTCGATAAAATTTGCAACCCGAAATCTCCATAGTTCTAGGGTTTTTGGGCTTTTCTTTTCAAAAAAACATCCTTCAGAATAATTTTTTAAGGCACATAAACTTTTCCTGCCACTAAATTTAAGTGACTGTATAAAACCACTGGATTAAAGGGGGGGGAGAGGACTAGGAAGATTTTTATTACCTATTTTTGCTAAAATAGGAATAAAACGCTTTTCTTAACAGGTGATGTCTGCCCGATTATGTATGATATGACCGTTTTACATTATAATCATTGTGCAAGGGTAAAGAATAGGCAACTGCGCCTATCGACCCTTAATATCATAGGCGACTGCGATGCTGTTTAATTTACGGCAGGCAACTTTTGCGCTTAACTGTTATATAGCGGCAATGCTCGGCCTCTATGTTTCTATGCGGATTGGGCTCGAACGTCCTTTCTGGGCGATGACTACTGTCTATATTGTCAGCCACCCGCTTACGGGGGCTATACGTTCTAAATCATTCTATCGCGTGATTGGTTCCTTCTTAGGAGCCACTTTTGTTTTGGCTGTTGTGCCGAAATTCGACAATGCGCCGCTCTTTCTATGTATGGTTTTGGGACTATGGGCTTCTTTTTGCATTTTTATCGTTGTTCTTGACCGCTCACCCCGTTCTTACATTTTCTTTTTGGGTATTGTTACCGCCTCAGTTATCGGCTTTCTAAGCGTCGAAAACCCTATTAACGTTTTCCACATTGCCTCTCTTCGAGTTCAGGAAATCTGCTTTGGGGTCGTTTCCGCAGGCTTTGTGCATTCGGTTCTATTCCCCCATTCGGTTAGTAACCTTTTATCGCGCCAGCTTGATCATATTCTTCATGACTGCGAGCGCTGGGCTAGCCATGCTTTGGCGGGGGATATGACCGATATCGATGCCAAAGATCGCCAAAATCTGACGGTTGACCTTACAAATGTCCACTTCCTTGGAACGCATATTCCATACGATACCGCAGGATTGCGACCAACGCGTATGGCTCTTGCGGCGGTGCAGGATCAAATCATCCTGTTAATGCCGGTTATTGCCGCCATGGAAGATCGAACCCGTGAAATTGATGATGCGGGTGGTATGTCGCAAGATATCACTGCCTATGTTGAATCTGTCCGGCAATGGGTTGCTGAACCACCTGTGGATGATGCGGCCGAAGCCAGTCGCCTGATTGCCCGTGGCAATGCATTGGGTGAAAAATTACGGGTTGAAAACTGGCGCGAACTTCTCGAACTGAACATGATCGGACGGCTTCGCCATTTGATTGAAGCCTTACAATCAACCCGCTTGCTTGTCGAAGCGGTCAGCCATCCAGAAGATCATCCACCTGCTATGATCGCGGCTTTAAGTAGCGCCCATCGTGTCCGTTCTATGCATCGGGATTACGGTATGGCCGCCTTAACAGCTTTGACGCTGTTCATGGTTATTATGGCCTCATCCACTTTCTGGATCATGACGAGCTGGCCTAATGGCTCAACAGGCTGCCTTTTGGCGGCCATGTCTTTCGGCTTGTCCGCACAAGCCGGTGATCCAGTTAAACAGCAAACCCATTATCTATTGGGGGCTGTTATCGGTGTGATTCTGGCAGGTTTTTACCTTTTTGCGATCATGCCCCAAATTCATGAATTTGAATTGGTTATGCTGACGATGTTCCCGGTGCTGTTTATTACCGGCTATCTGACTGCCGATCAGGATTACCTACCGATTGTTCGGCCATTTATGGTTGTTTTCAACCTGACGATGGCCATTCATCCGGCGTACTCCGCTGATTTCGAACTTTATTTTAATAATGGTCTCGCCATTATTGCTGGCTGCGGTATCTCGCTTGTCGGTTTTAAAGTAATGCGTGTGATCGGTGCCGATGTGATGGTAAAGCGGCTGTTGCAGTCCGGCTGGCGTGATCTTTCGGCTACCCTGAAACGGCCGGGCGCACCTGATATCGTCGACTGGTCGAGCCGTATGCTAGATCGTATCGGCCTTATGGCACCACGCGTTTCTGCAACCGGCACAGACCAGAATGTCGTTCGGGATGACGGTATCCGTGACCTCCGTATTGGTATCTGTATGTTACGTTTGCGGCAATTAGCAGCCCGTGTTGATGAAAATGTCCGTCACCAGATATCGACATTGGCACAGGCGATCGCCGGTTATTACGATGAGTTGTCACGGTCATCAGATGCCAAATCGTCAGAAGTTATTCTGACAGATATTGATCGCGTTATTGATAGCTTTGTCGACCTGCGTAATTCCATTGATCGCCGGGAAGGGCTAACTGCACTGGTAAGCTTACGTCGCAATATGTTTCCTGATGCACCAGGGTTCATAAAACAACGGAGTCCGGCATGATAACAGGAGAATTTGATATTGTGGGTGTTTATATGCACCCACTTGTCGTAGGCGCAGCTATTGCGATCCTGATTACTCAGGTTCTTACTTTGTTATTAAGTAAACTTAATCTTTATCGTTTCGTCTGGCATCGCGGTTTATTTGATACCGCAGTGCTGATCGTTGTTTGGGGTATAATTACCGGCTACATTGCTTTGGCCGGTAACCCTATGGCTTTTTTTCGCTTGTAGGGGGAGGCATGGATCGGAGATCCGTCCTACGCGTTCTTGTAACGCTGTTTGTCGTTTTAGTGGCCGTTTGGGTCAGCCTGCGAATGTGGTTCTACTATGAACGTGAACCATGGACGCGTGATGGTCGTGTGCAGGTCGATGTTGAAAATGTGACGCCCGATGTCTCGGGATTGGTCACGGATGTGCTCGTCCGCGAAAACCAGTATGTGACAGCAGGAACGCCACTCTTTATCGTTGATCGGGTTCGTTTCCGTTTGGCATTGGAAGCTGCAGAGGCCGAAGTCGCCAATGTTGCCTCCCGTCTCGAACAGGCCGAGCGTGAAAACCGGCGTAATATCCGGTTAGGCGATTTGGTCTCAACCGAAATTCTGGAGCAAGGCGCTTCCAAGGTAGATGAACTTTCTGCCGAACTGGAAAGAGCCAAGGCCAATCTCAACACGGCTCGCGTCAATGTGGTTCGTTCGATTGTCCGTGCTTCGGTTGACGGATGGATCACGAACTTTTCCCTTCGCCCTGGTAACTATGCCACCGCCGGTAAACCTGAATTTGCTCTTTTGGATCGCCATTCCTTGCGTGTGGTCGGTTATTTTGAAGAAACCAAACTGCCGCGTATCCGCGTTGGCGATAAAGTTTCTATCCGCCTGATGGGTGAAAAAAATATCATCGAAGGTCATGTTGATTCTCTCGCACGCGGTATCGCCGATCGCGAACTCAACCCGACGTCTTCTTTGATGGCCAATGTCAATCCGACTTTCACGTGGGTTCGTTTGCCACAACGTATTCCTGTCCGTATTGCCATTGATCATGTGCCGGAAGGTCTCCGTCTGGTCGCTGGTCGAACGGCTACTGTCTCGGTTCACTATAACTCACATGTCCGGCCTATCTTGCCACCTGCTATTACAGGGGGTGTCCCTGAAATATTGGAAGATAGAACCGTCTCTGACAGTGTTGTTAACACCCTTGGTAATAACAGCACGGAAACTGTGACGAACACTTCCGAAACAAAAGTAATCGCAACCCCATCATCGGCAAAACCTTCCGTGCAGAAAACAACCACTGTTCAAAAAACAGTGAAGAAGGTTGAGGAGCATGTAAGGTGAAATTGCGGCGGCTATCATCACTGCTGACAACAGTAACCGTCTTGGCGTCTTTGACGGCCGGATGTACCTTGGGGCCGAAATACAAGCGCTCCCAAAATGCGGCTATCGAACGTCCAACCGCCAAGGGCAATTTTGTCAGCAGCCAAAATAAAGCGCTGACAAGAATGCCCGATCTTCCCGATCATTGGTGGCATCTCTATGATGAGCCGGTACTTGATCAGCTCATTGAAGAAGCCTTTACCCATAATAATGATCTGAAGGTCGCAGCCGCTGACATTACACGTTCAACGGCGGCCTTAGCACGTGCTCGAGATGCCAAGCGTATCGGCACGAATCTGAATACATGGGCAAACTACATCGAATTCTCGGATCAAAGATATTTGGTTAACAGTGCCAATCGGCCGCATATTCCTGATGCCTTTGCGACGTCCTTGGATGCGATTGTTTCCTATCAGGTCGATTACCTCGGACAGTTGCGACGCGCTATCGAAGTCGCCAATGCGGATGAAGAAGCCGTCCGTTCAGCCTATGATATGGCGCGTATTACTGTCGCAGCCAATACAGCACAGGCTTATGTCGAAGTTTGTGCTACCGGCCATGATATTGCCATTACTAAAGAATTGATTGCGCTTTCCGAACGTTCGACGGCCTTGATTTCCCGTATGCGCTCCGAAGGGCGCGCCATGACCACGGATGTCAGACGGCAGATGGCTTTGGAAGCCCAGATCAAGGCTGATTTGCCGCAACAGGTTGCCAGAAAACAGATCGCTCTTTTCAGTCTTGCTGTTCTGACAGGCCGGCCACCCGCCGAATTTCCTGCAGAAGTCGCTAATTGCGAAGAAGAACCTATTTTACGGCAACCTATTCCGGTGGGTGATGGTGAATCTCTTTTAAACCGTCGCCCTGATGTGCGTAGCGCTGAATTTCGCTTGAAGTCAGCGACAGCCGAAATCGGTGTCGCCATGGGTGAAATGTGGCCTAAAATTACATTGGGTGCGGCCGCCGGTTCGACCGGTATGGCCAAACACATGTTTGGCGGTCACACTCGTGAATTCAATCTCGGGCCGGGGCTCACTTGGCAGGTTCCAAACCGGAACAGAGCACGTGCTGAAATTTTGTCAGCAAAGTCTGAAACGCGCATTGCCTCGGCACAATTTGATCAGACGGTTTTAAACGCTATCAAGGAAACCGAAGCCGCGTTAACGACCTATACGCATGACCTTGATCATCGGGAAGAAGTTGCCTTGGCACGTGATCGCGCTGATGCTGCCGATAAAGATGTTCATCGCTTATTTTCATTGGGTCGTATCAATGCTTTGCCCGTTTTGGATGCAGACCGAACTCTGCTGCAATATGAGCAGCAACTTGTCTCTGCCGATGGCAAGATTTCAGATGATCAGATCAGAATCTTTCTGGCCTTGGGTGGCGGTTGGTCTCGTGACAAAGACCAGATCGAACGTGAACGGACGACCGGCACGGCTCCAACGCCACGGATTGTCAAAGCCAAGGGTATTATTCAACAGATTGGTGATATCACGGGTATCCGTGCTGAAATTGGTAAGGGCGGGGATCTCTCTCATGAGAAAGATGCTCATACTAACAATAGCAGTAAAGCACCGGAACCGGTTCAACCGCCAAAACCGCTGACGAATACTCAGGGCGTCCTTAATGACGAAGGCGAATTAGAAAGACCGAAAGAGTAGCAATTTGCTTTTTCGGTTCTTTCGAAACCTATTAAAAAGCCTGTCATTCTTCATGAATGGCAGGCTTTTTTCTCATTATAGTCAGGCTACAAAGCCTGCAAAAGCTGACATAGCTTTTATTTTATATAGGTGCTGCCACTTTCAGTGCCTTGGTTGAGATCGTGACGGTTGCTGGGGTAAATCCCCTGATATCGCCATCACTTTGTATCGGTAGCTTATCGGGCGCGTTAATCTCTACGCTTTTCGCTGTTACGACCTTGATGTGGCGACAGTGGCTGACCTTACCCATAAAAAAAGCACTGGCAGCAAGCAGATAGTCAATCTTGTTGCGGGACTGAAATAAAACAGCCGCAAAGACCTCGTCTTTTTGCTTGGATTCTGGCAGTAATCTATGCTCTCCGGCATATAAAGCGCCCTTTGAGATGATTACCGAAGTCGCTTTTTCATATATTTGACCATCAATCGAGACCGACATTTCGCGTAATTCATACTGCCATAAAGAACGCAGCATCTGGAGCGCATAGGCGGCTTTACCCATGACACGTTTTAACCGTGATGAAATATGATGGACGATATGGGCGTCTATCCCGATACCCAACATCTGAACAAACAGACTTTCTCTACCGTCATTTTGAAGAAAGGCTGGCCAGATGGTTGTTGAGTAGCCTTTGATAATATTGGAAGCATTCTGGCGTTCGTCAAAATTAATCGATAATTCATGCGCTAAAACATTAGCCGTTCCAATCGGCAAAATGCAAAAGATAACCTCTGAACCGACAACCGCTTCAGCGACCTCAGCAATAGTACCATCGCCTCCAGCGGCAACGATGTAGCCATATTGACGGGATTCTACCAACTGACGCGCTAATTCAGTCGCATGGCCTGGAAATAAGGTTTTTTCTATACGGACATCGAATCCGGCCTGCTTTAAATATCCGGCAAAACGATGAACAGAATGAGGTCGCCTTTTTCCGGCGATCGGATTCACAATAATAGCGATCCGCTTACTGACCATTGACGATGCCACTCCGTTTAATAGCGTTCCAATAACGCCCGCCATTTAACGTAAAAAAGCCGTTTCCGCTATTTCTGCTTCATTCCATAAGCGGAGAAGGGGGGTTCTAAAGAAATGATGACAAACAAAAAGGGCGCTTTAACCCTTTATTGAGCATGGTTTTACGAGCAATTACCTTAACAAAATAGCAAAAAAGGCAAATTGCAGAAAACTGTTCACTGTTTCGGTTTGAAGCAGTGCTTTTATGCAGTTTCACAAATTATTCTTGCCTATAAAAGGCCAATGCTATGAAAGCTTTGGCATTTTTTATTCGCAAAAATAAGATGATCCAATAATTTTATACCGGCCATACGTGTTACGAGCGCCAATCTCTTTGTTGTGTCCCGATCCATGTAGCTGGGGGTAGGATCACCACTAGGATGATTATGTGCCAAAATCAGGCTATCAGCACTCAGGATAATGGCATGTCTCAAAATATTCCGGATGTCCAAATAGGATGCCAGACAATCTCCGACATTTTCTCCTATAACAGCAAGAATATTACCTTCGGCGGTTAGATAAGCGATATAGGCCTGTTCAATATCTAATCCGACAAAGCGCCATTTAAACAAATCGATAGCATCCTCAAGACCTTGGACGCAGCCTTGATAACGCTTCAAAGTATGCCGATCGTCAATGGCAAATGAAAGTTTCATATTCCTAATTTATTGGTCTTCTAAAAAAATTTGCTAGTAGGACACTATCCATTTTGGAAATCTTTTTAATAAAATGATGAAAGATAATGTTTTTTATTTTCAACCGCTGCATAAATGCAGCAGCTTTTGCTTCATAATGGATTTTTCCGGAACCTAGGATGAATAATAATTCAAAAAATGCATGGCCTCGCCTATGGCTAATGACAGATGAACGGCTCGAAAATGGTTTGATAGATGCCATCAAACGGCTGCCTCGAGGCAGTGCGGTTGTTTTTCGTCATTATCGGCTGCCTTTTACAATTCGGAAAAGCTTATTTGAAAAAATTCGGCAGATAACCAAGAAAAGAAAGCTCGTTCTGTTTCTTGCCGGAACACCCCAGCTTGCCGCCGCATGGAAAGCCGATGGTGTGCATGGTGCGTTATCTGCCAAAAGAACGGCACGTCCATTGCTCCGCAGTCAAGCTGTGCATAACAGACGCGAAGGCATTGCTTGCAAAAATGCAGATTTTGTCTTGTTATCCCCGCTTTTTTCGACCCGTTCCCATCCTGGAAAACCTTCGTTAGGGCGGGTAAAATTTCTGCAATTAAAACGCGGACTTCAACAAAAAGTCATTGCCTTGGGCGGTATCAATACCCACACACTTCACGCTTTACCGCCATGTGACGGTTTTGCCGGAATTGATCTTTGGCAAAATGACCAATTTCACCATCATCGGCTATGGTCTTTCTGGACAAATCAGCAAGCCTGACGCTGTTTTCTCTCTCTAAGTCTCTAACCGTTTCTCAAAAATCCAAACGCTTTTGAAAACAGTTAAATCCTTCGATTATTTTCTCAAAATACAACACAGCCCCTTCCTTAAAGAAAGGAAAGGGCTGCTCCGCGTTATACTATTTAAGAAGCGACAGTATCTTCCGTTTTGAAAATCAGATGGCTGTCGCCTTCGTCCACATCAACGGTCTGACCATCGCGTACCGTGCCTTTCAGCAAATCTTCAGCCAATGGATCCTGAAGGTATTTCTGAACTGCACGCCGTAACGGACGCGCTCCATAGACGGGATCATAACCGACACGTCCCAACCATGCCCGCGCTTTATCGGACAATTTCAACGTGATCTTCCGATCAGCCAACAAACGGCACAAATGCTGAATTTGGATGTCAACAATCGGGCCCATATGGCTTTGTCCCAAACGATGGAACAAGATGATTTCGTCAAGCCGGTTTAAAAATTCAGGGCGGAAATGCGCTCTGACCATTTCCATAACCTTAGGCTCGACGCTTTCAACCGATTCATCATCTCCCAAATTGGCGAGATATTGCGCACCCAAATTGGAGGTAAGGATGATAATCGTATTGGAAAAATCAACCGTTCGACCCTGACCATCGGTCAAGCGGCCATCATCCAATACCTGCAACAGGATATTGAAGACGTCCTGATGCGCTTTTTCGACTTCATCGAACAAAATCACCTGATAAGGCCGACGACGAACAGCCTCAGTTAAGACGCCGCCTTCTTCGTAACCCACATATCCCGGAGGCGCACCGATCAAGCGTGATACGGCATGTTTCTCCATATATTCGGACATATCGATACGAACCATCGCCCGATCATCGTCAAATAGAAAACTAGCCAAAGCTTTTGTCAGCTCGGTTTTACCAACACCCGTCGGGCCCAAAAACAGGAAGGAACCCATCGGTCTATTGGGATCTTGCAAACCTGCACGGGCACGCCTGACCGCACGGCTGACCGCTTTAACCGCATCTTCCTGACCGATGACGCGTTTGCCCAACCAATCTTCCATATGGATCAGTTTTTCACGTTCGCCTTCCAGCATTTTATCAACCGGAATACCCGTCCAACGGGACACAATAGAAGCGATATCCTGACTGGTCACTTCTTCGCGTAGCATTGCGCCTTCGGCAGCATTCTGGGCATCCGCCAACTGCTTTTCAAGCTGAGGAATGATGCCGTAGCTGATTTCACCCGCCTTCGCGAGGTCGCCCATCCGTTCGGCCTGATCCAAAGAAATCCGAGCCTGATCCAGCTGTTCTTTCAAACGGGCTTCTGCTTTGATCTTGTCCTGCTCATTTTTCCAACGAGCGGTCAGTTCCGAAGATTGCTCTTCCAGATCATGCAAATCATGCTCTAACGTCGTCAAACGATCACGCGAAGCGTCATCATTCTCTTTCAAAAGCGCTTCACGCTCGATCTTGAGCTGAATAATCCGACGGTCAAGATTTTCGATTTCTTCCGGCTTGGAATCAACTTCCATTCTCAGACGGCTGGCCGCTTCATCAACAAGGTCGATCGCTTTATCCGGCAAAAACCGATTGGTGATATAACGGTTGGACAAGGTTGCCGCCGATACCAAAGCCGCATCGGTAATACGGACACCATGATGGGCTTCGTATTTTTCCTTCAACCCGCGCAAAATTGAAACGGTATCTTCAACTGTTGGCTCACCTACATAAACCGGCTGGAAACGCCGTTGCAGGGCAGGGTCTTTTTCAACATATTTCTGATATTCAGCAAGGGTGGTTGCACCAATACAATGCAAATCACCGCGTGCCAAAGCTGGTTTTAACAGGTTACCGGCATCCATCGCCCCGTCAGATTTACCTGCTCCGATCAGGGTGTGCATTTCGTCAATGAAAAGAATGATGTGACCTTCGGCCTGCTTGACTTCGTCAAGAACGCCTTTCAATCGTTCTTCGAATTCACCACGATATTTAGCACCAGCGATCAATGATCCCATGTCCAAAGCCATTAAGGCACGATCGCGCAAGCCTTCCGGCACATCGCCATTTACAATGCGAAGCGCCAGACCTTCAACAATAGCTGTCTTACCGACACCCGGTTCACCAATTAAAACCGGATTGTTTTTCGTGCGCCGTGCCAAAATCTGGATAGTTCTCCGGATTTCTTCGTCGCGGCCGATAACCGGATCAAGCTTGCCTTCACGGGCAGCCTCCGTCAGATCACGGGCAAATTTTTTCAAAGCGTCATACCGATCTTCTGCTGTTGCCGTATCGGCCGTGCGCCCCGAACGTAATTCATTGATAGCCGTGTTTAATGCTTCTGCGGTTAATCCTGCGTCTTTCAGGATTTTTCCGACTTGGGCTTCCTGCATCAACGTCATAGCCAAAAGCATTCTTTCGACCGTGACGTAGGAATCACCTGCTTTGGCCGCTATCTGCTCGGCCTGATCCAAAAGACGGACAGTATCATTATCCAACCCCGGAGGGGTGTTTGCACCACTGCCAGAAACGGACGGGATTTTAGCCAATGCGGCATCTGTCTCACGTACAGCAACAGCAGGGTCACCACCCGCGCGCCGAATAAGGCCGGATGCCATTCCCTGTTCGTCTTCTAACAAGGCTTTTAACAAATGCTCCGGTGCAATTCTCTGGTGATTGAGACGAATCGCCACCGTTTGCGCCGATTGAATAAAGCCTTTGGCTCGATCTGTTAATTTCTCAAAATTCATAATGACCGTCTCCTGACTTAAAAGGCAAGATGGGGGCGATATTGGACAACTCAAGTATTCAGATGTAAAAATTTACGATTTCGTCTGATGGATATTGTCCCGCTATAAAAATTATGTTGTTGTTATAATCGGACATAAAAATTACTTATTATTCTGTTTTATTTAATTTTTATACTTAACAGGGGCGGGTACGTGAAAAAATTATATCGGGTTCTAGTCGGTTGTATTCTGTCATCAACTTTGCTGACACCACCGGCCACCATGGCTTACCCCGCCCAAAAACAGACGGATAATGCCTCAGCTTTGCTGCAATCACTGGCACAGCAGATTAACTTACCTTGGCAAAGTTTCACCTTACCTAATGGTCTAAAAGTTTTGGTGCATACCGATCATAAAGCGCCGGTTGTTGGCGTTTCGGTCTGGTATCATGTCGGTTCCAAAGATGAACCCGCAGGCAAAACCGGATTTGCCCATCTCTACGAACATTTAATGTTTGAAGGCTCGGAAAATGTGCATGGCAGCTTTTGGAAACCGCTACAGGAAACGGGTGCCACGAACAGCAATGGCACAACCGATTTTGACCGGACGAATTACTTCGAAACCATTCCGACTTCAGCGCTTGACCGTGTTTTGTTTATGGAAAGCGACCGGATGGGGTACCTTCTAAAAGGTATTACACAGGAAAAACTGGATAACCAACGCGCGGTTGTCGAAAATGAAAAGAGGCAGCGGGATAACCGTCCTTACAGTATGGTCAACTATGCAATGACGGAAGCCTTAACGCCAGAAGGACATCCTTATCATCACGACACTATCGGTTCGATGAAAGATCTCGATGCCGCTAGCCTCGATACGGTGAAAGATTGGTTCCGTCAGAATTACGGCCCCAATAACGCCGTTTTGGTTCTGGCTGGGGATATTGATTTCGACAAAGCCAAAGCTTTGGTTACGCATTATTTCGGTGCCATTCCTCGTGGAACGGATATCGTTCATCCAGCTACTCCGATCTGGACTTTGCCCAAGCGTAAAGACGAAGTGATAACGGATAAGGTCGCTTTAACCAAAATCTATCGGGCGTGGAGTATCCCCAGCTACCACCCCGACACGATCCCGCTTGATATGAGTGCCTCTATCCTTGGTGGTCTGGCGTCTTCCCGATTGGATCAAATTCTGGTTCACAAAGAACAACTGGCGGTCAATGTCAGCGCCAGCACCCAAAATTTTGAAGGGCAGGGACGCTTTGTCG
The DNA here is from genome assembly GCF_006715975.1 of Zymomonas mobilis. GTDB lineage: Bacteria > Pseudomonadota > Alphaproteobacteria > Sphingomonadales > Sphingomonadaceae > Zymomonas > Zymomonas mobilis_B. The sequence goes on along the minus strand of NZ_VFOF01000001.1, from coordinate 1,529,510 downwards.
TTTCGGTGACGGTCAAACCGGGTGCGAACCCGCAATATATATCACAACGCCTTGATGAAATTCTGACAGATTATCTGAAAACTGGCCCTGACAGTGACGAGGTCAGACGTGCAGCCATGGATATTCTTTCAGACAATGTGGCTGAATCCGTGAACACACAAGGGCCCATTCTTGCGCAAGGGCAGCTCTTCCTCAACGATCCCGATTATTACAAAAAAGAGCTTTATGCGGTTGCCACCACCACTCCGGAAGCCATAAAAAAAGCAACCGAAAAATGGCTGTCTCGTCCGGTCTATGCCCTGATGGTTTCTCCAGGCGAACGCAAAGCCTATCAAGAAAATCAGATGGGGACGGCGGCGGCTTCCCCCAAGGCCGATAATACTAATAAAACTCCGCTAACCACGGCCGCTGATACGCAAGATCCTTCCTCCCGTGGGGCTTTACCTGATGTTGGAATCGTTCCTGACGTCCGCTTCCCAACCATCACGCATAGCCAGCTCAAAAACGGCATCGCTGTCAGCTACGCCCAACGGCCAACCATGCCTTTAACAACGGTATTGGTCAGCTTTGACGGCGGGATTATGGCTGATACCGATTTACCTGGCACTGAAAATCTGATGCTTTCGATGCTGACTGAAGGCACACAAAATAAAGATGTTATCGAGCTTTCGAAAGAAAAAGAACGCCTTGGTGCTTCTGTCAGCTTTGGGGCAGGCGATGATTATAGCTCGATGACGTTTTCAAGCCCCAGTGTCACCTTCCCACAGACGTCGAAATTAGCCTCCGAGATGCTTTTTAATTCGACTTTCCCTGAAAAAGAACTGGCACGTTTAAAGGCTTCAACCTTGGCAAGTCTCGCAGCTGGCCGCCAATCCCCCGGATGGTTGGCTGGACGGGCTATCTTGCAAAATCTCTATGGCGAAGGACATCCCTATCGCCACATGGTTACCGAAGAAAATATCCAGAAAATCACACGCCAGCATTTATTGGATTTCAAGCAAAAATGGATGCGCCCTTACAAAGCGCATGTCTTTATCGTCTCAGATAAGCCTTTGAATAAAATCTTGCCGGTTCTGAATACTGTTTTTGACCATTGGCAGGTGCCAAATTCTGCGGCCGAAACGAAAAAAGAACCCATTAAAGACGTCGAAAATGCATCAGACGTTGTTTTGATAAACCGCCCACAATCGCCCCAATCTCTCATTGTTGCAGGCAGCGTTTTGCCTTTGAAAGAGAGAGAAAATCAGGATGCCCTGTTTAATCTCAGTGTTGCCAATTACATTTTGGGTGGCAACTTCCTTTCCCGATTGAATATGGATTTAAGACAATCAAAAGGCTGGAGCTATGGCGTTGGTAGCCAACTCAACGCCCGAACATTGTCCTCGTTATTCACTGTTGCCGCACCCGTGCAAACAAACCAAACCGCTGCTTCAATCAGCGCTATTCAGGATGATTTGACCCATTTCCTAACGGATAAAGGCATTACGCCTACTGAATTAAAGGAAACCGTGACCGACATCATCAACCGGACACCCAGCGCCTATGAAAAGAGCGGCAATATCCTCTTGGGGATGGTTGATATCGCCTTAATGAACCGCCCCGACAATTATTATGATACGCTCAACCAGCGCTATCGTGCCTTGACGCCAGAAGCCTTGGATAAAATTGCTCGCCAATGGCTAAATAGCAAAGGCTTAACTTGGGTCGTGGTCGGCGATGCTAGCCTCGTTAAACCACAACTTGAAAAGTCTGGACTGTCTGTGAAACAGATAGAAAGCGATAAAATAAAATAGCCTATTTATAATATAAATTTTTATTACGCTGTAACATAAAGATTGTTTGACATTAAAAAGGGGCTGTTGTTTCTTCGGAACCCAGCCATATTGGCACGGTCTTTCGTAAAACAGATAGCGAGGAGTTTTTCATGGGGGTTAATCATCGTTGGCTAGCGGCGGCGGCTTTGGCCGCAACAGCCCTTAGTCCGGTATCTCTGAATGCTGCAAAACCCGCAACCGGTCAAAATAATGCCGTGCCGCTCAGCACATTGGCAAATCAGATTAACCTTTCATGGCAAAGCTTTACCTTGCCGAATGGTTTGCGGGTTATTGTTCATCCCGATCATAAATCCCCGATTGTGGCTGTTTCGGTTTGGTATCATATCGGTTCCAAAGACGAACCTACCGGTAAAACTGGCTTCGCTCATCTGTTTGAACATCTGATGTTTAATGGTTCTGAAAACGCCCCGGGCGACTTTTTCGAACCTTTGCGTCAGGCCGGTGCCACTGATGATAACGGTACAACATGGCTTGACCGTACCAATTATTTTGAAACTGTGCCAACACCTGCACTTGATCTGGCTTTATTCCTCGAAAGTGACCGCATGGGTCATCTTCTGGGCGGCATTACGCAGCAAAAGCTCGATAACCAACGCGGCGTTGTTCAAAATGAAAAACGTCAGGGCGATAACCAGCCTTATGGTTTGGTTCAATATGCCCAGACAGAAGCCTTGTCACCGGAAGGTCATCCTTATCACCATACCACTATTGGTTCGATGGAAGACCTTGATGCCGCCAGCCTTGATACGGTGAAAGACTGGTTCCGTCAGAATTATGGCCCCAATAACGCCGTGCTGGTTCTTGCTGGGGATATTGACCTCGACAAGGCAAAAACACTGGTTACCCGCTATTTCGGTGATATCCCACGTGGCCGCGATGTCGTTCACCCAGCGGCCCCTATCTGGACGTTACCGGCTAGAAAAGACGAAGTCTTAACCGACAATGTCGCCCTTGCTCGTCTTTATCGGACATGGACGGTGCCGGGTTTCGCCAGTTCAGAATTACCTGACCTCCATATCGCAGCCGAAGTGCTGGGTGGCTTGGCTTCTTCCCGACTGGATCAAATTCTGGTGCGGCAAGAACAATTGGCGGTCAGCGTCTTGGCTGATGTTGATCCTTCTGAAAGCCAGAGCATCTTTGCAATTACGGTCAATGTCAAACCAGGCGTTAACCCGCAATATGTGTCACAACGGCTTGATAAAATCCTGAACGATTTCATCAACCAAGGCCCCACCGCGGATGAAGTCAAACGGGCAGCAACCCATACGATGGTTTCTGAAATCGCTGGACTGGAATCTGTTGGCGGATTCAGTGGTCAGGCACCGACTTTGGCGGAAGGCCTGCTTTATGCCAATGACCCCAATCATTATAAAAACGAATTACAGACCTTAGCGGCGGCAACGCCTGCCAGTGTCACTGCCACCATGAAGAAATGGCTAAGCCGTCCGGTCTATGCCTTAACGGTTCTTCCGGGTGAACGGAAAGCTTATCAGGAATCAAAACGTGGCAGCCGTGCTGATACTCCGATTGCTATTCAGCCCGTGCCCACCGCACCGCCCACGGCTGAAGCGATCAATTCAGCTTCAAAAACGGTGTCGGAAGGGGTTGATCGTTCTCATCTGCCTCAGGTCGGAACCATTCCTGATCTGAAATTCCCGAATATCAGCCATGCTAAGCTCAAAAACGGTGTCGAGGTTACCTATGCCCAGCGTTCTGCTGTGCCATTGACCCGCATCGCTTTTGACTTTGATGCCGGTAATGCCGCCGATCTGAAAGATCTTCCGGGTACCGAAGCGATGATGCTTTCGATGCTCACCGAAGGCACGATTGGTAAAAATGCGGTTGAACTGGCTATTGATCGCGAACGCTTGGGCGCAACCATTGCTTTTGACAGCGATGCTGACCGTACTAATATGGTCTTACGCAGCCCAACGCCCAATATCGGTGCGACCTTGTCTTTGGCTTCGCAAATGCTGTTGGCGCCGTCTTTCCCGGATAAAGAGCTGGAACGCGTCAGGTCAGAACAGTTAGCCAATATTGCTATGGAACATAGTTCTCCGGCGCCTTTGGCCGCTCGGGTTTTCGGCCCCAGCATCTACGGCGAAAATCATCCTTACGCCCATGTTATGTCGCCTTCGGGAACGGAAGAATCTGTCAAGAAAATCTCCAAGACAGATATCACCCGCTTCAAAACGCAATGGCTGCGGCCTGATAAGGCGCATATCTTCATCGTATCGGATAAGCCGTTATCGGATATTCTGCCCTTGTTGAATGCTCGCTTTGGTCATTGGCAGAATCCCAAAGCGGAAGCCGGTGTGAAAGAAGTCAACACCGCTCCAGCTCCGCAGAAATCCGGTATTCTGTTAATCAACCGTCCAAATTCGCCGCAGTCTTTGATCTTGGCCGGATCGGCTTTGCCATTAAAAGGGCAGGGTGATGACTCGACCTTGTTCGATCTGACCGTTGCGAATGATATTCTGGGTGGCCAGTTCTTGGCACGATTGAATATGGATCTGCGCGAAAGCAAAGGCTGGAGCTATGGCGTCCATAGTCGCGTTTATAAAATGGTCGGGCCTTCCGCCTTTATGATTCGTGCGCCTGTCCAAACCAACCAGACCGGTCCTGCTGTATCGACCTTAAAAGCCGACACAGTCAGCTTCCTGACAGATCAGGGCATCACCGCCAAGGAACTTGAAGATACCCTTACTGGCGATATTCGCCAGCTTCCGGGCAGCTTTGAAAGCGGTGACGATGTCTTGACCGGTATGATGACATTGAACCGGTTCGGTCGCCCTGACACTTATTTCGATAGCTTGGCCAGCCGTTATCGCGGATTGACCGTTGCGACCTTGGATGCAACCGCTCGTCGGTGGTTGGATGCCAATAAACTTTTATGGGTCGTTGTGGGTGATGCCAATGTGGTGAAACCGCAGCTCGAAAAAACAGGCATGCCGATTGAAACCATGTCAGCTGATGATGTGAAATAAACCGGATAATCCAGACACAAAAAAAAGGTGACTCCTGAAAGGGAGCCACCTTTTTTTATAGGTTTTCTATCTTTCGATTAGACGACCCGTTTTACCAATTTGGTAGAATGACCCATTTTACGACCAGGCTTTGCTGCCCCTTTTCCGTAAATATGAAGATATTCATTCCGATGGGACAGAATTTTTTCCCATGTGTTAACCTGCGTTCCGATCAGATTTTTCATCTCGACCCGTTCAGCGGTCAAGGCCGTTGATCCTAAAGGCAGGCCACAAATTGCGCGGATATGATTTTCAAACTGAGATGTTTCGGCACCCTCAATTGTCCAATGACCGCTGTTATGTACCCGTGGAGCCATTTCGTTGAAAATAGGGCCAAATTGGGTCGCAAAAAATTCAACCGCTAACACGCCGACATAATTCAGCGATTCTGCAATTCTCTTGGTCGCGTTAATCGCAGCATTGGCCTGCTGCAAAATAAAGTCATTCGCAGGCACAACGGAATTTGCCAAAATACCATTGTTATGGGTGTTAACCGGAATATCCCATGTCAAAAACTGACCTTTGGTATCACGGACAGCCAAAACAGAAAATTCATATTCGAATTTCACAAGCCCTTCGAGAACCGCTTCCTTGCAAGAAAGGGTGCTCCATATTTCGGCCAGATGTGCATCGGTTGCCTTTTTGACAACGACTTGCCCCCGTCCATCATATCCTTGGGTGCGCTGCTTCAAAATAGCAGGGACACCCAACTCCAAAAGTGCATAGGACAATTCGCGGGGAGAACTGACTGACCGGAAAGGCGCAGGCCGGATTTTCAAATCGGCGGCGTAATTCTTTTCGGTTAAGCGGTCTTGCGCGACTTTTAAGGCCTGAGGCGGCGGGTAAACCGCGATCCGTTTGGCAAGCTCAACTAAAGGCGCTGCAAAGATATTTTCAAATTCATAGGTGATAACATCGACCGAAGCTGCAAATTCCTGCAACTTATCGATGTCATCATATCCACCGACAAAGCTTTTTGCCGCGACGACATTGGCAGGCCCCGACTGATTGGGGGCATAAACATGGCAAAAATATCCCAGCTGTGTGGCCGCGATCGCCATCATTTGCCCCAACTGGCCATTACCAATAATACCAATTTTGGAACCGGGCGGAAGTGTTTGGGTCATAAAGAAGTGATCCTTGGCAGAGTATCTGGCCTATCGGGAACATCAGCCGTTTGACGTTGCCGCCACTGATCGAGCCTTTCGGCCAGACCTTCGTCATTATTGGCGAGCATGGCTGCAGAAATGAGAGCCGCATTGATAGCACCTGCGCGGCCAATCGCAAGGGTTCCAACAGGAATTCCGGCAGGCATCTGGGCAATAGAAAGCAGGCTATCCATACCATTCAGTGCTTTTGATTGCACAGGCACCCCGAAAACAGGCAATCTTGTGATTGCCGCTGCCATACCCGGCAAATGGGCAGCACCACCAGCACCCGCAATAACCGCTTTAAAGCCTTTGGAAACCAGCGAACCGACATAATCATATAATCGTTTCGGGGTTCTATGGGCAGAAATAATACGGGTCTCATGGGGAATCTGAAGCGCGGTTAAAACATCCGCGGCATGGTGCATCGTTTCCCAATCGGATTGGCTACCCATAATCAAAGCAATCACGGGAGCGGTTGTAGGTTCATTTATAGGCGGGGACTGGTTGTTCATATATTTTTCCGGGTCGACATTGGCCCTTGCAGGCAAATAATGATGAATCCTGTAAAAATTTAACAGAAGCTCTACGGTAAGATGTGAAAAGCGGCAATTCCTGATATTCAGATTATTGCCTTATATTCCGATAAAAAAGCGAATAGCTAGCCTGACAAATCATTTTATCTTGATGAATTTGTCCTATTATATCGATAATAGTTCTTTCTTTTCAGGGAAAGGGTATTTCCCTCGGATATTTTAGCAAGGCGATATCGTGTCAACAGAGCCAGATTCCCATATTGTTTCCGATAGCGAGGTGAGGGGAATAGTTAAACGCTTACCCCCGAAATTGGCCGCCTATATTTCCCTTGCACGGGCAGATCGCCCTATCGGCGTTTGGTTGCTCTTTTGGCCGGGGGCTGCTGCTGTGGCCCTCGCGGGCGGGCTGATCTCACATTGGTTCTTGCTTCCTGCTTTTTTTGTCGGGGCATTTGTAATGCGTTCTGCTGGCTGTGTTTATAACGATATTGTTGATCGTGATTTGGATAGGAAAGTCGCCCGCACAAAAAATCGACCACTGGCATCGGGCTTTATATCCGTCAAAGCGGCCTGTTTTTTTCTGGTCTCTCTTTGTCTTATTGGTTTGGGATGTTTGGCCTTTTTCAACCCGATTGCGCGTTGGACAGCTATCGCTAGTTTAGCCTTAGTCGCCGTCTATCCCTTTATGAAACGAATAAGCTGGTGGCCACAGGCTTGGCTCGGCTTAGTTTTTAGTTGGTCAGCTTTAGTCGGCAGCGTCGCTATTTGGGGGCACTTTGAATGGCCAACGCTGCTTCTTTATGGTGGTTGTATCTTTTGGGTTATCGGTTTTGATACAGTCTATGCCATTCAGGATATCGAAGACGATGCCTTGGCAGGTATCAAATCATCGGCAAGGGCTTTAAAAAACCATTTACGTCTTGGGGTCAGCCTGTTCTTTGCCTTGGCCGTTTTTGGTTGGGGGGGCGCTATTTGGCTCGTCCGTCCGCAAGCTCTGGCTCTCTTAACTTTATGCCCCTTGGCATTACATTTTATCTGGCAAATGGTAACATTAGACACAAATGACGGGCATAATGCTCTCATCCGTTTTCGTTCTAATCGTCAGATCGGATTCTTATTATTTCTGGCTTGTGTAACGATCGGCATGGCTAATAATTTTTCAGTCTATTGAAGGGCGCATTGATCTAAGGCTTCATTATAAGATTTTAGGCTCAGCTTATCGCGTGCATTTCGTACGGCAGCAGGCTTTCGCCTAAGACCTCTAATATCTTCTCTCAATGGAATACCTAAGTCATCCTAAAAGGCTTATCTTTGCCCGCTGCAATGAAGGCAAGTTCAACGGCTGGAAAGACGACTTTATCCCGCGTGATAACACAGGGTTCCAAACCGAAGCTTTCAATAAAAAAGAGGCGCCTTCTTTTCAGAAAACACCTCTTTTTTGTTAATCTTTTAAAAAGACAAACGGCGTTTAGCTACGGCCAACCGCCCGAACGCCTTTCGTCATCGGACGACGCGGACGACGGGGACGTTCGCCACTGCCGCCACGGTCATCGCCACCTTTATTACTATGTGCATGGTTAAAGCCAGGCTTCGGTGCACCACCACCAAAACCACCACGGCCACGACCTGGGCCACCACGACCACGGCTGTCACGGCTATCGCGTTCCGGACGCATCGGAGCCGGATGCGGAAGCAATTCTTTTTCCATGACGAAGTTTTCCGGCAACGGCAGAATCTGCAATTTGACGCGGGTCAAACGTTCGATAGAACGGAGATATGAGCGTTCGTCATTAGCGATGAAGCTGATTGCCTGACCATCACGACCGGCGCGGGCGGTACGACCAATACGGTGAACATATTGTTCTGCAACATTCGGCAATTCGAAGTTGAAGACATGGCTGACGCCTGGGACATCAATACCACGAGCAGCGATATCGGTTGCGACCAGAATTTTTAACCGTCCATTACGGAACGCATTCAAGGCGCGCTCACGCTGTGGCTGGCTTTTGTTACCATGAATGGCAGCAGCAGGAAGACCGGCGGCTTCCAGATGGCGAACCACTCTGTCTGCACCATGTTTCGTGCGGGTAAAGACCAATGCACGATCAAGTCCGGGGGTGTCCTTAAGGGTAATCGTCAACAAAGCCTGCTTTTCAGACTGGTTAACAAAAACACCGAACTGCTCAACCCGTTCTGCGGTGGAAGACTGAGGTGCAACAGAAACCGTAACCGGATCAGACAAGAACTGGCTGCTCAATTCCTGAATCGTTTTCGGCATGGTAGCCGAGAAGAACAGGGTCTGACGATTTTTCGGCAGTAATTTATCAATGCGACGCAGTGCATGAATGAAACCGAGATCAAGCATCTGATCGGCTTCATCAAGGACGAAGATTTCAACATCCTTCAAAACCAAAGCGCGCTGATCGATCAAATCAAGCAAACGACCTGGGGTTGCGACCAGAATGTCCGTACCACGATCCAGCATTCTCATCTGGCGACCAATGGGGACGCCACCGAATACGGCGTTTACAGACATACGCAGGTTGCGGGTATAATCGGTGCAAGCGCGAGCAATCTGGCTGGCCAGTTCACGCGTTGGCGATAAAATCAGCATCCGGCAACCGCGCTGAGGACGTGCCTGCGGGTTAGCGGTTAAATAATGAATAGAAGGCAGCGCAAAAGCAGCGGTTTTACCGGTACCGGTCTGGGCAATACCGCAAAGATCCTTACCTTCTAACAGGTGAGGAATAGCCTGCGCCTGAATTGGGGTTGGTTTGCTGTATCCCAAGGCATCCAATGCCTGCACAAGTGATGAGTCGAGACCTAGGGTTTTGAACGAAACTGATGTTTCCGTCATAAAAGGCTTTCCGTTTTTGAAATAGGCGCAACTAGGGCGCGCTAAGATAACGAGTAAGAACTCGTTTAAGACCTGAAAAACAGGCTTGCGTGAACGGGAAAGCCTGCTGCTATTAGGCATCTAAAGAGGAATACTTGGCAACGCGCATATTGAGGAAGGCTGTTCTCTAACCCTCTAAATGGTAAAAACAGCTGTCAGGTGTATGGCGGTGGAACACGCAAATTCCGTGCATATGTCCGTTTATTCTCACGGACACAGATGCTTATCCCTTAATAATGACCATAGGGCAGAGGAAACGCAAGGCTTTTCCTCATTTATGAACAAATTATTATTATATCATCGCGAAAAAGGACAATTATTGGATGAAAGCAGAGATATAATTCAAAAAACTATACATTTGTAACATAAATAATCTTGATTGGGGCGCGTGGTTTCACCAAATAAGAGCCATGCTGATCGAGACAGAAAATACGCCGAATCCGGCCACGCTTAAATTTTTGCTTCATTGTCCGGTAATGGAACGAGAATCCCGTTATTTCGTCAATAAAGAGGAAGCTACCGATTCGCCTTTGGCTGTTGCACTTTTTGACCTGCAACATGTCACCTCTGTTTTCTACGGGCGGGATTTTATATCGGTTACACTCGATTCACCTTCTTTATGGTCTCAGTTTGAATCAAAAGTGATCATGATTATTTCGGATCATTTCGAAAACGACATTCCGCTATTGAATGAAAATTCTGAAAATACCGAAAAACAGAATGGTGAAGAAGATGACGATGTGGTTCTTCAGATCAAAGATCTGATTGATGACCGCGTCCGTCCGGCGGTCGCTCGTGATGGCGGTGACATTGTCTTTCAAAAATTCGAAGACGGTATCGTCTATTTATCCATGCGTGGGGCTTGTGCAGGCTGTCCTTCTTCGGTTGCAACCTTAAAACAAGGCGTCGAAACGCTGTTGAAGCATTTTGTCCCCGAAGTAATCGAAGTTCGGGCTATTTAATGCAACTTGTCATTGATACGGCCACAGCCGCTTGTTCGGTCGCCCTGATAAAGGGCGATCATATCATCGCCTGTGAAAAAGAGATTGTTGGTCGGGGGCATGCTGAAAAGCTGTTGCCCATGATTGCCGCATTACCTGATCAGGGGCGCGCCGATAAAATCATTGTCGATTGTGGACCTGGCAGTTTTACCGGCATTCGTGTCGGTATTGCTGCGGCACTGGCTCTTGGGCTCGGATGGGATGTTCCGGTCTCTGGCTATGGCGCGTTAGATGTCGTTGCCGCCGCAGCTTTTAGACGGCATTTCAACGCATCCAATCTGACGGTTGCATTCATTGGTGGTCATGGCGAAATATTTATTCAGTCTTTTTCTTGTGATCGACCTTCATTACATTTGACTGCACTAACCCCAATCCAATCCTTGCGACCGGAAGACGCTGCTCCACTGGTCAAAGATTCGCTTATAGCCGGTTCGGCTGCCGCTACTTTGGTTAAGGCAAGAGGGTGGGGCGAATCGGAAGAAGCTTGGCCTTTCGCTGATGAAGCAAGATTTTTGGCAAAAACAGCTACAACACTTCCTGCTACCCCAATTTATGGTCGCCTGCCTGATGCGAAAATACCGGCATGAGCGATTACCCCGATGATTGGGCTTTTTTAGATCAAGGTGATTCTCTTTTAGACCATGTCATGACCATCATGACGGAAGCCTTTGACCCTTTTTATTGCGAGGCGTGGAATCGTCATCAATGTAGCAGCATTATGGGGCTACCAGGGGTCTATGGGCTAGTTGTAATAATAAATAAGAAACCCGCCGGTTTTTTGTTATCTCGTACCGTTTTTGACGAATGCGAACTATTATTATTAGCTGTTCGTCCTGAATTTCGAAGAAAAGGTGTCGCGGCGGCACTTCTTAAAAAGCTGATTGAGAAAGCTAAGAGCGAAGATACCAAATATATTCATCTCGAAGTCAGAGAAAAAAATCCAGCGTTAAACCTTTATTACCATATTGGCTTTAGAGAGGTCGGCCGTCGAATCAATTATTATAAATCGTTAAATGGCGATTTATACAATGCGATAACTCTCAGCTTAATTGTAATTTAAGGCAAGACATTTAGAAGAAGCAATAATTTTAGTTGCATTTTCTATAGAATTTGTTCAATCATAAAGTCCGTAAACGTTGGGAGATCAACCGAGATCTTTCTCGAGGTAAAAGCTTTGATGCAGCCGCGGAAAGATAGAATATTCTCCCACTTTTTTTCTAAAAAAGGATTGTTCTATGAGCGATGACAATGCTTTGTCTGAAACCCTTATTACATTAACGGCTGATATTGTTTCAGCCCATGTCAGCAACAACAGTGTTTCTGTTGCCGACGTTCCCCAGCTTATCCAGAATGTTCATCATGCACTTTCTGCTTTAAGTGAAGCTAACGCAGAACCGGAAGCACGGCCGGAACCGGCTGTTTCTGTTCGGGCATCTGTTAAACCCGATTACATCATCTGCCTCGAAGACGGTAAGAAGCTGAAAATGCTGAAACGTCATCTTGCAACTCATTACCAGCTGACCCCGGAACAATACCGCGCAAAATGGAATTTGCCGGCAGATTATCCGATGGTTGCACCGAATTATGCCGATCAGCGCCGTTCATTGGCCAAGAAAATCGGTCTCGGTACACAGCGCCGGAAACGTTAATTACAAGTTTCACTGCTTAAAAAAATATAAAAAAATAACAAAGCAGCGTAAACAACGTTTATAATTCTGGCTATACATTAGGGAAGCCTCTATTATGGCGTAATCAAAAATCACAACGTCTGGGGGCGACGTATGATTTTAAATTGCCAAAGTAAGAGCAAATTTATAAAGAGAAATAATTGGAGCCTGCGCCTTCAAACCGCGCAGATTTCTCTAATTTTTTGCTGGGGTAATTCAAGAATTTGACGGAGAAGGTTGTGCGACAGATCAATATTGAAACGCTTTGTGCGCAAAAAGGTCTGCGGATAACAGGTCAAAGAAGAGTTATCGCTCAGGTTTTATCAGAAGCCGAAGACCATCCTGATGTTGAATCTCTTTATGAACGGGCATCTGCGATTGATTCCGGTATTTCTATCGCCACAGTTTATCGTACCGTGCGCTTATTTGAAGAAGCCGGTATTCTAGAGCGACATGATTTTGGCGATGGCCGTGCTCGCTATGAGGCTTCTCCTGAAGACCACCATGATCATTTAATTGACGTAGAATCTGGCCGCATCATCGAGTTTTCAGATGAACAGATGGAAGTTCTGCAAAAAATGATCGCTGAGCGTCTGGGATATAAATTGGTTGATCACCGTCTCGAATTATACGGTGTCCCATTAGACCGTCCGGTCAAATTATCTAAATAAACATTCTCATTACGAGCCGAGTGCTTTCTCTTCTTGGCTTATATCTTGTGATTGTCTTTCGTTTATCAAATAAAAAAGCGACAGACTTTGCGCCTGTCGCCTTTCTTGTTTCGCGATAATTCTATCTGCGTTTATTCTTCAGAAGCTTCCGCTGTCTGGCTGTTAAGCTGAATATATCCCTGAATACCCATACGCTTAATCAATTTTAGCTGAGTATCCAATCCATCGGCATGGCCTTCTTCTTCCGTCAAAATTGATAAAAGAAGATCGCGGGTTCCAAAATCGCTGTGTTTTTCACAGCATTCGATCGCTTTTTTATAGAGCGGAATGGCATCCTCGGCTTCTAATGCCAAATCAGCCTTAATGACCTCTTCGACATTTTCACCAATTCTGAGGTGACCCATATCCTGAAAATTCGGGAAGCCTTCTAAGAATAAAAGGCGCTTGGCCAATTTATCCGCATGTTTCATTTCATCAATAGAATTGGATCGTTCAAGCTCAGCCAGCTTATCGATACCCCAATCTTCAACGATGCGGTAATGGAGAAAATACTGATTGATTGAAGTCAGTTCACTTTTCAAAAGTGCGTTAAGATGGTCAATGACCTCTTTATTGCCCTTCATAAGATACTACCTTTTCCTGTTAACAACCCTATCTGGTTATAAACGAGGTAGCCCTTATCGAGTTGCACATAATATTTTTTCTGTGCATTATTTTTATAATAAAATAATAAAAATTAAATTAAACTGTCTCTTGTTGTGCTTCTGAAATAACTTTTTGGACGCATTTACCACATTTTCCGCAGCAAAATTTTATCCCTATTTTTTTATAAGCTTGTCCCGGTGTGACTGCACCTTGCCGCACGGCCGCTTTGATCGCTTGATCACTGACAGTGTTACAATGGCAAATAATCACTCTGAAACCCCTTTTTCCTCAATATTTACAAAGCATTTTCTCCTTAAAACATAGCATTTGTGATAATGATAACAAGTATCAATATTGATATTCGCAAAAGTTTATAAAATATTTTGGAAAATTTCTGTGCTTTTCAGCACTTTAATTTGACTGACCGAAAAAATGGCAGGGGTGTTTCAACATAATTCCCTTGATTGCCGCCCAATAAATAGAGGAAAAGGGCAGGTAATGACCAGGCTATTTGCCGGAGGAACTGATGCATCCACTTTATAAAGCTGTTGCGACTCTGATGTATGAAGTCGCTAATGATTTACTTGTCCCGCGTTTTCGTCATTTATCGGAAAATGAAATCGCCGAAAAAGAACCCGGTGATTACGTCACCGTAGTCGATAAGGAATCGGAAAAACGCATCACCGAGCAGTTAGCCAAATTTCTGCCTGAAGCTTATATTGTGGGTGAAGAAGCCACCGCCGCTGATACGTCCTTATTAAAAAATCTTAAAAAAGGCTTGGCTTGGACGGTCGATCCACTGGATGGCACTGGCAATTATGCAGCGGGTAAAACGCCTTATGCCATGATGATCGCCTTGCTGGGCGATGGTGTGCCACAGGCTGGCTGGATTCTTGATCCTGTCTCGGGGCGGATGTGTCACGCTTCCAGAGGTGACGGTGCATTTGTTGACGGTGAACGCGTCACCACCCGAAGCACAGGGCAGGATATCCCCGTTGTGGCCTTGTCTGCACGGGTGACAGAAGACAATCTCCATCCTGATTTTGACAAGCATCATCCCCTCAGCCACGGCATTACTTTAGCACCATCTCCCCTTTGTGCAGGTGAACAATACCCGCGGATTGTTCTGGGTCAAAATGATGCTGCCGTTTTCTGGCGCAGCTGGCCTTGGGATCACGCTCCAGGTTCTTTATTTCTGGAAGAAGCCGGTGGCAAATTGGCACGTTTTGATGGATCTGCTTATCAAACCTCCGATTGTAGCCATGGCATGCTAGGGGCGAATTCTCCTGCAATGTGGGATCATGTCGCAGAATCGCTTTTACGTTAATTTTTATAAAATAAGTTTTTGCGCATAAAAGCGGGCTTTTTACTTAAAGTCCGCTTTTTTTAATATAGACATTCAATCAAAGCTGGATTGGCCGCCGGTTATTCACCTTAAATAGAGATACAAACAGTCCAGATGCTTGATAGCGTTCGCTAAATGCGGCTTTCTCATCCCCAAATAAGCCCATTCAAAATTACGATATCTCAAAATAAACTTTCAGAAGGCTTTGCGCTTCTTTCAAGTGAGGCAATTGCGTTTTAACCAGTGACATGCTTTACCTAATGCCCATGTCCAAAATTCTGATAGGCGCGATTGCTGCTGTTATGATGTCCACCCCTGCTTTGGCAGACCGTTTAACTTTAGACAGGGTCTTTGCCAGCCCGTCCTTATCCGGTTCAGCGCCACGGGCGCTCTCCCTTTCACCCGACGGGCGTTACGCGACTTTGCTGCGCCCTCGTCCTGATGATCTTAATCGTTATGATTTATGGGCGATTGATACCACCACAGGCGACAGACGGATGCTGATTGATTCCAAGAAAGTCGGCTCCGGTGCTGAAATTTCCGAAGCTGAAAAGATGCGGCGGGAAAGGGCGCGGGTAGGCGGCACCTTAGGCATTGTCAGCTATAATTGGTCACCCGACGGTAAAAGCATTTTGGTGCCTTTAGATGGTGATCTCTATCTTGCCTCTCTTGATGGTTCGGTCAAACAAGTAACCCATACCGCCGCGACCGAAGTCGATGCACAGGTTTCGGCTACCGGCCATTACCTTTCCTTTGTTCGGGATCAGAATTTATTCGTCATTGACCTCAAAAACAACCATGAACAAGCCTTAAGCAAAGATGGCGGTGGCAGCCTGACATGGGGCTCTGCTGAATTCGTGGCACAGGAAGAAATGAACCGGACAAAAGGCCATTGGTGGGCGCCGGATGACAGCCGGATTGCCGTTGCCAGAGTCGATGAAAGTCAGGTGCATATTGTGACCCGCGCTGCAATTGGTGCCAACGGGACGCAAACCTATCAACAACGCTATCCAGCAGCAGGCACCCCTAACGCAAAAATCGCGCTTTATCTGATGAATCCAGATGGCTCGGATAAAGTAAAAGTCGATCTCGGCAATAATGATGACATCTATCTGGCTCGGGTCGACTGGGCGCCGGACGGTAAAACTGTTTATGTCCAACGGGAAAGCCGCGACCAACAACATCTCGACTTATTAAAGGTCAATAGCCAGACCGGAGAGAGCAGCGTCCTCTTTTCTGAACGCTCAAAAAGCTGGATTAATCTCCATAGTGATCTTCGGGTCTTAAAAGATGGCAGCTTGATCTGGGCTTCTGAAAGAAGCGGCTACCGCCATCTTTACCATTGGAAAAACGGCGAATGGACGCCACTTACCCAAGGTAAATGGATGACTTTTGGCGTAGTCAGCCTCGATCAGAAAAAAGGCCTCCTTTATTTCCTTGCGAATAAATCCACGCCAATCGAACAACATCTCTATGTCATAGATTATCGCCATCCTTCCGAGCCACGCCAGCTCACCGAAGCCGGATGGTATAACAGTGCGGTCATGGATAAAGAGGCTAATCGCGTGCTCGTTGGCCGTTCCAATACGGCACAGCCACCACAGGTTTATCTAGCTGACACCAAAGGCAAGCGCCTTAGCTGGATCGAAGAAAACAAGCTGGATGCTTCCCATCCTTATGCGCCTTATGTTGCCAATCATGCCCAGACTGAATTTGGTAGTCTAAAAGCCAATGACGGCACGCCGCTTTATTATAAAATGCTGTCGCCACAAAAAGTCGCTGGCAAAAAATACCCTGTCTTTATTCAAGTCTATAACGGCCCCGATGTTGGACGTCAGGTACTGCAAGGCTGGACGCCGCCTTTACATCAATATTTGGTTTCCAAAGGCTGGATTGTCTTTTCAATAGATGGTCGTGGTTCCCCTGGACGCGGCAAAGCCTTTGAAGACCCGATTTATAAAGCCATGGGAACTGTCGAAGTTGAAGACCAGTTAACGGGGCTGAATTGGCTGAAATCGCAAAACTATGTGGATGCCAAACGGATCGCTGTCTTCGGTTGGTCTTACGGCGGCTATATGGTGCAAAAATTACTACAAAAAGCCCCAGGTCAATATAGTGCAGGGGTCTCTGGTGCGCCAGTCATTCGCTGGGAATTATATGACACCCATTATACCGAACGTTTTTTAGGGAATCCGGTAACCGATCCGTTGCCCTATCAACAATCTGATGCGCTTACCGATGCTTTGAAATTATCGGATCCGATGCTGCTTATTCATGGTATGGCCGATGATAATGTTGTATTCGATAACTCGGTTGCTCTGGTCTCGAAATTACAGGAAGGTGACAAATCTTTCGAATTTATGGCCTATCCGGGTGAAACACATCGAATCGCCGGTGAACAAAAACAACGCCATTTATGGCATATGATTGAGAAATTTCTCGATAGAACAACAAAATGTCGTGAGCAACGATAAATAACTCTTTTTTTATATCAGTCATTCCATCCTAGATAAAATAATATAAAGGATGGCGCGTTAATACGGTTTAGACTGATAAGTATAAGTGGAGAAAATAATGGGATATCGGGTCGTAGTCGCGGGCGCTACCGGTAATGTAGGCCGTGAAATGTTAGCGATTTTGGCTGAACGTGAATTCCCGATTGACGAAATCGCTGTTCTGGCATCAGCACGCAGCCAGGGAACGCCAGTTGAATTTGGTGATTCTGGTAAAACCCTGAAGGTTCAGAATATCGAAAACTTCGATTGGAAGGGCTGGGACATTGCCCTGTTCGCTGTCGGATCAGAAGCCACTAAAAAATATGCACCGATTGCCGCTGCCGCAGGTTGCACGGTTATCGATAACTCTTCTTTATTCCGTATGGATCCGGATGTGCCGTTGGTGGTGCCGGAAGTAAATCCGGAAGCCGTCGATCTTTACAAAAAGAAGAATATCATCGCTAACCCGAACTGCTCGACAGCTCAGTTGGTGGTTGCTTTAAAGCCGTTGCATGACGCTGCCAAAATCAAACGTGTTGTTGTAACGACTTACCAGTCGGTTTCCGGTGCTGGTAAAGCGGGCATGGATGAATTGTTCGAACAGAGCCGTGCCATTTTTGTGGGCGACCCGATCGAACCGAGAAAATTCACCAAGCAGATCGCTTTCAACGTCATTCCGCATATCGACGTCTTCCTTGATGATGGTTTCACCAAAGAAGAATGGAAGATGGTCGTTGAAACCAAAAAAATTCTTGATCCCAAGATCAAATTGGTTGCCACCTGTGCCCGTGTTCCGGTCTTCGTCAGCCATGCTGAAGCCGTTAATATTGAATTTGAAAATGAAATGACCGCCGATCAGGCTCGTGAAATTCTGCGCGAAGCTCCGGGTGTCATGGTCGTTGATAAGCATGAAGATGGTGGTTACATCACCCCGGCAGAAGCCGTAGGCGATTTCGCTACCTATATCAGCCGTATTCGCGAAGATCCGACGGTTGATAACGGTTTGGTTATCTGGGTTGTTTCCGACAATCTCCGTAAAGGTGCAGCCTTGAATGCTGTCCAGATTGCTGAATTGCTGGGACGTCGCCATTTGAAAAAAGGCTGATACCCTTAAGAACACATAAATAATAATTTTTTAAAAGGCGGACTATTTAGAATAGGCCGCCTTTTTGTTTTAAAGTTTAAGTTAAAATTACATGTAATTTAAAATACATAAAAATATTTTCTCAATTTTCTTGAAATAGATTTTCATAATTCTTGTTTTTGTATTATAAACTTATTCCAACAATAGATTTTGATTTAATGTGTAAACTGGAATGGTTTTATGGCCGCTTCACTGCAAACGGCATATTTTACGGCTCATGATGGCATCAAATTGGCATGGCACGAAATAGGTGACGGTATTCCCCTTGTTTTACTCCATGGGCTTTTTTCTTCAGCCTCGGTAAACTGGATACAACCTGGTCATGCTGCCTTTTTGGCACAGGCAGGCTTTCGGGTCATTATGCCGGATCTACGGGGACATGGTGAAAGCGGATATTCGCCTTCTCCCTCTTGGCCAAAAGCTATTCTGACACAGGATTGCCACGACCTAATCGACCATCTTGGATTGCAAAACTGGATTCTGGGTGGTTACTCCCTTGGGGCGCGTATTTCCGCTCATTTTTGCTTGGGCAAAAATCTTCCCAAAAAACTGATCCTCGCAGGGATGGGGCTAACAGGCTTGACCGATATTGGCCTTAATCTTGCGCTTTTTAAACGCGCACTTGGTCAGGATCGCTTTCCCCAAGGCTCTTCGGAACGTTTCATACAAAGCTTTCTTCGCCAGACTGGATGTAACAAAACGGCGATGCTAGCTTTGCTTGAAAGTCAGTTCCCGCTATCGCCTGATGAAATATCACAAATAGCCGTCACGACATTGGTTTTATCGGGAGAGAAAGATCGCTTTAATGGATCGCCGCTCAATTTGAAAGAAACGCTACCGGATGCCATGCTTGCATGGGTGCCGGGTGATCATATGAGCGCCGTGGGGCAGGGGGCATTAGCCGTTAAAATAGCTGATTTTGTAAAAAAACCGTAATGGATACGTCTTTGTCAGTGATTTTCTAAAACTCAGAAAGTGAATGAACTGGCTTTTTTCAGAGATGGATAAATTTTATAATGCTCAACAGTAATAACTGTTTTTGCTAGGTTACAATGGTTGATTCGCGAATTCTGCTGCTCTCGGGTAGAGATATAATGGCTTTGTAATATCACTTTCATTTTTACAGTTACCCAATTTTTTGGTCTTTTTTTTGCAGGAGTTTTCATCTTTATGCCATTGGGACAGCAAATAGCGCCATATCTCCCTTTACTCCGTCGTTATGCACGGGCTCTTACTGGAGATCAGACGTCAGGTGACAGATTGGTTCGGGCTACTTTGGAAGCCATTATTGCGGCACCCGAAATTTTCCCGCGTGACGTCGAACCGCGCCTTGGCCTTTACACGGTTTTCCATCGTTTATGGCAAAAACATACCGAAAGCCTGTCGGCAGCTAATCACGATGAAGAAGGCAAGGCTGGTATCGCCTATAGCCGTCTGTCACCGATTACGCCGAAATCACGGCAGGCTTTGCTCCTGACCGCAATG
The DNA here is from genome assembly GCF_006715975.1 of Zymomonas mobilis. Lineage (GTDB taxonomy): Bacteria > Pseudomonadota > Alphaproteobacteria > Sphingomonadales > Sphingomonadaceae > Zymomonas > Zymomonas mobilis_B. The sequence continues at coordinate 1,509,616 of NZ_VFOF01000001.1, read as the reverse complement.
GAAGGCTTCTCACCCAAGGATGCTGCCTATCTGATGGGTGTTTCCGATGCTCAGATCGATCAGTGGTTACAAGAAGCCATTGCCGAAATCGATCGTCAGATTCACAGCAAGGTTCTTATTGTCGAAGATGAGCCGATTATCGCTTTCGATATCGAAACGCTTGTCCGTGATTTGGGGCATGACGTGATTGGTATTGCGACCACGCGCAGTGAAGCGGTTTCCATGGCAAAAGCCAACCCGCCTGGCCTAATCTTGTCCGATATTCAACTGGCAGATGATAGCTCCGGCATCGATGCTGTTCAGGACATTCTGAAAGAGATCGATGTTCCGGTTATTTTCATTACCGCTTTTCCGGAACGTCTACTCACCGGAGAACGTCCGGAGCCGACTTTTCTGATTACCAAACCATTTCAAGTGGACACAATTAAGGCTACTATTGCACAGGCTTTATTTTGTAATCCCCTAAGTCTCGCAGCCTGATTTTCAGGCCAGATACAAAGCAGGCTTATTCATTCGCCCGTATCTGAAATTTTGACGGAGGACGGCATGATCAACAATCATGAAAAAGAGGCAAATTCTCCGGCGTATAATCTTTCCAAATTGGTAAAAGACAAAAAGGATTCTTCCAAAATTACTGACGATACGGGCGATAAACCAGAACATATTTCTTTATCTGACGAAGATTTTAGGATTCAACTTGCTGAAGTTATTCCTCATCTTCGTGCTTTTGGCCGATCCTTATCGGGCAATCGCGATGTGGCCGATGATCTGGTGCAAGAAACACTGTTAAAAGCATGGGGCGCAAGACTGCGCTTTCAGGCTGGTACCAGTATGCGGGCTTGGACTTTTATCATCTTGCGCAACCTGTTTCTTTCGCAGATGCGTCGTTCTCGTTTCAAAAGCGAATGGAACGAAGAAGCCGCTGCCAAGCAATTGGTCGTTTCTGCCGGACAAGATCAGAATTTGATGCTCGGCGATATCCAGCGTGCTTTGGGGCAATTACCCACGGCACAGCGTGAAGCCTTGATCCTGATCGGGGCAGGGGGCTTTTCTTATGAAGAGGCCGCTGAAATTTGCGAATGTGCGGTTGGTACGATCAAAAGTCGGGTCGCTCGCGGACGGGTTGCATTGGAAAAACTCGTTGATGGTGAAAATCTGGCTTCCCGTCACAATTCCGAAAACTCTCAGCGTTCAGCTCTCGATATGATTATGGATGAGGTAAGCGACCTCAGCCACGGCCATTGATACGTTGCTTTTTGAAATAAAATTGCCCGAAACGGCGGGCATTTTTATTCAAAAACGCGGCTTTCTCTCTGCTTTTTTCTTGGAAAAAGCTGCGCCTGTTTATTTCAAATGATTTGAACGCATCAGGCCTTCTATTCAGCGTATCTTCACCCTCATGCCCTTGCCCATTTTTTTTATAACAGTATCAATGAAGATGCTGATGGGAGAAGGTAATGATCGCTAAAGACTCTATACAAAATAGAGCGACAAATGTCGTTGCGCAGGATAAGCAAGGTATGAAATTCGAACATAATCGTCTTTGGTTAAAAATAAGTTTACTCGCGGTTATGATTTCTACGCCCGCGCTGGCTTCCAAACATCATTCCTCCAGCAAAAGCAGCGCTTCTCACTCTTCTTCTCATGCAGTCACGCTTCATCAGAAAAAGAGTGCCGCCTTTCATTCTGTCTCCAGCCATTCCTATTCTTCGGGAAAGGTAGGGCATTCCAAGTCCGGCCACTTTTCTTTGGCGCATTATCAGGGCAGCCGTTATGGCAGTCATTACGCTATGTCGCGCAGCGCTTCCCATTTTGCCGTTGCTCATAGAAGCTTCTATCATGGCTTCCAGCCAATTTCGATTGACCCGTCGCCTGAAATGGTAAACGCCTCTCACGATGAACCTGTTAACCGCGACAATCAATATCACAAGCTTTTCGTCTCTTGGGCAAAAGCCGATGCGGCTGAAACTGAAAAATCGGCAGTTGTGCCTTCTGCAACGCCTCTGAATTCCCGCTTCTTGCTGACCAGCCCCTTTGGCGTGCGCTCTGATCCTTTCCGTCGTCATTCTGCTATGCATGCCGGTGTTGATCTGGCTGCCCCCTATGGCACCCCCGTTTATGCCAGCGCCGATGGCGTGGTTGATCGGGCAGGTGGGGCTTCCGGTTATGGTAATCTGGTTGAAATCGACCATGGTCACATGATCCAGACCCGCTACGGCCATTTATCCCGCATTATGGTGCATGAAGGTCAGGCTATCAAACGGGGCGATCTGATCGCGCTTATGGGTTCAACGGGTCGTTCAACAGGCAGCCATTTGCATTACGAAGTCCGTATCCAAGGCGAAGCCGTTAATCCGGTGCCCTTCTTGGCGGTTGATTCCTATCACATGGCGATGCTGGATAATGTTTCTGCCGGTGCACAGGGCGGGCCTGAAAAAGATATCAAAGATGTCAGAGTTCAGCATAACAAATAATCGAAAACTGACATCGCTATAATCGAAAATCGGTTTCAATAGGTTGGTCATGACAGCTTGTCTGTCATGATTTCCGGCTTATTTTAAAAAAATGACAAATGACCCATCTGCAAAACCACCGGTTACCTTTAGTCAGGCTGCTGCCGAGCGCGTAACTGAAATCGCGCATCAGCAAAAAAAGCCTGCTATCTTGCGCTTATCAGTTGAAGGCGGCGGCTGTTCCGGCTTTCGCTATCAATATGCTTTGGCTGACCAAGCCGAAGCTGACGACTGCCAAGTGCAGCAAGGCGATGCTGTCTTGATTGTTGATCCAGTCAGCCTAGACCTTTTAGCCGGCGCTACCGTCAATTTTGTAAAATCTATCAACGGCTCCGCTTTCCAGATTGATAACCCGAATGCGGTTTCTGGCTGTGGTTGCGGTTCCAGCTTCTCTATCTAATGCTTAAAATTGCTAGTTTTAACGTAAACGGCATCAATGCCCGTTTACCCCGATTGGTCGAATGGCTAGAAAAATTTCAGCCTGATATCGTCTGCTTACAGGAATTGAAAGCAGATGATACGCGTTTTCCCAAAGAAGAAATCGAAAAAACAGGATATCATTGCCTGTTTCACGGGCAAAAAGCCTATAATGGCGTGGCTATTCTTTCAAAAGAAAAGCCAAAGCTCATTAGAACACATCTGCTGAATGATCCTGATCTCGACCAATCCCGCTATATCGAGGTTGAGGTTAATAACCTAACGATTGCCAGTCTTTATCTACCGAATGGCAATCCTCTAAATAGCCCGAAATACGACTATAAGCTGGCATGGTTTAACGCTTTTCTGGCACATGCCCAATCATTATGGAACGCCGAAAAGCCAGTTATTCTAGCCGGTGATTATAATGTCGTGCCGTCTTTTGATGTAAAAGACATTCGAAATGCTGCGGTATTGGTAGATAATGCTTTACTCGCGCCCGAAAGCCTTTCTTATTGGCGACGATTATTGGCAACCGGATGGACGGACAGCTTGCGGGTCAGACATCCTTCCGAACCGCTTTATAGCTTCTGGGATTACCAAGCGCAAAGCTGGCCACGCGATGAAGGTATGCGCATCGACCATATCTTGCTGACGCCATCCTTGGCCGATCGTCTGATAGATGCGGGTGTCGACCGTCAAGTCAGGGGACAAGAAAAGGCCAGCGACCACGCCCCTGTCTGGATAAAACTCGAAGATCAAAAGTAATTATTATCCGCAGAAAACGGCTTACTCCAAAATCTTTCTTATCTTTTCCTCTCATTGGACAGATAAGAAAGACGCCTATTCAGAATTAAACCTGCCAGATTGCTTCTTGGGCGATTTCTGTGATCTGCCATCGGCTGGATGAACCAATTAGTCACATCAGCTAGCTATCGCTATGCCTGATTATCTTATGAGAAAGGTTATGTTAGCCGCCAAAATCAACGATCATGACGGTTAACCGCGTTACAACTCTAATCAACGATAAACAGCTTGGCACCCGTCTGCGTCGATGAACGATGGGCAGCATCACCAAAATCAGACACCTGATAACCCATGCCTGCCGTAAGTTTAAACTTGCGACCATCCCGTAGCTCGCTGTCTAATTCGCCTTCAAGTACAAAAAGAACATGTCTACGATCACACCAATGGTCGGCCAGATAACCAGCCGTATATTCAACCATACGAACGCGCAGATCACCAATATTGAGGGTGCGCCACAAGGCTTTTCCGCTTTCCCCTGGATGCTCGGTGACAGGCACGGCACCCCAATCGGTAACAGTAAAGGGCAATGTTGGTATCTTCATGCGAGGCATCCTATAAGACTCTGTACCAGAGAGTATATTATACGGTAACTGAGCTGTCTATAAACTCAGTCACCGTTCAAACTTTTGGATTAGACTTTGATCGGATGCTCCGACACATTCACTCGACTTTGCAGATGGGCTTCGACTACCGAGCTCTCAGCCTCATCTTCAAAGGATAGCCGCAATCAAATTATCACCGGATCAGATGCCAGCGTAATTACCCTTAAAACGGCTTTTAGATATCCTTTTGATATATCCGATAGATACGGTTTACTTCGCTTTTGATCGCTGTTGCAATCGAGCGCATGCCTTGATTGTTGTCCAAAATCCAGCCGATTTCACCTCTGGTCGCACCAAAGTCCTTCACCGAATTACGCCGAATATATTCGATCATCATAAAGGCCATTTGACCGGCAAGGCGGGAAGCTTGGAATTTTTTCCGAACACCCATCAAAGGCACCCGCATGGTTCTTACTTTGGGATGCCGTAGCCACCACAGCATTTTGATGAAGTTAAAGGGGAATAGCTTCCCTTTAAACTCTGCCAGCTTTTCATTCACATCCGGCAAAGTCATCATAAAAGCGGCAGGTTCGCCATCAATTTCGGCGATCATAATCAGCTCGTCATAGACAATCGGTTCCAGATTGTGACGCGCATGTTCGATTTCGTGATCGGTTAACGGAATATAGCCCCAGTTTTTCGACCACGCATCATTCAGGATATCCATCAAAATTTTGGCTTCACTAATGAAGTCTTTTTTGCGGGCAGGCCTGATCGTAATCCGATGATTTTTTTCGCCAGAGGCTACAATTTTCTGGATAATTTCAGGAAACGGCTTGGTGATATCCAGCTCATAGGTAAACAGGTCTTTGATACCCTGATGCCCATAATCTTCGATCCAACCCCGATATTCGGGACGCTGATGTCCCATCATAATGGTCGGGGAATGATCATGGCCTTTGATAAGTAATCCGGGTTCTTCCCAGATAGAAAGGCTGATTGGGCCTATCAGTTTTTTGACGCCCCGTTTTTCATGCCATTTTTCAACCGTCTTCAGAAGGGCATGCGCCACTTCTTCATCTACGGCTTCGAACATACCCCACATGCCAACATCTTTACCACCGCCCTGTTCTGGTGGTGATTGCTGAACCAGTTGGTCAATCTGTGCCGATATCCGCCCAACCAGTTCGCCATTTCTTTCAGCCAGAAAATATTCTGCCGTAGCATGTTCAAACCACGGATTTTTCTCGCTGTTTAACTGCTCTCTCAATTCACTCCGCAAAGGGGCAATCCAATTTGGATTGTCTTTGTTCAATTGATAAGCAACTTCAATAAAGCGGTTTAAATTACGGCTTTGGGTTGTCCCAATAGGGTATATTTTTAGATCAGCCATAAGGATAATATCAGGCCTCTTCATTTTCAAAAGACGCTTTACGACATAAGGCATGGCCTTAGTTCAAGCGGTAGAAAGACAATCAGGAACGGATGCTATGTCCTTGGGCTACGGATAGCATCCTGACACAGAATTACGCAAAATTAGCGGATGTTTGATCCACTCCTTCAAAAAAGCTTTTATAATGGTCTTTTTCTTTGGGGCTAGATAAAATTTCACCCTCCGAATACAGCTCAACTCGTGGATATTCCTTGGTAATTTCAAGAGCATATCCCGAATTGAAGAAGGTCGGACTTTCTTCCGACTGACCATGACGAATATAACCGGTTTCAAATAGATAAATATAACTGCCTAATAAACCCGCCATATACCCTATACAGGCACCACTGAAACCACCGATTAAATAACCAAGCAGGGCAGTAGCCAATGCCATATAGGCCACGGGCAGGCCATCATGGAAATAGACACTCACCCATTCTTTAAACGACATTCGTCCAAGATGATGCGGCTTTTTCCATAAGCATACAGCTGTGTTTAATGTCTTGGCATCAGTTGTATTCATCGTCATAATCCTCGTCGATCCGAAAGACACTTGCAAAAGCAGGTTTCAATCGAAACCGAAGTCAGAAAGTTTTTGTGGTTATTAAGGCGCAATAAGGCCTTTTTGAGGCAAAATTAAACAATAAAAACCCGAAAGTTTCCAAAAGGTATCATTATGAAAATTAACCGTTGCATGTCTGCACTTTCAAAAACGGTTCTTTTTAATTGTTTATCTGCTGGCCTTTTGATCGGGGGTGTCGCCCTATCCGGTTGCAAGGATGGTTCCCGCGATAGCGTGAATGCCACCGCCCATCCCGATACAGATATCGCTTTGGGTACAATTAATGATGAGATGGCCAGCGAAAGCATCTTTGAACAAGATGGTGAAAACAGCATACAGGCAACCAGTCTGCCGGTAAATTAAAGATAAAATCGACCACCCCGTTACCTTGATGATGGATGTTTTTCTTCGGAAAGAAAAGACAGACTCCTTCTAAAAAAGGTATAAGGAAGTCTTATTTTCTTGGCCGGTTGCTTTGGCTTTTTCTTTTGATAGATAAAAATTGGATAGCCAATCCGGCTAAAATATGTTTTTTCGATTCCAGATGGTTTATAAACAGACAGCTTTTAAAAAGCGTTATAAATCACAGATTAAGTTGGACTGTCTAAGCAGCCTTTTTTATTCCAGCCTTCCTTTTCTTCTATCAATATGTTTCAGGATCGGCTGCCAAGTTATTACATCGGGAGAGCTTATATTATGATCATTTCTTTCGGTCGTCGGATAGCCTCTGTTCTGACGGCAGGGTTTGTTTCAGCTGGATTGCTGTCTTCGGCACCGGCGGCTGCAAACACCGGATACCTGTTTTGGTCTCCGCATGATTTTTCCGGTAAACCGGTTAAAGACAATGATCCATCGGTCGTTCTACCCCTTGCTGGCGCCACTCCGGCTGAACAGCGCGCCAACTTGGTCTGGACGTTACGGTCAGGATTGAATGTTGCGGCTCTGCAATGCCAATTTTCACCCATCCTTGAAACGGCACATAGCTATAACGAAATCCTTGCCACCCATAAACGTGAATTGGCTTCTGCTTATACTTTGCTCGGGGGCTATTTCCGCCGGACGGGTGGCCGTTTCGGTCAGGTCAAATTCGACCAGCATTCCACACAGACCTACAATCATTTTTCAACGATGCAGGCACAGTTGGGCTTTTGTGACACGGCGGCGTCTATCGGTCATGAAGCGATGATTCATCCGCGTGGAAGCCTGTTTACTCTGGCTGAAAAACGGATGCAGGAATTCAGAAACAGCCTTGTTCCAGTCAAAGATATTCTGGCACCACAGGTAAAATTGACCTCTGAACCCCCTTTGCCACCCTTCAATAGCGAATGTTGGGATAAAAATCGCCTCAGCCGTAAATGTCAGGCTGGCTGAAAGTGAAAGACAGGCCGGCCATTCTTCCTTTGGGGGAATGGCCTTCCCGAAAGCCGGTTTTACTTACTGTTCCCCATGCTGGCCGCTTTTATCCTGAAGATTTGCTGCAAAAACTGCGTTGTGAACCGGAAAAGCTGATTATCTTCGAAGATCGCTTTGCCGATCTTCTTGTCGATACAGCGGTCGCTTCCGGTTTTTCGGCTTTGGTTGCCTGTTCTCCCCGTGTCCTGATAGATTTAAACCGACATCATCTGGAAATTGACCCAATGATGATTGATCCCCCTTTATCTTTAGACAGCGTGATTTTAACCTATCGTTCTCGTAATGGGCTGGGGTTATTTCCCAATTATCTATCGGGCTTTGGCGCTTTATATCACCATCCCATAGCTTTAAGCGAAGCACAGCATCGCATCGAAAACTATCACCTTCCATGGCACAGCCTTATCGCCAAGGCGTTAGGCGATATTAAATCCCATTATGGGGCGGCTGTTTTGCTGGATATCCATTCGATGCCGCCCTTGATACCGGATGGGGCGGGGGCTGCTGCCGATATTGTTATCGGAACCGCTTACGGTCACAGTGCATCTTCAGAAGTCGCTTTTCTCGCGGCTGAAATTATCAAAAAACACGGCTTAAATCCGGTTTTTAATAAACCTTATGCAGGCGGCTATACTTTGGACAGGCATGGTAAACCATCCTCGTCACGCCATGCTTTACAGATCGAAATAAACCGCGCTCTTTATCTTGATGACAATCTTTACCATCCATCCGATGCTGTTTCAGCCATCAGGCATCTTGTCCATGATATGGCTGAAACGATGACCCATTATATCGAAGCATCAAACTAACAGATAAAAAGCTACTCTTCGGTTCTTACCAGTACCGCTTCCCCGATCAGGAAAAACAAAACAAACGGCGCACATGCTGCTAATAATGGCGGATATGTCCCCAAATTACCCATGGCCAAGGCAAAGTTATCCGCGACAAAATAAGCAAAACCCAAAGACATACCAATAACGATACGAACAAACAGTTTACCTGACCGCGCCAATCCGAAACCCGCGACCGAACCCAAAATAGGCATCAAAATAACGGCAAACGCACCAGTGAAACGATGCAGTAAACCCGCCTTTAATTCGTCCGTTGGCCGTCCTGCGGCATCCAAAGATCGGATGGCCTGATATAAAGGAATAACTTCCTTTTCCTCTGCTTTGACATCCGCCAGCGTAAAGCGTTCCGGCGGCAAATCCGTATTGATATCGTAAACCGCTTTTTCGGTGACTGAATCCTTGGCAACGTCAAAATATTTGACGTGGTTCAAATGCCATCCATGCCCCGTCCATACGCCATCATCTGCGGATAAAATGCTGACCAGAGTTTTATTGATACGATGATAAACCGTAATATCCGACAGACGGATTTTATCGCCATAGCCTTGAACATTGGAGACATGAATCAACCGATCTCCATCCCGAACCCAAATATTGACCCCACTTGTCGCGGCGGGTGGCGGGTGACCATAATCAACGGCTTGCCATGCATCTAACCTTGCTGTGGCGCGGGTTACAATCCGATCATTGAAAACAAAGCTGACGCAGGCGATTACAAAACAACTGGCAATAAGCGGCATCAATATCTGATGTGCCGAAATACCCGCTGCTTTCATCGAGATGATTTCACTATTCTGGTTTAAAGTGCTGAGCGTAATCAGCACTCCCAACAGAACGGCAAAGGGTAAAAACCGCGCGGTTAATTGTGGTGTTCGTAATAGAACATAATGGAATAATTCGGCTTGCCCGTTGCCTTTAACTGCTAAAATTCGGCCTGATTCCCCTAACATATCGAGGGTTTGCAGAATAAAAATCAATGCCGCCAAAACAGCAAAACATCTGAAAACGAAAAGCTTCGACAGATAAAGGGCAATCTGGCGTGATGCGAAAATTCTTCTTATCATGCCTTAACCCCTCCTGATGAAAATCGTTTAAAGAATTGGACAATCCGCGAAGAAATGCGGGCAAAAAACCATTCCAATGCCCCAATCGGCTGACCGCCTGGTACATAGGTCAAGGTATGATACATCCGCCAAACCAGCAGGCTAAACAGAATAAACGGTACCCACATCATAATCATCGGGTCGATTTTGCCCAATCCCCCGATCGCCTGACAATATTGATTCAGCTTATGATCCGTGACCAAAATCAGGATCGACAGAAACACACCTAAAGACGACGTAGAACGCTTTGGTGGAATAGCCAAGGTCAAGGCCAACATCGGTAAAAGAAACATCGTCGCCACTTCAACCAGACGAAAATGCAGATTGGCGCGTAGTTGGTTTCTCAGCTTTTTGGGTAGGTGTTTTTGATGCAGAACATAGAAAAGTTCTGTCAGGGTCATTTCCTGTTGGTTACCATCTCGCCCACGAAAATTCTCAACGGCTGGTAACTTAATGGGTAAATCATGATTTTCAAAAGTCAGCACACGAGGCGTCGTAAAATCAGGCCGATTATGGATTAACAATCCGTGATTTAAACGCAAAAGAATAACATTCGGATCATCGGACGGCATAAAACGCCCATTATCAGCCGTCACTGTCAACTTTTGCCCGTTATCTGGATCTTCGCTGGTGCCAAAAATACCAGACAGGTTACGCCCGCTATCCTGACTGCCTTCAACCCGTAGCGTCATATGGGTGCCTAATTTGGTAAATTCACCCACTCGGATGGCCGCGCCCAAGGCACCCGACCGCAATTCGTAGCGCAAATCTTCATAGGCATAATGGGAATAAGGCTCAATATAACCGACAATGGCGAGGTTAATAAGCGCAAAGAAAAAGGCAAAAATATAAGGAATACGCAATAAACGGCCATAGCTAATCCCGACTGCCCGAAGAACGTCCAACTCTGACTGAAGTGCTAATTTGCGAAAGGCTAATAAAATACCTAACATCAATCCGATTGGGATACCTAGCGACATATATTCCGGCAACATATTCGCCAGCATCCGCCAGACAACACTAACGGGGCCGCCCTGATTGGCAACGAAGTCAAAAAGCTTTAACATCTTGTCCAGCACCATTAACATGGCCGACACAATCAAGGTTGTGACCATAGGTACTGTGATCAGACGGATCAGATAACGATCAATAGCATTAAAAATTCTCAAGCTTTATGCGCTCCTCACCATTTTATGGCCGCAATCACCAGTCAGAAGTAACGATCCACGGAGACGCCGAATCTTTATGACCGTGCGTCGTTATTTTCGGGCTATAGCTTTCCGGAGTAAATAGGTCATGTTGAAATTGACAGCCTTTATCGCATCCATCCCTTTGATAATAGGCGTAAATGCGGCAAACGCCGCGATTTTGGGGCCGTATGCCGCTTCCTGCCAAAAAGGAAGCCAGACACCGGCTATTCTGGTGCATGTCGAAGGCCTGAAAAATCGCAACGGAACCCTGCGGGTTCAGGCTTATGAAGCCGATCAAAAAGTCTATTTTGAAAAAGGAAAATATCTCAATCGCGTGGAAATGCCTCTTCCTTCGGAAGGCACTATTGATGTCTGCCTGACCGTGCCAAAAGCCGGTGATTACACCGTTTTGGTGCGTCATAAAAACGGCGATAGCGACCGTGAAGACGGCGGCGGTTTTTCGGGTAATCCATCCATGTCGTTAATGGATGTTGCGTTAAAGCATAAACCCCCTCTAAAAGCCTCTACTATTACCGTCAGCAACAGTGTTTTAGATATTAAAATTATTATGAAATATATTCAGGGTCTCAGTTTTAAACCGATCGCGTCTGCCGGTCAGGATAACAAGAAAAGCGAGGTCACGCGATGACTTCGGTTGCCTTGCTATCTAATCCACAATCTACCGGCAATCGCGCAAAATTACCTGACATCAGGCATTTCTGTATTCAGGAAGATGATGTCTTCCATTACGAAGTCGAAGCCGTGGAACAGATAGGGGAGGCGTTATCCAGTATTGCTAAAACGCGGCCATCTATTTTGGTCGTGAATGGCGGGGATGGTACTGTCCAAACTGTTTTGACTGCTCTTTACACCGGCAATTTCTTTGAAAAAGACAGGGTGCCGCCGGTTGCAGTGCTACCCAACGGGAAAACAAACCTGATCGCTTTGGATCTAGGGGCGGAAGGTGATCCTGTTGTGGCCTTGCAAAAAATCATGAACATTGCCCGTGGCGGTGTTGATGAACATATTGTCAAACGCGAATTGATCGCCTTATCGGATGATAGCGATAAACCACCAGTCCTCGGGATGTTTCTCGGTGGGGCAGGACTGGCCGATCTTATCATCTATTGCCGTGATACGATTTATCCGCTCGGGCTACCTAATGGTATCAGCCATGTGATCGCCGCTTTTGCCTTGCTGATCTCTCTGTTTTTCCGCGCACCATTATCTTTCTTGCCGCGTTCTGCGCGCCCGATTAGGCTTTCTTTGCTCCATCAAGGCGAGATTAAAGGTAATTTCTCGCTCATGGTGGTTACCACTTTGGAACGCCTTTTGGTCGGCACGCATGTGTTCCAGCAAAGCCCACAAGATCAAGGGTCAATGAAGCTGATGATGGTCGACCAAAATCCGTTCCATCTGATGCATGCGGTCGCGGTGGGGATCGTTGGCCGCTTAGGAAAAAGCGATATCAAAGGCGTCTATCTGAAGCAGGATGATGAAATCATCATTGCGGGCGAACGCTCCCATCTTATCCTTGATGGGGAGGTTTTCTTTGCCGATGACGAGCATCCGGTTACTTTACGGCATACAGAGCCTATTTCTTTTGTGAAGCTTGCGGTCTAATTCTGTTGCACTAATCTTATAAAAGCAGGGGGCTAACCGCGTTTCTCGCAGTTATGATATGCTATAAATATATGATGCAAATGAAATGGAAGAATACGGATGTGCATGGCCTGAAAAGCATCATTGGAGAAGAATTAACGAAGCCAGTTATACCAGATATATCCGACATGGCGGCGGCCATCGCGGCCAAGCATGGTTCTGCAAAGGCCGTGCTTTTTTACGGATCGGCATTACGGGCAACCGATCTTGATGGCTTAATGCTGGATTTTTATCTGATTGTTGATGACTATCATCAGGCCTATTCGTGCCGTTGGCTCGTCTGGGCGAATAAATGCCTGCCACCTAATGTTTTTCTTTTCCGCTATAAAGACATGGTCGCCAAATATGCGGTTTTGACCCTTTCTGATTTCCGGCGATTGGCGTCACTTGAAACGCTTTCGGTTTCGGTCTGGGCGCGCTTTGCGCAACCGACGCGTCTTGTCTGGGCAAAGGATAATGAAGCGATCAAGGCAACAACCGCGGTTGTTGCTTGCGCGGCACCTACTTTATTGGAAGCAGCAGCACCGTTATTTTCTGGTTCGCAAGACCCGCTTGATCGTTGGAGGGAAGCCTTCCGACTGACATATCAGGCAGAATTGCGGGTTGAAAAATCGGATGGGCGTGCGGATCTGATCGTTGACAGTAATGCCGATTATTATCGCCATATTACCCAAGCCGTGGTCGCGCATCTCAGCCGCAATTTGCCCAGCCGAAAACAGGCCTTGCGCCTATGGGCAAAAAGAAGACGGCGTGGAAAATGGCTAAGCCTCTTTCGTCTTGCTAAGGCCAGCTTCACCTTTGCGGGTGGTCTTGATTATCTGGCTTGGAAAATAAACCGCCATGCCGGTACGCAAATTATCATCAAGCCGTGGCAACGCCGTTTCCCCATTATCGGGGCATTAACCCTGTTACCTCGCTTGCTGGCAAAAGGTACCGTGCGGTAACCACGCGCCATTCACGACAATAAAAAAGAACCGGCCTTTCCGCCGGTTCTTTTGTTTCTAGCCCAAATTCTGCAATAACCCTGTTGTCAAAATTTGCGGTAATATTTGGATTTCACCTTCCGCTGGATAATAAAGATAAAGCGGAATACCCGAACGATGCACCTTGCCTAGAAAACGGGTAATTTCAGGATCACCATTCGTCCAGTCGCCATGCAAGGTCACAATCCCTTTTTGTCGAAAAGCCTGACGCGTGCTGTCCCGATCAATCGCCATTTTTTCGTTTACTTTACAGGTGAGGCACCAATCAGCCGAGAAATAGATAAAGAGCGGCTTTTTCTGACGATGCAGTTCTTCTACCGCATTTTCACTAAAACGCTGCACCTCTGGGGCATCCGCCGCCGTTTCTGTCTTTGGCGAAGCCTCTTGGGCAATCGGTCGAGAAGGGGTGAATGCCCCAATAATCACCGAAAAGATGATCGCAATCAACGCTGGCAAGAAACTGTAATCTTTACCTTTTTGCTGTCTTTTGCCCGTCCACCAAAGACCTGATGCCGACAACAGACAGATACCCAAGGCAACGATTAAACCATCGCTTCCGATCTGATGCCCTAATGTCCATCCTAACCACAAAGAAGTGATAAACATTGGTATGGCCAGAATATGCCGCATGGTTGCCATCCATGCTCCGGGTCTTGGTAACAAACGGCGCACTGACGGAATAAAACCAATGGCCAAAAATGGCAAAGCCATCCCAAAGCCTAATCCAGCAAATACCATTAAAGATTCAATCGGGGATAACACCAATGCAACCCCAATTGCGGCTGCCATGAACGGCCCCGTGCAAGGCGTGGCGATAAAGGCTGCCAAAGCACCGGTCGTAAAGGCACCCAAAAGGCTATCCTGCTTCGGGTTCGTTCCACCGTTAAAGCTGGGGAGCTCAAATAATCCGGCAAGGTTAAAGCCGATCATCGCGGTTAGAACCATCAAGGCCAAAACAATATGGGGATATTGCAACTGAAATGCCCATCCGACCGCATGGCCGCCAGCACGGAACAGCAGCAAGCTGCCTCCCAATCCTAAACAGACCATAATCACACCTGCACTATAGGCCGATGCTTCCAGACGATGTGCTTTTTCGGGAGCATGGGTGCGGGCGAGGCTTAACGCTTTCAAACTCAAAATCGGGAAAACGCAGGGCATGATATTTAAAATCAAGCCACCGATGAATGCGCCCCCCAAAGCCAGCCATAACAGCTTACCACTATGGCGCGGTGGCGCCTCTTCTTGATTGGCAGGGTTCGCTGCTACCGTTTTCGCTTGGCCTTCTTCACTATTCGACGAAAGAATAACGGGTGCTTTATCCGGTAAACTAATGCTATCCTTTCGGGCATTGATCCAGAAACCCTGATTATCTTTCAGACGCAAAACACCTTCGATATTCGATGGTATCTGCGCTTTATTGCGAAGCGGCAAAACAAGGAAAAGGGTATCCCCCTGTCTGAAAAGCTGCTGATTGGCGCTATAGTCAAAAACGCCATCTTGAGATGGGAAAAACCACAAACCATCGCTGGCGGTATTAACCTTTTCCTGTTCCGGATAATCCAGCTTCAGAACAATGTTATTCTCTTTTTCTGCGAATAAAGCCGGTATTCCGCTGGTTTCGGGTAATGCACGACGGAAAGTCTGAAACAGACTTTGGTTCTCCGGCGACACTTCCCCTTTGCCGATGCGCAACAAGAAATGGCGTTCTGCGGTTTCCGGCACACAACTGGTATCGGTGCAGGCCAGCCAATTTAACTGTGCGGATATGGGTAACTCTGTCCCAATCGGCAGACCCGCTGGAATATTAAGGTCAACCAATAATCTGTAATCATGGCGATAGACATAGCTCATCAAACCGGCGACTTTCATCTTTTCCGGTATAGGATATTGGATAGCCCCCGCTGTTATCTTTCGTGGAAAATGCCAGATGATTTCGGTTTCTTGTCCAGCATCACCTCCGTTTTTCCAATAGCCGTGCCAGCCATTATGCGGCTTCATTTCCAAAGCTATAGTCACCTTGCCACCCGCCATCGGGGTCGAGCTTTCCGCAATAAATTGCGGCTCGATATGAAGGTCACTGTCACTATCGGATAATGTCGCTGCTGAAAGAGGAAATAGAAAAAGGGCTAAAGCCCAGCAAAAAAGGCAGCCAAAGGCGCGGTAAACGGAGGCCAATATCGTCATATCGGCAAAGGTAACATTTCTTTTTATGAAAGCAAGAAAGAACAAGTTTATGATGTCTCTATCGCAAGTTTATTAAAGGCTGGTCGTATCGGAATCTTTCTTGTAGAATTTTTATATCGGCGTTTTTCAAGGCCATATCCCAAGACAGAAAGATCAAAAAAATGATTTCTCTCCGGCATCGTCGTTTCTTGACTGCCTTTTCTGCACTCATTGCTTTTTCTACCAGCCATTTGGCCTTGGCTCGTCAAACGCAACCAGCCACCACGACTTCAAAAGAAATCAATTGGTCTGATGTTGCCAATCTTCCTAAAAAGACAATCGCTGCCCATGCCATGGTGGCTGCCGCCAATCCTTTGGCGGTGAAGGCCGGTTACGAAGTTTTAAAGGCAGGTGGTAGCGCGGTTGATGCGGCGGTCGCTATTCAAGCTGTTTTGGGATTGGTCGAACCGCAAAGCTCTGGCATCGGCGGCGGTGCTTTTATGACCTATTATGACGCCAAAACGCATAAAGTAACGGCTTATAATGGTCGCGAAACGGCACCCGCTGATGCAACGCCCGATATGTTTCTGGACGAAAACAAAAACCCTATTCCTTTTAAAAAAGCGGTTGTCTCAGGGCGTGCAACTGGCGTTCCGGGTGCTGTTGCCATGCTGGAAATGGCACAAAAAGAACATGGCTATCTGCCATGGAATCAATTGTTCAACTCTGCGATCACATTGGCAGAGCAGGGCTTTGCCGTTTCGCCGCGTCTTGCCGGTATGATTAACGGCCATTCTCCCGAAGCCTATACCGAAGACGCCATTCGCTATTTTGTCAAAGAAAACGGCCAACGCTATCAGGCTGGTGATGTCCTTAAAAACCCCGCTTATGCGAATAGCTTAAAAGCTATTGCCGCACAGGGTTCATCTGCGATACTGACAGGCGCTATCGCACAAGAAATCGTTGATAAGGTGCATCAAGGCCCCTTGCCGGGCAGCATGACCATGGCTGACCTTGCGGGCTATCACCCCAAATCGGGGGCAGCCTTATGTAAAGGCTATCATCTTTATGTTGTCTGCACGCCGGATGCCCCTTCCGGCGGCGTCGGCCTTCAAGAAGCCTTGGGCTTATTATCACATACCGATATCGCCAAGCGTAACGCCGATGATCCCAAAGCATGGCTCGAATTTGCCGAGGCCAGCCGTTTGGCTTATGCCGATCGCGATTATTTTGTGGGCGATCCCGATTTTGTCAAAGTGCCGGTTATGGGCTTACTCGATGCCGGTTATCTTACCGAGCGGGCAAAATTAATCGGTGACAAGGCCATGGCTGATGCACCTCTTCATGGTAATCCGAAAGGCGCACCCAGCTACACCACGGATGCCACCCTTGAACCGGGGGGAACAACTCATATCGTTATTGTCGATAGCAAAGGCAACGCGGTATCCATGACGACAACCGTTGAAAATATTTTTGGTACGGGGCGCATGGTCGGTGGTTTCTTCCTGAATAATCAGTTGACCGATTTCTCGTTCTCGCCACAGGCCTATGACCAAACACCGGCGGCCAATGCCGTTTCCGGCGATAAACGCCCGCGTTCAACGATGGCACCGACTATTATTTTCGATAAAAAAGGCCAATTTGTTGCCGCCTTGGGTTCTCCCGGTGGTAGCTCTATTCAAGCCTATAATCTGAAAGCTATCGTGGCACTTCTTGATTGGCATATGCCGGTTGATAAAGCCTTGGCACTGCCTAATCTGGTGGCTCATGGCACCACTTTTTATTCCGATCCTTTCCCTGCCAAAATATCCCAAGGCCTGAAAGATTTGGGCGTAACCTTACAACCGGCAGGACATGAAGAATCCGGCCTTCATGCCATCATCAAGCGTGGCAATTATTATGAAGGGGGCGCCGATGTCCGACGGGAAGGTACCGCTGTCGGCTTCTAATCCATAAAAATATACCCTGTAATCGGAAGTTTAGCCATCCGGTTACAGGGATATTTTCAAGACAGATAGAATGACGTTATTCTATTCTTGTCGGGATATGTTGACGGCTCTATCGCAAAACCGAATGGACAATTCTGCGATAGAAAAAGCTAGGCGCTTTGTTCTTCCAATGATGCATTATTGGGTTCACGCAGAATATAACCACGTCCCCAAACCGTCTCGATATAGTTTTCTTCGCTATAGGCTTTGTTCAATTTTTTCCGAAGCTTACAGACGAAGACATCAATAATCTTCAATTCCGGCTCATCCATCCCACCATAAAGATGATTAAGGAACATCTCTTTTGTAATGGTGGTGCCTTTCCTCAAAGAAAGCAATTCGAGGATAGCATATTCCTTGCCGGTCAGATGGACAGGCTTTTTATCAATCTCGACCGTTTTACTATCAAGATTAACCGTCAAACGCCCTGTTTTGATAATAGACTGGGAATGGCCTTGAGAACGACGCACAACGGCTTGAATGCGTGCAATCAATTCATCTTGATGAAATGGCTTGGTCAGATAATCATCTGCACCAAAGCCTAAGGCAGTGACCTTCGATTCCATTTCCGCATCGCCTGATAAGACGATAATCGGCGTTTTGACCTGTGCGGTTCTTAATGTTTTTAAAACTTCATAGCCATGCATATCAGGCAAATTCAGATCCAGACAAATGATGTCGTAATCATAAAGCTTGCCCAGATCGATGCCTTCTTCTCCAAGGTCTGTTGTATAGACATTGAAGCGCTTTTTCGTCAGCATCAATTCTATAGATTTCGCCGTTGTTGGCTCATCTTCAATCAGTAAAACACGCATTCTCCATTCCCCGTTATAGCCGTCATAATATTATATAGTTGATAAATTAAACATGCCCCATGTTATCAACTATCTTTTTCGTAGATATCTCCGTATCTTTGATGAAAAAGAAATGATGTCAGCACTCTATGAATTTTTATTGTCTTATCAAAAAGAAGAGCACCAACATCTTTAATAATTATGATCAAGATTCTGTTTTATATTTTAACTCTAAAAAACGCTGCTGAGTAGCCAATTTATCAAGATCATCATTGGCAAGGTCTTGTTCTATCCGCCCTAGTGCCTGATTGATCACATCTAGACCAGTGGTAAGTTGTGAATCCGGACTCTCCAGACCTGCACGCCCTTGTTTTCTTAGATTAACCGGTATCTCTACATAGCCGTTGACCAATTCCGGCATTTCTTCGCTGACCAATTTCCGCATTTGAACCGCAGTCGGATCATTTTCAGGCAGCTTTTCCGCTACAGACGATAAATGAGATAATTTATCAAGAATAGAATCCGCAAAATTACGGGCAGGCGCTGGCAACGCGTTCTTCTGCGCCGATAGCCAAGAGGCTGCCTGCTGCGGTAATTGTTTAAGCGGCTGTTTTTGTAAATTTTCTACTTTAACCGGACGCGGCAAGGGCAGGGTAAGGGGTGCCAAAATACTCCCCAAAACCAAAGCCGCCAGCGTCAGGATAATACCGGAAATACCTAAAGGATGAATAAAACCAATAACAAAGGCGGCCAGTAAAATCACCGCATCGGTCACGCATAGCCGTTTCAGCCGCCGCCCCAACAGGCTTTTCTTGGCAAATTCACGGCTAACTGCCCGACTATCTCGAAGCCGCGCTAAAAGACGATACGCGTCCTGAATTCCTTGTTGATTACTGGCCATATATTTCCCTTATAAAGGCTTGAACGGGTCTCTGCCCGATGCCGCAGGCGTTTCTGGCGATTTGTTGCCTTCATTTCCCAACATTTGCTGCATCGTCTGGTCTTGGCTTTGGCTTGAACCTTGCGCCCGCGCAATATAGCCGCGTGATTTTTCAACTTCGTCTGACAAAGCTTCGACCGTCTGTTTCATCGAAGACAATGCCTGCACTTTATATTGGTCAATGGAATCCATGGTCGCATAGATATTGCTGAATGCCCGCTTCAAAGTATCCAGCGGAATAGTCGCGGAGGCTGCCTGCTTTTGAATTTCACCCGTCTGATTTTTCAACATTTCGCCGGTGGCATCAATGATATTGGCGGTGGTGCTGTTCAAAGCATTGATCTGTTCCAAAACCAACTTCTGGTTCGTCAAGGCTTGCGCGACGGTAACCGCCGTCTTTAATGCCGCGACCGTCGTCGTTGAAGCACGGTCGACCCCTTTGACCAATTCGACATTATTCTTGCGTACCAAATCCAATGCCAGATAGCCTTGGACGCTCACCGCCAACTGGGTCAATAAATCGGTAACCCGCTGCCGGACATAGAAAAGCGCGCTTTCCCGCAAGGTTTTAGCTTTGGCCGGATCGCTGATATCCAGATCATGGCTTTTGGCTTCTAACTGGCTATCCAGTGTTTTCGCCATGTAAATCATTTGCTCAAGCCGTTCGAGCGTTGCCCATAAAGTCTGGCGCTCAACATCAATCGCGGCGTTATCTTTTAATAATTCATCTTTGCCACTCTCAAGTCGGGCAAGAATGGTGGTGATATGCGACTGGGCAGATTTATAGCTGTCGAAATAATCGCGCAGTTTATTACCAAAAGGAATAATACCAAAAATCTTCTTGGGCGCGGTTAAATCTCCACGCTTACCGGGGTCAAGATCTTCGATAACGCGCCGTAGCTGGGCAAGGTCAGAACCAACATGACCATCTCCATCCATCGCTTTTACCGGACGATCCAGAAAGCGATTGGATTGGTTGGCGGCTTCCCGAATTTCATTGCGACCAAGATTGATAATGGAATCAACCTTCTTCCCAAATTCAGGGCTATTTGGATTCTCAGCCACCAAATCATCAATAAAGCCGCTGACTTTGGCTTCTAATTGGCTTTTTTGTTCTTCTTTTAACGGAACAAGACCATCGGCTTTGGCGGCCGAAACATTGGGGACAGGGCTGGGGGGTGTCAGCTTCAAATCAACATCAGGCGTCTGACCGGCTGCGTTATTCTCTGTAACCATTGCGCTTCACTCCCCAACTATCCTTTTGTAAAATTTGGCCTTTTGTTTCTTTTCTTCAAGGGAGAAAAAGAAATTAAAGGCTTATTTTACCCATTCCAAACCGATTTCATTATAGACACTACGATCCTCATCCCATTTCGGGTTCACTTTAACATGCAAAAATAAATGCACTTTGCATCCTAAAATCTGGGATAATTCAGCGCGTGCCTTGCTACCGATTTCTTTCAGTCGAGCACCATGGTGGCCAACAACAATGGCTTTTTGTGAATCGCGCGCGATCAAAATTTGCTGATGTATAGCAACGGAACCATCTGACCGTTCTTCATATTTTTCGGTCTCAACCGCGGCGGCATAGGGTAATTCGTCATGCAGCTGTAAAAAGATCTGTTCGCGGGTAATTTCGGCAGCCAACATACGATCGGTGACATCGGACACTTGATCTTCTGGGAAATGCCATGGGCTTTCCGGCATCATATCTGCCAAAGAACGCTTCAAATCGACAACGCCATCTCCGGTCGCTGCCGAAACCATGAACAAAGCTTCTGGCTTGATGGCTTCATAAAGCTTCTGTGCCAAAGCCAATAATTCAGCTTTCGGGGTAATATCGACTTTATTCAGTATAACGATTTTGGGTTCTTTACGGGTGGCAACCGCTTCAATTAACGGTTCAGTCCGGCGCGTAATACCGGAAGAGGCATCTATAACCAAAGCGACCAGATTAGCCCCCTCGGCGCTGCCCCATGCCGCAGCTACCATCGCGCGATCAAAGCGTTTTTTCGGGGTGAAAATACCAGGCGTATCAACCAACAATATCTGGGTCTGATCCAGCAAGGCGATACCCATTAAACGGGAACGCGTTGTCTGTGCTTTGGGGCTAATAATGGCGATCTTCTGACCGACCAAAGCATTGACCAAGGTTGATTTTCCGGCATTTGGCGCGCCAACAATAGCGACCAGACCACAATGTTGGGTATTCAAAGGAGGCGTATTCATATCTTTCATTCTCTCTTCATAGAGAGAAGATCGACGGAAAGGAATACTGCTTCTTTTCTGGCATTATCGCTATTCCCTTTTTCTCGCCGATAGAGGCTTAAAGGCTCACCAAAAGGAAATGCCTTAAAAGAAAAAGGCAGCCTACCTCCAGCCGAAATGACCTGAAAGCAGCACTGCCTTTTTCCGGCTCGTTTTAAAAACAAGCCCATATAGCGCTTAGGCTTATCGACCTAATTTAGTCAGGCTGCGGTCAAGCGCGCCGGTCAACCAATCAATATCGCCTGCTTGGAAAGCCAAAGGTGGCCGCAATTTCAAGACATTGCCATAAGGCCCCGCAACCGAGGTTAAAACATGCTCATCTCGAAGGGCTTCGATCAAATCAAGCGCCAGCTCTTTATCGGGTTCTTTGGTCGTCCGGTCTTTGACTAATTCAAAACCGATAAACAGACCTGCTCCGCGAACATCTCCGACAGAATCATGCGTATCTTGCAATTTACGCAATTCACCCAAAAGCTGTGATCCAATCTTCTGGGCATGTTCCTGTAGCTTTTCTTTTTTAATCACATCCAGAACGGCAGTTGCGGCAGCCATTGATACCGGATTTCCGCCAAATGTGTTAAAATAAGGGACATGGTTACTGAACGCTTCCATGACTTCCTTGCGGGCAAACAGACCAGAAACCGGAATACCATTCCCCATCGGCTTACCGGTTGTGACGACGTCCGGAATTAACCCATGCCGTCCAAATCCCCAGAAAGCTTCGCCGGTTCTGGCAAATCCGGGCTGAACTTCATCCGCGATGAAAATACCACCGTTTTTATGGACAACATCAATTGCCGGTTTCATGAATCCCGCTTCACCGGGCAAAACACCATCTGATGAAAAGATCGAATCCGCCATAAATCCGGCGAATTTGATGCCATGGGCGGCCATGTCATCAATCTGTTTTTGAATTTCGGCAGCAAACCACGCGCCCGCATCTTTTCCAGCCAAACGGTAATGATCAGGTGCCGGAACAAGGCGCGTATTCGAAGACAAGCTCTGACCACTACCAAGGGCAGGGGATGCTCCTGATGTCAGGAAACTGGTGCCATGATAGGATTCCTGCGTCACAATAATGCCGGTGCCGCCTGACCATTCACAGGCAATCCGCATTGCCAAATCATTCGCTTCCGAACCCGTGCACATATACATGGCGCGGTTGATCTCTTCTGGCATGGTTGCCAAAATAGATTCCGAATAATCAAGAATGGTTTCATGCAAATAACGGGTATGGGTATTTAACCGTCCCATCTGTTCATGAACGGCCGCGATCACGGCTGGATGGCAATGCCCGATGCTGGCAACGTTGTTATACACATCCAGATATTTTTCACCGTCAGCATCCCATAAATAAGCGCCTTCTCCGCGCACCAAATGAACTGGGCGGCGATAGAAAAGACGATAGGACGCCCCCAGAAGATTCTTGCGGCGTTCGGTTAGGGAACGCGTGGCCTCATCTAAAGCAGCGGCGTGTTCATCCCGAAAACTGTTCGTGTCCATAATGGTAGAACGATTTGACACAGGATCCTCCTTTTCAGGATCAAAATGAAAATTAATGTTCTAATTATGGCAGTGACAATTGAAATAAACTTGACGTTAGAAGACATTCTCGATTTTTTTCTGTCAACAGTTTCGTATTTTGTTTCTTTGCGGTCAAAAAAGGGTCATCTCCAGCCAAGTTATAAATCTCATCCTCTCTTTATCATGACTCCAACAAATAACGTTCAGGAGTCTGTCATATGAATTCCAGCCATGCCGATAACCTCAGTTCGTCTGTTCTTTCTCAACTCGCGGCACAGGCAATGGAAGCGTATTCTGATTTATATCAGGGGCAAATCCGACTTTTAACGCGTTCAGAAAATGCGACGTTCCATATTGCGACTCCTTCAGGCCAGTCTTACGCACTTCGCCTTCATCGTCCCCATTATCACGATAAACAAAGTATCTCTGGGGAACTCGCATGGTTAAAAGCCCTGCAAGAAGATATCGGATTGATCGTGCCGCAAGCCATTCCTGACCGTCAGAATGAGGTTATCCAGACATTGGAAGCCCCCGATGGCGCCTTGCGTTATGCCGTGCTTTTCAACTGGGTTGATGGCGAAATGCCAACCGCTGATCTTGATCCAACGTTGTTTCAACAACTTGGTGAAGTTACCGCCCATCTTCACCAACATAGCCAGCGTTGGGAGAAGCCAAATGATTTCAGACGGCTTGTCTGGAGCCATGAAAATATGGTCGGCTCCAATGGCTATTGGGGTGACTGGCGGGTGACCCCTGGTCTTGATAAAAATGATATTGCGATCATGGATGAAGCTACTGGCCGGATCAGCCAATCATTAGAAAATTTTGGACAGTCTTCTGACCGCTACGGACTCATTCATGCTGATCTCAGATTGACTAACATCTTGATTCACGAAGGAAATACGCGAGCGATTGATTTTGATGATTGTGGAACCGGATGGTTCCTCCACGATCTGGCCGCCGCGATCAGCTTTGAAGAACATCATCCTGCCGCCCCTTTATGGGTAGAAAATTGGCTCAAAGGATATGAGAAAATCCGTCCTCTTTCCCAAGACGAAATGGAGATCCTTCCTGCGCTTTTCGCACAAAGAAGAATCCAGATGACTGCATGGGTTGGCTCCCATGGTGACACCGATATGGCGCGCAGTCTGGGTAGCGATTGGTTGGCACATACGGTGCGTTTATGTCAGCGCTATTTGGACGGAGAAGTCCCTCTTGGCGCTTAGGAAATAACCCCCATCGAATAGACTCCTTTTTTACCGCTTTATCTCTTCCTTCACAAAATTTCTTTATTTTGGAAGGAAGAGATTTTTTTAAATTTTATATTGCAATATGATGACATAATATGATGATATCCATTTAGGATATAATTTTGGGCATGTTCATAGACTCATTATCCTGATGAAACTGAATCCACGGAAAGTCTGAGAATATGACATCTTTTCTAAATACAGCTTTCTCTAAAACAGTTTCCTCTTTCGAGGAAGTGCATCATGGTGTTCTGGCCGCTGCCGGAAGTGGTCTTGGTGATTTTATCCGTAAAACCGGCGGCGATGCCGACCGTGTTTTTGGCGCATGTGGGGTAGATCCCCTGATTTTGGAACGCCCCACCCACAGCCTCAGCCTGACCAATTATTGTCGCTTGATGGAAGAGGCGGCAACCAACTCACAAAATGGTAATTTCGGCCTTCATTACGGCAAGCAATTTCAACCGCAAAATCTTGGATTGATTGGTTATATTGGTCTGGCCTCCCCGACATTGGGGGAAGCCCTTTTGAACGTCGCAAAGGATTTTCAATGGCATCAGCATGATACCCTGACGCGTTTCGTCAAACGGGAAAACCAATGGCATTTTGAATATCAGATCAGACATGGTGCGATTACCAGAAGACGGCAGGATGCCGAAATCTCAATGGGCATGGTTCTCAATATTATCCGCAGCGCCCTTGGCTCCAAATGGACGCCTTTAGAAGTTAACTTTGAACATTATCGCCCTGAACAAGCCTATGAACATGAGCAGGTATTCGGTGCGCCTGTCTGGTTTGAACAACCCTGCAACTCGATCGTGCTTTCTGAAAAAGACTTGATGCGCCCGATGCCGGGACATGAACCGGTTTTGTTAACCGTAATGCGGGAAACTATCCGCCGTCTTAATCGTCATAATGTGCCGCAATCTTTCCCTGAACGGGTGAGGGCTATTATTCGCATCATGCTGCCACAGGATGATTTCTCACTCGAAAAAATTTCTGAAAAAATGTCGATGACACCATGGTCATTGCAACGGCGTCTCAAAGACGAAAATGTTACCTTCCTTTCTCTGATCGACTCCGTTCGGCAGGACATGGCTATCGACTATATGAAGCAACCGCATCTCACTATTTCGGATATTACCTTTATGCTGGGCTATTCCGAGGTATGCGCTCTTTCTCGGGCATTCCGGCGCTGGTTTGGAATAAGTCCCCGTACATGGCGTAAAAACTATGCGGCAAAAACAACTTCCGATCTGGAAAACAGACGGATACCGGAAAACGGCCTCTAAAAACGAAGCTAGAATAACTAAGGCTTACGCCTGCACTGGCTAGGCTCCTGTGCGGGGTAATTCTTTCTCCCTCACAGCTTCCTATGCCTTCTGATTTGTCCTCCCCCCAAGAGCCGCAGCGATATTTTGAGTCAAAAAAGCCCGGTTATTTTCTAAAGTTAAAAATTTGCCGTGTGAGTCTGTTTATTTCATCCTTTGAGTTGGTTCTTTCTTACTCCCTTACCTCTGCTATGCCTTAATTTTTCGGCTAAATTGGGACTAAAAATCGGAATTTTTCACAAAAGAACAATCAATTATCATGAAAGATTAAATTTAATTTTCAAGAAACAACAAATTGTCATCAAAGATCAAGTTTATATGCTTTCATTACCGATATGGTTTTTGGGTGATTATCGAAAATCCGGTAAAAGGAGAGTCCACCGAGATGCAAGAAAAATCTCCGAAGCTTTCAAAAACACTCAGTTCCTTTCATCTATGGGGCATTGCTGTCGGCCTTGTCATTTCAGGAGAGTATTTCGGTTGGAGCTATGGTTGGGCAACAGCAGGAACCACTGGTTTCTTGATTGCAACCGTCATTGTTGCCGCCATTTACACTAGTTTCATTTTCAGTTTTACAGAGTTAACTTGTTCCATCCCTCAGGCGGGGGGGCCTTTCGCCTATAGCTTTCGAGCCTTAGGAAAATGGGGTGGAATTATCGCCGGAATGGCAACCTTGGTCGAATTTCTATTCGCACCACCCGCAATCGCCCTCGCAATCGGCTCCTATCTCAATGTGCAGTTTCCTGCGCTTTCCCCGAAAATGGCAGCGGCCTGCGCCTATATCGTTTTCATGGCCTTGAATATTGTCGGGGTCAGGATTGCCGCAACGTTCGAATTGTTCATTACGATTGCAGCCATTTTTGAATTGCTGGTTTTCATGGGCGTTGTCGCACCGGCTTTTTCATGGAGCCAGTTCTTCCATGATGGTTGGGGCGTAACGAGCCATTTCAATATCGAGGCTGTTGGCGGAATATTCGCTGCTGTGCCTTTTGCGATCTGGTTCTTTCTCGCTATCGAAGGGGTCGCCATGGCCGCCGAAGAAGCCAAAAATCCCCGTCGTTCTATCCCGATCGCTTACACAGCCGGTATTCTGACACTGGTTTCTTTGGCATTCGGTGTAATGATCTTTGCCGGTGGTTCAATGGATTGGCATCAATTGGCCAATCTCAACGATCCTCTGCCACAGGCTATGAAACATGTGGTTGGTGCGCATAGCGGATGGTTGCATATGCTGGTGTTCCTTGGCCTCTTCGGGCTGGTTTCTTCCTTGCATGGTATCATCATGGGCTATGGTCGTCAGATCTTTGCCTTGGCACGGGCAGGCTTCTTGCCAGCCGCACTTGGGAAATTGCATGTTCGACTTCAAACGCCTTACGCCGCGACAATCGCGGGTGGCTTAGTCGGTATTGCCGCAATTTTTGCCGATGACGTCATCTCTTTTGGTGGTCACTCTTTGACGGCTATCCTCGTGACGATGTCGGTTCTTGGCTCCT
The DNA here is from genome assembly GCF_006715975.1 of Zymomonas mobilis. Taxonomy (GTDB): domain Bacteria; phylum Pseudomonadota; class Alphaproteobacteria; order Sphingomonadales; family Sphingomonadaceae; genus Zymomonas; species Zymomonas mobilis_B. The sequence goes on along the minus strand of NZ_VFOF01000001.1, from coordinate 1,482,393 downwards.
TGACCATGTATGTGTTAAGCATGGTAAGTCTTTTCCGGTTGCGTCAGACAATGCCTGATCTGCCGCGCCCGTATAAAGCGCCCTTTTATCCTTTTCTGCCTGCAATCGCTCTGATTGGAGCCTTCTTTCTTCTGGCTGCCGTCATTTATTATAATGTCGGAATCTCGCTGATTTATACGCTCCTGATGTGCATTGCTTGCCCGCTTTGTCTTTATACCTACAAACAAAACCAAAACAGAAAAGCAGCAAAGGCAACGCTTGCGACTTCTTCCGTCTTGGCTGCGGAAGGTGCCGAAGAATAAGCCACCACCAGAATTCCATGGTCACTTTTTGTGAAAAAAGGGCATCCGATATGCGCTATTACAAGTTATCTTTTTGTTTCAGCTTTTGTGTATGCAGCTTGGTCGCCTCAGAATGGCCAGCCTTTGCCCAAACCCAGACGGAGGCCACACCATCAACGGCTTCCCTCATACAAAAAGCGGCACCGGACAAAGAAGACTATGAACATGCACAAGATCCAGACATGCCTGCTCTCGAAGCCGGAAATCTGTTCCATGGCAATGGTTCGCTTTCCTATTGGGACGGTCTTGTCGGACATATCACGATAGAAGGTGGCGCTACCGGAAACCCTGGGACACATTCAGGACGCAACTTCGGACAGTATTTTGCTGATCGGGCAAATACCGGCAGCCTTAACCAAATCATGGCCTCTCTTTCCCATCCGGTAACCCCGATTGGGAAAGGCTATGGCATCGGTTTTGTCATGGAAGCGTTTTACGGTTCAGATGCTCGTGTCGATCCTACCTTGGGTATGGGCGATGGTGCATTACGTGGTCTTAATCAATGGGCGCCGACACAGGCACATATTGATGTTCATACCCCTTGGTTGTTCAAGCATGGTATCGATTTTCAGGTTGGGCAAATATATGGAATGATGGGTGTCGAAGGTATTCCGGCACTCGCCCGTCCTTTCTACAGCTATAATTACAGCTCTGATTACATCGTTCCCTTTGAAACGGTGGGGGTCGTTGCAACCATGCATCCGACCAGCGATATTGATGTCATATTGGGTATCGATTCAGGTAACGCCTCAACCTTTGGCAATGCGACGCTTAATAAAAAGCCTAAAGGCTATGCAGGTGTGGTCTTTAAAAACCTGATGGATAACAGAATGACCGTTCGGGCGATTTCTCATATTGGGCCCGCGGGTAACTCTGGACAACCAACGACTTCGGCTGAAGGCTGGACGAGTGCTGGTCTCGGTCGGGCTGCGAACAAACTGATGCAGTATAATGTTGAAGTCAGCATGAGCTACCGCTTCTCGGACAAGGTGACCTTTACAGAAGATATCATTGTCGATCGTGATGAATCGATCCGCGATACGGCTTTCGGCTTCACCTCTTATGTCGCATGGAATTTACGGAAAGATCTGACCTTAAACTTCAGAGGCGAACTCTTCCGCGACAATACCGGCGGCGTTATCACCCAATTCATCGGTAGCGAGTCTTATCGGAATTATCTCCGCAACCGTCCTTATGTGTATTACAGCGCACCGGCCACCACTTATGGCGAATTGACTGCAGGTGTTTCATGGAAACCGGCTTATATCAACGACCATCTCGGTAAAGGGACATTCACTCTCAGACCAGAGCTCCGGTTGGATAAGTCACTAAATGGCACACGTCCTTTTAACCGTAGCGCTTCTGTCATGAATCCTGTGGTTACCAACGGAAGCCATAATATGTTCTGGGTCAGTTGCGACGCTGTTTTGAGCTTCTAAATTTTGCTCATCCACACACGGCGGCCAATTGGTTCGCTTTGATCATGGGGCTGAATAAGGATATCGGACAGAACCGATAGATATTCAGTCCTAAATGACCAATGCCCCAATTATGGGGCAGGGGCTTTCTTCACTCAATATATAAGGTCCCAAAGCCTTAAACCGCACATCTCCTGATCTAAATATCTGACAGCTCATCTACATTTTTGGTGAACCATCCATCGGCGAAATCATGCGCCCTATGCCTTTAAAATAACTAAATTAAATCGACAGCCTTAAAATATCCATTTCCCAATAAACAGGGCTGCAATATCGAAAGAACGACCCATTACCCCGCCATAAAAAACAGAATAATCCATAGAATGACGACAAGCCGGATAATAAAATTATCGCTTGGATTTTGTTCTATCAGCAAAAATATGGGGATTTTTAGGAAATATATGGTGCCGGGTGAGGGACTCGAACCCACATGGTCGCTACTTACAAGGTAGGTGCCTAACCATTCGGCCAACCCGGCAGTGATTCGTGATTTCACTAAAGCATTTTTTGAGAAAAGGGAATCGCTACTTTATAAAAAAACAGATTTTTTATAAATTTTTTCGTCTTTTCAAACTGTTGCATCGAATAGCATAAAATAAAACCAGTTTCCTCGATAGAGGAGGCATCTTTTTTGGCCGATAACCGCTTTTTTGGAACAAAGACGTTTCTTAATTAATAAAAGGCTTTAAAAGCTAAGATTATGAATAATGATGCTTTCATAAGCTGGGTTGAAAAAACATTAGGTCACAAACCTAAAGATCCGGCGTTGTTTTTACGAGCCATGACACATCCAAGTCATGGCAACAGCGATTATCAAAGATTAGAGTTTTTAGGTGACCGTGTTTTAGGATTGGTCATTGCCAACTGGTTATACGATCTTTTTCCTCGTGAACCAGAAGGCAAATTGTCCCGCAGGCTGAACAGTCTGGTCTCAGGTGCTAGCTGTGCCAGCATCGCACGGGTCGTCGGACTTCCTCAATGGCTTCGTCTGGGTAAACAAGCACGCGATGATGGTGCTGCCGCGTCCGACAATGTTCTGGGCGATGTGATGGAAGCCATGATCGGTGCGATTTTTCTGGAATCCGGTCTTGATGCAGCTGGAAAGCTCATTCACAAATACTGGGCTCCTTTAGTCACCGGACAGGAATCCGCCCCTAAACATCCTAAATCCGCTTTACAGGAATGGGCTGCTGCCCATAACCGCCGCCCACCTGCTTACGAAATTGTCAGCAGGACAGGCCCCCAACATAATCCATGCTTTACCATTCAGGTGTCTATTGCTGGTGTTGGTGAGGCGAGTGCAGAAGGCTCATCAAAGCAGGAAGCCCAAACCGCTGCAGCAAAAGCCCTTTTGGACGTGCTCGCACAGTAAAAAGAAGCGATAGAGCACTTCTCAAATCAATTTTGCTCTAAATTGGCAAAATTTATTAAAAACAAAATGAAAATTGTTTGAAACAGGCAATTCTTGAAAATAGCGTGTTTTTTCGGTTCTTGCTGAAATTCAGGCCAATAGAACACTCTACTTTTATCAAAACCCGATAAGCACAAGCGCTATTTTCCAGAGCGTGCCTCATCTTCAATCTAATAAAAACAGGCTGCCTTTTTATAAGACAGCCTGCTCTGTTAGTTGCCGGTTTTTCGTCAAAAAAGCATTACGCCATATTGTGAATATAGCGGCTTGTTTCCGCATTTTTCATCAAAAGATTGTATATCCATGGCGAGCCATCTTCACTGTCATGAGTATCCGCCAAATGGTGAAAGGCCATAAAGGTCATTGCCGGATTTAATCGGCGTGGTTCCCAAGCCATAAAGTCACTGATCTGCGAAGGATCTGTCGGGAAATTTTCCTCATTGATCATAGCTTTCGCCAAGGTCAATGCATCATCGGCGGGATTCCACGACATCCAGAAACTGTCAAAAACGGCATAAAGCTTGGCATGAGGGGCTATCGAATGGGTGTCGCCTTGGAATAACACCATTTCCGAACCCAGATCATCAATGCCTTTTTTGACATCATCCTTTGATAATCCCGTTCGTTTAATTAATCCGTCCATGGAAATGGGCTGATCAAATTCACCGCCATGATAGCTGGTTTGGACAAAAACCTTGGCGACAGCCTTACAATTGGCCGAATAGGCTGATGCTTCAGGGGTCTGGTTAACCATAATCCTGATCCTTCCATTGATAGACAATGATGAAAATGGTTATTTTATTTTAAAATACTCAGATAACTTCAAATGCAGAATTTCTTAATACAGACATGAAATTATCTTTTTAAAAAGACCAAACCATCTCAACATCTACTATTCAGCTAAACGCATCACATAGAATTTAGATCATTTTTTATTGTCAAATATCTATTTTTTAACACGCTTTGGCGACATAAATAATTTTATTATTTAAAGATAAATACGTGAAATTTTCTACCGATTCCATTTTTATCGGATACCCAAATACGAACCACCTTCGCTTTATCTATTTTTTCTATCCGCGCTTATTTTTATCGAAAATGGATTTACTTTTATGACCATGCCTCTTTGTGGCTGGGCTCAAAACGACCTTTTTCGTGTTCTTATAAAGTAAACGAAGGACATGATAATTATGGGTCATATTCTGATCACGGGTGCCGGTAGCGGCTTTGGGCGAGAAATCGCCTTACGTTTAGCGGAACAGGGGCATCCCGTCATTGCCGCGGTAGAAATACAGCCTCAGATATTTGCTTTACAGCAAGCTGCAAAAAAACGCGGCGTCCAATTATCCATTGAAAAGCTTGATATTACAGATGAAGGCGATCGTGCAAAAGCATGGCAATGGGATGTCGATATTCTTCTAAATAACGCCGGTATTTCAGAAGGTGGCTCTGTCGTTGATATTCCGGCTGAAAATTTGCGAAAACAATTCGAAGTCAATGTGATGGGAACCATCCTGCTGACGCAGGGCTTTGCTAAAAAAATGGTAAAAAGCAAAAAAGGCCGGATTGTTTTTATGTCTTCTGTCGCTGGTTTAACCGTTGATCCTTTTACAGGCGCATATTCAGCTTCAAAACACGCGATAGAGGCCTTTGCCGCTGCTTTGGATAAAGAACTCAAATCTTTTGGTATCCAAATCGCTACCGTTAACCCGGGGCCTTTTTTAACGGGCTTTAATGATCGGATGTTTGAAACATGGCAATCTTGGCTGGATGATCCCAGTACAAGGGTCTTCGATTATAAAAAGCTTGCCTTTCCGCATGAGCAATTTGATCCGGAAGAGGTGATTACGACCTCAATCACGGTGCTTACCGGAAAAACCAACCGTTATCGCAATCTGGTGCCCGCAAAAATGCAAAAGGACACTGAAAAACAGATCAATGATATTTGGGGTAAAACGCAAAATAATCCGAAGGGTGGCGAAGAAGATAGCCTTGTGAAAAAAGCTTATCACATCAAACCAGGGACAGCCGCTTAAGATGGAATCGTTTAAAATAATATATTATTGCAATAGAAATATAATATAAAGCACTATGGATATAGTTCTATTTTACAAAATTTGATGCTTTTTGTAATCTGAACTTACAAAAGACAATCCCCCTTTTGTAAGCAGATAGTTGTAGCTTTCTCAATTCTCTTAATAGGCCCTGCTCTTGCAGGGTCTTTTTTTTATACCTTAGACACAGCGCAAAAAAAACGACCTGATTGTAAAAATCAGGAAGCCAAAAACCGATAAATTTTTATGGAAAAAAGCAGGACTGGTGGGCGATGACAGGCTCGAACTGCCGACATCCTCCGTGTAAAGGAGGCGCTCTACCAACTGAGCTAATCGCCCTACCGTTTTGCCAGACCCCGATGCCAGACTATTCTGGTTGGCGCAAGAGAAATTATTCAAAATTATGACATTAGAGCCAAAATTTATCTCTAACGAGGGGCTCCGAAGGGGATGAAAGACTTTTCTTGTTATTTTTTAATAAAGCTATCCATTTCAAAAGCCTAACGGCTTTTCCCTCCATAAAATAAAAGGTGGCAAACCTGCGTTCTTCAAAACAGGCCTGCTGCCACCTTATCTCGTATCACGATAGAAAAAGGGTGTTTCTTGAAATCTATTTGTCTTCGCTAATCCGTTGATAGAGATCAGGCCGCCGATCACGGAAAAAGCCAAAAGCCGCACGATGCTTCCGAATTTGTTCTATATCGAAACGGGAAACCAAAACACCGCTTTCCGTTTTGCCAAAGGCTTGAACCAAGTCACCCCGCTGATCGGTAATAAAGCTATGCCCATAAAAACATAAATCGCCTTCCGCACCAATCCGGTTAGACGCGATGACAGGCACGACATTGGAAACCGCATGTCCAATCATCGCCCGCCGCCATAACCGACTTGTATCTAAATCGGGATCATGGGGCTCATTGCCGATGGCGGTCGGGAAAAATAACAATTCCGCCCCCATCAACATCATGGCGCGCGCAGTTTCAGGATACCATTGATCCCAACAGATCCCGACACCAATCTTGATGCCGTAACAATCCCAGACTTTGAATCCGGTATTACCGGGACGGAAATAGAATTTTTCCTCATATCCAGGGCCATCAGGAATATGACTTTTCCGATAAACGCCCATAATCTCACCATCTGGATTGATGGTCGCAAGACTATTGTAATAATGGGGGCCATCTTTTTCAAAAAAGCTGGTCGGAATGGTCACTTTCAAACGCTTGGCCAGCTTTTGCATCGCCAATATGGCGGGATGCTCTGCGGTTGGCTTAGCGCGTGCAAAACAGCCCTCATCTTCCGTTGCACAGAAATAATGGCCTTCAAATAATTCAGGCGGCAAAATTATCTGGGCACCTTGGGATGCGGCATCTTCAACCAAAGCGGAAACGTGGTCAATATTGGTCTGGATATCGTCCGTCAAAGCCAATTGGAGCGCGGCTACGGTAATTTCTGTCATGGGATTGCCGTCCTCTTCCTTTTTATCAAGCAGGCCATTGCTGCGAAATGCAGTGAAAGCTACCACCGCCGGTCAAAATATGTCCTGCTGGCAAGGCCACAACTTTCCGATCCGGGAATAAAGGCTGTATGGCCTCGATAATCGCGTCATCATTTTTTGCGCCGTAAACGGGCACAACGACAACCTTATTACCGATATAAAAATTCATATAGGACGCTGGAACGACCTCATCATCAATCATAATCCGCCCAGTAGAGGGGAGGCGGGTGACCTTCACTCCAAAATCTTCCGCGATCTGCGCTGCCTGATCATAGACTTCCCGATTGGGGTCATCTTGTTCGGTGGCAATGGGTAAAACCAAATGATTTTCGCCAACGAAACGGGCAAGGTTGTCAACATGACCATCGGTATGATCATTATGCAGCCCTTTTTTAAGCCACAAAATACGATCATAACCCAAATCATTATTTAAACGGTAGGCAATATCCTCACGCGACAAATCAGGATTTCGGTTAGGATTTAACAGACATTCTTCCGTCGTGACGACCAATCCGTGACCGTCTCCGTCAATAGAACCGCCTTCCAACACCCAATCTTTTTCTAAAACAGGTAATCTAGCCTCTTTTGCTAGATCGCGACCAATCGTTTGATCGCCTTCAAGATTATATTTCCCGCCCCAGCCGTTAAAATGGAACAATGCCAGCGCTTTCTTATCATCCTCTTTCACAAAAAGTGGGGCGTTATCGCGCAACCAGATATCGCCAAAAGGATGGCAGATAACTTCAATTTCCGGATCAACCATCTTTTTAGCGGTTTCCACCGCCTCTTGATGGGCTGCGACTAAATAGACTTTTTCTCCCGCGCCCTTTGCCGAAACAGCCTTGGCAAAAGCAACAACTTCGGCCTGCGCTGGTTCCAAATCTTCCAGCCAGAGAGACTCATCACTGGGGAAACCAATCCACACCGCATCATGCGGCATCCATTCGGCAGGCTGACGGTAAGACATAAAGGGATTCTTTCTCGATAAAATCCAAAGGAAATAGATTTAAAATAACGGAAGAAATAAAAAACAGGAAAAATAAAATCTATCGATTTTCCACGCGATCCATTGATTTTTGGGATAGCAGCCGATTTTAAATCAGTCAGGCGAGAATACCGCTTATCAAATGATATACAAAAATAATCTGAATAAAAAATGACACTGCAATTTTAATATGAAGGCCATCTCTTATCGAACATTTAAGATAAACTCTCGTTAGAGATTACCAAAACAAGCTGGGGTATAATCTTGTCGATCGGTTGTAGCGCTCTGTTTCTATCCAAGCATTGTTTATGGCAGATAACATACCCATGACTAAGGCCAAAAAGCCGATATTTTTCGCGCTTTTTCCTATTTTTCGCAAAAAAAGGCCGACAGAGTTGTCTCTGCCGACCTTCTTGTTTGAGAAACTGAAAATTAACGTGAATAGAATTCGACGACCAGATTCGGTTCCATTTTGACCGGATAAGGTACTTCGTCCAGCGTCGGGACGCGAACGAAAGAAACTTTGGTGTTACCATCAGGCAAGACGTAGTCAGGAATGTCACGTTCTGCGAGGCTCTGAGCTTCCATAACCAATGCCATTTCCTGAGCTTTGCTGCCCAAAGAAATTTCATCGCCAGCATCAACGCGACGGGAAGCGATGTTGCACTTCACACCATTGACGCGGATGTGACCATGGCTGACCAACTGGCGAGCAGCAAAGATCGTCGGAGCGAATTTGGCACGGTATACAACCATATCCAAACGACGTTCCAGAATACCGATCAGATTCTGTGACGTATCGCCTTTCATCTTAGAAGCATCATCGTAAGAACGACGGAACTGCTTTTCGGTCACATCACCATAGTAACCTTTAAGCTTCTGCTTGGCTTTCAACTGAAGACCATAGTCAGAAATCTTGGAACGGCGACGCTGACCATGCTGACCTGGGCCATATTCGCGACGATTTACTGGGGATTTAGGACGGCCCCAGATATTTTCGCCCATACGGCGGTCAATTTTGTACTTTGCACTATGACGTTTCGACATAGATATAACCTTCAATTGCGTTGTTATAAAATTCGGCAAAACCGAAAACGATATTCCGGAACCGCGCTGCCAAGTAAATTACTTAGGCGGGCAGGGCCACCGCTTCACCGGAGTGCGGAGCCAATTGCGGGATGCGTTATGCCGTCCGAAAGCTTACCCGTCAAGATAACGGGCAAGAAAATTTATGATTATCCCAACAATCTTATCATAAATAATCCAATAGGCCGCCACCAGATCATAAAAGACTTAAGCATCCTTATTTCGAAAACAGGCATCAGCCTAAGGCCTTAGGATTCAACTCTATTCCGGCCATTATTCTTTGCCCAGTAAAGCAGATTATCGGCCTTATCGAGCGCAGCCGAAACGGCATCTTCGGTCGTCATTTCAAAAAGACCGATACTGACCGTAATTTTTAATTCGGTATCACCATTCTTGACGACCATTCTCGTAAATTCCTGCCGGATACGTTCGGCAATATTGCGCGATATCTCAAGCGGGGCAGAAATAGCGATAATGAATTCATCACCACCATAACGGCCGGCGAAATCATCCTGACGAATGTTATTGCGGATAATAAAGGCTGCATTCCGCATCACTTCATCACCGACTAGGTGGCCATAGCGGTCATTGATCTTTTTAAAATGGTCAACATCCAGCATCGCAATCGAGATTGTTTTCTCGTTCAAAGGCGCTGTCTGGCGTAATTCGCTCAATTTGGCCATCAAGGCCCGTCGATTTAACAAGCCTGTTAAAACATCCGTATTCGCCAGCTCGCTTAACTGCTGGTTAGCTTGCTGCAACTCAAAGGTTCGATCATTCACCAGATTTTGCAGCCGCTTGGTCTGCCTTTTCAGCAAGAAAGTTCTGAACAAGACAATGAGATACAAACCCAACAAGATTAAAAGGGCAATTCCAACCCCGATTTCCCAATGTTCGTACCAACGCGGTGCGACATTAAACAGAAAACGCACTTCCCTCTGATAAGAATGCAGCCCCAGGACTTCGGCTCGCATCCGAAGGGTATAATGTCCGCTCGGTAAATTAGTATAAATCGCAACAGGGGGGGTGTTGTCCGGTATCATGATCCATTCGGAATCAATACCTTCCAGTTTGTAGCTATAAACAATGTCATTCGGCGCACTATAATCGGACAATATAAAGCCCACCCGAAGAGATCTGGTGCCGGGCGGAATATCAAATTTCTGATCAGGATGCGGCAACTGCCCGAAGGGCATCATCTTTTCGTTCAGATCAACCGTCGTTATCTGAATTTTCCCAGCCGCATTACTGCCGTCTCTAAGTTGAGCAGGAGAAAACAGAATTTGTTCCGGCGCAATGACGGTCAATCCGTTGGTGCCCCCAAACAGAATAGACCCATCTTCCGTCAGGACAGCCGCCCGCTGGCTGAAATGGCCACTGGAAACATGGTCACGTTGCCCTAAAAAACGGCTTTGACGGTTAACGGAATCAAAAACAGAAATGCCGTCCGGACTGGATGCCCAAATATGGCCGAATTTATCAACAATCAGACGGTTTATCTCATCAGATGTCGGGCGATCTTTGTGATAAAGATTGGTGAAGTTATAGCTTTTATCTGTCGGGTAAAGGCGACTGATGCCATTGAAGCTTCCGACCAACATGCTGTTGTCATCACCCGTGGCAAGGGATGTCACAAAGCTATGGGAAAAAAGCAGTCGCTTATCCGGCTTTCCTAATAGGTTATTGAACCCTGCTCGACGGGTATTATGAATACTTATCCCATCGGTCGTTGAAATCCAGACTTCTTCATCGGAATGTACCGCAATATCTTTAATATGATCGCCAATCAGGCTGTTTTTGTCTTCGAGACTGTGGGTGAAATAGGTTACTTTTTCGGTGCTTCTGTCTTTGACATAAAGACCGCTATTCGTTCCAATAAACAGATTATATTTCGTTTCGGCCAAGGCGGTAATCGTCTCCTTGCCCAAAATATCATCCATAATTGTCGTTGTGCTAAAATTCTCGGGATCAATACGCGCAAGCCCCAGTGATCCTGCAAGAATAGCGCCATCTTTAGCCTGCAAAAACGCTCTAACAGGCTGCGCCATCTGCAAGCCTTTCAGGCTTATTTTGATGATCTTGCTTCTCTGCTGGTCGATCATATTGATCATGCCATTTTGCAGACCAACCCATATTCGGCCTTTTTCATCAGCCAACAGCGCTTCAATGGAATCGCTAATCATCCCATTTTTATCGACCAGAATATCAGGCAGATTAAACGCTATCGACGGATGAGGGTTCCATCTGGAAACACCTCGATCGGTTGCAATCCAGATACCGCCATCCCGATCCGCCATAAGGGATAAGATGTTGTTACCGCTCACCGAATGGTCATTTAACGGATTATGCGTCCATGTCCTGACATAGCCTGTATATTCTTCTCCGGGCGGTGCGCATAATTTCCCTTTGGTTCCTGCTGTCCAGAAAGCATAGTCAATGATGCCGCCGCCCATGGTTGCAATCCAAATATGATTGTCAGGCAATTCGGCAAAACCGTGAATACTTCGATAATGCAAATAGGGGGATGACGCTTTTAAGGGCTTTGGCTGATAGAAACGGTTATCCGCCGTCATATAAAGGCCGCCATGAAAGGCCGAACCTACCCATAACCGATCGTCACGATCTTGATAAAGCGCCGTGATTTCACTTGTCAGCAGCGTATCAATTTCTTTTTCGGAGGAATGGAGCGCGGTAAAGGCTTCATTCGCTTTCCGACGGAAAAAGAGACCATCACTGCTAGCAATCCATAACCGGTTATCTTTCGTGACCAAAAGATCCGTGATGTGGCGGATAATGTTTTGATCAGAAGAGGGTGGGTTTTTCTCATAATGTATGACGTTCTTATCGGCTTCTAAATGCCCTATGCCGGCATCCGAAATAATCCAAAAACCATTGTGATTATCGGAGGCAATAACCTGAATTGATAATCCTCGTCCGGCGGGGGCATCAGACGGGATAGGGTCAAAATAATTGGTCTGTGGGTCAAAACGAATAATACCCGCAGTCGCCGTTCCCAAAAGAAAGCCGCCACCATTCTGGGGGCGCATCGTCCGGATAATGCTATCCGGCAAACTATGAGGAATATTGGCTTGCGGCCTAAAAAGCTGGGTATGCAAACCATCGAAACGGAATAAACCATTGGCAATATTGATCCACATCAAGCCTGTGGAATCCTGCATAATCGCATTAACTGTGGCTTGAGGCAGATTCGGTATCGCGCCCATATCGGTAAAAAAGGCTGACTGGAAATTTTGCCAGCCATGCATAGAGTCAATAACACCGGGCAAATGAAAAGTTTTTTCAGCGCGGCATTTTATTTCATCATTCGCCGGATGCGAAGATATACCTTCCCAATGAGATAATAGCGGACGGGCGTTCGCAAGCATTGCCTGAACCGGCATTACAGAAAAAAGCCACAATAAAAATGCCGGCAGTGAAAACCGATAGGGTTTTGGCATTTTTAATTTGCCCGATATTCTCATGTTAAACATTGTCATGTAATAATTACAAATTTCAAAGTAATATTCTATATAGTAAAATTTATTTTAAGTGTCTTAAAAAATAATTTTCAAAACAAAAGATAGTTAAAGGGCGATTGGTTTATTTGATAGTTTTACAGCCTATTTTCCTAAAAATGAAAATAAAATTTGTCAAAATTATTCGGTGCATATGATTTATAGATTTTTTCTATTTTGTTAAATTTTGTAATTTTTGTTAGGTTTTAAATCGCTCGACTAAATCCCTGTTTTTTCTGTCGCCGATAAATATCGAATATAGCCGCAACGATACGGACGAAAGGCCGTCCGGCCTCGGTCATCTCTATGTAGTTATGATAAAAGCTAATCAGCCCTTCTTTTTCCAAATTATCCAGCTCGGCTTTTTCCGCTTCAAAAGACAGGTCTTTTTCATAAGGCGTTAAATCGATACAGAAATGGCACATAAGGGCGCTGATAATCTCTCCCCGCAACCGATCTTCTGCAGTCACTTCAATCCCTCGAAAAGAAGCCAAGCCTTGTTCTTCAATCGCGTGGCTGTAACTTTTGATATCGGCGATATTTTGGATATAGGCATCTGAAAAAGTCGATATCGCTGATGCGCCCAGCCCAATTAAGACGGGCTCATTATCGGTTGTGTAGCCTTGGAAATTGCGGCGCAGTCGTTTTTCGCGGGCAGCAATCGCTAATTGGTCATCAGCTTTTGCAAAATGGTCAATACCGATCGCCTGATATCCCTGCTGCTGCAATATTTCAGATATGAAGGCCGCTTGCTCAAAACGTTCCTGCGTTTGAGGTAAGGCCTTTTCATCGATCAGTTTTTGATTGGCTTTTCGTTCCGGCAAATGGGCATAACCAAAACAGGCAATCCGATCAGGCGACAAACGCAGCGTTTCTTCGCAATTAAAGGCTATTTCTTTTAAACCCTGATAGGGAAGTCCGTAGAGCAGATCGAAATTGACCTGTTCAATACCCGCCGCGCGCAAATCTGCGATTGCCTTTTGTACCTGTTCAACCGGCTGAATGCGACCGATCGCTTTTTGGATATGTGGATTGAAATCTTGAACCCCAAGGCTGGTGCGGTTTACACCTATATCAAATAGATCACGACAAAATGCGGCATCCAACAGGCGGGGATCAAGCTCCATTGCATGCACCATATCATCGGCGGCATGAAAATAACGCTGCAAAGCTTCCATTACCCGACGAATGCCTGCGGCTCCGATAATAGAAGGGGTTCCGCCACCCCATGACAAATGTCCGATTTCCAAGTCACTCGGAACTAACTCTCCGATAGTCTCGATCTCTTTGACGAGACTTCCGACATAACCGTCAATGACCTCCTGACGACGGACTACCTTTGTATGACAACCGCAGTAATGGCAAAGCTGCTGACAGAAAGGCACATGGAGATAAATCGATATCCGGCTTTTCGGTGCAATATTTTTGAGTCGGAGACGATGATCTTCCGAAGTCAGGTTATTATGAAAATCAGCCGCCGTCGGATAAGACGTATAGCGAGGCACATTCCGCCCAGCATAACGGTCAATAAAATTTTGTTTTAAAATAGACGGCGACTGGATTGTCATAAAGTCACACGGTTCCTTTTTTCTTTTCTATCCAAACTCTCTGCAACATTATGTAACACGATATCGGATGTTGATATATTTTGGGTCGCGAAAAAATATTAACTTTAATCGAAAAAAATTGAGTCAGCTTTTAATCGGGGCAGGGGGCTCAATTTTCCTCGAAAAACCATCCCTTTAATCTTCTTTCCCAAAAGAAAAATAAATACTGAAAACAACGGTTTTGACCTAGACTTCTCTGTCTTTATAAACGCTTTGAATACAATATTTTATCCGATTTTCGATCTCCTTTGACGGATAAAACCCGCTTAACAAATTTTGTTTATGCACAACTTTGGGTTGACTTGGCGACAATAAAATATCACGAGAGTGCAGACCGGTTACGGAAACGTTTCCGCTTTGATGGCTCAGACGGAGGGAAAGGCTTTGTCAGTGTTGCGGTATAATATCTGTAACAGCTCATTGATAAAGCCGGTCGCTCGGGTCGGGCAGCTTTGGAGTTATCCTGCCCTGTCTTGCTTAGAATTAATTAGGCAGTTTATTATGGCAGCCACAAAAATTTTAAAAAAGACGTCTTTGGCTGCTTTAGGTCTCGGCTACGTTTCCACATCTGGTTTTGATCCCCGGTTAACCTTTAAATTAAAGGTGTCCCGTTCCCCCTTGCCATTCTTGGAGGTTGGTTATGCACTATAATCACTTAATCCAGAAATCGGCGTTTAGCTTTTCCTGCTATAGTCTTTCATGGCGCATTCGCAGGTTTTGTTCTGATCTTTTTTCTCTGAAAATTGTAAAAACTCTTTGCGCTTTTGCGCAAGAGGTTCATCATGAACAAAATTTGGGCATTTTTAAAAATGCCTATAGCTAAATCCGGAACGACACTTTAGAGGTTTCTGGGTCATCCTGATTCAGACATAGTGTTTTGAATATATGGAGTAAGCAATGAGTTATACTGTCGGTACCTATTTAGCGGAGCGGCTTGTCCAGATTGGTCTCAAGCATCACTTCGCAGTCGCGGGCGACTACAACCTCGTCCTTCTTGACAACCTGCTTTTGAACAAAAACATGGAGCAGGTTTATTGCTGTAACGAACTGAACTGCGGTTTCAGTGCAGAAGGTTATGCTCGCGCTAAAGGCGCAGCTGCTGCTATCGTTACCTACAGCGTTGGTGCACTTTCTGCATTTGATGCTATCGGTGGCGCCTATGCTGAAAACCTTCCGGTCATCCTGATTTCAGGTGCCCCGAACAGCAACGATCATGCTGCTGGCCACGTGCTGCATCATGCTCTTGGTAAAACCGACTATCACTATCAGTTGGAAATGGCCAAGAACATCACGGCCGCAGCTGAAGCGATTTACACCCCGGAAGAAGCTCCGGCTAAAATCGATCACGTGATCAAAACTGCTCTTCGTGAGAAGAAGCCGGTTTACCTCGAAATCGCTTGCAACATTGCTTCCATGCCCTGCGCCGCTCCTGGACCGGCAAGTGCATTGTTCAATGACGAAGCCAGCGACGAAGCTTCTTTGAATGCAGCGGTTGACGAAACCCTGAAATTCATCGCTAGCCGTGACAAAGTAGCCGTTCTCGTCGGCAGCAAGCTGCGTGCTGCTGGTGCCGAAGAAGCTGCTGTTAAGTTCACCGACGCTTTGGGCGGTGCAGTTGCTACTATGGCTGCTGCTAAAGGTTTCTTCCCAGAAGAAAATGCCAATTACATTGGTACCTCATGGGGTGAAGTCAGCTATCCGGGTGTTGAAAAGACGATGAAAGAAGCCGATGCGGTTATCGCTCTGGCTCCTATCTTCAACGACTATTCAACCACTGGTTGGACTGACCTTCCTGATCAGGCGAAACTGGTTCTCGCCGAACCACGTTCAGTTGTCGTCAATGGTACGCGCTTCCCGAGCGTTCACCTGAAAGACTACCTGACCCGTCTGGCTCAGAAAGTTTCCAAGAAAACCGCTTCTTTGGACTTCTTCAAATCCCTCAATGCAGGTGCACTGAAGAAAGCCGCTCCGGCTGATCCGAAGGCTCCGTTGGTCAACGCAGAAATCGCCCGTCAGGTCGAAGCTCTTCTGACCCCGAACACGACGGTTATCGCCGAAACCGGTGACTCCTGGTTCAATGCTCAGCGCATGAAGCTCCCGAACGGTGCTCGCGTTGAATATGAAATGCAGTGGGGTCACATTGGTTGGTCCGTTCCTGCCGCCTTCGGTTATGCCGTTGGTGCTCCGGAACGTCGCAACATCCTCATGGTTGGTGATGGTTCCTTCCAGCTGACGGCTCAGGAAGTCGCTCAGATGGTTCGCCTGAAACTGCCGGTTATCATCTTCTTGATCAATAACTATGGTTACACCATTGAAGTTATGATCCATGATGGTCCGTACAACAACGTCAAGAACTGGGATTATGCCGGTCTGATGGAAGTGTTCAACGGTAACGGTGGTTATGACAGCGGTGCTGGTAAAGGCCTGAAAGCCAAAACCGGTGGTGAACTTGCTGAAGCCATTAAGGTTGCTCTGGCAAACACCGATGGCCCAACCCTGATCGAATGCTTCATCGGTCGTGAAGACTGCACTGAAGAATTGGTTAAATGGGGTAAGCGCGTCGCTACTGCCAACAGCCGCAAGCCTGTTAGCAAGCGCTAAGTTTTAACAAACTTAGAGTTTGAGGCAAAAAGCCCGTCCGGTTTTACCGGGCGGGCTTTTTCTATGTATTTGATCCCAAAACAGCCGACTCATTTTTATGTTGTCGTTTGATAATCTTCTTTCTTGCTGTCTGATTTTCCTTATTTTGCCAATCAACTGAAACATAAATACCAGAGGTTCTATTTTCTTTACTTCGAAAATACTTTTTAAATTTTTTGAAATAATTTTAAATAATAAAAAATATTGATAATTTTTAAAAATATAAAAATAAATAATAATATAAAAATATCTTATTATTTATAGGTGTATTTTGTGTTTCTCTTAAAAAATGTATGATTTTTCTATTGGTTATTGTTATTTTTTCAGAACATCTAAATGATTTCTTTGAAAATCGCATCATTCACTAGTTTAAATTTTATCCCAAAACTCTACAGCTTTCCCCCTTCGTATGGGCTGGCTCTTGACCGATAAAAAGAAAAGCCATAAAGACTTTTTCTTCGTAAGGACTGAATTATTGAAGTCAGTGCCTTTACTATTTCTTTTCTGATTACATCGAGGACAAGCATGGCGAATACGCCGCAGGCAAAAAAGCGCATCCGTCGTAACGACCGTCGCGCTGAAATTAACGGCAACCGCATCAACCGCATTCGTACTTTCATCAAAAAAGTCGAATCTGCTATTGCTGCTGGTGACAAAACCGAAGCCGAAACCGCTTTAGCAAGCGCACAGCCGGAATTATTCCGTGGCGTTTCTAAGGGTGTTTTGCATAAAAACACTGCTTCGCGGAAATTCTCTCGTTTGGCAAAAAGCGTTTCTGCGCTCGCCTAAACGCCAGGGAAAGGGATGCCATCGCTCTGTTGATCTTTTCATTTAGAAAGATGGCATATTCCCTTCAATTCCGTTTCTGCTCATTTTAGCCCTGCTTGATTTGCCTTAATCAAGTAAAGAATATGTCTGTTTGTCCTAAACAGATATTTTTCTGTGTCCGCTTTATTGATATATTTCGGCCGATCATTTTGGCGAAGATAGCGATGACCAGAAATAAATTTTCTTGAAAGCGCAAATTGCCCCAATTTGGAACCGTCGCTTGATGCAATGGCCTTGGTCGTTTTCTCTGGCCTATGCACCACAGCTATAATACAGGATGCCCTACGGAATCTTGTGATGGTTTATTCAAGTGATTGTATCTTATGAAGTGATTCATGTGCATATATCGAGTCAAGATTTAAATTTTTAAGACTCTTGTCGCTTACCCCTTGATTGGTCGGGATTGCTCTTCCAAAAAGCAAGAACATACCAGATCATATTTGAGTCTGTTATCAAGGCTTCAATATACAAAGAATCAGATATGTCAGGCCTCTGCGACAAAAAGGCTGAAAGGCATAACCTGCCTTCCTGAAAGGTGAAGGTTGCCACAAAATACAATCTCAATTGATACCAGAAAAGCTAAAGCGGGGTAGTAAAATAGCGTGCTGAATCCAGTGCAAAAAGAAGGCGGAGATGTTCAGCCCCCGACACAGGACTGGGCTTCATTACTGCCAGCTGCATGGAGCGAAGCGCGCCAGATATTACGCAAAAAATGCGGTAGCCGTACCTTTGAAAGCTGGCTCAAATCTCTGATGCTGGCCGATTTCGATAGCCAAAACAGAATTATACGCTTGGCTTGCCCCAGCGAATTTATGGCCAATTGGATATCTTCCCATCTGGCCGACGAACTTTTGCTGGCATGGCGAACAGTCTGGCCGGGCATCGCCGAGGTAAAAGTCAACGTCCGTAACCCTGAATCACAGCCTCTGCTGCTTGATGTGACGGAAATTGAATTGCCTTTGGGGGATCAACCGCGCACCGCTCCAAAGAAAACACCAAAAAGAAATCAGCGTTACCTGCCACCGCTAAAAAAAGCGCTAATGAAGAAAAAACGGCTGAAGACGATCAAAGCCAGTTTGAAGAACGTTATAATTTTGAAAATTTTGTTGTCGGTAAGGCCAATGATCTCGCTTATCGCGCTGCCTGTACCTTTGCAGAAGGCGGCAAACTCGATTTCAACCCGCTCTTTCTCTATGGCGGCACCGGCCTTGGAAAAACCCATCTCATGCATGCGGTGGGTATCGAATATCTAAAACGGCATCCCAACAGCACGGCACTTTACATGTCGGCTGAAAAATTCATGTATGACTTCGTGGCAGCAATGCGGGCGAAAGACACCCATAGCTTTAAAGCCCGCTTGCGTTCTGCCGATCTTCTAATGATCGACGATGTCCAGTTTATTGCCGGAAAGGATTCTACACAGGAAGAATTCTTCCACACAATGAACGAGGTTATCACCGCAGGGCGTCGTTTGGTTATTTCTGCTGATCGTAGCCCACAAGATCTTGAACGCATTGAAAGCCGCATCCTGTCCCGTTTATCATGGGGCTTGGTCGCTGATGTTAATCCGGCTGATTTTGAACTTCGCTTAAACATCATCCTCAAAAAACTTGAAGCGATGCCTCAGGTATCCATGCCTGAAGAAATCGTTTTCTTCCTTGCAAAACGTATCTGCACCAATGTTCGGGAATTGGAAGGCGCACTTAATCGGGTCGTTGCTTATGCGACCCTTTCCAATCGTCCCATCAATATGGATTTTGTAACGGAGACTTTGGCTGATCTTCTTCGGACAACGCAACAACGAGTCACGGTAGAAGATATTCAAAAACGGGTCTGCGATCATTATCGTCTCAAATTAGCCGATATGAGTTCCAAAAGACGGGACAGAGTTATTGCCCGCCCGCGCCAAGTCGCAATGTATCTTTCCAAACAGCTGACTTCCCGCTCTTTACCTGAAATCGGACAGCGTTTTGGTGGTCGCGATCATACCACGGTTATTCACGCCATTCGACAGATAGAGAAGCTGCGTATAACCGATGAAGATGTTGATTCGGATGTCCGTTTGCTGATGCGCCAACTTGAAGGCTGACGGCTTTTTTCAGAATAAGGGTTGAATGCCTCGCCTGTGATTTTTATGAATCACCTTCTTTCCCGTTCCCGACCAACCATCCGAATTGAGAAATATGCTTAGTTTTTCGGCCATTACTGTCCGGCTTGGAGGCCAAACCATCCTTGATCAGGCAACCGCGAGCTTGCCGCCTGGTAGCCATGTTGGCCTTATCGGCCGCAATGGGGCAGGGAAGTCTACCCTGATGAAGGTGGTCGCGGGTCTGCTTGAAGCCGATAGCGGTGAATTGTCGATGCCACGCGGCACGCGGATTGGTTATATCGCTCAGGAAGCGCCAGAAGGTTCAGCGACCCCGTATGAAACCGTTTTAGCAGCTGATGAGGAACGTTCTCGCCTGATGGATGCCAGCGAGACCGAAAGTGATCTCGAAAAGCTGGCTGAAATTCATGAAAGACTGAATACCATTGATGCCTATACCGCCCCAGCAAGAGCAGCGCGTATTTTGGCAGGGCTCGGCTTTGATGAAGAGATGCAGCACAAACCACTCTCTTCTTTCTCTGGTGGTTGGCGGATGCGGGTTGCCTTGGGCGCGCTGTTATTCTCGGCACCTGACCTATTGCTTTTGGATGAACCGTCAAACCATCTTGATTTGGAAGCCGTGCTGTGGCTTGAAAACTTCCTGCGTGGTTATCGCGGCACGTTACTTCTGATCAGTCATGAACGTGACTTTCTGAATAAAGTCGCAGATCATATCCTCCATTTGCAGCAAGGCACGCTCGCTTTATATCCGGGCGGCTATGATGCTTTCGAAAGACAGCGGGCAGAAAGACTGTCGCAACTCGAATCAGCGCGGAGTCGGCAGCTAGCCGAAAGAGAAAAGCTGCAAAGCTTTGTCAATCGTTGGCGGACGAAAGCCCATTCCGCTCGTCAGGCACAAAGCCGGATGAAAGCGCTTGAAAGAATGGAACCGATTGCGGCCGCTGTCGAAGATCCATCGCTCAGTTTCGCTTTCCCGAGTCCCGATGGCAATCTGAAACCGCCGTTGATCACCTTGGATCAGGCCTCTGTCGGTTATAATGATACCCCGCTTCTGACCCAGTTAAATCTGCGTATAGATCCTGATGACCGAATCGCCTTTATCGGACGAAATGGTAACGGTAAAACCACTTTGGCCAAGCTGATCGTTGGACAGCTTGCTACCTTAGACGGGCAAATGGTCACGTCTTCCAAGATAAAAGTCGGCTATTTCACTCAATATCAGGTGGAAGAACTGGATGTGGACGATAGCCCGCTTGACCATATGACAAGGCTAATGCCGGGTGCTTCGACAACCGCTGTGCGGTCACAGCTTGGGCGATTTGGTTTTTCTGGCGAAAAAGCAACCCAAAAAGTGGGCAGCATGTCAGGGGGCGAACGAGCAAGATTGGCTTTGGCGCTTATTACCCGTGATGCACCGCATCTCCTGATCTTGGATGAACCGACCAACCATCTTGATGTCGATGTCCGCCAAGCTTTGATCGAGGCCTTGGCTGATTATCGCGGCGCGGTTATCATCGTTTCGCATGACCGCCACATGCTCGAATTAACGGCAGACCGCCTTATCTTGGTCGATAATGGGAAAGCCACCGACTTCGAAGGCGATCTCAACGATTATACCAATTTCATTCTGGGGCGGACTGACAAATCTTCCTCTACTCCGGTAAAGGCTCAGGATAAAAAAGCCGATAAACGGGCAAGAGCCGAAAAGCGTCAACAAAACAAAGTCTTACGGGATGAAATTAAAAAGCTTGAGACCGAAATAAGCAAGCTCACCGCTCGCAGAAGTGAAATAGATCAAGCCTTATTTGATCCTAATCAAGCCTCTCCCAAGGACAAATCGCTGACCGTAACCCAGTTAATGAAGTCACGGGCAGATATCGAAGACGAACTCAATAAAAAAGAAGCCCTCTGGGTCGAAAAAAGCGAAATGCTTGAATAGCTTGAGCAAAACAGCGCCGCCAAGGCCTTTTGACGGGTTCTTCTTTTTTAAAAACGTGGCCTGACTTTCGGGCGAATAAAGCTATTCGCTCATAGGTCTCATATATCAACTGCGTTATAAAAGTCTCTATTATCGACAAAATCCACTAATCGATAAAAGGATGTCGCTTTTTATTTTATTTTTTTGCGTTTCTAACTATTACTACTATGACAAAATAAACTAGCTTGAGATTTTCTTTTAAGATTTTTTAAAGAAAACGCTGGTTCGATTATGTGTAATTAAGCAAAAACACGCTTTTCGTTTGATATGCGATGCTTTTTGGCAACATTTTGAGCTATATGTGTGCTTGCACCGCTCGCTTGCTTTGTTTAGTTACCATAGTAATCCGTAAGGGTTTGATTGAAAGGGGATGACAATGCGTAAGCTGGCCATTGTGGCTGCGCTCGCCTCTAGCGCAATAGCTGCACCGGCGCTCGCTCGCGACGGTGCTTGGTATGTCAGCGTCGACGGCGGTGGGCTGTTCGTCGAAGACATACATTATAAACTTCCGAACGCTCAGTCTGCAAGAATGGGTAATAAAGCAGGCTATGACGTCGATGCCAATGTTGGTTATGACTTCGGGCCGTTCCGTGTTGAAGGTGAAGCTGCCTATAAAAGTTCCAATAATGGAAACTTTACGGCAGGTGGCACCACGGCGAAAAGCCACGGTTCGACTGATGTCCTGAGCTTCATGTTGAATGGTATGTTCGACTTTGGCGGCAAAAACGATGGTGTTTCCGGCTTTATCGGAGGCGGTGTCGGTGTCGCTCGCGTCGCTCTTAACCATTACTCATTAGGTGGCGGCAGCAGCTTTGCCAACGATAACGATGCCCATTTCGCATGGCAGGTAATCGCTGGTATCCGCAAGCCGGTCACCAAGATGATCGACTTCGAACTGAAATACCGTTTCTTCAATGTGAACGGTTTGAACTTCCGGACCACCGACATGGGCAACATGTCCGGTCGCTATCGTTCGCATAGCGTCTTGGCTGGTCTGGTCTTCAACTTCGGTGAACCGAAGGCAGCTCAGCCCGCACCGCCGCCAATGCCGGCACCTCCGGCTCCGACGCCTCCGGCACCTCCGCCCCCAGAAGAACCGGTCACGCCTCCGCCTCCGGCAATTCCGGGTCCGTTCTTGGTGTTCTTCGACTTTGATAAGTATAATATCACGCCAGAAGCAGCATCTATTCTCGACAACGTTGCGTCGTCCTATGCCCAGACTGGGCAGGCTCGCGTGGTTGTTGCGGGTTACACCGATACTGCAGGTCCGGCTAAATATAACATGGGTCTGTCACAGCGCCGTGCAGATTCTGTTAAAGCTTATCTCGTCGGCAAGGGTGTTCCTGACGATGCGCTTGCTACCGAAGCTTACGGTAAAACGCATCTTCTGGTTCAGACCGCTGATGGTGTTCGTGAACCTCAGAACCGTCGTGTTGAAATCACTTTCGGCCCAGGTTCAGGTCAGTAATTTTCACAGCCTTTTAGGCTTTAACAAAAAAAGGTCAGTCATTTTGACTGGCCTTTTTTTTGTCTTTTTTGCGGGTGCTAATTGAGGCTTACGCCATCGGTTTTTTTCTTCATTCGATAAGACGCAAAACATCGATATCGGCTGTCTTTATAACGATGATCGGACTAAACTCTTTTCTATAATAAAGGGAAAAGGTGCCCCTCATGACTACTGAACAGCAAAAAATCGATAAAGATATCGCTGCCGTCAAAGAACAGGAAAAACGGCTTATTTTGTCCGAATTCAATGAAGATATCGCTTGGAAGCTCGGCGCCTATATTAGAAATATTGCAGCGGATAAAAGCTATCCGATTGCGATTACCGTTGCCCGCTTCAACCAGCCATTATTCTACAGTGCGATGCCCAATAGCTCGCCGGACAATAAAAACTGGCTTCGTCGCAAGGCTGCTACGGTTGCTCATTACTTTACCAGCTCTTATGCCGTCGGCTTAAAACTCAAGAAAAAAGGCGAAAATTCTCTCTCCCGCTACGGTCTTGATGATAAAGATTATGCAACCCATGGCGGCGCTTTTCCTATCAGAGTGGAAAAAGCTGGCATTGTTGGTTATATTGCCGTTTCAGGGCTAGATCAGAGAGAAGACCATGAATTGGTTGTGCAGGCTTTGGCAGCTCAAATCGGCCTTGATCCTGAAAAAACATCGCTCGAATATCTTACCCGATAAAATCTCGATGAATGGGGTTCCGCTCCAAGAAATCATTGCGTTATATCGGCTGTGATAAAATTTGATGTATTTAACAATTTATTATAACATCGTTCATATATGTTGTAATAAATTGTTGGATATATATTTCCGTTTACAGGAAAAAATGGCCGTCATTTTTACGACCAAAAACCTTATTTTCTGTAAAAACCTGTCTATCATCAGCTTGAAACAAACTGTTCGCATACTGATATAGATAACAACAAATATCTTCCTGATTGGAGATTATCTATTATGGCAAATTGGAATGATTCCCGGACGACCGTGATGGAATCTGCTGCGCGTGGCCGTAACGGAGCTTCGGAGCGGGACGCCGGTCTTCGCTCCTATATGCTTTCGGTTTATAATTACATGGCTGGCGGCGTATTGCTCACCGGTATTGTTGCCTATCTTGTCGCACATTCCGCGCTGGGCGAAGCCATCGTTTTTTCACCTCTGCGTTGGGTCGCGATGCTGGCACCGCTGGCTTTTGTCTTTGCGCTTAGCGCGGGGGTAAACCGCTTTAACCTTTCGACTCTTCGGGCGCTTTTCTGGTCTTATGCCGGTGTCATGGGGCTTTCGATGTCGGTTATCTTCTTTGTCTATACTGGCACTTCTATTGCCCAGACTTTCTTCGCAACGGCTGCGGCCTTTGCCGGATTAAGCGTGTTCGGTTATCTGACGAAGAGGGACCTGTCCAGCATTGGCCGGTTTTTGATTATGGCTGTTTTCGGCCTGATCGCAGCTTCTTTGTTGAACATGTTCATCCATTCTTCATCGCTGCAATTCGGTATCAGCGCTTTAGGTGTTCTGATCTTTGCTGGTCTCACCGCTTACGATACCCAGCAGATCAAAAGCATGTATTTCATGACTTCAGGTGGTGAATATGCTGGTAAAATGGCCGTGATGGGCGCTTTAAGCCTCTATCTCGACTTCATCAACATGTTCAGCTTCCTGTTGAACTTTATGGGTGACCGTCGTTAATTTCTCGACATAACCTAAAAAGAAAAGCCCGAAGATAACTTCTTCGGGCTTTTTTATTGCCTTTCAAGATATTCCAAAACGGCATCCTGATTAGCAGGCTTTAGCGCCCTTCTTATTTCTTCTTCGTTTCGGCCTTACCCGTTTTCCCAGAAATGGGCGCAGATGTGCCTGCCGTCTGTTCCTTGGTCAATTTTTGCTGACCCTTATCAATTTTCCGCACAAGGCTTTCTTTCGGTGCCAGATTGCGGGTCAAAAATTCGTTACTACGCTGCCACGCTTCTTTTGCTGCGGCTTCATTATAAGCTGGCTGGCTTTCATTCATAAAACCATGCCCGACATTCGGATAAAAATAGCATTCCAACGGCACCGATGCTGCTTTTAATGCTGAAATCCAGTTCAAGGCAGAGGCATTAACCCCAGAATCAGATGTGCCGAAATGAAGCTGTAAAGGCGCTTTGATATTGGCTGCCTCGGCAATAGGGGGCGTGTCACTATAATAGGCAATCGCCGCTGTCAGCGCATTCTGCGCCTTTGCTGCGGTGTATTGAGCCAGCTTACCACCCCATCCAAAGCCGATAACACCTACTTTTCCGGTAGAATAGCGTTGGTTCTTCAACCAATCGACCGTCATCGCCGCATCTTTAACGATCCACGACCAATCAACAGCGGCCAACATAGACTTCGTTTTAGCCAGATCTTCTGGCATTCCACCCCATGCAGACAGAAAGTCGGGTGCCAAAGCGATATAGCCTTTCAGCGCCATTTGACGGGTATATTCCCGCGTTGCAAAATCAAGGCCTTGCTCGTCATGGATAATCAGAACCGTCGGTAGCTTATTCCTTGCCGCCGCCGGAACCGCAATATAGCCATGCATCAATTCCCCATTTGTCACCCGCCAGTTGACTCGCTGGGTATTCAACAATGGATTATCGTCGCCCTTATCAACGGGGAAGGGCGGTTTCTTGGCAGGCACAGGCTCTTCTGCTGCCATCGCCTGCCGAAGCAAGCCATTCGACAACAGAGTCGCCGTCCCTAATTGCAGAATAGCTTTACCTAGACGACGACGGCTTATCCCGTGATGGTCGGATAAAATGATTTCGGGAAAAAGGCTTTTTAAAGCCATAGAAAAACCTCTTCTAAATAGCGCCATCAATGGCCGACAAATCTTCTTTCAAAAGACGGCCTATCAAATCTTGGGCGCAACGATTTAAAGCCTCGCGATCGACCGACCGGATAACCAAATTGACACCGCCACTACCATTTCGGAAAAAAGGATAACTACCCAATTTGCAATCTGGATGATCTTTTTCGGTTTGCTGTAAAGTTTTGGCGATGCGGCTTTCACCATCCCAGGTTCCAACCGTGCGGGATAAAACCGGCTTTCCTCCCGATAAAGTGCCGTTCAAGCTCTCAAGCATCGCCGTCACAATTTTCGGAACACCGGCCATAATAAAAATATTGCCGATACGAATGCCGGGTGCACCCGAAACCGGATTTTTAATCAGACTCGCGCCTTCGGGGGCTCTTGCCATACGGAGTCGGGCAGGGGTCACACCACCCCGATCGGCATAATACTGTTTTAGGCATTCTTCGGCTTCGGGATGAATGACCACGGGAAGGTTTAAGGCGTTACTAATGGACTCTACGGTAATATCATCATGCGTCGGGCCAATGCCGCCGGTGGTGAACAAATAGTCATGATTGTCTTTCAATGCTCGAACCGCATCCCCTATCACCTGACTGTCATCGGGGACAACCCGAACTTCCGTCAGCCTGATTCCTTGCATATTCAACCATGAAGCAATCTGGGCGATATTCCGGTCTTCGGTGCGACCTGACAGTATTTCGTCACCGATCACGAGTAAAGCGGCTGTCCATACACGATTATTGGCCATAATTTTCAGTCCGTCCTTTTCTCTTTCCTCTAACGTGGTCATCTATTTCGACTCCGAAAAAGCGAAAAACCTAATGTGTTAATGCGGCTCGCAAAGGGAAAGCTTATTGGTTATAGCAGAAGTTATGACCGAATATATCCATGTCAAAGAAGGTGATGCGGCTATTCGTACGCATGCCATTAAACTTTACGATGAAAAAGCTTTCGCCGGAATGCGTAAAGCGGGTCGATTGGCCGCTGATGTGCTTGACGCCTTGGTGCCGCATGTCAAACCGGGTGTAACAACCGAAGCGCTTGATACTCTGGCCGATGATCTTATCCGTCAGGGCGGCGGCGTCTCTGCCTGCCGTTACTATCGCGGTTATCCGAAATCGGTTTGCATCTCCGCGAATCATGTCATCTGCCACGGTATTCCGGGGCCCAAATCCCTTAAATCAGGCGATATCATCAATATTGATGTCACTGTCATTGTTGACGGATGGCATGGCGATACCAGCCGGATGTTCTTGGTCGGTGATGTTCCATTGAAAGCGAAAAAGCTGGTCGACGTGACCTATCAGGCCTTGATGGTTGGTATCGAACAGGCACGCCCAGGCAATCATATCGGCGATATCGGCTATGCCATTCAGACATTGGCCGCCAAACATCGCTATGGCGTTGTTCGTGACTTCTGTGGTCATGGTCTGGGGAAGGTTTTCCACGATCGCCCCGAAGTCGTGCATGTCGGTGTTCCGGGTGAAGGCCCCGAATTAAAACCGGGCATGTTGTTTACCATTGAACCGATGATCAATATCGGTAAGCCTGACGTCAAAATTCTGGACGATGGTTGGACGTCTGTCACCCGCGACCGGTCGCTCTCTGCCCAGTTCGAGCATTCCATCGGAATTACGGAAAATGGTTGCGAAATCTTTACAAAAAGCGCAGCCGGATTAGATACACCTCCTTATAAGGTGTGATGATGTTATTTTATAACAAAATCTTGTGATAAGATATCATACATATTTAATTTGGGGATAGTGAGTATAATGCAGAGTATCCGTTTCTTTTCCGATAATGCCGCCACAGTGGCAGCCCCCGTCATGGATGCTATTATAGCCGCCAATCACAGCGATATGGCTTACGATTCCGATAAATGGAGTCTGAAGCTGGACAATATTTTTTCCGAATTATTCGGAACAGAAGTAACCGCGCACTGGACAGTAACCGGAACGGCTTCGAATGCACTGTCCTTATCCGCTATCTGCCCACCTTTCGGTGGTGTTTTATGCAGTCAGGATGCCCATGTGCAAACTGACGAAGGGGGCGCACCTGAATTTTACACGGGCGGCTCAAAAATGCTGCTCGTTCCGGGTGAAGGCGCAAAAATCACGACCGATGCTTTAAAGGCAAGAGCCGATGCGATTTCTGACAGCGTCCATATGGTGCAACCCCATGCGGTGACCATCACCAATTCAACCGAATTAGGTCAGGTTTATACACCGGAAGAAACCGCTTCCATCGGGGCTGTTGCCCGTGAAAAAGGTTGGTCTTTCCATCTCGATGGCGCTCGTTTTGCCAATGCGGTTGCCGCTCTTGGCTGCGATCCCGCAGAATTAACGTGGAAAGCCGGTGTCGATCTGATGAGCTTTGGCTTCACCAAAAATGGTGCCATGGCCGCAGAAGCCATTGTCTTCTTCAACCGTGACCTCGCTGTTGATAACAAGCGTCGCCGTAAACGGGCTGGCCATTTGCTTTCCAAAGGCCGCTTTGTTTCTGCCCAGATCGAAGCCATGCTGAAAGATGATTTGTGGCTTGACCTTGCTCGCTCATCAAACAAAACGGCAAAACGCATTGCTGATGCTGTTGAGCCGAAAAGGCATGCCTATCCGATCAAGGCCAATGAAGTGTTCCTCTTCATCTCGAAAGAAGAACGCGCCGAATTACGGAAACAGGGTTTTGTTTTTTATGATTGGGGTCATGATAAAATCCGTCTGGTTGCTTCATGGGATCAACCGGAGCATGAAATTGTTGCATTAGAAAAAGCCTTAAAAGCTTTATAGGATACTCGGATAATAATCCGGAAGAGGGGACGGAATGGACGTAGCAGAAAGGGAAGAGCCAGACGAAAAGCTGGCTTCCCCTAAGGTTCTCATACCTTTTTTGCTGGTAATTTTGATCTGGAGTACAACGTGGATTGTTATTCGGGATCAGATCCATTCTGTTCCTGCAAACTGGTCAATCTGTTACCGCTTCTTTATCGCCGGTCTCTTTATGCTGCTTTTTTGCCGGATCAAAGGCTATAAACTGGCTCTTGACCGTAGCAACCAAGTCTTCTGTTTGGCGGTTGGGTTGTTATTGATTACCGTTGATTACGGTTTTCTCTATGCCGCAGAAAAGCATATCACCTCGGGGCTGGTCGCGGTTGTCTTTGCCCTTATCATTGTCCCCAACAGCTTTTTTGCACGGGTTTTTCTCGGTAAAAAAAGCTCACCCTATTTCATTCTGGGAGCGGTCTTGGCCGGTATCGGTCTAGGCCTGCTCTTTCGAAGCCAACTGGCCTATTTACCCGATCGTACAGAAATGAAATTGGGACTGGTCATGTCCCTTTTGGCCGTGCTCAGCACTTCGCTCGGTGAAATTCTGCTCTCGACCCCTCGGGGCAAATCAAAACCGATGCCGGTCTTTCTGGCATGGTCAATGATCTGGGGCAGCATCGGTATAGGCCTTGTCGCTTTATTTCTGGACGGCGCACCCGTTATCGGGGGCGGCGCCTATATCGGCAGCCTTTTATATCTCAGTCTTTTCGGCTCTGTTTTAGCCTTCATCATGTATTTTTACGTTTTACAGATCGTCGGCCCCGAAATGGCCGCCTATGCTCATGTGCTGATTCCTATTATCGCTATGAGTATCTCGACCGTCTGTGAAAATTACATCTGGAGCGGTTCAGCCATTGCAGGCAGTGTTATGGTTTTTATGGGCTTGATGCTCGCGATGAAATCGCAAAAGAAATCAGCACCATCAGTTACCGTCAAAATGAAAATCGACTAATAGCCATAAAAGTCGCAGCACCGACTATTGTAAATCTATCTACTCAGGTCAGGAGATAAATATGTCAGAGAATCACTCTGATACGCCCGTGGTCATTCAACGCCATGCCTACAGACCCCCTGATTGGCTGGTGCCGACTATCGCGCTTGATTTCTCACTTGATCCCCAAAAAACACGGGTAAAGGCACGCCTTCAGGTAAAGCGCAACGGTGACCATAACCTCCCGTTAAAGCTGGATGGTAACAATCAAACGCTTCTAGCTTTTTCGGTTGATGGCAAAGATGCGATATCCATAGTGAAACGGGAAAAAGAAGGCCTAGAGATCGCTCTTGAAGGCGATTCCCATTTCGTCGAAACCGAGGTCGAAATTTCCCCTGAGAGCAATTCCCAGCTTATGGGGCTTTATGCGTCTTCTGGCCTGCTTTGCACCCAATGCGAAGCCGAAGGTTTCCGCCGGATTACCTATTTCCCCGATCGCCCTGATATCTTAAGCCGTTATACCGTCCGCATGGAAGCCGATGAGAAAGCTTTCCCAGTTTTGCTTTCTAACGGAAATCTGACGCTGACGGGTAAAAGCGAAAATGGCCGTCATTTCGCGATGTGGAATGATCCTTTCCCGAAGCCTTGCTATCTCTTTGCTTTGGTCGGCGGCAATCTGGCGGCTTATCGTGACGAATTCACGACCCAATCTGGCCGCAAGGTTGCTCTGGCTATCTGGGTCAGACCTGCTGATGTCAGCAAGACCCACCACGCTATGGCGGCTTTAAAAATAGCCATGGCATGGGATGAAAAGGTTTATGGTCGTGAATATGACCTCGACCAATTCAATATTGTCGCGGTCGATGATTTCAATTTCGGTGCGATGGAAAATAAAAGCCTGAATATCTTCAATTCACGCTACATCCTCGCCGATCCCGATACCGCCACCGATGCCGATTATGACGCTATCGCAGGCGTGGTCGCGCATGAATATTTCCATAACTGGTCAGGCAACCGCGTTACCTGCCGTGACTGGTTCCAGCTTTCCTTAAAAGAAGGCTTTACCGTTTTCCGCGATCAAAGCTTCTCTGCTGATCTCGGTTCTCCGGCAGTTAAACGGATCGAAGATGTCCGCAGCCTACGCGCTGCCCAATTCCCCGAAGATGCAGGCCCCTTAGCCCACCCGATCCAGCCGGACAGCTATATCGAAATCTCGAATTTCTATACCGCCACGGTTTATAACAAAGGTGCCGAAATCATTCGGATGCTGCATCAGTTGTTGGGCGCAGAAAATTTCAGAAAAGGGACAGACCTTTACTTTGAACGCCATGACGGTGAAGCCGCTACCTGCGAAAACTTTGTCGCCGCTATGGAAGAAGCCAGTGGCATTGACCTGACTGACTTCCGTCACTGGTATCATCAGGCCGGTACGCCGAAATTAAAGGCTGATTTCAAATGGGATGCCGCTACCAAAACGGCAACGCTCACTTTGGCACAGACAACGGCTCCAACGCCATCACAGCCAGAAAAACAGCCGGTTGTCCTGCCAGTGGCCATCGCTCTTATCGGTAAACAGACGGGTAAAAATCTGATTGGCGAACAGCTATTAACGCTGAACAAAGCCAATGAAACCTACCACTTCGACAATCTGACCGAAGAACCTCTGCTTTCGATCAACCGTCATTTCTCGGCTCCTGTCGTGATCGATAGCGAAGTCAACGCAGATGACCTTGCTTTCCTGTCTGCCAATGATGACGATCCTTTTGCCCGCTATGAAGCGATGCAGCAGCTCATGCTTGATTTCATGGTTGCCCGCGTCCGTGGTGAATCGGTCAATGAGGCAACGGTTATCAACGCCGTCGAAAAGACACTGACCAACAAAGAACTGGATAACGCTTTCATTGCGGAAGCCGTCATCCTGCCTTCTGAAAATATGATCGGTGAACAACTCGATATCGTTGACCCAAAACGCATTGCAGAAATCCGTGACGATCTTCGTAAGCTGTTGGGGCAGAAGCTGGAAAAACTGTGGCGGCAAGCATATCAGCGCTGCGAGCAGGGTGCCTATCAATATACACCAGAGGCCGTCGGCTCACGTCGTCTCAAAAATGTGGCGCTCGGTTATCTGGCCGCGGGCGAGCTTGAAGATGCTCCTGCGATGGCTTGGCAGCAATTTGAAAAAGCCGACAATATGACCGATCGGCGTGGCGCGTTGGATGTGCTGGTGAATGGCTTTTCACCAGAAAGAGAAAAGGCACTTACCGCTTTTTACGAACGCTATAAAGGCAATGCGCTGGTCATTGATAAATGGTTTGCAACTCAAGCTTTCTCAACGCGCCCAGACGTGATTGAAAATGTAAAGAAGCTCGCACAACATCCTGATTTCACATTGAAAAACCCGAACCGTGCGCGTGCCTTAATCGGCAGTTTCGCCCATAATGCTCGCGCCTTTCATGATTTATCAGGGGAGGGATATCGCTTTGTCACCGACATGACGATCGCTCTCGATAAAATCAATCCTCAGACAGCGGCCAGAATGATTGCACCTTTTGGTCGTTGGCAACGTTACGATGCCAAACGGGCAGAATTGATGCAGGATGCTTTAAAACGCATTTTGGGAACGCCAGATTTATCTCGCGATGTCTTCGAACAGGCTTCAAAAAGCCTGCTGCCTAACGCATCCTAATTTAACAAACTAACTGCAATCTCACAAAAAAAGGCTGCCTTTGAAAGGCAGCCTTTTCTGTTTCAAAGTAGCTTCGTTCTTCTAAATCAAACGTTTAAAATTCTTCGTAATGCGCCGGATCTTGATTCGCTAAACGCCCATCGGGTCTTGCCAAAGTTGCAATCTTTTCGAGATCCTGCGGAGATAACTCAAAATCGAATAAGGACAGATTTTCAATCTGACGCTCTTTGCTCGATGCTTTCGGAATCGGAATAGCCCCAAGCTGGACATGCCAGCGTAAAATGACCTGAGGGATAGATTTGCCTAGCCGGTCAGCAATGGTCTTTATCGTATCATCCTGTAACAGCTTACTGGCGCGGCCTAACGGGCTCCATGACTCGGTCACAATACCATGTGCCTTATCCCATGCCCGTTGCTCTTCCTGCGGGAAATAAGGATGTAATTCGACCTGATTAACGGCCGGAGTTACGCCGGTTTCTTTAATCAACTTCTCGATATGCTCAGGTAAGAAGTTACAAACACCAATTGACCGTATCAATCCGCGCTTACGGGCTTCAATCAAGGCTTGCCATGCCTCAACATAGAGATCCTTGCTCGGATTAGGCCAGTGGATCAGATAAAGGTCGTAATAATCAAGCTGCGCGCGATAGAGCGACTCTTCGACGGTCGCAATCGCCTCTGCAAAATGGTGATGTCGTCCCGGTAATTTGGAAACAACCCGTAACGTATCGCGGGGAATATCCGCCTGCCGGACAGCTTCACCCACAGCGCCTTCATTTTCATAGTTAAAGGCCGAATCAAGCAAACGGTAACCGACCTTGATGGCGCTGACGATGTCATCAACACCCGCAGAACCATTTAACTTGTAGGTGCCAAAACCAACGGCGGGCAGGTCATTGCCATCATTCAAACGGATAGTAGGGATCGTAATAGGGGACATCAATCTTCTCCTGATAGAGCGATGATGACACCCATCGTGACCCTATGCGGCGATGATGTAAAACCCCGATTTAAAAAGAAAACGCTGTCATACGACCATAGGAGCTATTTCTGCGATTAATTCTGAAAAACCAATAACAAGCTCAAATTTTCTTGTTTTTGATTATCAAAAAGCGCCCCCGAAAAGCGATCTTACAAATATGCGCTATATTTTTTATCTCTGCGTTTTTTCAAAATAAAATTACGGCATGTTGGGGTAATATAAATTGATCGAATAAATGCGCAAAAAGGCTCTGATATTCAACTAATCAGGCAACGAAAAATGATTCCGTTTTTGTTGGCGCTATAATTTTTTTGGAAAAGATTATCCGACAGGATTCGATTTTATAAATGAATGTCTGGGATTTTTTTAGGAAAGACGGTAAATATACCGTTTTAAAATGGCTCCCCGAGTAGGATTCGAACCTACGACCTGCCGATTAACAGTCGGACGCTCTACCGCTGAGCTATCAGGGAACACTATGTTGATCACCGCGTTGGGTGTGGAGCGCGTATAACAATCAGATATTTACTCTGCAAGCTTTTTTTTCAAAAAAAAGACAAAAAAATGAAAGCTATAGATGAAAACCCGCCTTCTTCTTATAACAAGGCCTGCGGGTAAGACAGCGAAGGTGAATTATGCGGCTTGATGATTATCGAAGCAGTGACAATGTCGAAGATGAACGCGGTGAAGATTTTGGCGGTAGCAGCGGCGGGGGCGGCGGCGGGTTTAACCTGATTAGCGGCCTACTGGGCTTTGTTATTGGCCGTTTCGGCATTGGCGGTATTATCGTTCTGGCGATCATCTGTTTTATTTTTAAAATAAACCCGCTGGGATTCATCGGTGGCACACCCTCGACCCAATCTGCGGTCGCTGCACATTCTGCCCGTTCGGCACAACAGGCTTGCCAGCTTAACGCCGCTAGTCTGTTTTCTTGCCGTGTATTGGCCAGTACGGAAGATACATGGGGCAAAATTTTTGCTGATGAAGGGCAAAAATACAAACCCACTACTCTGGTTTTCTACAGCCAAAGAGGCCGTTCGGGCTGCGGTGCGGCAGAATCGGCGATGGGGCCTTTTTATTGCCCCGCTGACCAAAGGGTTTATCTCGATACCGATTTTTATAACGAATTGGTCAACCGCTTCCATGCCAGTGGCGATTTTGCCCAAGCCTATGTCATCGCGCATGAGGTTGGACATCATGTTCAGGATTTAATGGGCTTATCTGACCAAATTCGCGAACAACAGGCCAATATCGGCAAGGCCGCGGCCAATGCCTTACAGGTCAGAATGGAATTACAGGCTGACTGCTATGCCGGTATTTGGGCAGCTCATAACCGCGACCGGATAGAGGCGGGTGATGTCGAAGAGGGTATGCGGGCAGCACAAGCTATCGGCGACGATACCTTAGAAAAGGCAGCTGGGATGCGTCCTGTCCCCGAAAGCTTTACGCATGGGACGTCCGCCGAAAGAATGCGCTGGCTTAAACGTGGCCTAGACAGCGGTGATCCCACAGTTTGCGACACCTTCCATCACGATATTGATAGCTAAATCGCGCTATCATCCAAATAACGCAATCGCTAAGACTTTCCGTGAAGAAGCTTCTCTCCAAAGGGGAATGTCTTCTTCACGGTTTTTCTTTAGAACCCACTACGTACGGCCTTAAAGCTAAACCGAGATAACTATTTTTCTCTTCTAGGTTGCATGGCTATCACATAATTTTTTTAATAAAATATCATAAAAACAATATTTTATTTATTGTTATTGATAATTTTTATCCGAAAAATTGAACCGACCATGCGCTTTCGCATACTGCTTTTGCAAAGGCCGATTATCCATCTTTCTATCCATCAAAATTCGGAAAAGGCTTCTTGCTCTTTTAAATAACTTTTTCTACCTGCCTTGATATCCAGCAACTGGCCTATAGTTTAAACAGGGGCGTTGATTACCCACACGGGGATATTCTCGCAAAAGACACAATATCCTCTCCGCCCCATTTCTGCTTATTCCCTGTCTCTGATAGGGAAGGCTCAGACTTTCCCGAATATGTGTTGTTAGTGGACAAAAACGCTTCTGCTCGTCACATAAAAATAAAGCGACGGCATTTTTTAATGAAAAAACTTTTCCATGGCACTTTCCGGTCACTGAACAGCTTCAACTATCGCATATGGATAGGCGGGATGTTCGTTTCCAATATTGGCACATGGATGCAACGAATTGCACAAGATTGGCTGGTCTTGGTGCAACTGACCCATCATAATGCAACGGCCGTTGGGATTATTTCTGCGCTGCAATTTGCTCCCGTCTTTTTGCTTCTACCTTTCTCCGGCTATGCGGCCGACCATTTCGACCGAAGAAAATTTTTAATCGCAACCCAAGTCGCCATGGGACTTACCGCCTTGGGGTTGGGGGTGCTTACCTTAACGGGCCTTGTCCGCTTGTGGCATGTCTATCTATTCGGGCTTATTCTAGGCGCTATCACGGCGATTGATGCACCGGCACGCCAAACCTTTGTGTCAGAACTGGTAAAAGAAGAAGATCTCCCGAATGCCGTTGCTTTGAATTCAACCTCTTTCAACAGCGCCCGTTTGATAGGACCCGCCATTTCGGGATTTTTGATCGCAGCACTCGGTTCTGGCGGCGTTTTCCTTCTTAATGCAGCTTCTTTTGGGGCAGTTATTCTGGCGCTATGCTGCCTACGTGTTCATGAATTGCATAAAAACGAGAAAACGACTGACCAAAAAAACGGGATATCAGACGGCTTTCGCTACATCCACAAACGGCCAGATATCAAAACCGTTCTTTTCATGCTTTTCTTGATTTGCACCTTTGGTCTCAATTTCCCGATTTTTATCTCGACTATGGCGGTCACGGTTTTCCATGGGGACGCTGGTCTATATGGCTTGCTGATGTCCTCTATGGCTATTGGCTCCGTCGCAGGTACTCTTTTCGTGGCAGGTCGGGCGCGTCCCCATATTCGCCTATTATTTTTCAGCACAGCTTTATTCGGGATAAGCTGTCTTGTCGGCGCGTTGATGCCGGATGCCGAAAGCTTTGCTCTGATCTTAGTCTTTATCGGTGTCTCCGCCCAGATTTTTACAACGGCATCGAACAGTATGGTGCAATTATCGACCAATCCGATGATCAGGGGGCGGGTGGTTGCCATTCTTCTGGCTGTATCGGTCGGAGGTGTCCCACTAGGCAGCCTGCTTGTCGGCAGAGTGGCCGATGTCTGGGGGGCACGTTATGCTTTGGGAATAGGTGCTATTTCCGGCTTTGTCGCGGCGATAGCAGGGCTATGCTACCTCATCAAATATCACCGCCTACGCCTATATCTTAAAAAAGGGGATATCGCCTTCAGAATGGATATCGCTGCCAAGGATGCAAAAGAAATCGAATAGCTAAGGCTGAACAAAATCAGGGGTGGTTTCAAAACACCCCCGTTATTTCTTTCCCCGAAATTATGAGTTCTTTTTGCCGGTTACGACCAAAACCACTTCTGAATCTTCTATCGCTTTTATCGACAGAATATCCGTTTTTGAAATCGCGCCGCCATCACCTTCTCGCAAAATAATATTCTCTATTTCGATCGAACCTTTAGCCACAACAAGATAACCGTATCTTTGACTATTTAGCGGATAATCGACGGTATCACCTTTATTAAACCATGCTCCCAAAACGGCGGCATCGACATGAATCGGCAAGGCCTCATCATCTTCACCATATCTCGAAGCCAAAACCACAAATTGACCCGCATGATCTTTTTTCGGGAAAGAACGGCTCCCCCATGCAGGCTTATGTCCTGATTGATTCGGCATAATCCATATTTGGAATAAACGGGTATCCGATGACTCGCTGTTATATTCGCTATGGGTAATCCCCGTTCCAGCCGACATGACTTGAACATCGCCTGCAACTATTCGCCCTTTATTCCCAAGGCTGTCTTCATGGGTTAACGCGCCTTCCCGAATATAGGTAACGATTTCCATATTGCGGTGGGGATGCATTCCAAAGCCGTTATTGGGCGCAATTCGGTCATCATTCCATACACGAACCGCATCCCAATTCATGCGTTCTGGGTCATAATAACCCGCAAAGGAAAAATAATGTCTAGCTTCCAGCCATCCATGATCGGCAAAGCCAAGATCTTTATACGGACGGAGTAAAATCATTATTTCGTTGATCCCTTGATATCCTTTTAGAATCCAAGATTAAAAGAAGACATTTCATCAATATATAGAAATAATATCACTCCATCATTTCTATATTTTTATCTATTTGAATGGAGGAGCATCTCCCGATATTATAGCGCAGATTATAAAATGCGCTTTTCCCAATCATTTTAGCGGATATTCAAATGAAGCTGCCGGATTTCGAAGCATGGGCGATTTTTGCAAAAGTCGCCGAATTAGGATCATTCGCACGGGCAGCCGAAGCCATACAGCTTTCTAAACCGACCGTTTCAAAAGCGGTCAGCAGGCTGGAACAATCCTTGGGAAGTGCTTTATTCAACCGCAATTCGCGCCATATTTCCTTGACGGATCTAGGGCGACAACTTCTTGGACATGCCAATAAAATTATTGCCGAAGCCGAAATCGCCGAAAGCGAAGCGCGTGGCGGCATCCAACGGCCTTCGGGATTAATCAGAATTGCCGCTCCAATGAGCTTTGGCCTATGGCATCTATCACCGGTTTTGCCTGACTTTCTGGCGCAATACCCTGAAATAGATATTGCCGTCGATTTCAGCGATGCCCTCGTCGATCTTGTCGCGGAAGGCTATGATGTCGCCCTCAGGATTGCTTCCCTTGCGGATTCCGCCTTACGGGCACGGCGGCTTTGTCCGGTGCGACTCTTGCTGGTTTCGACTCCTGATTATCTCGATAAAATTGGTCGCCCGCAGCATCCCAAAGAACTCGAAGATAAAAAAAGCTTCGTTTACACCAACAGCCGCGCATCTGGCATGATCCGTCTTCACCATGAAAAAACAGATAAGGAATATGTGCTTTCGCAATCTTCCCGTTTTAGGGCAGATAACGCAGAAGCTTTCTTGCCAGCCCTAAATGCTGGACTAGGCTTTGGTCTATTTCCTGATTTTATGGTTTCCGAAGGTCTGCAATCGGGAAAGCTCGAACAGATACTACCCGAATGGGATGCCGGTTCTATTGCGCTTTATTTGGTTACTTCCGCGAACCCATTAAGACCGATGCGTGTGAATGTATTACTTGATTATCTGACCAAAGCGTTTAAAAATCCACCTTGGACAAAATAAATTACTCCACGATCTCAGAAGTTTTCTGCATTGTCTTTCAATCCTTTGCAAATTTCGGTTTGCAAGCGGATCCCAAAATTAAAACCTTACGACATAATGCCTCCGAAACCCATTTCGGAGGCATTGTGGTCAAAAGCCTATTTAGCGGTAAGCTTTTTGGTCAATTCAGCGACATGGCTACCCAGAAATTTGGCACCATCCAATTCATTCTGGCTCGGCTGTCGGGAACCATCACCAGCGGCAATGGTCGTTGCCCCATAAGGCGCACCACCGGTCACCTCATCGACGGCTAATTGTCCCTGATAGCTATAGGGCAGGCCGCTGATAACCAAACCATGATGCAACAGATTGGACATCAAAGAATAAAGCGTCGTTTCCTGCCCACCATGCTGCGAAGCGGTCGAGGTGAAAACCGCACCAACCTTACCGATCAATCCACCTTTTGCCCATAAACCACCGGTCTGATCCCAAAAATTCGCCATCTGGGCTGGTAAACGGCCAAATCGGGTTGGCGCACCGACAATGATGCCATCATATTCAGGTAATTCGCTGGGAAGGGCAATCGGTGCCTTCTGGTCAGTCTTGAAATGATGCCGCTGGGCGGATTCTTCGGAAACCAATTCCGGCACTCGCTTGACTTCCACTTCAACACCGGCGGCTTTAACGCCATCAGCCACGGCATAGGCCATTTGTTCAACATGGCCATAAGTGGAATAATAAAGCACAAGAATTTTCGGCATAATAAATGACCTTTTTCCTGATTATAAAATTTTATACAATTATATTCTGTCCGCTAGCCGACGGATAATCCCGATTTGAAACGCCATCTGCGGAACAAAATTCTTATCCACTCTGCCCATTCTACTTGGGCGCTCTTGAAAAGAGTATTTTTTCAAAAAGTATTCTTTTTCTATCTTTTGATACAACGCTTCTTTTTCTGAAAAGAGCCCTCCCGATCTGATCAATTTTAGATCACATCACACAATAAGCGCGGATCTAACCTTCGTTACTATCGAGCTTTTGCACGGGATAGGGGATATCTGTCTTCGGGCGAGAATGGCTTAATTCCGCTTTTCAAATGCACCCGCAATATGCAAATGCACTTCATCGCTGACATAGGGCACATACATTTTTACGCCAAAATCACTGCGTTTGATGGTCGTATCGGCTTCAAATCCGGCGGTATATTTCTTATCCAAAGGATTGATACCCGCACCAACAAAATGAACTTTCAAACTTTCCAGCTTGGTAACGCCATGCAGGGTTAAATTGCCGGTAACAATGGCCTCATTTTTACCCGTTTGTCGAATCTGGGTTGAAACAAAACGTGCATTGGGAAATTTCGCACTATCAAACCACTGATCGCTTTTTAATTCATCATCCAACTTTGAATTGGTTGTCATCACCGATTGTATTGGGATGGTAACCGACAGCTTTGATCTCGCCGGATTCTGGCTATCCAGATCAAGATTACCGGATACTTGCGAAAAAACACCCTGATAATTTGTGAATCCAAAATGCAAAACCGAAAAGCCCACTTGGGTATGGTTAGGTTCTACATCATAGCCTCCAGCCTGAATCTGTTCGGCATTGGTCACCGATTGAGCCGAAGCGACATCCATAGCCGAAAATGACAAAAGAAACG
This sequence comes from Zymomonas mobilis, assembly GCF_006715975.1. Lineage (GTDB taxonomy): Bacteria > Pseudomonadota > Alphaproteobacteria > Sphingomonadales > Sphingomonadaceae > Zymomonas > Zymomonas mobilis_B. The sequence continues at coordinate 1,442,195 of NZ_VFOF01000001.1, read as the reverse complement.
CTGTTGCCGCTAAAGAAAAAAAGCCTTTCATCTGGCCAAACTCCGCTCAAAAATAGCACCAAAAGCCGAAAATTTTGCAGAACTCAAAAGCAGAAAGTCAAAACACAAATATTTTTTCCTACTCAAGCTCTTTTCATTGGCTCTCTGAAACTATTTCTAGCGAAAGCATATCATTCCATAAACAGAAACAAATGAAATACATGGTTTCTAAATTTTACATCAACGCGTGATGGGGCAGAGGCTTTTTTAAAAGATCGCCTTTCTTGTAAGGCTTCATCTGTATTCAATCACGGCATCTTGGAGGCTTGCACAAACAGACAAAAAATCCGGCTGCCCCTGCAACAAAATCACAACGGGCAACCGGATAAAGGGTCATCAAAATTCTGAAATAGTATTTTTATACTTCGTCTTTTTTGTCGTCTTTTGAGGCTTCTTTTTTACCCGCTTTCGACGCAGAAGGCGTCTCTTTCTTCTGGGATTCCTTGCCCGCTTCATCGGGTTTGGCATCTTTAGGCGGTAATTTCCGCATCATATCGGCATCAGATTGCGCAGGCTCAGGCTGATCGTTAATCCAATGCAAAGGCGACCCTGGCGGCGTGGTGTAATAAGAAGTCCCAGTATAGAATTTGATATTCGCTTCAGCCATACGATTGCTAAGACGACGATAAAATTCTCTCTGAACTTTCCATTTCATCATGGCTGCCGTGCGGATCGTCCCGACCATAATAGCGCCGTTACCATCCGAATTATCGACACCCAGATCATTATAGCCAGAATAGATGATGTCCTTATAGGCATCTTCTTTCCGCATGTCATCGATGGTCTTTTGCATGATTTTAACCAAACGATCGGGATCTTCCGATAAATCAAGCGTCTGCCGAATAATGATCTGGTTGAAATCACGTCCCGTATTGGCAATCGAGGTCACGGATGAGAAGGGGATAATGTGCAAATCACCGTTAACCGCTCTTACGCGCAGGGTTCTGATTGAAAGATGCTCAACCGTTCCTGAAACACCCCCCGTTGTGACCCAATCACCGACCTGAATGGCATCTTCAACCAACATAAAGAAGCCGGTGATGAAATCCTTAACAAGGCTCTGCGAACCAAAGGCGATAGCCGCACCCATGATACCAGCACCCGTCAGCAACGGTGCCACATTGATACCAATCTGGGACAAAGTCGTCACCGCCACAATCGCGATGATGAAGACCAAAAGAACGGTTCTGATAATCGGGAAAACCGTGCGAAGCCGCGTTGCCCGACTGAACTGATTGCTTTCATGATACCGGTCAATCTGCCGGTTCAGCATCGCATTGATAACTTCCCACAAAAGCACAGCCACCGTTATGGCGATGAACAGGCTAAAGGCCAGACTGGTCAAATGAGAACCGACCGAGGATTTGAACAGGAAGCGCATAGTCGGGATACCCCAACTCTGGGTCAGGGCAACCAGTGAAACCGCAGCGATGACAAAGGTGATAATACTGTGGACATAGGGATAATAAAAATCAGCCCGCTTTTGTAACCGTGGATAACGGCTTTTCGTATCATCACTGAAATTGAACAGATTTTCTTGCGTTCCAAAGGCCAAAACCGCTGCCAAGCGTGAGAAAATCAGAATAGCGACGGTCAAAACACAGCTACGCAGCATCCATTTATAACCGCCATGGAAACGGGTCGCCCAGATCATCCATAATGCCATATCGACGAATATCGCCGGTACCCACCACAGGCCAATAATGGTGCTCATAAAACGCCAGAAAGGCCGGCTCTGTAATTTTTCAGGTGGCCGCAAAGCTTGGGCGACAATATGCCGGATACGCCAGATAAAGGCGGCCAAAAACAGATGCTCGATCAAAACAAAGGCAAGAAGCAAGGCTTCAATACCACGACGGGCAATATGAAATTCATCCCCCATCGAAATCAGGAAGATACCAATCGAAGGCGTAATGACGAGAATATTCGCCCATTTAATCACAAGTGCAGCCGTGGAATCCGAAGCCGGAAGCAGCCGGATAGGCGGAGATTTCGGCGCGAAAGTTGATTCCAGAATGACATAAACCGTGCGCGACAAGGCATAGGCATTGGCAAGGGACAGCGTCAGGGCTTCTGCCTGACGGCTCGGTGATATCACTGCCGACACAATATAGTTAAAACCAAGAAAAAGCGCGACCGGCAGTAATTTCGTCACCAGATGATAAAAAGCAAAAGGAATACGGATAATAAAGGCCATCACCTCATTTTGACGGCGATGATCTTCTGCCCGCGTTTCTTCTGTATCAGCGGACTTGCTTTCTGCATCTTCGGCATCGGCCTTGGCTTCACCGGATTCAGATGACAGGTCTATTTTGTCGACGACTTTGTTATCATCATCATCATCTGTCGAATTATTACCGCTATGCTTTAACGCCCATTGCATTTCATAAGATTGAGCGCGGTCTTTAATAGACCGCAGCAATCCACGGGTGAAAAATGACAATGTATATTCCAGCACCAACCCGATGGCGAAAATAAACAAGCCATAGAAAACCGCATTTAAAAGAATTTTATAGGCTGCTGGATGGCTCATTTCATATTGAAGCCAACGACTGATAAAGCGCATATCGTTGAACAAAGACACAAAGCTGGCCGTATATTTGATAATATAACGGGATACGACGTTCAGGTCGTCGCTTACGTCCTTATCAATCAGAATGGTTGGATCGCTGCTATTCTCGGTCGCATTACTCTCTGTCGCGGCCGCTGCAGCATCTTTGGCAGCCGTTTTTGGCGCGGCTGGCGCTACCTTGGCGGCAGGTGCCGCAGTCTGACTTGTTTTATCCGTGCTATCGGCGCTATCCGTTGCCGGACTGCTGGGCGCGTCCTGTTCGGGCAGGCTTTTTGCAATCAAGGAAAGCGTCTGAGTAAATTCTTCCCGTTTTTTCGGGTTATCCAGAATATTCAGTAATTTTTTAGCTTCCGACTTGGATAAAGCCTGACCATTTTCTGGCTGTGCTTGGCTTACCTGACTGCTATTATCGGTAACATTATCTTGGGCATAAAGCGCATTACCCAAAAAGAAAAAAGAAAAAAGAACCGGCAAAATAAAACGGATTTTGTGAAAAAGCCTACCATATGATTGCGAGAGCATTTTCATAAAAACAGACACACCGTACCTTCTCTATAGCAGAACAAAGATAAAATTAGACCGATGCCTGTAAATCCTTACAAAGCATTTATCCTGAAATGATTTTATCTCGTAATATCAGATAATATTCTTGTTAATAAAGGCCATATGCCAGCATCGTCAAAAATAACAATTTTTTTCTGAATAAAAGACTGCCATCCAGCCCGATATTCCTAAAATAATGCTATATTTTTCAGATGTGGTTATGATTTTATCAGGCCTTTGACAGCCGATAATCTTTTATAAAACCATCAACAGATGTTTTGTTCCGCTGTTGATGGCTTTCGTTTTTCTTATATATCCCGAATTAACACAATCGGAATTGTTCACGGGCAATCCGATCATCCAAGGCATGGTTGGGATCAAACAACAAATGAAGCGGCGTTGTCCGGTCAAGGGTAATCGTGACATTGGCAATTTCCCGCAATTCACGTTGATCCGCCACCGCACTCATTGGCCTTTTATCAGGATCAATAACCCGCATATCAATGATAGAACCATCGGGCACAATCGCCCCGCGCCACCGCCTTGGCCGAAAGGGACTAATTGACGTTAAAGCCAACATACCGGAATCAAAAGGCAAGATAGGACCATCGGCAGACAGGTTATAGGCGGTCGAACCGGCAGGCGTTGCAACCAATATGCCATCCGCTACCAATTCAGGCAGTACAATCCGACCATCAACGCTTATTTCTAAATGTGCTGTTTGACGGGTTTCCCGCAACATAGAAACTTCATTGATCGCACGATAGATTTTCTGCTTACCCGAAACTGTTTGGGCATCCATTCGTAAAGGAAAAATCGTAAACCGCTTGGCTCTTATCAGCCGCCGTAACAGGGAAGCAGGCCGCCATTCATTCATCAAAAATCCGACAGTGCCTAAATTCATGCCATAAACCGGAACATTCAACCCGTTATCCAGAAGGTCATGCAGCGTTTGCAGCATAAATCCATCTCCGCCCAGCGCAATAATGATATCCGCATCTTCCAGCGGATACCATGTATAAAGCTTTTTCAGCTCTTCTGCTGCGGCTTGTGCCTTCGGGGTAGGGGAGGCGATAAGGGCCAATCTGTTATATTGCATAATCTGCTCTTTTCATGCCCTTATAACGAAAATGGCAACATCGGAATAAGTCCGTTTAGCGCGTTTTCCGCTGCTGATTTAATACTTCATAAGCCATAATAGCTCCCGCTACCGCGACATTGAGGCTATCTGCACGGCCTTTCATCGGTATTTTAACCAGATGGTCACAGGCATCTTCATATTCGGCAGGCAAACCCTGCGCTTCATTTCCGACCAAAACAAAGCTCGGCTTTTGATAACGCGGTTCCTGATAATCTTGGGTTGCGCGCAAACTGGTGCCGATCAGGTCACCTTCACCTTCTCGTAACCAGACAATAAAGTCTTCCCAACGGGCAGTTGCAATTTTTTGGGTAAACAGCGCGCCCATGGTGGCACGCACTGCTTCAACCGAAAAAGGATCAACACAGTCATCAATCAAGATTAATCCGCCCGCACCGACGGCATCACCCGTGCGTAACAACGTTCCCAGATTGCCGGGATCTCTTAAGGATTGCGCCACTAACCAAAGCGGGGCTTGCGTGCGATCAATCGCTGACAAGGGCAGGGTAAAGCTTTCAAAAATGCCGATAACCGTCTGGGGATTATCTTTCCCTGACAGTTTATGCAAAATGTCGCGGCTAGTTTCGATCGCTTCGCCGCCATTCTGCTCAACTGCATCGATTAATTGCCCGACCAAAGGATGATCGGCACTATCAGCGGCAAAGAAAATATAAACTGGAATAAAACCCGCTTCACGGGCTTCGGTCAGAATACGTAAGCCTTCAGCTAAAAACAGTCCTTCTTCACGGCGATGTTTTTTATCGCGCAAGGAACGAACTCGTTTAATAAGCGGATTTGAAAAGGCGGTAATAGCTCTAGGCATGAAAAAACGGACAGTCCTTAATTATTCTTCACCGAATTTCTGCTCGACCAGATCGGCCAAGGCACTCACGGCGCGATCGGCACCAACACCCGAAGCATAAATCGTTACATAATCACCAATGGCGGCACCCAACATCATCAACCCCATAATAGAGGTACCAACGACCTTGTTGCCGTCTTTTTCGACTTCGATCATTGCCGACTGGGCTGATGCCAAGGCCACAAAGCGAGCGCTCGCTCGAGCATGAAGGCCGCGTTTATTGGTTATCTGCACTTTGCGCGTAACGGAGGTCATAATGATTCGCCTAATATTTCAGAAGCTACCGAGATATATTTCCGTCCGGCTTCGCGGGCGGCAGCCACCGCAGCCTGAACATCTTGCTGTCTGCGGGCGCGTTCCAGCCTGATTAGCATGGGCAGATTGATACCTGCAATAACCTCGACTTTGCCCGGTTGCATTAAAGAAATTGCTAGATTTGAAGGCGTTCCACCAAACAAATCCGTTAACAAAATAACACCGTCTCCGGTTTCAACTTCTGCAATAGCCTTGGCTATATCGGCGCGCCGGTTTTCCATATCATCATCCGGGCCTATACAAATAGCCGCAACAGCTTCCTGTTTTCCGACAACATGTTCCATGGCTGTGACAAATTCTGCCGCCAGCCCGCCATGCGTTACTAACACCAATCCGATCATGAATTGCTCATCCGCCTTGATATGCCTTTCCTGCCCGTATCCCGTCTGATTGCGATTCGAGCAGAGGTAGTTTGAGGTCACGATGTGTAATAGTGAGAGAAAAATGCGCCTGACGCAACTGAGCCGCTATCCACTCCGCAACATAAACAGATCGGTGACGTCCACCTGTGCAAGCAAAAGCAATAACAATATAACTTTTTCCCGTGTTTATATAGCGTGGTAACAAAAAGAGAAGCAGATCTTTAATTTTTGTAACAGCCGGTAAAAAAGACGGGTCTTCTTCGATATATTCCGAAATCTCTGAATCAAGTCCAGTTAAAGAACGTAAATCCTTTTCCCAATAAGGGTTTCTCAAAAACCGCATGTCGAATAACAAATCACAATTACAGGGAATCCCGCGCGAAAATCCGAAAGATAAAATCGAAACATTCGGGGCAACGCTGTTTTCTGGTGCGAATTGCTGTCTTAATTCGGTTTGCAGGCTATGGCTGCTGGTGGTGGTCGTATCAATCAGGAAATCAGCAATTTCTCTGACGGGAGTCAAAAATTCACGCTCTTCCGAAATGCCGTCTTCCATCGGTCGATCAAGCGCCAATGGATGCCGTCGCCTTGTCGTATCAAAACGCCGCATCAATTCGCTGTCGGAACAATCCAAAAACAGAATATCAATCGGCTGGCTATGATGGTGGCGGAGTTGTTCGACCCCTTTCAAAAAGGCTTCAACCGTAAAACCACGGGTGCGGCTATCAATACCTAAGGCCAAAGGCCGCCCCGTATAGGCGGTTACCGATGAAGGCGGAGTGAGAATAAGCCGCTCTAACAAAGAAAGCGGTAAATTATCGACCGTTTCCCAGCCCATATCCTCAAAGGTGCGAAGCGCCGTTGATTTTCCAGCGCCCGACAATCCCGTTACCAGAATGATGCGCGCAGGCGGAGCCGCAGACGGGGGGACAGCAGAAGACAAATCATTCCGGTTCATACGTAAGATATCCTCTTTGATCTCAATTCTTTAGCAGAATATCCCCGACCAGACACGCTATTTTCATTTCAACCTTAATTGGGGCTGACGCTTCAAAGGCATTAATAGTGATCGCTGGTAGAGCCCGACCTAAAATTTTTATCGAAGAATCCTTCTCCGGCATTCTCTCAACATCGCCTTCCAAGATAATCGCCAAAGCTAATTTGGCCTTGGGGCAAAAGGGCAGGGTGACAACCCCCAAGCCTCTTATTTCCAATAAACCGGCAATATTTTTGGGTGCTGTCGCTGTTAAAATATTTTCTTTGGGTTTGATATCGATCAGGCTGTAATCATCGCTTACCAATTTGGCTCCACGATCTATTAACCGCAAAGCAAGGTCGGATTTCCCGCTGCCGGATGGGCCAATCAAAAGGACACCTTGATTCTTAACCAACACAGTAGTTGCATGAATCAAGGCCGATGATTCGTTTGAACCACCGGCCTTGCGGGTATTTTCAGTAGTTACAGAAGACATCTCAATTAGAACGCTTTAGCCAAAGATCTCATGAAGATAATCAAAGTCTAAAGCGATATAAAATAGATATTCCAAAACCGCCTTCATTGGCAAAAATTTTTGTCCATTTAGGTCTGTATTTCAACAGTATCCTATCCAATTTCTAGGCTTTTCTACTCTGGGGGGCATGGATCACCGGAGCCGCCGGTAAATGGACAATAAAGCTGGCGCCCGACTTCCCTTGAGATCTCTTGGTGACTTCAATGGTGCCATGATGTGCTTCGACCGTTGCCTTGGCGATTGCCAGACCTAATCCGCTATGACGGCCAAAGGCTTCCTGACTCGGACGGACAGAATGAAACCGGCGGAAAATTTCTTCCTTGGCATCATCCGGCACACCGGGGCCTTCATCTTCGACACGAATAACGACATCTTCTTTGTCACGGGTTGTGGTAATCGTCACCAGACCATCGCGGGGTGAAAATGAGATTGCATTATCAATCAAATTCTCAACTACGCGGGTAAGGCGCGTGCCATCCCCCAAAACAACAGCAATGCCGGATTGAGGCCGCGCAAAAGCAATTCTGACATCGGCGGCATCTGGCCGTCTTTCGCAATGCTGGGTAACACCTTGGATTAGCGGGCCCAAATCAATGACTTCAAAGCTAGAACGCGCCATTTCAGCATCGACACGCGAAGCTTCCGAAATATCGGTAATTAGGCGATCTAACCGCTGGATATCATCACGGATAACGCTAATTAACTGCTGCCGTAAATGATCGTCCTTAATCATTTCCAGACTGTCGACAGCCGACCGTAGCGAAGCCAACGGGTTTTTTAGCTCATGGGTCACGTCGGCCGCAAAAGCTTCTGTTGCATCAATCCGCTGTTGCAAGGCAGTATTCATATCCGACAGCGATCTGGCCAACAAACCGATTTCGTCTCGACGTGCAGGCAAGCGAGGCACTTTCACTTCTCTTGCCCGTCCTAAACGGACACGAACGGCGGCCTTAGCAAGGCTTTTTAACGGATGAACAATTGTCCGCGCCAAGAATAAAGACAAAGCCACAGAAACACAGGTAACGACCAACAAAACGATCATTGCCCAAAAACGCTGCCGTCTTACTTTATGGGTAATATAGCGGGGATTGTCGGTCGCGAATAAAGTCGTTCCGTTTTTACCAACCGGTGCCGCAATCGAAATTAACGGCGTGCGGTCGGCGGCCCATCTTATCTGGGCGGCCATTTTATTCTGACTATGGGCAGTCACCGCTTCCGGCCATGCCTCTAACCGGTCGTATTTCGGTTCCTGATAATAGCTTAACGGGGTGGCATGAACGACCGTATCGTTGATGCGATCCATCAGCCGCGCCAAATGATGCTGCCAATCATCCTTTTTCGGATCATGGATAACATAACTGGGCTTGCCGCTGTTCCAGCTATCAAAAACCCGATCGCCTTTGGCGCTGAAAATACGGATGCGAAAACCGGTCTGCTGCCCCATTCTGTCAACCAGACTATCCCAGTTCGCTTCAGGCGTATTTTCGAGATTATCGGTGATAAGCTCGACCATAGCCTTATATTTACCGGTCTGAAGGCCGGTAAGGCGATCTCGGTATTGGGCGACATAGAAAAAAGTGCCTGCAAAGATCAGAAGGACGAAAATATTCACCGCAAGAATGCGCGCCGTCAGCGACCAACGGGCTGACCAACCCAATGCAAGCTCGTTTCGCCGCCAATGATGGCGGGATGCAGCGTCTTCTTCTTTATTCTTCGGCAAACCGGTAGCCGATACCATAGAGCGTCTCTATACTTTTGAATTGATTATCTGCCTGACGGAATTTACGCCGCAGGCGTTTTATATGGCTGTCTATGGTGCGATCATCGACATAGACGTCATCCTGATAGGCGGTATCCATCAATTGGTCACGCGATTTTACAAAACCGGGACGCTGTGCCAAGGCCTCTAAAATAAGAAACTCTGTCACCGTCAATGAAATATCCTGCCCATCCCATGATACTTGATGGCGGTCTGGGTCCATTACCAAACGGCCTCTGACGATGATATGGCTATCATTGGCAGGGCTGTTTTCGTCTAATTGCTGATATCTTGCTTCGGTGCGCCGTAACAAGGCACGGATACGCGCCATCAACAAGCGTAAAGAAAACGGTTTGGCAATATAATCATCCGCACCGGATGCCAAACCCAAGGCTTCATCTAGCTCATCATCTTTGGAAGTCAGAAAAATGACCGGCACCATGCTCTTTTCGCGCAACCGCCGCAAAACCTCCATTCCGTCCATGATCGGCATTTTGATATCAAGCACAACCAGATCGGGGGGCGTTTCCAGCAAAGCATTCAGCGCAGTCTTGCCATCAGAATATACTCTGACAGAAAAACCCTCTGACTGAAGCGTCATAGAAACAGAGGCTAAAATGTTGCGGTCGTCATCGACCAAGGCGATTGAAGCAGTCATTTATTTTCGCTCTACTGCATAAATATGATGAATATGGCAACTATTATCCGCCAAATTTTTTGTTCTTTTGCTCGGCTTGATCGGTTCTCTGATTTATTTCCGCTTCTAACAACGGGTTTAAACAAAAAATGCAAAATAAATAAGGAAAAACCCTATTAGAGTGCTGGAAAGCAAAGCGATCCCATTATATAGGGCTATGAATCTTATTGCCCAATCAGATCCTTATGAATTTCTATGATAAGGTTTTGAACGGGCCTGATCCGGGGGATTCACAATGGAAATCAGTCTAGGCCTCACTTTTGACGATGTATTACTTCGTCCTGCGGCATCTGATGTTCTTCCCAGTCAGGCCGACCTCCGTACCAACCTGACACGGGAAATTTCACTTAACATTCCGATGCTTTCTTCGGCCATGGATACGGTAACCGAAGCTAAAATGGGCATCGTCATGGCACAGCTTGGCGGTCTTGGCGTTTTACATCGCAATATGACGGTGCAAGAACAGGCCGAAGCCGTGCGTCAGGTCAAACGCTTTGAAAGCGGTATGGTCGTTAATCCGATCACGATTACGCCTGACAGCAATCTGCGTGAAGCACGCGCGCTGATGAATAAATATCAGATTTCCGGTATTCCGGTTGTCGAGGCTTCTGGCCGTCTGGCCGGTATCCTGACGAATCGCGATGTCCGCTTTGCCGAACATCTCGAACAGCCTGTCTCGGAACTGATGACCCACGAAAATCTGGCGACTGTCAAACCGGGCGTCACGCAGGATGAAGCACGTCGCTTGCTCCATCAGCGCCGAATTGAAAAGCTGTTGGTTGTTGATGACAATTATCACTGTCTCGGCCTGATCACGGTCAAAGATATCGAAAAATCAGTCGCTTATCCAAACGCAACCAAAGATCCGTCGGGTCGTCTCCGTATCGCTGCCGCTACGACGGTCGGTGATTCCGGTTTCGAACGCGCCGAAGCTTTGATCGACGCTGAATGCGATTTGATCGTCATTGATACGGCTCACGGTCATAACCTCAATGTTGGTCGCTCTGTCGAACGCTTGAAAAAGCTGTCCAGCAAAATTCAGGTCGTTGCCGGTAACGTTGCAACGCCAGAAGCCACGCGCTTCCTGATCGATTCTGGTGCAGATGCTGTTAAAATCGGTATTGGCCCGGGTTCTATTTGCACGACCCGCGTTGTTGCCGGTGTCGGTGTGCCTCAGTTAACCGCCGTTATGGAATCCGCTAAAGAAGCGGCTAAATCCAATATCCCGATTATTGCTGATGGTGGTCTTCGGACTTCTGGTGACTTGGCCAAGGCGCTTGCCGCTGGTGCTTCGACTGTTATGGTCGGTTCACTTCTGGCTGGTACCGAAGAAGCTCCGGGTGAAACCTTCATCTATCAGGGCCGCTCCTATAAATCCTATCGCGGTATGGGCTCTGTCGGTGCTATGGCATTGGGTTCAGCTGATCGTTACTTCCAGCAGGATGTAAAAGATCAAATGAAACTGGTTCCAGAAGGTATCGAAGGTCAGGTGCCTTACAAGGGTGCCGCTTCTGCTGTTATCCATCAGTTGATGGGTGGCATCAAAGCCGCTATGGGCTACACGGGTTCTGCAACCATTCCCGAATTACAAAAACGGGGTAAATTTGTCCGCATCACCAATGCCGGCTTGAATGAAAGCCATGTGCATGATGTGTCCATCACCCGTGAAGCCCCTAACTATCCGCTTCGCTAGAAGCATCATTAACGATCAAAAGGAGTCTTGGCGGTGATCCCTCAAGCAAGAGTAGAAGCCGCCATTGAACTGCTCGACCAGATTACTCGGGCGGTGCGTGAAGAAGGTTCTGCGGCAGATCGATTGGTCAGCCAATATTTCAAAACGCGCCGCTATGCTGGTTCGAAAGATCGTGCGGCTATTCGTGAATTGGTTTATCGGGCAATTCGTCATACAGGCAATTGTCCGGCCAATGGTCGGGCGGCTATGGTTCGTCTCGCCTATGATGACCCCGAATTGGCCGCATTATTTGATGGTGATGGATCAACGCGCGCACCAAAGCCGATAACGCCTAGAGAACGGGCGGAAGCCGCTCGTTTATCAGAAGAAAATACGTCTTTGCTGCCCGCATGGTTGGTAGACAAGATGAATGAAAGCGACATCGACCCAGATGAGCAAAATGCTCTTTTGGGACGTGCGCCGTTGGATATTCGCTTTAATCCCCATTTAATTGATCTCGATACTGTGCTCGAATCCTTCCCAGAAGGTCAGCCTTTACCCAATCTTCCTTACGCCATTCGGCTACCGGAAGGATCAAAGGTCGATCAATCTCCGCTTTGGAAAGCAGGGGCTATCGAAATACAAGATGCGGGTTCGCAATGGGCGACTTTTATCTGCCAAGCGAAAGCGGGTATGAATGTCCTCGATCTTTGCGCAGGGGCAGGGGGCAAAACGCTGGCTTTGGCCAGTGATATGCTCGCTGATAATGCGGATACCGATCTTAATCTGATCGCCTGTGATACGGATAGAAACCGTTTGTCTCGATTACAGCCTCGCGCTGAACGGGCAAAACTTCCGAATATTGAACAACGTCTTCTTAATCCAAAAGAAGAAGATCTCGCTCTGGAAGACCTGACCCATCGGGCAAATCTGGTTTTGGTAGATGCCCCTTGCTCTGGCAGCGGAACATGGCGGCGGAATCCGGAAGCTCGCTGGCGCTTGACACCGGCTCGGTTGCAACGCGTGATCGAAACCCAAAGCAATCTTTTGGATATTGCTTCTCGACTGGTTCATCCGGGCGGCTATCTGGTCTATGTGGTCTGTTCGTTACTTGATGACGAAGGCACTAATCAAATTGCGGCTTTTCTGGATCGCCATCCCGATTGGGAAGTCGAAAATTCAGATGTTCCCGCAGGCACTTTTCGTGGCAATGGTCGCCGTTTTACGGTTCTTAAAGATCAAACTGACGGCTTTTTTGTCAGTCGGTTGCGCTATATTGGGTCTTAAAAACAGAATAAAAAGGCCGAAATCATCAAGATATCGGCCTTTTTCTTCCTATCCAAAATGGTGAATGAAGCTATTTCACTTGTCTGATTCCGTCTTTATCGCATAATAACTATTCGTTGCGGTGGATAGATAGTCGGGTTAGACTTTTGGCAAGCGGCCTTATGGGTTGTAATGGATATTCTTCTTCAGTTTGCTTCTTTTCCGGAGAAAATAATGAATTTTTCGCCTCTAGCCCTTGTCCTGTCTCTGACATTGGCATCCGGAACACCTCAAATTTCTCATGGCAAACCCGATAACCAAATCAATCCTTACTCAACCAATCTGGTGCTTCAGGCTGAAAAATCACAAAAAGAAGGCCATTTAGTAGACGCGTCGCAACTTCTTGAAAGCGCGTTGGCTGTCGATCCTCGCAATAAAAACGCGTTTATGGCTTTAGGACATATTGCCGCAGTCCAATGCTTAAACGGAAAAGCCATTCGTTTTTATCAGGAAGCGCTCAATATCGATCCCACTGATGTCAATAGCTTGGCCGCTCAAGGGGAAGCCATGGTTGCAAAAGGTGCCATAGCAAGAGCGCAGCAAAATCTTGATAAAATCAAAAAAATCTGCGGGCAAGAATGTCCTGCCTCTACCCAATTGACGGCGGCCATTGCGAAAGGCGCACCGCCTGCTCACGAGGTAAAAACGGCGGATAACGATAATTCTATAAAAACAGACACTGACGCTTCAAAAACAGCAACGCCTGTAAAATCGACCTCCGAACCTTCTGCTACGCCCGCCAAAAGCATTGAAAAATAAAAATAAATACTTCTTTATTATATTCTTCTTGTAAAAATATCTAATTATTTTCTTTCAGAAAATCTAATAGAAAAGGCTTTGTCACAAAGCCTTTTCTGTCTGCCTTTTTTGTGTATCTCCACCTCTGCTTCTGCCTGTCAGGCAAACGCATACTGATGCAGTAAACCAATATTGCATGGTTTTCCGCGATCTTTTGTTGATCACCATTATGGGAAGATGTTTGCTGGACCGTTACAAAATTTTTCAGAACAGCGACATTTTCACTTCTATGCTCGGCAAATAGTCGGTCAAAAACCCGCTTTGCGGTTTACCTGTTATCAGGCTGATATTCGCCTAGAATTTGGCAATTGCTTCGCCCTATTCACTTTATTTTTTGCATAAAGATAAAGCTATTATCTTTGCTCTGCATAAATTATTAGCATGCTTTGCAGCAAAAATACTTGATAGTATACTCAACGATCTTGTAATCACGCTTTCGCAAGATCATCACTCCCTAGGTCAACCACCATGTCTCAAACAGCGTCTTTCCAAAATAAGAGGTCAGCTCCTCTCATAGCCATTGTGGGTGCTGATGGAAGCGGCAAGACGACTGTGGGTCAAGAACTGCTCGACTGGCTACAGACCATGCGCCCGACGGCTTTTTGCCATCTTGGGAAGCAAACCGGAAATTGGGGACGGGCTATTGCGCGTCTGCCTTTTGTTGGCAAAAAACTTGATAAGCAAGTGATTGCCCGCTCATCAAAAGCAAGAGACGAAAAAGGGGCAGGGGCTGCTGTTTCCGCGATTATCTTTATTCTTTCAATGCGTCGGGTGTTCCGTTTTATGCGGATGCAAAGGTTACACCGTAAAGGCTTTACAATTTTAACCGACCGCTATCCGCAAGCCGTGGTTCCTGGCCCGATGGACGGCCCGGGTCTTGTCGCCAGAAGCCCGAAAGGGATGATTGCTCGCTTTTTGACACGGCAAGAACAGGCCCTATATAACTGGATGGCATCCTATCCACCGGATATTGTTATCCGGCTTAATGTTGATCTTGGAACCGCTCTCAAGCGTAAACCCGATCATCGCCCCGCCTCCTTAGAACGAAAAGTAAGGGATGTTCCCCGATTGACTTTTAACGGAGCGCCTATCCTCGATCTGGATAGCACCGAACCCCTCGATCAAGTAATTAGAAAGGCTAAGGAAGCTATTCTCGCGACCATTGCACGCTATGACCAAGCAACCGCCAAGTAAACCTATGGAATTATTATTGGATAAGAAAAATCTGCCGATTGAAGGGGCGTCGTCTAAAGAAATTGACGTCCCACGCGGTAAACTGATTGCGCTTGTCGGATGTGATGGAAGTGGGAAGTCCAGCCTCACTACGGATCTTATTTCTGCTATAAAAAAAGACTCTCCAGTCAAACGCTATTATCTTGGCTTGGGCTCTGGTGACCTTGGCAGAAAAATTGGACAGATTCCATTGGTCGGTCGATGGATCGAAAATATGCTGCAACAACGGGCAGCGGCAACCCGTACAAAAGGGAAAAAAATTCCGGGCGTCATGACGGCACTGGTCGTTTACTTCTTTTCCTTGCGGCGGTTTTTCTCCTATCTCAAAATGAGACGCGTTCTAAAATCGGGCGTTACCGTCATTACTGATCGCTATCCGCAAGCTGAAATCGCTGGACAATGTGATGGCCCGGGGCTGTCGGCAGCAAAAGCAGGTAATCGCTTTGTGGGATGGCTGGTGCGTTCAGAAGCCGGTCTTTACCAACGCATGGCCTCTTTTAGGCCTGATCTCGTCTTACGTCTGGATGTGGATCCCGACACGGCTCACGCCCGTAAACCTGATCACGATATCGAAGCACTCCGCACAAAATCGGAAATCATGCAGCATCTGACTTTCGGTGGCGCGCATATGGAAATTATCGACGCTACTCGTCCTTATGATGTGGTCTGGAAAGATATTGTGCGTCGGGTTCAACCCTATGTTTCGGTTGATCTGGTTTCCACTCGCAAATAGCAAAACCGCCCAATCTGCTACAACTAGGCCATTTCAGGCCTCTGCATCCAATCTCTACAGGGTAAGAAAAGGCAAAAATAGCCTATGTCAGGATGGTTGAAAGACCGCGTTTTTCGAACTGTTCTGAAAAACGCAGGATATCTCGGATCAACGAAACTGATCGGTGCGCTCATCGGATTGGGCGCGCTTATCGGTGCAGGTCGTATGCTGACACCGGTTGAATTTGGTACCTTAATGCTGATTCATACCTATGCCTTGGGGGTAGGGGCATTAACCAAATTCCAAAGCTGGCAAATGATTTTAAAATTCGGTGCCCGTCCTTATGAACAGGGTAACCGTAATATTGTCATGAAGGCTATTCGCTTCGCCGTTGGTCTCGATATGGCCTCTGGCGTGTTTGGCATGATTGTCGGCATGGCTATTTTGTTTTTTGCGGCTTCTTTTGTTGGTATTGGGCCCCAATACACGCCTATTGCCCTTTTATATTGCACGCTTGTTCCGACCATGTCCTCTGCAACGCCAACTGGCGTTTTGCGTCTGGTTGGGCGTTTTGATCTTATTGCTAGGCAACAAATCGTAACACCGCTTTTGCGTGGCCTCGGCACTCTCGTGGCATGGCTATTCGGATTGGGTTTCACCAGCTTCGTTGCCTCATGGTATATTGCTGATATTGCCGGCGATCTGGTTCTGTGGCTCATGACCGTCAAAGAATTACGCGAACGGGATATGCAATCTTCTTTGCGCCCCAGTCTCCGTTCTGCACCGTCGGCCTTACCTGGCGTCTGGAATTTTGTGTGGTTAACCAATCTTAATACGACCTTGGATGCCTGTTGGTCGCCTGTCGGCAATTTGATCGTTGGTGGTATTCTGGGACCCGCTGCGGCAGGACGCTATAAAATCGCTACGACGTTATTGGATTCAGCCATCAAACCGGCGCGCTTTTTGGAAAAAGGCTTCTATCCGGAAATCATGCGTCTCGATCCCAAAAGCCGCCATCCTTGGCATTTGGCCGTGAGAACGGGGCTACTCTCCGGTGGCATTGGGCTGTGCCTAATGCTGGCTATTTTGATCGGTGGCAAACCGCTGATCAGCCTTTTCGGTCATAAATATGCCGAAGCTTCAACCTTGATGACTCTCATGTCTCCGGCCTTGGTTATTTCAATGTCCTGTTTCCCGCTTGAATCCTTGCTCTATATGGCAGGTCAGGCGAAAGCCGTCCTCGTCGCGCAAATTATATCGGTCGTCACCTATATTACTGCATTGGTCTGCTTAACGCATAGCTTTGGCCTTCATGGTGCGGGCATATCCTATATTCTTGGTGTCTTCTTATTAAATATTTTAGCCATGATCCCCGCCATTATCGGCTATACGCGTCGGCATCTTCTAGAATCTGAAACTATCCAATCTGAAATACCGAATTAAAGAGAGCTGAAAACTGATGGGTCACAAAAAAGCACAGAAAAAAAACGTCTCGCTTGCTTATCCGCAGTTTACAGACGCAGAGCTTGATCAATTATTCGAAAATATTTTGCTGGATGACGAACCTTATCTCGAAGCCGCTTGCCCAGATGGGGATAGACCAGCCTTGAAAGAGGGTGATAGCGAAGAATGCTACCGCCTTTGCTGGCAATTGCTGGAACGCGGGGTCGAAATTCCGGATTTTCGGCGTTTGGTGATGCGTATCCTAAAACGGGGCGGCACCGATGATGCCGAAGAAAGACTGGCTTTTAAATACGCTCGCGCTCGTTTTAAACATATCCGTTTTGCCTGTGCCAATATGGATGATCGTCATCGTTACCCTTGGTCTGTCAATCTGGTGACCAGTTTGATGGGGCATATGCAGGATGCTTTCAAAAACAGACAAAAAGGCAAAACGGCTTTTTGGGGTGCCCTACTCTGGGCAGCACTCATGCCGCCTTTTTATAACATTGTCCGCTGGCAACTCGCTGATTTCAAACCGGCTAGTGTTCAAAGCCTGCTTGATTATTTTTCCGAACAAAATCGCAAAATTAAAATCGCGCTGGGTGAACATAAAGTCACGGGACATAAATTCCACAATATCCGTAAAATTATCAGCCGCCGTATTTCATTCAACGATACTCTGCGCGTTATCCACCCTGCTCAATGGAATAACCAGATGTCTTTCTATCTGGCCACAATCAATGGTCTAATGGGGGATATGCATGATGATCTGGTTGAAAAACAGATTAAAGGCGAACAGGATTATAACAAATTCGCTTTTCCTTTACCGGAATCCATCCTCAGCCGTTTGAATACACTCTTAAAATTAGGCGAGACAGGCTTCTAATCGTAAGCGATATAAGAAAATCCCACCTAATTTTAAGATTTTCTTACGGCTCTCGATTTTCCCAATAGCGCGCCAGATTAATAAATTCTTCTACGCTAACGGTTTCAGGGCGGCGGGTTGATTCAATACCCGCTTGCTCCAAAGCCTCCATCATGCCTTCAATATTTTTCAGGCTTTGTCGTAACATCTTCCGACGTTGATTAAAGGCGGCAGCTGTAATCTTCTCCAAACTGGCGAGCGAAAGATTATCAGGCTGCGCCTTAGGTGTCAGGTGGACGACCGCAGACATCACTTTAGGCGGCGGCACAAAGGCCGAACGATGCACCGGAAAGCTTAATTTTGCTTCGCTGCGCCACTGCGCCAAAACGGATAAACGCCCGTAATGCGAACTACCCACTTTAGCTGTAATGCGCTCCGCCACCTCTTTTTGGAACATCAAAGTCAGTGAAGCCCACCAAGGCTGCCATGTCTTAGCCGTTAACCAACGAATAAGAAGCGCTGTCCCAACATTATAAGGCAGGTTGGCAACAATATGAACGTCATTCCCAAGAATGGCTGGCTCGTCAATTTCCATAGCATCGCCGGAAATGACGTTAAGCTGATTAGGAAAACTATTCGACAGTTCTTCTAATGCTGGTAAACAGCGACGATCACGCTCAACCGCAGTGACATTAGCACCGGCTTTCAATAAAGCACGGGTCAATCCACCAGGGCCAGGGCCTACTTCATAGACCGTCTTTTGCTGTAAATCCCCGGGTACACGGGCAATTCTATCTAGTAACTGGCTATCCAGAAGAAAATTTTGGCCTAACCGCTTATCAGCCGACAACCCATGTCGGGCAATAACTGCCCGCAACGGTTCAAGCGTTTGAGTTTGAGGCATAATTATTCGGTTATCCGTCTATAAAACGTGTTTTTGAGCATAAACTTGGCGATTATGGGCGGATTCTGCTGCCATCAATAAGGCCGCAACCATCGCACCTTCATCGGCCTTGTTCTTTCCTGCCAAAGGAAAAGCCGTTCCATGATCCGGTGAGGTGCGAATAATCGGCAAGCCCAGCGTTGTATTCACGCCGTTATCAAAATTGATCGTTTTAATCGGAATCAAGGCTTGGTCATGGGTCGGGCATAATGCGGCGTCATAGCTGGCACGGGCGCGGGGACTGAACAGCGTGTCCGCCGCAAACGGCCCTTTGACATCAATATTTTCAGAAAGTAACTGCTTTATCGCAGGCTGAATAACATCGATTTCTTCGCGACCAATGGTGCCATCTTCTCCCGCATGGGGATTCAATCCGGCAATAACCAAGCGCGGTGAAGCAATCGCAAAATGCCGTTTCAAACCATCTGCCGTGACGCGCGCGCGACTGATAATCAATTCAGGCGTCAATTGCTCTAACACATCCCGATAGGGAATATGGATGGTCAAAGGCACTGTTCGAAGATCAGGCCCCGCCAACATCATGACGGCATCTTCGGCGGCGACACCACAACGGTTTGCCACAAATTCGGTTTGACCGGGGAAGGTGAAACCAACCTGATAAAGTTCCGCCTTCGAAACCGGAGCCGTCACCAAAGCGGAGGCTTTTCCCTGCTTGACCAAGGCAACACCTTTTTCCAAAGCAGCAAAGGCGACTTCGGCTCCTGCTTTACTCGGCTTTCCGGGAATGATTTCTTCTTTTGACGTAATTTGCAGTATCGGCAAAGCTTGATCAAAAATCGACAAAGCCTCATCCGGATCTTCAATCATTTTAACCGGAATAGACGAAACTGCTTGAACGGATGCCGCATCCCCGACTGCAAAGAAAGGTATGATCTGGTCGCTTTTCCGGCGCAACCATGCTTTCGCTACGATTTCGGGACCGATACCCGAAGGATCACCCAATGTTACAGCAAGCGGTTTCATCATCTTTTCCAATCTTACGTTATCCGGCATTCCTACCGGATCTAACGATAATCGATAATAGCATCACGCCTTAAATCGCGCAGATATCGAGCCGCTCTCTTGGTAATCCGGTCTTCTTGCAGCTGGTTATGAATCTGCTGGAAATTAGGCGCTTTGGCGACTTTAGGATCATCTCGACCACAGACGACCAAAACGCTGACACCTTCACTGACGGAACCAAAGGGAACCGTGGCTTCACCGACTTGCAATCTCGCAACGATATCTTGCAGGGCAGGCGGCATACTTCTGATGCTGACTTGGTCATTTGACATGACTTCGGCACCCACTTTGGATGTGATCTCACTGACCGAGCCACAGCCCTTTAATTCTTTGGTTGCATCTCTTAATTGCGCTGTTCTGGTATCAGCCATTTCTTTGGTCGTGCCAGGTGGGAAGCTGACATATATCTGTTTTAACGAAACGATAGCGTCGCGGGGATCAATACCCAAAATTTGCTGTTTATCGACCAAAGCAATAATCGAAAAACCGCTCGGCGTTTCAATCGGTCCCACCGTGCTTAAAACAGGCATTGTTTTAACAACCTGAGCCAACGCATCAGGCAGCTGTTCAGCCTGAACCCAGCCCATATCGCCGCCTCTTGCTGCCGAAGATGCCTCTGAATATTGGCGCGCAAAGGCTGAAAATTCACCTGCGCCGCCATGGGGGCCGCCTCGCTGAACCTGTTCTGCAATTTTAACAGCGTTGGCACGGACTGCATCACGATTGGCATCGGTTGCAGACAGGAAAATTTCGGCAACGTGATATTGTTCTTTACCCTTGGACGCCTTCAAATGATTGATAATATTCTGAACTTCTTCGTTACTAATATTCACGAAAGGTTCGACCCGTCGTCCCATCAGACGCCGCCAAGCCATTTCGCCTTCAATCTGGCGTTTCATGGATTTTTCCGAAGAGCCTAGCGCCCGTAAAAAAGCACCAAAAGATTCCGGTGTTTTTTTCATATTATGCGCATAGCGCTCAAAAACCTGATCCTGTTCGGTCGGCGTGATAATGATATCATTGGCCTTGGCCTCTTGGATTTCCAAGGTTTCATCGATCAGATTACGCAAAATCTGCAATCTGATCATATTGCGATCTTCGTCGGTGATTTTGCTGACATCACTACCGGCCAAAGCTAACGCAAAGCGCTGGTCAATATCGGTATTGGTAATAATCGTGCCATTGACGATAGCGGTCGCTTTATAGACATTGGGATTACTCTTACCAAAGAGGGTCATCTCTCTTGGTAATTTCAGCCCCAAATCTTCGGTCTGCGCAAACAGAAAAGCAGGAACGGCAACAGCCACCCCGCCAGCGAGCAATATCGCGGCGGTTTTTTTTATGCGTTTTTTTGAAACGGTGAATAATTTTTGCGCTACCCGCAACTCTGTATCCTCAATGACTTCCGACAAGATGTCTCTTTATATGGGAAGACACCCTTATTTTGAAAATGAAAAAATGCTTTTGATTATTTAATTATTAAGTGAAATGTTTGGCTTGGCTGTTTTTCGTGATTATCGCTCTCCAAGCCTAACTATTCATATTTTTAAGCGCAAATCTCAGCATAAAGCTATTACCACGGCGGGAATCCCCGACCGTTGAATAATCACGCCGCCATGTCACACCCAAAGTCAGACAGTTATCATCATATTCGATACCCAAACGGTGCCGAACCGGCTGAAACCCGTCTGAGAGCAGATTGTTATTGGTATTATCGGTCAAATCAGCCTGCTGCTGATTGGCGCGCTGATCTTTCTTGGTGGTCATATCGACCGTGGTCGAACCAAAGATAGACCAATAACGGGTAATCTGAATACGCCCACCCAAACGCAATTCGCGATAATTACCCAAATCCGGTTCCAACTGGGTATCAATATCACGGCTTAATTGCAGATAGCCGACCATCAAATAGGTGCGCTTACTACCAATCGTAGCATTCACTTCCTGACGGCGGATCGCCAAAGTCTTCCGATCAAGACGGATACGCTCGGTCAATTTGAAGAAAGAACCATAACTCAAGGTTGCCCGACCCACATAATCAGAAAAATGTCGGTTAAATCCGGTACCTTGCGGAAAAATTTCGTCTTCCGTTATGATCCGCATACTTTGCCCGACATTTCCATAGAAAGAAAATCTCGGACGATTGAAGGTATATTCACCTCCATAAGTAACGCGCGTGCCATCTTCCCAACGGTCATATCCGGGGAAACGGTTGATTGAAAAGAGGTTGGTATCCTGAAGATCAATGGCGCGTGAATCCTCATCAGGAATAGATAAATTCCGCACATGAGGGGAGGTCACAACCTGTACTCTTGGGGTTAAAACCTGATTTCCACCAAAGGCTTCCCCTGCAAAAGGCCAACTCACGTCAACCGCACCGGCGGCAATACCGCGTTGCTGCCATCCGCTGACACCGCGATATAATTCACTGGTCAGTGAATTGCCGCCGCTATGATATAAATCTTGGCGCAGCAAAGCAGTAAAGGTGACGCGCTGTCCCAATGGAGTATATTTTCTTAAATTCCATTCCGCACTGGCAAAAGCCCGCTGGGTGTCTTGCCCCGTGATGCGGGTCAAATTCATGCTATTCGCTTGGAAAGAAAATTCACCGCCCAACCATGGGTCAGGCATCCGCATCCGCCAATCGATAACCGGCAACGCCATGGGCTGCGTGCCGGAATGATCGGTCGGACGCAAACCTTGAATGACCCAGCCTGCAACCGAGAAATAACTATTATCGGTAATCCGTTCTAGGTTCAGCGTCGAACGCAAGCGGTCATCCCAGGCAAAGTCATAACGCCGCAAGAAGGTTTTATCGGTCGTTAACCGGATGGATCCGGTCAAACTCCATTTGGGGTCAATCTGGAATTTACCATTGGTATTGATATAGCCGCGCATTTTTGAATGGGCGTTACTATCAGCCAAGGTCGGATTCTGGGATTCTGTGGGCAAAGGCGTGCTGCGGGTCAGCATACCTTCAATCTGGAAAAAACCTTTACTGAAAAGCTGACGATATTTTCCGCCCAATCCCGGATCAGCCTTGGTAAAAATATAAGGCGTTAGGGTTAAATCCCGATCCTGACCCAATCTGAAATAATAGGGCGCAGAAAATTCAAAACCATTGATCTTTGATCGCTGGATATGCGGCATCAAAAGACCAGAACTCATGGTCGAGCTTTGATCAGGATAAGAAAAATTCGGCAATTTCGCGATCGTATGCCCAAAAACATCCAACCGTGGTGATTTGAAAACAACACGCTCACGATTGGGATCACGGATAATTTTTACCGCAGAAATCCGCCATAAAGGCGTTTTCGGGCAACCCTCATCATTCAGCACACGGCAAGGCGTATAGGCCGCCATATCAAGGGTCGTCACATTATTCACATGGGTAGCTTTATGGGCTGCCATACGCGATCCATCCTGCATCACCAGCAAGATGTTTTGAATAACACCATCTTTTAAATGCGGGTCTAAATCAGCCTTATCGCTATAGGATATGGAGCCATCTTCCTGAATGATGATGACATGGCCGGTTGCAACAACCTTATCGGCTTTTCTATCCCATTGCAGCTCATCCGCACTCAAACGGGTTTCATTCTGAACCGCGTGAACTTTGCCATTAACCGTCACAATATCGTTATCGTGGTCGTAAACCAGATTATCGGCTTCAAAGGTTATCGGCGCGTCTTTTTTATTACCGCTTCCCTGCGACACCGAAACCGTATCCGTTGCGGCGGCTTTCGCTGTGCGATTGGAAGAAGACGCAGCAGAAGGTGGCGTGCCTGTTTCAGCCGCGGCTTGCGATAGAAAAATGCTGGACAGAATCAGCGGCATGGCCGTGAGCATGTCGGTTCTGAGATACTTCACATTTCTCCTTAACGTATAACCTTTGATTTCAAAAAAAAGCGACTTTTCGGTTTCATTCCGAAAATACGGTCATCTTGCCGACCAAAGCGAGGTTGATAGGCTCTGTTTTATGAATAACCGTTTGATAAAATATAATGGCAGGGTATTTTTCTATACGGCGCTTTAGAAAGTCATACAGTAATTTTTCGTATCCGGATAAAAGAATAGCTCATTCCTGCCTGTTTTTATCGAAAAAGAAAAGCCATCTTTTCCGGTTATTATAACGCTCGACAGATAAATCAATCGTCATATCCGATTATTTGCTTGATATTATATGTCTATGAAATAGCTATATCCTGTAGCCTGATTAAAATGACGGCTGTTTTTGAATGAGAGTTTATAACGATGGCGCTTCCTTTAAATATCGATTTTACGACTGGCAATAGTGATAAACAGACCCCTCTAGTTATACCGGCCAAAAAGGGTTTTACGGCGGCTGATCTCTCCCGTTTTGGAGATGAATCGCAGGCATTGGCCACTGTTGCTATCGAAAATGCCCGTTTTGTTGGCAAAGCAGGCAGTCTGGTCGAACTGGTTCTATTGGAAAAAGGCACGCCAAGACAATGTGTTTTAGTCGGTGTTGGAGACGATGGAGCCTTTGATAAGGCCGGTGCTGCGGTTGCGGCTCATTTTCTGACTTCCGGCATCAAGGCCTTAACGGTTGATTTCTCCGGTTTCGATGCAGACAAAGCGGGAAAAGCCGCGGCATCCTTTGCTTTTGGTGCTGTTCTTCGCGGCTACAGCTTAAACCAATATCGCACCACTTTAACCGAAGCCGAAAAGCCCAGCCTGAAATCGCTTTATTTCAGTGAAATAAACGCTGAAACGGCACAGAAAAAATGGAAAAAGCTTTCTGCTATCGCAGAAGGCATCCTTTTTACCCGTATGCTGGTCACTGAACCGGGCAACAAACTCTATCCGGAAACTTTTGCCGAACAGTGCAAAAGCCTGACCGAAATCGGTCTTTCTGTCGAAATCCTCGATGAAAAAGCTTTGGAAAAAGCGGGCATGGGCGCTTTGCTCGGTGTCGCTCAAGGGTCAGCTCGTCCACCGCGCCTGTTGGCTTTGCGTTGGAATGGCACGGGTAAAGCAGACCCCCGTCCGGTCGCTTTGGTGGGTAAAGGCGTCACCTTCGACAGTGGTGGTATCTCCTTGAAACCAGGTGCTGGCATGGAAGCCATGAAATGGGACATGGGCGGTGCCGGTGCAGTCGTCGGTGCGATGAAAGCCTTGGCACTTCGTAAAGCAAAAGCCGATGTCGTAGGCGTTTGTGGCTTGGTTGAAAATATGCCGGATGCCAATGCGCAACGTCCGGGTGATGTGGTCAAAACCATGTCTGGCCAAACCGTCGAAGTTATCAATACTGATGCCGAAGGTCGCTTGGTGCTTTGCGATGTCCTGACTTGGACGCAGCAGAAATATAAACCAGAAGTTGTGGTTGATCTGGCTACCTTAACGGGCGCAATGATTATCACTCTTGGCCATGAATATGGCGGTTTATTCTCCAATTGCGATAAATTGGCGGATACGCTTTTGAAAGCCGGTCAGAAATCAGGCGATGGCCTGTGGCATTTGCCGATGGGTGATGCCTATGACAAACTGCTTGAATCGCATATTGCAGATATGAAGAATGTGGGTCCCCGTTATGGTGGCTCGATTACGGCGGCTCAATTCTTGCAACGCTTCATTGATAAAGATGTCCGCTGGGCGCATCTTGACATTGCCGGCATGGTCTGGGCAGACAAAGCCTCATCTTTCTGGGATAAAGGCGCAACCGGATTTGGTGTGCGTCTCTTGAACCAGTTCGTTTCCGACAATTTTGAAGATTAAGGTTTTTTCCTTTGGTAGCACGGGTCGATTTTTATCATTTGCTTCAGGCAAGGCTTGAAAATGTCTTGCCCCGCATTGCGGAAAAAGCCTTATCCGCTGATAAAAAATTGCTGGTCGTCGTCAATGACGATCAGCAGGCCCTCTACTGGGATCAATATCTATGGCGCTACCGCGATACCAGCTTTCTGCCTCATGGACGGGTTGGGGAAGGTGACGAAGCGGAACATCCGGTTCTCATCTCAACCACAACGGAAGCTTTGAATAACGCTTCCTATATTGGCTTGGCAGATGGGCTTTGGCGACCAGAAGCTCTTGATTTTGAGCGTGTTTTCTATTTTTTCGACGAAATAGCCGTTCAGCAGGCACGACAAACATGGCGTTCTTTGAAAGACACCGAAAGCGAACGTCATTACTGGAAACAAGATGAGCAAACCGGACAATGGCAGGCCGTTGCCTAATTCTATCCGCCAAAAATAAGGCGGCGGGGCTGTTCTCTATCCTTTAAAACCAAATATCGATTTCAAAAAATGACAACAGCCCAAAGCCAAAATTAAATAAAAGCTTACTTTTGACCGCTACAGGCGGCGCATCCTTTTTCTTTGATATATTCCCGCCATTTTTCAGGGCCTATCTTGTGGATACTCTCGCCCTTGCTATCGACCGCAACGGTTACTGGCATATCCTCGACTTCAAATTCGTAAATGGCTTCCATTCCCAAATCTTCAAAAGCCAATATTTTTGCAGCCTTAATCGCTTTTGAAATTAGATAGGCTGCGCCTCCAACTGCAATCAAATAAATGGCCTGAGTATCACGAATAGCCTTGATAGTAGCCGCACCCCGTTCGGCTTTTCCGATCATACCGATCATGCCAGTTTCTTCTAACAAACGAGGGGTAAATTTATCCATACGGGTCGCCGTTGTCGGGCCCGCAGGGCCCATCACTTCGCCTTCAACCGGATCGACGGGGCCCACATAATAGATAAACCGATTTTCTAGGTCGACTGGCAATGGCTTCCCTTGGTCTAACAAATCGATCAACCGCTTATGTGCCGCATCCCGACCAGTCAGCAATTTTCCTGATAAAAGCAAGCTATCACCGGGCTTCCAATCTGCCATTTGTTCTTTGGTGATATGATCAATATTCACCCGCTTGACGGTGCCATCGCTTTTTCTGGAAATTTCCGGCCAATCATCCAAATGGATTTCCGGCATTGCCGCCGCGCCATGGCCATCCAATGTCAATTCAATATGACGGGTGGCGGCACAATTCGGGACAAGCGCTACTGGCTTATTGGCCGCATGGGTCGGATAGCTCGCAATTTTGACATCTAAAACGGTGGTCAGTCCACCTAATCCCTGTGCGCCAATCCCCATTTCGTTAATCTTGCGATATAATTCCAACCGCAAAGCTTCCTCATGGGTTTTGGCTCCTCTTTTCTGTAGCTGATGAATATCTATCGATGCCATGGCTTGGGATTTCGCCATTTCCATCGCTTTTTCAGGATTCCCGCCGATACCAATGCCAATAATCCCTGGCGGACACCATCCGGCACCCAAATGCGGAATCTGTTCTAACACCCAATCAACCACACTGTCTGACGGGTTCAGCATAGCAAAACGGGTTTTCGCTTCGCTACCACCGCCTTTTGCTGCCAAACGCAGTTTCAGGCTGTTACCCGCGACCATATGATGATGAATAATCGCTGGCGTATTATCGCCGGTATTTTTGCGGCTGCCATCTGGGTCGGCCACCACCGAATGTCTTAAAATATTGGAAGGACAGCTATAGGCGCGACGCACCCCTTCATTAATCATCTCATCAAGAGTCATCTCGCCTTCAAAACGCACTCCCATACCAATTTCGGCAAAAACCGTGACAATACCGGTATCCTGACACATTGGCCGTTTCCCGATCGCCGACAGACGGGAATTAACCAAAATTTGTGCCAAAGCTTCTTTTGCCGCTGGATTCTGTTCCTGCTGATAGGCTTCATAAACTGACTGGATAAAATCGCGAGGATGATAGCAGGCAATAAACTGCAAGGCATTTGCAACGCTATCAATCAGGTCATTCTGGAGAATAACACTCATAATAAAAGACTCCGCCTGAAACAGAAGGGGCAAGAAAAAGCCAAAAAGGGAAAGGCCATTTCATCTTCCGGTGGGGCTATCGGATAGCCACCACACAACATTCCTGTTCGGAAATAAAATACAGATTTTCTGATCCGCTTTTTTGATCGGGTGATTGCAGACAGCCATAAAACGGGGCATATCGCCTTTTACCTTCACAAGGTGACAGCAGATAAATATTTTACGCCGAAAAAGAAACCGGCAATCTTGCAAGAAAACCGGACTATCCTGACCGGACAGCAGACATAAGGCTTTCATGGCACAAAAAACAAAGAAAAAACGGGTCGATCAACAACTTCTTGAACGGGAAATGGTTGATAGTCTGCCCTTGGCACAGGCCTTAATTATGGCCGGAGAAGTCTGGAACAATGATCGCCGCGTTGAAAAAGCAGGACAGCTTTTACCGATAGATGCACCTTTGCATTTAAAAGGGAAGGGGCATCCTTGGGTATCCCGTGGCGGTATCAAATTGGCGCATGGCCTCAAATATTTTGATTGGAAAGTCGAAAATGCGGTCGGCTTAGATGTTGGTTCTTCAACCGGCGGCTTTACTGATGTGCTGCTACAATCAGGGGCAGATCGGGTCTATGCGGTGGATTCCGGCACCAATCAAATGGCATGGAAACTACGCCAAGATGATCGGGTTATCCTTTATGAACAGCTCAGCGCCCGTTTGCTGACAAAGGAACATATTCCTGAAGAGGTCGATATTGTCGTCTGCGATGTTAGCTTTATTTCAATAACCAAACTGTTGGAAATACCGCTCTCTTTTGCCAAAAACGGCGGCCATTTACTGGCCTTGGTCAAACCCCAATTCGAAGCCCATAAAGACGAAGTCGAAAAAGGCGGCATTGTCCGCGATCCCGAAGTCAGAAAACGCGTCTGTTCGGAAGTCGGCGACTGGCTCGAAACACTAGGCTGGCGCGTAACCGGCCTCGAAAAAAGCCCGATAACCGGCCATGACGGCAATGTTGAATTTCTGCTTGCCGCAGAAAAAATGGGATTACCCGCATCCTGATTTAAAAATGATCACAGCCCAATCTTCTAAATCTCAATCACCGATAAAAAGCCCAGATCGCTCTTTCGGTTGAAAGACGTCTTTATGTAACAGGCAAAATATTTCCTGCTTGATAGGCTTCTTTAGCCGGTGAAGGCACTTGTAACAGATCGGCATAACCGTCACATCTGTCTCTTAACGCCTTTATTAAAACGGAATAGAATAATGCAGACAGAAAATCATTTGATCGACGATCTCGTAAAAGTCATCAACGGTGCCGCCGGTACTTTTGTTGGCATGGGACGCGAAGCTGAAAATGTTTTGAAAGATCGCCTGCGCGAATGGATCGGTGGCCTTGATTTTGTCAGCCGTGACGAATTCGAAACCTTGAAATTGCGGGTAGAAGCCTTGGAAGCCGCTTCCAAAAAAGACAAAGCCTAAGATTTATGGGCTGATAACGGTATTTATCTGGTCGAAAGATGGAATAACGGTGATCTTTCGCGTGAATTTTTGTTATATATCGGGTAATCAGCCTTTAATATTTAATTTAGCCTTATAGGGGGCTTTTCGTGATCACCGACGAATATGAGTTAGCCAATGATGACTTCGGGCCACTCGAAATGCTGGAACATTATTTTTCCGCACATGGCTGGACTCATGAACGTCAAAGCGATGATGAAGTTATTGCCCATTTCCAAGGCAGCTGGGCGCAATATGAAATGCGGGCAATCTGGCGGGAAGAAGATAACGTCCTCCAGTTTCTAGCATTGCCGGATATTCGGGTGTCACCCGATCGCTATCCCGTGCTTTATGAAACCTTGGGACTTATCAACGAACAGCTTTGGATTGGCCATTTCGAAATGTGGTCAACCTCCGGCATTGTTCTTTTTCGCCATGCTGTCTTGCTTGATGACGAAAGCGAAACCAACCTTTCGCTTGTTCAAGCCGGTACGATGGTTGAAGCCGCTATTGATGAATGCGAACGCTTCTATCCGGTTTTCCAATTTGTCCTTTGGGCGAACAAAAAACCCGCGGAAGCCATTGCTGCCGCCCTGATCGAAACCATCGGGGAAGCCTAAAAGCCACGGGCTTTTTTTCCCCATCGACCGATTTTCTGAAAAAAGTGATACTTCTATGACCGATACCGCATCTGATTCAGCCTTGCTGCCGTCTGACCAAACACCTTTCTGGGCAGTCGGTGCCGGTAATATGGCGGGCAGCATGATAAGCTGCTGGCTGAAAAATGGCCTTAATCCGAAAGATATGCTGGTTATCCGTCCTTCAGGGAAACCCGTTGCCGATGGGGTCAAAGTTGTCACTGCTCTACCAGAAGACGGCTCAAAACCGGCTACTTTATTACTGGGTGTAAAACCCCAAATGCTGCCTCAGATAGCCCCAAGCCTCGCGCCTTATGTCAATGAAGGCACAACCCTGATTTCTATTCTGGCTGGGGTTGAACTGGAAACGCTTCGGCATTTCTTCCCGAATGCCAAAAGTATTGTCAGAGCCATGCCTAACTTGCCCGTAGCCTTAGGGAAGGGCGTTACGGCATTATGCGCTGACAAGCTGACCGATGCGCAACGCGCTTCACTTGAAAAACTGGCAAGCGCCCTTGGTCTTTTTGAATGGGTTGAAGAAAGCCAGTTTGATACAGCAACGGCTTTGGCTGGCTGCGGGCCTGCTTTCGTCTACCGTTTTATTGATGCTTTGGCACAGGCCGGAAAGAAACTCGGCCTTACCGAAGCCCAAGCCCTTCCCATGGCGATTGCCACTGTCGAGGGTGCTGCCACGATGGCAAAGCAAGCTGATATTTCTCCGGCTGAATTGGCTGATAAAGTTGCCAGTCCGGGGGGCAGTACTCGAAAAGGGATGGATGTCCTAGATCAAGATCAGGCTTTAGCCAAACTGATCGATGCGACCTTAGAAGCCTCTTTCAAACAAAACCGTTACATGGCTGAACAGGCCAAACAAAAATAGCCTGATACATGTAGTGAGAAGGCTAATTTAGCCTTCTCACTACAATAAAGGCGTGCCGCGGATAATTTCTGCGACACGCCTTTTTATTATTACGACCAAACATCTTAAAATAGAGGCTTCCTGATATTCCCTAGGCGGCTTTATCCAAGGCCTGTATTTCAATCGATATATGAGAAATTTCGTGAATATGTCGCAATTTCTCTTTATAAAAACTGGGCGTATATAAGTTATCGGTTGTCACAACAACGATCGCCGAAAAATGTCCGGGGCCTACCTGCCAAACATGTAAGTCATTGATATAATTACAAAAAGGTGAAATCGCCTCTTGAATTTCCTGCTGAATAACAATGCCTTTAGGTGCCGCATCCAGAAGAATACTGCCTGAATCCTTAATCAGGCTCCAAGACCAATTGATTATCACCAACGCCCCGACAACCCCCATAAGCGGATCAGCCCAAACCCAGCCGTAACGCTTACCCAACAGCAATGCTGCAATCGCAAAAATAGAAGTCAAGGCATCGGCCAAAATATGAACATAGGCCGCCTTAAAATTATTATCATGATGGTGGCCGTGATGATGACTATGGTCGTGACCGTGGCTATGTCCATGTCCGTGATGATGATCGTCTTTCAGCAACCATGCACAAACAAGATTGACGACCAAGCCAACCGAGGCAACCTCTATAGCATTCACAAAATTGATCGGCGTCGGATTTAACAGCCGAACAATACTATCCCAACCAATCAAAAGCGAAATCAAAGCCAAAATTATCGCGCTCGCGAAACCGGCTAAATCGCCCACTTTTCCGGTGCTAAAGGTAAATCGCGGATCATCTATATGATGACGCGCATATCGATAGGCCAAGGCAGTTATCAGCATAGCACCCGCATGGGTCGACATATGCCAACCATCGGCAACCAGCGCCATAGAACCATAAATATGGCCACCGATAATTTCGATAACCATCATAATGGTGGTCAGGACGATTACCATCCAGACCTTCCGCTCATTATGGTTGTGCCGATCCCCAAGAAAAAAATGATTATGCTCTTGCGGCCTATCTGATGTTAAAGACATTTTTTTCTCTTTATTTTAAATAGGTTTTAATCACTTCGATGACTTCTTCGCCTCCGTGTTTTCTTTCTTCTGGGTCGGAAACATCCATAACGTGCTTTCGCACATGGCCTTCGATCACTTCCAAAGAAAGACTACCGGCCGCACCCCTTATCGAAGCAATCTGACGTAAAATTTCGATACAAGGCGTTTCTGCTTCCAAGGCTCTTTCAACTGCCTCTAACTGCCCCTTGATACGGCGGACACGGCTTAACAATCGGGCTTTGTTCTCAATGGTATGGGACATGCCATTTCTTTCATTATACTATACCCCCCATACTATATTCTTATGGCGATGATCGGGGGGAGTAAATGATTTTGTTGGCTAGAATTTAAATAAACAAAAGGGGCGCCAAAGGCACCCCGAACCAGACAATCTTCAATCTCGCGCAGCCTATTTTAAAAAGGCGCTTTCGATTGTAGCGCTTCTAAAAATTTCGGAAATCTATCGGCCAAAGCCTGATCGACTTCGCCCATAGTGACATCCTTTCCTAAATCCTGAAGGCTGGTCACCCCAAATTCGCTAATGCCACAAGGGACAATGCCGGAAAAATGCTCAAGATCAGGACAGATATTTAAAGAAAATCCGTGAAAGCTGATCCAACGCCTAACCCTAATGCCAATCGCACCGATCTTGGCTTCTCCTTTAGGGGTATCGACCCAGATCCCAATCCGTTCAGGCCGACTATAGGCTGTGACCCCAAATTGGGCGAGGCTATCAATTACCCATTTCTCAATAGAATGCACAAAGCGCCGAACATCATGGCCGTGTTTTTTGATATCCATCATTAAATAACCTATCCGCTGACCTGGGCCATGATAGGTATATTTTCCGCCTCTTTCAGCCGGATAAACAGGAAAGCGGTCAGGCATCAATAAATCCTGCTTATCGGCACTGCTTCCGGCGGTATAAAGTGGGGGATGCTGTAATAACCAGACCATTTCAGGCGCTTCTTCATGGGCGATGGCCGCTACCCGCTGTGTCATTTCCGAACGGGCATATTCGTAATCGATCAAGCCTTCGCTGACGCGCCATTCAATCGAAGACGGCCTATCACCCTGTTGGTTATTCATATTTTCCTATTTAATACGAGGTTGTCTTTTGGGGTTTAATCCTGTCAGACAGGTCTTTTACCCTAAAATACTCTGAAAAAGACAAAAAGCAGATTCTATTTCTAACCCCGATAACCAAGGTACTTTTCAAACGAAAAAGAATAGCCGTTTTCTTTGGCTTCTGCCCCCATCACCAGACAAAATTAGAGCGCTTATAAAAAGCGCTCTAACCTTGAAATAAACAATTTTTATATAGAGACGTCGACTTTGAAATAATAGAAGCCGCCGTTAATTCCAAGCTGTGACGTATCCATGACGTATTTCTCTGTACCCAAATAACGATGAGCCAGCGGAACACGGCTGGGGAAAGTGTTGAACAGGTTGTTCGCACCTGCCGTGAAAGACAGCTTCGGACTGACACGATAGGTTATGTCAAGATTGGTCGTATATCTGACCCGATTGTGGAAAGGCACGAAGTCATAGTTGGACAGGATGTCCGTATTGGCGACACCGCCATAATAGGACAGCTGTGACGTCGTATGACCCCAACGGATTTCATGCAGCCCGACAATCCATTTTTTATCACCACTGGTGAACTGACCACCCCAGATGATTTTGCTGCGCGGATAAGCCGAGGTGATATAGGCGATGCTCTGTTTTGTCAGAAGATCGTTGCCTTGGGAATCGGTATCCTGATGGGTCAAAATCGTGCGGTTGATATTAGCTGACACACTCCAGTCGATATAACCAATATCGCCTAAATAGGTCGGATAGGTTGCGGTAATATCAATACCCCGCGTGCGGGTATTCGCCACATTGGCAAACCAATGCGTCGAAAGCGAAGCCGAGGTCCAGCTAGACGCATCCATTGGCAAAGAAAAGCCATTCATCGCTAATGCGCTTAAGGCTTGGTTGCCATAGACATTACCACCGGGCAAAATCTGTCCGCGAAGTTTGATCTGGTAAACATCGGCGGTGATATGCAATCTTTTGATCGGCTCAAAGGTGATACCAGCGGTAATATTGGTGGAATGTTCCGGTCTTAATTTCTTGGAACCATTGGCTAATGCACCCGCAGAATTCGGGCTGATAATACCATCTGCCGAAGTCGGCGAAACCGCAACCGAACTATAGTTTTCCTGTGCCAAGGTTGGCGCATGGAAAGCATTAGAAATCGTTCCTCTAAAGCCTAACCATTTAAACGGATCATAGCGCAACGCCACTTTTCCAGTTTTGGCATCACCGACATCGGTATAATGTTCGTAACGACCAGCCACATCAAGTTGCAGATCTTTAATCAGATGGGTTGCAACGTCAAAATAACCGCCGAAAACATTACGGCTAAATTTTCCGGCGCTGGCGGCTGCCGTTCCAGGCAAGGCTTCTGAACCGCCGCCATAAACAGAATCCGCAGATCCCGCGCCAACC
The DNA here is from genome assembly GCF_006715975.1 of Zymomonas mobilis. Taxonomy (GTDB): domain Bacteria; phylum Pseudomonadota; class Alphaproteobacteria; order Sphingomonadales; family Sphingomonadaceae; genus Zymomonas; species Zymomonas mobilis_B. Next base: position 1,407,943 of record NZ_VFOF01000001.1, on the reverse strand, counting down.
GTATAGCTTTCATAACGATGGGTCGCACCACCTGCGACATTGATTGTATGCGGCCAACCATCAACATGGAATTCTTTGCTAAAATCAATGGTATTGCTCCATTGCTGGTTGTTGAACCGCTGAACCCCCTTAAAGGTCGTCGGTGTCCGCCCAGTATCCGCTTCAATCTGTCTGTTCGAGGAATCTTTTAAGCCAATATTGTCATAATCGCGGCCATAAACACTGGAAACATCCCAGTTCCATCCCTTGATTTTACCCCTTAAACCGGCTGTAATTTCCCAATCATTCTCATTCATGGTTTCAATGGGGGAATAACCCTTGGGATAAATCGCAGAATAACCGGGATAACCCGCTAATGAACTAGCAAGGCGATAATTCTCGAAACCTTCTGAATAACGATGGGCATAGGTCGCTAAACCATAGGCCTCGATATTGTCGGTAATTTCATAACCACCTTTAATCGCAAAGCTTTCCCGCGTCTGTTCCGGTCCCCCTAACAATTTGTTGTCTTTATTGCCGGTTCTTAAATCGGTCGAACTGCGATAGGTATGGTTTTGACGAAGGAAATCCCCACTAACATGGAGATATCCGCGTGAACCCAGCTTGGTGCCACCATCTAAATAGACGCCTTGCTGGAAGCCATCTTTCGAGGCGGTGACCCCCGTCAACGTCTGGGCATGGAAACCATGATCCTGTTTTTTCAGGATAATGTTTACAACACCGGCGACAGCATCAGAACCATATTGCGCCGAAGCCCCATCACGCAAAACTTCGATATGATCGATCGCCGCCATCGGGATCATATCAATATCGACAGGCGTCGTGCCTTGTTGCGGCCCCGAATCCGCGTAAAGATTGGCTGTGGTATGACGGCGTTTGCCATCAACCAGAACCAAAGTTTCGTTAGAGTTTAACCCCCTCAGGCTTAAGGAATCCGTCAAAGCACCGCTATCATAGCCGCCACTTGGAACCGTCAAAGACGGCAACAGCTGCGTCAAAGCATCACGTAAGCTGGGCATTCCGGTCTGGGTCAATTGTTTTGCTGAAATGATATCAATAGGGGAGATGCTTTCACGCGCTTTTTTACCGGTTTCTCGGGTTCCGGTAACGATAATCGCATCGCCTGTATTGTTAGAGGCGGTATCATTCTTTTCTGCAGCAAAAGTTGCACAAGGGTATTGAAAAATAGTCCACGAAAGAGAGAAAAAAACACTTCCTTTTAATATAAACTTTTTCATACCCACCCCATTATTGTAGAGTTCATTCCTTTTTATTTCATTTCATTTCTGTGGTTTTTGAAATATTATTATTGCTAGAATGGAATAATTTTATAATAATCTTTTGTATACTATCAAAAACTTCCACCTTTTCAATAGTTAATAATATATTTTATGTTTTTTTTAAAATTAAAATACTATAATAATTATTTTATTAATTTTTTATTTCTCAAGTATAATTTGGATAAATTATTCTGACTGTGTTTAAATCTCAAATAATATTCTTGTGGTTATTTTAAGAACAAAAAATTTTTACTGCAAAATTTTGTTAAATATTATTAATTGTAATAAAATTTTTATTAAAAAGTGTTAATTTTAAATTAAACAAAATAATATTTATGCATTTTATAATGAAAAAAAGATTCAAAAATTCGTGACAATGAATAGTTAAATAATCTTTGAAATATTTGATCAAAATTGGAGTATATATATTTTTCATTTTTAATTACGTCGGCATAAAATTTTAGCTAATTGCCAAGATAAAAAATTACGTGATGATCTGATCCGACATAACGGATGCCTCATCCGCTTACTCTAAAACCCATTGCTACAGACCAAACTGACCCCATAAATAACCAGCTAAAGTGATCCCATCGCGAAACTGAAAGCGATCCTGTTCCTGCTGTAGTCAGAAAAGCGCGGCTATCTCTTTTCGAATGTTTTTATCCGCAAGCCTTTTGCTTTGGCCTAAAAATTCATTCATAGGAGGGATGGGGGGGGATCAAACGGCAAAAGCCCGCGCATCTTCCCTATAAAAACGTCTTCATTTTATCATATGAAACGCATTTGACGGCTTACTATATAGAATCTGATAAAATGCAGAATATCGGGTTAAAAGGAAAAATTGGTGCCTTCTTTTCGTATAAAAAATCTTATCACTGACAGTTGGGCGTTCCTAAAGCGGGAAACAAAGCTGATCGCGCCGGTTGCCTTGTCGACTATTGGCTTTGGCAATTTGCTCATTTTACTGCTTTTTCCGACAAAACCGGCGCTTGAAATGGGTAGTCAACCACATGTTTTCCCGTTGGCCGTGCTGCTCATCGGAGCCAGCTTTAATCTAATCGGTATTCTGGCTTTGTCTCGATTGATCCTTTTCGGGGGCGAAAGCGTCAAAAATGCTTTTGGGGTAGCATTTAATCGTCTGGTTTCGATTTTTGCGTTCCTGTTTACAGTCTCTATTCTGTTATCGGTCGCCTTCATTTTGGTCGGCATGTTGGTGATGAAAATCTATACGATGCATCATTTCCCTATTTCGACCTCTATGATTTTAAGCGCTGCTGGCTTGGGATTAATGCTGCTTTTGGCACTGCACGTGAAATTGTTCTTCTGGTATACGCTGATGGCTGACAAATATTCCGCTTTTCAGGCCGTAAAACACAGCTTTGCCTTAACGCGCGGTCGTTTCTGGATTTTATTGCTGATCTTATTGCCGTTTTTAATCGGCGATTATGCCTTGTCGAAATGGCTGGGTGTCGCGGCTCTGTCGCCATCCTTAAAACTGGTGGCCAGCATTGTAGTTGCTCTACTGACAACCGTCATCACCACCATTCAGCTAGTTGTTCAAGCCACGCTTTATAAAAGCCTTCGCAAAAATAACTTATAATAAAGGGCATCGCCCCGTTTAACGGGGCGACATGCCATTATCATTTTACCCCGATCAATTTATGGGTTTGTACCGATAACCGCCATAACGGGCGCTTCATAACAAAGGCAATCGCCTCTTGTAGATGCGCCTCGCTTTGGTCACTATCCATCGGCTGAATTAAATAATGATCGAAATCAAGCTGTTCTAAGCCTTCGATATCAATACCGATTTGTGGCCAAACCAGCTTTATTTCATTTCCTTTTTCAAGGACAATCTCGCCTCCGGCTTTTGGGCTCATGCACACCCAATCAACACCCTCTGGGACAGGTTGCGTTCCATTGGTTTCGATCGCAATTTCAAATCCATGCATCTTCAACGCCTCAAGCAGTGCATTATCGACCTGCAATAAAGGCTCGCCTCCGGTCAAAACGGCAAAAGGCGGTATATCCTGATAGCGTTTTTCCAAGCCACCTAACCATAATTGATAGGCCTGATCTGCCAATTCTCTGGCGCTAAAACGACCACCATTTTCGCCTTCTATGCCGACAAAATCGGTATCACAAAAACGGCATACCGCTTGCTCACGGTCAGCTTCTCGGCCATTCCATAAATTACAGCCCGCAAAGCGGATAAAAACAGCCCGTCTTCCCGCTTGGATACCTTCTCCCTGCAAGGTCAGGAAGCTTTCCTTGACTGCATAACGGCTGTTCATAACACCTCTTGATTTTCAGAAGACAACGCCAAAGCATCCATTGCTTGGCGCAAATTCCCTTTATAAATGGACAGCCATTTTTCGGCTTTATCCTTGCTCTGATTCATCGCGATCAGAACGGCTTTTCGAATATCATTATCGGCCACCAACAGCGCTTCTTCGGCTTTTGCGTGATCAACTTTGGCTAATCGCCCAACCATTGAAATAGCGCGCTGATGCAATTTCACATTGGAAACCCGCATATTGACCATTAACCCACGGCAAACCAGCCCCAGACGCAGCATAATCGCGGTAGAAAGCGTGTTCAAAACGACCTTTTGCGCGGTACCGGCTTTCATTCGAGTGGATCCCGCAACCGTTTCACTTCCGGTTGCAGCCAATATCGGATGCTCCGCTGCTTCCAACAAAGCACTACCGGCATTGTTGGCGATGCTGATTGTTAACGCACCGGCTTTTCTCGCGGCGTTGATGGCGGCTATGGTATAGGGCGTTCTACCACTGGCGGCGACACCAATAACAACATCCTGATGACCAATTTCTAACTCGGCAACTTCTTGAATGGCACGTTCAACATCATCTTCTGCGCCTTCGACACTGGCGGCCAAAGCCGTCATCCCGCCCGCCATCATAAAAGCTAGTCTTTCGGCAGGCCAATTATAGGTCGGCGTTAATTCGACACCGTCCTGAACCGCGATCCGACCAGAGGTGCCAGCCCCGACATAAACGAGCCTTCTGCCCTCTAACAACCGATCGGCTGCGGCAATGCTGGCCGCCGCAATTTGCGATGATTGACTTGCCGCTGCTGCGACCGCCGCCATCTGGCCTTCCAGCATAGCGTCAACCGCATATTCGCTAGGCCAGCTATCAAGATCAATATAGCGGGGATCGACCGTTTCAGTGGACATATCGTTGCCTTGTATGGAGCCTCAGGAAAAAGGCGAAAAGAGTAATGAAAACGCCTGTTCCCATAAACAGGCCACCTCACTTTATGAAGCCATAATTTAAAAATAACAGCAAGCGGCGATCATTATCTTTTGAAAAAGCGCCTATTTGTCCCCAATTATCAGGAATGTTCCTTCATACATCTCTGCATGTTTCTAAGCAATTATGCGGAAAAACCACAAAACAGATTGTCCAAATCGCCCTTCCTTTTTTGCATCTGAACGCAAGGCTCCTCGATCAACCTTCTTTTTATTTTTTGCTTCAGAAAACTTTTGACATAAAAATGTCATTTGACATTAAAGATTACAAAAACGTAATCATAGAACCTGTAACATCGGTAAAGATTATAATAACTTATAAAGAAATGATTTTTAATAAAAAATAAGTTCTTTTTTAAAGGTTACTTACAATCTTACTTCGATCATTATCTGATTACCTCGCTTAACTATAAGTATTTAATTGTAAAATCCTAAAAATATCCAGATTAAAAATATTTATTATTATGATATTTTGTATCATTTGAAGTATTTTTCAAATATATATTAAAAATTGTAAAATGAAGTTTTCTTGACTGTTCAATAAGACAACATTATGTTTCTCTGCTGTTCAGAGGGGTGGGGCGGTTATATTCTTTTATGTCTATGCAATTTTTTGAAAATCCGCCGCTTTCTCAAATTTAAATATTTAAAGTTGTATCAAAGGGGGGCGTTTAATGCATCTAGTTCGGTCGATACTGCTCGGCATGACTGCCATGTCCACGTTAGGCATGGCCAGCATGGTTTCCGCAGAAAAAGCGGATAATAAAACAAAAGATAAAGCCGCCGCAACGCAGGCACCCGCAACGCCAGCCGCCAATGAAGACGCGCTGAAACCGGCAGAAGCCACCAGCGAAGGCAGCGTTACCGTCAAAGGTCAGACCATCCGCTATCAGGCGGTCACGGGTACCTTGCTCGTTCATCCAAAAGGTTGGGACGAAACTGTCGAGGACAAAGATAAAACGCAGCCTCGCGCAACCATGTCCTATACGGCCTATTTCAAAAAAGACGTGCCATCGACGCAACGACCAGTCGTCTTTTTCTATAACGGCGGCCCCGGTTCAGCCTCAGTGTGGCTGCATATGGGTTCTTTCGGACCCAAGCGGATTGTCGTTCCCGATCATGAACATTCCGAAGGAGCGCCTTACCGTCTGGTCAATAACGACTACAGCCTGATGGATGTTGCGGATGTGGTCTTTATTGACGCCCCGGCTACTGGCTACGGACGCGTCGCTGGTAAAGACAAAGGCAAAGCTTTCTTTGGTGTCGATCAGGATGCCTATGCTTTCTGTGAATTCATCAAAAGCTTCCTTGGAAAATTCAATCGCTGGAACAGCCCGAAATATCTGTTCGGTGAAAGCTATGGTACGCCACGTTCTGCGGTGCTTTCCAATATGCTGGAAAATGATAACTCCATTGATTTCAATGGCGTCATCCTGCTGTCCCAGATTTTGAACTTCACGCTTGATTCCGATTATCCGAACACCAATCCGGGTGCCGATCAGGCCTATATTACTAACCTGCCGACTTATGCGGCTACCGCTTGGTATCATAACCGCTTGTCAGGTCAGAAACCTGCCGATCTCGAAAAATTCCTGCGGGAAGTCGAATATTTCGCCACCACAGAATATGCGATGGCGTTACAGCAAGGCTCCGCTCTGGATCCTGCCAGAAGACAGGCGATTGCCCAGAAATATAGCCAATATACCGGCATTCCGGTTGACTATGTGCTGAAATCCGATCTCCGTATCAATGGTGGCCAGTTCACCCAGACTTTGCAGGGTAGCGATATCACCACGGGTCGTCTGGATACGCGTTTTTCAGGCCCAACCTTCGATCCTATGGAAAAAGAAGCAGGCTATGATCCGCAAAGCTCGGCTTTGTCTTCGGCTTATGTCTCGGCCTTTAACGACTATACTTTGAACCAGCTTCATTTTGGTCAGGGTCGTGAATATAAATCCATGGTGAACTTCCCAGGCGGTTGGGACTTCAAACATCATTCACCGATTGGTGGGGTTGTGCCTTGGGTCGCCAATATGATGCCTGATCTCGCTTCTGCCATGACCACCAATCCTAAATTGAAAGTCATGGTTGCTGGTGGTTATTTCGATTTGGCCACGCCTTATTATCAGGGCTGGTATGAAATGCATCATCTGCCGATCAGAAGTAGCCTCAACCAGAATATTGAATATCACTATTATAAATCAGGCCACATGGTCTACGTGAATGAAGAATCGCTGAAGTCATTGCATGACGATGCGGCATCCTTCATCCGTCGTAGCTACCAGCCCTAATTTATCTTCAAATCTTTAAACAGAAGAAAGCGGTCTTACTAAAGGCCGCTTTCTTTTTTTGTAGAGAATCTTTTATCCTAAACATTTTTCATTTTACGATTTTTTGAAAAAATTTCACATCAGGGAACAGATGTTAAAGATTGCGCGTTTATTCAATAAATATTGACAATTTTTATATTAGAGGAGTTTGGTGATGGGTCTCATTTCTTGGCTTATTGTTGGTGGTATTATTGGATGGCTTGCCGGACTTATTATGCGCGGCAGCGGTAACGGTGTTTTTCTTAATATTATTATCGGTGTGGTCGGCGCTTCTTTGGGCGGTTTCATCTTTAACCGTGGCGATATCGGCGATGTCGGTCTCAGCGTAGGTAGCTTTGCTGTCTCTTTGGTGGGTGCGATTATTTTACTCGCTGTCATCAACTTTTTTAAAGCGCGCTCATAACCTACTGAAAAATAACGATAACGCTTTTTAAAAGCGGGTCGTTAATTTCCTAGCCTTGCGGGTGAGGCTTACTTCTCTATGTCGTGCAAAACGACGATGCCTCACCCCGTGGATAAAATCTAATCAGACCTTTATTCTTTTGGCAAAGACGGCCACGCCCGCCAATAAAGCGGCAATCATAAAAAACGATATCTTTAAACCAACGGCATTGGCGATAAACCCGACCAAGATCGGGCCCGCCAAAACGCCGGTATATCCAATGGTAGTCACGGCAGATATAGCCAAATGGCTCGGCATGACATTTTGCCGTCCGGCCACGCTATAGACAACCGGAACAATATCCGCACATCCCAAGCCGATCAGCGCATAGCCAATAAAGGTTGCGGCGGTGTAAGGCACAAAAATCACAACCAGATATCCGGTCATCGCCAAAAGACTGCCTAGCAATACTGTTTTCACATGCCCTAATTTGGCAATAATGCTGTTACCAAACAATCGTCCGCCGGTCATCATCGTGGCATATCCGGCATATCCCCAACCGGCCTGTTCAACTGGCAATTTTCTAATCGTGGTCAGAAATACACCACCCCAATCCAGCACAGCACCTTCTGCTAAAAAGGCAATGCAGCAAATCACGCTCAAAAGCCAAACCATGCCTTTGGGTATCGCAATGGTTGCGGCATTATTTCCATCACCTTTGTCCGGCAATAACGCTTTCCAAAATGCCAATAGCAAACCCAAAAGAACGGTCGATGCCATTATCCCTGCCGATAACGGGGAAAATGATCTAGAGAAAACCAGCGCCAAGCCTCCGGCACCAACCGCACCACCGATACTATATAAAGCATGGAATCCTGATAGAAGAGGCCGCTGCGCTCTCTTCTCGACAATAATCGATTGAATATTCATCGCGGCATCAATGGCACCCACCGCGGCACCGACAATCAACAAACTACCACCCAACAGGATAGGGGAGGTCAATGTCGCCAGAAAGGGAATAGCCGTGGCGGTAATTACAACACCCGTTGTAATCACGGCACGACAGCCAAACCGATTGGCCATGCTGCCCGCCAAAGGTAACGAAAAAATCGCCCCTAATCCTAAGCATAAAAGCAGATAGCCAAGCTGCCCATCCGAAATGGCGGTGTGTACTTTAACAAAAGGGATCAATGCCCCCCATGTTGAAATAGCAATACCGAGAAGAAAAAATATCGCTGCCGTCCCGATTCTCGCGTTTTTCATGGCAAACCCTCAAAATATTTTTATTTTTTTATTATTAAATATTGTACTATTTTATTAGTATTTTAAAATTTTTATCTATTCGACAACATATTTAAAAGCAGAAATGCCTGCCCATCCAAACAGGCATGCCCCATCAAATGAAGCCGTAATATAGGGACGGTCTATTCTATATAAACGCTAATCGCTGCATAAAATTTACAAAAAAATCGGTTCATTTCAGATCATCGCAACATGACACCAAAACCCCTCTATTATGGGGCTTTATCCTCTGGGCTTTCGTTCTTACTCGCCATACAGAAGGCGCAACACGTAAAATAACAAATAAAAACAGCGCTTGAATGTAAATAAAAGGAAATATTTTAAAAAATAAGCGTTAAAAGGCTAAATATAATAAATAGATTTTGATGTCGGGATTCGCGATATTCAAAGCAATCAGACGCAGGGTATTATCTATGGTTGGTTATTCTCGTGAGAAAGACAGACCCTTTTCTGCATTTTTCTCATTCCCTTGGCGTCGCCGTCACATTCTGGCGACCGGTTTATCTGCTGTTGCTATTTCTGTTACCGCCGATATCTCGTCTGATGCCTCATCCCCGACTGCGGGGGCAGATAGCCTTGATTTCATGAAAATTTCTCTCTGCCTAACTGATCGGAAAACACTCGATCCGGTGCTCGGCAAAGCGCTTTTTTGCAGGCTAATCGGAAAAACCCCAAAACGTCAGGCTAAATTCGGACAGCTTTCCAGCATTTTTAACAGCCAACCATGGGAAAATGCCAATCATTTCGTCACAACGGCTGTCAAACAAAATCCTGATTTACCCCCTCTAATACGGGATATTTTGCATGGATGGTATCGGGGCATCGTTGATGAAAAGGTCGTCGTTTACCGATCGGCTATGATGTTTTCTCTGACCCGCAATATTCTTTATCCAAAAACCTATGCCAATGGCGATCTGTTCTATTGGACAAGTCGCCCTCCCGAAGTGCCGCTTCCCAAAGGGCAACCGGTAATGAAACCCGATGTCCCCGAAAGCCTAGGAAAATAAAAGCAGAAGGTAATATAAAATGGCATCTTCAAATGATCTTTCTGCCGATATTGTCATCGTCGGTTCCGGCGTTGCAGGCAGCAGTATCGCCAAAGAATTGGCAAGCACCGGCGCTTCTGTCATCGTGCTCGAAGCGGGTCCCCGCGTTGACAGGCAACATATTCTCGATAACTGCCGAAATACGGTCAATAAAAACAAATATGACGAACCTTATCCGCCTTCCCCTTGGTCAATGCATCCGCCCGATCAAAGCACACCAAATGCCTATTTGCATACGACAGGGCCTGACGCGCAAGCCTATCAGCAAAGCTACCTCCGAATTCTAGGCGGCACGACTTGGCATTGGTCGGCTTGTGCATGGCGTTATCTGCCTTCTGATTTTGAATTACAGTCCCGCTATGGGGTAGGGCGCGACTGGGCTTTGAAATATGACGATCTTGAGCCTTTTTATTATCAGGCCGAAAGCATGATGGGGGTTTGCGGCCCCGATCCCAAAATAGAAGATCTAGGCTCGCCCCGTCGCCAACCTTATCCGATGGATGCATTGCCGCTATCCTATGCCTCGGAACAATTTAAAAAGCTGATTGATACACACACGCCTTACCGCGTTGTCCATGAACCACAGGCACGAAATACTCGCCGCTACGACAATCGCCCGACTTGTGAAGGCAACAATAACTGCATGCCGCTTTGTCCGATTGGTGCCATGTATAATGGTATCCATACGGTCATGCATGCCGAAGCCGCAGGCGCACGCTTCATTGATAATGCCGTGGTTTATAAAATCGAAACTGATGCCTCCAATAAAAAGGTGTCTGCGGTTCATTATTACGACCCCGATAAAAATAGCCATCGGGTCACCGGCCGCATTTTTGTCATCGCCGCACATTGTATTGAATCGGCTAAATTGCTGCTTCTTTCTGCAGATGATAAAAATCCTGCCGGTGTCGCCAATAGCTCGGATCAGGTCGGCCGAAATATGATGGATCACACAGGGGTGCAGGTCACTTTTATGAGTGGTCTGGATTCGCTTTGGTGTGGCCGAGGCCCCTTGGAAACCAATGTCATCGACAATTTTCGGGATGGTTCTTGGCGGAATGAACGCGGAGCCTACCTAGTTCATATGGTGGATGATAACCAGATTGATCTGGCAACCGCGCTCGCCATTGATAAAGGTTATGTCGGCAAAGACCTTGAAGATGAAATCCGCTACGGTGCATCGCATCTGGTGCGGCTCTTCAGCCATAACGAAGGTATGCCGGATCCCAATAACCGCCTAACCCTCAGCAAAACCCATAAAGACGTGTTGGGTATCCCGCATCCCGAAGTCTACTATAAACTGCCAGAATATACGGTCAGAAGCTGCGATAATTCCCGCCAGTTATTCAAAGAAATTATGGGGCTGATGAAAGGCTCCGATCCACGCTGGACACCGGGCTATTTCCCGCAAGATCATCCAGCGGGCAGCACCATCATGGGACATGATCCAAAGGATTCCGTTGTTGACGGACATAACCGGACGCATGACCATGAAAATCTGTTTATCGCCAGTTCGGGCGTATTCGCTTCTATGGGGACAGGCAATATCACCCTAACCGTAGCAGCCTTGGCGTTACGGGTCGCCGATACCCTTAAAAAAGAGATATATCATGGCTAAAGGTTTCTCTTGCTTCTCCCGACTGCGGCCTTTTCTCGCAATGACGACCGGCCTTGCTCTGGCGATTTCAACGGCTTCATGGGCGGCTGCACCCAATGGCGACGATGCTCTGGTTCAAAAAGGCGAATATCTCGCGAAAGCTGCCGATTGCGTCGCCTGTCATACCGCCCCCAATGGCAAGCCTTTTGCCGGTGGTCTCGCCATAACTTCGCCTATGGGTAATATCGTATCGACCAATATCACACCGGATTCCGAAACCGGTATTGGCCATTACAGCGAAGCCGATTTCACTCGCGCGCTGCAACGCGGTATCCGAAAAGACGGCGGTCATCTCTATCCGGCGATGCCCTATACCGCTTATGCGGGTCTCAACAGCGCGGATATTCACGCGCTCTATCTCTATTTCATGAAATCGGTTGCGCCTGTTTCACAGAAAAATCAGCCTACGAAGCTGTCTTTTCCGTTTAACATTCGTGCTTTGATGATGGGGTGGAATCTTCTCTTCTTACCTCATGATGCACAAAAAACCGATTTCGATCATTTGTCTTCTTTCGAGCGTGGCCGCTATCTAGCGGATACGCTCGAACATTGCAGCACCTGTCATTCCCCGCGCAATTTGTTCATGGCTGAAAAGAAATCCGCCTATCTTGGCGGCAGTCCTCTTGGCGGTTGGTATGCGCCCAATGTCACTTCCAGCGTCAACAGCGGCATCGGCAGTTGGAGCGAAGACGATCTGGTTACCTATTTCAAAACAGGTGAAGTCGCTGGCAAGGCAAGGGCAGGCGGCGGCATGGCCGAAGCTGTCAGCAACAGCCTTAGCCATTTAACCGATCGCGATCTGCATGATTTGGCCAGCTATATTAAACAGGTGCCTGCGATCAATGATGCCCAAGATCAGCGCCCGCGCGATCAATATAGCGCTCCTGTTGAAAACACGGATCTCAGAACTGGCGAGACAATACGGGTTGATCGCCCTGTCGTAATGGATGGTGCGGCGCTATATGATAACAACTGCGCCAGTTGTCACGGCGGCAACGGCAATGGCAGCCCCGATCAGCATATTCCGTCTCTATACAACAACAGCGTTATCGGATCGGCACAGGCCAATAATCTGGTGATGACCATTCTCACGGGTGTGCAACGCAAAATAGACGGTCATGAAGTCTTCATGCCGTCTTTTGGCGACCAATCGCTGGTTCAACGCTTGTCTGATAAGGAAATCGCCAGCCTTGCAAATTATGTCACCGGACGCTTTGGACGGGGTGATGCCCATCTACAGGCATCCGATGTGCAAACAATCCGACAAGGCGGCGCCAAACCCTTCCTCATCCGCTATATTTCTATGCTGGTGCTGATGGGCGGCTTGGGTATCTTGCTTGTGCTTTCACTGATCTACCGTTGTTTCAAAAAAACGGGCAGGAAAGGGGCTGCAAGCTAAAGGAGAAGCCTAGGCTTAGGCTTCTTTCTTGTCTGCAAGACCGGACGTAAGAGGCGGGCCCGCAGAATCACGGATAATCAAAGCGTGGTCTAATTCCACGTTTTTGATTTCTTCGGTATTCCAGCCATTTTCCAGCAGGTTGAGGATAATATCGGTCGCGGTATAGGCCATGGCCGATATCGGCTGGCGCATGGTCGTGATCCGAGGCCAGACAATAGAAGCCAGCTGGCTGTCATCAAATCCGACAACCGATAATTCGCGCGGAATAGAAATCCCATGTTCGTGGGCGGCCTGAACAATACCTGCGGCCATATCATCATTCGATGAAAAGACAGCCGTTGGCCGTGGGTTCAAGGCAAAAATCTTCCGTGCCGCTTCCAAACCACTGCTGAAACGGAAATCACCGGCAACAACTAGATCGGGATTGAACGGAATACCCGCGCTTTTTAACGCATAGCAATATCCCTCGAAACGGGCATTACTGGCCGGATGCACTGGATTACCACGAATAAAGGCGATATCTTGATGCCCTAAACCGATCAGGTAACGGGTCATTTCTCTTGCTGCGATCATATCTTTGATCGTCACACAAGGGGAACCTGCACGCGGTTCTGTGCCTGCCACGCGGACATAAGGCACACCGCTTTGATCCATTTCTTCCATAATTTCCGGATCATTGGACAATGGCTGCGTTAAAATAACGCCCGCCAAACCGGAACTTCGGATAATGGCAATCATATTGCCGTGAAATTCTTTGAAATTCTCAACCGGAAACATCAACAGACGATATGGCTCGCCACGCAATCGATCCAATGCCCCTGTCTGGATGTTAACGACATAATTCGGGCTAGGATTTTCATAAAACAGACCGATCATATAAGACTGACGACCGGCCAGACTCCTTGCTGCCATATTCGGATGATAATTAAGCTTATGCGCTGCCTGCAAAACCCGTTCACGCATTTCCGGCCTGACATTGGGTTCATTATTCAAAACGCGGGATACTGTTTTGATTGAAGCCCCCGACATGGCGGCCACATCACGGATTGTTACCATCGGCACCCGTTTAGAGGAGCCAGAGGCAGTTTCCGTGTTTTTTGCAGCATGGTAAACGCTGTCATCAGTAGAGCGGGAAGTCACAATAAATTATCCTTCCGCATCATCTTTTCGGTTTCAAAGGGGATATTTTGACAAAAAAGAGCAAAACTTTTAAGAAAAATCTGGATGATGCAGTTGTAAAAGCTAGATTCCAAGAATTATCCCGTTATTTTCATTTTATGTGCTAATCGGTTATAGCATTTATATTTAATTTTTAGCTTTTGGCGAGAGAGAAAATCAATAGAAAAAAAATAACACTATTGGTACATGTTTTTTAATATCATTCTGGTGCTGGCGTTTAGACAAAAATATTCGTTATCTATGACATCTTGTCTGAATAGAGAAAGCCTAATATAGCCCTTCATGATTTTCAAAAACAGTATAAAGGCGATCTCCCCTCTTGCCAAGCGCGCCTATGCCCCGCTAGGGGCATGAATGTTATTTATATAATAAGCCCGCCTTCATTTTTTTCGTCCCTCTAGCAAGGACAAAAGAAACAGCAGACGGTTTTGCTTGTGTTTAGATTTTTTTCGGATTGTCTTAATTTTCAGGAAAATGCAAGACTCCGGTTCTTAGTGAAGTGAAAGGTTAAAAAATGAGCGATACTGCAGAGCGTATCAAAAAGATTGTTGTCGAACATCTGGGTGTTGAACCCGACAAAGTCGTCGAAAATGCAAGCTTCCTCGACGATCTCGGTGCCGACAGCCTCGACATCATTGAGCTGGTTATGGCCTTTGAAGAAGAATTCGGTGTCGAAATTCCTGATGATGCCGTAGAAAAAATCGGTACGGTCAAAGACGCTGTCAGCTACATTGACGAGCACAAAGCCTAATTGAACTAAAAACAGGATCGGCGAAAACAGAATCCCCGATCCTGTTTTTATCTCTGTTATATTCTATTATCTTTTGCCTCTACCTTCAATTAAGAATAAAATAGTCTATATTCACGTCTTGTCTTAAGAAATCGAAGGAGGGGTGTCATGCGGCATAATGCTGAAGGCATTCTGTCAAGGGGAGAAAAGTAACATGCGTCGTGTAGTCGCTACCGGCTTGGGAATGGTGACTTCGCTTGGTGGCGATGTCGAGACAACATGGTCCAATATTCTGGCTTCAAAGTCAGGCGCTGGCCGTATCACGCGTTTCGATCCGGAAGGTTTTGCCTGTACCGTTGCCTGTGAAGTCAAACCGGCTGACCATGAATACGGTTTCGACCCGTCCAAACGCGTTGACAGCAAGACTGTAAGACAGGTTGAGCCTTTTATTGTTTATGGCATTGATGCTGCTGGACAGGCCTTGGAAGATGCTGGCCTCATGGATATGAGCGAAGAAGAAAAGCTGAGAACCGGCCTTTCTATCGGTGCTGGTATCGGTGGGTTACCCCGCATCGAACGAGAAGCCATCATCTGCCATGAAAAAGGGCCTCGCCGCGTTTCGCCCCATTTCGTCCATGCCAGCCTTATCAATCTGACCGCCGGACAGGTTTCTATCCGCTACGGTCTGAAAGGCCCCAACCACGCTGTTGTGACGGCTTGTTCTTCCGGCTGCCATTCTATTGGTGATGCCAGTTGGATGATTCGCATGGGGTATGCGGATGTCATGGTCGCCGGTGGTTCGGAATCCGCTATTTGCCCCTTGGGCATTGCTGGATTTTCTCAGGCACATGCCCTGTCCACCGGACATAACGATACGCCTGAAAAAGCATCCCGCCCATATGACAAAGGCCGTGACGGCTTTGTTATGGGTGATGGTGCCGGTATTATTATTCTCGAAGAATATGAACATGCCAAGGCACGCGGAGCCAAAATTTACGGTGAAATCATCGGTTACGGTATGACCGGCGATGCCTATCACGTGACGGCACCTCAGCCGGATGGTGATGGCGCTTATCGTTCCATGAAAATGGCACTCGAACAGGCCAAACTCAGCACCGCTGATATTGATTATGTCAATGCTCACGGTACTTCGACCCCTATGGGTGACGAAATCGAAGCCAATGCCGTTCGTCGGTTATTTGGTGATGACATTCAAAATATGTCAATGAGCTCGACAAAATCCGCCATCGGCCATTTATTGGGTGGTGCCGGTGCTGTTGAAACGATCTTCTGTCTGTTGGCCATGCGGGATCAGATTGCGCCTCCGACCATCAACCTCGAAAATCCGAGCGATGGACTGGCTGGCTTTGATCTGGTGCCGAATGTTCCGAAAAAACGCTCTATCAAAGCCGTGCTGAATAACAGCTTCGGTTTCGGTGGAACGAATGCCAGCTTGATCTTCAAAGCTGTCGACTAAGCTATTATGTGCCGCCTTTTTAACCGGCAAGACAGAATGAGCGGGCAAAAACCGCCAAGCCGCTGGCTTGGCCGCCTGCTCCTTTTTCTGGTGCTTGCGCTGGTTTTCTTGGGCGGCATTGCTTTTCATCGGGCAATGGTGACCCCCAATAACAAAGAATTGGTTGTCACTATCCCGGAAGGCAGCTCTTTTGGCCGGACAGCCCATCTCTTAAAAGAGGCGGACGTTATTCGTTCCGAAAATGTTTTCTTGTGGCTGTTACACAGCAAACCCTCTTTTATGCTCAGGGCAGGCGATTACCGTATCGGGGCATCAAGCTCCCTTAATCAGGTTATTACCCTTCTTTCCCATGGCCCCAATGTCCGGCATATCTTCGTGGTGCCGGAAGGCATGCCTTCTCTCGAAGTGCATGATCGTCTGATGGCTGAACCACTTTTAACAGGTGATATCACCGTTCCTGATGAAGGCAGTCTGTTACCAGACGGCTATTCTTTTACCCCCGGTGAAAAACGTTCTCTTGTCATTGCCCGTATGCAATCGGCAATGCAAAAAATGCTCCATAAATTATGGGCTGATAAATCACCTCAAGCACAGGTCAAAACTCCCGAAGAAGCGATTATTCTTGCTTCTATCGTGGAAAAAGAAACCGCTCTTCCCGAAGAACGACCTATCGTGGCCGGCGTCTATTATAACCGCCTTGCCAAAAATATGCGGTTACAGGCTGATCCCACGATTATTTATCCGATTACGCATGGCTATCCTTTGGGACATCCTATTCTTCGTTCGGAATTACAGGCGCAAAACGACTATAACACCTATCAAATGCTTGGCCTTCCAAAGGGGGCAATTACCAATCCGGGTCGTCAATCTATTGAGGCGGTTTTACATCCGGCAAAAACTGAAGCGCTCTATTTTGTTGCTAATGGCAAGGGTGGCCATATTTTTTCCAATAGCTTGGAAGAACAAAATCGCCATGTTCGCGATTATTACGCTTCAAAGAAAAACTGACTTTTCCTATCCCAAATTAAAATTCTAAAAAACGCGTCTAACAATGTGGCTCTTTAAAAACCGCAAGCACAGCGTCCTAAGGCTACGCATAATTCTTCAAATCGAACGAAATGCACAAAAAAAGACGCCATCGAAACAGCGCCTTTTTCATCAAATTTATTGTAGTCTTTTAGGACGGTTTTCTAAGATTTCTTAACCGAGCCAAACGGCTGGTAATTGGGCGGGTTTCCGCTCCTTTTTTCAGCTGCGCCACAACACCGGCTGATGCTGCACCCAACATGATGCCTCCAGCTGCGGCCAGCCCTGGCACTAATGTCGTTGATACAATCGCCGAAGCCAAACCGCGCCGCTGCTTTTTCGCGACACGATGAGCAACGAAAGATGCGGCACTGCCCAAAAGAAGCATTTTACCCATAAATCTTATCCTTGTTCCAAAAGCAGCCCGTGACTTAGGCTGGTTCAATCAAAGTCACACCATAACCCGCTTCACGCAGAGCATTGATTAAATGCGTCAAATGCGTCTGATCTCTGGTTTCACATTCGATATCCGCGCACAGTCCTTTGGCCGGTAACGTCGTAAAGATTCGCTGATAAGAAATCTCGACAATATTGGCCTGCTGATCGTGGAAAACCCGTGCCACTTTGTAAAGCTGTCCGGCTTGGTCTTTCATTCTCACCCGTAAACGAGCTAAACGACCAGAACGCGCCAAATCACGCAACATCACATTGGCTAACAGGCGGGTATCAATATTACCACCAGAAAAAATAATGCCGACCTGTCTACCTTGGAAACGCTCAGGATGAGACAACAACGCACCAAGACCGGCCGCACCAGCCCCTTCGACAATCGTTTTTTCAATCTGAACAATCAAAGACAACGCATGTTCAATATTAGTTTCACTGACCAACAAAATATCATCGACCAAAGCTTCGACAAAACGCCGCGTCAAGATACCCGGTGTCTGCACCGCAATACCTTCTGCCAGCGTATCACCGCCGCAAGGCAGATCTTTTCCTTTGATATAATTATACATCGAAGGATAAAGCTCGGCTTCCGCACCGATAACGTCCAAAGGCCGATCCGAATTTTTGGCAACAACGGAACAGCCTGAAATCAGGCCGCCGCCACCAACCGGAACAACCAAGGTATCAATCGCTGGCGCATCTTCCAACATTTCAAGGGCAACCGTGCCCTGACCGGCAATAATTGCTGGATCATTGAAAGGATGCACAAAGGTCAGCTGATCTTTTTCAGCCAGTTCTAAAGCATGAGCAAGGGATTCATCAAACTGCTCGCCGTAAAGAACAATCTTGGCACCATGCCCACGGGTCTGTTCCACTTTGACGGTCGGGGTATGGACAGGCATCACGATCGTCACCGGAATATCCAGACGATTACCATGATAAGCCAAACCTTGGGCATGATTACCAGCAGAAGCGGCAATAACCCCTCTTTCACGGGCAACCTTGTCCAGCGACAATAATTTATTTAACGCACCACGTTCTTTATAGGCGGCTGTAAACTGGAAATTTTCAAATTTTAGCCAGACACCCGCACCAATCAGGTCGGACAAAGTCCGGCTGTAAAGGGTAGGGGTTCTAATAATAGCATTTTTAATACGCTGATGCGCACATTTGATATCATCAAGTGAAACGGGAAGGGTCTCTGGATTATCCAAGCTTACCATGCTTTATCCTGCGTCTGGGCAATAACGTTTTTCCAGCGTTATTACTTTTAATCTAAAACAGATAGTATCGCTCTATCTCTATACCCCTAACTTTTAAAAAAATAGGGTAGATTATCACATAACAGAAGGCTGTCTGCTTACCGAAACAATCTTGTCTGACTAAGCTGATCGGAAATTTTATCTAATCGGATAAAAGACTTCTGGGCGCTATCATCGAAATACCACAGCTAAACTTTATTCCTTTTTACGGCTTTTTATCGCGCGGAAAATAGAAGAATACTCTTAGTCAAAAAGAGCCGCTCACCCGACATATTCAGGAGAAATCTGCGTTGAAAATAGTAAAAACGCTGGCATTCATAGCAGGCCTTACCGCGTTCACAGCTTTACCTGCTTATGCCGACGGTCTGATCGATCAGGTTAACGGCATCACATTTGATAATAAAGGTCATCCTTACCGCTTTAATGCTTTGCTTATTGGGCGGGATGGTAAGGTAACCAAACTTCTTAACAAAAATGACAAAAGACCTGCTTCACCCGATTTTTATCTGAATGGTCAAAATAAAACCCTTATTCCGGGTTTCGTAGACGCTCACAGCCATATCATGGCTTCTGGTGAAGATGCGTTGCAGCTTGATCTTTCTGACACCCATTCCCTTGCCGAAGCACAAGAAAAGCTCAAGCAATTTGCCAGCGATCACCCCACTGCACGCTGGATTTTGGGCAGTGGCTGGAATGAACAAAGATGGCATAGCGCGACCATGCCACAGGCAAGCGATATTGATAAAATCGTCAATGATCGCCCTGTCTGGCTGTTGCGTTCAGATGGCTATATCGGATTAGCGAATAGTCTCGCACTCGAAAAAGCACAGATAAAACCCGCGCAAAACCCTGACAAAACTGCCTCTATTGGCATTATCACAGGGGAGGCGATCGACCGCCTCAAACAAGCCATTCCTCCACTACAACCGATCGAACGAGATGCTGCTTTTCTTACTATTCAAAAGATATTGCTTAGTCGGGGCATTACATCTGCAACCGATATGGGCACCTCGGTTGATGACTGGAATGTCATGCGTCGCATGGGGGATCTCGGCCGCTTGCGCCTTAGAATAAAATCCTATGCCCAAGGCATTGAACCGCTGCTCTCTATTGCGGGCAAATACCCGACTTCGCTTTTATATGATGGTCATCTGTCAATGAGCGGCGTTACCTTCACGATTGATGGCAATATCGTCTCTCGTCACGCATGGCTGAAACAAGCCTATTCCGACAACAGCAGCCAACAGGGCAGCGATACTCTCAACGATACTAAATTACGGAATTTGATGAGCCGCGCTGCGATGGATGGTTTCCAAGTTGCCGTTCAGGCTAGCGGTGACGCTGCCAGCAACCAGCTTTTAAATGCCATAGATGAATTATCGCAAAGCTATAAAGGCGACCGTCGTTGGCGGATTGAAAATGCCAGCCTGATCGACAACGGTGATCTTAAACGACTTTCTCAATATGATCTGGTCGTATCCATGCAGCCTGCCTCTTATTTCACGGATAAAGCTGTCATTGAACAGCGCATCGGCGCAAACCGCCTTCCTGAAATAGAAGCATGGGATGATCTTCTCGATCATTCGGTTCAGGTGACTTTCGGGGGTATATCGGCTTCACCTTTTGAAACGATCGCCGATATTCTCGATCGTCAGGACAGCCTCGATAAAAAAGATAAAAAGCTCAATCGAGAAAATGTCTTTTCTTATTATATGATCCAACCCGCCTATGCCGCTTTTGCTGAAAAGCAAATTGGTCGGCTCATGCCGGGTTATTATGCCGATTTTCTCTTTCTGGATCGCGACCCTCTGACCGTTGATAACAACGCCTTGCGCCAGACTAAAATCTTGGAAAGCTGGGTCGGCGGCCGACAGGCATGGTCACATAATTAAACCTATTTTTAAAAAGGCTGCCTATTCATTGAAAATAGGCAGCCTTTTTTCTCAAAATTACTTCTTCAAACCGACAGTGATGCGGGTATCCGCTGTGATCGATTCAGTGGAAGTCACCGGATAAGCGCAATAATCTGCGGCAAAATAGGCACCGGGTCTATGGTTGCCTGACAAACCTACGCCACCAAAAGGTGCCGTTGACGGTGCGCCATTGGTCGGGCGGTTCCAGTTAATGATACCGGCACGGACTTCATCCCGAAAACGGACAAAATCTTCTTCGGAATCATCAACCAAAGCAGCTGACAAACCAAAGCGGGTGTTGTTCGCTTCTTTGATGGCGGCTTCAAAATCGGGTACCCGAATAACCTTCAAAACAGGGCCGAAAATTTCGTCATCCACCTTATCGGCGCAATCCGTCATATCCAGAAGAGCAGGGGTCAAGAAAGGCTTTTCACGATCTGGACGCTGCAAAGGCCGCAAAACTTTTGCGCCTTTTTCGACCAGTGCCTTGAAAGATTTTTCGATATAATCAGCGGAATCATTATCAATGACACAACCCATGAAAGGCTGAGGATCAGCAAAGGGTTGGTCAATAATCAACTGGTCGGCCAAGCGATCAATCGCCTGTAATAAAGGCTGATGCTGCCCGTCCTGAATAATTAAACGACGCGCACAGGTGCAGCGCTGACCTGCGGATAAATAAGCTGATTGGACTGCAATCGCGGCGGCTGATTCAATATCTTGGCTGTTCCAAATAACTAGCGGATTGTTACCGCCCATTTCCAATGCCAAAATCCGCCCGGGTGTTTCCGCAAAAATCCGGCTAAGCGCAATGCCGCCTTGTGATGATCCCGTAAATAACAGGCCATCAATTCCGCTATGGCGGCTCAAAGCTTCCCCTTCAGGCCGTCCACCGATAACCAGCTGTACTGCATCTTCTGGCACACCGGCTTCATGATAGCATTTTACCAAAAATTCACCGGAAGCGGGCGTTTTTTCAGAAGGCTTAAAGATGATAACATTACCGGCAATCAAGGCCGGAACAATATGACCATTGGGCAGATGCGCCGGAAAATTGAAGGGGCCTAAAACCGCCAAAACCCCATGCGGTTTATAGCTAATGCCGCTTTTTACGTCTGGGGCGATATCCGGCAAAGCCGTCTGATAGGTGCGATCTTTATAGGCCAGAACCGATATATCGACTTTATTGGCAACAATCTGGGCTTCGGTGCGGGCTTCCCAAAAAGGCTTACCGGTTTCTTTGGCAATAACCTCTCCGAACAAATCAGCCTTTTCCCGAACAAGTCCGGCAAAACGTTCCAATATTGCAATACGCTTTTCTAATGGGGTCTTTGCCCATGGCGTTAAGGCTGCGCGTGCTTTGTTGACAGCTTGATCAACGTCGCCCACCGATCCTTGCCATAATAACTGACCCGTCGCAGGTTCGGTTGAGGTGATAATCTGTGTCATATTGTTTTAACTCCCCTATCCCTCATCATTTCATAAAAGCTTTGGCTTTTCTATTGCTTGTCTTACCTTTGAAAAGAATAATGCGAAAAGCTTTTGTTCAGGCTATCGCAAACAAAAAAGTCAGACAATTATAATACTTTGGATTTATTCCGGAGCAAACAACGCGAATAAATTTAGGAAGGATGATTGTTTTTCCCGACCTGCCTCCCCATCATTCACCTTGCCTGTCCCAAGGACTAAAGTTTCCCTAAGTGCAAGGAAAGCAAAGATGATTTGCCCTAAGGTCGCGAAAACGGACAAAAGATATTATTATGACTAGTTTGCTCGATCCTGAAGCCCGTGGACGGGTTATTCTTGTGGGTGCCGGTCCCGGTAATCCAGAACTGCTGACCTTGCGTGCGGTGGATGTCCTGCGACAGGCTGATGTCGTGGTCTATGATGCCGAAATCGACGCTGAAATTCTCTCCTATATTCCTAAAACGGCACAGGCTATCGCTGTCTGTTCTGAAAGCAACGGCCAAAAAAACAAACGCCAGCTTTTAACACAGGGTGAAATCAACGCCTTGGTGATTGCCCATGTCAGGACGGGATCAATTGTGGTGCGCCTGAAAGGCGGTGATCCATTTGTCTTCGGTCGGGGCGGGGAAGAGGTCGAGGCGGTTCGCGCTGCCGGTATGCCCGTCGAAGTGGTGCCGGGCGTCTCTGCGGCTTTGGGCTGTGCTGCTGACGCGATGTTACCTTTGACCCATCGTGGCCTGTCTGACGTGGTCAGCTTTGTCTCGACACCAGAACAGGACACCGCTTCTTCGGTCAACTGGAAAGGGCTTGCGGGTTCAGGTCATACTTTGGTCGTCTATATGGACGTCAAAAAAGCGCAATTCATCACGCAATGCCTCATCCATGAAGGCGTCGACAGCCATATACCCGTGGTGATTATCGAACGGGGAACTTGCAAAGACAGTCGGGTCATTCGTTCTTCCCTTATCAATCTTGAAAACACCATTCAGAATGAAAAGGTTAACGGCCCCGCTATTCTGGTTGTCGGGGATGTCGCGTTATTGGCTAAACCCAAAAATACCCTGCATCAGGATTGCGAAGTGATGGATGCAATGGCCGATTAAAACCGGTATTTTCTCTCTATGAAGCAGAAAAAGCAGCCTGTCTTTTTCTGTCTTATCTTCTTTTACGACCTCAATGGCTTCTCTTGCCTATTTCTCATCTTCACGAATGACAGATAATGTCGAAATCCAAGGCCGAACAGATTAACCCCATAAAAAATCTTCCGGCCAAGCAAAATGACCGGAAGATTTTTTTACATCAAATACAATTTAGGCGGCTAAAACGCCCGTTATCTGACCCGCTTTTTTGAACATAGCCAAAATTTCGGTCACTTCTTCATCGCTATGCTCGGCACAAAGCGAACAACGCAGCAAGAACATACCGGCAGGGGTCGCTGGTGGGCGTGCCAAATTGACATAAAGACCCAGCTCAAGCAGCGCTTGCCACATCGCAACAGCCTGTTCCTGATCGGGTAGGATAACAGCAATAATCGCCGACTGGGCAGTCTTGGTTCCCAACGTGAATCCCATTTCTGTCAGACCGCCATGCAAACGGCGAGAATTTTTCCACAGATGTTCCCGCTTGTCGTGCGCTTTTTGAAGCTTGCGGATGGAAGCTTCTGCGGTAGCGATAACACTCGGCGGCAAAGATGCGGTGAAGACATAAGGACGGCATACCAAACGCAAGATTTCGAATTGCGGATGATTGGAAACACAGAAGCCGCCGACCGTGCCGACTGATTTTGAAAAGGTGCCGACAATAAAGTCAATCTGACCTTCCAGACCCAATTCTTCAAAAACGCCACGGCCATTCTTACCAAAGAATCCCATGCCATGCGCTTCATCATCGAGAATCAGTGCATCATGCTTTTTGGCGATGGCGACCATCTCTGCCAAAGGCGCAATATCGCCCAGCATTGAATAAACGCCTTCCAAAACGACCAGCTTACCCGCCTCTTTCGGCAAACGGGCAAGGCGACGATCGAGATCTTCGGGAGAGTTGTGACGAAAACGGATGATTTCGGCATTGCCGAGTCGGCATCCATCATAAATCGACGCATGGCTATCGGCATCAATAATGACATATTCGCCTTTACCAGCCAAAGTCGAAATCATGCCCAAATTTGCCTGATATCCAGTCGAAAATACCATGGCATGTTCCATGCCATAATAGTCTTTCAACGCGTCTTCACAGGCTTTATGCCCCTGATAAGTCCCGTTCAGAACGCGCGATCCGGTTGTGCCTGCACCGAATTCCTTTAACGCTTTCTCACCGGCGGCAATAACGTCGGGGTCAAATGTCATCCCCATATAATTATAGGTGCCAAGCAGGGTAACCGGCTTGCCTTTAATGATGGCTTTTGTCGGTGATAACACCTTCTCCATCACCACAGAAAAAGGGTCGCGCCCACCATGACTTAACATTTCTTTGCGGATAGCAATCAGCGGGTCAAATTTTGAAAAAAGATCAGTCACCTGCAATACTTTCAGTTCGTAACGGTTTATCAGACGGCATTAACAGGCCATCTATCGGGAATATCGGTTATTTTTCGTTTACCAGCTTTTCAATCACAGCAACAAGCTGACCGACAGTTTCGATTTCAGCCTGCAAATTCATCGAAATCGAAATATCGAATTCATCTTCGACAGCCGCTACAAAATCCATAACCGTCAAGCTGTCCCATTCAAGACCGGTGGCAAAGCTCGTATCTTCGGTCAACGGAACTTCTTTTTTGTTGAACGGTTCGATAAGTGCGACAGTCTGCTGCCAAATAGCCTTATTTTCAGTCATAATTGATATCCCTTCATTCAACAAAAGCGCATTTGTTACGTAATTAAGAGGTATTAAACGAAAATATTTTTTTTTCCCGTCTTTATTCGGAAAAAAACAGCACCCCCATGGGTATGCTCCACATATAAGGCGCGAACATGGGCAAAAATATGTCTCCGTTATGGAGGTGGTTAACCTAGGAATGCTCCGCTTTGATAGAGAAGATAGCCTACAGACATCGACATCACGAGTAATAGCGAGAGCATGTCTAAACAGGGAGTATATTTCGATGGTGGGACATGAAAGGTCAGTAATCAACGGCCATTCTTTTGACAATCTTGGTAGTTTGCAAAAGAGTGCAGGTTCCGTTCTGTATAAAACGGCCTCTCAGATTTTAGTAGTCGCATCGGATACAACACGACAACAAGAATTGGAGGATTCTGTTATTCGTATGGGGCTTACGCCTCGTGTGTTCCCGATTGGCGACGCGGTGGATATGCTGCGAAATGGCATGGCGGGGGATGCCATTTTGCTGGATATGACATCGATCAAAGATGACAAGCTGGCTGACGCCTTAATGGATGCGGTCTTATCCCGTTTGTCCTATGACGTCATCGGGGTCGTTATCAACATCCCCTTGACGCTTGTCGATAACGCCTATGACCGCTTTTTCGAAAGCGATGTACAGTTGTTGGTCGATAGCAGCGAAGAAAGCTGGCATCCCGCCTTGGAAAAGGCCGTTCAAATGCCCGCTCTGACTTTGCATGATGTCGTCTCCGATACCAGACGGCCACCTCTAAAAACGATCAGCGAAGAAGTCAGCCGCATTGCAAAAATGCTGGAATCTTTGTCCAGCGAAGAAAGCACCAAGCTGAATTACGCGCTGCCGTCTTCTTTTACGGGTGAAGCGCACCGGAATGAAATCACGACAACAGAAGCCAAACCAGAACAGAAGAAAATCAGCATCAATGCGGCTGTGGTTCGGGCGATTATCCGTTCACGCCGTCTGCGGGATCAATATTTCTCGGCAGACCTTTTTGCTGATCCTGCTTGGGATATGTTGCTCGATTTAACCGCAGCCAAACTTGAAGGGCGACAGGTCTCGGTTTCCAGCTTGTGCATC
The DNA here is from genome assembly GCF_006715975.1 of Zymomonas mobilis. GTDB lineage: Bacteria > Pseudomonadota > Alphaproteobacteria > Sphingomonadales > Sphingomonadaceae > Zymomonas > Zymomonas mobilis_B. Next base: position 1,381,838 of record NZ_VFOF01000001.1, on the reverse strand, counting down.
GCCTCTGCTGTGCCACCGACTACCGCCTTGCGCTGGATTAAATCGCTCACCGAAGAAAAAATCTTCGTCCGCATTGCTGATCCTCGTGATGGCCGTCGTGTTTTTATCCAGCTTTCCGATATGGCCATGGACGCGATGATTCCTTATCTCGCTGCCTCAATCAGCCTCGTCATGCGCGCCCTCTAAAAGCAAGCACAGGCTCTCTTAATAGAGAGCCACTCTAATATTCTAAACAACACCAAAAAGCCCGATCCTAAGATCGGGCTTTTTGCTTTAATAAAGACATTCATAACTTTAAAACGTCGACAGGAATATTGTTATTAAGCATGGTCAACCAAGATTCCAAGAACCATGACGATATTGGTATGAGCCATTGAGGAGGCCTTCTATAGAAAATAAGCCTGACACCGATCCTTCAAGAAATATTAGACAAGGACAAAATGCTTTTTAAAAAGTAATTCACTAGACGATGTGGTTAAAAAAAGGATGGCCTCTGTCAGAAGAGATACCTCAGGCACAATAGACGCTTGTTGCAATCCTATTCGAGGCGGTAATTCTCTTCTCTCCAAGACTGCCTACACTCATATGAAGTCCGCCATAGAATTTAATCGCTTTGCTTTCCTTGTTTTTGGCAGAAGACATCCTCTCTTCAGTAAAAAGTCCATCGAGAAGCCACCCAAAAAAACGATTCTTCTTTCAAAAAATTACTCGATGCATATTTGCAAGAAAAAAGATTTTACGCGACTATGCGCGCTCTTATTACAGCTAAATTCGTAAGGAACTTTAAAATGTTTATGATTGTCCGTTGGTCAGGGTTCGGTATGGTTTCTGCCTTCCTATTGATCGCTGCTATGCTGGGTGCAACATTTCTTCTTCGGCCGATTTTTTTGCAGAGCATGACCTTGCATCAGGCCGCTTATATGGCCGACGGTATAGGGCTACTATTCGGTGCGGTTTTAAATCTGTTTATGGCAAGACTCTTTAAAAAAATTTGGTCTAAAACAGAACATAGCTTTCTAGGGGTTGGGATGACGGGATGGTCTGTCATGGCAGTCATCGGCGGAATTGCCCTTATTATTTACAGTTATTATCTCTAACGCCTTATCCTTCATGCGCAGCATGATGTCAGGTTCGAAATGGATGCAGCAAACTGGGATCCTTTTTAACTTGCTCAATAGATTACAGCCTGTTCAGGTGGGGGTAACGCCGAAAGATGGGATTAGGACAAAGCCGAAGGCAATAGCGAGTTTTCCCTGCTGGGCGGTATAGGCATCGGCTCGATAGGAATATCATTCCGGCATATTCTGAAAAAATGATTTTGTGACGATAGGGAGGGGATAAGGCGCGAAAGCTTCGCTCGCGAAGGCCCCCTGTTATCCTTACTGGTTATCTCGACCTATCTCATGGATAATATCAGTCGGTGATGAAAATCCTTAAAGCCGATTCAACGAACATCTTAAGGATAAAAGAGAATAACAGCATTGGCATCAATTCAGATCGTGCCGGTGATTATGATATGAGGCAAGAAGTAATCCCGTTTGTGGCCAGACCAATGCTGGACTAAAAAAAAGCCCGCATTCCTGCGGGCTTTTATGCATTTTTACACTGGGTACTGTCACCCTATGCCAAACACAGGATCATTCCCATTCAATCGTTCCAGGTGGTTTAGAGGTGAAATCATAGGTCACACGGTTAATACCTCTGACCTCATTCACAATACGGGTTGCGACATTGGCTAGAAATTCCGGCTGGAAAGGATAAATTTCAGCGGTCATCCCATCGGTCGAAGTCACCGCCCGCAAGGCACAAACAGAATCGTACGTTCTGCCGTCACCCATCACACCAACGGTTCTGACCGGCAACAACACCGCAAAAGCCTGCCAAATCGCATTATACAAACCGGCATTACGGATTTCTTCAAGATAAACCGCATCCGCCTTACGCAAGATATCGCAGCGTTCCTTGGTCACTTCACCCGGAATACGGATGGCGAGGCCAGGGCCTGGGAAAGGATGCCGATCAACGAAGACATCCGGCATACCCAATTCACGACCCAGATCGCGGACTTCATCCTTGAACAACTCACGAAGCGGCTCGACCAGCTGCATATTCATGCGTTCTGGCAAACCACCGACATTGTGATGGCTTTTGATCGTTACAGAAGGGCCGCCCAGAAAACTGACGCTTTCAATCACATCGGGGTAAAGCGTGCCTTGAGCAAGGAAATCAGCTCCACCGATTTTGTTGGCTTCTTCTTCAAAGATTTCGATGAAAGCTTTACCGATAAATTTCCGCTTGGTTTCAGGGTCGGTTACCCCTTTTAACCCAGCCAAGAAACGGTCTTCGGCATTCACATGAACCAGCTTGATGCCGTAATGTTCACGGAACAGAGAAACAACCTGTTCGGCCTCACCCTGACGCATCAAACCATGATCGACGAAGACACAGGTTAACTGGTCGCCAATGGCTTCATGCACCAAAACAGCCGTCACAGAAGAATCAACACCACCGGATAAACCGCAAATGACGCGGCCTTTGCCAACTTGCTTTCTGATTTCAGCAATTTTGGTCTGACGGAATTCCGCCATCGTCCAATCACCGGCCAAGCCGCAGATTTCATGAACAAAATGCGCGATCAGCTTGCCACCATCCGGCGTATGCACCACTTCAGGATGAAACTGCATTCCATAGAAATGGCGCTTTTCATCAGCAATCAAAGCAAAAGGCGCACCATCGGAAACCGCAATCGGCTTAAATCCTTCTGGCAAAGCCTCAACCCGATCGGCATGGCTCATCCAGACTTGATGCTTTTCACCCACCTGCCACAAATTTTCAAACAGGGGCGAGGGCGCTATCACATCAATAAAGGCACGGCCAAATTCTCCATCAACATCATTGGCGGTAACTTTCCCGCCCAGCTGCTGACACATGACCTGTTGACCATAGCAGATGCCGAAAATCGGGATGCCAGCCTTAAAAAAGGATTCCGGCGCTCTCGGGCTACCTTCTGCTACGACCGAAGCCGGACTGCCCGAAAGGATAATACCTTTCGGCTGCAACCGCTTAAAGGCTTCTTCAGCACGGTTAAAGGGGACGATTTCGCTATAGACACCGGCTTCACGGACACGGCGAGCGATAAGCTGCGTTACTTGGCTTCCAAAATCGACAATGAGAATCGATTCAGAAACAATTTTATCGGCGATCGAAGAAACGGACATAGCGCTTTCGATAAGGGGGGGAAGGCGTCCTGTCCAGATGCTTCTTTTCAGAAGACCACCTACAAGCCATATTCAAAGGCATTTTTTTGACGGCGTATTAAAATTTTAAACTTCTTTTGTAGTTTTTTAACGATCCTGCCACTTCCCGCAAGATCATAGAAGCCAAAGCATCAAAAGCGGTTTTCTTGATAACACAGATAAAAAACAAAGATGGGCTTTCTTGTCGCCTTTCCCCTATGAAGAAAAACGAACGAGGGGCTTTTTTATCCAAAATCGGTATTTTCTAGAGGTGCAAAGGCATCTATTCGGGCGGCTATTCAATAAAGAAAGCAATATTGACCGGATAAACGGCCTTTTTATCTCTAAAATCTTTATCTGGACAGAAATCCAGCAAAAATCGGAATAGCGTCCAAAGATATCACTTCTATTCTTTTTAAAAGGCAATGATCTTGATACGGGTAATAGCATGATAAGACTTGCCAATCCCCATTATTTTCTATCTCTAAGCCGAAAATTGACACCATGGCTTGCGATAGCCGGTATCCTTTTCAGCCTTTCCGGCATTTTGGGCGGTTTATTTCTGACACCCCCTGATTACCTCCAAGGCGAAACCGTGCGCATCCTTTATATCCATGTGCCGACCGCTTGGCTGGCTATGGGCGGGTGGAGCAGTATTGCCTTGGCTTCCTTGGTTCAATTTATCTGGCGGCATCCCTTGGCGGGTATCGCTGCCAAAGCCATGGCTTTACCGGGGGCTCTATTCACCGGATTGTGTCTTCTGACAGGTTCGATCTGGGGCAGACCGACTTGGGGTACATGGTGGGAATGGGACGGGCGGTTAACTTCGGTGCTCGTGCTTTTCTTCCTATATCTCGGTTATATTGCGCTCTCTCGATCCGTCAGCAATTACAGCACGACCTCCCGTTTACCCGCTCTTTATGCCTTGCTCGGTGCGATCAATCTGCCGATCATTCATTATTCGGTCTTATGGTGGCGCACCCTTCACCAAGGCCAAAGCATAAATCTGACCCATTCCTCGATTGATCCGTCACTTTTATGGCCGCTGCCTTTGACTTTGATCGGCTTTTCCTGTCTCTTCGCAGTCATTACTCTTTTCAGGATGCGTTATTTGCTTGCCCATGCCCAATATGAAGCGCGTCTCCGGCGGATGGCTGCCTTATGAGCAATGCTTCCCATCAATGGCCTTTTGTTATTGCCGCCTACAGCATCGTTATCACAGCGACCATCATCGCCTTGCTGGGCAGTTGGTATCAAATGCGGCGGGCAGAAAAACGCCTGAATAAGCTCAGCCGGACAAAAAAAGATTCACCCCGTATTTCCTAACCCGAACCGGATTGACGGAGAAAAAATTGCAAGCCAAACATCAACGGCTTATTCTGGGGATTATTGCCCTTGTCGCGGTGATCGCCGCCGGTTTTTTGGCACTTATCGCCTTCAAAAAGCAGGCCGCCTATTTCTATACCCCAACAGACGCGGTTAAAGCCCATCTGCCTTTAAACCGGAATATCCGTTTAGGCGGCATGGTTGAACGCGGCTCCTTAACCCGTGAAAAAGACGGGGTGACCATCCATTTTTTGGTAACCGATAATTATCAAAAAATTCCGGTTGCCTATCGCGGTATTGTGCCAGACCTTTTTCGGGAAGGCTCTGGCGTGGTTGCCGATGGCCATTTTGAACCCTCCGGTTCGTTCATGGCTGAAACCATTCTCGCCAAACATGACGAACGCTATATGCCGCCCATGACACAACAACAGGCCGCAGCTACCCAGACGACATTACAGGAAAAATAATGTGATTGCCGAATCCGGTCTTATCTTCTTGTGGCTGGCCGCTATGATGGCCTTGTTGCAAAGCCTTTTTGGCATATCGGTTTTAAATAACCGCCTTGAAAATCTCTTTTCAGGGGCTGTCAAAATCACTGCCATCATACAGGCGGCCTTGGCCTTGGCGGCTTTCGCCATGTTGCTATGGCTGTTTATGCGGGTCGATTTATCGGTCATGCTGGTCGCTGAAAATGACCATTGGGCAAAACCGATGCTTTACCGCTTGGCAGCGAGCTGGGGTAATCACGAAGGCTCGATGCTGCTCTGGGTCACTATTCTCAGCTTCTGCGGTGCCTTGCTCGCGCTTTTTAGCGGTAAATCAGACCAAAAGTTATTGTCGTTGGCCTTGGGTTCTCAAGCCTTTCTGGCTTTGGGCTTCTTCGCCTTTTTGCTTTTTGTATCCAATCCTTTTACCCGCTTAAATCCACCGGCTTCCGAAGGTCTTGGCCTTAATCCCTTATTACAAGACCCGGGTTTGGCCTTCCATCCACCAACGCTTTATCTCGGATATGTCGGGTTATCGGTGGCCTTTTCCTTCGCGGTGGCAGCTCTGCTGACAGGCAAAGCAGATCGCGATTTTGCCAAATCCATGCGGGTCTGGGTGCTGGGGGCGTGGGTTTTCTTGACAATCGGCATCACCGCGGGCAGCTATTGGGCATATTATGAACTCGGCTGGGGCGGGTTTTGGTTCTGGGACCCCGTCGAAAATGCCGCTTTAATGCCTTGGCTGGCTGCAACCGCACTTTTTCATTCCGTATCGGTGCTCGCCAAAAGGGATGCGCTTCGCGTTTGGACGCTGGTCTTGGCGGTTACCGCCTTTTCAATGAGCATGATCGGCACATTTCTGGTGCGTTCCGGTATCTTAGTCAGCGTTCATGCTTTTGCGGTTGATCCTTGGCGGGGCAGCTTCATTCTAGGCTTGCTTGGTCTCTATATCGGCGGAGCTCTGGCTCTTTTCGCCCTCAAAATTGGCAAAATTCACCAAGGTAATCACTTCGTTCTTCCCAGCCGTGAAGCCGGATTGGTGCTCAATAATCTTTTCCTTGGCGTTATCTTGGCGATTGTCTTGATCGGTACGCTTTATCCTTTGTTGGCCGAACTCATCAGTGGTGAAAAATTATCGGTAGGCGCACCTTATTTTAATCTGATTATCACGCCTTTGGCCTTGTTGCTCTGCGTGCTGATGCCTTTGGGGGCATTACTCCGCTGGAAACAAGATAATTGGATGACCCTCAAATGGCCAATTCAGATAAGCGCTTATTTCTTCATCATCATAGAATATGCTCTCTATCTTAAAGGAAAATGGGCAACCGCACCGATGGCTTCCCTTGCCTTCGGGGTAGCCGTTGCGGTCGCTGTCCTTTGTATCTGGCCGCTTTTTCTACAGAAGAAGAAATTGTGGCGTATCCGGCTGAATGTCTGGGGTATGGTCTTGGCACATCTCGGAATTGCGGTGACCTTATGCGGCATTGCCTCGACTGAACTTTTCTCAAAAGAGCTGCTCACCGCACTTAAACCGGGGCAACAGGCCAATATGGGGTCTTGGCGTGTGCATTTTGACAGGGTGATGCCTGATATGGGTTCTGATTGGACAGCGATTGTCTCCGATATCCGCGTCGAAAGATGGGGACATTCCTTCACATTGCATCCAGCTCTTCGCCATTTCACTAATCCTGTAACGGATACCAGCGAAACGGCACTCAAAACAACAGAAGCGGGGCAACTCTATCTGGTCTTGGGACAACAGGCCGATGATGGGCGCTGGCAAATTCGCGGTTGGTGGAAACCTTTGGTTACCTTCATCTGGGGTGGTGGCTTCCTGACGGCATTCGGTGGCATTCTGATCTTGCTCGACCGATTATGGGAACATCTCCAAAAACGCCGCCGCAAAAGCCGCCCCGATGAAAGACAGAGGCTGTTCTTATGAAACCATGGCTAAAATGGCTGCCTTTGGTCGCCTTTGCACTATGCTTTGTGCTCTTTCGCTTGGCGCTGTCGCATCCTGAAAATCCGGTCGTGCCTTCAAAACAGATAGGTAAACCGCTACCCGAATTTCATCTTCCTGCGGCCTTGCCTGATATGGCAGGCGTTGAAACGCGCCAGATGAAAGACGGCAAGCCTCATTTCCTTAATATCTTTGCCAGTTGGTGCGTGCCCTGCGCACAGGAAAGCGGGGCTTTAATGGCTATGCATGATGCCGGTATTCCGATTATGGCGATTGCGATCCGTGATAAACCTGCGGATATCACCCGTTTTCTAAACCGCTATGGCAATCCTTATCAGGCGATCGGCGTCGATCAAGGCAGTCAGGTGCAACTCGCGATCGGTTCCTCTGGCGTGCCAGAAAGCTTCCTGATCGACGGGCAGGGGGTCATTCGCTACCAACATATCGGCGCGGTTACTGAAAGCGACCTGCCACAGTTGATGACTATCTGGAGGCAAATAACGGCATGACATGGCTCAAAACAGGCTTGGCCTTGCTGGCCTTTGCCGTCTTTTCTTTTCAGCTGATTTCCTATGGTGTCGCCGAGCAGCCCTATGACCCCTATGCGGAACAACCGCTCAAAAACCCAGCACAGGAAAATCAGGCACAGGATTTAATGCACACGCTGCGTTGCCTTGTTTGCCAAGGCCAATCGATTGCCGATTCCAACGCGGCTATGGCGGCCGATATGCGGGCAATCGTTCGCCATGACATCGAAAAAGGCTGGTCACCCGAACAAGTCCGCCGTTGGTTTATCGATCGCTATGGTGATTGGGTCAGCTATAAACCCACATGGTCAAAACGAAGCTGGCCATTGTGGATATTGCCCCTTGTTATCCTGTCCGGCGGTATTTTCCTCATCACGCGTTTATTTAAAAGGGAAGAAAAACCATGAATGGCTGGATCATTGCCTTTTCTCTCTCGGCTCTGGTTTTTCTTCTCTGCTGGAAAATAGGCCGTTTCTCTTCAATGGCGTTACAGGCTATCGCCGCCGCCTTATGTTTTGGCCTCGCCGGTTACGCATGGCAGGGGCAGCCCTTCTTAAAAGGCCACCCAGCAGAAGCCCCTGAACAAAGCGGACAAAAAGACGACCCGTTCATTACTGACCGTGGAATGTTCTTTTCCCGCTATGGGGACGATGCCCGCGCCTTGATTACTTCCGATGCCTTCATTAAACAGGGTGAATATGCCTATGCGGTTGGCTGGTTGAAAAGTGAACTCAGCCACCGACCGGATAGCGCTATGCTCTGGACTGCTCTCGGGGATGCCCTTGTTCAGGCTTCTGACGGACATCTAGTTCCAGCAGCGCAACTATCCTTCGAGCAGGGCGAAAAACTGGCACCTCAAGCCGCAGGCCCTGCTTATTTTCACGCCGTTGCCTTACTAGGAGAAGGCCATCTGGACGAAACGCTGGCTATCTGGCGGCGTCTTCTGACGCAAGCGCCAGAAAAAGCGGCTTGGCGTCATAATATAGAAGAAAGAATGGCCATTCTCGAAGGGCTGAAAAACAGCCTGTCCGATGAAAGTCATTAAATAATAATATGAACTATCTTGTTTTTTTTGAGGGGGATTACATGAAAAAATATCTTATCTGCTGCCTGCCGCTTCTGGTCGCTGCTGCACCATCATCGGACAAACTGAAAACCGGTCAGTGGGAAGAAACTGTCCAGAATATGGTCATGCAAATAGATGGCAAAAACACGCCAACTGACAGCAAAACGAAAAGCGTTTTGCATTGCGTGACGGAAGAAGACAATGATCCACGGGTCGTTTTTGCTAAGACGCCAGATCATTGCAAAAATTCCCAGCTTGAGATCAAAGGTGGCAACTTCACCGTCAAGCAGGAATGCTCCCCCGAAGCCAAAGTGCCTTTCCATCAAATGACCGTCAAAGGCAGCTATACCCCGACAAACTATAAAATGTCCTATAGCATCATGGCTGGGCCTGCCGAACATCCGATGACGATTTCAGCCGACACCACGGCTCATTATGTCGGTGCTTGCCCGGTTCCAACTGAATCCCCCGATGCAACGCCGTCGGCTACCCCGCAATCCCCTAAATAAAACACATTTCTTGATTGGGTCTTTGTAATAACAAAGCCGAAAAGGCCGTCATATTCTGGCGGCCTGACACCTAAAATTGATCCTTGCAGCCATTGCTCTTCTTGTCTGTCGATACCGACAATAAATGGGAGCAATGGCGGGATCTCAAAAGTCTATACGCCGCGCCTGTAAATCCGTTCACAATCCTCATGTGAACCGCGCCCATTCCACATTTACCCGCCTGATAGCTACCGCGTCATTGATGGCTAACTTATGCCTCTAGGCAGGCGGCAACATGCCTAAAATCTTCAAAATATAATCTAGCTATATTCACGGGACATCTCGCATGAAAAGACTTCTACTTTTTGCGCCTTTCTTAATCGCGGCCAAACCTGCAAACACGGATTATCTAGCAGCAGGGCGATGGCAATCGATTTTTCAGATAGAGTCTTCTTCTACCGACATCAAAAAACACCATGATAAATCGAAACCTGTCTATCAGACCCGCTGTGTCAAAGAGGCAGACTCCGCCCCAATGACCTTTTTCTCTTATTCTGCTGATCGAGAATGCAAGGTCGATTCATTGAAAGCCAAAAAGGGGAAGGTCACCCTATCTGTCCTATGCACTCCGTCCGATGTTCCGCCTTCCATCATTGAAGCCAAAGGGCGCTACGATCAGCATCATTATTCTCTGGCTTTTTCGATGCATGACAGCAAAGTCGCCGTCAAAGGCCATATTACCGGCGATTATAAAGGCGAATGCAATACTTTTGATATATTCTAAAGTCTCTATCAAACAGAAATAGCGCCCACCCTTTCACGCCACAGACCAAACCCGCAAACTTGCTAAAAAAAGCCCCGTCTATTAGGGCAGGATTCCTATCCAAAATATTCTATATTTTATGATATTATCCGGCTGTCCTTTAAACGGGGCAGGTGAAAAACGGTAAAGGACATATCACGTGAAAAGACTTTGGCTGCTCTCATGCCCTTTGCTATTGGCGGCGGCACCATCGGCCGATACCGATTACCTCGCCGCTGGCCAGTGGCAGTCGTCTATTCATATTGAAGCGGCCAGCGTTGACGGGAAAGCACTCCCGGTGGTGGAACGACCCGTTTTGCAGCAGCCACGCTGCGTTAAAAATACTGAAAACAAGCCAATGGCCTTCTTTGCTTATTCAGAAGATCCTGAATGTCAGACCTTGTCTCTGAATGCAGGCAAAGGGCAGGTGACAATGTCTGGTGTTTGTCAGAAAAACGGCACGCATTTAACCACCATCCAAGCACGGGGAAGCTATCACTTACGTGATTATTCGATGGCATATGTCATGCAGAGTAATGAAAACGGCCAAAAGCTGGAAATTCGCGGTCATATGGACGGTCATTATGTCGGTCTATGCCCTGGCAAAGACAGCAATTCCGGTGACATCACACTCGATCATAAGAAAAATTAGCGAATTTTTGTTGGTTAATCACAGCCTGAACAGCCGGAAAGGCTGTCTTTAACCAACTTCTATTACAAACTTATCGGAATCTCGCCTGCCATATCTGTGGCTAGCTATAGAAAACAAAATTCAATCTTGAAAAAGACGGCCTAAACCCATCCTTCAGCCCCTAAATCCCTGATCATAGGCGCAACAATGCCAAGCTTCCTTTTCAAAAGCTGGCCTAATATTCTCTAAATTTTAATAAAATTTGCCTTAACCTTACGTAAGAAGGTCAACGGGTTTTTCTGCGCTTATCTTCGCAGATCTCGTGACAGAACTCTATTCTGTCAAAATGTTTGCCATGCATGCCCTGCCAGAAAAAAGACAATCGTCTCCTGCCGCCAAAAGCACACCGGCTTCCTATCTCGTCGGATAGGCGTTCTTTTCCCTATGCCTCATCATCATGGGCATAGGGACATACTAAAAAAGGCCAATGGAAAACCATTAGGCCTTTTTTATGTATCTCAGGTAAAGGATCCAGTTAAAACCGGATACACTTATTAACCCTGACGGGCTTTAAAGCGGCGAACCGTTTTATTGATGATATAAGTGCGGCCACGCCGGCGAATCACCCGATTGTCGCGATGGCGCCCCTTTAAGGATTTGAGCGAGTTGCGGATTTTCATGGCCGGACTACCTGCCTTCATCTTAAAAATTGGGAAAGAAAATGAGGCACCTGCCTATGCGCTGAATTATTATAAGTCAAGGAAAATTCCGATATATCGCACAGATAGTTGAAAGAAAAATCCGATATGTCTTCATCAAAATCGCCAAATAACCGCTATCTGACCCTTTCTCCGTGTCTTTTTTCAATATATCAAAAAAACGCGATAATTCTTTTTTGAAATATTATGATATCCGTTAAATATCTTAGCCATAACAACCGCCTCCCTATAACCGGATGGCTTAACGGAGACTATTTTGAGGCATCTCATCACGATATTCCGGCAACCGGCACCACAAAGCGCGGCTGACCGAGGCATACCAGAGGAAAAACGCGGCTCTTACCGCAAAAAAATACAAAAGCTTGGGAAGGCCTTGGCGATATCCAGCGGATTTTTCTTCTCGGCTTGTCCATCCTTTGCCAGCCAACCAGTCGAAATCACCCGCTTTCATAAAAGCGATATGGCGACAACCGGCATAGTCAACATCATGCCTCATGATCCAACCTTACGAAATACGCTGGAATATCAACGTTATACAGCCAGCATCGCCCGCAATCTGACGCGGATTGGTTTTCAGGTGACCGATAACCCGCAACAGGCTGAATACACGATGATGTATGATGTCATGCGGGGAACCCATTATCGCGATAATGTCCAAAGCAATCCCGGAGATAATCGACCCCATGGCGGCATCAGTCTGGGCGGCGGCTATGGCGGCGGTGGTGGTTACGGCTTCGGGGGCGGCGGTATGGGCTACGGCGGTGGCGGAAGCGGAGGCCGTGGCTTTGGAGGCGGCGGTGGTGGTATCAGCGCAGGTGTTTCTCTTCCTGTCGGTAACTATCGCACCAGCAACAAAGTCGAAACGATCCTGACGGCACAACTCAGCCGAAGAGATACGCATCAGGCCATTTGGGAAGGGCGCGCCCGAACCGAAGCGAAAAGCAATAAACCAGAAAGCACTCCCGACGTCGCTGTAGAAAGATTAGCGACTGCCATGTTCGGCAATTTCCCCGGTGAATCAGGCGAAACGGAAAAAGTAAAATGACCATTCAAATCAATGCCGCCTTTGATGGCGGAAATATCCACGTCGTTGAACAGGACGGAAACCGGCTTTATCTTGAAATAATCAAAGATAATCAGTCCGATTTTTTCCAATGGTTCTATTTCAAGGTAACGGGTGCCAAAGACCAAGCTTTGGAAATCGTCATCACCAATGCCAGCGATTCCGCTTTTCCGGCTGGCTGGCCTGATTATCAGGCACGCGTATCAGAAGACCGTAAAGACTGGCAGGTAACCGAAACCGATTACCGCGATGGCATGCTGACGATCCGTTATCAGCCGCGCAGCAATATCGCCTATTTCGCTTATTTCGCCCCATATTCTATGGAACGGCATCACGATCTGATCGCGCGTATCTCTGGCAAAGAAGGCGTTGGCTACGAAGAATTGGGCAAAACCCTTGATGGTCAGACGATGGATTGCCTGACGATGGGGGAAGGTAAACGCTCTATCTGGCTGATCGCCAGACAACATCCGGGCGAAACCATGGCCGAATGGTGGATGGAAGGTGCCTTGGAAAGACTGACCGATGAAAATGACTCGGTCGCGCGTCTCCTCCGTCAAAAGGCTCGTTTCCATATTGTGCCGAATATGAATCCTGACGGTTCTTGCCGCGGCCATCTGCGGACAAATGCCTGTGGTGCCAATCTCAACCGCGAATGGGCTGAACCCACGGCCAGCCGCAGCCCCGAAGTGCTTGCCGTTCGTAACCATATGGACAAAATCGGCGTTGATTTCGTCATGGATGTGCATGGTGATGAAGCTATCCCGCATGTTTTCCTTGCCGGATTTGAAGGTATCCCAGACCTCGATAAGGCACAGGATAAACTCTTCCGTCGTTTCAGAAACAAACTCGCCAAATATTCACCCGACTTCCAACGGAGCGAGGGTTATGAAAATGACGAACCGGGGCAGGCCAATCTGGCTCTAGCCACCAATCAGTTGGCCTATCGCTACAAAGCGGTTTCAATGACGCTTGAAATGCCATTCAAAGATCATGACGATATGCCTGATTTTAAACGGGCTTGGTCACCGGAAAGATCAAAACATCTCGCCCATGATTGTCTGGCGATCTTGGCTGAAATGATTGATCAGCTGCCGGTATCTGGAAAAGAACTCGGCTAATAAAACTATCAGGCGCAATCGTAATTTTGCGCCTGATAGCCTTTTTCATAAAGGCTATAACCGCTATTGCTAAACATCGTAGGTCTGCATAATCTCGCGGGGAATAATTTTCCTGAAAGACGGACAGCTATTTTTGCTGACCGAAAAGATTGTCAGCGTTAATTATGCATGACTTCTTTTGTTGATTCGGGAAATCTAACGGTTTACCGAATGAACAATAAACGAAGAGATATTGAAAAGGAGTGGAATATGCCAACGCTCGTTTTGTCCCGTCACGGACAGTCCGAATGGAACCTTGAAAACCGTTTCACCGGTTGGTGGGACGTTAACCTGACTGAACAGGGTGTTCAGGAAGCTACAGCTGGCGGTAAAGCACTGGCTGAAAAGGGTTTTGAATTCGATATCGCTTTCACCAGCGTTTTGACCCGCGCAATCAAAACCACCAATCTTATTCTTGAAGCCGGAAAAACCCTTTGGGTTCCGACTGAAAAAGACTGGCGTTTGAACGAACGTCATTATGGTGGTCTGACCGGCCTTAACAAAGCCGAAACTGCTGCCAAGCATGGTGAAGAACAGGTTCATATTTGGCGTCGTTCTTATGACGTTCCGCCGCCCCCGATGGAAAAAGGCGACAAGTTCGACCTTTCCGGCGATCGTCGTTATGCAGGCGTTAAAATTCCTGAAACGGAAAGCCTGAAAGACACCGTCGCTCGCGTGCTGCCTTACTGGGAAGAACGCATTGCGCCTGAACTGAAAGCCGGCAAGCGCGTCCTGATCGGTGCGCATGGTAACTCACTGCGTGCCCTCGTTAAGCATCTGTCGAAGCTTTCTGACGAAGAAATTGTTAAATTCGAATTGCCCACCGGTCAGCCGTTGGTCTACGAATTGAATGATGATCTGACTCCGAAAGATCGTTACTTCCTTAACGAGCGTTAATAACAGTTCTGTTTTTAACAGCTTTTTTTCGGCCAGGGTTTTCTCTGGCCGAAAATGTATGTGCAATCTTCTTCTTTATTTTTCTCTTCTTTCTTTTCCTTTAAGCTTTTCTTCTTTGTCCTACTTTTCCTAACTCTGATCTCTATTCTTGATCGATGCCTCTATGCCGATCCGCTATTCCGGTAGCCATTATTCTGCCGATTTCTGACCCAGAAACAGCCTTTATGTTTCTGATGCCTTCTTCGCTTGACTGGTCATAAAGAAAAAGCATCCCATTTTTCTTTCTATCTACAAAAAACAACAAATTACCTTATTTGGGTAATATATTACCTTGCCGTTGGAACAAATAAAGACGCCATCCGTTTTATAAAAGTTCACTCTACGATTTCACAAAGAATAATACCGTTGTTTTTAAACGGAAATTTTAATCGTTTTTCTTAAAAAAGCTTTTCGAGAGGATGTCTATGCGCGTCGCAATATTCAGTTCCAAAAATTATGACCATCATTCTATTGAAAAAGAAAATGAGCATTATGGGCATGATCTTGTTTTTCTGAATGAACGGCTCACAAAAGAAACAGCAGAAAAAGCCAAAGGCGCAGAAGCTGTCTGTATTTTTGTGAATGACGAAGCTGATGCGGAAGTGCTGGAAATTCTGGCCGGATTAGGCATCAAACTCGTTGCTCTCCGCTGTGCTGGTTATAATAACGTCGATCTTGATGTCGCTAAAAAGCTTAATATCAAGGTTGTACGCGTCCCTGCCTATTCGCCTTATTCTGTGGCAGAATATGCGGTTGGGATGCTTCTCACGCTTAACCGCCAGATTTCGCGCGGCTTAAAGCGGGTTCGGGAAAATAACTTCTCTCTCGAAGGCCTCATCGGCCATGATGTCCATAAAAAAACAGTGGGCATTATCGGGGTCGGCCATATCGGTAGCGTCTTTGCTCATATTATGACCCATGGCTTTGGTGCCAATGTGATTGCCTATAAACCCCATCCAGATCCTGAACTGGCGAAAAAGGTTGGTTTCCGTTTTACTTCTCTCGATGAAGTTATCGAAACCAGCGACATCATTTCGCTTCATTGCCCATTGACCCATGAAAATCATCACATGATCAATGAAGAAACGCTCGCACGGGCAAAAAAGGGATTCTACCTCATCAATACCAGTCGCGGCGGATTGGTGGATACCAAGGCGGTCATCAAATCCCTGAAGGCCAAACATCTTGGCGGCTATGCAGCTGATGTATATGAAGAAGAAGGTCCCTTATTCTTCGAAAACCATGCGGATGATATTATTGATGATGATATCTTGGAAAGACTGATTGCTTTCCCGAATGTCATTTTCACGGGTCATCAGGCCTTTTTAACGAAAGAAGCACTCTCCAACATCGCCCATAGTATTTTACAGGATATTAGCGATGCGGAGGCCGGAAAAGAAATACCTGACGCCTTAGTCTAAAGGCTGAAATCAAACATAGCCGGACAGGGTTCCGGCTATGTCTTTTTACCGCCTGCCATTTGCTTTTGCCTTCTTCAAAGCAAGGCCGTGCGTTGCAGCTCCTAGCTCCGGCGGTGATAACATTTCGTTCCCGATATTTTTTCTATTTTTTGGCTTTTTAAACTGATCAGAGGGCAGGGCTTTCGCAACCCCGTTCACAGGTGATCGCTACTGTTAAAAATTCTAATTTTAATATTTTTCTGTCATTCTTTTTGTAAAGAAAATTTAAATAATCGCACTTTAATTATTTTAGATTTATTTATTGATATAACCCATATCTATAAATGTTTTTATGCCTTTTGGGATCACAACCCGCCTTCAATCGTTTTTCTCTTGTTAAAAAAATGCATGTCAGCCGAATATCAGCCGACTGACCTCTATCTCTCCGAGATACGCTAACAAGAAGGTGGTCATCATGAAGGCAGCTGTCATAACAAAAGATCATAAGATCGAAGTTAAAGACACAAAACTACGTCCCCTGAAATATGGCGAAGCCCTGTTGGAAATGGAATATTGCGGTGTTTGCCACACCGATCTCCATGTTAAAAACGGCGACTTCGGGGATGAAACGGGCAGAATTACCGGTCATGAAGGTATCGGTATTGTCAAAGAAATCGGGGAAGGGGTTACTTCTCTAAAAGTCGGTGATCGTGCCAGCGTCGCATGGTTCTTTAAAGGCTGCGGTCATTGCGAATATTGCGTAAGCGGCAATGAAACCCTGTGCCGTAATGTTGAAAATGCCGGCTATACAGTGGACGGCGCTATGGCCGAACAATGTATTGTTGTTGCCGATTACTCCGTCAAAGTACCTGACGGCCTTGATCCCGCTATTGCAAGCAGCATTACTTGCGCTGGTGTCACAACCTATAAAGCAGTCAAAGTTTCCAAAATCGAACCGGGACAATGGCTGGCGATTTACGGCTTGGGCGGCTTAGGCAATTTGGCACTGCAATATGCCAAGAATGTCTTCAATGCCAAAGTGATCGCGATTGACGTCAATGACGAACAGCTTGCCTTTGCAAAAGAATTAGGCGCTGACCTCATTATCAATCCGAAAAACGAAGATGCTGCCAAGGTTATTCAGGAAAAAGTCGGCGGCGCTCACGCAACCGTAGTGACCGCTGTTGCCAAATCAGCCTTTAACTCCGCTGTTGAAGCCGTTCGCGCTGGCGGCCGTGTTGTTGCCGTTGGTTTGCCTCCTGAAAATATGGATTTGAGCATCCCTCGCTTAGTTCTTGATGGTATCGAAGTACTCGGTTCCTTGGTCGGAACGCGGGAAGATTTGAAAGAATCCTTCCAGTTCGCAGCCGAAGGCAAGGTCAAACCGAAAGTTACCAAACGGAAAGTCGAAGAAATCAACGAAATTTTCGACGAAATGGAACATGGTAAATTCACTGGCCGCATGGTCGTCGATTTTACGCACCACTAAGTTCGATTAACTCTTGCAACCAGAAAAGCCTTTCTCTCACGAGGGAGGCTTTTTTGTTTTCTCTTAATAAAAATTTTATAAAAAATAGGCGCAGCGTGATGGCTACCTAAAAAATGGCAATCCCAATCTTTTACTCTCTTTTTTGGCTTTCCTTGTTGTCCGCGCTCAGGAAACATCTCTTTTTGTGATCGTAATTTAAAACTGTTTTTATAGGGAATGCACTCCTATATAAAAATACACGTCTAAAATACTCATAAGGAAACCTCGTCTTGGGTGATAAACCCCTCCAGCAAGCTTTACACGCCCATGTCCAGCATAGCGGTTCCGATCTACTGGAGGCCGCCAAAGCCGCTTTACTGAAGTCTGGTGAGCAATGGACGGCCATGCGGGCTTCCGTTTACAAGGCCTTAGCTCAAACCAATAAACCGACTTCGGCTTATGATATTGCGGATCTGGTTTCTCAGTCAGAAGGACGCAGGGTCGCCGCCAATAGCGTGTATCGTATTCTTGATATTTTCGTCAGCAGCAACCTCGCTCATCGGGTCGAAAGCGCTAATGCTTATATCGTTAATGCCCACCCAGAATGCCGACATGACTGCCTTTTTCTTGTGTGCGATCAATGCGGCGATGTCATTCATATAGATGATGACAAGATCAGTAATTTTCTTAAAGAATCTGCACAGAAAAACGATTTCGCTGTCGAAAGATCTGTTCTTGAAATACGCGGGAAATGTTCTCATTGTCTCGCAAGTTAACCTAAATGTACCTCAGATTAACCTGTTGCAATGACTCTATTACCTGCCATGATTTTGTAACTTTTATGTCGCAGTCAGGGGCTATCTTGGCCAATTTAGGATCGCCCTGTTCACCTTTTGGGTAAATTGATTTACTAAACAGGCTTAAATTTCGGTTTGATTTAAGGCCTTAAGCTTATGTTTCCGAATGAAAAGACGCCGTTGTTAGACAAAATAAAGACACCGGCAGAATTGCGTCAATTAGATCGCAACAGCCTCCGGCAATTGGCGGATGAATTACGGAAAGAAACCATCTCGGCGGTGGGGGTGACTGGCGGCCATCTCGGTTCCGGTCTCGGCGTTATCGAATTAACGGTAGCACTCCATTACGTTTTTGATACGCCCAATGATGCTTTGATCTGGGATGTTGGCCATCAAACCTACCCCCATAAAATTTTAACTGGTCGCCGTGACCGTATCCGTACTTTGCGGCAACGGGACGGCTTGTCTGGCTTCACGCAGCGCGCTGAAAGCGAATATGATGCCTTTGGTGCGGCACATAGTTCGACTTCGATATCGGCAGCACTCGGGTTTGCTATGGCCAGCAAATTATCAGGTAAAAAAGAAAAAGCCGTCGCCATTATTGGTGATGGTTCAATGACGGCAGGTATGGCCTACGAAGCCATGAATAATGCCAAAGCCGCTGGAGAGCGGCTGATCGTCATTCTGAACGATAATGAAATGTCTATCTCGCCTCCGGTCGGGGCGCTATCTTCTTATTTAAGTCGCCTTATTTCATCCCGTCCTTTCATGAATTTGCGCGATATGATGCGCGGTGTTGTCAACCGGATGCCCAAAAGTTTGGCAACCGCAGCCCGCAAAGCCGATGAATATGCGCGCGGCATGGCAACGGGCGGCACCTTCTTCGAAGAACTTGGTTTTTATTATGTCGGGCCTGTTGATGGTCACAATCTTGACCAGTTAATTCCGGTTCTTGAAAATGTCCGCGATGCCAAAGACGGGCCTATTCTGGTGCATGTCGTCACCCGTAAGGGCCAAGGTTACGCACCAGCAGAAGCAGCCAAAGATAAATATCATGCGGTTCAGCGGTTGGATGTTGTCTCCGGCAAGCAGGCAAAAGCGCCCCCAGGTCCCCCCAGCTATACGTCAGTTTTCTCGGAACAGCTGATCAAGGAAGCAAAAAAAGACGACAAGATCGTCACGATCACGGCCGCGATGCCAACCGGCACGGGCCTTGACCGCTTCCAGCAATATTTTCCCGAAAGAATGTTTGATGTCGGTATTGCCGAACAGCATGCGGTAACCTTTGCGGCCGGTATGGCTGCCGCCGGTTACAAACCTTTCTGTTGTCTCTATTCGACCTTCTTGCAACGTGGTTATGACCAATTAGTGCATGATGTCGCCATTCAGAATTTGCCGGTGCGCTTCGCAGTCGACCGCGCCGGTTTAGTTGGTTCTGATGGTGCCACCCATGCGGGCAGCTTTGACGTCGCTTTCATGGTCAATCTTCCTAATATGGTCGTTATGGCGCCTTCCGATGAAAAGGAATTGGCCAATATGGTGCACACGATGGTGCATTATGACCAAGGGCCAATCTCGGTGCGCTATCCCCGTGGCAATGGTGTTGGCGTTTCTTTGGAAGGCGAAAAAGAAATTTTGCCGATCGGTAAAGGTCGTCTGGTTCGTCGCGGTAAAAAGGTTGCTATTCTTTCTCTCGGCACCCGTTTGGAAGAGTCACTGAAAGCGGCTGATCGTCTGGATGCGCAAGGCCTATCCACTTCGGTGGCTGATATGCGTTTTGCCAAACCTTTGGATGAAAATCTGACGCGTCAGCTTCTGAAAAGTCATCAGGTTATTATCACGATTGAAGAAGGCGCTTTGGGTGGTTTTGCAACCCAAGTTCTTACCATGGCTTCGGATGAAGGCTTGATGGATGACGGCTTGAAGATCCGGACATTGCGTCTGCCCGACCGTTTCCAGCCACAGGACAAGCCCGAACGGCAATATGCCGAAGCCGGTCTGGATGCTGATGGTATTGTTGCCACGGTTATCTCTGCTTTGCACCGCAATTCTAAACCCGTAGAAGTCGTTGAAATGGCGAATATGGGTAGCATCGCTCGCGCTTAATTTGCTATTAGGGGGCCTCGCTCCCAATAATAGTAAAGAGATAATTATATAATGCTGCATCCGGTTGTTTTGTGTGGTGGTTCAGGAACGCGCCTTTTCCCGTTATCCCGCCGGAGCCATCCCAAACAACTGTTAAGTTTGATCGGTGAAAATAGCCTATTTCAGGATGCTGTTGCCCGTGTAACCGATCCGGCGATGTTCTCTAATCCGCTTGTGATCTGTAACGATGAATATCGTTTCACCATTGCGGAACAGCTTCAAAATATGGGTATCAAAGCACAAGATATTGTCTTGGAACCCGAAGGTCGAAATACTGCACCCGCAATCGCATTAGCGGCCGCCATTATCGCGGAAAAAGATCCCGATGGTTGTATCCTCGTTTTGCCATCTGATCATGTTATCCGTAATGTCACTGCTTTCCATGAAGCTATCAAAGAAGCAGAAATTATTGCCCGCAAAGAAAATGCTCTGGTTACTTTCGGAATTCGTCCGACTTCTCCTGAAACAGGCTATGGATATATAGAGCTAGGTGAAGCGCTTCCCATCGGGGGCGGCTATCATATTGATCGTTTCCGAGAAAAACCGGATATTAAAACAGCCAAAGAATATCTCGCAAGTGGTCGCTTCCTATGGAACAGCGGTATGTTCCTTTTTCCGGTAGCGCGTATTTTAGAAGACTTTGCTGCCTACCAGCCTGACATTCTTAATGCGGTCAAAATTTCTTTGACTAAAAGCCAGACCGATCTTGATTTTATGCGTCTGGATGCAGAATCTTTTGGGACCGCCCCCTCTATTTCTATTGACTATGCCATTATGGAACCCGCACATAATCGGGCTGTTGTGCCGGTTGATATCGGTTGGAGCGATGTTGGTTCTTGGTCATCCCTCTGGGAAATCAGTGACCATGACGATAACGGTAATGTTCTAATGGGCGATGTCGTCGCCGAAGATTCTTCTAACTGCCTTATCCGTTCTGAAAACGGACTTGTCGCTACTCTGGGCGTTAAAGATCTAACGATTATCAATACCTCGGACGTCACTTTAGTCGTTAAACAAGATCAATCCCAAGAAGTCGGTAACTTGGTCAAAAAAATGATCAGGGAAGGGCGTTTAGAACCATTAAATCCAAGACAAGTTGCCCGCCCGTGGGGTTGGTATGAATCTATTGCCACAGGGCCCCGTTTTCAGGTCAAACAAATCATGGTGAAGCCGGGGCACAGGCTTTCCTTACAAAAACATTTCAATCGTGCCGAACATTGGGTGGTTACTCAAGGCACCGCACGGGTCACTGTCGGTGATCACGTCGATCTTATCCGTGAAAATGAATCCATCTATATTCCGATGGGCGAAGTTCATCGCCTCGATAATCCGGGTAAAGTCGATTTGTTGCTTATCGAAATTCAGACGGGCTGTTATCTGGGCGAAGATGACATTGTCCGCCTTGAAGACGATTACAAACGCGAATTATAACCTATAAAAAAAAGAGGCTTCCTTTTCCCGGAAGCCTCTTTTTTAATCTTTGTCTCTTAAAAACCAAATTTTTGATAAAACGCTTTTAATCGCGCTTGGTAATTCTTCATCGAGAATTTCTCTGCTTGAATAGGGCCGCGTTCCTGCAGCGTTTTCACAAGATTATCATCTTCGGCCATGGCGCTGATCGCTTCTGACAAGGCATCAACATCATAGGGATCTACCAAAACAGCCGCATCCCCAGCGATTTCCTGAATAGCTGGATGTGTCGAACTGATAACCGCCGTGCCCAAACACATAGCTTCTGCAACAGGTAAGCCAAAGCCTTCTGCGATAGAAGGAAATACCAAAGCCCGCGCACCCTTTACTGCACTGACAAGCTGGGAACGGGACATATAATCCAATTGGATGATTTTCTTTTTCCCCGGTAAATCCCGCCCTTTTAATTGCTCTAGCAAGGCGTGGTCTTGTTCCGCGCTCCAACTTCTGCTGCTGACAATAACCAAAGGATAATCGGGGCAATCAGCCGCCATATAGGCTTCAATTAAACGCTTTACGTTTTTCTTAGGCTCTATCGCACCATAAAACAGGAAATAATGCCCATATTCCAAACCAAATAAGCCATTTACATCCCGTTCAACCAGATGTTTCGGGCGATTTTTTAAAGATTCCTCGAAATCAACAGCTTGATATAAATTGGTAACCTGACTCTCTGGTGCATTAAACAGGCGGATAATATCCCGCTTAGATGCCTCTGAAACTGTTAGAATATGATCTCCATTTTCTATTATTTTTAAAATCATATTCCAATTCATGACTTTGTCGCTTTTATCCGCATAGGGATGCGTAAAAGGTACCAGATCATGAATAGTATAGAAATTAACACTTCCAACAGATCTAATCGGAATTAGATGTGTCCAATGCATAATTTCTGGCTTGTCTTTAATGTCAATATTTAAAAAACTGTTACAAGATTTATAATAAGTTTTTGAAAAATTAAAAATATTTGGATAATTGTATATATAATCTATATTGTCAGTTAATTTTTTTAAATTACCTTTATCAATAAAATTATTGTTTTTTATTTTATATGGCGCTAAATTATTTTTTTTATACTGCGAGATTAATTTATTAATTGTGAAAAATATTTTTTTTACTCTAGGCGGATTCGTTTCCTCACAAAAAAACAATACTTCTTTCAATGCCGGATTGTCTGAATTGCCTACATTCCGCCCATAAACAACACCAGATTCGTAGCTCATACCCTTACAAGCGTTAACTAGGGAACGAGCATATGTAGCTATTCCTGTGCCGTAAGGTAATGCGAGGTTAAGCCCATCGACAAAAATTTTATAATGCATCTAGTGAAAATCTTTCATAATAGTTATGTTAGAAGAATAACTATCAAACAGTCTTTTGCTGAAAAATCTGTTGCACTGTGCGAGCAACACTCGATTGCCAAGTCGGCAACTCTATTCCAAATGATTGCTTGATTTTAACGCAATCTAATCGAGAATCTTTAGGGCGCTTAGCTGCCGTTGGCCATTCATCAGTTTGAATAGGAACGATGTTAGGCATAGGTTGTCCGTATTTTTGAGCTTCTTTTAAGATAAAAGTAGCAAATTTATACCAACTTGTACTACCTTTACCCGTAACATGATAAATTCCTGCAGCATTTTTCTGTATATTTAATTGGTCAACTAGTGATTTTATTGCAATAGCTAAATCGTCTGCATTGGTTGGGTTGCCATATTGGTCATTTACAACTTTAAGTTTTGAATTTTTAGCACCCGCATTAATGATAGTTTTTACAAAATTTTTGCCATGCGGAGCATATACCCATGAAGTTCGCAATATTATAGCATCTGGATTTTTCGCTATAATGGCTTTTTCACCTTCTACTTTTGTATGCCCATACACAGTCTTAGGATCTACTAAATCAGTTTCTTTATATGGTACCCCCTTATCTCCAGAATATACATAATCCGTTGATATATGAATGAGGGCTATGTTTTTTTTTTCGCAAATGCTCGCTAATGTTGCCGGGCCAACAGCATTAGCAGTTCTTGCCTCGATAATATTTTTTTCAGCGAGGTCTACGGCCGTCCATGCTGCTGCATTTATAACAATATCTGGATTATAGATGTTTATCGAGTTATGTATTGTTTCATCTTTATCTAAATCGAACTCTGGCCGTCCAACACATATAATTCCACCACCTAATTTAGTAAGGGATGTAGCTAATTGACCAGATCCCCCGGTAACAAGAATGCGTTTTTGTAATTTACTATTCATCAGAATATGAGCTCTTCTGCTGCGTCAATAAAGGATGGAGCAAGTATATCTTTTTCAGAAAGTATAATTTCTTCTTTTTGATTGGCCATAAAATATCCAAAAATTCACAATCCCAAATAACAGAACGTTCACTGTCCTTATTATAGACATTTGTGCATTTATATTGAACTTCTGTATTGTCTGTCAGCGTCACAAAGCCATGCAAAAAACCAGGCGGCACCCATATTTGAGACCAGTTTTCTTCAGAGATTTCAGCTGCTGCCCATTTCCCATAAGTAGAGGAACCCTTACGGGCATCAACAGCAACATCCCAGATTGCACCCTTTGTGCAGCGGACTAACTTTCCTTGTACGAAAGGTGCAATCTGGCAATGTAGACCTCTAACTATACCCTTCTTCTTTGAGAGACTTTGGTTGTCTTGAACAAAAGGTAGATCTATGCCAATTTTTTGAATGTTTGTTGATTGTAAGTTTCTGAAAAAAAACCACGATTGTCTTGATATCGAGGCGGCGTAATTACAAATACTTCAGGGATCTCAAGCTGTTTTATATGCATATATCACCTTAACTATCTTAAAATCCTATTGATGTTTCACTAAAGAAGATAACATACGACCTAATTCTGTCTTTTTGACTTTATTCACTTGTTTTAGAAGTTGAGTTTCATTGATGTATCCCATCCGAAAAGCTACTTCTTCTGGGGATCCAACAAGCATGCCTTGGCGAGATTGAATTGTTTGAACAAAATTACCGGCTTGCATCAAACTATCTGGTGTTCCTGCATCTAACCAGGCACAGCCAGCACCCAGGCGTTCAACATGTAATAATTCTGAGTCCAGATACATCTGGTTAAGATCCGTAATTTCAAGCTCTCCGCGCGCGCTAGGTTTTACTTTTTTTGCCAATTTAGTTACATTTTTATCATAAAAATATAACCCTGTTACTGCCCAGTTAGATTTAGGATCTTGCGGCTTTTCAACAATTTCTAAAGCTCGTCCAGAATCGTTAAAAGAAACAACGCCGTATCTTTCTGGATCTCTTACCTGATAAGCAAAAACAGTCGCTCCTTCGTGCTGCTTAGCCGCTTTACGTAAAAGTCCACCAAGTTGGTCTGAAAATATCAGATTATCGCCAAGTGCTAAGGCACAAGAAGAATCATCTATCCAGTCCTCTGCTATCAAAAATGCCTGTGCTAATCCATCTGGTGACGGCTGTTGGCGATATTCAAAATGTACCCCGAATTGAGAACCATCTCCTAGAAGACGTTGAAATTGCTCCATATCATGGGGGGTCGTAATAATCATGATTTCACGTATTCCGGCAAGCATTAGTGTCGAAATAGGGTAATATATCATTGGCTTATCGTAAACTGGTAGTAATTGTTTGCATGAAGCAAACGTAATCGGATTGAGTCTCGTACCCGAACCGCCAGCTAAAATGATACCTTTTGATGTTTCTATATTATCTTTTGACATTAAATGTTTGTTCCTAAACGTTTTCCAGAATATCGAATTCTTAAAATATTTTCCCACCATTGGCTATTATTTAAGTACCATTCTATTGTTTTTTTGATACCCAATTCAAAATTATGTTTTGCTTTCCAGTTTAGTTTTTTTTCAGCATTACTTGGATCAATTTGATAACGGAAATCATGTCCAGGCCGATCCGTTACATAATATATTAATTTTTTATGTGATCCTGATGAATTTGGACGCAATACATCTAATACATCACAGATAGTTTCGACTACGTGTAAGTTTGATCGTGGCTGACTTGCACCAATAGCATAAGTCTCCCCAGGAACTCCGAATTGTACAGCTTTAACTAACGCTTCTGCATGGTCTTCAACAAACAGCCAATCTCGAATGTTTTTGCCGTTACCATATATAGGAAGTCTTTGACCACGAATGGCATTAATAATCATTAAAGGAATTAGCTTTTCGGGGAAATGCCAGAACCCGTAGTTATTTGTTGTATTGGTAACAAATGTAGGCATCCCATACGTCTGGTACCATGCTCTAACAAGATGATCTGATGAAGCTTTTGATGCCGAGTATGGACTTCGCGGATCATATGCTGTTTTTTCTGTAAAAGGTGGATCATTTAATTCTAGATGCCCAAAAACTTCATCTGTTGAGATGTGGTGAAATCTAAAACTATCTTTTTTATCAGATTTTAGCTGATTCCAATATCGCCGCGAAATTTCAAGAAGATTATAAGTTCCTAATATATTTGTTTGAATAAATATGCCAGAGTCATCAATTGATCTATCAACATGACTTTCTGCAGCCAAATGCATTACTGCATCAGGTTGATATTCTAAAAAAATTTTACTTAGTTCTGCAGTATTATTAATATTAGTATTTATATGTTTATATCGATTGCTTTTTGCAACCTTTGCGGTTGACGCTTGTGACGCAGCATAGGTCATACAATCAATATTAACTACATTGTGATCTGTGTGTTCTATCAAGTGTCGTACAACTGCAGATCCTATAAAACCACATCCACCAGTTAGTAGTATTTTCATTACAAATCCTATTAATTTCTTTATTTTATAATGTATATGAATTAACCATGGATTATGTTTTGTCGGATAAAAAATCTATCCCTAATTAAATAAATGTATAAAATTTTTAGACATAGTAATAGGTCTTATGAAAAATATTAATATTACTATATATAACGAAAATAAAAAGAAGCATAAAATGCATGAGTTTCTTCACGGTTTTCGGATCCAGTTACGTGTAATTGGAGCCTTAATTCTAAGGGAGCTGCATACACGTTATGGTCGCGAGAACGTAGGATATCTATGGATAATTCTTGAGCCTATGTTGTTTGCTACAGGAATTGGTATTCTTCATGCTGGTGCGGGCACTTCTGAGTTCGCTATGACTGATATAAAGCCAGTCCCTTTTGCGATTGTTGGATACGGGACTTATATTATATTTCGGAACATTGTTAATAGATCTGGCGGTACCATAGAAGCCAATGCACCTTTGCTTTACCACCGCATGGTAAGCCTGTTTGATATGCTATTTGCTCGGACAATTCTCGAAGCTGTAGGTATTATGTGTAGCGTCGATATATTAATTTTTTTATCGTATTGCCTTGGAATTGGGAATCTACCTGCTAGGCCTATTTATGTCATATTAGGGCAATTGTATATGACTTGGGTCTCTTTTGCTGTATCGGCAATTGTCTGTGCAGGAACATATGAAAATGCCACCGCTGAGCGCCTTGTTCATCCAATGACATACTTTGCAATTCCAATATCAGCTATGTTCTTTATGCTAGAATGGGTTCCGAATCCATATAGAACATGGCTGGAGTGGGTCCCCATGGCACAATGCACAGAAATAGTCAGATATGGCCAATTTGAAGCTGCTAGTAACCACTATTTCAGCTTTGGATATCTTTCCCTTGTTTGCTCTATTTTAACACTGATTGGTCTTTTATATTTAAGAATAGTACGTCACCATATTACTCTAAATTAGTGGAGCAGTTTACTTTCAGTAAACTTTACTGAAAGTAAACTATTAAGTTATAATTTGTAACTTTTTATATAATTTAATGCTTTTTCTAAAGAAACGGGTTGTAGTAATCTAAATGGCAATGTGGCATCTAACCACATAGGATGAACCGAGAAATCAGAAGAAAAAGTATCTTTTCCCCATTTTGCTTCTAATGCTAGACGTTCAGTATTGCATCGTTCAGCTTTGAAATTATTTAGATGATCTAATCCTCGTGAGACAGATTCATCGTGCCGAACCTCAATAAGAGGGGTCCAAATAACAGAAAGACCTTTCTCTTTTACTTTTAGACATAAATCTACGTCACTATAAGAAATAGGCATTTCTTTATCGTCAAAACCACCTACTTCAAAAAATATATCTTTTCTTATTGCAAGAAATGCTCCAGTTACGGCAGATACTTTTCTGGTACATTGCCATCGAGCAAACTGTTCGGTACTATTTTTATCCTCAAACAGACCGTCATGAATTACTGAATTTTGCCATCCGAATAGTATTCCTCCATGCTGAATAGTATTATTTTTATAAATTAACTTGGTACCTATAATTCCAGTGTCAGATGAATTTATTATTTGAGATATTATTTCGTCCCAATTTTCAGTTAGTATTTCCATATCATCATTACAAAATAGTAAAATTTTATTTTTTGCCATTTTTGCAAATTTATTATTTAAATATGACCAGTTAAAAATACCATTATCATGGTATAATCTTACATTTTTAATATTATTCAATTTTTTTAAATTTTCGATATCCTCATTGTTATCAGTATTATTGCTTATGACTAGAATTTCTATTTCATTTTTAGATGATGACTTGCAATTAATACTATTAACCATTCTTAAACAATCTTGAGAATTATTTTTAGTACATATTATAATGCTAAAACTATTGCTCTTTGAATTCTTTTCAAAAAATTGGGGGATTTTTGTTTGAAAATTAATTTTAAGATCTAAAAAATCTTTTGTAGTCGACAATAAAGGATAAGGAATATGAGATATATGTATATCTCCATCTATTTTTAACAAATGACTAATAAATTTATCTACCTCTATTTGAGGACTATTTCGCCACTTGTCCCAAGAAATAAATAATGAATTTCCTATAATATTTACTTGTTCGATCCATATTCTATCTATATTGGGGCGAGTGACAATTTTTTGTCCGTTATCGTTTATTATTTCTTGATCACAATAAACAATATCTACCTTTTGGCAAAATGCCATCGATATCCAGGGTATAAATAAAGGATGAGGCACACATTTACTATCAAGCAATACGACGACATCAGCCTTAGGTATTTTAGAAAAATCGTATATATTACTCACATGTACAATACGATTTAAAAGATTAGGTGATCTGTTCCAATTTTCTCTTATTTGATCAGATGCATCGACTGTGACGATAAAAAAATTAAAATCCAACTTAGAGAATGCTGCTATTTGCCGATACAATGTTTCTGGAGAAATATTATCTTGTTTTATAATAAAAGTTACAGAAACGTGTCTCTGGGTATTAGGGGAAGGAATAAGGAATAATTTTCTAAAAATGTCGTAATTATCTTTTGGTATAGCATTAAAAGTTTTTATATCTGGTATGTTTTGAGCTATTTTTTAACCGATTGTTTTAAAGCGTCAATTTGGTTGGATATTTCTAAAGTTTTTTCTAGGCCAAGAAAAATATTTTTTTGCGTAAATGTAGTCTGTTGGATGGCGGTTTCACCCGCTAGATAAAGTTCTTTATAAGCAGCTTCGCATTTTTCGTCTAATTTTAATGCTTTTTGATAGCAGTTTATTGCCGCTTGTCTACGACCTGAAATTTTATAAACATGTCCTAGTTGTACGTATGATTCAGGCTCTTCTGGGAAATCTGTTATAATAGAGCGATAAATTTTTTCAGCTTTTTCTAAAAAACCGCTGTCTTTTGTCATGTTGCCCATTTGTATTTTTAGATCAATTCTCCATGGGGCTAATTTGTAAGCCGCTTCATAAAGCGATGATGCAACCACCCAATTTTGGTTATCCCTTTCGGCATCTGCTTGATTGCAAATTGCTACTAACCAATTTAGTGCAACTTTTGGATTGCTTTTCCATAAATTCTTATTAAGTTCGCCTTTTTTTATCCCAGGAATAGATGCCCAATCTTCGGAAAGACAGGCTTCAATAGCTTTAGAAAAAAAAATTTCGTTTTGAAAAAAGTTAGTATTTTTATTTTTTTTAGGAATTTTTACTGAAAGTTTTATTTTTTTTCTTCTAAAAAAAACATTATTATTACTCTTTGGTTGAAAATACAGTAAAAATTTAATTTAGTATATTTAATTATACCAAAGTATTTATTATTGTAATAATTAAAATATTAGGATTACTTTAATATGGCATTCAATATAAATTTAGGTACCATCTTTTCAAAACAAGTAAAGTTTCTAATCCGATCGGCAGATCGATACCGAGATGAAAAAAAATGGGAACAAGCATCTAGCTTGTATAAAAAAGCTTTAAAAATCAATAAGAACTTGCCAGACATTTGGATTCAATATGGCCATGCTTTAAAAGAATCTGGCTTTATCAAAAAAGCAGTTGAAGCTTACGAATACGCAGAAAGTTTAAATCAAACTTATGATGTCTATCTTCAATTGGGCCATGGTTTGAAACTTCTTGGTCTGAACGAGCGGGCTGCCATATCATATGCACGTGCAAAAGAAATTTCTCCTGAAAATTCGGAAGCAAAAGCAGAATTTCGTCAGTTAGGCTATGAGAACATAGCCAAAGTAGCCATAAGCGATACAAAAAAAGACAGTTTCTTTCGAAAAAATATTTATAATGAAGAATATTATAGTTTTTTTGGTCCAAAAATTAAAGAAAATTTAGAGAAATATGACTATGAAAATATAGAAGATTTGCTTTTTAAAAATCATTTGTCCTCAGAGTTTTTGTCATATTTTGATAGTAAATTCTACTTTTATTTAAATAACATGGGTGAGGTTTATCAAGATGATTTAAGATATTTATGTATACTACATTTCATTATCAACGGTATTGATAACATTTCCCCTTTGAATTCTGAAATGGAGTTTGATCCTAGTTTTTATGAACAAAATTATGATTACAAATATAATATTAATGCATCAGATCTTTATCGCTATTGGCTAAACTACGGCATTAAAAATAATCATGCGCCTAATGCTACGGCGGGTTTAATTTATGATAATAATATATACTGTAAAGAATTTTTAAGTAAGTTTGATTATAATTTTTATAAAGAAGCGAGAGGAAGCGTTTTACCTAAAGATAATAAATTTCAAATAATTAATGATTTTTTAGGTGGTGGGTTTCTGAATTGCGAATCAATAATATCACCAGATTATTACAATTCAAGAATATTTAAAGCTACTGCTCATAGAGCTACGTTAAAAGGCGATAATAATTTAGGAATTAAAATATTTGAATATATATTATCTTGGCTACCTGATGATAGTGAATCCCTCCAGGGGCTGGGAGATTGCTATTTCAAAGAAAAAAAATATTTAAATGCAATCTGGTGTTATTTAAAAGTTATAGAATTAAAAAAAGACAATCGATGGACCTTTAAAAATTTAGTCGAATGTTACATGCAAATGCGCTGCTATGAAAAATCTTATGAAACTATAACCGAAGCAGTACAGCGTTATTCACAATATCCCATGATGGAAAATACACGTTATTCTATAATGGAGAAATTTTTTCATCAAAGCGTTAAAAATTATGAACTTCTGGCTAAAGTTGGGAAAATAACTGAGGGCCAAAAAGAGATAAGTAAATATTGCCAACTGGTAACGAAACCATTCTACGAAAGTTATAAAAATAATAAAAAAATTAAATCTATTGCTTTGTATGGTCTCTTGGAATTGAAGCAGTGTAAATTTTACAGAATAGACCAAAAAATTGAGCAGTTAAAAAAAGCAGGATTTAAAGTTACTTTATTTAATCCTGATGCAGATTTAGAAAAATTTTCTGCGTCTACAGATCATTTTGAAGCAGTTATATTTTATAGGCTAGCTCCTTTACCTTCGGTGATATTAGCTATCGAAGCAGCTAAAAGGGCGGGGCTTACCACATTCTATGAAATTGATGACCTCTTGTTTCTACCAGAAGAATATCCTGGCCCTTTTGACGGGTATGCTGGTCAAATAAACCGCGAAACATATAATATGCTAGCTATGGGAGTGCCTCTCTTTGCGCATGCTATGAGTATGTGCGATTATGGTATTGCATCAACTCCGTCTCTAGCTCGACAAATGGAGCCTTTTGTAAAAAAAGGTAAGGTTTATGTACATAGAAACGGAATGGGAAGCGATCATGAAAGATATCTTCAGTATCAACAAGATACTAACGAAAAACCTTACATAACAATATTTTATGGATCTGGGACGCTGGCTCATAAAAAGGATTATTTAGAGCTTTTAGAACCGGCATTAATTTATATTGCTGAAAAATATCCAGACAAGGTAAAGTTCGTTTTAATGGGGTGGCTACCTATTACGGATGCTCTCAAAAAAGCAGCAGGAGAGAATTTAACCGTTATTGAGCCCGTATGGGATGTTCATGAATATTGGTCAATTTTAAGAGAATCCGATATCAATATCGCTGTTTTAAAGTCATCACTTAATGTTGATTGCAAAAGCGAAATAAAATGGATGGAAGCTGCGATGTTCGGCATTCCATCAGTTTTAAGTAGAACTGCTACTTATGAAGAAGTGATTAACCATGGCATCAACGGTTTTCTATGCGACACTGTAAATGACTGGAAAAATACACTAGATTCTTTAGTGAAAGATAAAGCTTTAAGACACTATATAGGTAAAAATGCCCAATTAGATGTCCGCAAAAATTATACAATAAAAAAAATGGGAAATAATTTAAAAAATATTTTTAACGATATCCCTATTCCTGCTAACGATGTTAGCGCTAAAAAGAAAATTTTGATTGTAAATGTGTATTATGCACCGCAGACTATAGGGGGGGCGACTAGAGTAGTTTATGACAATGTAAATTATATTTTAGGTAATTATAAAGATGAGTTTGATATACAAGTTTTCACTTGTGTTGATGAAGATAATAAAGATTATAAAATTAAAATATATTGCCAAGATGGAATATTAGTAAAAGGCGTTTCTCGCTCAGTCGCTGGTGAAAAAATGACACCTTATGAAGATAAGGTAATCGGCAACATTTTTCGTGAACATGTTAAAAGATTTAAACCGGATTTAATCCATTTCCATTGCATACAACGTCTGTCCCTATCCGTTGTAAATGAAACGATTAAAGCAAAAATACCCTATATTATAACCGCTCATGATGGGTGGTGGATATCTGATAATCAATTCATAATTGATGAATTTGGAAACGAAGTTTTATATAATTTCTCTGATCCTATTGGTACTCTAAATAGATTAGGGCGTGAGAGTTTTTCTCGAATGCAAGCTTTGCGTCCTGCCCTTTTTGCTGCAAGAAAGCTTTTACCGGTATCAAAAAAATTCGGTGATTTATATCGCCAGTGCGGAATACCAAATGTTGAAGATGTGGAGAATGGCGTTTCGAATATTATTTCGCTAGAAAAAATACCATCATCGGATGGATTAGTGAGAATCGCTCACATTGGTGGGATGGTAAAGCATAAGGGCTTCGATCTTCTAAAACGTGCTGTTTCAACTCATACATACAAAAATATACGCATTGTAGTAGTCGATCATTCTAAATCGAGTGAGTATTCCCATGAAGAGATATGGGGAACAACGCCAGTTTCTGTTATAGGAAAAGTAGAACAGAAAGATATAGCGAAATTATATCAAAATATAGATATCGTTATAGCCCCTTCGATATGGCCCGAAAGCTTTGGTTTGGTTACTCGAGAAGCTTTAATTAATAAATGCTGGGTCATTGCTTCTGATAGGGGAGCAATTTCAGATAACATTACAAATGGAGAAAATGGATATATAATAGATGTTAATGACTCAGTAAGTCTTTCTGAAATATTGAGAGAGGTGGATTGTAATCATCTAAAATATATTTCTCATCCAAAAGAAATAAAACAAATAAAAAAATCAGATGAACAAAGTGAAGAATTGATTTCTATTTATAGAAATATAATTAATAATTAATAATTAAAGGCAGTGATATTTTTCATCAAATATCACTGCCTTTAATTCTGCATATTTATGTAAATAATTTTCAACAATATATCGAAATATTTGATTCCCAAACAGGCAATAAAAAAGCCGGCCTAAGCCAGCTTAAAACATCCAATAAATTTTACACCGAAGCTAAATTTATTGGCGACCCCAACGGGAATCGAACCCGTGTTTTCGCCGTGAAAGGGCGATGTCCTAGACCGCTAGACGATGGGGTCGCTCGCGGTGTGAGGCGGTAGATATGGACTTTTCACGATAAGGTCAAGCGATTTTTTAAAATTTTTTCTACTTTTTTCAAAAACTTCGCATTCCTCCCGAAAAAAGCCCATTTCTCTAGGCCCAAGCCAGATCCTCGATATGAAGCTGGGCATCTTTTCGGCCATTCCACTCATTTAATTGGATTTTTCCAGCCACCCATAAGCCACGATCTCGACCAGCCGCCATCACAGTTTGGGCAACAGGCGTCTCAACCGCATTAAAGGCGATGGCCTTAAAGCTCTGACCATCTTGCCCTTTAAAAATAACAGAAAGATGCTTCTCTTTTAAAATACTGCATTTGATAGCGTGAACAGGCCCCGTGACGATATGAGGCGAGGGCCATCCTGCACCATAGGGGCCTCCAGCTTCCAACGCTTCGATCACGGCCAAATTAACGCCACCTGCGCTTAAAACATCATCAACAAGCAAGGCTTTATTGGCACGCGCTTTTTCCACATCCTTGCGCAGCTTTTCTGACAAGAAAGAGGTGAAATCTTCTATCTGCTCTTTCTTGATGCTCAGACCGGCTGCCATTGCATGGCCACCACCATTCACAAGAAGCCCCGCTTGCTTGGCCGATAAAACAGCGGCTCCTAAATCAACACCAGTCAAAGAACGACCAGAACCTTTGCCATTCCCCTCTCCGTCGATCCCTATGACGATAACCGGACAACCATATTTTTGTTTTAATCTACCGGCCACAATCCCGATCACACCGGGATGCCACCCTCCACCAGACACCACCATAACAGGCTGCTCGACCTGCTCTTCGCATAAAGCTTCAGCCGCTTCGGTCACGGCTTGTTCGATCGCGCGCCGCTCTTGATTAAGCTGATTTAATTGCTGCGCCAATTTATCGCATTCATTCTTATCAAGGCTGGTCAATAATCGAACACCAAGATCAGATTTCCCAACTCGTCCACCGGCATTGATACGCGGGCCCAACACAAAACCAAGATCATAGGTTGTCGGAGGGCGGGATACACTGGCTATATCTAACAAAGCCGCAATGCCAGGACGATGCCGCGTCGCCATAATCTTTAACCCTTGGGCAACAAAAGCTCTATTCAGGCCATGCAATGCAGCAACATCGGCAACCGTGCCTAATGCGACCAAATCCAGCATCGCCATCAGCTTAGGTTCGGGCTTATCTGAAAAATAGTTATCTTTCCGCAAATGCCGCAACAGAGCCGCCCCCAACAGAAAAGCGACACCGACCGCTGCCAGATGACCATATTGCGCGCCTTCATTTTCATCGAGACGGTTGGGATTTACGACCGCATAGGCTTGTGGCAATTCCGGTTGGCATTGATGATGATCAACGACTACCACGTCCAAACCTGTGGCCTTCGCTGCCTCCAACGCGTCATAAGCTTGCGCGCCACAATCAACCGTAACGACTAAATTAGTACCGTCCTCGGCCAATTTCTGCATAGATTGAACCGCTGGCCCATAGCCCTCTGCCAAACGATCAGGAATATAATAACCGGCATTCACCCCCAATTGACGCAGAAGATCAATCATCAAAGCGGATGACGTTGCACCATCCACATCATAGTCACCGAAAATAACGATAGATTCTTTGTTATAGATAGCCTTCGCTAAACGCTCGGCCGCCCGATCCATATCGCATAATAACGATGGGTCAGGCATAAAATGCTTGATTTTAGGATCACGATAAAGAGACAAGTTCTCACGAGGACAGCCGCGGGTAATCAGAATACGGTCAACCAAATCTTCCAGCGGATTTTCTCCACTAAATCCCGAATTTTGGCCACGCCATTGCCATGACTGACCTAAAGCCGAAGAAGAAACGCCACAGACAAGATTTGCCATAAATATCCCAAATTCGCATAATAGAAAAAGAATTCGCTTGAAATGAAGAGACAAAGAACAAAAGAACCATCATTGCTCCACTATCCCTGACATGATAGCGCAACAGACATTATTAGACCATAACCCCGAAACAGGACAAAATATTACAATGGAAGAAATACGAGATCTGGCTGTCATGCACTCGGATCAGATCAATGTGCCGGAAGAAATACAGGAAGCCATTCGTAGCCTGATCCGTTGGGCAGGCGATGATCCTGATCGGGAAGGCCTGATTGACTCGCCTAAACGGGTAGCCAAGGCATGGAAATATTACTGTCGGGGTTATCAGGAAAATCCTGAGATTCATCTGAAGACAGTATTTGAAGAGGTCGGCGGCTATGAAGACGTCGTTTTGCTGAAAGGCATTCCTTTTTATTCCCATTGCGAACATCACATGGCGCCAATCATGGGGCATGCGCATATCGCCTATTTGCCTGATAAAAAGGTTGTCGGTTTGTCAAAACTGGCGCGCGTGCTGAAAGGCTACGCAAACCGACTGCAAATACAGGAAAGACTAACAGCTCAGGTCGCAGATTGTATCTGGAACAATCTCAATCCGCGTGGCGTCGCCGTTGTTATTTCCGCAACCCACAGCTGCATGGCTGCACGGGGCGTTGAAACCGCGAATGTCCTGACCGTAACCAAGACCATGCGGGGCATTTATCGCGATGATCCCGAACAGGCTAAAATGATTCTCAATTTGATGGGCGTATAGTCTGAAAGACTAATCCGGATGAACGTTAATGGTAAAATTTACCATCCTCCAGTCGAAATAGTGTTATGATAGAACATAAAATAGTTATCTGGAACAGAGTATGACCGCGACCCGTAGCCTTACTATCATGGGTGAGAGCTTGCCCCTGAAAGCCCCTTTCAGGATCTCGCGGGGCGTCAAAAGCACCATCGATACGATAGTCGCTAATATCAGCGAAGGCGGCGTCACTGGTCGAGGTGAGGGGATTCCTTACCCGCATTACGGCCAAACGATCGAAAGCACATTGATAGAGGCCAACTCGGTCACACGCAAAATCACCGAACATTACGGTCGAGAAGCGTTGCTGACCATGCTCCCCCCAGGTCCTGCCCGTAATTCGCTTGATTGTGCCTTATGGGATATCGAGGCACGCATTTCAGGTCAAAGTGTTGCCAGCATGATGGGAATCCCGAAGCTGGAACCTTTGGCAACGGCGATGACGGTCAGCCTTGATGATCCCGAAATTATGGCAAAATCAGCGGCAAAGCTGGCCTATTGTCCGGTGATCAAAGTCAAGGTGGATGCTAATAATCCGCAAGACTGCATCAAAGCTGTGCGGGATCAGGCACCGAAAGCCCGATTGATCGTTGACCCTAACGAAAGTTGGTCATTCGAATTGCTGGAAAAAATGCAAAATTTTCTGGCTGATGCGCGTGTTGCTTTGCTGGAACAACCTTTGGCCGCTGGTGCCGATCAGGCATTGAAAGGCTTTTCGCCCTCTGTTCCGATTTGCGCTGACGAAGTGTTCCATTCCGCTGATGATCTTGATCATATCGCTGACCGCTATCAGGTCATCAATATCAAGCTCGACAAAACCGGCGGCCTGACTGCTGCTATCGACATTATGAAACAGGCGCGTAGCCTTAATCTCAGTGTGATGGTCGGTTGTATGGTTTGTTCGTCATTATCAATCGCACCGGCTTTCCATCTGGCGGCACAAGCTGATTTTGTTGATCTCGACGGGCCGGATTGGCTACTACATGACCGGAATGACGGTATGCTAATCGATAACGGGATTCTTCATCCACCGTCGCCGACTTTTTGGGGTGGTCCCTAGTCTATAAAAACCTTTAACCCAATAAAAAAGCCGCCTGAAAACAGGCGGCTTTTTTTACAAAAACAATGGCAAAAAATCAGAGAGATTCTTCGCTGTTGGTTTCTGCAGTTTCTTCGGAATCAGCAACAGCTTCTTCAGCTTCCGTTGCCAGACCCGGTTCAGCGTTTGCATCATATTCTTCGGTGAAGCTTGCGCCATCACGTTCGAACATTTGATTCATAACGTCAACACCTTCAGCCTGAAGTTCAGCTTCTTCAGGTGAACGGGCAACATTGACTTTGATCTTGACGGAAACTTCCGGATGCAAAGCAACGCGGACTTCAGAAATACCGATGGACTTGATCGGGCGATCAAGAACAACATGATTTCTAGCCACTTTGGCTTCCGGTTTGGTTTCGACAATAGCTTCGGCCAAATCACGGGCAGACACGGAACCATAAAGATGGCCGGTGTTAGAAGCCTGACGAATCAAAGTAACGGTCAGACCGTTAATGGTTTCGGCTTCTTTTTCTGCATCCGTACGACGAGCCGCATTATCGGCTTCGATCTGGGCGCGGTTAGCTTCGAAGATCTTACGGTTAGCTTCGTTAGCGCGTAATGCTTTCTTCCGCGGAAGAAGGAAGTTACGGGCATAACCGTTTTTCACGGCAACAACGTCACCGATATGACCAAGTTTCTCGATACGTTCGAGCAGGATAACATCCATGGATCGGGCGCTCCTTACTTAACGATGAAGGGCAGAAGCCCGATGTGACGGGCGCGTTTGATTGCGCGAGCCAGTTCGCGCTGTTTTTTTGCAGAAACAGCAGTGATACGACTTGGAACAATTTTGCCGCGTTCAGAGACAAAGCCCTGAAGCAAACGAACATCTTTGTAGTCGATCTTCGGCGCATCTTTAGCAGCGAAAGGGCAGCTCTTGCGACGACGGAAGAAAGGACGTGCCATAGTATTTTTTCCTTTCAGGCTTATGCTGCGTCACGATCGCGGCGACGATCGCTGCGATTGGAACGGTCGCGATCACCCCGACGCATCATAGCCGAAGGACCCTGTTCATGGGCATCGACACGGACAGTCATGTAACGGATGACATCTTCATTCAACGCCATCTGGCGTTCCAGCTCTTGGATAGCATCAGCCGGAGCATCAATTTCCAGCATGATGTAATAAGCTTTGCGGTTTTTCTGGATGCGATAAGCAAGGTTACGCAAACCCCAGATTTCGGTCTTTACAACCTTACCCGCTTTTTCTTCGATAATAGAGGTTGCCGTAGCGGCAAGCCCATCGACCTGGGTCTGTGCCAGATCCTGACGGGCAAGAAACACATGCTCGTAAAGAGACATCGTCTGTCCTTAAATATTTTGGCCGATCGCTGACGTGGCACCATGCCAACGCCCCTCCGGCTGTCGTTTACTTAATTCGGGCCATTAAAAAATAACCGCCTCAAACTAAGACGATCACTAAAAGATCATTGGAGAAAGCACTATAAAAACTTTCATCCAAAAACGCCCAGACGTTATAAGGTCTGATAGCTCGGGGCAATGCCGCATTTTGTCTGTTTTTGCAAGATGTTTATCATAAAAAGATAACGGTCATTACCCGCTTTTCAAAAACAGCCAAACCGAACACAATCCCGACGAAAAGGCGTTTTCTTCCTCTGAAAAAGCTTTTTCGTATTAAAATAAAGCGATATTGTCAGTCCCGAAAGCCTGATATAAAAGCTTACTTCCAAAATTCTGGTAAAATAGCCTTGTTCGATCAAGACAGATAGTTTTGCCTTTTATCGGATATCGGCTCTTGTCACCGACTGTTTTTTTGGCTGATATTCGGCCAACCTGTTTCAAAGAAAAATTATATTATAAAGGAATCTGATCCATGCGTGCCTTTATCTTTCCCGGACAAGGAAGCCAGTCTGTTGGCATGGGGCAGGCGCTCTCTGATGCCAGCTTGGCCGCCCGCCATGTTTTTGAAGAAGTAGATGAGGCGCTCAAACAAAATCTATTCCGCCTTATGTCGCAAGGCCCCGAAGAAGAATTACGGTTAACCGAAAATGCCCAACCGGCTATCATGGCGCATTCCATGGCGGTTCTCGCGATGCTGGAAAAAGAAGGCGGTGTTCGGCTGACCGATGCGGCTTCTTTTGTCGCTGGTCACAGCTTGGGCGAATATAGCGCTTTGGCCGCAGCCGATGCTTTCGACCTTAAAATCACCGCTCTTTTGCTGAAAAAACGCGGACAAGCGATGCAGGCCGCTGTTCCGGTCGGTGAAGGTGGCATGGCGGCTATCTTGGGTCTCGATTTTGAAACCGTCGAAGCTATCGCCAAAGAAGCCGCACAAAATGACATCTGTCAGGCTGCTAATGATAATGCCCCGGGGCAGGTTGTTATTTCAGGCACATTGGCCGCGATTGAACGCGCCGTGGCGCTTGCGAAAGGAAAAGGCGCCAGACGCGCTGTCATGCTCGATGTTTCGGCACCTTTCCATTGTAGCCTGATGCAACCAGCCGCCGATGTCATGGCCGTCGCCTTACAGGAAAATCAGCCTCGCCAGCCGATCGTTCCGCTTTATGCGAATGTTTCAGCCAAGCCTGAAACAGATCCGCAGCAGATTGCCACTTTATTGGTTGAACAGGTTACAGGACGGGTGCGCTGGCGCGAATCTATCGCCGCAATGGCTGCTGCCGGTGTGGAAGAATTCGTTGAGTTTGGCGGCAAGGTCTTAACCCCGATGATTAAACGGATTGCACCAGAAGCCAAAGCCACTAGCCTGATCGCTCCGGCTGATATCGAAAAATTTGCCGCCAGCTTATAATCCGGCCATCATATAGACTTTATAATCCCCTGTTCTAACCGTATAATCTGGTCAGACAGGGGCAGGAGAAAATCAATGTTCGATCTTCAAGGGCTAACTGCCGTTGTTACCGGTGCCTCTGGCGGAATCGGTTCTGCTATCGCCAAAAGTCTGGCAGAGCAGGGCGCACAGGTCGCCTTATCTGGCACCCGTGAAGCGGCTTTGGCCGAGGTCGCAGCCACCTTACCGAATGATCCGATTATTCTGCCCGCCAATCTTGGCAATAAAGAAGAGGTGGAACAACTCGTTCCGCGCGCTTTAGAAAAGCTCGGTAAAATTGATATTTTGATTAACAACGCCGGCATTACCCGTGATGGCTTAATGATGCGGATGAAAGATGATGATTGGGCTGACGTTATTGCCCTTAATCTTGAATCAATTTTCCGTCTCAGCCGCGCCGTTATCAGACCGATGATGAAAACCCGCTTCGGTCGTATCATCAATATCAGCTCGGTCGTCGGCCAAACTGGTAATGCTGGACAGGCTAACTATGCCGCTGCCAAAGCCGGTATGATCGGCATGTCAAAATCATTGGCACGCGAAGTTGCCAGCCGTGGCATCACCGTTAACTGCATTGCGCCGGGTTTCATCGCAACCAAAATGACCGACATTCTTTCCGAACAACAGAAAGACGCCGCAAAAAGCCAGATTCCAGCAGGTCGCTTCGGTGACATTCAGGATATCGCGGCGGCTGCCGTTTATCTCGCTTCCAAAGAATCCGGCTACATGACCGGCCAAACGCTCAGCGTCAATGGCGGCATGGCTATGCTTTAATCTATAAAACACGGTATTTTATTGACCGGTTTTATAATGCGTTGTCAGGGACAGGATATAATAATATCCTGTTCCAGATTTTTATATCATGCCCGTTTATGGCGCTCTTTTTTCATCCCGTTATTTTCAGGGGGTCACTTGTCACTTTTAAAGTCCGGATATGCGTCTGCCATTACCCTGTCGCTCGCTTCACTTCTGCTCGGCGGTTGTGTCGTTCATCATGGCCAATTTGACGAAATGGGGTCAATGACGGTTCGGCGCAGCAGTTGTCCGGCTGTCGCTGTGCCTGATTATACCGGCGACATGACACTTTTTAACCCACCGGATAAACAAACGGCGGCCGCTATCGATATTGAAGCCGTCATTACACGGCTCAGACCACAATGCGATGACAGCAGTGCAGGGCCCGTCGTGACCCATCTCACCTTCACCGTTCAGGCCAGAAGACGCCATGTCGGCGGTGCCAGAGATGTCACCTTGCCCTATTTTGTAACGGTGATGCGGGCAGGAACGCGCCTTCTTTCAAAAGAAATGGGCAGCGTCCGAATTCATTTTGAACCGGGGCAGATGTCGACGGATACCGAGGTTACTGCAACCTCTGCGATCGACCATGATTCTGCAACCTTGCCACGGGATATCATCAAACAGCTTAATCGGACACGGCTTGTTACCGATGTTGATGCGTCTGTTGATCCGACCAGTGACCCGAAAGTCAGGGCTGCGATGAAAGAAGCCAGCTTTGAAATGTTGGTCGGTTTCCAGCTAACAGAACCCCAACTGGCTTATAATGCCACGCGGTAACATTATTTTAGAAAAATTGGCTGAAATTTTAGTCTAAAGAGACCAGAATAAAAAATTAGGCAGATAAAAGCGCTATCTTCTGGTAGAGAAGCGCAACTTTGGTCATTATAGAAATATAGACCTTCATTTTTCGGGGTTTAGGGAGATTTCGATATGGGCGGCATGAGTATTACACATTGGATCGTCGTTGCGGTCGTGGTTATG
Source organism: Zymomonas mobilis (assembly GCF_006715975.1). Taxonomy (GTDB): domain Bacteria; phylum Pseudomonadota; class Alphaproteobacteria; order Sphingomonadales; family Sphingomonadaceae; genus Zymomonas; species Zymomonas mobilis_B. Next base: position 1,339,635 of record NZ_VFOF01000001.1, on the reverse strand, counting down.
ATCTTTTTCGGTAAAGGACGCTTTTCCGATATGATGGGCGACGTCGCCAAAGGGATCAAAAGCTTTAAAAAAGGCATGACTGAAGACGATACCCCGCCACCGGCAGCCCCACCGGCTCCGGCACCACGTTTGGAAAACCAGCCACTTCCACCAGAAAACACCACGCAAAATGTGGCACATGACATCAAAAACAATCAATAATCGATTGTTTTAACAGATACTAATTGTCTGAAACGATCAGAAAGTTTTCAGCTTTCTATCTTTTTGACTGGTCGTGCGGATTTTTAAATGTTTGATGTCGCCCCTTCAGAACTTTTGCTTGTTGCTGTCGTCGCCTTGGTGGTTATCGGCCCCAAAGATTTGCCTCGCGCAATGCGGGTCGTTGGTAAATGGCTTGGTAAAGCCCGTACCCTCAGCCGCCATTTCCGTTCCGGTATTGACGAAATGATTCGTCAATCCGAAATGGAAGAAATGGAAAAACGCTGGGCGGAAGAAAATGCCAAGCTGCTCGCTGAAAATCAGGGTGGAGAAAACCAGACGGCCTCAGCCTCGGCTTCTCCACAACCTGCCCAATTTTCTGATGATCCAGCGGAACAGAATATCGTTTTTACAACGCCCGCTGATCTAGAAGTAAAGCAGCCCGATACGGATATAGAACCGGCTTCGGTCACCGCTTCTACGGATACGGCCACGTCGTCCTCTTCCCATGAAATAACCGAAGCGGCAGCCTCCTCGACTCCGGCAACGCCTAAACAACCGGATCAGCAGGAAAAACAATCATGAGCGAGACGGATGATACCCCCAACGAAGTCGATGAAAGCGCAGCCCCGCTGCTCGATCATCTGCTTGAATTACGTAAAAGACTACTGATCAGCTTGGTTGCCTTGGGAATAGCCTTCCTGCTTTGCCTCCATTTTTCCCGTTCTATCTTTGCTTTTCTGGTGCAACCTTTGCTTCGGGCAGGGCAAGGCCGCTTGATCTATACTGATATTTTCGAAGCCTTTTTCGTCGATATTAAAGTCGCTTTTTTCGCGGCTATCATGCTCGCTTTCCCTATTGTCGCGATGCAGATCTGGCGCTTCATTGCCCCGGGGCTTTACGCTAATGAGAAAAAAGCATTCCTGCCTTTTCTGATTATGACGCCGCTTTTGTTTTTGCTTGGGGCGTCTATGGCTTATTATGTTGCCATGCCTATCGCGCTTCATTTCCTGTTGGGATATCAAGGCAATATCGGCGGCGTGCAACAAACGGCTTTACCCGCTGTCGGCAATTATCTGAATTTTGTTACAAAATTCATCTTCGGCTTTGGTGTCGCTTTCCTGTTACCGCTCTTCCTGCTGCTTTTGGAACGCTCTGGTTTCGTCACCCGCAAACAACTTGTCGCGGGCAGGCGTTATGCTATCGTAGCCGCTGTTGCGGTTGCAGCGGTTTTAACACCGCCAGATATCGTTTCTCAGCTGTTGCTCGGCGTTCCGCTTATCCTGCTTTATGAAATGGCACTGCTCGCGATGCTCGTTGGCGAAAAACGGCGACAAAAAAGTAAAGAACTCGCCTTAACCGAAGAATAATCATCTGAATTTCAAAATATCGGCACATCCCCTAAAATAGGGCGACAGGCCTCATGATATTTTGAGATAACCTCTATTCAATAGCCCTATAGACAGCCTCTATGGGGCTATTATTGTATAAGAGGCAATACTCTCAAAACAATCTCAATCGCTCGCAATGTCACGCTTACGCTCTGCATAGCCGATTCAAATGCAACTCATTGGATGCTGTTATTTTTATGTGATCGTGTATCGGGGCGAAGAAGTAAGGCCGTGTAGCTCTAAAGAATCTGAACGCTGAACGAACACACTCGGCTTTGTGTCAGAAAACGCATTATATAACTGAAACAGCGATTGCCGCTTATGCCGAGCTTTTACAAAGTTAAGGCTAATTCTTTGTGAGGCTTCCTCATGACGGATTAAAACCGCCTTTGAAACCTGAAATAACGGCGCTTGCTCGTGCAATCGCAACTCAACCCTAAAAGGTCATAAAAAAAGGCCGCTTCCATCGGGATAGCGACCTTTTCTGTTATTTGTTTCTTTCTGCACTATTCGACATCGATTGTCCGGCAGAGGAAAGATCCTGCCCAAATCCTTGCATCGTGTTGCAAGCCGCTAATGCCAAAACAGCCGAAGCCATTAAAAAGTTTTTCAAAATACGCATTGTTCCCCCATCCGGTGTATCATCCGCACCTTGTTTTAGAGCTTTTTAGTACATGAAGAAATCGCCTTCATCGCAAAATGCTTTTACCGAATTTATATGAACCACAGAAGAATAAAGAGACATAAAAAAATGACCCGGAATGTTAGTGAGGGGGGAGGAGGGAAACATTCCGGATCATAAAATGTAAGAATAGTCAGGCTAAGGGGGATAAGCCTACAGACCATCTTGTCCAATAAAACCGACCGTCTGAAAGAAAGTTCCAACCTTCTGAATTTTTTTCATTTATTTTTAAAAATGAAATTTAACGCTTGGAAACATTCTGAAACCGCTTTGTTCTTGCGTAAAAAGCCTCTATTTGCGGCCACGCTAAAAGCGTAAAACCCTACTTATTCAGCCTTGATCCGACAAGACATCTATATCGTAATAATAATATCCTTCATCTTCTCTCTCTACCGATTTGCCGCCTAATTGTCGGCCAAAGGCGCTAATAATCCGCCGGATAACTTCATTACCCTTACGAGAAGAAAGCTGTGTCAACGCTTCCGCTCTAATTTCCAACCCAGCATGATCGGGCGTATTTTCTAGCTCGGCTCTATGGCGGCGCAATATGATGACAATCGGTAACAGCGGATCAACCGCCAAAGAAAAATCGACAATCTCAACCAGAATAAAGGCAATCGGCATTGCTTTTTCGAGTGGAACAAAAACCTGATCTATTTCTGTCTCGATCTGGAAATTTTTTTCGAAAGACTGCAAGCTTGTTTGCAACCCATTGACCAATTCTTTGATTAATAGAGACAAGTCCAGCCCTTGGCCTTTATCCAGCTCGTTATAATATTGGCGCTGAACAATCGCCAAAGCATTGACCCGCCTTTGGATAGTCGCATAGGCAGATTTTTCTTTGGCAGTTTCGGCTCTCCGGCTATGGATGCTCAACAGGCTAGAAACCACCTGAAGGTTATTTTTAACCCGATGATGCACTTCTCGGGTCAACATTTTTTGATGCTGCAATGCTTTCCGCAAAGCCTGTTCATGCGCCGCCAACCGAACCGCCACATGATAAAATGCCTTACTTACCTGTCTGATTTCTCTGGCCGCTCCAATCGAGGCGGGCTTTACCATTTGGATATCGCCCGTTTTACCATAATCGACGATAGCGCGCTGGGTGCGCCGTAATGGGCGCAACAGCATATAATGCACAACGATCCATCCGATCGTTGCTGTCATAAACCAGATCAATACCGGCAATAGAACAAATAACAGGTCAACTTTCCGAAAAGGCGGCAGGTTGTTATCGTAAATCAGGTTAACGGCATTATCGAAGGTTGGTACAACGACAGGGTGACTTTGCTTTAACAAAGGCTTCTTGGGCGAAATAAGCGGCAAAAAGCGCGTCTTCTGCGCCAAAAACAAGGCTGAACCATCGGAAACAACCTTACGCTCAATAATTTTGAGCAAGGATTCCCGACCTATCTGTCCAAGAACGATATATTTTGAGAGCGGATAATGCCCGCCCAGAAAAGAAAATTGTAGCTGACCTTCATTGCCCAAAAGATCGACATTATAAAAATTATTCTCGCTCACTGGTTTAAAAGGCAAGGCCAAAGCCGTCGTCACTTTGAAATTGGCGCTCTTACAAAGCAAATGGCCGGATACATCCATCAAGGCATAATCAACCGGTACAAAGCCAAGGCTTTGCATATGGTTAATCAACAGCGAACATTCCCCGATATCGGAAAAATCATAGCTGCCTTCTTCATCAAGAATATTTCTGACGTCATAAGCCAAAATATCGACCGAATCATCGAGCGTGCGCGCGCTTTCCGTAGCGACAAGCTGCGCTTCTTTCTGATGATTGAGCCGATATTGATGTGACGACGCGATAAAAGCGCCAAGGGCAATGAAACTGGGAGGAAGCTGCGCCAGACTTAAAACGACCAGCATCCTGAACCAGGTAGGCATAGTCACAAAGAGCAGAAATAACCGTCGGGTTAAAAGCTGCTTTTTATGGAAGGTCTTTGAAGGCTTCTTTGGGTAAAATGCCTTCATAAAGCGCCGATCCGTCTCGCGACCAATTAGTTTAGTTTTGCAAGAAGGGCGAGAATATCATCAGGCACGGCCTCCTCGACCGTCTGCTGATAGACATTTCGCAAAGCAAAACCGATAGCGTTCTTCCGGTCTTCCGCTGGCTTTGCCGTTTCACCAGCATGTGCGGCATTTCCGGAAGAAGCCGGTAATTCTTGGGATACTGGCCTTTTATGGTTATGTGCTGTCATGCTGCCATTCATCTTAGTTATTTTATAATGGGTCGGATATGGTTTAGTTTCACCGAGGTATTTCATTTTTCTTATTATAAGATCTATCCACACTGTCCAGAATCATTATAAAATTTCCACCATAAAATGGCGAAATTGATAAGAATTTTGTAATGCGGTTTACCTCTGAAAAGCTTTTCCCTTTTATCCGTTTTGCAAATTTTTGACTGATGCTTCGTTCTAGAAAACGCCAGACTTCATAAAAGAAACAAAATATTATAGGGTTTGTTCCTGTAGCTAGTCGCAGAAACCCCTCATTTCCTTTCTTTTTCTCAAAATTTAACGATTAAATCGCTACTTCAAAAACGGAAAAGCTAACCGAGATTTCTATTTTTTGACTGTCCTTGCCGTCGTTTTAGGCACTGAATATCTTAAGAAGGGCGGGATTGGTCCATTCCAATCAATGGCCGTTTCCAAACCTTCAACGGGCTTAACCCGACGCAGATTTTCAGGACGCAGCGCCTGTTCCTGACTTTTGGCTCTTCCAACCGGTCTTGTCGCCGGTGGCGTTTCTCTAATCGGCTCTTCTCTTACTGGCTCTGATACAGCTTCCTGTGCTTGCTGCACCTCTTCAACGGGGGCTTTTCTAACTCTTCTTGCTCTTCTTGGCGCAGAGGCTGCAACAGGCTGCTCGCTTTTGGCTTTGGGGCTAGCTTCCGGCGCTTTTGCTTCCGGTTCAGCTTTCTTGCCTTTATTGAATCGAGGTATCTCGACGCCCATCAGCTTTTCAATCGCCGTTATGGCATCTTCATCGGCAGGCGAGACAAAGGTCACGGCCTTGCCGCTTGCGCCACCACGACCAGTTCTACCAATCCGATGAATATAATCATCCGGATGAGTCGGGACATCAAAGTTAAATACATGGCTAATGCCTTTAACATCTAGCCCTCTTGCAGCGATATCAGACGCGACCAAAACGCTAATTTGCCCGCTTTTAAAACGGTCAAGCTCGCTGATTCGCTCTGGCTGGTTCATATCGCCATGAATCTGGCCAACAGAGAAACCCTGCTGCTGCAAGGTTTTCGCCAACTGCCGGACGGTCGTTTTCCGGTTACAAAAGATAATCGCTGTATGATCTTGCTCAGCCTGCAACATATCGCATAGCTTCTTTTTCTTCGAGCGTGGCGATACTTCGATCAACTGCTGGTCGATCAAGATATTGGCAGTAGCCGGACGGCTAATTTCAATTTGTTTCGGGTTAGATAAGAAGCGATCAGCCAGCTTTTTAATGGCAGGCGGCATCGTCGCTGAAAAAAGCAAAGTCTGGCGACTGGTCGGCAATTTTGTGCAAATCGTTTCGATATCGGGAATAAATCCCATATCCAGCATCCGATCCGCTTCATCAATCACCAGCATTTCACAGCTAGAAAGCAGGATTTTCCCCCGCTCAAATAGGTCTAACAACCGCCCTGGGGTCGCAATCAGAACATCAACGCCTTTTTCAAGGGCAGCCTGTTGTTCTGCCATCGGCACGCCGCCGATCAGCAAAGACATCGATAATTTGTGGTATTTTCCATATTTTTCAAAATTTTCGGCAACCTGCGCCGCCAATTCACGCGTAGGTTCAAGAATTAAGGAACGGGGCATCCGCGCACGACAACGCCCATGCGCCAAAATATCAATCATCGGCAGAACAAAGCTGGCTGTCTTACCGGTGCCGGTTTGGGCAACCGCGATCAAGTCACGCATCATCAAAACAGACGGAATGGCTGCTGCCTGAACGGGGGTTGGCTCTTCATACCCCAATTCGGTAACAGCTTGCAGTAGTTCTTTTGAAAGGCCAAGATCGGCAAAGCTCATGAAATATCTGACCAGAAACTGGCGATATCCCTATAGAATATCGCGGATGAAATTAAAGAAGGCGCGGTAGTCGCACCCAGTCAGGCGAATTTCTGCTATAGCAACGGATATCCAACCCCGCAAATTAAAGTGAATTTTAATTATAGGTCAGTGTTTCAAGACGCCTTCGACCACGCGGAAACGGTTAATGAGACATTCTCCACCCCATCTTGCATAAACAGGGTCACGCTTGGCGCATATCTGTCCATCAGGGCCTGCATGGACGTAAAATCCAGAATAAAAATCAAGCGCAGGGCAATTTTCAAGATGCGCTCTTATGCGGCTTCCGCCCTTCAGCATCAAATCGACACTATCCTTTTCCGAAACAGCCGCCGCTCCGATAGATTCGGGGGAGATACATCTCGGGCCTTTTTTCTCATGCCAAATAGCTTCCGGCGGCTGCGTATTAAAAGGCGCATCCGGTGGCGGAGGGGGAGGCGGTAACGGTCTTTGATTGCGGCCATTGATACTTCTCACATTCAGATGGATTTCCATCACGGTGGAATGCGGAAAATGGCGGGGCGGCATAGCGGGCGCTAGCGAAGGTAAGGAAAAAAACAGACATTCCCCGACAACGGGGAGAAGCAAAAATGCGCATCCCTTTTTTATAAATGACATAATTTTGGCATAAGACCGCAAATCTCTCCTTATCTCCTCTGAAAGCATGGCAAAGAAAGTATGAATTTCCGATGAATCTGATTGAGCTCAATCCATAAAATCTATCAAGATAGAAATAGCCGTTTCTATTTAATTATTCTTTTCAGTTCTTATCATTCGTCCTACTATCATCTTCGCTTTGACAAAAGCGAGACCTAGTAGCTCGCTTTGCAAAGAAAGTTAAAAGCCATATTCATTTAGGAGAGCGTTGTTATGGCAAGAATCGCAAATAAAGCAGCCATAGATGCTGCATGGAAGCAAGTTAGTGCTTGCCCAGAGAAGACTTTAAAACAGCTTTTTGAAGAAGACAGTAACCGTCTTTCGAGTCTGGTTGTGGATACGGCGAAACTGCGTTTCGACTTTTCCAAGAATCACCTCGATAATCAAAAACTGACTGCCTTCAAAACGCTGTTGGAAAGCTGCGACTTTGACGCCAGAAGAAAAGCGCTCTTTGCCGGTGAAAAAATCAATATAACAGAAGACCGCGCAGTTGAGCATATGGCCGAACGTGGACAGGGAGCTCCCGCCACTGTCGCCCGTGCCAAAGAATATCACGCCCGCATGAAAACGCTTATCGAAGCGATTGATGCAGGCGTCTTCGGTGAAGTAAAACATTTATTGCATATCGGCATCGGTGGTTCTGCTCTTGGACCGAAATTGCTGATTGATGCTCTGACTCGTGAAAGCGGTCGTTATGATGTCGCGGTCGTCTCGAATGTGGACGGTCAGGCACTCGAAGAGGTCTTCAAGAAATTCAACCCGCATAAAACGCTGGTTGCGGTTGCTTCCAAGACCTTCACCACCGCAGAAACCATGCTCAACGCCGAATCAGCGATGACATGGATGAAAAAGCATGGCGTCGAAGACCCACAGGGTCGTATGATCGCCTTGACCGCTAATCCGGCCAAAGCTTCCGAAATGGGCATTGATGACACGCGCATCCTGCCTTTCGCTGAAAGCATCGGCGGTCGTTATTCTCTTTGGTCTTCCATTGGTTTCCCAGCAGCACTTGCTCTCGGTTGGGACGGCTTTCAACAGCTTCTCGACGGTGGCGCCGCTATGGATCGCCATTTCATCGAAGCCGCTCCTGAAAAGAATGCGCCTGTTCTGGCTGCTTTTGCTGACCAGTATTACAGCGCAGTGCGCGGCGCTCAGACGCATGGCATCTTTGCTTATGACGAACGTCTGCAGCTTCTGCCTTTCTATCTCCAGCAGCTGGAAATGGAATCCAACGGTAAACGCGTTGACCTCGATGGTAATCTGATTACCCATCCCAGCGCTTTCATCACTTGGGGCGGTGTCGGAACCGACGCACAGCATGCTGTGTTCCAGCTTTTGCATCAGGGAACGCGTTTGGTGCCGATCGAATTTATCGCTGCCATTAAAGCAGACGATACTTTGGATCCCGTCCATCACCAGACCTTGTTGACCAACGCCTTTGCACAGGGTGCTGCCCTGATGAGTGGCCGCGACAACAAAGATCCAGCTCGTTCTTATCCGGGTGACCGTCCGTCAACCACCATCCTTATGGATGAGTTACGACCAGCTCAGTTAGGTGCCTTGATCGCATTCTACGAACATCGCACTTTCACGAACGGTGTTCTTTTGGGCATCAATAGCTTTGACCAATTCGGCGTCGAACTCGGAAAAGAAATGGCACATGCCATTGCTGATCATCCTGAAAATGCCGACTTTGATCCGTCAACCAAGGCTTTGATTGCCGCTGCATTAAAATAAGCCTTCCGGTTTATTCAATCGCTCTGATCGTGATCCTTAGCTGGATTTTACGATCTAAAATGTCCATTCTTTCCCCTATCATCGACCGATATTCGCTTTTTGCGGATATCGGTTGAACAGGGACGGTATCCAACCGCGCCTGATTGGATAGGGAAAGACTGGAATATGACAGATTATGATTTCGATCTTTTTGTGATCGGTGCCGGTTCGGGTGGTGTCAGAGCCTCTCGTATTGCCGCCTCTTATGGGGCATCCGTTGCCATCGCCGAAGAATATCGTATCGGCGGCACCTGCGTTATTCGCGGCTGCGTTCCCAAAAAAATGCTTTATTACGCTGCTGATTTTGCGGCTGATCTGAAAAAAGCCCAGCGCTTCGGCTGGACGTTACCTGATAAAAAATTCGACTGGGCAACGCTTCGCGACGTTGTGTTATCTGACGTTACGCGGCTCGAAGGCCTCTACACCCAGACGCTCGATAATAACCACATCACCCATTACAAAGAACGCGCCGTTATCGAAGGCGCGAATCAAATTAAATTAGCTAGCGGTAAAATTATTACGGCACGTCATATTCTGGTCGCTGTCGGGGCAGAACCTGCACGGCTCGATATTCCGGGTGCCGAATTGGCGGTTACCTCCAATGAAATGTTCTTGCTGCCAGCCTTACCCAAACGGGCTTTGGTTGTGGGCGGCGGCTATATCGCTAATGAATTTGCCGGTATTTTGAATAGCTTCGATGTCGAAACTACGATTGTCACCCATGGCGACCGGATCTTACGCGGTTATGACGATGAAATCGCCGAAAGGCTGGTCGAAATAGGGCAGGGGCATGGCATCGACTACCGCTTTAATGCGAATCTCGCCCGCATCGACAAAGAAAAAGACGGCAGCCTGACCGCCCAATTGAAAGACGGCAGCGAAATAAAAACCGATCTTGTTTTATTTGCTATCGGACGGGTCGCCCACAGCCGAAATCTCGGTCTGGAAACCGCCAATGTCAAAACCAATGATCGCGGTGCCATCCTTGTCGATCATGAGAACCGGAGCAGTTGTCCTTCCATCTATGCCGTTGGTGACGTCACAGATCGGGTGCAGTTAACGCCGGTTGCTATTCGGGAAGGGCAGGCCTTTGCTGATCGGGTCTTTGGCCACAAAGCCGCCTCGGTCGATTACGACACCATTCCAACAGCGGTCTTCTCTCATCCTCCGGTTGCCAGCGCAGGCCTGACCGAGGAAGAAGCCAAAAAACAGTATAAAAATATCAAAGTCTATAAATCGAATTTCCGACCGATGCGGAACGCTCTGATCGATAGTCCTGATCGTGCGCTTTATAAAATGATTGTTGATGGTGACAGCGATAAAGTCTTGGGCATCCATCTGATTGGACAGGATTCCCCTGAAATTGTGCAGCTTGCTGCGGTCGCAATCAAAGCTGGTCTGACAAAACAGGCGTTTAACGATACGGTCGCCCTTCATCCCAGCAGCGCGGAAGAGCTTGTGTTGTTACGATAATGTTTTTTCAGGCTTCCTGATCAAAAGTTATCCTAAAACCGGCTATAATCCGGAAAAATAATCTTTTTTATGCATCTTTCTTTTGAATTCTCTTGACCAAAGTGAAAACACAATTTAATTGAGCCGGACATTCACGGACATGCTTTGCGATTTATTCCGCTGTCCGGCTCGATATTATGGCGATCGTAGCTCAATTGGTTAGAGCGCCGGTTTGTGGTACCGGAGGTTGCGGGTTCAATTCCCGTCGATCGCCCCATTCTTCTTTAAAAAATATCCCTTAATGAGCCAGATTATATGTAATTTATTCTGCAATATTATAATTTTACTTGCAGAATGGCTCATATCGTGATTGTTGCAAGTATAGCAGAAGGTCATAATCCTTTTTTCTGCTTTCGGTTCATTTGCGGAAAATATTGTTTTTTAGCTCTTTTTCGCAAAAAACCCTTTTTTTTATCGGCAAAACGGAGATCGTTATGAGTAACGATACTTCCCCGGGGACCATATCCGTAGATGCAAAATCTTCAGATCCCTCTTATGGGGTTCCCGGACATAGTCACAGCGACAAAGACCTCTGGAAATTGTCGCTTGGGGCAATCGGTATTGTTTTCGGTGATATCGGTACCAGTCCCCTCTATGCACTCAAAGAATGTTTTAAAGGTCATCATCAACTACCCGTCGATGATTTCCATATATACGGGCTAGTCAGTCTCATATTCTGGACAATGGGGCTGGTGGTTACCGTTAAATATGTCATGTTTATTATGAAGGCCGATAATAAGGGCGAGGGCGGCAGTATGTCGCTTTTATCTCTTATTATCCGTGGAGCCAGCCCGAAACTCAGCCGATGGCTGATTGTGCTGGGTGTTTTTGCTACGGCGCTTTTCTACGGCGACAGCATGATTACACCCGCTATTTCGGTGCTTTCTGCGGTAGAAGGTCTAACCGTTATCGAACCCTCCTTCGATAGTTGGGTGCCTCCGGTCTCGGTCGTTATCCTGATCGGACTATTCTGTATTCAGGCAAGGGGTACCGAATCCGTCGGACGGCTGTTCGGGCCCGTCATGATGCTCTATTTTGCGACATTGGCGATTTTGGGCGTATTCAATATTTTCACCCGCAGTCCGGCCATCCTTCTCGCTCTCAATCCCTATTATGCTATCCATTTCTTCGTATCGGATCCGATGCAAGGTTTTTGGGCATTGGGTTCGGTTGTCCTTTCGGTCACCGGTGCCGAGGCGCTCTATGCCGATATGGGACATTTCGGACGGCAACCTATTTCTCTGGGTTGGTATTGGGTCGTTTTTCCGGCCTTAACCCTAAATTACCTCGGTCAATGTGCGTTGCTAAGCGCCGATCACGAGGCTATCGCCAATCCATTCTATTTCCTCGCGCCTGACTTTTTGCGGATACCGCTGATTATTCTGGCTACTTTTGCTTCTGTTATCGCCAGTCAGGCCGTCATCACCGGCGCTTTCTCGGTAACCCAACAAGCGATCCAGCTCGGCTATATCCCACGTCTGCGCGTCAATCATACCAGCGCCAGCACCGTCGGTCAGATTTATATCCCTTCGGTCAACTGGGTCTTGATGTTTATGGTCATGGTCATGGTCTTGATCGCCATGTTTAAAACCTCGACCAATCTCGCCAATGCGTATGGTATCGCCGTTACCGGCACGATGTTCATCACCTCTTGTATGATGGGTGTTTTGGTGCATCGGGTCTGGCATTGGAAAGCATGGCAAGCCATTCCTCTGGTTTCCTTCTTTCTGCTCATTGATGCGGCCTTCTTTCTGTCCAACGTCACGAAAATTCCCGAAGGGGGCTGGTTCCCGCTTCTGGTTGGCTTCGTCGTTTTCACGATGTTGATGACTTGGTCGCGGGGTCGCCATCTTATGGCGGAAAGAATGCGGCAGGTCGCTATGCCGATTCAGCTCTTCATCCGCTCTGCGGCGGCTTCGGCGGTTCGTATTCCGGGAACGGCTATCTTCCTGACACCGGAAGATGACGGCGTGCCGCATGCCTTGCTTCACAATTTAAAGCATAACAAGATTCTTCACGAACGGGTTATTCTCCTAACCGTGAAAATCGAAGATGTGCCTTATGTGGACCCGCATTACCGCGCCAGTATGAGCAGCCTTGAAGACGGCTTCTATCGCTTAATTGTCCGCTATGGCTTTATGGAAGAACCTGATGTGCCTTTGGCAATGAAGAAAATCGACCAGTCAGGGCCTATGCTGCGGATGGACGATACCAGCTTCTTCATCTCTCGCCAGACACTGATACCCTCCACCCATACGGGTATGGCCATCTGGCGTGAAAAGCTCTTTGCATGGATGCTGCGTAACTCTGAAAGTGCGACCGAATTCTTTAAATTACCTAGCAACCGCGTGGTTGAATTGGGTAGCCAAATAGAATTGGTCGGCAACAAATAATCTTTTCCGATTTTCAATCGGTTTATGGCTATATTGTTGTTTAAAAAAACGCTGTTCCAGTCTTTCTGGGACAGCGTTTTTCCTTTATCTGCGCTCGAATTTTTCTGCTTTTTGCAGCTTTCTCTATCTAGCGCCCATCAAAGTGAGAACCTTCCTGTTCTTAATCCCAAATTCTTTTTAAAATTGAATATCTTCTTCCTAAATTGGCCTAATCAAAAAGAGCTGAAAATTGCTTCTTTTGGCATCCAATGTAGGCTGCATGACAGGGGATTATCCGGCCTCAATCTGCTTTCAGCACTTAAGATGATAAATTTTTCAGAAAAAACAGACAGAAACCACAAAATCGCAAAAAAAACAGTTGACCAAATAGCCTGCTTCCTCTTATACGCACGCCTCGTCAGCTAATTATTTTTGCGACGCAAAATAATGGCGGAGTAGCTCAGCTGGTTAGAGCAGCGGAATCATAATCCGCGTGTCGGGGGTTCAAGTCCCTCCTCCGCTACCATTAAAAAAGCCGATCTTTTCCTCTCATCGGCCTTCAAATTTCCTTGAAAATTAAAATCGTATTTATTCTCTCAATAGAGAATTATTTTGGCCTTTTTCTGCCCTTATCTCCGCTATAAAAAACCGAAATAAAGACAGAAAAATAAACCGCCAATTATCTGATAAAAATAATCTAGTTTTTATCGGATTTAAAAACTTCTTCATTTGAACAATGATTAACGGCGCGATCATCGGATGTCTGATCGCTTATGGCTTGCTTAAAATGCCGATCTACCTTGATTTCAAAAATATCGGGACGGGCATAATGACCGGATACATCCAAATCATAACGCGCCTTAATAATATCCGATAAATCAATATCCGCGACCAATACACCTTCTTGCCCATATAACGGGCCCGCCACAATATTACCCATCGGATCGATAATAACGCTACCGCCACCAATCAGCTCGGTTTCGGGATTATTGCCCTGTATGCAATCATAGTCCGCTGGCGCATCTGCCCGCGTCATATATTGGCAAGCACTCAAAACGAATAATCTGCCTTCATAGGCGATATGCCGCATTGATATTTGCCATATTTCCCGCTGATCGACGGTCGGAGCGCACCAAATATTAACACCGCCCGCATACATCACCTGACGCAGGGCAGGCATATAGTTTTCCCAACAAATTGCCGCGCCCAGCTTACCGACTTCGGTATCAATAACAGGTATGGTTGAACCATCCCCTTGTCCCCAAACAAGGCGTTCGGTTGCCGTTGGCATCAATTTCCGATGCTTCCCGATCAAACATCCATCCGGTGCAAAAAATAAGGCCGTGCAATAAAGCGTCGCTCCAGAGCGCTCGATAACTCCAACAACCAAATAGGCTTTCATCTTGGCGGCGAAACTACCAATACGGGCGGTCTCTTTTCCTGGGACATCAATTGCGGATTGCCAATAACGCAAAAAATCAATCCGTCCTGCCTCGGTTCGAGTGCCCATTCTGGCACCAAAATCCAATCCTTTGGGATAGCCGCCAATATAGGCTTCGGGAAAAACCGCTAACTCAACCTTTTGTTCAGCGGCTTGGTCACACAAAGCCTCCATCCGATCTAACGTTTTCTCGGTATCAAACAGACTTGTTCCGGCTTGAATAACCGCCACGCGATGACAGCTCATTGTCTTTATCTCCTTGATATAAGCTGTCGAAAATATTGCGCTTGGTAATGATATCATTCAAATTGAATGATATGATGCGTAAAATCGATATGACTGATATTACCCGCTTTGATTTTAATCTGATCATTACCTTTTTGGCGCTGTGGCATGAAAGAAGCGTCACCAAGGCGGCTACACGTCTTTCTTTAAGTCAATCCGCTGTAAGCGCCGCTCTCAGCCGCTTAAGGCAAGCTGCCGGTGACGTTCTCTTCGTTCGAACAAGGCAGGGGATGGAACCCACCCAACGCGCGATAGATATGGTTGAATCGCTATCGGATGGCGCTGCCCTCATTCACCAAGCCTTTACGTCGGGAAAGCATTTCGACCCGCCTCAATGTAATCGCCATTTTTCTATCGGTATGTCTGATGATTTCCAATTAGCGCTTGGGGCGGAAATCTCTAAAAAAATGCGCGAAATAGCGCCCAATGCCTCTATCCTTTATCGGCAAACCAACCGTTACATCGCCCGCCAGATGCTTGAAAATGGCGATATCGACCTTGCTATTGTCACCGCACCCCTTGCTCATCGTGGGCTATCACAAGAAATCATCGGGGAAGGGGGCTATGCCTGCTTGTGTGATGCCGAAATTTGCGGTTTTACGACACAGCCCAGTTTGGATGACTATCTCTCACTCCCGCATGTTTTGGTTTCTTATTCGGGGCGTGACGGCCTCGTAGATGAAGCGCTGTCAATTCTGGGCTTATCCCGACAGGTTCAGACCGCCTTGACCCATTTTGCCGCCTTGCCGCCTTTCTTGTTGGGCGCAAAAACAATAACCACTATTCCAAGCCATGCCGCGATCAGCATTGCTCGATATACGGGCTTAAAATTATTCGAAGCCCCATTAGATCTAGGAAACTACCCGATCATCGCCACCATGCGCCATACTTCAAAAAGTGATGCCGCGCTTTTATGGCTTCTGCAAATTATAAAGAATGCTGTTGCGATTCAAAAAAACATATTGCTTTCCTCGCAACCTGAAAATCCCTAATTCTCTTTAGGGAAAGCTGGGTTGCGCTCTGCAACATCAAGACAACCCACATTTAAACAGCCCATCAAAACGGCAGAAAAACACTCTTCCTGCCTTCTTTCTCAAAAAAATGAAATAGTCGTAGAGATGGTCTTAAAAAATAACTGAAAATCACCTTATTTTTAAGACTATTGGCCTCTCAATGTCGGGAAGCAAAGCAGCATACAGTCGCGCTATCACAACCAAAAAATCAGCCTGAAAAAAATATGACTTTAGAAAGACACCCTCTCTGCCAAAATTTTCAAAAGCAGACAGGCTTAAAAATCCACTTTCTAATGATCGAAAGCCGTTATCTCGAATAACTTTGCGCTTATGTCGAAAAGCCATCAGACGTTACATGTCTTTATACAATGTATTTTCACTCAAAAATGAAAATATCATTTTACTTGAATGTAAGAAAAACTAAACAAATTTGACCGATTCCAAAGAACATAAAAGCAGGCATATGCAAAATAGATTTTTGCATATTATTACCACTATTATCTAAGACATTTTTCCCGGTAAACTGGAATATCGAAAAAAATATTGATATCATTGCTAATAAAATAATAGCCGTTAGGTCTGCGGCGATACCGAAAATACCGATATATAGTCTCGATCCCAATAAAGGATATCTCATTTTAGGGTTGATATCTAATATCACGGCAGCCGTTACGTATAGCGACAATAAAAAAATAAAATAGGGCAGAATGGTCGCTATTTTCTGAACAGAGTCTCTGGAAAAACTTAACCTTTCTTTCATTCTACTCATGAAAAAATTGTTCATGAAAATATCCCCCACCCTTATATTTACACTGAATAGTATTATATTAATAATATCCTAATTAATTATATTTTTATGACAATTTTATTTAGATTATATCTAAAAAAGTAAAAATATATTTTGTATAATCGCAAGAAAGGCTACCACAACATCAAATTTCAGCGATATTACTTGAGAAGTCATCACCGTATTAACCTCTATAAAGCCATCTTTGATAACTGAATTTTACAACGGATATGTTACCACTCCCATAATTGGTAATAGTATTCCATTTTTTATGCATTGTTAATTATAAAATTTTAAAATAATCTATTTCTGAAAAATGCTTCTAGCTAGATTTTTTCCTAAAAGAATAAATCCGCCAGCGAGAGATATTTTTTAAACAATGTTCTAAAAATAATTTATCATCACATCTTGGTGATAAATGCCGTTAAAAGTTTAATTGCATTTACCTCCATAATCGCCATTTTTCTGTAACCCATTTCGGATATAGAGCAACTAATCATCCCTTAAATCATTTTTTAAAAAAGGGTGGAAATATGAATTTAATACAGAAGCTTTTATATTTTTTAGGTGTGAAAACGAAAAAACATATTGTGGAAAGACCACCTCTCAATCAGCCGGTTATTCCGCATGACGTGAACTGCTACAGTTCTGATTTTCCACCTGCCTTGATGCAGAATTTTGCGCTTCTCGAAGAAGCATGGGAAAAAGGCCTTCTGACAGAAGAAGAATTCTTCCGCGCAGAAGATAGAGCCGTGCGCCTTTACCAAGATATTACCCAAACCAGCGAATATTTCTACGAGACTTACCGTCTTGCGATTCAACGCGTTGACAATCTTCCGGTAGAGGAATAATCTTCCAACACCGGATTAGCTTCTCTCTACTAAAAATGGTAAAGGCAGGTCATTTTTGACAATCAGGAAAATCGAAATTGGCCGATAACTCTATGCCTGCGCAATCAAATCAAACCAATATGACCGAACAGCCAGATCCCTTTGATCCGGCGCCCCATCGAGATATTTCTACCTCTTCTGTCGTATTGTTCTTTTTGGCCTTAGGTATCGTCACCTTTAACTTTGTTTTCAAAAGACTAAAGAAATAACCTTAAAGTTAAAGCCCAACCTTACAAGAAAATCTAACTTTCGCTTTCAACTTCTTCAACATGAGCGTTATGTCTTGGCTTATCCAAAGTCGATAACACGCCTCTCAAAGTCCGTATTTCCATGCTATTCCAAGATGGCTTAGTCAAAAGCGTGCGCAACGTCCTCTTGATCGTCGGAATACGAGGCGTCGGGAAAAAATAGCCATTTCTGTCGAGCAACATTTCAAGATGCTCGATCATGCCTTCTAATTCTTCCTGCGGGGCAGGGGGCTCCATTTCAACTTTGGTCGGTTGCGCCAAAGTTTTGCCTTTTGACCACTCATAAGCGACCAAAATAACAGCCTGCGCCAAATTCAAACTTGAAAATTCAGGATTAACCGGAACTGTAATAATTGTCCGCGCCAAGGCAACATCGTCGGTTTCAAGACCCGCTCTTTCGGGACCAAATAGAATGCCAACACCGCCTTCTTGACCATGGATAGTCTGCGCTGCTACTTCTGGCGTCATAACCGGCTTGGTCACGCCACGCTTACGAACCGTCGTTGCATAGACATGAGCGCAATCCGCGACCGCTTCTGCAACCGTCGAGAAAACCCGCGCCTGTTGCAACACTCGATCTGCGCCACTTGCAGCAGGCCCCGCCGACGGATTAGGCCATCCATCGCGAGGCGCAACCAGCCGCAGATCATCCAACCCGAAATTGAGCATCGCTCTTGCCGCTTTGCCTATATTTTCGCCAAGCTGAGGGCGGACAAGGATAATAGCAGGCACAGATTGGCTCATTCTTTCACCGCTTTGATGACGGATTGGACAGATCGGGAAAAATCTTCAAAATCTCGCGCTTCGGTAAAGTCCTTATAGACGCTGGCAAAGCGGATATAGGCAACGCTATCAAGCGTTCTCAATCCTTCCATCGTCATTTCACCCAAGCGAACAGCGGTAATTTCACCCTCGCCAGATGTCTCAATCTGGTGCTGGATCGTATTGACCAAAAGTTCAATCTGATCCGGCGAAATAGGCCGTTTACGACAAGCAATCGAAACCGATCGGATCAACTTATTGCGATCGAAAGGCTGACGGTGGTTATCTTTTTTAATAACCACAATATCCCGCATATGGATGCGTTCAAACGTCGTGAAACGCGCACCACAACGGTCGCATTGACGCCGCCGCCGGATAGCCGCCCCATCTTCAGTAGGGCGACTATCTTTTACTTGGCTATTATCACAAGAGCAAAAAGGACAACGCAAGAGATTAAAGTTCCGGATAAAGAGGGAAACGATCGCACAGAGCTTCGACGCGCTGACGGACAGCGGCTTCGACAGCCTGATCGCCATTTTCGCCCTTGCTGCTCAAAGCATCAAGCACATCAGCGATCATATCGGCAACCTGAAGGAATTCAGCTTTACGGAAACCACGGGTTGTGGCGGCCGGTGAACCCAAACGGATACCAGAGGTTTTAACCGGCGGTAACGGATCAAAAGGAATACCATTCTTATTGCAGGTAATGCCTGCCCGTTCCAAAGCACAATCGGCATCGCGGCCAGTAATGTTCAACGGACGCAGATCAACCAGAGCCAAATGCGTATCGGTGCCGCCTGTAACCAGATCGCTACCCCGTTCTTTCAAACGAGCTGCCAATGCCTGAGCATTTTCTACGACGGCTTTTGCATATTCTTTGAAAGAAGGCTGCAAAGCTTCACCAAAAGCAACTGCTTTTGCTGCGATAACATGCATCAGAGGGCCACCCTGCATTCCGGGAAATACCGCAGAGTTGATCTTCTTTGCCAAGGCCGGATCATCGGTCAAAATCATACCACCGCGCGGGCCACGCAAGGTCTTATGCGTGGTTGTCGTCGTGATATGCGCATGCGGCACAGGTGACGGATGCATGCCACCGGCAACCAAACCGGCAAAATGCGCCATATCCACCATAAAGGTTGCGCCGACTTCATCAGCCACCTTACGGAAGAACGCAAAATCAATGTGACGGGGGTAGGCAGAACCACCGGCGATAATAACGCGCGGTTTGTTTTTCAGAGCCAGATCACGCACCTGATCGTAATCAATCAACTGGGTTTCAGGATCGACCGCATACTGAACCGCATTGAACCACTTGCCAGACATTGCAGCCTTGGCACCATGGGTCAAATGTCCACCGGCATCCAAAGACAGACCCATAATGGTATCACCGGGCTTGGCAACGGCCAAAAGGACAGCACCATTAGCCTGCGCACCGGAATGCGGCTGAACATTGACGAATTCGCTACCGAATAATTTCTTGGCGCGATCAATCGCCAGCGATTCAATTTCATCAGAAGGCGCACAGCCCTGATAGTAACGCTTGCCGGGATAGCCTTCAGCATATTTATTGGTGAAAACCGAACCCTGTGCTTCCAGAACTGCGCGGCTGACAATATTTTCAGAAGCGATCAATTCGATCTGCTTGCGCTGACGGTTCAGCTCATGCCCAATGGCGGTTGAAACATCCGGATCAGCCGCAGCCAAACGATCCGTGAAGAAAGATGCCGTTTCTTTAGTCATAGAGGATAAAACCTTAAACTAGATATTGAACTGAGGATTCGAAAGTTTGTCGATGCGGCGAACATGGCGTTCACCACCAAACGGCGTCGCAAGGAAGGCCAAAATACAATCTTTAGCGGTTTCAATACCGGTCAATCTGGCACCCATAGCGATAACATTGGCATTATTATGCTCTCTCGACAAACGCGCCGAAAGGTTATCGGTAATCAAAGCACAACGGGCGGCAGGATGACGGTTAACGGCGATCGAAATACCAATGCCGGAACCACATAAGGCAATACCAAAATCGCCTTTTTTATCCGCAATAGCCTGAGCCAACTTATAACCGTAATCGGGATAATCGACTGAATGATTTTCATGAGGGCCCAAATCTTCGACCTCATGACCAAGCTCTTTCAGCCAGGTGATCAAAGTTGATTTGAATTCGAATGCTGCGTGATCAGACGCGATCACCAGCTTTTTTTTCGTATTTGAAGGCACAGCAGAGGTCACCTAATTTTCCCCAAGTCAAACCTTGTCTGTTCTTTTATCCAGCAAGATAAAATTCCAGAAAGCAAGCCCTTTCAGGCAGTCAAGCGCGTTCTTTCTAAGCGCTTCAATCAAGAATGAAAACCATTTGCCGTAGTCGAAAGCATAAAAAACCGACCTGAATGCAAAAAACAGGCCGGTTTTTTATAATTTTTAACAAAAATTAGAATAAAATAATAAATTATGCGGCAAAACGCATATCAAGACGATGCCAAATTGCGACTAAAGATTGTGTTAATTCACGCAACATCGCCTCGCTATGGGTCGGGCCAGGCGTGAAACGCAGCCGTTCAGTGCCACGCGGAACCGTCGGGAAATTGATCGGCTGAACATAGGCACCATATTCATTCAACAGAATATCGGAAATCCGCTTGGTCTTAACCGCGTCACCAACAAATAACGGGACGATATGGGTCGTCGTCGACATAACCGGCAATCCGGCATCCTTAAACAACTGCTTTAACAAGGCAGCATGCTTTTGCTGGCTATCACGCTCGGCTGAAGAAATTTTCAAATGGCGAATACTCGCCAAAGCACCGGCGGCCAAAACAGGTGCCAATGATGTCGAGAAAATAAAGCCCGGTGCATAGGAACGGATAACATCGACGATCAACTGATCGGCGGCGATATATCCCCCCATAACACCAATGGCCTTTGCCAAAGTGCCTTCGATAATGGTCAAACGGTCGGCCAAGCCATCGCGATCAGCAATACCAGCACCTCTTGGGCCATACATGCCAACCGCATGGACTTCATCCAAATAGGTGAGGGCATTATATTTATCGGCAAGGTCACAAATGGCCTCGATCGGTGCCACGTCACCTTCCATTGAATAGACGCTTTCAAAAGCGATCAATTTCGGAACGTCGGGGCTTTCTGCGGCCAGCAATTCTTCCAAATGTGCCAGATCGTTATGACGATATATCCGTTTTTCACAGCGTGAATTGCGGATACCAGCGATCATAGACGCATGGTTCAATTCGTCGGAAAAGATAACGCAACCGGGTAAAACCTTGGCAATCGTAGATAGTGTCGCTTCATTGGAAACGAAACCAGATGTAAAGGTCAACGCCGCTTCTTTGCCGTGCCATTCGGCTAATTCAGCTTCCAACTCACTATGATAATGGGTCGTGCCGCTGATATTGCGGGTGCCACCGGAACCAGCACCGACGTTATTCAAGGCCTCTTCCATCGCCGAAATAACTTCGGGATTCTGTCCCATCGACAAATAGTCATTGGAACACCAAACCGTTATCGGGGTTGGGCCATTATGACCGGCAAAACAACGGGCATTTGGAAAATGGCCTTTATTCCGCAAAATATCGATAAACACACGATAGCGGCCTTCTTTATGCAGGCGCTCAATCGCTTGGCTGAAAATATGTTTATAATCCAAAGGATAGCTCCTTTTGACGAAAGAGGCTTGGACAACAGCCCGACTATAAGAAGGAATATAAAAAAGCTTTTAGCGCTCTATAAAAGATCAGACTAGGGAAAAAACGAAAAAAACAAAATAATCTGGTCGATTTCAGAGAAAGACAATTTCGTTTAATCCCTGCTTTTTAATATTCTCTTTAAAACAACCAAGAATTTCAGTCGGTGCGGTGTAAAGCAATTTATTGTTTGGCTGGTTTTTTTCATTCTCATTTAACGGCCATAATGATTTTAATTCGCATTTACTCGCCAAATCATCAGCCAGATATCGAGCTCTTCGCGCAATGCCTTCGCTGCCATCAATGAATAAAAGAGGGCGGGGCGCAACCGCCTCCAACTCTTCTTTGACCAAAGGAAAATGGGTGCAGGCCAAAACAACCACATCAATCTGGCCGCCCTCCGGCTGTTCCAATAGACGGTTCAGCTCCTGCTGATAAAGCGCCAGATTGCTCTTTTCGCCCCGTAATTTGGCTTCTGCCAAGGTCACTAAATTGGCCGAACCCTGCCGAATAACCTTACAATCGCTGGCAAATTCTTCCGATAAATGATCGACATAGGGCTGACGAATGGTCGCCTCTGTCCCCAACACTCCGATGACATGGCTTTTTGACAATTTTGCCGCCGGTTTAATCGCAGGCACCGTGCCAACCACCGGTAATTGCAAAGCCGACCGCACAAAGGGCAAAGCTATCGTCGAGGCGGTATTACAGGCAATCACTAACAGGGCAGGGTCGTAGCGCTCCACCAACCGCCCCAATAAAGCAGGGACGCGGGTCGCAATTTCGGCTTCACTTTTGGTGCCATAGGGAAATCCACCATTATCCGCCACATAGAGGATAGGCGCTTCCGGCAAGCTTTTTCTCAAAGCAGAAAGAACCGACAACCCGCCAATACCGGAATCGAAAACCAATACAGGGTGAGATGTAGCCATAATTTCCAATTATATCCCTGAAATGAAGGTCTTCTATCCTCAAGAATGGGCAAGTTTCAACAATCTTGAAAAACTCATAACACTGGCCAAAAAGGCCATCAAAGCACCCAAAGACAAGACAATTTCGGCACCATTCTTAGTCGGTATATAAAGATAAAAAGCAAAAACCAACAGACCGCCTATAATCATCCCCAAAAGATGAGATATTTTTAAAATCCTGCGCGCTTCCTGACTCCGCGTAGCAGGCGTGCTTTCTATCAAAATATGTTGGTTAGAATACTGGGCAAGACCAAAGCCACCGCCTGCTATGGCCATGGCTACAATAATATAAATCGGCTGCGCATGGGTAGGGATAAAGGCAATAAGGCTTATACCACATCCCAAACAAACCAATCCGATGCTTTCCAGCATAGCGGCAGAACAGTAGCGACGAAGATCTCCTGCAAAGAATGCCATCAAAAAGGCCGCGACAGACCAAGGGATAAAAAACAATGCAGCGCTATGGGATACCAGTTTTTCATAAAGAAGAAGGGGGAGCCCTGCAAAGATCAAACCTGCTGCCATAAAAGCCAGAAAGGCAGTCGCCACCGATAAGGTAAAAATTTTGCTGCGGAATAAATCGGTTGCAATCGATGGCATGTCCTGACTCCTTTGTCATTTGGCTAAAGAGGAATCCCTTAAAAAGGTTCTTATTTTTTCTTATATTGTCTATAATTACATAATAACATTCTAAAATGTCTAAAAACAGATAATAATAACCAAAATAAACAAAATCGCAGGGCGCCAAATATTAAATTTTTGATGAATGTCTTCTTTCCTCAGCTTCGGAGAGGATAAATACCTTGCCAAAGAGCAGATCGAAAATGAGGTGAAAGGCAAAATAACCGAGGAGCTAGGCTGCAAAAGTGTAGCGTTGCAGCTATAACATTTGATAAGCCGTTATGATCCCGACGGGAGAAGAACGCTTGTGCTTTTCGTATTGTCAGGCATCATAAATACTCATCAAGGCTCGACATAAGCCGCTCCAAATTAGAGATAGAACAGGACGTATATTTTTATCAGATTATCTATGCCTTCAAATCTTTTGCCACAAATATTTCCCTATGTTGGCTTACCATACCGGCCAATGCCTATTCGACTTTAAGAGTCTTAACGATAAAATTTTTTGTCTCCCCAAAAGAGAAATTCAACCTCCCTGTCGTTTCTATCAACAATACGCCATGCTGCTGGAATAATTTTATTTGCATATAAATCCGGCGACATAGCTATTTTATCAACATTCGGATACCAATTCGGGCAAAATTTTGTTGAGATTCGAAGAATTACTTCTGCTATTTCTGGGGATAATTTATTTAAATACGAAAAATCTTCTACTTCATTTGGCAATGATTCTTCATTTATATAATTAATCATTAATAATATCCTTTGTTGTAAATTTAAAAATCATCAAAATATCTTGATAATTAATTGGTATCTAAAATACATGTCTTACATCAAGGGCTTTTTTGATTTTTTTATTAGGCTTGTTGCCATGCCTAAAAATCATTGACCTTGCTTTCCCTTTTTCATTCGGCTTTAACGCTTCCATTTTGAACCATATTTTGGATGATAAAGGCGTAACCATGTCGATCGGGGTCACTACATTACTGATTTTTCTGATGGGCTATCTGTTGGGATCGGTGCCTTTCGGCCTGATCTTTGCCCGTCTTCTCGGCTCCGTCGATGTCCGCCAAGTCGGATCTGGTAATATCGGTGCGACTAATGTGCTGAGGACAGGCCGGAAAGACTTGGCGGCCTTAACGCTATTCTTCGATATCGGAAAAGGGGCAGTCGCAGTGCTTCTGGCTCGCTGCATCGCCCATTATCTTTACAGCCACACGGGCGGTATTCCTGATTTTACTGCTATCGCAGGGGGCGCAGCCTTTATCGGTCACTGCTATCCAGTCTGGCTCAAATTTCGAGGCGGAAAGGGCGTCGCAACCATGTTGGGGGTTGCCTTTGCGACATGGTGGATATCCGGTGTTGTCTTTGCGGTTGCATGGCTTTTATCCGCAAAAATCAGCCGTTATTCATCGGTTGGCGGTATGGCTGGCGCGATTGCGGCAACCATTTCAATCTATTTTATCAGTGCCTTACCTGATATTCGACAATCCTATCTTTCGCTATTTGGCTGCATGACGGTTTTATTATTATGGCGGCATCGCGATAATATCAAACGGCTGTTATCAGGACAGGAAAGCCGTATCGGCGAAAAAAAATAAGGCTTTTCTTAAATATACGGGAAGCCTCCTTCAACAAAACAGGCCAAGGCTATGACCCGCTCCCATTCCGCTGCCTATACAGAAGAAGATTATCGCGCCTCGCTCCGACTTATCCGCACGCCCCGCATCGGGGCGGTGACCTATAACCGCCTCATTACGCGTTACCGCTCCCCACAAGAGGCGTTAAAGGCCGTGCCGCTTCTGGCAAAACGGGGCGGGGGACAAGCCCCTAAAATAATATCTGAAAAAAGCATCGATGCAGAAATCGCGCAGGTAAAGGCCTTGGGCGCGCGCTATATTTTCCGACATACGCCCTATTATCCGCCACTTCTCGATCAATTGGATAATGCACCGCCGGTTCTCTTGGTAAAGGGCAATCCGCGTTTATTCCAAAAACCGGCAATAGCGATGGTGGGGGCGCGGAATGCCTCTGCTGCTGCCTGTCGCTTCGCCCATGATCTCGCCTCCGAACTGGTTGCCAAAGGCTATCCGGTTATTTCCGGTCTGGCGCGGGGCATTGATACGGCAGCGCATAATGGCGCTGGGGTGAATAAAACCATCGCCGTCATTGGCGGCGGCCTCGACAGCTTTTACCCGCCTGAAAATCAACAATTACAGCATGATATTTCGGAAAAAGGACTGGTGGTCAGCGAAATGCCGCCGGGAACCGAACCCAAAGCGCGCCATTTCCCAGCCAGAAACCGGATTATTGCTGGTATCGCGCTTGGTGTCTTGGTGGTGGAAGCCTCTCCAAAATCTGGCTCTCTTATTACGGCTAAATTGGCAACCGAGATCGGACGAGAGGTAATGGCTGTTCCGGGTTTCCCTATGGATGCGCGCAGCCAAGGCTGTAACCAGCTTATCAGGGAAGGGGCAACCCTCATCCAAAATAGTGACCAGATTATAGAATCGGTTTCCATTCTGGCCGAAATTTTCGACAAGCCATCCGAAGGAAGGCTGGATTCACCTCGCTTCTCTGCTCTCGAAAATGGCACCATAAATTATCGGCCTTCTACCTCTATCACGGATGTCTCTTCCAAAGATCGTGAAAAAATTCACAATCTGATTGGGGCAGCGCCTATTGGTATTAACGAACTTATCCGACAGTCGGGTCTGGAAAATGCCATAATCCAAACCATCTTATTAGAAATGGAATTGGCGGGACGGCTGGAAAGTCATGCAGGCGGACGGGTAAGTCTGCTTTTTTGAATGATTTTTTGTTGCTTTCAACTCCGCCCCGCGAATAGAGAATAGATCAAACATTGTTTCTTAATAATTTTTTCAAAGGTTTTTTTCCTTTGATAATGGAAAAAAAGGCTCACTCTCCGACGTAAATTGCGCGGAATGGTCAGGAGTATCATGAAACTCGTTGTTGTCGAATCACCGGCCAAGGCCAAAACTATCGAAAAATATCTCGGACCTGGCTATCAGGTGCTGGCCTCCTATGGTCACATCCGGGATTTACCTTCCAAAGACGGCTCCGTCGATCCCGACAATGGCTTTTCCATGGTATGGCAAAATTATCCTGACAAGGCGCACCGCCTGAAGGCCATTGAAGATGCCGTCAAAGAATCTGACAGTCTGATCCTCGCCACTGACCCTGACCGCGAAGGGGAAGCGATCAGTTGGCATGTCATGGAATTGTTAAAGACGCGGAAATTATTACCCGATCATGTCGAACGGGTGACCTTTAACGCCATTACCAAACCCGCCGTTACCGATGCCATGGCGCATCCACGTCAACTCGATAACGACTTGATTAATGCCTATCTTGCCCGCCGCGCCTTGGATTATCTGGTCGGTTTTACCTTATCCCCGATTTTATGGCGGAAATTACCCAGCGCCAAATCCGCCGGACGGGTGCAATCAGTCGCTTTGCGTCTGGTCGTTGACCGTGAACAGGAAATAGAAGGCTTCAAACCGCAAGAATATTGGTCGGTTGAAGCCGATATGGAAGCGGACAGCATCAGCTTCACTTCGCGGCTTATCCAATGGCGCGGTAACAAACTTGAAAAGCTGTCGATTGCCGATAAAGCGCAAGCGGAAGCCGCCAAATCCGATGTCGAGGCCGGACAGTTCACGGTTTCGCAGGTCGAAACCAAACCGGTTTCCCGTAATCCGCAGCCACCCTTCACGACCTCAACCCTGCAACAGGAAGCCGCCCGCAAGCTTGGCTTCGCTGCCAGTCATACGATGCGTCTCGCGCAAAGCCTTTATGAAGAAGGGCTGATTACCTATATGCGGACGGACGGGGTGCAGATGGATGAAGGCGCGATTGCCGCTGCCCGAAAAACCATTACCGAACGGTATGACGGCGGCTTCATTCCTGAAAAACCTAGACAATATCAGGTCAAAGCCAAAAACGCCCAAGAGGCGCATGAGGCCATTCGTCCGACCGATTTCTCTCGTGATAAAGCTGCCAGCGGCGATCACGCCCGTCTTTATCAACTGATCTGGAAACGCGCTCTTGCCAGTCAGATGTCCTCGGCTCGGCTGGAACGGACGACGGTTGATCTGACGGACGGCACGGGACAAAATGTTCTCCGCGTCACGGGACAGGTCGTTCTCTTCCCGGGTTTCCTGACTCTTTACGAAGAAAGCGCCGACGACAACGCTTCTGGCAATGATCGTGACGGTAAAGAAGGCCGCGCCCGTTTACCTTTATTGCGGGCAGGCGATGCGCCTTTGAAAAAAGAAGTCAAAGCCGATCAACATTTTACCCAACCGCCGCCCCGTTATTCAGAAGCAAGCTTGGTCAAAAAAATGGAAGATTTGGGCATCGGTCGCCCTTCGACCTATGCTTCTGTGCTTCAGGTTCTAAAAGACCGCTCTTACGTCACGGTTGAACGGAACCGCTTTATTCCGAGCGAAGCCGGACGGTTACTGACCGCTTTCCTCGAACGCTTCTTTGAACGCTATGTCAGCTATGACTTCACGGCGGGCTTGGAAGATAGCCTTGATGACATTTCCGGCGGTCGGGCTGATTGGCAAAAAGTGCTCGACGCTTTCTGGCATGACTTCAAACCTAAAACCGCCGAAGTCATGGAACAACAGCCTTCTGCGATCACGGCAGAGCTGGATAAATTCCTCGAACCTTGGTTATTCCCTGATAAAGGGGACGGCCACGACCCGCGCGAATGTCCGTCCTGTCATACAGGCCGCCTTGCGCTGAAAGGCGGCCGCTTCGGAGCCTTTATCGCCTGTTCCAATTATCCCGAATGTAAATATACGCGCGGCTTTGGACAGGGTGAAGACGGCGTTGACGATAACGAACCGGTCGTTCTCGGTTATCTCCCTGAAAATGCCGAAGACGAAAACGCCGACAATAACGGCGGCTCGGATAAGGTAGATCAAAAGGAAAGCGCTTCTGCCGGTAATGCGGCCTTAGCCACAGACCTACCTTTTGATCCTGATCCTGCCACGAAAAAGATCTCTGTCCCCAACGCTGATAGCGAAGACAAAACGGCCACAGCCGAACAGAGAGAAAATAGCCGCCAAGAGGCTCAGGCCAAGCAGGAAGACGAAGCCCGCAAGGAAAGGGCAGTCACCCGCCGGACAGGACGTTTTGGGCCCTATATCCAGCTTGGCGAAGGGAAAGAGGCTAAACGCGTTTCCGTTCCCCGCGATGTCAATCCACGGGAAGTTGATTTCTCTTTGGCTACCCGCTTGCTGTCCTTACCAAGAGAGATCGGCCTCCATCCCGAAAGCGGTAAAATGATTATCGCTGGTACCGGACGTTATGGCCCTTATCTGAATTGTGACGGCAAATATGCGCGTTTGTCCTCAACTGAAGAGCTGTTGGACATCGACATCAGCAAGGCTGTTGTAAAACTGGCCGAAGCGGCGAAAAATAAGGGTCGTACCGGTGCGACATCATCGCGCGAACCTTTGAAGGTTTTGGGTGACAGTCCGGTCACAGAAAAGCCGGTTCAACTCATGGACGGTCGCTATGGTCCCTATGTCACCGATGGCGAAACTAATGCCTCTTTACCCAAAGACAGCACGGTCGAAAGCATCACCTTTGAAGAAGCCTTGGCACTGCTAGAAGCCCGCGCCAAGATGCCTAAAAAGAAAAAAACCAAAAAGGCCGCCCCCAAGAAAACTGCAGCCAAAAAGACTACGGTCAAAAAAGCTGCCCCTAAAAAGACAGCAACTAAAAAAGCGGCAACTTCCGATGCCGATGCGTCGGAAGCGAGCGAGGCTTCAACTAGCCCCGCCAAGAAACCCGCCGCGAAGAAGCCTGCTGCTAAAAAGGCAACCACAACCAAGAAGACCACCACCAAAAAGGCGGCGGCGTCCAAAATACCTGCCGCAAAAAACGAACCGGCAGAATAAAAACAAAAACGGGATAGCGTTTTGCTATCCCGTTTTTCTTATCCCCGTTTATCACTATGCCAATTCTATCGATCACACCCCGCATCAACAACGGCGCTACCGCCATTACTAATGGTGTAATCAGTACAGTCTCAATCCTGATAGATCAAAACATTCTTATTTTTTGGCGTGGTTGCAACGGCAATTTGGATCTTTGCTCAAAGACACAGTTCTGAACCGGAAATCCTTTGCATTGATCAATAATAATTTATCGCCACTTTCAGAACCAAAGCCCGTAATTAAACGGATGGTCTCAATCGCAGCCAAGCTTCCGATCGCGCCAGTCAATGCGCCCAATACACCTTGAGCCGAGCAGGTCATTTCAGGCTCTCCGGGATCATCACCGACAAAACAACGATAGCAAGGCTTATCGGCTTCATAACCTTTGAAAGTAGCCAGTTGCGCTTCAAATCGGATAACCGCTGCAGAAACCAAAGGGGTCTTTAATTCAGTTGCAACATCACTAACAACCAAACGGGTTCCGAAATTGTCACTGCCATCGACAATAACATCAGCCTGTCCCAGCAGCTTTTCCGCATTTTCTGCATTCAGCTTTTGATCATACGGTAATACTTTAACGTCTGGGTTTAAGCGTTGAACAACATTGGCCGCCATCGCGACTTTATGCGCCCCGATATCACGGGTCGCGAATAAAGTTTGCCGCTGTAAGTTCGATAATGAGACCTCATCATTATCAATAATGGTAAGGCGCCCAACACCTGCTGCTGCCAAATATTGGATAACAGGAGAACCAATTCCACCTGCTCCGACAATCGCAACATGGGCAGATAATAATTGTTTCTGTCCTTTGCCGCCTATCTCAGGCAAAACAATATGACGGGCATAGCGATCAAGCTGGCTATCAGTGAGTGTCATATTCCGGTTGATCCAAATCCATTATGGCCACGCTCGGTACTGTCTAACTCTGCGACTTCACAGAATTCAGCCTGTGTAACTGGTGCCAATATTAGCTGGGCAATCCGGTCGCCTCTTTTAATTGCGAATGCTTCGACTCCTAAATTAACTAGAAGAATTTTAATTTCTCCGCGGTAATCAGAATCAATCGTTCCCGGCGCATTCGGGCAAGCAATGCCATGCTTTAACGCAAGCCCAGATCTAGCCCGCACCTGAATTTCATAGCCTTTTGGAATAGCAACGGTAAAACCGGTTTTGACAGGATAACGCTGCATCGGCTGTAAGATAATATCCTCTGCTGAAACAACATCCATTCCAGCGGCACCATCGCTTGCATAAGAAGGGAACGGCAGTTCTTCACCATGAGGTAAACGTTTTATCTCAAGTTTTATTTTCATTAAATTAAATCCCTCTATGCCACGCAGATGTTTAATTCCAAGTTACAGGCGAGGCGATATCAGTTGGCTGCCTTAAAGTAATCCGCAATTTTTGCCGTCAGTTTTAATGCAATGTCTTTTTTTGACATGGTTTCCCAGCTTTCAACGCCTGCATCTGTAACGATATGAATTTGATTATAGTCTCCACCCATAGCGGATGGCGCATTTTTGGTTTCAATAACTGAATTTGCAATTATCCAGTCACAGCCTTTTTTCTGCAGTTTGCTTCTCGCATTTTCTAATAAATTTTCTGATTCTGCTGCAAAACCAATGACTAAAGTAGGTCGATTTACTTTTTTATGAGCCACTTCTGATAAAATATCGGGATTTTCAATAAGCATCAATTCTGGCGGATCTTGGTCTTTTTTATATTTTGATGCCGATAAAGGTAATCTCCAATCTGCTACAGCTGCTGTAAAAATAGCGCCATCAGCAGGTAATGCGGCCTCAACCGCATCCTTCATCTGAACTGCAGTTTCAACCTTGACTCTATAAACGCCCACAGGAGTGGCCTCATGAACAGGGCCCGTAACTAAGGTAACTTTTGCACCCAGCATCTGTAGTGCAGCAGCAATAGCAAAACCTTGTTTTCCCGAAGAGCGATTAGCTAAATAACGGACAGGGTCAATGGGTTCATGTGTCGGGCCTGCCGTGACAATAAAATGCTTATTTACCAAGTTTTTGTTTGCAGACTGGCATGATAACGCTGATTTAGCCGATGATACAATTTTTAATGGGTCGGCCAGCCGCCCAACCCCAGTTTCACCACAAGCCATGGGACCTTCTTCTGGCTCAATGAAACGTATTCCATCGGATTTTAGTAGTTCAATATTGCGTTGTGTCGCTGGATGATGCCACATTCGATGGTTCATAGCAGGCGCTACCAACACAGGGCTATCAGCTGCGAGAACTACAGTCGATGCTAAATCATTCGCCAAACCATTCGCCATTTTTGCAATAAAATCAGCCGAAGCGGGGGCAACAATAATGATATCGGCTTCTCTTGCTAAGCGGATATGACGGATAGAAGCTTCTTCACTTTCGTCCCATATATCCTGAGCCACAGGATGACCAGATAAGCTAGCAAGAGCCATAGGCGTTACAAAATGGGATCCGCCTTTTGTGACAAGACAATGGATGTCTGCGTCTTCTTTTCGGAATAAACGGAGCATGTCTGGTACTTTAACCGCCGCTATACTGCCAGAAACAATTAGCAGAATGCGCTTTCCGTTCAAAAAAGAAGACATAGATTATCCCGATTCAAAAGTGAGGATTAAAAAACTGGTAATGGCCAATAATTAACCCAACGATGAAAGCAATCAAAATAAGGCTAAAAACGTAACGATCTAAATTGGGCTTAACCACGATTTTTTCTGATGATGGATAGAGTGTGTCTTCCACAGTCATGGGAGGATAATATTGATCAATCCGATCGATAAGCTCTGGTATGCGCTTTATGCTGCGCATCGTTTTATGAAATTGTTCAGCAATATGCGCTTCTGGCCCTAGCTCTGCCCGTAACCACTCTTTAACAAAAGGTTCGGCCGTGTCCCATAAGTTAATTTCAGGGTGTAAAGAAGTTGCGACACCTTCAACGACCACCATTGTTTTTTGTAAAAGCAAAAGATGCGGTTGTGTCGGCATATCAAATTCGCGCGTTATTGCGAATAACCCATCCAACATATGGCTTATAGAAATATCGCTGACTGACAGGCCTCTGATCGGCTCACCAATAGCACGTAATGCAGTGGTAAATTCTGCCATACTATGATGCTGAGGGACATAGCCGGCTTCAAAATGAATTTCAGCTATTCGGGCATAATTGCCGGTAATAAGACCGTATAGTATTTCAGCCAGCCAACGCCTAGCTTTTCTGTCAATTCTCCCCATAATGCCAAAATCGACTACGGCAAGTGAACCATCCTTTAAAACAAACAAATTGCCATGATGGAGATCTGCATGGAAAAAACCATCCGCAATAGCCTGTCTTAAAAAACTATGAACAAGGCATTGCGCCAAAGATTTGAGATCATAGCCTGCATCAATCAATTTTTGACGGTCTGAAAGCTTAATCCCATCAATCCATTGCATGGTCATAATAGATTGGGAAGTTCGGCTCCAATCTATTTCGGGCACTTTAAAATTGGGTTCCGCCGCCATATTTTCGGCTAGCTCAGAAGCTGAAGCCGCCTCTCGTCTCAAATCTAGCTCACGTACTGTCCATTGACGAAAAGTCTTAACTACTAATTTGGGACGTAGTCTTGTAAATTCGTCGTTCAAGGATTCTATCTTGTCAGCGGCCCATTCATAAGTTTCTGTCGCTTTCTGGAAGGCTTGTTTTATTCCAGGACGAAGTACTTTTACCGCAACAGTCGTGCCTTCATGTGTTTCTGCTTGATATACTTGGGCGATAGATGCCGAGCCGATCGGAATCTCATTAAAAAAGCGAAATGATGTTTCAATCGAACAGCCCAGAGAATCTTCTATGACTTTTCGAATATCCTCAAACGGAACTGGCAGGACTGAATCTTGCAAGCAAGATAATCTATTGGCGGTGTCCTCACCAATGAGGTCTGGCCTTGTTGCCAAAGTCTGACCAAATTTAATGGCGGCTGGCCCCAATGCGACGAAAGCACTCGCATAATCCGGAGGAGTCGGCACTTTGCTCCCTAAACGGGTTAGTCGCATTGCAAAACGCAATGATGCCGGAATAATTGTAGCTTTTTCTGCCGGTTTCAGCACACCATGCTTTGATAGAATTCGGCTCCAACTAAATAGGCGGTAAAGATGAACAGCGGCCAATGTCATTGGCTACACTTTCCAACCGCTGTGTATAGCAACTAAACCACCTAAAATAGGCCGTGCACGAACTTGAACAAAACCCGCTGTTTTAATCATATCAGCAAATTTTTCGATATTGGGAAAACGCTCGATAGATTCAACCAAATAGCGGTAACTACCTTCATCATTCGCTAATATTTGACCAATTTTGGGCACAATATGGGTGGAGTATATCTTATAAAGATCAGAAAAACCTGACCATTTTGTCTGGGAAAATTCCATGCAAAAAAAACGGCCGCCAACTTTTAAAACACGCAATGCTTCATCTAAGGCTTTTTGGATATGAGTAACGTTTCTTATGCCAAAGGCTATTGTGTAAGCATCAAAAACATTGTCGTCAAAAGACAATGTTTCGGCATCTTCCTCCTGCCACACAAGGTTATGAATTGACCGTGCAATGGCTCTTTTTTTTCCAACCTCCAGCATCGCAGGGTTAATATCTGCAACTGTAACATCTGCGCCGTATTTTGCTAATCTGAAGGCAATATCGCCAGTACCCCCAGCCATATCAAGAATATGTTCGCCTGTCTTTGGTTGGACAAGGCGAACAAAATCGTCTTTCCATAAGCGATGAAGCCCACCCGACATGGCATCATTCATCAAATCATAGCGAGATGCTACTCGACGGAAGACATCTCCAACTAGATGTGTTTTTTCTTGAGGCGAAACGTCGGTGAAACCGAAAGACACTTTTTCCATATGGAAAAGTTTTAATGCCAATTAAAACAACATTGAAGCTTAAAAAGCTTTATTCTGCCAGTTTTTAATATTTTCTGAAGTTATGGCATTAAAGATGGAGCGGATGAAGGGAATCGAACCCTCGTCTTAAGCTTGGGAAGCTCCTGCTCTACCATTGAGCTACACCCGCAAAATGCTTTGGCTGTTGAAAGCAAGGCTTCTTTGCCACACTCGGTATCCGATGGTCAATGTTATGTTTTTCTAATATAGAAATACTTGAATAATTTTATTGGCTAACCACTTCGCTATATAATTATTCATTCAAAACGGAATGCCTAATATTGCCTGAATTGCCAGAGGTCGAGACCACTGTTCGAGGACTATCACAAGTCCTGACAGGTGAAAAAATTATAGAAGTAAAAGTATGCCGTTCTAATCTTAGACGACCTATCCCTTATGATATTCAAGAACGTTTAATCGGATCAACTATCATTTCTTTCGATCGGCGAGCGAAATATGGGATCATTTTCAATGACCGTGAAGATGCGCTTATCTTTCATTTGGGGATGTCTGGGCGATGGAAAATAAATCCGGAAACGATCGAAAAGCATGATCATTTCATACTAAAAACAGAAAATAATCGCTGTGTTTCTCTGTATGATCCGCGTCGTTTTGGCTCTCTTGACTTGATTAAAACGAAAGATCTTCTGATCTGGCCTTATTTTAAAAAATTAGGACCAGAACCTTTAACTGGTGACTTTAACCTAGAATACCTGAAAAGCCGACTGGCTCGTTCAGCAACATCGATAAAGAAACTATTGTTAAACCAGCAGGTTGTTGCTGGTGTCGGCAATATTTATGCCTGCGAAGCTTTGTACCAAGCAGGTGTCCATCCTGAACGATCTGGTAATAGCTTAAATAAACAAGAGATAGCCTCAATTATTGAGGCTATTAAAGAAATTCTACAAAAAGCGATAGCTGAAGGTGGTTCCACTTTAAAAGATTATGCCCGCCCTAGTGGAGAGCTGGGTTATTTCTCAGCTCAATTCAAAGTTTATGGTAAAGAAGACGCTTTGTGTGAATGTGGAGCTACGATCGAACGATCGGTGATGGGCGGGCGATCTACTTTTTTTTGCAGTTCTTGCCAAAAATAGTCTGGCTAATTTTACATAACTTGTTTGGCTGTATTGTTTGATGCCACCACACGTGCCCCTTCTTTTGTCTTATTATTTAGTCTGATTGCATTTTGACCTGGCATGCCTGGAAATTTAGGCCACATTCCTTGCGCCATTGCATTAAGGCTTTGGGATGATGTTGCTGTTTTTTGCTGATATATCCAATAGTTGCGTAGTACCGTCGCTACATAAGCTCTGGTCTCGGCATAAGGAATCGATTCAATAAACAATAAAGGATCACCATGATCGCGATCTTTCCAACGCGGTAATGCTGCTGGTCCCGCATTATAAGCCGCAATTACCTTAGGCAGTAAACCGCCTGTATAGCTGGTATCACGCAACCATTCTATATAGGCTTGGCCATATTCAAAGCTTACTGTCGGCTTATCTAGATCCTCTATATCAATATTTGTTGCATGCTGTTTTGCAACTAAACGGGCTGTTGCAGGTGTGATTTGCATAACACCTCTTGCTCCCTTGTTGCTTACAGCTCGGCTGCGGAACTGGGATTCCTGCAATGCATGAGCATAGACCAAATAAGGGTCAACATGCCATCCACTGGCTGGTGCCCAATTGGGGGAGGGATAGCGCGCTTCGACATCAGCTGCGAAACCAGCTGGCCCATGATGCGCTAGCCATAGTTGTGCTTCTGGTAAATGGAGGTAGGAAGCTAAGTGGATCAAGCTATTATGATCCTTGAATTCTCCCACGCGAGCCTGATGTTTTAAAGTTTCACTGGCTAGTTGATATTCACCAATCTGGTTAAGTGCTATAGCAATAGGAATGTTCGGCTGTGTTGTTAAACGCTTCAATTCATCAGCGGACAGCGCTACGGGACGAATTGAAGTGTTTATCGTTTTCCCCAAGGCTTTTTCTGCCAAAATGCCATAAAAAGTTTCTGGCATATGGCTAGCAGATCTTAATAAATTTTGCGTGTATTCTGGATGTCCTGAAGCCATTGCAGCTCGAGCTTCCCAAAACAAGCCTGCAGCTTTCATCTCTCTATTATCACTATAGGATGCGACACGAGAGAATGCCTGCATAGCTGCAGTAAAGTCTTCTTTCTGCCAATCGGCTAAAGCTTCAACCCAGCTCGCATCAGTTCTCCATGTTCCGGTTCCATTCTCAGCTTGGATCGCTAAGCGGCGGGCGGCGTCGTCATTACCATTCAGGTAATAACTCCATGCAATGCGTTGAGCCCATTCCGTTTTAATATCATCTGGTAAATTTTGCTGAGAATCTTGGAATAAATTTTCAGCGCGATCCGCATCATCTGCCTTTATTAAAGGTAAAGCCTTGCTTTCAAACAGCATAGCCGAGTGGTTGTTGCTATTATGATGATTAACAGGTCTCTGAGGTGACCCCGTTAAAAAGATCAAGTTATTCTTTTCTGGTAAGTGAGGAAGGTTTTTTATCCCATTGCTATGGGCTAAACGCTCTAAGGCCTCATTCTGTGGCAAATAAGGTGATTTTTGAATTAAATCGAGAATATCGTCAGAATTTACTTTTGGAGAAGCTTTTGCGAGATAGAGTTCGGCTTTCGCATAATTTGTTAAAAGACCATTCGGATTAGCCGATATCCACTGTTGGGCTACCTGCCAGTTGCCGTGATGTATAGCAGAAAAACATGCCCGATACCCTTGTATCTCAGACGAAGATAGGACGTCTTTCACATTTTCTGAAGCATTTACATTTATAGGCGAGAATTCTGGAGGCGTAGTCGTACCTACAGCGTCTAAAACGATATCACTATCCGATAAGAAACCAGGCTCAATTATGGATAGCTCCTTATTAGTCATAGGAGCGGCTGCTAATATCGGAGATATCAGCTGAGAGCAGGCAATAATAAAACCGGTAGAAAAAACACAAGCGGCTTGCAAACACTGCTTCACTTTTGAAAAGCGCTGCCGATAATTGACCTTACATTTGGTTGGCCGCATTTGTGTTTCCATTTATCTTCCTTTTTAATATTCTTAAGTCTTTCCATGCTGCCGCTTTTAAGGAAGGTGTTCCTAACAGTAGTTTAGGATGCAGCAATGCGAAGGTACTAATAATATCATTATTCACTGTTATTGCGTGCATTTTTCTGCGCGCATCTGTCGCATTCATCTGTAAAAACGCACGATTTGGCGCGTCGCCTAGTAAAAGTAAATACCGAGGTTTTATAAGCGAGACATGCTGTGTTGCAATAAATGTGTAGTCGATAAAGTTTAACGCATTTTCATCCCTGCTGTCTGTATTGATATAATCAATATTGGTGACAACAGGAGACATCGTCGCAAAATAAATATCTTGCTTTCTAATCGATAAAGTATCGAGCATAGACGACAGCAATCTACCGATCTTTCCTGAAAAAAGTTGATTATGTTTTGCATCTTCAACTTCAGGAGAAGCCCCAAGAACCATTAAATCGGGAGAATTTACTACTTTTGGTAAGATAATATTTTCCCTGAATACCTCTTCCATCCACAAGAAAAATTCGGGTATATCTTTGGCAATATTTTTGATTATCGGGGATATCGTCGCACTGTTATTTTTAATATCTGATGTGTTGTTATCTGTTAATATTGATAATTTTTCTGGAATATTAAGGGCGTTTGATTCTTCTATTTCGGCTTTGGGGGTTATGGGATGACTTTCCAAAAACCAATTTTGGGGCATGTCTTGGGTTAAAACATCAACACCTGCTGTTTGCCACCATTCCAGAAGACTTTTAAACGCCATGATTGGACGATCCGATTCCTCGCTATAAAATTCTGATTAATTGACTAGTTTGGATTAGTTATAAAACTGTCGATAAAAATTATTTATAAAACCTTTTTGAAAATAGTGAAATTTTCTATTATTCTAATCTCTCTTTTTGGAGATTTTATCAAAGATACCTGATCAGGGCTTCATTCAAAATATCCAATCAGCTGATCTTAAACGTATCTCGGTCAAAACATCCTATTATTAATAACCAGTTATAGCAATCTTCATTAAAAGATCAGGCGATTGCTATACAACCATAAGGATTATGGGGGAAATGTCAGAACGCGAATCCATGGAATATGATGTCGTTATTGTAGGGGCAGGGCCCGCCGGCCTTTCTGCTGCAATTCGTCTAAAACAGCTGGCACAAAAAAATAATCAAGAAATTACAGTCTGTGTCTTAGAAAAAGGGGCAGAAGTCGGCGCGCATATTCTTTCTGGAGCGATTATTGACCCCATTGCTCTTAATGAATTAATGCCCGATTGGCGTGAACGAGGTGCACCGCTTACTGTGCAAGTGACGGAATCGCCTCACTGGGTTTTGACTCCAAAAAAACATCTGACATTGCCTTCAATCTTTTTGCCACCCTTTATGCATAATAAAGGTTTTTATACAGGCTCTCTGGGAGCTTTGTGCCGCTGGCTTGCAACCGAAGCAGAGGCTTTGGGCGTCGACATTTTCCCAGGATTTGCCGCTGCCGATATTTTATATGACGAAGATGATCAGGTAAAAGGCATTATTACAGGCGACATGGGCGTCGGGAAAGATGGGAAACCACGTCCTGATTTCCAACCTGGCATGGAATTACGTGGCCGTTACACCTTTTTTGCAGAAGGCGCTCGTGGCCATTTAACGAAAAGAGTTATTCGTAAATTTGGGCTAGATGCAGATAGTCAGCCTCAGGTCTATGGATTAGGCATTAAAGAACTCTGGGAAATAGAGCCCCAAAAACACGTTCCTGGGCGGGTTATCCATACCCAAGGCTGGCCCTTAAAGAGTGAAGTTGGCGGCGGTTTTATCTATCATCAGGAAAATAATCAGGTTTCAATCGGCTTTGTCGTTGGCCTTGGTTATAGCAACCCTTATCTTTCCCCCTTTAAAGAATTCCAGCGTTGGAAGGAGCATCCATCTATCCGACCTTTATTGGAAGGTGGACGCCGGATTGCTTATGGTGCGCGTGTCATTAATGAAGGCGGCTATCAAGCTATCCCTAAGCTTATCTTCCTAGGTGGCGCTTTAATCGGATGCTCAGCTGGGTTTGTGAATGTTCCTCGGATTAAAGGCACGCATGGTGCAATGAAATCAGCCATGTTAGCGGCTGAAGCTGCCTTTGAATCTCTGTTGAAAGACAAATCATCTTTGCTGCTGACAGATTATCCAGATAATTTTGAGAAAAGCTGGTTAGCAACTGAGTTAAAAAATGCGCGTAATGCGGAACCTGCGATTGCTCATTTCGGGCCTTTAATTGGTTCGGCCGTTGCTGGAACAGACCTTTGGATGAGAAGCTTAGGTATCAAATTGCCTTTCACATTAGGGCATCGTCCTGATAACTCCACACTCGTCATCAAAGAAAAAGGCAAAAAACAGCATTATCCTAAGCCCGATGGCAAGGTAAGTTTTGATCGTCTATCTTCTGTTTATCTTTCAAATACCCAGCATGATGAAAACGAACCCTGTCATTTAAAATTAAAAGATCCATCGGTTGCCATAAATATCAATTTGGCCAAATACGACTCTCCAGAACGCTGCTATTGTCCAGCTGGTGTTTATGAAATTATCGGGAAAGAAGAAAATAACCCACGTCTTCAGATAAATGCCCAGAATTGTCTGCATTGCAAAACATGCGACATCAAGGACCCGACGGGTAATATCGAATGGGTAACACCTCAGGGCGGAGATGGTCCCAATTACCCTAATATGTAAAAACACCAGAACACAAAGGCCAGGCTAGGCAAGCTCTGCTATCTAATAGATAAGTTTTATAGAAAATCTATTGCAATGGCGAGGCCTAGCCTGTTTTTATCAGTTATGATTCCATTTATCCGTATTATTCCGCTAACGGTATTGCTAACCGTTCCGTTTGCTTCTGTGTCTGCGCATAAAGCAGGGCTATCCTCTCTTCAGCGTTATATGGAAGGGCAAGTGGCATCATTTTCCGGTAATCCTGATCTTGCCGCCCGTGATTTCTTTTCCGTATTCAACGAACATCCTGACGATAAGCGGCTTGCTTTAAAAGCCTATCGAGAAGCGCAGGTTGCGGACAATACGAAAATAACGCTGGCGACGTTATCCCATATGGAGAAAGACGGCTTCAGAACAGGAGACGGGCCATTCCTTATTCTGGCTAAGGCTGTTCAGCAGCATAGGTGGAAAGAAGCGCATCAGTTAATCGATCGGATGGAGCAAAATCATTATGCTCTTTTTCCTTTCGCCCCCTTATTACGGGCATGGGTCAAATTCGGGGCAGGGGAAGACAATCCTTTAAGCGAATTAGATAAAGCGGATGAATCGATTAAAGTTTTTGTTCCAGAAGTGCGCGGCTTGCTTCTTTTGGCGACAGGAGAATATGACGAGGCATTACCTCTTCTTGAGCCATCTATGGGTGGTGGAACGGGTCGGGCGAACCGGTTGCGTATCCTTGCTGCGGGGATAATGTCGCACCGTGACGGCGCCAAATCTAGGGCTTTGTTGGAAGGTTCCAGCGCATCTTTGGCAAAGGCCAGACAGATGTTTGCAAAGAACCCAAAATCTTTGCCGTCGAAACTGACGGTCGAAGTCGGTATGTCCGAATTATTTTTGCGCATGGCGGCTTTGATGGGTAGCAAACAGAGCTTGACCAAGCCGGTTGGTTTAGGCTTGGGGCGGGCATCTTCATGGATGACACCCAACAATGCGGAGAATTGGCTCATTATTGCAGAGATATTGTCTTCTTTTGGGCAGCTATCCGATGCAAGAATTGCGCTTAATCATATTACGCCCGAAGATCCTTTCTATAATATGGCGACTTCGATGCAGATATCTTTCTATCTGCGTGAAAAGCGGAAGGATATGGCGCTTAATCTGGCACAAAATGTTGTCCGTCAGCCGGATGCCACCGTTGAAGACTGGTATAACCTTGCAGAAATAGAGGGTGATAGCGGCAATTTTGATGCCGCTTTGGCAGCATTGAGCCATGTTGACAAAACCATGTCTAAAGACTGGCAGATGTGGATATTGAAGGGTAATCTATTAGATGCCGCAGGGCATTGGCCAGAAGCAAAAGCCGCCTATGAACAAGCGGTAGCTATCGCCCCCAATAATCCGATTACGTTGAATACATTGGGATATTCACAGTTAGAAAAACGCGAAAATATTCAGAGTGCTAGTATTCTTCTCATGAAGGCGTTAGGGGCGATGCCGATTGATCCAGCGATTATCGACTCTTGTGGATGGAGCCAATATCTTTCGGGGCGCGTGGATGATGCCGTTTTTCTGTTGGAAAATGCGGCAGAACTGGCACCTAAAGAATCTACGATTTACGAGCATTTGGGCGATGCTTATTGGACTGCAGGCCGACATTTTGATGCCCGTTATGCATGGCAAGCCTCTTTGGTTACAGCAGAAGACAAAGCTACGGCGCGCATAAAAGGTAAAATAGATTTAGGGCTGACACCTGCTTTAGCCGCTCCCTAGGATGCAATTTTGATGCAGTTCCTTGTCGTTGTATTGTGGGGCGATTGTTTTAATTATATTTTTACAATTGCTCTGCAATATAAAGGCTTTTGAGTCCCTATATTTCTTAAGAATAATAATTTTTAATTGATTTTTTGTTGTAAATTTAAAATTTTTTGTAATTAAATTTAATTTCTTTTGTATATTTTTGCGCGGTGTTCGAACGAATGCTTGCTGCCATTTTAAAAAATTGTTTTTTGATGAAGTCGTTAGATATGGTTTCTTATGAAAAGTGAGCCAAGAAGTTTCATCTTAAAGAGGTCTTAAACTCTTAAGGCTTTCATCACGCACAAAGTTTTTGGATAAGCTTCCAAAAGCAACCTATGCTGAAATAAATCTAGTGTTTTTTTATCGATTTTTGGGCGTTATTGTTATGACGCCACGCCGTTTATATCCCTTTAAGGCGTTATGTGCTTTTAATGCGACCGCTGGTTGGAGCGTTCTTTCTATTAAAGTTTTTTATAAAAAGGGATGCAGAGTTTTCCTAATTCGTT
Source organism: Zymomonas mobilis (assembly GCF_006715975.1). Taxonomy (GTDB): domain Bacteria; phylum Pseudomonadota; class Alphaproteobacteria; order Sphingomonadales; family Sphingomonadaceae; genus Zymomonas; species Zymomonas mobilis_B. The sequence continues at coordinate 1,297,253 of NZ_VFOF01000001.1, read as the reverse complement.
ATAGCCCTGTTTTCAGAAATTTTACGTTATTATCAGGAAAGTGTGTGTGGTGTCTAAGCTGACAGAAATAGCCTATGCCAAGATCAATCTGGCACTTCATGTGCGAGGAAAGATGCCCAACGGGTATCATGCATTAGAGACTATTTTTGCCTTTGCTGAAGATGGCGACATTCTGCAAGCGGTAGCTGATCGTGCAGAAGATCATTTGACGATTACGGGCCCTTTCGCTGAAGGTTTGGATGCAGGTAAGGACAACCTTGTCTTGCGTGCGGTAGCGGCGTTACGGGAAGCCTATCCTGATAAAATACCAGCAGGCTTTTCGATTATTCTTGATAAACGTCTGCCTATCGCCGCCGGAATTGGCGGTGGTTCTGCTGATGCGGCGGCTATTTTGCGGATGATAGGTCAGCATTATGGCGTACCACATGAAGCGCTTTTGACACTTGCGGCTCATTTGGGCGCAGATGTTCCGGCCTGTGTGGATTCTTGTCTAGTGCGTGGAGAAGGGGTGGGCGAAAAGCTGACCCAGATTGCGGATTACTCTCTTGAAAACAAGCCATTATTATTGGTCAACCCCAGAGTATCTTGCTCGACCCCGATGATTTTTAAGAATTGGGATGGCATCGATCGGGGGCCTTTAGCGACGGACAGCCATATATTGGATGCATCACGGTCAGGACGAAATGATCTGGAGCCGCCTGCAAGAAAAATATTACCGATTATTGGTGATGTCGTCGAATGGTTACAGCAGCAAAAAGGCGTCAGTTTTTCTCGCATGTCAGGATCAGGAGCGACCTGTTTTGCGCTTTTCGATAATATTGCAGATCGTGATATAGCACGCGAAAAACTGAAAGACGAGCATCCCCAATGGTGGGCGTTATCATCCGTTTTGCGGTGACCATTTGCTGTTATAATTATAAATAATCATGCGGTTCTATTCGGCCAAGATTGGAACGTGAAGTCATCCAAAGAACCTAAGAATTTAGGGAAATTGATTAAAGCTGATTAAAAGAAAGAGATTATAGGAAGCGATATCGCGCCTATAATGCCTCTTTTTTCGAGAATAGCTTTCAATAAAAGGATGACTCATGTCTCATCAAGCTTGGCATGATATAGAAGGCGCTGATCCTTCTATTTTATTGATTGCGGATCATGCTTCGGCTTTTGTACCTGAAGATATTGATCTGGGGATTGATAGAAATTTATATGATGAGCATGTCGCCCTTGATAAGGGGGTTGAGACATTAGGAGAGCAGCTTTGCCAGACATTAAGCTGTCGCGCTGTTTTTGCCGCCCAATCAAGATTGGTGGTCGACCTTAATCGTGATGAAGATGATTTTTTGGGATTGATGCCTGCTGTTTCAGATGGCTATGTCATAGCGGGTAATACAGGGTTGAAAGCAGAAGAAAAAGAAGCCCGTTTGGCGCGTTTTTATTATCCTTATCATCAGCATATTGCCGAAGTCATTAAACGTCAGCGACCAACGTTGATTGTTTCTCTGCACAGCTTTACCCCCTGCCTAAAAAGTGATCTGCACTGTTATCGCCCGTGGCAGGTCGGCCTGCTTTATAATAACGATGATCGGGCAACACAGATTGCAATACCGTTATTGAAGCAAGCCCAATTGGTTGTCGGTGAAAATGAGCCTTATTCGGGGCGCATCCTGAACACGACGATGAACCGCCACGCAGAAAAAAACCGGATTCCTTATCTGCTTTTGGAAATAAGGCAGGATATGCTGACCGAGCCAAAAGAAATCGGAAGATGGTGTCAAATTTTGGAAAACGTCATCAAGGAAACGGTGCTTTCATTGAAGAATAGAAAATAGATATAGGCGGTCATATGCTGGCGCTTTTTAGACAATATTTTAGGATAATATATTAAATTTCCGATGAGGCTGCTTCGTGAACATTTCTTTTGCCAGTCGGGTGGAAGGAATAATTTTTATTACCCTTGTTGATGGGGCGGATATCCTCCATATAGGCGCTAAATTAAGGTATTATTGATCTCGATATACCGGAAGATGTGCTAGCAGAACGCTGTAACACCTATCCTGCCCAAGAAAATCAGGGTTTACGCCCTTTATCATCCATCACGGGGGCAGGGTATTTACGTCTGTCTGTTATGTGAGGCTGTCACGCATCCCGGTGCTAGAAGTGAGCGCCATAGCTATGACGATATCCAAATTAGAAACACTACCACAGCATGATAAAATAATACGGTCATTGTCCCCTGAACCTCGCCCGATTTTGCGATTGCAGGCGATGAGATCTGCGGAAATGGCGGCGATGAAGCGCGGCAGCTCTGTCGATGACCTGATGGAAAAAGCCGGAAAAGTTGCGGCGTCCATAACGCGTTCTTTTGCCGGTAACATGCCTGCATTAATCCTTTGTGGCCCCGGTAATAATGGTGGTGATGGATATGTCATTGCGCGTTATTTAGAAGAATGGGGTATTCCTGTTTCGGTCGCGGCCTATAGCGAGCCAAAAACGGATGCTGCGAAAAAAGCGCGTTCTCTTTTTTCGGGTAAGGTTACCTCTCTTGATGAAGCTCAAGCGGCACCTTTATTGATTGATGCCTTATTCGGGGTCGGCATGTCCCGATCACTGGATGAAGATTTGCTGTCAAAACTGAAAGCCTTTTCAAAGGCCGCTTCTTTACGGGTAGCGATTGATGTTCCAAGTGGTGTTGATACCGATAAAGGCAGTTTGTTGTCGGATATTCCGGCATTTGATCTAACCATTGCCATTGGTGCCTTAAAGCCTGCGCATCGATTAGAACCCGCATCAACGCTTTGCGGTCGAGTTGCTGTTGGCGACATTGGGTTGACCATCCAAAAGCCTGATCTGATCGAAATTCCAAAACCACGTTTGGCAGCGCCAACGCCTGCTGATTATAAATATAGCCGTGGTTATGTCGCCATTACAGCCGGTGCAATGGCCGGTGCTTCGCTCCTTTCTGCGGTTGCAGCACAGAGGGCAGGGGCCGGTTATGTTGCCTTGCTAGGCGGCGAAGCGGTTTCAGGTCCGATGGCGCTTGTTCACCGGTCATGGAGCCGTGAGGCTTTGGCTGATGAACGTATCAATGCCCTTGTGATTGGCCCCGGATTGGGACGTGATGAATTAGGTGTGCAACGTCTTTCGATGGCATTGGACACATCCCATCCGTTAGTCTTGGATGCAGATGCGCTCTTTTTGTTAAAAAGAGAAGGTCTCGATTGCCTGCGCAATATTCGCCAGCCAACGATTATTACCCCGCATGAAGGCGAATTTAAGCGTCTGTTTGACGGTATTAGTGGTGACAAACTGACCCGTGTGACCAAGGCCGCCGAATTGTCTGGTCTGGTGGTTGTTTTGAAGGGTGCCGATACCGTTATTGCCACACCAGATGGACGTGCAGCCATTTCTCAACCGGCGGTATCGTGGTTAGCCAATGCCGGAACGGGAGATGTTCTTTCTGGTATCTGTGGTGCGATGTTGGCACGTGGCATGGATCCTTTCGATGCCGCTTGTGCGGCCGTGTGGTTGCATGGTGAAGCCGCCCGTTTGGCGGGCCCTGGAATGATTGCCGATGATCTGATTGGTCATCTGCGTTCCGCTTTTGTAGAAGTGACAGTTACAGCATGAATGAAATTGTGAGATTAGCCGCTAAAGGTGACGGGGTAACGGCAGAAGGGCAATTTGTGCCCAATTCTGTGCCTGGGGATTCTGTTACGGATGAAGGTGCGATCAAATTTGGTGCTCACCATATTGATCCCGTTTGTCGCCATTTTTCAATCTGTGGTGGCTGTCAGTTACAATATGCTGATGAAGTCGTTTACAAAAAATTTATGACGGATCGGATCGCAGAAGCCTTTCACCAGCAAGGGTTATCCGCCCCTGATTTAAAAGAGGCGCATCTTTCTCCGCCGCATAGCCGCCGCCGTGTGGCTTTGCGAGCTTTCAAAGCCGGCAAAAAGTTGACTTTGGGCTATAACAAGACATCCAGTCATCAATTAGTGGATATTGCGGAATGTCCTTTGTTGGAAGAAAGTCTGTTTAAAGCGGTTAAAGATTTACGCAGCTTTTTGCAAAAATGGCTGGCACCGCGTTCGTTAGCGCAAATTGAAATGACCTTGGCAGATCAAGGCATTGACTGTTTATTGGTGATGCCGTTTCCAGAAAATTTGGAGGCAACCGAGGCGGTTACAGCTTTTGCCTCTGAGAAAGCTTTTGCTCGTCTTTCAATAGATCAGGGTTATGGTGCCGAAACCCGTTGGGAATCAGAACGGGTTACTGTCACATTAGGCGATGTTCCGGTTGCATTGCCTTCGCATGCGTTTTTACAGGCAACCAAAGATGGTGAGCAAGCGCTAGTCCAGACTGTCAGAGAGGCCGTCGGCGATAGTCGCCTTGTCGCCGATCTTTTTTCTGGCTTAGGGACTTTTGCCCTTTCCTTAGATAAAAACAGCCGTGTGTATGCCGCCGAAGGGATGCGCGATGCAGTGTTGGCTTTGAAACAGGCTGCTGGTCAAGCTGGAAAAGCCATTTTTGTTGAACATCGTGACTTGTTTCGGCGTCCTTTACAGAAAAACGAACTGGCACGCTTTGACTGCATCATTCTTGATCCGCCGCGTGCCGGTGCCAAAGAACAGATAGTCAATCTGGCACCGTTACCGCATGGGCGAATTGTCTATGTTTCTTGTAATCCGGCAACCTTTGCCCGCGATGCTAAAAATCTGATGGATGCTGGATGGAGTTTGGATTGGGTGAAGCCAATTGGGCAATTCCCATGGTCTTTACATGTCGAGATGGTTGGTCTTTTTACAAAAAAGTAAAATCTATCTTATAATTTTATCTCAATTCTTCTACTTTCTCTTGCAACAAAAATAAAAGGCACAACGGCAATGCATGGTGATCGGGATCGCGGGAATATATTAAATCCTGCATGGGACGAAAAAGGACTTATTAACGCGGTTTTGAGCGATGCTAAAACCGGTCTTTTGTTAATGGTTGCCCATATGAACAAAGAATCTTTCGAGCTGAGCATTGCAACTAAAGAAGCCCATTTTTGGTCTCGTTCCCGTAAAAAACTGTGGCGCAAGGGTGAAGAATCTGGTCACGTTATGAAAATACAGGAAATGCGGATTGATTGTGACCAAGACACTGTCTGGTTAAAGGTGAATCCCATGGGCCCTGCCTGCCATACCGGTGCCCAAAGCTGTTTTTACCGATTGGTCGAAGGTGACCATTTGGTGCCTGTATCAAAAGATCAATTATAAAAATAATAGGATATAGGGGAAATAGCATGGCAAGCCAGACGATTATGATCGTCGAAGACGATGCTTCTTTACGGGCATTAATTGCTCGCGTGCTGAAAGAGAATGGCTACATACCTTGTCCGGTTGGTTGCGGTGAAGAGATGTGGGAAGAGCTGCAAGGCAGGACAGTCGATCTTATTTTGATGGATGTCATGCTGCCGGGCAAAAACGGGTTGGATTTAACCCGTGAATTGCGCAGCAATAGCCATTATATGGCAACGCCTGTCATCTTTCTAAGCGCCCGTGATGACGAAACGGATCGTGTCGTTGGATTGGAATTGGGCGGGGATGATTACATCCCGAAACCCTTTGGTAAGAAAGAATTGGTCGCGAGGGTTCGCGCTGTTTTAAGGCGCAGTCAGGCCATCAAAGGTGCAGAAGAAAGCCCCCAAAGCCATCTGATTCATTTTGAAGGCTGGATTATTGACCCTGATCGGCGCGAACTCCATTCGCCTACCGGCGCGGGGGTTGAATTATCCGGCGCTGAATTTGATTTACTTTTATCCTTTTCGCAACATGCCCAACGCGTCATCGGGCGTGAAAGATTGCTGGAATTATCACGTAGTCGGTTAAGCGAGGCATCGGATCGAAGTATTGATGTTCTGGTCAGCCGATTACGCCGAAAATTATCCAGTCAGACGGGAGCCGGTGACATGATCCGCACTATCCGTGGGGTGGGGTATATGTTTACGGTGCCGGTTTCACAGGATTGAAGTGGTCTCATAATCTCTTCAGGCAGCTTTCCCCGGGCTTAGCCGGAAGGATTGCGATTGTTCTTCTGGCAACAATGTTGTTGGAGCTGGTGCTTAGCCTTGTCTTTTCAGAAGAGGCAAGCCAGCTCACCTATGTTGCGGATGCAACCCAATCGATTACCGAGCGCGTTCTTGTTGCGAGACAAGTAATCAATCAAGATAAACCAGCGCGCCGCCGGATGGTGGCCAATAATTTTTCCAATCGAGATATTCGGTTTTTCTGGGCGCCCAGTCAGGTAAAACATGTCCATGTTAACAGTGACAGCCATCTGATTGACCTGATCCAAGGGCAAATATTAAGCCATGATCCAGAGATATCCCCGTCTGACATTCATATAGATCTCGCGCCTAAATTGGGACGGGATCATTTATTGGGGCAGTTAAAATTATCGGATGGAAGCTGGTTAATTTTCCAGACATTAGTGCCTAATCCGGCAATGCCCTGGTTAACTAATCGTCTGACAACTGCCCTTATTCTTATGATTGGGGCAGGGTTGGTTGGTAGCTTGATTATACAGGCATTTGTAACGCCGTTACGTTCCTTGTCGAAGGCCGTTGCCAAGGTTGGAGATGGTAAACAGCATCTGTTCAATGAAACGGGCCCAAAAGAATTACGGCATGTCGCGCAGGCCTTTAACCAGATGCAGATGCGCATTGACCATATGCTGCGCGAAAGAACAGAGATGTTAGCGGCTGTTAGCCATGATTTAAGAACGCCGCTTGCCCGTTTACAGTTAAGAGCCAGTTTCATTGAGGAAGACGAAATCCGCGAGCCATTGGAGGCGGATCTTCAAGAGATGGCGATGATGATCAAATCTGTTCTTCAGTTTTTGCGTGGTGATCAAGACCCTGAAGTAACGCGCTTGACGGATATTGTCGCTATTATCGAAACTTTGGTGAATGCGGCTAAAGATGCCGGTAAAAATATTTCTTATAAAGGGCCATCTCACTATGATGTTATGACCCGCCCGTTGTTAATGAAGCGTGCCATCAGCAATCTGATCGAAAATGCTCTTCATTATGGGGAAACGGCGATTGTAAGCTTCCATCATGACGAAAAGGGTGTCTATATCCGTGTTGACGATATGGGCCCCGGTATTCCAGAAGATCAGATAGAACATGTCTTGCAACCTTTCCGACGGTTGGATACAGCCCGCCAACGCAATACTGCGGGTCTAGGGTTGGGGTTGGCGACTGTTGAACGGACGGTAAAAAGAGAAGGGGGCAATCTTTTTCTGACCAATCGTCCAGAAGGTGGTTTACGGGCAGAAATATTTTTGCCAGCAACGCAAAGTAAAAATGCAAAAAATGATGGGGGAAAAGGTTATTATTTTTCAGCACGCAAAGGATTGGAACTGCTTCGTCGGCCAAAATAATGCCCTCTAAAAGCAATCTGTGTCGGTCGATACATCGAATATGTTTAATCTCTGTCGGGTTGATATCCTTTTCAGCCTGCGCTGAAGAATTATCTGCAACCAGTAAAGATCCAGATATTAAACCGGCTGCGCCGAATAATCTTAATGACCCTTTTGATCCGTCTTTTTTTGACAAATTACCCACTTTGTCACAACCCGCCATAGAAGCGCCTAAAGCAGAAATTCAGAATAATCTGAACGCAGCTAAAGCTGGAAATACGGCTGTTCGTTTAGATAAAATAGAACAACCCGTAGCGCCCGATACAGAAAAGACGGTGGCTAAGGATAGCGTAACACCATCTGAAAAAACGGATATTGCAGGGCAGCCCGCTCCGGCTCGGAAAGACATTCCGACTGATAATAAAAAGGCAGGAAATCCTGTAAAAGAACAGGTACCGATTACATCTGTGCCTCTTGATCCGGTATTATCCGAACCCTTGCCTGATCTTACCCATTTTATGCCGGATATGAATGAGCATGTCGTCCTTGCAAAAGAAAAGGATGATCTTCGCTATAAAGTCGATGTCAAAGGGCTTAATGACATTGATGTCGATCAAGCTTTCAAAAATTATTCTGTGTTACTATCGAGCAAAAATAAAGCCGATAGTTTGTCCGTTATTGGTGCCAGAGCGACTAATGATCAGGAATTGATTGGCCGTATTCTACGGTCTCAAGGCTATTATGATGGGAAAGCCGCGCTTTCTATTACGCCCATAGAAAAAGGGCAGTATAATGTCCGCTATGATGTCAATGCGGGGACAATATATTGCCTTGGTCAGATAAATCTGACGGGTAGTAGCGAAATTCCTCTCAATATAGCAAAAGTCGCTTTAAATTTACATTCAGGTCAGCCGATTATTGCTCTCAACATAGAACAGGCCGAGAATAATATTCTGACAACTTTGCCGCATTATGGCTATCCCTTTGCCAAAATTGATGATCGCAATATTCTGTTGGATGATGAAACGCATACTGGCGATTATACATTGCCCGTTGATGCCGGCCCCATTGGTTCTTACGGTTCAATTATCGTCAGCAATAATAAGCATATTATCCTTGGTGCTGAACACATCTCGCATATCGCGCGCTTCAAAGAAGGCCAGCGCTATGACAGCCGGATGGTTGATGATCTGCGCGAGGCTTTAGCTGCAACAAGCCTTTTTTCTCATGTGTCAGTTGAACCTGTCGCTACGGGGCGAAAACGGGAGGATGGTAGCGAAATTGTTGATCTTAATGTCCGTCAAGGTCAGGGAAAAAAGCATAGTATTTCAGTTACCGGCGGCTATGGTACGGGCGAAGGTTTCAAAGCGCAGGGAAGCTGGATTAGTCGTAATCGGTTCCCGCCAGAAGGTTCTTTGACTTTCTCTGGTATTATTGGAACGCGTCAACAACAGGTTTCGGCTTTATTTAATCGCAATAATGCTGGACAACGAGATCGCGTTATCCAAATTGGATTGACGGCTGGCCGTGAAAGATATGATGCCTATAATGGTTACAGTTTTTCTTTGGGGGGGAGCTTGTCGCGGCAATCCACCCAGTTATGGCAAAAGCGCTGGACTTATTCTATTGGAGCGGAATTAACGCAGACCAACGAACGGAGCTATGACTTTTCCCGTGCTGAAAGGCTAACGCGTTCCTATTTGATCGCGGCCTTGCCAGGGCAAGTGGGGTATGACCGTTCAAATAATCTGATGAATCCAACCAAAGGTTACCGCTTGAATATGCGTATCAGTCCTGAAACTTCAATTGGTTCTGGGCTGCGCGGCTATGTCAGAATGCTTTTTGACGCGAGTGGCTATTATCCGGTTGCGGATAATGTGGTTGTAGCTGGTCGTGTTAGGGTAGCCTCAATCGAAGGGGCTTCGGTTCAGCAATTGGCGCCTTCTCGCCGGATTTATGCCGGTGGCGGCGGCTCTGTTCGTGGGTATGGCTATCAGCAATTAGGGCCAAAGGATCCCTATAAAGATGCCGTTGGAGGCCTGTCGGAAGAAGAACTGGCTTTTGAAGTGCGGTATCGTTTCGGTAATTTTGGGTTGGTGCCTTTTATTGATGCTGGGCAAGTCTATCAAGATTCGCTTCCAACCTTCCATAATTTAAGATTTGGCACAGGTTTAGGCGCGCGTTACTATACCGCATTTGGCCCTTTCCGCCTTGATCTTGCAACACCTATCGCTCGGCAATCCGGAGAATCGCGTATTTCGGTCTATATTTCTATTGGTCAGGCTTTTTGATGGCTGATCAGGATAACAATTCAGAAAAACCGAATTCGGATTCTAATAATGTACAGAATCCGGATGCCGCCGCACAGTTACAAGAAACGGAAACTAAGGCTAATATTGAAGAGGCCGAAGAGTCCGCCCTTTCTGATAATTCACTTTCACCCCTTCGGAATTTGAAATCTATTTTGGGGTGGGGCAGCGTTTGCCTTGCGGGATTGGCGCTGGTGGTAGCGTCTTTAGTCGTATTTTTGGATACGGCCGTCGGGCATCGGATCATTGTTCATTATATCAATAAATATACAACAGAGTCTGGTCTAAAAGTTAAATTAAAACGGATTGATGGGTCTATTTATCAGGCATTCCGCTTGATTGATGTTAAAGCCTATGACCAGCATGGCCGTTTTCTTGATATGCCATCGCTTTTCGTAGAATGGCATCCGCTGGATTATCGCTACGGCATTATTACGATAAAGACGCTTCATGCGCCGATGGTCGGATTGCTCCGTAATCCGGAAATGAAGCCGACAAAATCAGATCCGAACGCACCTCTTTTGCCGAATATCCATCTGGATATCGACCGGATTGATTTAGACCGAATTGATATTTCAAAAAATCTGGATGGGCAAAACCACCGTTTGCACATGCATGGACGGCTGGCTTTGATACGGGGGCAAATTACGGTCAAAGCCAATGCTGGCGCGGATAAAGGGCAGGGCATTAGTGGTGGAGATACCCTATCTTTACAATTTGATGCCAAGCCTGCTGCCAATCTTTTGGTTGTAGATGCGCATTTAAATGCGCCCGTTGGAGGGGTTGTTGATGGGCTGACCCATTTGGGTAAGCCGCTGATTATGGATGCCGCCGGAAAAGGAAATTGGCAGGATTGGCGCGGTTATATTCAGGCACAATCAGGCGATAAAAAACTGTTAGACTGGCAACTTCATAACAGAAATGGTGCTGTTCATCTTGCTGGTGCGGTTTATCCCGCCGAATTATTGGCTGATCAGCCGGCTTCGATACAAGCCTTTTTCAAAAAAGGCTTACAGGTTGATCTGACCACTCATAGCAACAAAAATATTGTAGATATTCGTAGTGCGGTTTCTGGAGAGATGTTCCAGTTTACGGCTTTGGGCGGTATTGATTGGAAAACGAGCCGCTTCAATAATATGAGCGTCAATCTGGATATCCCGAATGGTCGGAATTTCTTTTTGGATGATTTATCCTTAAAAAAATTCGCTTTTTCTTCGGTTCTTTCAGGCCTTATCCGATCTCCGACTATTGATTGGCGCTTAAATGCTGGCCAGATTGGCTGGCAAGGTAAAATGGTAGAAAATATTCAAGCCAGAGGCAAAATGTTGATAGACGATAGCCGTTTATCGATGCCTATGGGCTTGTCCGTCGGAAAAATCACCGGCCTTGACCCCCGTCTGGTCAATCTGCTGGAAAATTTAAAAGTCGAAGGTGCCATCAATTATGGCGACCATATTTTACGGATCGACCATAGCAATATCAGCAGCCGTTATATCCATGCGAATACGACAGTCATTACTGACTTTGTTAGCAAAAAATGGCGGGCGGCAATTAAAGGCGGCATTGATTCCTATAAAGTAGATGGCGTTGGTCGCTTGAGTTTGGCGATAGACAGCCACCTTCAACCGGAGAAAAACGGTGAATTTGGCATGGCCGGTCAAATGACTTTGACGGGGCGTGACTGGCAGAAACCAGCATTAAAGAAAGCCTTTGGTGGCGAAGCCGTTTTACGGGCAGATGTCATTGCCAATGCCGTTGGTGGCATAAGAATGCCAAGATTTAGCCTTGTTTCACCGGAATTTCATCTGGATGGAAATGGTGCCTATCAACCAAAGGGCAATATTAGCCTGTTTGTTCGGGGTAATTCAAAAACCTATGGTGCTATGACCCTTGATGTCGGAGGTATCCTTACCCATCCGTTAATCAAGGCCAATCTTTTGGGCGTGACGATTAACGGTAATCTGGCTCAGACGAAGAATAGCCTATATATGGGGCAATTCGAGCTGAATGGTCGCGGATTAGACGGTGTTATCCGCTTAACAGAAGATCAGGCCAATCAGGCGGTCAATGCCGACATTACCCTAGAGAAAGCCCGTTTTACCTATGGTCAAGCCATTGATATCGAAAGCGGTCGGTTAAGAGGAAAGGCGGTCTTTTCTGCCAATCCAGTTTTCCAAGGCGAAGCTTTACTCAACAATATTCGCTATAATAATTTTTTATTGAAGCAAACCGCTGGTCGCGTTCTTTATCAAAAAAATCAAGGTGAAGCCGGCCTTACCCTGCAAGGCAATTTACCGGTGGGTGGTACGACACCCATTCCATTTAATGTTGCTTTGCATAGCAGTTTTGATGAAAATCTGGTGCGGGCGAATGCCCAAGGTAACGTCGCCCATTTAAATTGGCATATGGCAGCGCCCGTCGAAATTCGCTCGGATAAAAACGGCTATGATATATCGAAAGTGGTTATCCAGCTTCCCAAAGGCCATATTGATTTATCCGGCCATTATGGTGGTCAAAATAGTTATGCCGCGATGCAGATCGCCGATATTGATTTATCGGAAGCCAATCTTTTATGGCCTGAGACTAATTTAAGTGGTCAGCTGTCAGCGATTGCCAATGCTGATTTAACGGGTAATGTGCCGTTGATTTCTGCGCGTTTAGCCTTGAACCATTTTACACGGGCTTCGATTACCGGATTGTCTCAACCGGTTGATTTGATGATGGTGGCAACCCATGACAAAAACGGTTTAGTTTCAGAAGCCGTTATTCGCCAAAATCAAGCCATGATCGGGCAAATGCGTTTAGGTATAACGCCGAATTATGCTCCAGAAAAACAGCACAAACCCGATTGGATAGATGCCCTTTTGAAGGGGCGTTTAAGCGGCGGTATCCGTTATAACGCTGATGCCGATATTTTATGGTCGATGAGTGGTGTCAGTGGTCAATCGATAAGAGGGCCTTTGGCCGTTGCCGCCGATATTACCGGTGAACTCGATGCACCTGTTTTAACAGGGTTAATCCGTGGTCGTTCGCTTCGTTATGAAAACAGCGCCTACGATACCTTGGTATCCTCTATTGATATTGACGGCCATTTCGATCAGTCAAAATTCTTCCTTGATAAAATGACAGGGAAGGCCGGAAAAGGTACTGTTTCAGCCAAAGGCTATGCCAGCCTTGATGCGGCCAGTGATTATGATTCAACTTTGAATATCACCTTGGATAAAGCCACACTTGCCCGTGCGGATCAGATGAAGTCAACAGTTTCGGGTAACCTTGATATTAAGAGTAATGCCAAAGAAGGTGGCTCTATCAAGGGGAAATTAAATCTGCCTGAAACCCGTTATCGCTTTATCCTTGATAACAAAGAAAGCGTTCATGATTTATCTGGTGTGAAGCGGAAAGGCGCGGTTGAAACCGCGGCTTCTAATGAGGCGACCAATTCACCGCCGATGTTGGCCTCTGCATGGAAGCTGGATATTCGCATCAGCGCCCCTGAACAGTTATTTGTTGCTGGTATGGGGCTGGAATCCGAATGGCAAGCCGATTTGCGGGTCAGAGGCACGGCAACATCCCCCAATATTACGGGTGACATGCGGGTCATTCGGGGAACCTATACCTTTGCCGGACGGCGTTTCGATATAGATCATGGTGAAATTCAGTTTACCGGCGGGAATCCTCCCAATCCGGCATTGGATATTACTGCCGAAGCCACGGTTGACGATATCACAGCTACGGTGAAAATCGGCGGCTTTGCGAATAGACCGGAAATCACCTTTTCTTCGTCGCCCTCTTTGGCACAGGATGAAATCCTGTCACGCTTGCTTTTCGGTTCTTCGGTGACGAGCTTGTCTGCAGTGCAGGCAGTACAATTGGCGGCAGCGTTGAATACGCTTCGCACAGGAGGCAAAGGCTTTGATCCACTCGATAAGCTTCGTTCGGTGATCGGCATTGATCGTTTACGAGTGGTTGGGGCGAATAGTTCGACTGGCCAAGGAACATCCTTGGCCGCTGGGAAATATCTTTTCAAAAATGTTTATATGGAAGTCATCACCGATACGCATGGCTTTACGGCGACCCAGATTAGAATATCTTTGACCCGAACCCTGTCGCTCCTGAGTGAAGCGAGCAGTTTCGGGTCATCCAATGTCAGCCTGCGTTATTCCAAGGATTATTAGCCCAACCAGCTGGTCAGAGCCCAATGTGCTCTGACCGCGCTTTTCCATAATTCAGGCGCAACGAGATCATCAGGTGTAATTTTTTCAGGCCAGAAGTTTTCGACCAGCTCGCAAAGCTTTTCCCATCTTTCATTATTAAGGATGTAACGCTGGTCAACAGCAGCCAATGCGCTTTTTGATAAAGGCACGCGCAATCGCAAACAAGCTGGGCCGCCGCCATTGGACATGCTTTCACGCACATCAACCACGACTGCTTTATTGATTGGATTGTTGCCACCGATAATGCGGTTTACGGTTTCCCAGACAGCCGGATCATTTTTTACTTCCCGAGGCAGAATAAGTGCCATTGTGCGGTCTTTTAAAGTGACGAGCTGGCTGTTGAATAAATAGCTTTTAACGGCCTGTTCGAGCGTGATGTCATCAATAATAACAGGGATGAAGCCATCAATTTTTTGAGAAATGCGGTCGATCCACTCGCCTTGATTCTCAAAAGCCTCGGCATGTGCCAACAAGACATATTCATTCGCAACCGCGACCACGTCATTATGAAAAGCGCCTTTGGCAATGGCTTCTTTATTCTGTGGAATAAACCATGTCTGATCTGACTTTACTTCACCCAATCGGGCAACAGCCTGACTTGCGCGTAATTTTTGTCTTGCCGGAAAAACGTCATTTTTTTCGCCATAAACAAAAATATTCAAGCCGGTGTTAGAATGTGCCGAGGTAATCCGCATATGATTGGCGGCACCTTCATCACTGAAATGCTGGCCACAAGGTAGGGGATGGTGAATAGCGAAAAAGCAGCTATTCGAAAAAATCTGGTTCAGTTGATTATAGGTGGTTTTCGCTTCCAGATGGCGATGCAGCATCGTTGCAAGATTAGCCGCTATAAAATGAACACGGCCATCATCACTATCGGGCGCCGCAATAACGGTTGCGGCATTGGCTGCCCACATAGAAGAAGCCGAGCAAAGATTGTTGAACAATTGCCGATCATCTTTGGCGGCCTGCGTCAGGATGGTTTTATCATCACCTTTGTAGCCAATATGATGAAGTAAACCGGTTACAGGTCGTAACGGCGGCAAAAACACTCCTTGGGTTAAGCCCATATCCATCAGGCTTTTCATTTTTTGCAGTCCCTGAAGTGCCGCTTGGCGCGGATAAGACGCTTGACCGGCATGAAGGGCGCTGGCGACATTCCCTAAAGATAACCCCGCATAATTGTGGGTCGGGCCGATCAAACCATCAAAATTCGCTTCAGAAACAATCATGTTTTTTCCTTTTTGGTCTATTAATGACAAAGCATTAAGTAGATTCTGTCTAGCAAGGCTTGGCGAAAAAAATCCCGACCTGAATTTTAATCATCGCCGGTTTTAATGTTAATAGGATATATAATGAAACCTGTTTTTATTGGTATAGCCAGTCCCCAATTATCAGATCAGGAAAAAAAGCTTTTTCAGCAATATTCCCCCGCGGGTTATATTCTTTTTCAAAGGAATATTACAGATCGTCTACAATTAAAAAAATTGACTGATGATTTAAAGCAAAATTCGAGCAAGAATGTTCCAATTTTGATCGATCAGGAAGGCGGACGGGTCGCCAGAATGAAGCCTCCGGTTTGGCCTGCTTTTCCCACAGCAGAATGCTTTGATATTTTATATCAAAAAGCGCCAGCCAGCGCGATTGAAGCTGTGCGTGCCAATAGTCATGCCTTGGCCTGCCTATTACAGGATGTCGGTATCAATGTTGATTGTATGCCTTTACTCGATATCCGTGATCCTGAAGGCAATAACATCATCGGAGACCGTTCTTTCGGAAATAATCCAGAACAAGTGGCAGCTTTGGGGCAGGCTGCTTTGGATGGATTGGAAAATGGCGGTGTCTGTGGCGTTATCAAACATATTCCAGGACACGGACAGGCAAAAGTAGATAGCCACAAAGCCTTGCCGATTGTTGATAGCCCTCTCGATATATTGGAACGGGACATTAAACCTTTCCAACGGTTACATAATGCGAAAATGGCAATGACCGCCCATGTCACCTATCTGGAATGGGATAAAGAAAATTGCGCTAGCTATTCGCCGTCCATTATTCGCAATATTATTCGTGAAAAAATAGGTTTTAATGGTCTTTTGATGTCCGATGATATCGGGATGAATGCCTTGGATGGTGATCCTGTAACCCGCGCTTTACGTGTTCTTGAGGCGGGTTGCGACATTGCGCTGCATTGTTCAGGCAAATTCGAGGAAATGGAAGCTATTCTGAAAAGCGTTGGCGACATCAAACCGGAAAGCCTGACCGCTTTGGAAAAAATTAAAGAAGGATTCACTTCTACTTCTGATTTTGACCTTGATAAGGCAGAGGATAAAGCCCTGTTCGATGCATTGATAACCAAACGGGATAGTTTGTTGGCGGTTTAAAATTTAACCGTCAATCAAAGGGACAGAAAAAACGGATAACAATGGCTTATCCAATAATTTTTTAAAAAGGCTAGCAAAGTCCTGAAAAACATCACTTTTTTCATGTTGTAAAAACGCTGCGTGATCTTGCCAGCGTTCATTCAAAATAAAACGGGGCGGCTGGCTTTTGTCATATCCAATATGGAAAGCCAGATAGCCTTCTTGTGTTTTCAATTGATCGGCATAATGCAGCAAAGCTTTTTGCAGCTCTTCTTGTTGTTCGGGCTGGACGGTCAGAATGGTGGTAATATCAAGCTCTGTCGACATATTCATATTCCATCTAAAATAATCTGTTTATCTGATTGTAATATCATCTTTTTAAACGGAAAGACCTGAAAGGATTAACGCCCCTTGCAAGGCATCGCCTTGAGATGGGCTTAATTTATCGGAAATTCTGTCTGAAAGCCATGGCATAAAGGGTTCGGCCAATCCGCCCATCAAACAACAGCGTGGCGCACCCTTTTCAAAGATAACATCAACGAAATTTTCAATATAGGTAACGGCTCGCTGGATAATGGAGCAGGCCACTGGATCGCCTTTTTCTCCCGCTTGCATAACCCAAGGTGCAAAAGCTGCATAATCAGTAGCATTTGCCCCGTCCATCCATGCAATTAACCCTGATATATTGTCAGAGAAATGACGGATAAGTTTTTCTGTTAAAAGGCTTTTTTTAATACGACCATCAAAGGAACGAAGACTGTAGCGGATTAATTCTAATCCCAACCATGCGCCACTGGCTTCGTCTGAAACAGGAAATCCATAGCCGCCTAAGGTCTCGCTTTTGCCTTCTATGCGGATATGCGCGATACTGCCTGTGCCTACAATCAAAATAGCGCCATCTTGCCCTTGATGCGCACCGATATTGGCAATTTCGTCATCGCCGGTATAACGCAAGGATGCAAAAGGCGAGGGCATAGCTTCCAATTCCTGTTGTAAACCCGGACGAGAAAGACCGGCTATACCAAAGGCTGCCTGAATGGATGCCCAATCATTCTGATCTAATCCAGCCTGTTGACAGGCTTTCGCCGATACATCCATCAACAAAGGCCATAAATTGCTGATACCGATACGGGCATTGGCTGCCCCAGCTTGCCCGCTACCCAGAATACGCCCGTTTTGATCGGTTAAACGTGATCGGCAATGACTGCCTCCGGCATCCACACCCAAAAAATAGACCATTCCCGAATTCCGTTTTCTTATATTCTACAGATAAAGCCGATACGCCTGATAAGGATGATATCGGAATACATTAAGATATCACCTGTTTCTGTCCAAAAATTTCCAAATTTTTTGGTATTTCCCCTGTTCTCTTTTGAAGCCATTATTTTTGGATTAGGTATTTCCTTTTTATTTTTCACTTCTAAGCTGACGGGCTAGCTATCACAGGGAGGGGTTATGTCTCGGTCAAAGACCCAAAAAAATCTATTCAATTTCAGAAAATATCTAATGCGCAGCCATGTCGCTTTCTCATTACTTTCAATGTTGGCTATGCCTGCTTTTGCCGCCGCCCCAGATAAAGCGATCTGGCCAGAAAACGGCGATATCGCGCTTCATTTTTCGGCGCCCACCGACCAATATGACTATGTAAAACGCGATGTCATGATTCCTATGCGGGATGGCGTCAAATTACATACCGTCATCGTCGTTCCTAAAAATGGCCATAATTTACCCATTCTTTTGACCCGAACGCCCTATGACGCCTCTGGTCGGACAAGCCGCAGCGATAGTCCTTCGATGCTGGCAACCTTGCCTGAAGGTGACGAGGTTTTTGTGAAAGATGGCTATATCCGTGTTTTTCAGGATATCCGGGGTAAATATGGTTCCGAAGGGGAATATGTCGTTACCCGTCCGCCTGTTGGCGCATTGAATCCAACCAAGGTTGATCACACGACCGATGCTTGGGATACCATCGAATGGCTGACCAAACATATTCCTGAAACCAATGGTCGGGTCGGTATGATTGGGTCTTCTTATGAAGGCTTTACCGTTGTAGCTGCTTTGCTTAATCCGCATCCGGCTTTGAAAGTGGCTGCCCCTGAAAGCCCGATGGTTGACGGTTGGATGGGCGATGACTGGTTTCATTATGGCGCTTTCCGTCAAGCCTCTTTCGATTATTTCTTAAGACAAATGACTGCCAAAGGAACGGGAGCTCCGCCTGTTCATGGTGCCTATGACGATTATAAAGCCTTCCTCCAAACCGGATCAGCGGGCGACTGGGCAAAGAAAGAAGGCATTGACCAGATACCTTGGTGGCAACGGTTAAGCGCGCATCCAGCTTATGATAAATTCTGGCAAGGTCAGGCTTTGGATAAACTGGTCGCTGCTCATCCTTCTCATGTCCCGACTATGTGGATTCAGGGTCTTTGGGATCAGGAAGATATGTGGGGTGCAATTCACAGTTTTGAATCGCTGAAAGAAGTCGGATACGGCGATAATAACTATCTGGTTATGGGGCCGTGGCGTCATAGTCAGGTTAACTATAATGGCTCTTCATTGGGAGCATTGCATTGGAATGGTGATACGGCGCTCCAATTCCGGCGCGATGTGTTGTTGCCTTTCTTTAACCGCTATTTGAAAGATCAGCAGCCCAAAGAGGCTACCCCGAAAGCCTTTATTTACAATACGGGCGAAAATCATTGGGATAAGCTGGATAACTGGCAAACCGACAAAGAAAAATCTCTGACCCCGCTTTATTTACAGGAGAAATCTGGTCTAGCCTTTAGCAAGCCGACGACAGATAATACGGCTTTCGATCAATATATTTCTGATCCTAAAAAACCAGTCCCTTATCTCTCTAATCCGATTACCTTTGCAGATACGATCCGTTGGAAACAATGGCTAGTCGAAGATCAGCGTTTTGCGGATAGTCGTACGGATGTGCTGACCTATGAAACGCCAGTGCTCGATCATCCGGTGAAATTACGGGGGGCACCTTTTGCCAATCTGTTTGCGGCAACGTCAGGCAGTGATGTCGATTGGGTCGTCAAGCTGATTGATGTTTATCCTGATGAAGTGCCGTCTGATCCCAAAATGGGTGGCTATCAGCTGGCTATTAGTATGGATATTTTTCGTGGCCGTTATCGTAACAGCTTTGAAAAACCATCACCCGTGCCAACTAATACCGTGCAGCAATATCGTTTCCGTTTGCCGGTCGTCGATCATGTGTTCCAGCCGGGACATCGCATTATGGTTCAAATCCAATCGAGCCAGTTCCCGCTTTATGATCGGAACCCTCAAACATATGTTCCCAACATTATGTTTGCCAAGCCATCCGATTATGTTTCTTCCTTGGAAAAGGTGATGCATACGCCGGATGAAGCAAGTTCGGTTGAATTGCCGATTATTCCTTAAAATCTAGTATTCTATGCTTACCGGAAGGCCTATTTTCAGGCTTTCCGGCAATAGAAAAGAAGTTTTAAATTCTGTCACTTAAAGCTTGCTATTCCGCCTTTCGACTCTATGTTCTCCTTATGTTCTTCATGCGGTTCCGGTGTATGGGCGAGGCTCTGACATTATGCCGGTTGATGCCTTAAGACAGACGTTATAGGACAAGAGGGGTAGCGATGGCTTCGCAAAACAAGGTTACGACTTCCGGTAAGGATAATAATATGGACAAGCAAAAAGCTCTCGAAGCGGCTTTGGCTCAGATCGACCGTGCTTTTGGTAAAGGCTCGGTTATGCGTCTGGGATCTCGTGAAAAAATCGAAATCGATACTATTTCCAGCGGATCACTTGGCCTTGATATTGCACTGGGCATTGGCGGTTTACCGCGTGGCCGTGTCGTCGAAATTTATGGCCCTGAAAGTTCTGGTAAAACGACTTTGGCGCTTCATGCGATCGCAGAAGCACAAAAAGCAGGCGGGACGGCGGCTTTTATCGATGCCGAACATGCGCTTGATCCAGTTTATGCCAAAAAGCTAGGCGTTAACACCACTGACCTGATTGTGTCTCAGCCGGATACCGGTGAACAGGCTTTGGAAATTACGGACACGCTGATCCGTTCTAATGCTGTCGATATTTTGGTTATCGATTCTGTTGCGGCTTTGACGCCACGGGCAGAAATCGAAGGCGAAATGGGCGACAGCCATGTCGGTTTGCAGGCACGTCTGATGAGTCAGGCCTTAAGAAAAATTACGGGCTCAATTAACCGCTCTCAAACTTTGGTTATCTTTATCAATCAGGTGCGTATGAAAATCGGGGTTATGTATGGTAACCCGGAAACAACGACCGGTGGTAATGCCTTGAAGTTTTACGCCAGTGTGCGCCTTGATATCCGTCGCATCGGGCAGATCAAAGATCGTGACGAAATCGTCGGTAACGCAACTCGGGTGAAAGTCGTCAAAAACAAGCTGGCTCCGCCTTTTAAACAGGTCGAATTCGACATCATGTATGGGGAAGGCGTCTCTAAGATGGGTGAAATCCTCGATCTTGGGGTCAAAGCGGGTATTGTTGACAAGTCAGGTTCGTGGTTCAGCCATGATTCTGTTCGGATTGGTCAGGGTCGGGAAAATGCTAAAAACTTCCTGAGAGAGCATCCTGAAATGGCCGAAAAAATTGAAAAGCTTATCCGGCATAATACAGCGGAAATCGCTGATGAATTGTTGGACGCTTCTATTCCAGAGGATTAAAGCCTTCATTATCGAAAAATACTGGAAAGAGGTCAGATTTATCTGGCCTTTTTTCGTCTATATTAGCGGTATTATACTCGAAATATGAAAGCGGTGGACATTCTAAAGAAGTTATTAGGGACAGCTTATTCTGGATTGAGGGCTGTTATTGATTATGCCTTGCCACCGCGTTGTCCGAATTGCGGTGCCGTTATTCTGGCTGATCATAGCTTTTGTGTCGAATGTTGGCAGTCACTTCATTTTCTGGTCGAGCCCGCCTGTATCCAATGCGGCTTTCCGCTACCTCGCGATCAGCAATATGAATTGCGCTGTGGACGTTGCTTACAACACCCGCCTGCATTTGATCGGATGAATGCAGCGGTTGCCTATGACGAAATTTCAAGAACACTTATCTTGCGCTGCAAATATGGCAGGCAAACCATGTTGGCACGCGATATGGCAAAGTTAATGATGCGTTTCTTGCCAGCAAAAGAAGACATCCAGCTATCGCCGCCTATTACAACAGAAAAAACAGATTTATCGGATGCCGTAGATGTTGTTTCTAAGCCTCCTTTAATCATACCTGTGCCGCTTCATCGCTGGCGATTATGGCAACGTGGATTTAATCAGGCTGGATTGATCGGGCAATATTTAGCCAAGGCAAGTGGATATGATTATGACTGCGATAGCCTTTATCGTTCCCACTCAACTAAGCCGTTGGGGCATCTGACACCAAAGCAGCGGCAAGAAACGGTTAGAAAAGCTTTCGCGATAAGGACAAGGAAAAATCAAGAAAACCATCTTGTCGGGCGAGATGTCATTTTAGTGGATGACGTCTTTACCAGCGGAGCCACCACTGAAAGCTGTGCCAAATTATTAAAGAAGGCAGGTGTTCGATCGGTGCATGTTTTATGCTGGGCAAGAGTTATCCCGAAAGATAGCGCTTTATAATCAAGCCTAAATCAAAACGAGATTATAAAGAGATTCAGCCTTTCTGGCCTCGGGCGTTGTCTCGTTTTTAAGCAAAGCACCGATTAGGCCAGAATGAAGGCTTGAATAGTCTTATAAAGGCAGCCGTTATGCACTTTCTTTCGAAAACGAGGTTTATTCTTACCCATTTGGGCAAGATACACTGATCCCATAAGCGTGGTTATCTTCTCTGTCCGTTGCAGGATGATCGCTGGATAAATTTTCTATTTAGATAGGTATAAATGTCAGGAATGACAAATAGATAGAGTTAGCCTTTGAGTGCTATTCTTCGTCCGTATCTAACGCATAGCCTGCCGAGCGGACAGTACGGATAAGATCTGGCAAACCTTCGCGGTTCAAGGCTTTCCGAAGGCGACGAATATGAACATCGACGGTTCGTAATTCGATATCGCTATCCTGACCCCAAATATAATCCAACAGCTTCTCGCGTGAGAAAACCCGTCTTGGATATTCCATCAAATGTCGCAAAAGGCGAAATTCTGTTGGGCCTATGGATACCGTCGTTCCGGCACGCTTGACCCGATGGCTGACCAAATCCATTTCGATATCGTTATAGGTGAGCTGCTCTTTGCTGAGAGCTGGGCGAATGCGCCGTAATACCGCCAGCGCTCTCGCCACCAATTCACGAGGCGAAAAGGGTTTGGTGACATAATCATCCGCACCCGTTTCAAGCCCCCTGATCCGGTCATCTTCTTCACCACGTGCCGTCAGCATGATAATCGGCAGATTGGCGGTTTCAGGATAGCGCCGTAATTGCCGACAAACTTCGATACCGGATGTACCTTCTACCATCCAATCAAGCAGCATGATGTCAGGTGGATTTTCCCTTGCCAATAAGAGAGCTTCATCTCCGTCGCGCGTGTGAACAACTTCAAAATTTTGTTTACTAAAATGCCATTTCAGTAATTCAGCAAGAGCATCGTCATCTTCAACGAGGAGCAGCCGTAAAGCGGCCATTAGTTATCCTCCGATGCCAGCAAATCTTTACCACGCGTTCTTTCCGGCATTTGCTTGCCGGTAGCCGCAAAATACACCATTTCCGCAATATTTGTGGCATGATCCCCAATGCGTTCCAGATTTTTGGCGATAAACATTAAATGGATACAAGTGCTGATCCTGCCAGAATCTTCCATCATATAAGTCAGAAGAATACGGAACAGATTGTTATATAATCCATCTACTTCCATGTCATATTCCGCGACATGAAAAGCTTTTTTCGGGTCTCTGGCTGCATAGGCATCAAGCACATTGCGCACCATTTCAGAAACCATTTCGCCCATGACGGGCAAAACCGGCACCGGATGAATCGAGACCATATTTTGCAATATCGGAACACGCTTGGCGATATTCTTTGCATAATCCGCCATACGTTCCAGAATACCCGAAATTTTCATTGCGGCGATCACATCACGCAAATCATCGGCCAAAGGTGCCCGAAGAGAGATAATGCGCATCGCGACACGCTCGGCTTCCATTTCCAGCGCGTCGATTTCCTTGTCATTTTCGACGATCTTGGCAGCCAGCTCTTTGTTGCTGTGAATCAGGGCTTCCAATGTCGAAGTCAGCGCGATTTCTGTCATGCCCCCCATTTCGCAAATCAGAGCGCGCAGCCCGCCAAGGTCTTCATCAAAAGCTTTTACAGTATGACCGATTTCCGATGCTTTTTTCATATTATCCTCAAGGCATTAAAACGCTGTATCTGGATGATAACAGCGTTTTTCTTTTTTTTCCGCAGGGAAAGCACATTGGCGATCAAAATTCGTCCTTATGATCAATATTATACATCTTATTTTGTCTTTTGATGACTAAAAGTTTTTAATCTCTGTCAATGACAGGGTGGTGACAAAATTATTATATTTTTGTGACATTACGGACTGTTAATCGGGGAAAAAGTCCGTTGTTGGCAAGAATACTGTCACCGTAGTGCCTTTTCCGGCGATACTATCGATGACCAATTCACCGCGATGATGCTCAACAATTTGTTTAACGATCGCCAATCCCAATCCTGTGCCACCCAAAGCACGGCTGCGACTGTTATCCACCCGATAAAAACGCTCTGTCAGACGCGGAATATGATGAAAAGGAATGCCGTCGCCTTCGTCTTTAATAGACAGCTTTATCCGATGGTCGTCGGTATTTTCGAGATTAACCATAATCTGGCCATCCTTCCGACCATATTTCAAGGCATTTCCGATGATGTTGTAAAGAAGCTGCGTCACTTCGGTGCGATCGCCTTGGATGTTATCGCTCGATAATTGATTTTTTAGGGTGATTTGGGACGGCTTTGCCTGACCCGATGCCTGAATATTGGACACAATTTCTGCTACCAAAGGCGATAAAACAACGATTTCATTGGGTAGAGAAAATTTTCCTGCTTCAATCCGTGAAAGAGACATCAGGTCATCAACCAGATTTTGCATCCGTTTGGCTTCACGCGCCATAATGCCGAGAAAATGGTGACGGGTATCCCGATCTTTGATGACGTCGTCATCTTCTAATGTTTCGATAAAACCGCTTAAAGTCGCAAGTGGTGTCCGCAATTCATGGCTGGTATTGGCGACAAAATCTATTCTGACCTGTTCCGTTAAATGAGCCGTGCTTTGATCCCGTAACAGAATAAGTCGCTGCTCTTCATTCAAGGCATAGGCATATAATTCCCAACGGCGATTGAGACCACCTAATCCAGCCAGTAAGACTGGAGACATATTATCCAAGGGCTCTGTTAAAAGGCGAATAGCCGCCGGATGGCGGATAGCCATTCTGACATCACCGCCCTCAATATGCATGCCTAATAAATTCTCGGCGGCTCTGTTGGCGACTTCAACCTGCCCATCATTGACCAGCAATACAGGTTCATCCATCGCCATAATGACATCAGCCGCCGTAGCTGGAAAATAGGGGTAAGGCTGATCTGAAAAGCCGCTTCCGTTATTGGTGTCGGAAAAAGGCGCTGTGGCTTCAGAGATATTTTTAAACCACCAACCCCAGACAATAATAAGCATTAAAACCGACAGGATAGGCCAGCCGACAGACACATGGCTGACAGCGATAATGAACAGAGCCAGAAGAGATAATCCGGACAGGTAAACAGGAACAGATTTAATAACGCAGTCCTTTCTCGCCAAAGAGGGGGAAAATCAGTATAAATGATATTTTTATTACAATTTTATGATAGTATCGGATTTTCTAAAAAAGATATCTTTTCTGTTGCCGAAAATATTTTTTGTTCCGATAACTACCGATATTTTGAAATTCCTTTTATAAATCAAGTCTCTGTCCTATCCGGCGGATAACTGATTGTAGCCATTGTCAGAAGAGTAGGAGGCCTTTAAAAGGCAAGCATGAATAAAGAGGAACAGCGCGAAAACAGCGCAGCACAATCTATCCGTTGGCATTTTCCTTCTATCCATCCAGAAGGCCGGAAATTCTTTGTTATTGCGGTTATTCTTTCCGCTATAATTTCATATTTTAGCTGGTTATGGATGGCATGGCCGCTGGGCGTTCTCTGTTTTTGTGTCGCCGCTTTTTTCCGCGATCCAATAAGAAGCGTTCCAGAAGGAGAAGGGCTGATCGTTTCTCCGGCGGATGGTATGGTCTGCCTTATTGCCGATGTGCCACCACCGCCGGAATTGGCGGGGGCTGATGGCTTGGGCGATGCCACTTTGACGCGCGTTTCAATCTTTATGAGTGTCTTTGACGTTCATATCAACCGCGCTCCGATTCCGGGACGCATTGCGCGTATCGTTTATATACCCGGTGCTTTTTTGAACGCCGACCTCGACAAGGCCAGCGAAAAAAACGAACGCCAGCATTTTATGATCGAAACAAAAGAGGGCGTGAATATCGGCTTGACGCAAATTGCGGGTCTGATTGCTCGCCGGATTGTGCCGCTGACGAAAGTCGAAGATTATGTCGAACGCGGTGAACGCATTGGTTTGATCCGTTTCGGTAGCCGTCTGGATGTCTATTTACCGGCAGGCGTAACGCCTCAGGTCGCTTTGGGACAACGTTGCTTGGCTGGCGAAACCATTCTGGGATGCATCGGCTCGCAAGAAAAACCGCTGACAGGGAGACGGTTATGACCTTCCAGAAGACGCGGTCAAGAAAGCGATATCAGAATGAGCGACGGAGCATTCCCATTCGGGCGTTGATGCCCAATGCGATTACAACCTTGGCTTTATGCAGCGGATTAACGGCTATCCGTTATGCCGTTTCCGGTGAATGGGAAAATGCCGTTTATGCCATTCTGATTGCGGCGGTTCTGGATACTTTGGATGGCCGCATTGCCCGTCTTTTAAAAGGTGCAACCCGTTTCGGGGCAGAGCTAGATTCTTTATCCGATGTTATCGCTTTTGGTGTAGCGCCTGCGATTCTAATCTATCTTTGGACATTGCAAAGCTGGCCACGTTGGGGATGGTTATTCGCCTTGTCTCATGCGGTTTGTTGTGCGCTTCGTTTGGCAAGATTTAACGTCAATATAGACTATCTCGATCAACCCCATAAATCAGCCGGTTTCCTTACCGGTGTTCCAGCACCGGCCGGTGCTAATTTTTCCTTGATGCCTTTATATGCATGGTTTGTCTCAGGGTATGACTTGTTCCGTATGCCTTTATTGGTCGGGTTATGGATTAGCTTGTCAGCGTTCTTGATGATTGCCGACATTCCGACCTTTGGATGGTCGGTGCTTCGCGTTCGTCCTAAATTACGTTTAGGTCTATTGGTGATGGTCGCGATTGGTGCGGCGGCATTTATCAGTGCACCTTGGGCAGTTTTATCCGTGTTTAGTGTTGTTTATACAGTTCTGCTGCCATTCGGTATTTTGAGCTATGCTAAAGTTATGCGGGGAGAAGAAAAAACTACTCCCGAAGAAGCCTAAAATTCGTTCTGAATAGCGTTTGCTTGACCCTGTTCTATGCTTGCCCGGCCTTATTCAATAATAAAAAGATAACCGGAACAGGGAAGGGCGGATAATCCCATCCTATCTTCCTGCCTAAATATAGAATGCTTTTTAATAGCCACATATTCGCAGCCTCGCGGTTTTTATCTCGCTATTGCCCCTTATTAAACTGCCTATCTCTTGCTGATCACTCTGTAAGGACTGACTTTTGAAAGGCTCATCAGATGGGTTACAAAAAGCCAGTCATAAAGTTATTTTTTTGTTTTTGTTTGTCATATTTTCTGGAATCAAAAGCAAAGGCAGAAAAGCGCCGTGATCCAAGAAAGAAGGCGAGGGGGGCGCCAATTTGATATTGATAGTGATCGCTTTATAAGCCGGTCTAAAATAGAAAGAAGATATCCAGCGCCAGATATAGTGGACATCTTTGGCCAAACTTATCACGCTGCATAACGCGGCAACGGATAATATCCCCCAAAAACAAAAAGCTATCATTGTCTTTCCTTTCTTAAAGACAGATTTTTAGTCACTAGATTTTAAAGTTCTTGTTTTGTTCTAAAAAATAGCCATTTTCTCTTCAATAAAGAGACGTTTTTATCCATATTTTGGTAGTTTGGCTCATTTTTTTGAGCGACTCTTTTGCCGCTTCGTCTCTTATTTGCTTTTTTGTTCTCTAAATGTTCCCATGTCAAGCGGGAACTAAAAACTGTTCAAATCTTTATGATTCATGTAAAATGATAACAGCAACGTTATCCTGCTCTTGATTTTTCGGCGCATTATAGTTACTGCGCCCCATATCTCACACTCGGGGTTATTGAACGACCGGTGCCTTTCGTCGATCCGGAAGGTCACTTCCCCGAAGAGGTTTAACCGGAAGGAGAATAATTATGGCGGTACCTACCGTTACGATGCAGTCTTTGTTGGACGTTGGTGCTCACTTTGGTCACCAGACCCATCGCTGGAACCCGAAAATGAAACCGTATATTTTCGGCGATCGCAATGGCATCCATATCATGGATCTGTCCCAGACTGTGCCTTTGTTTACCCGCGCCCTTGATTTCATCGCTCAGACGGTTGCTCATGGCGGTAAAGTTTTGTTCGTCGGCACCAAGCGTCAGGCTCAAGAGCCGATTGCTGACGCAGCACGTCGCTCTGGCCAGTTCTTTGTGAATCATCGTTGGTTGGGTGGTATGTTGACCAACTGGCGCACGATTTCTGGTTCTATCAAGCGTTTGAAGACCCTCGAAGAAAAGCTTTCCGGCGAAACCGCAGGTTTCACCAAGAAAGAAATCCTTCAGCTGACCCGCGAACGCGACAAGCTGGAACTTTCTTTGGGCGGTATCCGCGATATGGGCACCATCCCTGACATCATGTTTGTTGTTGATGCTAACAAAGAAGAGCTGGCTATCAAAGAAGCCAACACGCTGGGTATTCCGGTTGTTGCTATCCTCGATTCCAATGTCAGCCCCGACGGTATCGCATTCCCGATTCCTGCCAATGATGATGCAGCTCGCGCTGTCCGTTATTATTGCGACGCGATCGCTGAAGCCGCTACCCGTGGCGATCAGCAGAACCGTCAGGAACTGGGCGAAGACCTCGGCGCGGCTGTAGAACCGGCGGCTGAAGAAGCTTTAGCTTAATATTTCTGTTTCATATTCGGCGTTCTTTAAAATCGACGATATGAAACACTGATAATTCAGAGGCAGGGAAGACTTTCCCTGCCTCATCCGTAACATAAAGAGGTAGAACTATGGCGGAGATTACCGCTGCAGCCGTAAAATCGCTCCGTGAGCGTACCGGCGCAGGTATGATGGATTGTAAAAAAGCTCTCAATGAAGCCAATGGCGAAATGGAAGCTGCCGTTGATTGGCTGCGCGCCAAAGGTTTAGCTGCCGCTGCTAAAAAATCAGGCCGTCAGGCTGCCGAAGGTCTCGTTGGTGTTATCGTTGACGGAACCAAAGGTGCCGTTCTCGAAGTCAACAGTGAAACCGATTTCGTTGCCAAGAACGAAAAGTTCCAAGATTTTGTTAAGGGTGTTACCGCGCTTGTTCTCGAACATGGCAGCGATATCGAAAACCTTTCCAAGGTTTCGCATCCCGCCGGTGGTTCCGTCAATGACGTTTTGACCGCCAATATCGCAACGATCGGTGAAAATCAGGCTTTACGTCGCGCAGCGCTCGCAGAAGTCGAAAACGGTGTTGTCGTTTCCTATATCCATAATCAGGTTGCACCTGGTGTTGGTAAGATCGGTGTTTTGGTTGCTCTCGAAAGTGAAGCGCCGACCGATTTCTTGGAATCCTTGGGCAAACAGATTGCCATGCATGTTGCTGCGGCTACCCCGTTGGCACTGGACGAAGATTCCTTGGATGATGCCGCTGTCGAACGCGAACGCGCTATTGCTCAGGAAAAAGCAGCTGAATCAGGTAAGCCTGCGGAAATCGTGACCCGTATGGTTGACGGTGCCGTTGCAAAATACCGCAAAGAAAACGCTCTTCTCAGCCAGATCTTTGTCGTTGATGGCAAAACCCGCGTTTCCGATGTTGTCAAAAAGGCAGCCAAAGAAGCCGGTAAGCCGATCACGCTGAAACAGTTTGTTCGCTTCCAGCTGGGTGAAGGCATCGAAAAGCAGGAAACTGACTTCGCTGCTGAAGTCGCCGCTGCTGCTGGCGTCTAATTTTATCCGTAATCAAGGTCAACTTCTCTAAAAATCGGGGGAGTTGGCCTTTTTTATAATCCTTTACTTGGCATAGCGATATTTACTGATAGAAGTAGAGCTTACCTTGTTTCGATAGTCACGAGAGGTATTGACGGTGTATAAACGCCTGCGCTTCAACCGAGTTCTGCTTAAATTGTCGGGAGAAGTGCTGATGGGTCCCAGCCAGTTTGGGATCGATCCGGCGACTGTCGCCCGTGTTGCCGATGAAATTCGAGCCGCCCGCGAAGCCGGATATCAGCTTTGTATTGTTGTCGGTGGTGGCAATATCTTTCGGGGATTGGCTGCGACCGCCCGCGGCATCGAGCGGAGCAGTGCCGATTATATGGGCATGTTAGCTACCGTTATGAACGCTCTTGCTGTTCAAAACGCCCTTGAATGTATCGGTGTCGATACCCGAGTGCAGTCAGCTATTCCAATGCCCACCGTATGTGAACCTTTTATTCGCAGACGTGCAGAACGGCATATGGAAAAAGGACGGGTCGTTATTTTTGCCGCCGGAACAGGCAATCCTTTTTTTACGACTGATAGTGGTGCCGCTTTGCGTGCAGCTGAAATGAAATGCGATGCCTTGTTCAAAGGCACGTCGGTTGATGGTGTCTATGATGCTGACCCTAAAAAGGTCAACAATGCCAAACGTTACGACAGCGTTTCTTTCAACCGTGTTCTGGCCGATGACTTGAAAGTCATGGATGCCAGTGCAACGGCTTTATGTCGCGATAATAATATCCCGATCGTTGTCTTCAACATTCGGGAACAGGGCAATTTCAGCCGTGTTCTTGATGGTGAAGGTGTTTCAACGATAGTATGTAACGAGGAAGAATAATGGCAGCCTATAATAAAGCCGATTTAGAACGGCGTATGAAAGGCGCACTGGAATCATTAAGGAGTGATTTCTCCGGTCTCAGAACTGGACGCGCTTCGACCAGTTTACTTGATCCGGTTACCGTCGATGTTTACGGCGCGAACATGCCGCTCAATCAGGTCGCAACCGTTTCTGTTCCCGAACCTCGTATGATCACGGTTCAGGTCTGGGATAAAAGCAACGTCACCTCGGTAGATAAGGCTATCCGCTCGGCTGGATTAGGTCTTAATCCTATTGTCGATGGCCAGATGCTTCGTCTGCCTATTCCTGATTTGACTGAAGAACGCCGTAAAGAACTGGCAAAATTGGTCGGACAATATGCCGAAAAGGCACGTATTGCTGTCCGTAATGTCCGTCGTGATGGTAATGACCAGATCAAACAGGATGAAAAGAAAAACGAAATCAGCGAAGATGAGAAAAAGCGCTTTGAAAATGAAGTGCAAAAACTGACTGACAAGACGATCGCTGATGTCGATGCGCTGGCTGCGCATAAAGAAAAGGAAATCCTCGGCAAGTGATAGCCCCGCTGGCCAATTCTGCGGCAAAATCCCATAAATCCGCATCCTTTGTTCCTCGCCACGTTGCCATCATCATGGATGGTAATGGGCGCTGGGCTTCCGCACGCCATTTACCCAGAATTGCGGGACATAAAAAAGGCGCTGATGCGGTCAAGACAACTGTGCGAGCCGCCGCAGAAATGGGTATCGAGGTTCTGACCTTATATGCATTTTCTTCCGAAAATTGGCGCAGGCCAGCCAGCGAAGTCGCTGATCTCATGGGATTACTGCGCCTTTGTCTTCGGCAGGAAATGCACAATATCAAAGAGCGCGGCATCTGCTTGAAAGTGATCGGCGATTATACGCGCCTTGATCAAGATCTGGTTTCTTTGCTGAATCAGGCAATAGAAATTACAGCCAATAATACCCGTCTGACTTTGGTCTTTGCTTTGAATTACGGCGCTCAAGATGAGCTGGTTCACGTAACCAAACGGATTGCAGAGCAGGCGAGAAAAGGGGATCTCGATCCCGAGGATATCGACGTTGGAACGATCGAATCCTTATTATATACACATGATTTACCGCCTCTTGATTTGGTTATCAGAACATCCGGTGAAAAACGTTTGTCTAACTTCCTGTTATGGCAAGCCGCTTATGCCGAATTACTGTTCATAGATACTTTATGGCCTGACTTCGGCAGTGAAGCTCTGAAAGCAGCGGTAGAAGAATATGCACGCCGTGAAAGGCGTTATGGTGGCTTGTGAGTGAGCTGAAACTTCGTATTATTGTCGGAATTATACTGGCGGCTGTGGCCATTTGCCTTATCGGGGCAGGCGGCTATGTTTTCGCGTTGTCTGCAGCCATTATGGCGGCCTTGATATTTCGCGAATGGCGTCATCTTACCGGAGCATCCCTCAAATGGATGACTGCCGGTTTTTTTATGCCCTTTTGCCTGTATTGGCTTTGACTTTACTGCGCTTGCAACCGAACGGTCTGTGGTTGGTAACTTGGATTGTGGCGGTTACCGCAGCGACGGATATCGGGGCTTTCTTTTCAGGCCGTTTAATCGGTGGCCCTAAATTGTGTCCGGCATTAAGCCCGAAAAAAACATGGAGTGGCCTTATTGGTGGTATGATAGCTGCCGCTGTAACTGCCTATTTTATTGCTGATTTCGGTCATCTGCCTTTTGTGATGAAGGTTATTGGCGCTCCGATGGCGGTTGTGGCACAGGCCGGTGATTTCTTTGAAAGCTGGTTAAAAAGACGAGCAAATGTCAAAGATTCCGGAAATCTTTTACCTGGACATGGCGGTATTATGGACCGTGTCGATGGATTGCTGCCGGTTGCTTTACTGACGGCTATTTTAATAAAAATTGGAGCTTTTCTGTTATGAGTCAGCCAAGAACAGTCACTGTTTTAGGGGCGACCGGATCCATTGGTCATTCGACGCTGGATTTAATCGAGCGGAATTTGGATAAGTATCAGGTCGTCGCCTTGACGGCTAACCGCAATGTCAAAGATTTGGCTGATGCGGCGAAAAGAACCAATGCCAAACGGGCTGTTATTGCCGATCCCTCTCTTTATAACGACTTGAAAGACGCCTTGGCGGGCAGTTCGATTGAAGCTTCTGCCGGTGCGGATGCTTTGGTCGAAGCCGCTATGATGGGTGCAGACTGGACGATGGCTGCGATTATCGGTTGTGCTGGTCTGAAAGCCAATCTTGCGGCTATCCGCCAAGGTAAAACGGTCGCGTTGGCGAACAAAGAATCCTTGGTCTCGGCTGGTAGCTTGATGATCGATGCGGTTAAGAAGCATGGCACCACGCTTCTTCCGGTAGATTCCGAACATAACGCGATCTTCCAGTGTTTTCCTCACGAAAACCGTGAATATGTGCGCCGGATTATCATCACGGCCAGCGGTGGACCTTTCCGGAAGACGTCCCTTGCAGAAATGGCGACAGTAACGCCAGAACGCGCCGTCCAGCATCCTAACTGGTCAATGGGTGCCAAGATCTCGATCGATTCTGCGACGATGATGAATAAAGGTCTGGAGCTGATAGAGGCCTATCATCTGTTCCGGATTCCTTTAGAAAAATTTGAAATATTGGTGCATCCGCAATCGGTTATCCATTCGATGGTGGAATATCTTGATGGCTCCATTCTTGCCCAGATTGGTAGCCCTGATATGAGAACGCCGATTGGTCATACTTTGGCTTGGCCAAAGCGGATGGAAACACCTTCCGAATCATTGGATTTCACCAAGCTGCGCCAGATGGATTTCGAAGCGCCCGATTACGAGCGTTTCCCAGCGCTTTCCTTGGCAATGCATGCTATCAAGGAGGGCGGTCCCCGTCCTGCTGTTATGAATGCAGCCAATGAAATAGCCGTGGCCGCTTTTCTGGATAAGAAGATCGGATTCCTTGATATCGCTAAAATTGTTGAAAAAACACTGGATCGCTATACGCCTGCAACGCCTTCTTCTTTGGAAGATGTTTTTGCGATCGACAACGAAGCACGGATTCAGGCCGCTGCTTTAATGGAGAGTTTGCCCGCGTGAATGTTTATTCGGGGATAATGTTTTCGATCGTTAGTTTCATCGCGGTTATTGGCCCGTTGGTTTTTGTCCATGAGTTAGGACATTATGCTGTCGCTCGTTTTTTCGGGGTTAAAGCAGAAGTCTTTTCTATTGGTTTCGGGCTAGAAATTTTTGGATGGAAAGACCGCCAAGGGACAAGATGGCGTATCGCCTGCTTGCCTTTTGGTGGTTATGTCCGATTTGCCGGTGATATGGATCCTGCCAGTTCGGGCAGACCCTCTAGCGAATGGTTGGCTTTATCTCCGGAAGACAGAGCCAAGACTTTTCAAGCAAAAAAAGCATGGCATCGCTTTTTGATTGTTTTGGCAGGTCCACTGACAAATATTTTTGTCGCTATCTTACTTTTTGCCGCTATTTTTTCTGTGCATGGTATCGCCAGAAGCCCTGCCGTTGTCTCCGCCGTTATGCCCCATTCTTCAGCCGATATGGCTGGATTGAAGGCAGGGGATAAAATTACAGCTGTAAACAGCTATAAAGTTAATTATTTCAACGACCTACAGCCCGTTATTCAGATGCATCCTGATGAAGATGTGCGCATAAAATTAGTCAGAGACGGACGACCAATAGATGTCAAAGTCCATCTGAAAGCGGAGCATTTTCAAGACCGTTTTGGTAATAGTAGTCGTATAGGTCTGTTAGGAATTTTGGGTGGGGCTCCGGTAATTGTCCGTCTCCCCTTGACCGAGATTCCTATGGCCGCTACTTCTGCCGTAGGCACGATGCTCCATGAGCAGATTGATGGTATTGGTCAAATTATTACAGGCCGTCGATCCATGGATGAATTAGGTGGCCCAATTCGTATAGCCAAAATGTCGGGACAGATAACTGAACTCGGTTTTCTTCCTTTTGTTCTTTTTATGGCGGCTATTTCGGTTAATCTTGGGTTCATCAATTTATTGCCAGTTCCAATGTTGGACGGAGGGCATCTCCTGTTCTACGCAATGGAAATCATATTAAGACGGCCACTTACGCCTGTAATTCAGACATGGGCTTTTCGCTTTGGCTTATTTTTGCTTTTGAGCTTGACGTTCTTTGCAACCTTGAATGATCTTGGAGTATTCGTCTGGCTAAAGCAGATACTTGGGTGAAATAAAATCGATTTATAAATCGAATATCATCAGTGTTTGTTTAGGGGGTGGGGTGATGGCAGTTCCATCACAAAAAGAAGACAACCGAAAAACGGGTGTCATTTCTGGAAAGAGGGCAATAATCGGGTGACGGCGCGCAATTTGGGTAATTCTGATCATAATAATCGGCGTAGCCGGCAGAATATGCCTTTGGCTTCCTTTGTCATTTTAAGCACTTTAATGGGAACGACCGCGATCCCACTAAAGGCTCAGACAGTTTCTGATCTGGCACCTTCCCAAACGGAACAGGCCAGTAATAACAATCTTACCAATAATGAAACGGCACCAGCCGTTGATGCAACGACATCAGCACAATCGACTGTTAGCGACGCTGCTACTACGGTTTCCAATCCGGCAACGGATGCGACAGAAGCGGTAAAAAAAGCTGAGGCGAAACTTTCTAAAGCGGCTAAAAAAGCGCTTAAGGATCAAAAGAAAAACAGCAAAACGGTAATCACCGAAGCTACCGGCAACAGCGCCGCATCGACTGCAAATAATGCAGCTTCGGATGCTGAAAAAGCCGTTTCCAAGACAAATACTGATGCACCGGCAGGCGATGCTTCTGGCGCGGCTAATCCGGAAACGCCAGCCGCAACGACAACAGATGCTAATAACGCCGCGGCAACTGCCGATACCGGTGGTGCAGAATCTAAAACACCTGCTGATGCACCCGCTGCCAATACGGCAGCGGCGCAGTCAACCCAGCAGGATAGCGCAGCTCAAGCCGCCGCAGAAGCGGAACCGGAAACGCCTGAACCAGCGGCCACGCCGGTTGTTGCGAAGCCCTTTGAAGGCACGATTAAATCGCTTGCGGTTGTCGGGACAGAACGTCTCGAACCGGATACGGTGCTCTCCTATACCAAGCTGAAGGCCGGGCTGCGTTATAATTCTGAAGTGTTGGATACCGCTATTCAGGATTTATATGCGACGCAGCTGTTTTCTGATGTTGTTATCGAAGACAATCCGAATAACCCGGGTAGTCTGACCCTTCAAATCCACGAAAACCCGATTATCAACCGTATTGTTCTTGAAGGTAATAAGCGCCTTAAAGAAGATAAAATTCGGCCTGAAATCAAATTATCCCCAAGACAGATTTTTACCCGTGATGCGGTACGTGCTGATGTCTCCCGCATCATCGAACTCTATCGACGGCAAGGGCGCTTTGCCGCTACCGTTGAACCGAAGATGGTTCGGCTGGAACAAAATCGCGTCGATATCGTGTTCGAAATCACAGAAGGGCCAAAATCAAAAGTCCGCCAGATCAACGTGATCGGGAATAAACAGTTTTCTGATGCCCAGCTTAGAAAAGTTATGGCGACGAAACAGTCCCGTCTCTGGCGCTTTATGAGTTCTGGCGCCAGCTACGATCCCGATAAATTGGCCTATGACCAACAGAAATTACGGCAATTCTATCTGGTTAATGGTTATGCCGATTTCCGCGTTGTTTCCGCTATCGCAGAATTAACGCCTGATCGCCGCGACTTCATCATTACCTATGTCGTTGAAGAAGGTGACCGTTACAAATTTGGTGATGTTTCGCTGGATTCCCAAATTCGTGATGTGAAGGCCGACAACTTCAAATCCTTGGTGAAAATCAAAAAAGGCCAGTGGTATAACGCCAAACAGGTTGAAGATACGATTGATACCTTGACCGAGGCGGCTGGTCTTATGGGCTATACGCCGGATGTGAATCCGAATTTCACACCGGATAAAGACAATCTGACGATGGGTATCGAATTCCGCATCGCAGAAGCCCCACGCCAATATATCGAACGGGTTGATATCAGCGGTAACACCACGACCCGCGATAAAGTGATCCGTCGTGAATTCCGTTTGGCCGAAGGTGACGTGTTCAACCTGTTGCGGGTTAAACGCTCTCGCGATCGCGTGCAGTCTTTGGGCTTCTTTCAGGATAAGCTTGAAATCACCCAGCGGCCGGGATCAACGCCAGATCGCTTGATTCTTGATACCAATCTTCAAGAAAAATCGACAGGGCAGCTCTCTGTTTCCGCTGGTTACTCCAGCCTTGAACGTATTCTTCTGGATATTTCTATCCAACAGAACAACTTCATGGGTAAAGGCCAGAGCGTCCGCGCTTCGGCTAACTGGTCTTATTATTCCAAATCAGTCGATCTTGGTTTTACAGAACCTTATCTGTTTGATCATGCGATCGCCTTTGGTGGCGATATTTTCCGGAACGATTATAACGCCTTTAACTACATGAACGGTACGGATCGTAATACGACCTATCGACAGGCTTCTACCGGTCTTCAGTTGCGCGCCGGTATTCCTATTACCGAATATTTAAACCTGCTTTTGCGCTACAGTATCAGCTATGAAACGGTGAAGATCAGCAAAAGCAGTTATTATACAAACGGCCAATGCGACCCGTTATTGGCTGGACGTTATTTGTGCGAAGCTTTGGGGTCATGGGTTAACTCGACCTTGGGCTATTCTATCGCCTATAACAGCCTGAACAATATTATGCATCCGACCTCCGGTGCCCGGTTCACTTTCAGTCAGGATTTTGCTGGTCTTGGTGGAACGGTGCATTATCTGAAAACTCGGATCGAAGCGGCTAAATACTGGAATTTGACCAGAGGGTTCGTCTTCTCACTGCGTGGTGAAGCCGGATATATCTGGGGCTATGATGGCAATGTCCGTTTGATTGACCGTTTCTTCTTGGGGCAACCACAGTTCCGCGGGTTTAACTTCCGTGGTGTCGGGCCTCGTGTGACCCGTCATTATTATTCTTTTGATGATAGCGGCAATGCCAGCCTTGGTGGTGAATCTTCCGATGACTCACTCGGTGGTACCAAAGAATATTTGGGTCATGCCGAATTGGAAATCCCAATGGGTGCAGGCGCCCGTGAAATGGGGCTGAGACCGTCCATTTTTGCTGATATCGGTTCTGTCTGGGGCGTGCCGAAACCGGCTTTGATTGATAGTTGCGGTTCATCAGGGAAAGCCCAAGGTCAATGTGCTGTAACGGCACGTCAGGTGACCAATTCCAAGGGACAAGCCCTCTATACAGATAGCAGCGGTAACTATACAACTAGTGCTACAGGAAATACCCCAGTTACGACTTCTGTTTCACCCATCAAAGAATATTTCTTAGGGGATACTTGGAAACCTCGTATTTCGGTTGGTTTTGGTGTGAACTGGAATTCGCCATTTGGTCCTTTCCGGATTGATATTGCTAAAGCTATTGTCAGTCAGCCTGGTGATGATAAAAAACTTGTAACCTTCAACGTAGGGACAGCATTTTAATGAAGAAATTATTTGCCGGTGCAGCCCTTATCGCTGCCGTAACAGCCACCCCGGTCTTGGCGCAATCCGCTGCTGTTGTAGATCTTCAGGGTGTTCTGACGCAGTCATCGGCTCTGAAACAGGCTCAGACCCAAATTCAGGCAACCTATCGTACGCAGATTGACGCTTATAATAATCGTCGTGTTGCGCTGGAAACCGAATTATCACAGATGCGTGATGAGCTCATGAAGCTACAAAAAAGCGGCACTTCAATGGCGCTTATGCAGCCGAAAGTTAACGCTTTTCAGGCAAAACAGCAGGCCGCACAGCGTGAATTAATGACGCTTGGTATGCCGTTCATTCGTCCG
This sequence comes from Zymomonas mobilis, assembly GCF_006715975.1. Taxonomy (GTDB): domain Bacteria; phylum Pseudomonadota; class Alphaproteobacteria; order Sphingomonadales; family Sphingomonadaceae; genus Zymomonas; species Zymomonas mobilis_B. The sequence goes on along the minus strand of NZ_VFOF01000001.1, from coordinate 1,258,999 downwards.
AATACCTATGCCGAAGAACAGGTTACTGACCATATGGAAGAATCTGTGCGTAGCGTGATGACTCTGCGTAAGGTCAATCTGGTTCTTAACCCGCAGAGTGCTATTCTGGCCGATCCGTCTGCTGATATTACGTCAGACGTGGCCGCTGATCTGAACCGTCGTATCACGACCGTTTCTATCACGCCGCCCGCCAACTGGGTTCCGGCTTCCGAACGTCAGAACGCTCAGAATGATGCAGCCGCACCGGCTGCTCGTTCTGCTACACCTGCTTCTAATGCTTCTGTTCCTCCGGCCGCTCGTCGCCCGACCAGCCGGTAATCAAAAATGACAGAAACAACTAAAACGGCATCAACTGGCCCGCTTGATGTCAAGCGGGTTATGGCGGCTTTGCCCCATCGTTTCCCAATGTTATTGGTCGATCGGGTCGAAAGCCTGATCCCGGGTGAAAAAATCGTCGCAATCAAAGCGGTTACGATTAACGAGCCTTTCTTTGCAGGCCATTTTCCTGGCAATCCTATTATGCCGGGTGTTCTGATTGTAGAAGCTTTGGCACAGGCTGCCGGTGTTTTGGCAATCGAAACGCTGGGTCTGGCTGGAACGGGCAAGCTCGTTTACTTCATGGCCATTAACGAGACGAAATTCCGGATGCCGGTTGAACCGGGTATTCTGTTACGCTTGGAAGTCGAATTTTTGCAAAAGCGGGCAAAAATCTGCAAGTTCAAAGCACGGGCTTTGATTGAAGACAAAGTCGCTGCCGAAACAGAGTTCACCGCGATGATTGCGGATCCGAAGAACTAATTATAATTCTGTCGGACGGCTTTTTATTATCATTTGTATTCTGGCCGCTCTTGTTTCTTGGACAAGAGCAGGCTAGATGCAGCTTCTCTATCCGGCTGGTCGGTAACCAGCTATTTAACGGAGTGTATCATGAAGCAGAATATTCATCCTGATTATCATTTCATCAAAGTCCAGTTGACGGACGGTACCGTATTCGAAACCCGTTCTACATGGGGTAAAGAAGGCGATACCATGAAGCTGGATATCGATCCGCGCGTTCATCCGGCATGGACTGGTGGCCGTTCACAGCTCGTTGATGCTGGTGGTATGGTTGCTCGCTTTAACAAGCGCTTTGGTGGCCTGTCTCTCAAAGGCAAATGAGTCATATCGGGGTGGCTTCGGCCACCTCGTCTTTTTGTTATTAAGAAATAACCCTTGATCTCCTTACCGCTACAATCCTTTATCAAAGTAATCTTTTGGCTGACTCTTTTAGCCGCTTATGGTCTGGCGATTATGCCCGCTGCCGATACTATCCATTTGGCACCTAGCGATAAAATAGATCATATTATTGCTTTTGTTACCTTGACGATTCTCGCCTGTTTAGGCTGGCAGAAAACGCGATCTTTCAAAATTGCTGTTGGGCTTGGTCTATTTGGCGCTCTTATTGAATTAACCCAAGCGATTCCCTTTATCCATCGTGATGCCGAATTAGCCGATTGGCTCGCTGATATCAGCGCCGTTTTATTTGTTCTGCTGGTCAGAAATGCGATAAAACGTTTTATGGTGCAATGAAGACTCGGCATTAAAATCAGATATTGCTTTCTATAAATCTGACATCAAAATAATGCCTAAAAACAGGCTGGATTTATGACTGCGTATAAAATTATCGACACTCAAATTTGGCCTAGAAAAGCGCATTTTGATTTTTATCGTAAATTCGCCAATCCCTGTTTTAATCTTTGCGTTCCGATAGAAGCGCAACGCTTATATGAATCGGCGAAAGACAATAGGGTATCCTTCTTCCAACTTGCTTTATATGCGATCCTTCGCGCGGCTAATTCAGTGCCCCAGTTAAAACAGCGCATTTTAGGCGAGAAGATTATTGAATATGCAAATATCGAAGTGATGACACCGATTATGACGGATAACGAAGGATTCCGGCAGATATGGTGCGAAAATACGGCTGATTTTATCTCTTTTACAAAAGCTGTTACCGAAAAAATTGAAATAGCGAAAACGACTGCAGCCGCCCCCCTTATTGTGCAGCAAGAGAATTTTTTCTGCGCAAGCTGTCTTCCTTGGGTATATTTCAGTGCAATCACACATGCTGAGTTTTCTTTTGGAGCTTCGGTGCCAACACTGACATGGGGAAAACTGAAAGACGGCAAAATTCCGGTCTCATGCAAATTTAATCATGCTTTTGTTGATGGCCTTCATGCCAGTCATTTTTTTATACAGCTTGAAACGCTCTTCGCCGATCCAGATTCTTTATGGATAGAGCATCCCGTTGAGGAAAAAATGATATAAGGGGCGGGGGTAAGCTTTAATGCAGCCTTTCCCCATATTTAAACTTACCCTCTTGTTAGCAAAAATTGATTGCAGAAAAATCAGGTCATTATATCTTGATTATAATGACATTTTTTACCGAGGGATTGCCTGACCTGTATAGATGGCGGTTATGTCGGCCATAAAAAGGACGCCTTTTCAGTTATATCCTTCTTTAAAATATTTCTTTCATCATCCCGCGTTTATTCTGCAATAGAATAGCGGCCATTTCATCTATCCTTTGCTTTTTTAAGGAGCGCTGTCCATGAGTGCTGATCCGATCTCGACCCGTGTTTTTATTCTTGGTAGCGGGCCTGCTGGGCTAACGGCGGCTATTTATGCTGCCCGCGCCGGATTAAATCCTATCGTAGCCCAAGGTTTGCAGCCCGGTGGCCAGCTGACGATTACAACCGAAGTTGAAAACTTCCCAGGTTTTCGCGAACCTGTCCAAGGTCCTTGGTTGATGGAAGAAATGCAGGCACAGGCTGAAAATGTTGGTGCCAAGCTGGTTTGGGATATCATTGCTTCGGTTGATTTTTCTCAACGCCCTTACCGTTTAACGGGTGATGATGGTCAGGTTTATCTCGCCGATAGCTTGATTATCTCAACGGGTGCGCAAGCTCGCTGGTTAGGCTTGGAAAGCGAAACCGCACTGCGGGGAAAAGGCATCTCTGCCTGTGCGACCTGTGACGGTTTTTTCTTCCGTGGGAAAAAAGTTGTTGTCATTGGCGGTGGTAATACCGCGGTGGAAGAGGCGCTCTATCTCACCAATCATAGCCCTGAAGTAACGCTGATTCATCGTCGCGATAGCTTACGGGCTGAAAAAATTCTGCAACGGCGGCTTCTCGCTAATCCGGCAATTAAATTGCAGTGGAATAGCGTTGTTTCTGAATTTATCGCTGGAGAAGATAGCGCTTTATCCGCTGTCAAAATAAAAGATACCCAGACGGGTGAAGAATCCCTTTTGGAAACAGAAGGTGCTTTTATTGCTATTGGCCATAAACCCGCGACGGAACTGTTTCAGGGACATCTGAAATTAGATGATGAAGGCTATATCGAGGTCACTCCTGGAACCACCCAAACCAGTATTGAAGGCGTTTTTGCTTGTGGCGATGTAATGGATAAACATTACCGCCAAGCTGTCACAGCGGCAGGAACTGGTTGTATGGCCGCTTTGGATGTAGAACGCTTTTTGGGCGAAATCGATTTCAAAGAAGATTAAAGTCAATTTGAGATTTCTATCCTGCCCTGATGAGCCGATATTTTGGTGCGGGGCAGGGCATAAACGCTGGCAAGATAAAATTACCGTCTCTTAAGTCTTGTGACCCAAGTCTGATTTTAAGAATGACGGATTTAAAAATCAAAATTTTAGCTTTTGAGCGCTAGTTGGCGCTTTATTTTGGCAAATAACTCAACAAAAAAGCCGGAAACATCGTTTCCGGCTTTTTTGAAACAATCTAATTTAATGAAAAATTAGTTGCGAGCCTTGTCGACCAGCTTGTTGCTGGCAATCCATGGCATCATTTTACGCAGACGTTCACCAACCTGTTCGATCGGGTGAGCAGCCATACGCTTGCGAGCGGCTTTGAGTTCCGGCTGACCAGCACGGTTATCAAGGACGAATTTGCTGACAAAGCGGCCACTCTGGATATCGTCCAGAATTGCTTTCATTGCCTTTTTGGATTCTTCATTGATAACCCGCGGACCGGATACGATGTCACCATATTCAGCCGTGTTGGAGATCGAATAACGCATGTTGGCGATACCGGCTTCGTAGATAAGATCCACGATCAGTTTCATTTCATGCATGCATTCGAAGAATGCCATTTCAGGAGCATAACCAGCTTCGGTCAGGGTTTCAAAACCAGCCGTGATAAGAGCGGTCAAACCACCACAAAGAACAGCCTGCTCACCGAACAGATCGGTTTCAACTTCTTCACGGAAAGTGGTTTCAATAACGCCTGAACGACCGCCACCAATGCCAGAAGCATAAGCAAGAGCGATGTCATGAGCGTTACCGCTGGCATCCTGATCAACGGCGACCAAGCAAGGAACACCACCACCACGGGTATATTCAGAACGAACCGTGTGGCCTGGGCCCTTTGGTGCGATCATGAAAACGTCGATGTCTTTGCGGGGTTCGATCAGGCCGAAATGGATATTCAGACCATGAGCAAAGGCAATGGCGCTACCGGGGCGCAGATTGTCTTTCAGATCTTCTGCATAAATAGCAGCCTGATGTTCGTCAGGTGCCAAGATCATCAGAATGTCAGCCCATTTGGCAGCTTCGGCGTTGGTGAAAACTTTGAAACCAGCATCCTGTGCTTTTTTAACAGAAGCAGAATCGGCACGCAGAGTAATAGCTACTTCGGCGACACCGGAATCCCGCAAATTCTGTGCATGGGCATGACCCTGGCTACCATAACCGAGGATAGCAATCTTCTTGGACTTGATCAGTCCAAGATCAGCATCACTGTCGTAATAAACTTTCATTTTTAAGTCCTATTCTTATTCTAAACGCTTATATGCTCGGGGAATCTAAAAAGCATCCCGACCGCGCGCCATAGCGGCAATACCTGTGCGCGCGACTTCAACCAAGCCTAATTCACCCATTAGCTCGAGAAATTTTTCAACTTTTTCAGTTGTGCCGGTTACTTCAAAGATAAAACTGGCGATGGTCGCATCAACTACCCGAGCATGATAGACTTCAGCCAAGCGTAAAGCTTCGATGCGGTTATCACCGACACCAACCACTTTGATAAGCGCTAATTCCCGTTCGACATGGGGGCCAACCGCCGTCAAATCGACAACCCGATGCACCGGTGGCAGACGATCCAATTGATGAACCATCTGATCGATGACATGGGGAAGGCCGCTGGTCACAATGCTTAACCGGCTTATCGCGTTATCTTTCGTGACATCCGCAACCGTCAAACTTTCGATATTGTAGCCTCTGGTCGAAAACATGCCTGCAATGCGGGCAAGAATACCGGCCACGTTATCAACAGTGACAGAAAGCGTATGACGCTCTATCACTTCTCCGCTATCCATGATGGGTAAATTCCTTAATGATTAACCGCGAATTGTGGCTGCAGATGACGAGGAAGCGGAAGGGGTATATTCCTGCTTCTTGACATGGTTATCGGTGATATCCGATTCCAAAATCATTTCTGTCTGCCCCGACCCTGGCGGCACCATCGGTAAACAATTCGCTAACTGGGCAACCTGGCAGTCGACCAATACTGGCCCTGGCGTTTCCAGCATAGTCTTAATGCCATCTTCAAGCTGTGAAGGCTTTTCAATCTTTAACGCGTTCCAGCCATAAGCTTTGGCCAAAGCCACAAAATCAGGCAGCGCTTCAGAATAGCTCTGTGAGCGGCGATGATCATAAAGCAGATCCTGCCACTGACGCACCATGCCCATGAATCGGTTATTCAAAATGAAAATTTTGACCGGCAAACGATATTGCGCAACGGTCGCCATTTCCTGAACATTCATCTGGAAAGATGCTTCACCAGCAATCGTCATGCACAAGCTATCTGGATTACCAACCTGCGCCCCGATGATAGACGGGAAACCATAGCCCATCGTGCCCAAACCACCTGAAGTCAGGAAATGGTTAGGATCATCAAAACCGAAATATTGGGCTGTCCACATCTGATGCTGGCCGACTTCGGTAGAAACAATCGGGTTTTTACCTTTTGTCGCTTCCCACAGGCTACGAATAGCCTGCTGTGGCATGATTTCATTGCCCTGCTTGGTAAAGTTCAAGCATTGTTTGGCGCGCCATTCATCAATCTGCACCCACCATGCCGAGATATCCTGCATCTGGTAATGCTTTTCTTTCCAAAGCGTCACCATATCCTGCATGACAGAGCCAACATCACCGACAATCGGCAAATCAACATGAATAATGCGGTTGATAGAAGAACGGTCAATATCGACGTGAATCTTCTTGGCGTTCGGCGAGAAGCTTTCAACCTTACAGGTGACGCGATCGTCAAAGCGACTACCAAGCGCTACGACTAAATCAGCATCATGCATGGCAAAGTTGGCTTCATAGGTGCCGTGCATACCAAGCATACCCAACCATTGCTGGGAAGAGGCCGGAAAAGCGCCCAAGCCCATCAGGGTCGAGGTCACTGGAACACCCGTCAAATCGGCTAACTCACGTAATGCTTTGCTGGCATTCGGGCCTGAATTGATCACACCGCCACCAGTATAGAAAACCGGGCGCTTGGCTTTAGCAATCATATCCAAGGCTTGGGTGATTTCGACCGGATCGGCTTTTACCCGTGGGCGATAACCCTTATGCATCCGCTTATTCGGATCGGGCTTGATATAGTCGATAATAGCCGTTTGAACGTTTTTCGGAAGGTCGATAACCACCGGACCTGGACGACCGGATGTCGCCAGATGGAAAGCTTCGACAATCGTTTGAGCCAAATCTTTGGGATCACGAACCAAATAATTATGCTTGGTACAATGGCGGGTAATGCCGATTGTATCCGCTTCCTGAAAAGCATCTGTTCCGATTAAATTCGTCGCTACCTGTCCAGAAAAGACAACCAACGGAATGGAATCAAGCATGGCATCGGCAATGCCGGTTACAGCATTGGTGGCCCCAGGACCTGAGGTCACAATAACAACACCGGGTTTTCCGGTCGACCGTGCATAGCCTTCTGCTGCATGGACAGCCCCGCCTTCTTGACGAGCCAGAATATGCCGGATGCCTTCATCCTGATAAAGGGCATCATAAATGGGGAGTACTGCTCCGCCGGGATAGCCGAAGATCAGATCGACACCCATATCCTTGAGTGTTTCAAGAACAATGGCGGCGCCGCTGAGTTGGCGACACATGCTTTATTTCCTTTTCGAAACCCCATGACCAAATCGCGATGACTGTCATGGTCCAGTTTGTAGCCTTGATAATGGAAAGGCTAAAATGAAGTGAAGCTTAAAACAGCAAAGGTAGAGGACGGCCTTAAAAGAATAAAACTATTCACGTCAACTATATTGATAATAATTTTATTGCGGAATCGTCAATTTTTTTAAAATTGATGTCATCGAAAATTTTTATCCAACCTTCAGGCGTCTGATGACGGAACCACGTTCTCTGCCTTTTGGCATATTGACGGGTTGCTGCCTTAGCTTTTTCGATCATTGTTAATCGATCAATTTCCCCTCTTATATAAGACACGATTTCTCTTACGCCAATAGCTCGCATAATCGGTAATTCTGCTGACAATTGACGACCTACTAGTCGAATAACTTCTTTCTCGGCACCTTGTTCCAACATTTGATCAAATCTTTTGTCACACCGAGACCTTAAGATATCTGACGGGGGTATAATGATGAAAGATTGCAATTTTATTTCATCAGCAATGCCGCCCGTTTTTTTCTGCTGCCAATAATGCAAAGGGTGACCCGTTGAACGCTTCACTTCCAAGGCGCGCATAATCCGCGTTTTATCGGTTGGACGAAGTCTTTTTGCGGCGTTTTCGTCCTCTAACTGTAATGTATTATAGGCCTGTTCTACGGTCATAGACCGAACTTCAGAACGAATTTCTGGGTCAATATCTGGTATCGGCGCAATTCCTTCCAGCAAGGTTCGGATATAAAGACCAGTACCACCGACCAGAATAGGCAGTTTTCCCTTTTCATGGGCTTGTTTTATTTCTTTTTTTGCGAGTTCTGCCCAAAAAACAGCCGAAGCGGGTTCACTACCATCCTGAATTCCAAATAAGCGATGGGGTAATATTTTTTCGTCCTCATCGCTTGGACGGGCTGTTAAGATTTTTAGATCAGTATATAATTGCGAAGCATCGGCATTGATAATGATGCCGTTTGCTTTCATCCCCATTGCAATAGCTAATTGCGACTTGCCGCTTGCTGTTGGGCCTGCGATGAGGAGAACTGAATGTTTTTTAGGAGATTCGGATATGCTCATTGCTACATTGATAGCAGCAAAATCCTTGCCCGTAGATGCTCTTGATCATGCCCAATCAATTCTGGCCGCAAAAGGGGCTAAAATCGGGGATCAAAAATGGCTGGCACCAGAAAAAGCAGTTGATCTGTCTTTGGACGGTATCACTCTGGCTGATGCACGGGTTGTTTTTGCCGATTTTATGGCGGGCGTAGATGTTTTTGTCCAAAATGACGAACATCGTCGCAAAAAACTGCTGATATCCGACATGGATTCAACGGCTATTGCTGATGAATGCATGGATGAACTGGCTGATTATGCCGGTTTCAGAAAAGAGTCCGAAGAAATCACGATCCGCGCCATGCGTGGGGAGTTGAACTTTGATGAATCTCTGAAAGCCAGAACCAAGCTGCTGGCTGGTTTGAAAACATCAATTATTGAAGAATGTGTTCGCGACCGCATCCATCTGACGCCAGGGGTGAAAACCCTGATCCAGACAATGAATGCCAATGGCGCACATTGCTTCTTGGTTTCCGGTGGTTTTCTTGATTTCGCGGTACCGGTTGCCAAAGAAATCGGTTTTGAAAAAGCCTTTGCTAATACCTTGGAATTTGAAGGTGACACCCTGACAGGTCAGGTTCTTGATCCGATTTTAGGCCCTGAAACCAAAAAAGAAATTTTGCAGGAAGAATGCAATCGCTTCGGCATCAAGCTTGAAGAAACTATTACCTTGGGTGATGGTGCCAATGACATTCCGATGATTGAAGCGGCGGGTCTTGGTGTGGCTTATCATGCAAAACCACGCACGGTTTCACATTCCGATGCGCATATCAGCTATGGCGATATGACGGCGATCCTTTTTGCCCAAGGCTATACGCCTGACCAATGGGTAAAATAAAAACAATCGTCTTTTTTATATTCTAAAAAATTTAGAGGTGGCTTTATTTCTGTTAAGGCCACCTTTTGATTTATGTTTCTCTTACCGAATTGCCTTGCCTTAATGATTGGAAATTTTTGTAAATATAGCTAATATTTCCAATGAATTATCCGTTTAAATGGGCGTAAAGAGCCAGTATTCTGCTAAAGGCTTAATGATAACTATTGGCATCATCAAAACAGGCAAGAATTATTAAAAATTGAAATAACAATTATGTCTATTACTCTAAAAGGGACAAGGTTTATATCTTGGAATAATAGTCTATTTTTGTTAACTTGTGACAGAATAAGGGGTCAATTTTCTTCGCAAGGAAATCGGATACTATAATTTTGTAGCCGAGATTCAATTATCCCTAGCATTGAACAAGATAACGAGGGGTGAAGCAAGATTTTATGAATATTAAGGCTTTATTGGGTTCTGCTGTCGTGTTGGCGGTAGTTGCCTACGGGGCGGCGACCTCATATCTTGTTCATTACGACCATGAAACGGCGCCGAAACTTTCATCTTTGTCACCGACGAATAACAATCCAAAGGCCATGGCTGCTTTTGATACGATTGCAGAAGCACGCTGCGATTATTGTCATACCAAAGATACCAAATTGCCTTTTTATGCCAGCCTGCCAGTCGCCAAACAGCTTATGCAGCGCGATATTAAAAAGGGGCTACAGCATTTCCAGATTCAGCCGGTTTTAAATGCCTTGGAAAAAGGCGAGCCAGTTGATGAAGAATCTTTGGCACGGATGCAGTTCGTTGTTGAACATGATATGATGCCACCGAAAATGTATCTGATGATGCATTGGCATGCTGCCCTTGGTGAAAAGGGCAAAAAAGCTATGCTGGACTGGATCAAGGAAACCCGTATCAAAAATTATGATACGGCAGGGGTCGCTCCCCAGTTCCAAGGTGAACCCATTCAACCTATTCCGGCGGCTGATTTTTCGAATAAAGACAAAATCGCCCTTGGGGAACGCCTGTTCTTTGATAAACAGCTTTCGGGTGATGGCACGTTGAACTGTGCCAGTTGCCACGGCCTGAATAAGGGCGGTGTCGATAATCTGGTGACAGCAACCGGTATCAAGGGACAACAGGGACCCATTAACGTACCGACGGTTTACAATGCGGTTTATAAAAAGCTGCAATTCTGGGATGGTCGTGCAAAGGATTTACCGGATCAGGCCGCTGGTCCTGTGATGAATCCTTTAGAAATGGGTTCGCATGACTGGAAAGAAGTCAGCGCCCGTGTCATGGCACACCCCGGATATAAAGAAGCCTTCATGCGTGTTTATGGTGGGGAAGCCAATCAAGAACGCATTACCAATGCTATTGGGGCTTATGAAGCCACTTTGGTGACGCCTGACAGCCGTTTTGATCAATATTTGAAGGGCAACGAAACCGCCATCAATGATCAGGAAAAACGCGGTTATGCGTTATTCAAAGATCTGAATTGTGCATCTTGCCATGTCGGTAAGGCCATGGGTGGTCAAAGCTTTGAAGTCATGGGTCTGGAAAGCGACTATTTCGCCAAGCGCGGACATCCGACTGATGCAGATGAAGGCCGTTTTGCACAAACTCATAACCCATTGGATCAGCATCGTTTCAATGTGCCGACATTGCGTAACGTTGAGCTGACGGCACCTTACTTCCATGATGGCAGCGCCAAGACTTTGGAAGATGCCGTTCGTCAGATGGTGCGTTATCAGACGTCAAAAGGTCAAATTCCTGAAAAAGACGTTCAGGATATTGTCGCCTTTTTGAAAGCCCAGACCGGTACCTATCGCGGCCATAATCTGGCAACGATTACCGAAGCAGAAGCGGGTATACAGCCTTCTAAATAAGGTTTGATCCTTATTTCGGTCTTTTTATTAAAGAATAATGCCTCTCTTTCAGACGGACAAAATCCTTATGAAAGAGGGGCATTTTTTTAAAAATTAGCTGTTATCTCTTAACCTATTCGCTTATTCCAATACTATGTTAACTATATCGCAAGCAGAAGAACAGGCAGCCCGTTTGGTGGCTGCTGCATGTCGAGCCGGAGCTGATGCGGCAGATGTTGTTTTCGTCGAAGGTCAGTCTCAAGATGTTTCCATTCGTTTGGGACAACTTGAAGATGTTGGCCGTTCCGAAGGCGCCGAAATCGGATTAAGACTGTTTGTTGGTCATCGGTCAGCCAGCGTTTCTTCTTCTGATTTCTCACAGGAAGCTTTGGACGCTTTGGTGGAAAGAGCGGTCGCCATGGCGCGCGAAGCTCCAGAAGATAAATGGGAAGGACTGGCACCCAAAGAATTGCTGATGCAAGGCATAGGGCCAGAGATCGAAAGCGATGACGGTAAAGAAATAGCCCCGCCTGTTTTGCGCGAAATGGCTTTAAAAGCCGAAGATGCAGCGCGTTCTGTTGAGGGTATTACCAATAGTGAAGGGGCTTCCGCCAGCGCCGGAAGGACTATTTTCGCCCTTGCCACCAGTGATGGTTTTACACGCGGTTCCAGTTCTTCAAGCTATGGTTGTTCTGCCTGTGTGATCGCAGGACAGGATGTTCATATGCAGCGTGATTATGATTTTCACACCACGCGTTATTTTGAAGATCTTGATCCGGCCGAGATCATTGGTAAAAGAGCCGCTGAGCGGACGATTGCGCGCTTAAATCCGACACGGATTGATAGTGATCAAATGCCGATTATTTTTGATCCACGGGTAGGCAGCAGCTTTTTATCCTATCTTATTCAGGCCATTAGTGGCAGCGCGATTACTCGTAAAACCAGCTTTTTATTGGATAGCCTTGGTCAATCGGTTTTCAATGAAGGGATCACCATTAAAGAAGATCCTTGGAAGAAGAGGGGCATTGCTTCCCGTCTTTTTGATGGTGAAGGTTTACCGACCAAGCCACGTGATATCATCGAACAAGGCCGCCTGACAGGTTGGTTGCTTGATTCTGCGGCTGCCCGTCAGTTAGGAATGCAACCGACTGGAAATGCTAGACGGGGTGTCGGTGGCCCGCCTTCAACAGGTACGGCTAATCTTTATCTTGATGCTGGCAAAATTACGCCAGAAGCACTGATGTCGGATATCAAGCAGGGCATTTACGTGACTGAAATGATTGGCAGTGGTGTCAATATGATTACAGGCGATTACAGCCGTGGTGCATCTGGTTTTGTTATTCGCGATGGTCAGATTGCGGAACCTGTGGCTGAAATCACAGTTGCTGGTAATTTAAAAGATATCTTTATGCAGATGACTCCTGCCAATGATCTGCGTTTTCGTCGTGGCACAGAAGTCCCGACCTTGCGGGTTGATGGATTGATGGTCGCTGGCCAATAATTCTTTATGCCTAAGGCATAGCTGTCTTTAAAAGGCGGCTATGCCTTTTTTATTTTCGCGGAATAAGAGGAAGAATAGCGGGTTTTCTACCCCGAATGACCCAAGGACGCGCCAAGCATAACGCGATCAATAATAATCCGGCGGCGATACCGATAAAAGGCGGTAACGAGCGACCTTTTATCCATAGAAAAAGACTACTGACAAAAGGCTCTATCGCAAAAATAAGCGTCATTGGGAAAGCTGCAATCGCCTGTTGCGCTTTATTTAAGCAAAATTGCGCCGCCGCCATTAAAACGGCCAATATCAATAAACCGAAAAATACCCCTGAATGAAAATCAAGCGGTAACGGACGGGTCAAAAATAGCGCCGCAGGGGTTATCCATATCGTTTGGGTTAACAGGCTGATAATGGCCAAAGAAACCGGATCAATAATATGCTTCTTCAAGACATAATGATTGCCGTAAAAGAAAGCTGCAAGAGCCACAGCAGCCATCAAAACCAAACCATAACCACTATTCCAGCTTTTTGGCCAAACCGGATGCGCCATTACAGATAACGCCCCCAAAGCACAGAAGGCAGCTATCGCGATCGCGCTATTGCGCCATGAAAAAGCGGATTTTTGATATTGGAATAAAAAGGCAATAACGACCACAAACGCCATGATGGCGGCTGTTTGATGGGCGCCTATTTTTAGCAATCCGGCCATTTCAAGATAGAAAGAGGCCGATTGCAAAGACCCAATTGCAAAACCACAAAGCCATTTTTTACCCGAAATAGCCGGAGGATGGCCTTGCAGAATAATAAGCAAACAAGTGGCTAAGCCATAACCAATCGCCATCACCGAAGCAAAAGCGGTATGAGAAAAGGCTTGCCCCATAACCAAAGAAACACTGGTGTTAAGGAGCATAGCCAAAAGGGCTATCCCGAAATAAGCAAGCTGATTCATCGGGATAGGATAGGCCTAAAGTTTCGCGAATTCGTTAGTTTTCGGATCAAGAAGATGCAAAGAGCCATTTTCGATCGCAAACCACCCACCATGCAAGTTAAGCGTACCGGCGGCTTCGCGATCCTGAACGAAGGGGAAGCTGCGCAAATTCTTGATGCTGGTTCTAACGCCTTCATGTTCAAGGCGGCAGGCAACATCGGGTTCATGACCATGTTCGGCAACAACTTTATCACGCGCTTCATCCAACAAGGATATCCAGCTTTTGATGAAAAAGTCATCAGCTTCATCTTCGCTGCCGGTACCTTCCAAAGAAGCCTTAATACCACCACAGGCACCATGTCCCATGATCAGGACATCGCTGACTTCCAGTTTGGTTATGGCGTATTCAATGGCGGCTGACACACCATGATGGCCTAATTCTCTTTCATAGGGGGGCACCAAAGCGCCAACAATCCGAACAACGAAAATTTCACCGGGGTTGGTGTCAAATATCTGGGCTGGGTCAACACGACTGTCAGAACAGGCGATGACCAACACTTTCGGGCTTTGGCCTTTGGACAACTGTTCCCAACGGTCATGTTGGTCTGTCCAGTCACCGCTACGGAAACGCTGATATCCCATAATCAGTTTCTGAAAGTCTATCATAGAAAAAATCTTTCTTCATAGAATGAAAAATTTATAATTATCTTGTGCCTGTGTCTTGTCGGACTGGCAAGTAACGAAAGGTGTCGTTAAATATAGGGCATGAGTAAAAACCCCGCACCCGATGAAAGAACCAGCGTATCCGATTCTGGTTCCTCGATACTGCGTAAACCGGACTGGCTTCGTGTCCGTTCTCCCGGTGGCGCTGCCTTTAATGAAACGCATGGCCTAATCCGGAAACTAGGATTGGCGACTGTGTGTGAAGAGGCCGCTTGCCCCAATATTGGAGAATGTTGGAAGAAAAAGCAGGCAACGGTGATGATTTTGGGCGAAGTCTGCACGCGTGCCTGTGCTTTTTGCAACGTAAAGACTGGCCATCCTGACAAAGTTAATCCTTTGGAACCCGGCCATGTTGCCGATGTCGCCGCCGAAATGCATTTGGAACATATTGTTATTACATCGGTAGATCGTGATGATCTCGAAGACGGCGGCGCTTCGCAATTTGTGAAAGTGATCGAAGCGGTTAGGGCAAGAACCCCAAACACAACCATCGAAATTTTGACTCCTGATTTTCGTGGCAAGCCCGATCATGCTTTGGATATAATTGTCAAAGCGCGGCCTGATGTGTTCAATCACAATCTTGAAACCGTGCCGCGGCTTTACCCGACCATCCGCCCGGGGGCGCGTTATTTCACTTCGTTACGTCTTTTGGAAAAAGTGCGGGAACGTGATCCATCCATTTTTACCAAATCAGGTTTAATGCTGGGATTGGGTGAAGACCGGATAGAAGTAAATCAGGTGATGGACGATATGCGGCAAGCCGATGTCGATTTTCTGACCTTGGGGCAATATCTGCAACCAACTCCGCGTCATGTTCGGGTCGAAGAATTTGTGACCCCAGACCAATTTAACGCCTATGCGTCCACCGCCCGTGCCAAAGGGTTCTCAATGGTGGCCTCGTCTCCATTAACCCGTTCCAGTTATTATGCAGGGGCTGATTTTGCCCGTTTAAAAGAAGCCCGCCAGAAAAAACTGGAAAAGATCGCGGCTAAAAATCGCGGAAAGGATGCCTGATGCCGCATTATACAGAATCAAAAATACTGCCATATACGGCACAACAGCTTTTTGATCTGGTCGCGGATGTCACACGCTATCCTGAATTTTTGCCATGGGTGATCGCGGTCAGAATCCGTTCGCGTGAAGAAAATAAAATGACGGCCGATCTAATCGTTGGTTTTAAAGCTTTTCGCGAAAGCTTTACCTCTCAAGTGACGCTTGATTCACCGCATTTGGTATCCGTGGAATATATCGACGGCCCCTTATCGCATTTGCATAATGAATGGCATTTCACCGAGGAAGGCGAGGGAAAAACCCGACTAGATTTTATGGTCGATTTTTCTTTTAAATCGAAAATTTTTGAAGCGCTTGCCGGACAGTTTTTTGATCGGGCAGTTCAGAAGATGGCTCAAGCTTTTGAAGATCGAGCCAATAGCCTTTATGGCGCTTCAAAGGCCTGAATTTTAGAAGATTAGGGATCTAGCCTTTATATTGGGAAGCTCGCCCGAATAAAGGCCAGAGTATCTTTTAAAAATAAGGCCAGAGTATCTTTTAAAAATAAAGCCATAAAGCGAGCAACGTGCTTTATGGCTTTATTAAATAGACGATATTACCCTTGAGAAATCGACGCATCCGGCATCAACAGGCTAAGAGCGCTTAAGGCTGCCTGTAAACGGATACCTGAACGGCCAATATCACCAAAAGATTTCTGCTCGGCGACGACTTCGTTGGGATCAGCATCCCGTCTTGCTCGTGCGAAAACAACCGTGCCTACAGGCTTTCTTTCATCGCCGCCGGTCGGCCCCGCAATACCAGTAATCGCAACCGCAATATCAGCATCGCTCTTTTCAACGGCGTTGCGTGCCATGGCCCAAGCCACCGCCAAAGACACCGACCCGAAAGTTTCGATGACATCCTGACTGATATTCAATAAATCAATTTTGGCCTGATTGGCATAGGTGACGAAACCGGCGTCAAAAACATCGGAAGCCCCCGGTACTTCGGTCAAGGCAGCCATAACAAGACCGCCCGTGCAGCTTTCTGCAACGGCAATTCGCTGACCGGCGGCGCGGTTGGCATCTATGACCAGACTAGCGCGGGTAACCAGTTCATTCGGCAGATTGTAATGGATGCTTTCCTGCGGCTGTTTTGCTTCCATATTCTGGATAGTCTTTTCTATATTTTCACTATCTTGGGCAGAAATATCCTGTTGGTCTGCCTTTTGGGACTGCAACGCTTCATTTTCTGTATCAGAAGGCTGAGAGGACATGCCATCCGTCTGGTTGTTGTCCATAGTCATCGGTTTAATCTCCCGAACAAATATCAAAAGGCAAAATTCGCCCGACCTTGCCGAATTTTTTTATCAAGGTGAATGTGGAAATAGAAACATCCCCGATTTTGTTGGCAGGCTGCTCTGCCAAAGCGGGCAGAAAACTGTTCACTATTCCACAGGATTGCGGCTTCATTTTTTGGCTGACGATTCCGGAAACCATGGTTTCTATCGCCGTCCTTTTGCCCGCATCCCCCATATCAGAAACTGCCGACCCACCAAGACGGTCAAAGGCCGCCTTAGCCGTTGGCCAATCAGCTTCGCTTTCCTTACGGAAACGCTTGCTGAGGGCAGGTTCCTGTTTTAGCAAATAGGCATCACTACCCAATACCGAAGCGCATTGCTGCTTTGCACCTTGCAGCAAGCCAGGTAACGCCGTTTCCATTAAGGCCTGAGCCTCGGCATGGGTCATACATTGACTCTCTGCCGCTTGAGCTGCGGCAGACATAGCCCCTGTCCCGACAAAGCAGGCGACAAGCGCTATCGAGTGACGAATAACAGGATTCATGGAAAGACTAATTAGCACAAAATAGCAGGTAAGCGAATACTGGTTACGGCCTGCGCCGCAATACCTTCCTTGCGCCCTGTGAAACCCAATTTTTCGGTAGTGGTCGCTTTTATGCTGACCCGCTGTTCGTGTAATCCCAAAATTTGGGCGATATGTGCTCTCATTGCGGGTCTATAAGGACCTACCTTTGGCGCTTCACAGATAACCGTAACATCAGCGTGATCGATAATGGCACCCGCTTTTTTGGCAAGATTTACCGCATGTTGCAGGAATTGGGTCGAATTTGCGCCTTTCCATTGGGGATCACTGGGCGGGAAATGGGTGCCGATATCACCATCACCAATGGCGCCCAGCAAGGCATCCGTTAAAGCATGAAGGGCAACATCCGCATCGGAATGACCAGCCAGACCATGATCATGCGGGATTTTAATGCCGCCCAACATGATATGATCGCCGGGTTCGAAACAATGGACATCGAAACCGGAACCACAAACAGAAACCATTTTTTCAGTCATTTGAGCCTCGGCTACAGCAAAATCAGCAGGGTAAGTCAGTTTCTCTAGCATCCTGTCGCCCGTTACCAAGGCAATTTTTTTGCCAAAGGCTCGAACGACTTGTGCATCATCGGTTGGCTCTTCGCTGCCTGTCCAAGCTTGATGGGCCGCAATAACGGTTTCAAGGTCAAAGGCCTGTGGGGTTTGAACGCGATGAAACAGACTGCGGTCAACGGCTTTAGCTTCCTGATCGATCAAGGTATCGACAACAGGTAAAACTGGAATAGCGGCTTTCTCAGTTTTTAAAGCATCCAATAAGCGATCTATTACTGCTTTGGGCAGGAAAGGACGCGCAGCATCGTGAATGAACACCTGTTTGTAATGGCTATCATGTGCTGCTTTTAAGCCATTAATCACGGAATCGCGCCTAAAAACACCGCCTATAACGGGCGCGGGCAGGGATCTTGCACCAATGGCTTCTTTATATAAATCTTGATGCCCGTCTGCGATAACGACCTGCACAGTATCAATCTCAGGATGAGCTAGCAGGTTATCAATAGCATGTGCCAAAATCGCTTTGCCTGCGATTTTTCGATATTGTTTCGGTAAACCTTCACCGGCACGTTTGCCCTGACCGGCGGCCACAATAAGCGCAATATTTTCTGTTTTTTTCATCATTACCTGCCGAGCCTTAAGCTTTTTTTTGATGCTTGCAATATAGTTATCGGTTCTTTGAATTGCCGTTTTTATGCAATAGTTTGCCTTTTATAAAGCCATTTTTGGCAAGGAAAGCTTGTCTCTATTTTTAAAGCAAGCTAACCATAGCCGCATGACCAGCCGTGAAAACCAGCCCACAGATAATTTGATTTCGCCTATTCAAATAGGTTCTGTCCGGATTGATAATCCCGTTATTTTGGCGCCGATGACGGGCGTTACTGATTTGCCTTTCCGTCGGATTGTTCGTCGTTACGGCTCTGGCCTTAATGTGACCGAAATGATCGCCAGTCAGGCCATGATTCGGGAAACGCGCCAATCCTTGCAAAAATCCACATGGGATCCCGAAGAAGAACCGATCTCTGTTCAGTTAGTGGGCTGCACGCCAGACGATATGGCCGAATCAGCCAAACTCAATCAGGATCGTGGTGCGGCTATTATTGATATCAATATGGGCTGTCCGGTCAGAAAAATCGTTAGCGGCGATGCCGGTTCAGCCTTGATGCGTGATTTAAAGCTGGCGGCGACCATTATCGAAGCCACGGTGAAGGCTGTGACTTTGCCTGTCACTTTAAAAATGCGGATGGGTTGGGATTTGAACAGCCTTAATGCACCCGAACTGGCTCGAATTGCCGAAGATATCGGGGTTCAGATGGTAACCGTGCATGGTCGCACCCGTAATCAGCTTTATAAAGGGCATGCCGATTGGGCTTTTGTTCAAAAAGTCAAAGAGGCGGTATCGATACCCGTAATCGTGAATGGCGATATCAATAATCTGGAAGATGCCAAAACTGCACTTGAACAATCAAAGGCGGATGGCATCATGGTCGGGCGTGGCAGTTATGGAAAACCTTGGCTGTTATCCCAGTTGATGCAAGGGCTGACCACAGGTGAGGTGGCTGATGCGCCTTCTATTGACGAACAATATCGCACCATTACCGAGCATTACGACCATATGTTAAGCTGTTATGGCTCCGTTACCGGCGTTAATCTCGCTCGTAAACATATCGGTTGGTATACCAAGGGATTACCGGCTTCGGCGGAATTCCGTAATAACGTTAACCGTGAAGAAAATCCTGAAATGGTCAAAAAAATGCTGGCTGAATTTTATCGGCCTTGGTTAAGCCAGATTGCAGCCTGACGGATTTATTTTCATGGATAATGCCAGAAAAACACCCGAAATAACCTTGCCGCTTCATTTGGGTGGCGGGAAGGTTGCTGTCCCAGAACAAGGCTTGGCCGATGCCATGGAAGCGCATTTGCTCTATTACTTTGCCGTTTTCGGGGAAAGTTTGCCGCCAGATGGTTTGTGGGAGCAAATTCTTTCCGAAGTCGAAAAGCCTTTGTTAAAAGTTGCCTTGCGCGCTGTTGGCGGCAACCGGATAAAAGCCGCAAAATTACTCGGCATTAACCGAAATACGCTTCGCCAAAAATGCCTTAATCGCCAGATTGACCCCAATAACTTTTAGAAAAACGCGGGGTTATTCTTTCTAAAAGAGTAAATCATCTTTTTTAACATTGTGATTTTAGGCAAAAAATATATCAAATTAAATCTGATTGTGTTTTGATTGCATCGTCTTTGTAGTATCGTTGCAACGATGATGGAGGATAGACCTATAGAAAGCCCCGACTTAACGACGAAGGCACAGCGGACAAAAATCCGTATATGGCCTTTTTCAAAAAGAAAGCTTTGTTATTTTATCTATCGCCGCTTTCCTGCATGGGCGGAGACACTTACCTTTGCGGCTTGCCTGATTATCTCTTTTTTCAGCTACAGATTGGCCATGTATCATGGCATGCCAGCAAAACCGCTCAGCCCATTGATCATCGCGTCTTTATTGGTAGCCAATCTGGTGCCTGCTATGATGCTGATGGTGTTGCTCGCCCGAAAACTGGCGTTAAGACGTGCCGCGAAATCGCCTTTAGGGGGGCGAGGGCGGCTTCATGTCCGATTGGTGGCTATCTTCTCTATCGTCGCGGCGGTGCCGACTTTGCTGGTGGTTATCTTTGCCTCTCTCTTATTTCAATATGGCGTTTCTTTTTGGTTTTCGGACAGCGCGCGCACCATTTTGGCTAATGCTGATCGGGTGGCGCAATCCTATGTGAAAGAGAATACAGACCGGATTATTGGCGATTTGAACGCCATGCCTAACGATTTCAAGGCGGCTTTGTCCCAAGCGCCGATTGAAGATCCACGTTGGAGCCGCTTTATTTTTATGCAGCTTATCAATCGGGGTTTGAATGAAGTCGCATTATTACAGATGCCGCCATCCGACACGGGTGCTCCCATTATGTTGGCGGGTGCCCTGACAGATACCCGTCCTTTAGAAAATCGTCTTCCAGCCAAACTTGTGTCCACTTTACGGGATAGACAACCGCACACATCGATTGCCTCTGGGGATCGGATTGAGGCTATTATTCTTTTAGATGCCAAATCCAGACTGTATATTTACATTTCGCGGCAACTGGATCCTGTCGTGCTACTACAAGCATCACGCGCAAAAACAGCTTTGGGCGACTATAACCGTTTGGTTGAAAGCTCCCGTGTTTTACAAATTCGCTTTAACGGGGCTTTGCTGGTCGTTTCACTTTTGATTGTAGCTATTGCGATTTACATCGCCTTTGTGGTCGCTGACCGTATTGTTCGACCGATTTCCCATATGGTGGAAGCGGTTCGACGGATTGGTTCCGGCGATCTAGGGGCGCGTACCCATCTTAAACATAATCGCGATGAAATCGGAACATTGGGCTCTGCCTTTAACCGTATGGCGAATAAGCTGGAAGAACAAACTAGCGCTTTGATGTCCGCCAATTACCTTTTAAATAGCCGCCGTGCTTTCACGGAAGCGGTGTTGTCTGGCGTTTCTGCGGGTGTGTTATCGGTCAATAGCCAACATATCATTCAACTCGTTAATCTGTCAGCGCAACGTCTATTAAAAGCGGATGAAAAGACATTAATCGGCGAAGCGCTTGGTAATATCGCACCGGAACTGGATAGCCTTCTGGAACAACAGGCCGGAGACAGCATCGTTCATATTCTGGTGGATAATGAACCCCGCATATTTGCGGTCAGAGTGGTCAGAGCCGCCGACAATCATGTTTTAACTTTTGATGATATTACCCAGCAATTAGCCGATCAGCGTTCCGCCGCATGGGCCGATGTTGCGCGTCGGATTGCGCATGAAATCAAGAACCCGCTTACCCCGATCCAGCTTGCTGCCGAGCGTTTGCAACGGCGCTATGGTAAACAGATTACATCGGATGAAGAAACTTTTAGCCGTTTGACCAGTACTATTGTCAGACAAGTGGGCGATTTACGGCGGATGGTGGATGAATTTTCATCCTTTGCCCGAATGCCCAAGCCTGTATTCAGGAAGGAATCCATAAACGATATCGGCCGTCATGCTTTGTTTTTGCATGAGGTTGCCCATCCGCAAATCGGGTTCGTTTTTGAAACACAGGAAGATTTACCTTTTATGGTTTGCGACCGGCGGCAGTTGGGGCGGGCTTTGACCAACCTAGTCAAAAATGCTGTCGAAGCGATCGAAGAAAATGATCGCAGTGGTTCAGGCCATGTCTGGATGACTTTACAGCGCGAAGACAGCCATCTGATTATAGAGGTTGCCGATGATGGCATTGGTCTGCCAAAGGAGCGGGAAAGACTGACAGAACCCTATATGACAACCCGTGTCCGAGGAACTGGATTAGGCTTGGCTATTGTTAAAAAGATTGTTGAGGAACATGCCGGAACGTTAACTTTTTCAGACCGCGAAGGTGGCGGAACAATCGTGCGTCTTTCTTTTGATCTGGTAGCGCTTGCGCCGGTAACAATCGAAAGTGTAGCAGACAAGGGAATACGAAATCAGGAACCCGCTATTCCTGGACTTACCCGATCAAGGAGCGAATAATGGCGCTAGAAATTCTGGTCGTTGATGATGAAATGGACATTCGTGAACTGGTAGCGGGGGTTCTTGATGATGAAGGCTATGCCACAAGAACGGCTGCGGACAGTGATGCGACTTTACAGGCTTTGGCAGAAAGGCGACCATCACTCGTTCTTCTCGATGTCTGGCTGAAAGGCTCAAAGCTCGATGGGCTTGAGCTACTGGATGAAATTAAACGGCGTGATCCAACTTTGCCCGTCCTGGTTATTTCTGGTCACGGTAATATTGATACGGCCGTAACTGCCATTCGTCAGGGGGCTGTAGATTTTATCGAAAAACCCTTTGAAGCCGAACGGTTATTATTGCTGGTTGAAAGAGCGACCGAAACCGAACGGTTGCGGCAGGAAAATGCTTCACTAAAAGCCAAGATTGGCCATACTGAAGAATTGACCGGCAATTCCAGCGCGATCAACCATGTGCGCGCCACCCTGAAACGGGTTGCCGGAACGGGCAGTCGCGTTCTGATTACGGGGCCTGCGGGTGTCGGTAAAGAAGTGGCCGCTCGATTACTTCATATGTGGAGCCCAAGAGCTTCAGCACCCTTCATTGTCGTCTCGGCGGCATGGATGGAGCCGGAACGGGTCGAAGAAGAATTATTCGGAATGGAAGACAGTCAGGGCGTTGTTCGTCCTGGACTGTTAGAAAAAGCCCATGGCGGAACGCTTTTTCTGGATGAAATTGCCGATATGCCTATTCCGACCCAAGCCAAGATTTTACGGGTTCTGACCGACCAAAGCTTTATGCGGGTTGGCGGAGAACGGACGGTCAAGGTGGATGTTCGGGTTGTTTCAGCAACCGCGCGTGATCTCGCGCGGGAAATAGCAGAAGGCCGCTTCCGCGAAGACCTCTATTATCGCCTGAATGTTGTTCCGGTGCATTTACCGGCATTAGCTGATCGTCGAGAAGATATTCCGGTCTTAATTGATTATTTTGTTGCCCATTATGCCACAGAACGGCGTGTAGCCACGCCTCAGGTGTCCGAAGAGGCATTGGCTGCTCTACAGGCCTATGATTGGCCGGGTAACGTCAGACAGCTTCGTAACGTCGTAGAACGGACAATCATTTTGGCACCGGGTGACCGTTTAAGCCGGATTGATGTCGATATGCTGCCATCAGAAGTCCTTGGCGACCAAAATAGTTTAACTGCAGATGGACAATCCACCCGTTCAATCATCGGCACGCCCCTAAGAGAAGCCCGCGAAACATTTGAACGTGAATATCTTCGGGTGCAGATCCGTCGTTTCTCGGGCAATATTTCGAGAACGGCATCTTTCATCGGTATGGAACGCTCTGCTTTGCACCGTAAGCTGAAAAGCCTTGGCCTTGCAGAACCGCGGAATGCCACGCCTGCGACAAGCACCAACGATAATAATGAAAGTAATGAGAGCTAGGTTTCTCCCAGCTCTATCGTTGAACAGCCCTTGCCCAAAAAAGGCGAGGGCTTTTTCATATCTGCGCCGCAAACGCTAGGTCATCTTAAAAAGACACAGACAACCTAAACTTTAATGTCCTATTTGATGACATCGCAAAAGCATGCATCAAGCGGCTATATATGGCTGAATTTATTGATGATTTGATATTGAAAGAGGCTGGCTGCATTTTGGAATGCGCGCGAAGACAGCAAAAGATGCCTCTATCTCAAGGATGGGCATTAAAGTAATTTAACTTTAAGGGGCATAAAAGCTTCTAAGAATAAGAAGCTTTTTAGAAAATTGGTGCGGTCGAGAAGACTCGAACTTCCACGGCCTTTCGGCCACAACGACCTCAACGTTGCGCGTCTACCAGTTCCGCCACGACCGCACTCTATGTAAGCCACTTCAGAGCATTTGCTCTTCCATGTTGGTAGGAGCACGCCTTTAGCAGGGCTTTTTAAGCCTTGCAACCATTTTACGCTATTTATCTCTATTTTTTGTGTTTTTTTATCTTTTTTCCCCAAATTGGACAAAAATCAGGCATCGATCCGTCGAAATTTAGCCTTTTAAAAAAAGAGAAGGATGTGCTTTTGAAAGGCCATTCTTTGCCATAAGTTGTTCAAAACGCAAATAATTGGAATGACCTACTTGCTTTGATAGCTTAAGAGAGGATATTCTCTTTCTGAATAACGCTATGATAACCGGACAAACGGACAGAGCATGCAAGCTGATATCCCAACTTTAACCCGCGCCGATATTACCGACATGCTTTACCATGAAGTAGGTTTGTCGCGTGCTGACTCCGCAAAAATGATCGAACAAATGTTAGGTCACATTACCGAAGCCCTGAGAAAAGGTGAAAACGTCAAAATATCAGGTTTTGGCAGCTTTATTCTTCGTGATAAGAATGAACGCATTGGCCGTAATCCCAAAACAGGGGTAGAGGTACCTATTGCGCCCAGACGGGTTCTGACCTTTCGCGCCAGCCAATTAATGCGTCAGCGGATTATCAAGGGAGCCTAATTTGTCTGATCGCGATGCACTTCCTGCGAAAAAGGATAGCAGGCCAAAGACGCCTGAAAAAAAACTGCATCGTCGTCAGAATGAAACTGTGTCTGTTTCTTCACGGAACAAAATTCACAATAAAAGTGATCAGGCCTTGCTGACTATCAGTGAGCTGGCGCAGGAATTAGGCGTGGGTTCTCATATCCTGCGCTATTGGGAAAGCCATTTCCCAGCCTTACGGCCATTACAGCGCGCTGGGAACCGCCGCTATTACCGGCCTGATGATGTTGCCTTGGCACATCGGATTAATCATCTGCTCAAAAATGAAGGCTATACGGTCAAAGGCGCGGTCAAATATCTTTCGACTGAGGGACAAAAAGAGAGCCCAGACCTATCGACAGAGCAGGGAAGCTCTGCCGATGCAGAAATATGTCGGCAATGGATAAATGAACTCCGGTCAATCAGCAATATGCTGTCCGAAGCTCTGACGATATAATGCAATAATTAAAAGTCGGGCTGATCGTAATGTTCTGGTGGTAAAATGACTTCCATCCTTTCAGCCAGAATAGGCTGGAAAGAAGGCCGTGATTTCATCGCTGCATACCATTCGCGGCTATTCTCATGACCGCGCCAGTCAACACCACCCAAATAATCGGAAACAGAAATCTGTGCTGCTGCGGCAAAATCGGCCAAGCTTAAAACAGGCCCCGCCAACCAACGACGATGGTCAAGCAACCAATCTATATAATCCAGATGGCTATTGGCATTTTTCATCGCCCCACGCAGGATACCGGCATCAGGTGCCTGACGATAGACAAGTCTTTTGAGCATCCGCTCATTCATTAAAGGTGCGGTTACTTCAAAATAGAGCTTGTTATCAAAGAGAGAGACCAAACGCCGGATCTCTGCCCGATGAACAGCGGTGCCACTGATTAACGGGGTTCGATCGACTGTTTCTTCAAGAAATTCACAGATAACCTGAGAATCCACCAGAATAACAGGCGCAGAACTATCTACCATAACCGGCGTTTGACCGGCTGGATTCATGTCGACGAATTCATCTCTTTTTAGCCATGGCGATTCACGGATCAACTCATAGCCGATCCCTTTTTCACCAAGGAGAAAACGCACCTTTCGGGAAAAAGGGCAAAGAGGAAACTGATAAAGCTGCCACATTAGGGGAACTATAGATAAATACTTCAGGAAAGAAAAGCGGCCAATAAGGCCGCTTTATCTTTCACTTTGATTGAAACAATTATAGCGCGCTTTCCTGCTCTTTTAGCTCAGGATTGCCGGCGGCTTCTTTTTCCTGACGCTCACCCGCTATTTTTTGTTCCTTTAACGGATAGTCCAGTCTTTCCAGCATTTCTTTTGGACAAATCTGCCAGAATTTCTGCGACCATAAATCCCATTCATCCAAGATCCGATGCGCCCAAGGACTGTCGGTCTTAACGGCATGATCGGCAATCATTGAACGCAGGACTCTTTCCCAATGGGAAGATTCCAGCCGTTGCCAGACAATGTTATCGGGATTGGCGTGCCGTTCGAAGCTGCTATCTTCATCCAAAACGAAGGCCATACCGCCTGTCATACCTGCACCAAAATTCAGTCCGACATGCCCCAGAATAACCGCCACACCACCGGTCATATATTCGCAGCCATTAGCACCACAGCCTTCGATAACGGCCTCTGCACCGGAATTCCGAACCGCAAATCGTTCGCCGGCTTTACCGGCAGCAAACAGTTTTCCTGCGGTTGCACCGTAAAGGACGGTGTTTCCGATAATGGTATTGGTATGACCATCGATCGGAGAAGATACGGTCGGTCGAACGATGATCGTTGCCCCTGACAGACCCTTACCAACATAGTCATTGGCATCACCAAAGACTTCCAAGGTGAGCCCTTTGACGCTGAAAGCACCTAAAGACTGCCCAGCAGAACCGCGTAAACGCACATGGACGTGACCATCTGCTAAGCTATCCATACCGAAATTCTGGGTAATTTCGGCAGAAAAACGGGTGCCGATGGCACGCTGGGTATTTCTGACTGAATAGGTGAGCTGCGTTTTTTCACGACGCGTAAAGACTGCTTTCGCATCCTGTAACATCTGCGCATCAAGGCTGTCTGGTACCGGATTGCGGAAAGTGTCAATCTGGAAGAAACGGGCTTCGTTGGTTGCATCAACTTTGGCCAGAACCGGATTAAGATCGAGATCATCCAAATGGTCGGCACCACGGTTAACCTGACTAAGAAGATCGGTTTGACCGATAATTTCAGTTAAGGAACGAACCCCCAATTTTGCCAGAATTTCACGAACTTCTTCGGCGATGAAAGTCATCAGATTGATAACTCTTTCCGGCGTTCCGATGAATTTCTGACGCATGGCTTTATCCTGCGTGCAGATACCCACTGGACATTTATTCGAATGGCACTGGCGCACCATCAAACAACCCATGGCAATCAAGGAAAGGGTACCAATACCGAATTCTTCTGCGCCTAAAATAGCAGCGATAACAATATCACGACCGGTTTTTAGACCACCATCGGTTCTTAACTTCACCCGATGACGGAGGCCATTCAAAGTCAGTACCTGATTGGCTTCGGACAAGCCCATTTCCCAAGGCGTTCCGGCATATTTGATCGAGGTGAGGGGGGATGCCCCCGTTCCGCCAACGTTACCAGAAATCAGGATAGAATCTGCATGAGCTTTCGCCACACCGGCTGCAATCGTGCCGATACCAGCAGAAGAGACCAGTTTAACACCAACACGGGCACGGGGATTGATCTGTTTTAAATCGTAGATAAGCTGCGCCAAATCTTCGATAGAATAAATATCGTGATGCGGCGGCGGCGAAATCAGGGTCACACCCGGGGTTGAATGCCGCAATTTGGCAATCATATCGGTGACTTTAAAGCCTGGAAGCTGACCACCTTCACCCGGTTTTGCACCTTGGGCAACCTTGATCTCGATTTCTTCACAAGCGCCAAGATAAGCAGCGGTCACACCAAATCGACCGGAAGCCACCTGTTTAATCGGGGAATTGGCATTGTCGCCATTTTCATACGGATGGAAACGTTCTGGCGATTCCCCGCCTTCGCCGGAAACCGATTTCGCACCGATGCGATTCATTGCGATTGAAAGCGTTTCATGGGCTTCTGGCGAAAGTGCCCCTAAAGACATCCCTGGCGTGATAAAACGACGACGAATTTCTGTGATCGGTTCGACTTCTTCGATCGGAATCGGTTTTTTCGACCAGTTAAAGCCAAGCAAATCGCGCAGATAGACCGGCGGCAACTGATGCACTTCCTTCGAAAATTCGAGATAGGTCGTGTAGCTGTCGCTTGCCACGGCTTTTTGCAATTTGCGCATCAGCTCTGCCGTGTAAGCATGGCTGTCACCGCTTGCGCGCTGGCGATAAAATCCACCGACATCCAAGGTCTTCTTATTGGACGCAAATGCATTCTGATGCCGCAAAATAGCCGAGCGCTGCAATGAGGCATAGCCTTCACCGGAAATCTTGGCGGTCATACCGGGGAACAGATCATTGACTAAAGCGCGTGACAGGCCAACGGCTTCGAAATTATAGGCGCCGCGATAACTTGAAACGACAGCGATACCCATCTTTGCCATGATCTTTAACAGACCATTGCAGATGGCGTGATGATGATTTTCAAGGCATTGCTCAAGCGTCATTTTGCCGAACAGGCCTTGGCTATGACGGCTGGCAATCGCAGCTTCAGCCAGATAGGCGTTAACAGTCGTTGCACCGACACCGACCAAAACAGCAACATAATGCGGATCAATACATTCGGAAGCCCGAACATTGATCGACGCATAAGAACGCAGCCCTTTTCGTATCAAATGGGTATGGACAGCCGCGGTTGCCAAGATCATTGCTACAGCCACACGGTCAGAACTGATATGTTCATCCGTTAAGAATAATTCGCTGTGACCGGAGCGGACAGCATTTTCAGCCTGCACCCGTAAGCTGTTGATAGCATTCCTGAGTGCATCAGCGCCATCTTCAGGGGAGAAGGTGCAGTCAATTTCAACCGCATGTTCGCCGAAATAGTCTTTTAACTGGCACCATTCCGAGGTTTTCAGATAAGGCGTATCCAGCGTTAAAATCTGTTTTTGTTTGCTTTCGGTATCAAGGATGTTGCCAAGGTTACCAAAACGCGTCGTTAACGCCATAACCTGCGTTTCACGCAGTGAATCGATTGGCGGGTTCGTTACCTGACTGAAATTCTGGCGGAAGAAATGGCTGGTTAAGCGGGGCTTTTCAGTCAGAACCGCTAGAGGCGCATCATCACCCATCGACCCCATTGCTTCTTTACCGGTTTCAGCCTGCGGAGAGAGGACAAGGTCCATATCTTCCAAAGTAAGACCAGCAGAAACCTGCCGTTTAATCAGTTCATCGCTATCATACTGAATAACCGGATCATAGGCTTTCAGATTAAGATCGTTTAACTTTTTGAAATCTTTAATCCATTCGCCATAAGGCCGTTCGTTGGCGATTAAATCTTTTAACGGGCGATCTTCATAAAAACGTCCTTCATCCAGATTAACCGCAATCATCTGCCCAGGGCCAAGCTGACCTTTGGCGATGACATTATTTTCTGGCACAACGACCATACCGGCTTCGGAGCCGACGATCAGAAGATTGTCTTTGGTGCGGATGGTGCGAAGCGGGCGAAGGGCATTGCGGTCAACACCAGCGACAGCCCATGAGCCATCGGTAATGGCCAAAGCTGCAGGCCCATCCCAAGGCTCCATCACCGAAGCCAGATAGCTATACATATTCCGATGCGTGTCCGGCATATCAGGATTTTGCTGCCATGCTTCAGGGATCAGCATCAATTTTGCGGCAGGTGCATTACGACCGGCGCGACAAATCGTTTCGAAAACGGCATCTAATGCCGCGGTATCCGATGCACCTGCCGGGATAAGCGGTTTAATGTCTTCTGAATGTTCACCAAAGGCGAGGCTAGCCATTTTGATTTCATGGCTTTTCATCCAATTGCGGTTACCGCGAATGGTATTGATTTCGCCGTTATGTGCCAACATCCGGAAAGGCTGTGCCAACCACCATTGCGGGAAAGTATTGGTTGAATAGCGTTGATGGAAGACCGCAACGCGACTGACAAAGCGTTCATCCTGAAGATCGGGATAGAAGATCGACAGAGCCTCAGCCAAAAACAGGCCTTTATAAACGATCGAACGACATGAGAGCGAACAGATGTAAAAATCGTTAATTTGGGCAGCGATAACTTTTTTCTCGATCCGGCGGCGGATGAGATAGAGATTCTTTTCAAATTCAGCAGCACTCATCTCATCTGGATGAGGGCCTGCAATCATGATCTGTTCGATTTCAGGGCGCGTCCGCATCGCTTTTTCGCCGATGACCGAGATATCGACCGGCACTTGACGCCAGCCATAGATCTTATAGCCGAAATCAATGATTTCTGATTCAACGATCGTGCGGCAGTTTTCCTGTGCTGAAAGATCGGTTCTTGGCAAAAAGACCATGCCGACGGCCAAGCGGTTTGGAAGAGGTGCATGACCCGCATGGGCAATCGCATCATCAAAGAAGCTGGCTGGTAAATCGACATGGATACCGGCGCCATCACCGGTTTTGCCATCTGCATCGACTGCGCCGCGATGCCAGACTGCCTTTAAAGCATCAATCGCCGCCGTGACCACCCGACGTGAAGCCTTACCATCCGTCGCAGCAACCAAACCGACGCCACAGGCATCCGTTTCAAATTCAGGACGATACATACCTTCTTTGGCGAGGCGTTCGCGCTCGGCAAAGACATCAAAAGAATCGGCAGAAGATTTTATGGTCATGGCTTACTTTTCCCAAGCGACTTAACCTGCCGCTTATTAAAGTTCATTTTATATCCGGTGTAGTTCATTTGCGCCCCGAAAAAGACTATCGAGACGCAAAAAAACAGTATCTTAGGCCGGAACAGCTTTCTTCTTAGTTTTGGCGACAGGAGCCAGTTTTTCCTGATGGCGGGTTGAAAGCCATTCATGCATCTGTTCGCTTGCGACCAGACCGTCGCGAATAGCCCAGACAACAAGGCTGGCACCGCGA
Source organism: Zymomonas mobilis (assembly GCF_006715975.1). Taxonomy (GTDB): domain Bacteria; phylum Pseudomonadota; class Alphaproteobacteria; order Sphingomonadales; family Sphingomonadaceae; genus Zymomonas; species Zymomonas mobilis_B. Next base: position 1,228,347 of record NZ_VFOF01000001.1, on the reverse strand, counting down.
ACGATATCACCGGCGGCAAAGACGCCTTCGATGCTGGTCTGTAAAGTTTCAGGATCAGCTTCGACCGTTCCCCATGGCGTGACCGACAATTCCGGTGCGTTGAATAGGGTAGGCAGGTCTTCTGGAGAGAAGCCCAAGGCGCAAATGACAAGATCAGCATCCATCTCGAACAGACGGGCAGGGTCAGGTTCCGGCGAACGGCGGCCGGATGAATCGGGTGCCCCCAAGCGCATGCCGCGCACTTTTACGGTTTCAACACGATCTTTCCCGATGAAGGATTCCGGTGCCGATAACCAGACAAATTCTGCACCTTCATCTTCTGCATTTTTCACTTCACGGGCAGAACCCGGCATGTTGACCCGATCGCGCCGATAAAGACAGCGGACAGATTTAGCACCCTGACGGATAGCCGTTCTGACGCAATCCATCGCGGTATCACCACCACCGATCACAACGACGTTTTTATTCTGGGCGTCAAGCGTGCCATTATCGAAAGCTTCGACTTTATCGCCAAAAGATTTGCGGTTGGAGCTGATCAGGAAATCAAGCGCATCAACAATACCGTTTAATTCTTTACCGGGGGTTGCCAGCTCACGGGCTTTATAAACGCCGGTCGCGATTAAAATGGCACCATGCTGTTCGCGCAATTCTGCAAGGCTGGCATCTTTACCAACATGAAAATTAGTGTGGAAAACAACACCACCATCAGCCAGTCTTTTGACACGGCGGGCGACAATTTCTTTTTCCAGCTTAAATCCGGGGATACCATAGGTTAAAAGGCCACCAGCGCGATCATGGCGATCATAAACATGTACCTGATAGCCTTGCCGCCGTAATTTTTCAGCAGCCGTCAAACCCGCAGGGCCTGAACCAATGATGCCGATAGAAAGACCAAGATCGGCTTCTGGCTTTAACGCCTCGACCCATCCTTCTTTCCAAGCGGTATCCGTAATATATTTTTCGACCGAACCGATGGTAACAGAACCATGTCCGGCATTTTCAATCACGCAATTGCCTTCGCAAAGACGATCTTGCGGACAAATCCGGCCACAAATTTCAGGCATGGTCGAAGTCGCGCTGGAAAGCGCATAGGCATCCCGCAAGCGGCCTTCTGCCGTCATTTTCAGCCAGTCGGGAATATTATTATGTAGCGGACAATAAGCTGAACAATAAGGCACACCGCATTGAGAACAACGAGAGGCCTGACAACTAGCCTGTTCGTCTGAAAAAGACTGATAAATTTCTTTAAAGTCTTTGTCTCTTTCCTGTGCTGATCGTTTCTCAGGATAAGCCTGTTGCAGATGGTCAAAGGACAGCATTTTATTTTGCGCCATAATCAATTTCCTTCATGACAAGCGACATAATTATTTTTTCCCAGCAAGTCACGCACAAAAATGCATATAGGAAAGCAATGCTGTCCTTATTTTTTCAAAAAATGACGGAATATTTTATTTTTGCTTTTTGAGAATGAATATTAGTTCCGAAACGGAACTAACTAAACAAAAGGAAAAAGAAGGCCACCAAACCAATGATGATGCGATACCATGCAAAGGGGGCAAAGCCGCGACAAGTAACAATTTTCAAAAATAATTTAATGACGATTAAGGCTACCACGAAAGATATGACAAAACCGAGACTGATCTCGCCCAAATCTGCCATATGAAGGTTATGGCGTTGTTCCCATAATTCTTTAGCGGTGGCAGCCAGCATAACAGGGATAGCAAGAAAAAAGCTGTATTCAGTCGCTGTTTTTCGATCAATACCAAGACATAAAGCCCCCATGATTGTCGCACCAGAACGGCTGACACCGGGAATCATGGCCAGACATTGTGCCAAACCAACCAAGAACGCTTTGTGAACCGGAATAGATTGCACCGAGGTATTTTCAGGATGGGATGATTCTCGGTCGATAATCAACATCGCGATACCGCCAAGGAATAAAGAAACGGCGACGACCATGGGTTTTTCAAGCAAGGCTTTAACGGCATGATAGGCAATTGCCCCGACAATAACCGTCGGAATAAAACCGCAGATTATATTTCGGACAAAATGCCATGAAGAGGCGGATTGGTTAAAAAGGCCCTTGGCAATATCAAGGAAGCGTTCCCAATAAAAAACGATAACGGCCAGAATAGCGCCTAGCTGGATAATAATATCAAAACTGGCGGAATTTGCGCCATGCGCGCCCAAAAGCCTTTCTGCCAGAATAAGATGTCCGGTTGAGGAAACCGGAATAAATTCGGTTACGCCCTCAAGAATACCTAGCAGGATAATAGTCAACAAAGAGTCATGCATAAATGAGGCTGTCCATATTGAAGATGAGACCAGAAAAATAAAAAAATTTATGCTGCTTTCACATAAATGATTGACAGATACCAGAGATGTCTACTAAAGACGCGCCACACCCCAAATGCCCAGGTGGTGGAATTGGTAGACGCGCTGGCTTCAGGTGCCAGTGGCCGTTAAGGCCGTGGAAGTTCGAGTCTTCTCCTGGGCACCATCTCTTCTTAGAGAATATCCCTTATAATTCTATTGTATGATGAGCCGTTTTGAGGCTCTTTTTTTTGCGCGATAGATATCGACACCCTCTAAAAAAACAAAAACTGCCTTCTATGACGCGGCCTTTAGGAATTCCCGTGCCATGGTTAAATCCTGCTGCATCGCCTGATAGGCTTTTTGGCGGCCTTCTTCGTTAGGTTGCCGCAAAATATAAGAAGGATGATAAGTCGCAACGAAAGGCGCCGTTTCCTTTAATTTATGGATACGCCCCCGCAAGGCGCCTAAAGTCTGTTTTTTTCCCGTTAAAGCCAAAACGGCAGTCGCGCCCAAGGCGACCGTTAAACGCGGTTTTAACAAACGCCATTCATGCCGCAACCAAATACGGCAGCATTCAACTTCTTCCGGTGCTGGGGTTTGATGAATACGACGTTGTCCCTGTAGGTAGAATTTGAAATGCTTAACTGCATTGGTGAGATAAATTTCTTCTCTTGGCCAGCCAATTGAGGCCATAACCTCATCAAAAACTTTCCCTGCAGGGCCTACAAAAGGCCGTCCCGCTAAATCTTCCTGATCGCCGGGTTGCTCTCCGACAAATATAACAGGGCTATGATGAGAGCCTTCACCGCACACAACCTGTGTTGCATTCTTATAAAGTGAACAACGGGTGCAATGATGCAGAGAGTCTGTGATTTGCTCCCATGAAGGGGCGGGGCTGCTGTCCGACATGCCGGATTGTCCTTAACTGATGGGGCGTTTCAAAAGGCCTGCGGCAAATTACCGGAATAGAAAATAAAAAAACACCTTATTCCGAAAGAAAAAACCCATCCGAAATAAGGTGCAGTAGTAAAAATCAATAATCAAAGATTAGTAGAGTTTGACCTTCGGACGTAACATGCTGTGCGCCATAGCCGCCGCCAGAATAGCTGAACCTTTGACCCATCCGTGAATAGCCAAGAGGTGCAAGCGATAAAGCGAGTTATAGAAGAAGCGGGCGATACGGCCTTTCACGACCCGTTTACCGACATTCTTCTTACCACTCAGGCTTAAATCACCAATGGCAGCAAAGCGGCTGAGAGAAAGCAGCGTGCCATAATCGCGGTAAACAAAATCTTTAAGCGGCTCACCCTTCCGGAGACGGGTAACGTTTTCCAAAACGGTATCGGCCATCTGATGCGCAGCCTGTGCGCGCGGCGGCACCGGACGTTCTGCTTCTGGCAATTTGCAAGAACAGCAATCGCCCATGGCGAAAATACGTTCGTCAGTCGTGCTTTGCAGGGTTGGTTTGACAATAATCTGGTTATTGCGTGCCACTTCAAGACCTTCGACCTTGGACAAGAAGTCAGGTGCTTTCACACCAGCCGCCCAAAGCTGGATATCGCTTTCGATTTTTTGGCCATCTTTGGTTTTGATAAAGCCTTCACCAGCTTCAACCACCATCGTGTTGGTTTTGATGTCAACACCCAGCCGCTGTAAAACGGTATGCGCATCTTCAGCCATGAATTCCGGTAACGGCGGCAGGATACGGGGGGCAGCTTCAACCAACGTCACTTTCATGCAGTTGGCACCAAATTTTTCTAAACCGAAATTGCCCAATTCCGTGGCGGTATTATATAATTCGGCTGATAATTCGACGCCGGTTGCGCCTGCACCAATCACGGTCACTCTGACCGGCTTTTCCATACCAGGCTGTGCAATCATCGTTCTGGACGCACTGGCGCAGGCATCAAACAAATGCTCACGGAAACGGTCAGCCTGAGCGCGGCTGTCAAGGAAAAGGCAGTTTTCTTTGACACCTGGGGTATTAAAGTCATTGGCAACCGAACCCAGTGCCAAAACCAGATAATCATAACGCAAGCGCTCTTGATCGCTGATTTTATGGCCTTCTTCATCTACCAAAGGTTCGAGAATGATCTCATGGTTTTTCCGGTCGATATCTTCCAATGTCCCACGGACATAATGATATCCCCAATGCTTTCCATGATAACGATAGCTGACTTCATCAAGATCGGCATCCAGCGCACCGGTTGCGACTTCATGAAACAAAGGCTTCCAGACATGGGTCGGGCTGCGGTCAACAAGGATGACTTCGGCTTCTTTACCGAAACGTTCACCCAAAGAACGCACCAACTGCAATCCACCAGCACCACCACCAACGACGATAATACGATCAGGTCTACCATTATTAGACATTAGAAACCTCTATCATGTTCCAAGCGACGCAGCCCCTTGGCGTGGTGCTATGCGATCCGCCAAAAATTACATTTTGCTTTAACTAACGAAGAACATTCAAATCTGTTTCACATAAATTATAAGTCAGAGTGAAAGTTTTTATTGCTTACTGTGAAACTATCTTCGCAGTTTGAATCAAAATATCTCAAAATGCTTTCTTTTAACGGCCTTTTCCCCGATTGACCTTTGTCCTTTTTTCCCGTCAATATAACGATATGGAAAAACAAACCGACCCTTCTTCCCCTAAAAAGCTGCGTCCAGCTTCGCCTTCCTTTGTGAAAATGGCGATTGATTACGCACCGCTTATTGTCTTTTTTCTGGCTTATAAGCTGACCGGATTCTTGATCGGAACCATCGTTTTTATGGTTTCGATGGTCGCGGCTATTGCGGTTTCTCGCTATAAGCTGGGGCGGGTTTCGCCGACTTTATGGATTTCATTTGTCCTGATTATGTTTTTCGGCGGCCTGACAATCTGGTTCCATGATCCACATTTTATTCAGCTTAAACCGACCATCATCTACAGCTTTTTTGCCGTCATGTTGTTGGGTGGCCGCCTGTTCAAAAAACCTATGCTTAAATATATCATGGAAGACGCTTTTGAGGGTGTAACTGAAAAAGGATGGCTAATCTTAACCCTTAACTGGGGCGGCTTCTTCCTCGTCATGGCCTTGCTGAACGAATATATCAGAACCCATTTCAGCTTTGATTCATGGCTGTCTTTGAAAATTTGGGGTGCTATGATTTTGTCGGCGCTTTTCGGTTTTGCCAATATGCCTGTTCTTATCAAAAACGGATTAAAAACAGGTATCGACAAAGATTAAACGCGTCAGGCTTTTTTTGAATAAAATTTTTCTACTTTTTTAAGCCGAAACCCTGTCCAGAATAAGGGCAGGGAAGCCAGCGACAGAAAATAGAATGCCCATTGCCAGTCCCCATATGATTGATGCAAAAAACCGATGAGAAGGGGGCTAGCCGATGCAAAGATATAGCCGACCCCCTGCACCGCAGAGGAAATGCGGCGGTTATCATCTAAATTACGAGAAAACTGGATAACAGTCGAAAAAATAACTGTGAATCCGCCACCAGCGGCAAAGCCGCCCAGAACCAGCCAAAATAGCCATAAAGACGGCATCCATAATAACCCGACCGGCGTTACCAACCAGCAAAGCCCGATCACCCTGAGCAAAAAGGCAGAGGAAAAACGCTGACTTAAGACAGGAATGCCGAATGAACCCAATAAAGCCAAAATTTGAAAAAAGGCGGCGGCAGCACCTGCTTGCGAGGAGGTCATATGGTTGGATTGTCTAAGGAAGCTGGGGATCCATGCGGTTAACCCGTAATAAACGCATAAATGGGCGGCAAAAGAGATAACCAATATTTGAACAAGTTGCCGATGGAAAAAATTATGGGTTTTATTATCACCTTTTAAAATATCGGCGGTCGCTTTGGCGGTTTCTTGGTCGCTTGGCAGGGTATCGTTACTAGGGCTGGCAATCGACTTCTCTGCGTAGAAGATGACTACCCATAACACTAACGCCAAAAGAGCGAGATCAACCCAAGAGGCCAGCGCCGTTTGCCATCCCCAATAATGCGCCATCGGTGCGGTTAAAGCCGAACTAAGCATCGTGCCAATATTTAATGCCGATGTATAAAGTCCGGTAACAATATGGGATTTATGGGGAAAATCCTTGGCGATGATCAGCAAGCTAACGATATTACCGATCGTCAATGCCATGCCGATAATAATCGTGCCACTTATCAAGCCACCAAAACTACCTGATGCCCGTATCAGCGTGCCGAGAATGCATCCGCCAAGAGTCATCAGAATAGAAAATTTTAACGATGTCCGATTAATAATAAAGGATGCGAGCGGCGTCAGAATGCCGAAACATAAAATGGGAATGCTTGTTAATAATCCAGCTGTCGTCGCATTAATATGAAGAGCTGACCTGATTTCATTCACTATCGGTGGAATGGCGGTTAATGGGCTTCTAAGGTTAAAAGCCAAGGCAATAAGAGCAATCATCAACCAGATAGTAAAAGCGTTTTTGGAAAAAAGAGGTCGTTTATTCATCATGATATCCGTTTCAACCGGCTATGATCACAGCCGGTTTTGCGAATGCCTTAAGGCAATAGACATATTTTTCCAGTATGAATCTTTTATTGTAAAAAAAATGATGATTTTTAACAAAATTTCAATATGTTAGAATATTCTTGGCAAACGGGTATAAAAGATACCAGCCGAACGGGGTATAAAAAACGATAAACTATCTGCAATGTCTGTCATTATAGGTTAGTAAAAACAATTAATAGAAATATATCTGGACAGAGCGGATAACGCTCTTCGGAATACTCTAACTCAATAGTTATTTACAGGTTGGTTTCTGACAGGGTAACCTTAAATCCGATCGGTCTGTTAATATTTACCGGGAGATTGAACGAATGAAATTTGCTTCCAAAATAGCTATGACGCTTACGCTTGCCCTTGGTGGAGTCTCGCTTGTAGCTATTCAGCCCGCTACAGCCAAGAAACATGAAGCCGAAGCGGCTGCTCAGCCGGCAGCAAAACCCGGTCAGGACTATGTCTTAACGCCTGCCGTCAGAACTGCCGCAGGTGAAGCCCAAGTCGCAATCAAGGCCAATGACATCGCCACTGCGATGACCAAGCTTGATGCTGCTAAAGCTGCCATCGCAACCGATGATGATAAATATGTTGTCGGTTCTTTGGGTTATGACCTGTCGATCACCAAGCAGGACAAGAGCTTACAAAACCAGTCCATCGATCTGATGTTGGGCAGTGGCAAAGTCAGCCAGCGGATGTCACAGGACACGATTTGGCAGCTTTACGTCAACCAGTCCCAGCTGGCCTATGATGCCAATCAGTTCAAGAAAACTGAATTCGACATTGAACAGGCTTTCAAAATTGAAAATGCCAACAATGTTCAGCTTTATCCGATGCTGGTCGAAGCCAAGGTCAAGCTCGGTAAACCGGCTGAAGCTATTGCTGCCCTTGAAGCCGGCATTCAGAAAATGCAGGCCTCTAATCAGGCTATTCCTGAAACATGGATAAAACGCGGTGTTGCCTTGGCTTATAATGCCAAGCTTCAGCCTGAAACGATCAAATTATGCCAGCAATGGGTCTCGGCATATCCTTCCAATGATTCATGGCGCACGTCTTTACAGATTTATCGTGACTTTAACCGGACATTGGATGGCGATGGCACGCTTGATGTTCTGCGGTTAATGCGCGCTGTTGGTGCCTTGAGTGCTGAAAGCGAATATCTGACCTACGCCCAGCCGCTTTATATCGGCTATCCGGCAGAGGCTGAAAGCGTTCTGAAAGAAGGTATCCAGAAGAAAGTTCTTAGCGCAACCGATACAACGGTCAGCAAATGGCTGGCAACGGCTCGTTTGAAGGTCGCTGCTGAAAAGGCTGATCTTGCAAAGGCGCTCGCTCGTGACAGCAAAGCTGCCACGGGTAAAGATGCCTTTACCGACGGCACTTTGGCTTTGGGCGCTGGGGATTACGCTTTGGCGATCAGCCTCTTTAACATCGCCAAAGAAAAATCAGGCGTTGATGCTGATCTGACCACCTTGCGTTTGGGTATGGCTCAGGCCTTAGCTGGACAAAAGGATGCAGCGAAAGCCACCCTTGCGACAGTTCAGGGTAGCCGTGCTCCGATTGCACAATTCTGGGCAATCTATGCAGATGCACCGGCTGCTACTCCGGCGGCTTAATGGCTTTTTGCCTTATTAAGAGAAAAGAAAAACGGGCTGAAGTTTTTCAGCCCGTTTTTTTGTGACAAAAAAAACAGCGAAATCGCTGTTCGGATATTCTGTCGTAACTTCCAAGAAGGCACACCGGCAACCGATCGTCCGCTGAATATTTTCAGAATAGATCATGATCGCCAGTGCCTTTGGGGGTATACAGAAGAGCATACACCCTTCTGTTTGGTCAAACCAACTGGAAGAGTGGGGGATTACTCTTTGGTATCAACCGGAACACCTGGTAAATCTTTAGATGTCCGAATGATCAGAGAGGTTTTGACGCTGGTGACATTGGGGGCAGATGTCAGCTGAGAAGTCAGCAAATGCTGGAAAGCCTGCAAATCATGTGCGACAATTTTCAGAACGAAGTCGATTTCTCCGTTCAGCATGTGGCATTCCCGCACTTCCGGCAGAGTAGCAACATGTTCTTCAAATTGGCGCAGGTCATCTTCGGCCTGACTTTTCAGGCTGACCATAGCAAAAACCATAATACCATAGCCGAGGGCATTGGCATTAAGCTGTGCATGGTAACCTTCAATAATGCCAGCTTCTTCGAGCGCGCGTACACGACGGAGACAGGGGGGGGCTGTCAATCCTGCTTTGCGCGCCAAGTCAACATTCGTGATGCGTCCATCATCTTGAAGATTCTCAAGAATAAGACGATCGATTGAATCAAGTGGGTAATTAGCCGTCACGGACTTAGTCCTTCTATTTAATCTTCCGGCTAGATAATAAAATTGCCGAAAAATACAACTTCACTTATGCACGATTATGTAAAAAAAAGCCTCAATTCGATGAATTGATAATTAAATGGGGTAAAATCTGATAAAAAAAACAGTTCTTAGAAAAAAAAGAACAAATTACCCCATGTAAAAATATTTTTTAATATTTTCCTGTTTTATCTCCCGAATGTGGCAAATGTCAGCGATATGTTAACCACTTGCCTTTACCGATAATGAACAAGGTATTCATTAAAAATCGGGAATCAGGCGTGCGTTTCGACGATATGCTCCAAACAATCATGGATCAGCCCATCAATACGGCAGCAGAAAAAATCGCTGTCTGGCGGCAATTAGTGGATTGTATCGCTCAAGATAAGGGGCAACATGACCCTCGGCTATTAAAAAATGCCTATCAGCGTTTAATGGATCTGACGCGCGAAGTGCCGACCAATATCCGAATTGATACGGCGGAAACTTTGGCTGGACGGCATATCCCGCCTTTATTGGTGCAATATTTCGCTTGTGATATCGCACTTATCGCGATGCCTGTTATCAGTTCGGTTCGGCTTAATGTCTCGGAATGGATCGATATTTTACCAGCATTGCGCCAGCCGGTCAGAAATATTCTTCGCCAACGGAATGACCTTGATCCGTTGGTTTTACGCGCTTTGGATAGCCTTGGCGATGATCGTCCGGTCTTGGATATGCCAAAAGACGCGGTCGTGATCGCCGTGACGCAAGAAGAAAAATCCACAGCCGCTGCTATCCTGACCGGAAAAACGGATGCCATCCCGAATCAGGAAGAAAAGTCAGATATTCCAGAGGAAGAAACAACTTTGGATTATCGAAAGAGCCTTTTCGAGAAAAAATCGACGCCTATTTCCTTATCAAAAGAATCAGTCGAAACTGTCGATGAGCCGCTTTCGGAAGACGTTGTTGGAAACGACAATGTCTCGAAAAAAGATATGTCTTTTGCTGACACCATTAGTTCTGGTGTCCTCCATAAAGCATATAGAACGCCGACTTATTTCAAGCCATTTACGACTTCGCTTGAATCGCTGACAACTGATGCAATCGCTCCTTCGCCAGAGAAAACGGCAGACACCGTGGCCGTTGAAGAGAAAATTTCATCAGACGCACCCAAGAAAACCAAAATTCCGCGCTTCTCACCTTTTTCTGACCGTTGGCAGTCGCAGGTAACACCAATTGAAGAAGCAAAAGTCGAAGAGGATACCGCGCAAATTTTTGAATTTGAGCAGAAATTAAGCGAACGATCTTCTGCACCGGTGAATGACGACACGGCCGACCGCAACAAAGATTTTGCATGGTTTGCCATGGGTAAAGCCCGTCGTGCAGCGGCGGCTAGTCCGACAAAAACGGCTGTGTCGCAGAAAAAAGGCAAGACCAACGAAAGCGATGAAACCCAGATTCGCCATCTGCTAGCCAGAATTGATGCTTTCCGCCGCAGTTTGGAGGCAAGGGCAGAGCAATTCAATTTTGAAACCGATAAAAATGGCGTGGTTATCTATGTCAAAGGTATCGCCTCCCATATTCTTGCTGGTGTTTCACTTGCGACCCCGGCTTTGCAGAATGGCTATGGAGTAGATGGCCAAGCCGTCGGTGCCTTTGGACGGCGTGCGCCTATCCGTCATGCCAGACTGACCATTCCGGGGAACGGATCGGCGGCTGGGGAATGGCGCATTTCGGCAGCTGCTTATTTTGATCCCGAAACCGGACATTTTTCAGGTTATCGGGGCATTGCTCGCCGTCCAAGAATTGAAGAAACCGCTCAGCCTTTCATTACTGCAGCGCTGCCTCAGCCGAGCGTTCTCGAAATCGACCGCGATTCACTGCGCCAACTTATGCATGAATTACGGAACCCGCTGAATGCGATTGTCGGCTTTGCGGAAATGATCGAGCATCAGATGTTAGGGCCCGTCGGAAAAGCGTATCGTTATTATGCTTCCGATATCACTCGTCAGGGACAGCGTTTATTGCAGGCGGTTGATGATCTCAATCTGGCTGCCGATGACAGTGCGTCTCATCAACCTTCTGAGCCAGAAGGCGCAACCCATTTAACAAAGATTGTTTCAGCTCTGCATAGCCATTACCAAGAAGCCGTTCATAAATATAATGGTGATATTCTGTTCCGAGTTGCGACGGGTTTGCCCTTATTGAACGTCAATCCGGTAGCAGTTGAACGTATTTTCTCGCGCCTGTTGGCAGCGGTTGTTGGCTTGATGGAATCGCAAGAACAGATTGAAGTCAGCCTTGACCAGAAAGATAATGCCGTTCGTTTCATTGTGAAACGGCCATCCGCCTTAAAAGGCTATGAAGAACAAGCACTTCTTGATCCTGGTTTCAATTTGCAGGGTGAATGGCCAAACAGCCCCGTTTTAGGGCTAGGCTTTACGCTGCGCTTGGTCAGAAATCTGGCTTCGGCGATCAATGGACAGCTTGAAATTAAGCCAGATGCCTTTGTTATTTTGCTTCCGATCGAGGCTATTCAAACAAAAGTATCCTAGAAAAAAATAAAAAAATTATGGATACTATCTTGTCAGGAGGGGGTAAGCTCGGCTATCGAGCTGCCTAGAAGGTGGGGCCTGTAGCTCAACGGTAGAGCCGGCCGCTCATAACGGCTTGGTTGCGGGTTCGATTCCTGCCGGGCCCACCATCACATCGCGCTTATTTTTATCCTGAACGTGCGCCCATTCCCAAAAATTTTATAACCGCATCCTGATAACCATAACAGGCGGCTTGTTTTTGTATTCTGTCACGAGAAGCAATCTTTCCGAATATCTGATATAGTCTGCCTCCAATTATTTTTTTGAAATGGCAGAAATCGTTACCAATGGAAAAAAGCCTGTATCTTTCCGGAATGTCGATAGCGTTGATGATACTCTTTTTCGCTATTCTGTGGGGTATTGCTTTTTATCTTTTCATTGTGGCGTTACAAAAAACAAAAGAAGCGCAGGCGATTATCCGCCGCCATTATCCTTTAAAAAATATTTACGATACAGCGTCGGTGCACGGCATTGTCATCCGCCAGCATAAAATCGCCGTTCTTAATCCCAAAACTGCCGCTTATCTTGGCATAGAAGATATACCGCAATCACCGGATGCTTTTTTAAAAACATGGCTCATTCCAGATTCGGCTAAAATTCTGGATGATAATCTTTTGACATTGGTACGTACGGGACGGGCTTTTTCTTGCCATGTTCACAACAACGCTGACCAACGTATTTTCAATGTATCCGGACAAATTCTACCGCAATCTGCTCGGAATATTATTCTCTGGATAAGTGACATTACCCAAGAGGAAGACAGTAAAACAGCTTTGGAACATCAGGCGGCGCAATCAGGACAAGCCTTACAAGCGCTATCTTCGCTTTTTGAAGTGATGCCTTTCCCTATATGGTATCGAAATCCAGCATTACAGCTGTTGATGGTGAACCAAGCCTATGTGACCGCAGTTGAAAGTCCGTCTGCGCGTGATGTCATTACCCGTAATATCGAATTGATCGAAGGGAAGGGTTCAAACAACCCAATTTCTTTTGCAAAGAAAGCGCTACAATCCGGCCAAATGCAAAGCCGTCTTTCTCCGGTAATCCTTTCAGGGATGCGGCGAATGATGCGGTTGACGGATATAGCTTTACCGACAGGCGCTGTTGCCGGATATGCGTTGGATGTCGAAGCCTTAGAAGAAGCAAAAGCCGAAATGGGGCGCTTCTTGCAGGCACAGCGCCATATCTTAGATCAGCTTTCTGCGGGTGTGGCACAGTTTAACGCAGAACAAAATCTTGTCTTTGCGAACCAGCCTTTCCAGCATCTTTTTGCACTTAAGGCTGAATGGCTAACTGACCATCCCGAATTTGATCGGGTTCTTGAAAGAATGCGGGAAGCCGGACGATTACCAGCGGCGCATGATTTTCCGGCATGGAAAGCCGAAAGGCGGCAATGGTTTCTATCCCATAACAATGCGCTCGAAGAAAATTGGCTGTTGATGGATGGCTCTCATCTCCGTGTAATTACGCAACCGACGCCTGATGGTGGTTTGTTGCTTATCTTCGAAGACAGAACGGAACAGGTTCGATTAACCTCGGCGCATGACATTATGCTGCGCGTTCGAACAGCCAGCTTTGACAAATTATTCGAAGCTATCGGGGTTTTTGCTTCTGATGGTCGTCTCAATTTATGGAATACCCGTTTTACCGATGTCTGGCAGGTGGAAGAAAAGTTTTTATCCACCCATCCGCGTGCCGATGAACTGGCACAACAAACCCGTTCCCGTTTGGAAAATAAAAAACAAAGTAGCAATATTAGCGATGCCATTCGTGCGACGACCCTTGAACGGCAACCCAAGCACGGCCACATCGCCTTTGCAGATCAGCAGCATTTCAATTTTTCAACTATTCCATTGCCCGATGGTAATATTCTTCTGACAATGTTGGATGTCACCGATAGTTGGCGAATGGAGCGTGCACTTCGAGATCGGAACGAAGCCTTAGAAGCCGCCGATCGCCTCAAAACCGATTTCGTTGCCAATATGAGCTACGAACTCCGGACGCCACTTACCTCAATCAGCGGTTTTGCCGAAATGCTGGCACAGGGCTATTGTGGTGATCTTTCTCAAATGGCGAATGACTATGTCGCCGCTATTTTGGACGCTGTTTCCCGATTAAGCGCCCTGATTGATGATATTCTGGATTTGACCTTACTGGAATCCGGTAATCTTGAGCTTGATCAACAGAATGTTGAAATTAAACCGCTTCTTGAAAATCTGGCTAAAACACTGACCAAAAGGGCAGAAGAACTCGGCATTCATTTTGAATTGATGCTGGATGACAATCTCGGCATCATTGAAAGTGATCCGCAGCGCTTGTCGCGGGCAATAAACCATATGTTGTTGATTGCTTTGGCGCGTAATCCACGCGGCGGCACCGTTTTGTTAAAAGCATCGGGTGAGGCCGATCATATAGCGATTGTGATTGTTGATGATGGGGATATTATCCCTTCATCACAGCAAGGCATGAGTGATTCTGCATTGCCCAATCAGATATTCGACCATTTTTCAGAATATGGCCAGTCCGTGCATGATGGAAAGGGAAGTAGCAGCATCGCTATTCCCCTTATTCGTCGTTTCATTGCTTTGCATGGCGGATCAATCCATATTGATTCAAACCATAACCAGAAGACGCATTTCATTATTACCTTGCCGCGCCATGTGCCCGCTTTGTAAGAAATATGTAGCCTTCTTAGCCGATAGTAAAAAGATGATAAGACAGGAAATAATTCTGGCAGATGCCGCCGCCACGGAAGAGATAGGCCGTTATCTGGCTCGATCTCTTGGAATAGGCGATATTATTACGCTGTCTGGCGATCTGGGCGCGGGTAAAACCAGTCTGGCGCGGGGATTATTGACGGAATTTGGCTTTCAAGACGAAGTCCCATCTCCCAGCTTTGCCTTGATGATTGCCTATGAACCACCCGAAGTCAGTGTGCCGGTTGCGCATGTCGATTTATACCGTTTGGACAATGCTGATGACATTCAGGAATTGGGATTGGACGAATTTGTTTTCTATGGTGCTTTGTTGGTTGAATGGCCAGAAAGGATGGGAACATCCATAGACAGGATATGGCCGGACAGATTGGCCTTACATCTTGATATTTTGGAAGATAATCGCCGCCGTTTGACATGGCAGGCACCTTCCCATTGGGAAAATCGTTGGCCACCCCTCGAATATTGATGAAATGATTTTACGATAGTCTCTACTTTGCTAGAAGCCGCACATCTTCATTTATAGGTAGGGGGCAGGAGAACAGAATGAAAAGCTTGAGTAAGACGATAACTTTCAAAAACAAAAAGCCGCAAAGCTTGATCAAGACCGCCATGATTCTGGCTGCCGGTTTCGGTAAGCGGATGCGCCCCCTGACGGCAACCCGTCCAAAACCTTTGGTTGAAGTGGGTGGCAAGCCTTTGATTGATCATGCGCTTGATCATTTGAAAGAAAGCGGCATTACCCGCATCGTCGTCAACACCCATTATATGAACGAACCTTTGGAAGCGCATTTGCGTCATACGGCCAAAGACTTCGATCTTCAGATTTCCCGTGAAGAAGATGCGCTTCTTGAAACCGGCGGCGGCATTAAAAAAGCTTTACCGCTTATTCAAGATGATCTTTTTCTGGTTATCAGCAGCGACAATTTCTGGTTGGACGGCACTGCCAATTCTATCGAACTTCTGACCCGTCATTGGGATGATGAAAAGATGGATGCACTGTTGTTATTGGTGCCATTATCCCATGCCGATTGCTATAACGGGCAGGGTGATTTCCATATGAACGCCATCGGACAAATCCAGCCCAAAATCCCAGGCAAGGTGGCACCTTTTGTCTTTAGCGGCATCCAGATCATCTCCAAACGCTTCTTGGAAAACACGCCAGACGGGGCATTCCCCAGCAAATACATCCGCGATCAGGCGATAAAAAAAGGCCGTCTCTACGGATTGGTGCATGATGGTATCTGGTTCGATGTCAGCACACCGAAAGCCGTCAAGGTAACCGATACCATTCTAAGACGCGGTTAATTTATTATGCCGGAAAAATCCCGTCTCTTTACGATTCCGTTTCATCTGTCTTTTGCCGATGCGTTGGTTGACGGCCTCATCCGCCGTTATGATCCCATGACATTGGCACAGGGATTGATCCTGCTTCCGAATAACCGTTCCATTCGGGCAATAACAGAAGCCTTTGTGCGTCGGTCATCTTCCGGCCTGTTATTACCCCGAATGGTGCCGGTCGGTGATCCTTTGTTGGATGACCGTTTGGGAGCTTTTCTTGATCCGGTTGACCTGACAAATCCGTTACCTCCGGCTATTTCGCCTTTAGAACGGCATTTCCGGTTAACGCGCCTTGTCAAAAAAACGATGAAAAAACAGGGACGGGCAATTTCCGTTTCCGAAGCCCATCGTCTGGCAGAAGAATTAGCCTTAACGCTAGATCAGCTTATGGCGGCGGAAATTGATCCGGCCAGACTAACCCAGTTAATTGATCCTTTGGCAGAACAGGAACTGGCACGCCATTGGCAAGCCTCTCTAAAACTGCTCGAATCTATTCTGACAGATTGGCCGGAAGAACTGAAAAAGACGGGGCAGATCGAAATTCAGGATCGTCGCAACAAACTGCTCGATCGCCTCACCGAAAGATGGAAACAACAACCTCCCGTTGAAAAACCGATTATTGCCGCTGGGGCTATTACCGGATCACCGGTTTCGGCGCGCTTATTGCGGGTTATTTCGGAAATGGATGACGGGCTTATTGTCTTCCCCGGTCTTGATACCACCATGCCCGACGAAGAATGGCAATTATTGGGGCCCCATGAACGCAACCCTGATACGGGTATCAAACAACCTTCTTTAGAAAGTCATCCGCAATTCCAGTTAAAATTATTGCTGGATCGTATGGGCATTGACCGGAAAGAAGTGATTGAATGGGACGCGCTCAATAAACCTGATACGCTGAACGCCCCTTCTCGGCAGGCGGCCAATCTCGCCATTCATCATCTTATGGCTCCGGCCAGATATACCAATCGCTGGCAATCCTTACCCGAAAAAGAACGCGTTTTTCCCAATTTGTCGGTTATTGAAACGGCACATCCCGAAGAAGAAGCGCAGGTCATCGCCTTGGCTTTACGGCAAGCCGTAGAAGAAAAAGGTCAGACGGCGGCCTTGGTCACGCCTGATCGTGCTTTGGCCGTCAGGGTTTCCGCTTTATTAAAACGTTTCGGTATTGATGCGGATGATAGTGCAGGGCGGCCTTTATCGCTTACTCCACCGGGTTTGCTCTTGCTCGATCTGGTTTCTTTGGCCGCCGATCATTTCTCGGCAGTCAGCTTTTTGGCTGTCGCCAAACATCCCTTGGTGGCTTTTGGTGAAGAACGTGAATTATGGCGTGGTCATATTCGTGATCTGGATAAGCTCTTACGAGGGCCCCTGTTAAGAAATGGCCTGACCGGCATTACAGAAAAAATCACCGAAGCCGTTTCCAAAGGACGGGCTAATCCCGAATTGCTCGAATGGTGGGAAAAAACCAAACAGCCTTTTATCCCCTTGGATCAACAATATCAGGCGGTTTTGCCGTTAACCGATATTATCCGAATTTTACGGGAAACGGCGAACGCTATTGCCGGTGATGAAATCTGGGCAGAGGCCGCCGGTCGTCTCGCTGCTGATCTTGTTGCTGAAATCGAAGCTCTGGCTGTCGATCATAATGAAACGATGCGTTTTTCCGATTTTGCTCATGTCTTGCGGCAATTAATGGATAAACAAGCGGTCAGACCGATGAAAAACGGCCATCCCCGTATTTTTATCTGGGGTTTGATCGAAGCCCGCTTGCAACATGCTGATCTTATGATCGCGGCTGGTCTTAATGAAACGGTCTGGCCTCCTATCAAAGAAGCCGATCCTTGGCTTGCGCCCCGAATCCGTTCAGAACTGGGTTTGCCGGGGCTGGAATTGCGGATCGGTATTGCAGCTCATGACTTTTCTTCTGTTTTAGGGGCTAAAAAAGTCCTGCTTACGCGCGCCAGACGCGATGCCAGAGCGCCTACTATGGCTTCCCGTTTCTGGTTACGGTTAGAAGCTATGGCCTCTGGTCTCAAAAAGGCGGATTATCTTCCTTATTGGGCAAAAATGCTGGACGAACCGCAAGCCTTTAAGCCTGCAGAAAGGCCGATGCCCAATCCTCCGGTTGATGAACGACCCCAAAAAATCGCTGTTACGCGTTTTGATAGCCTGCAATCCGACCCTTATAGCTATTATGCCAGCAATATCTTGAGATTGAGAAAACTTGATCCCGTCGATGCAGAACCAACGGCGGCTTGGCGGGGCAGCTTAATCCACAGCATTCTTGAAAGCTGGGCAAAGGACGATAACCATCGCATCGGGCGTTTAAGACCCCGAACATTGGCCTTTTTGGAAAGCATCAATGCTCATCTTATCCAGAAAACTCTATGGCTCCCTCGGTTATTGCAGGCCATAGACTGGATTGAAAATGAAGTCCGTCAAATGGCAGAAGAAGGCCGTCATATTCTCGATGTCGAACGAAAGGCAAGCTGCCTGATTAACGGTATCGAATTATATGGCTATGTTGACCGGATTGACCAGCTTAGCGACGGTGCCTTTGCCATTGTTGACTATAAAACGGGTGCACCCCCCACGGCGGCTTCTGTCAAAAGTGGCGATAACTTACAGCTTGGTCTCTTAGGCTTGCTGATCGAACGTAACGGTATCCCTGATATCAAAGGGGCAGTGAAAGAATTCGAATATTGGTCAACGGCTCTAAAACCCAAAAATAAAAAGGCGGGTTATTCGGTTTCTATCTTAGGGAAAGGCAGCAGGGCGCTTTTACCAGAAGATATTCTCCATATGGCTGAAGAGCGCTTCATCGCTGTAACCGATCATTATTTGCTTCATAACACGCCTTTCACAGCCCGCCCGCATCGGGGCAAAAAGCTGTATGACGATTATGCGCAGCTTATGCGTTTCGATGAATGGCGCAGTAATCCCCAACCCAAATTGACGCAGAATTAAGGCAGTTCCATGGCTCATCCACAGCGGTTAATGCCGTTAGAAGCAGAACAGCTTCAGGCATCCGATCCCAAAGGCAATATCTGGCTCTCTGCTTCTGCCGGAACGGGGAAAACCCATGTTCTGACCGCACGGGTATTGCGTCTTCTTTTAAACAGGGCTGCGCCTGAAAGTATTCTTTGCCTGACTTTTACCAAAGCAGGCGCGGCAGAAATGTCGGAACGTATCAATCAACGTCTGGCAAGATGGGTTATCCAACTTAACGATGATGAATTAAGGGAAGAATTACAGGCGCTAGGGGCGCACTATGACCGCGAAACGCTGGCCTTGGCCAGAACCCTTTTTGCGCGTGTGCTGGATGCGCCGGGGGGCTTGCGGATACAAACTATTCATAGCTTTTGCCAATCTTTGCTAACGGCTTTTCCTGTCGAAGCCGGATTGATACCGGGATTTCATCTAATTGAAGGACGGGAAGAAGCGGTTCAGGCCAAGAAAACCCTAACCGGATTATTGGATAACAGCACGCCCGCCAGCCGCCGGATTAAAGAAGAAGATATTATCTTGCTCGCTGAAAAGCTGGGAGAGCCGGGGGCAGAAGATTATATCTATCAATGTCGCTTTCATCATCTTGCCCTGAATAGCTTGGGTGAAGCCATTGAAAGCAAGGTAAAACACGCGCTTGATTTACCTTCTGCGAATATCCAAGACATTCTTGAAGAGGCCTGCGACGACGATCATTTTGATTTTGAGCTTCTTCGCCACATGGCAGAAGCCAATGAAAAATGGGGGACAAAAACAGCCGATGATAATCTGGCCATTATCCAGTCTTTCGTTGCCGCTTCTCCACATGAGAGAGTTTCTTTACTTCAAAATCTTAAACTTGTGCCTTGCACAAAAGCAGGAAAAATTAGAGAAAAACAGGCAGGTCTGTTCAAAGTAGCGCCTAGTTACAAAGAGTGGATGACCTCGCTTAAGGATTCCATTGATGGAATCCTTTCTTTGAAAGAACGCTCTCATTTCGCGCAATTTGCTATAGCCGCTCTTCGCACCGGACAAGCCTATAGTCAGGCATGGCAAGAATCTAAAAAAGAAGCAGGCTTGGTCGATTTTAACGATATGATCGAATCCAGTATCACCTTGCTCCTCATTCCAGGGATTGGGGATTGGGTGCGTTATAAACTCGACCGAAGAACCGATCATATTCTGGTTGATGAAGCTCAAGATACGAATCGTTTTCAGTGGGCGATTATTAAAGCTTTGGCAGAAGACTTCTTTTCGGGTGATAGCGCAAAATCAGTTGAATCCTCTCGCAGTATTTTTGCGGTTGGTGACTTTAAACAGGCCATTTATGGTTTCCAAGGCACCGATCCCCAAGCCTTTATACAGGCGCATGACGAATTTTCGGACAAATCACAGGGCAGCGGGCGGGAAATCCTCGATCTGTCTTTAAATCGCTCTTTCCGGTCAACACCGCCTATTCTGACGGTGGTTGATAACATGCTCGCTGATATCGAAACCCATTGCGGCGGCATCGGCATTGATCGAGAGGCCTTACAACCGCATCAATCGGCCAAGGCTCACCTCGGCGGCGCTGTCGTCTTGTTGCAACCTATCTCCGATTATCAGGAGGAAGACGATAACAGCTCTTCGACCGATAATAACGGGGAGGGGGAAGATCAGCTTGAAAATGGTGAATTGGAATTGGCTATCAGGCTGGCACGCCAGATAGAAGCATGGCTCGATCCTAAAAAACCTCTTTATCTCGAAGCTTTGGGTCGGCCTGTCCAACCACGCGACATCCTCATTCTGGTTCGGAACCGTGGGCGCTTAGCGTCTCTGATCGTTGGCTGTCTTCATGCCCAAAAAATTCCGGTAGCTGGCCTTGACCGTCTGACATTGACAACCCCTTTGGCGGTCTGTGATCTGTTATCCGCTATCCGTTTTGTTTTGCAGCCGGATGATGATTTAACCTTGGCCTGTCTTTTGGTCTCGCCTTTGATCGGCTGGGATCAGGACAGGCTTTATAAACTCGCCGCCCACAGAGCGCCTAAGGAAACGCTTTTTGATCGTTTAAGGAAAAGTGAAGCCGAAAAAGAAACTTGGGATGTTATTCGCGATTGGCTCTCGAAAGCCGATTTTATTACCCCTTATCGCTTCCTCGAAATGCTACTCAGCGGCAAAGAACAAGGCCGCCAAAAATTGTTGGAAAGGCTCGGTGAAGAGGCGCGCGACCCCATTAACGAATTGCTGAACGCCGCTTTGCTGTTGGAAAGCGAAACTACCCCGTCTTTTCAGCGTTTTTTGGATTGGTTCGACAGCGGCGATGTCGAAATAAAACGCGACCCATCGGTACGACAAAATACCGTCCGCATCATGACTGTGCATGGTGCAAAAGGCCTACAAGCGCCGGTCGTTATCCTTGCCGATGCCACCCGCGATCCGACGCAATCAAACGGCTTCAAAAAAGAAATCATAGAATGGCCTCTGGATGAGAATAGCCCCTCTGTTCCCATCCCGATGCCCAATGACACTGATAATTATCTTCCTTTTGCGGACATCATCACAAAGAAAAAGACCAAAGATTTGCAGGAACATTGGCGGCTGCTTTATGTCGCCGCCACCCGCGCCGAAGAATATCTTGTCATCACGGGTCATCTGGGCAGCAAAAGCAAAAACAAACCGCCAGAAAAGAGCTGGTATGCCTGTGCTGTCCGCGCCATGAGCATGACAGGCATCGCGTGGCAGGAAGATTCAACTTGGCAACAAAAAGCGGTCTATCATGTGTCCGGTCAAAAAACGCTGGATCAAAAAAGGCCGGACAATCAGCCGCCCGCTTCTTCAGAAGCGATGCCCGCATGGATTAAAAACAAAATACCGGAAGAGCCTAAACCTGTTTATCCCTTGAGGCCTTCGGACTTAGTCAGGGATAATACTTCCAATCCACCGCCTGATGGCGCATCTCTTAATGCAGCCAAGCGCGGAACCTTATTACACGCTCTGTTTGAACGCTTACCCATGCTACCACCGGAACAAAGAGAAGTCGCTGGTCTAAGATGGCTTAAAACGGCAGGCATTACTGATCCCCTATTGCGGAACAATCTCGCCAAAGATGCCTGCGCGGTTATGAACAATCCTGATTTTGTGAATATCTTTTCCGAAAAATCTTTAGCCGAAGCGCCCATCGCAGCCCAAGTCGGCGACCACGTTATTTCGGGAACCGTTGACCGTCTCTGGATCGATAAAGAACAAAAACGGGTTCACATCGTCGATTTTAAAACAGGGCGACGCGTTCCAGCTAGTGAAAAACAGGTCAGCGATGCCTATCTTAGACAGATGGCGGCCTATGTTGTCGCCTTGGAAAAGATTTTTCCTGATTACATCATCGAAGCATCTTTGCTTTATACAAGCGGGCCTAAATTGGTTTCTTTCGAGCAAAGCTTTCTTCATGAATATTTTTCAAAGATCGACGAAGCTGACATTCAATCAGATTATCTGACATTGTAATCGGATTTTCGCCATTGCAAGAAATGTTATTCCTATTAGATCATACCTATATAGAAACTAACATCCTCATCAGGAGCGACTATAATGAGTGTTATCAACGTCACCGATGCCAGCTTTGAAGCCGATGTATTGAAATCAGATGTTCCTGTTGTGGTCGATTTCTGGGCTGAATGGTGCGGACCTTGCCGCCAGATTGCACCGGCTTTGACCGAAATTGCTGGCGAATTAGACGGTAAAATGACCTTGGCCAAACTCGACGTTGATAGCAACATCGAAACCGCCAGCCGTTATGGCATTCGCAATATTCCGACCTTGCTGCTTTTTAAAAATGGTGAAGTGGCGGCAACCCGCACAGGCGGCGCTCCCAAGAGCCAGTTAAAATCATGGATTGAAAGTTCACTTTAAACTCCTTTATCATAAGGGGGATGAAGCCTTATAGACATTCGATTACCATGAAGATGTCTGAACTTAAAAATTTTCTTTTGCAAAAGGCCTGACAGTCCCCCTTATGACCCGTTCATCAAAACAAAAACCCCAAAATGACCTGCCGACGACGAAGCAGATTATTGAATTTATCTCATCGTCTTCACAGCCGGTCGGCAAGCGGGAAATTGCGCGCGCCTTTGGCTTGAAAGGGCAAACTAAAATTGCCTTGAAAGCTGTGCTAAAGGATATGGCTGATGAAGGGTTGATTGACTCTTCACCGGGTCGTGCTTTCCATTTGATGGGTGGGTTACCAAAAGTAACTATCCTAAAAGTCATTGATAGTGATGGCACCGGTTTCACGCTTGCCCAACCCGAAAAATGGGAAGCTGAACATCTACCGGTTCCCAAAGTAAAAATTATCGAGCGGAAAAAGAAAAAAACGCTTGCTGAAGGTGATAGAGTTCTTGTCAGGACAGAGCAGGTCGAGGGCGAATGGCACGCCTTTGTTCTAAGAACGCTTGAGCCTGCTGAAACGGGCATTTTGGGGATTTTGTGCCGCGAAGATGACAAGCTTTGGCTGAAACCTGTTGATAAAAAAATGAAAAAAACATGGCCTGTTTCCGATGCGGGTAATGCCGAATTAGGTGAATTGGTTCTAGCTGAAAAAGCAGGCCGCCAGCCACGAATAACGGCACGGGTAACAAAAAGGTTAGGCGATCCGTTCCAACCGAAAAGCTTTAGCCTGATTGCCATTCATAAATATAATATTCCGGATCACTTCTCACAGGAAGTCTTAGAAGACGCTGAAATTGCGGCTGATCTTGATTTAGGTAATCGCGAAGATTTAACTCATTTGCCGATTATTGCGATTGATCCTGCCGATGCCCGAGATCACGATGATGCGGTCTGGGCGGCTCCTGATGATAATCCCGATAATAAGGGTGGATATCAGGCTGTTGTCGCTATTGCGGATGTGTCATTTTACGTCCGTCCGGGAACTTCTCTCGATCGTGAGGCGCGTAAACGGGGCAATAGTGTTTATTTTCCTGATCAGGTCATCCCAATGTTACCGGAACGGTTATCCGGTGATGTTTGCTCATTAAAAGAAAATGTAGATAGGGCCGCCTTGGCTTGTCATTTGGTGATAGGCACCGATGGTAAATTAAAGTCATGGCGCTTTACGCGGGCAAAGGTGCGCTTGGCCGCTAATATTTCCTATGAAGATGCGCAGGCTGCTATTGATGGCAAGCTAGAAAGTTCTTTAACTGAAAAAGTCTTAAAGCCGCTATGGACTTGCTGGGAATCGTTGAATCACGCCCGTAAAAACAGACAGCCTTTAGGTCTGGATTTACCCGAAAGGCGTGTTATTTTGGGTGGAAAAGGTGAAATCCTATCTGTCGCCACGCGTGAAAGATTGGATGCCCATCAGCTCATCGAAGATTTTATGATTGCAGCTAATATTGCGGCAGCAAAAGCCTTGGAGGCGAAAAAAGCGCCTGTCATGTATCGGGTGCATGAACCACCTAGCCGTGAAAAACTGGTTGCGTTAAGAGATTATCTCAAGACTTTTTCAATCGCTTTTGCGTTAGGGCAGGTGATTAAGCCGCAGGTTTTCAATCATCTGATTGAGCGCTTAGAAGTTGATGAAGAATCTCGCGCTCGTATCATGGAACAGATTTTACGGAGCCAGACGCAGGCTTATTACTCACCGTCTAATATGGGGCATTTTGGTCTAGCTTTGGGAAGCTATGCTCATTTCACGAGCCCGATCAGACGTTATGCCGATTTATTAGTGCATCGAGCTTTGGTTAGTGCCTATCATTTGGAAAGCGGCAAGCCCAAACTTAAATCATCCCATGATAACCATGATATTCCAGCGGTTAGCGCTTTACCGGTGCAAGATGCCGAGAATATGTCTGTCATCGGTGAAAAAATTAGCCATGCCGAAAGACGGGCAATGGAAGCAGAACGGGAAACCGTTGATCGTTATATTGCGGCTTATTTTTCGCAATATATTGGGGAAATAATGCCCACCAGAATTACGGGCGTTCGAGAATTCGGATTTTTTGCGACTGTGCCTGAATTGGGTGGGGACGGGCTGGTGCCTGTTTCAACATTGGGTCATGAATATTTCCGTTACGATGAGACTACTCAAAGCCTTGAAGG
Source organism: Zymomonas mobilis (assembly GCF_006715975.1). Classification (GTDB taxonomy): domain Bacteria; phylum Pseudomonadota; class Alphaproteobacteria; order Sphingomonadales; family Sphingomonadaceae; genus Zymomonas; species Zymomonas mobilis_B. The sequence continues at coordinate 1,203,447 of NZ_VFOF01000001.1, read as the reverse complement.
GCAGGATAGTGGCACCCGATATGAGATCGGTCAAAGAATAGATTTACGCTTGGTAGAAGCCGATCCGATTGGCGGTTCATTAAGGTTTGAACTGCCTGAGGCTGATCCGCCGGTTAAAATGTCGCGTCGTGGGCGAGGCCGCAGCGGCATTGATCCTCGATTGATAAAAAAGCGGGGACGGCCTGCTAATACTCGCCACCGTTAGATAAGGAAGCATATTGAAACAAGGGTAGGGCAATGCCTACGCTTTGATACAATAATATTTATTATCAATATGATATGAGTTGTTTTTAATAAAAATTATGAGCTGTTAAGTCGCTTCGAAAATTTTAAAATAATGATTTGTTATTTTTAACGCAGCAAAGGCTCTGTCAATTTTGAGGTTGGCAGAGCCAATAGAAGAGCGGATATCAATATATGACTTTGTTTATCGTTTATGAAGGCGGATATTGTTTATTGACCGTAAAAAGAAAACGATAAAGCATATCTTGCTGAATAGATTAATCAGCCATTTTTCTCAGTTTTAGAAGTGATAGAAATTCTTATTGGAATCATTTCTAAAACGCCCCAATCAAAAGAAAGCAAAGACATCCTTCCTAGATAAATAAAGGGCAGGGAAGCCTAATCATCTTATTTGAAATCTTAAAAATTAGGCAAAAGATAATTTTTTCTGTTTATATCCGTCTCAATTAAAGATTGGGTATTGAGACGGATATTGAATACCAGATAGTTTTTTCAAAAAAAAAGCTAGATCATGTGCATATTTGATATTTTTTAATAAAATAAAGCTTTATTTATCTGATTTCATTGATTTTTCATGTTTTTTTGCAGCTATCCATAAATCTTCTTTTTCAGGTAAAGATAGGGGGCTTATGTCGCCACCAGCTATATTCTCCATAGTTTTGAAACGACTTTCGAATTTTTCATTGGATATTTTAAGGGCTTGCTCGGCATCAATCCCATGATGTCTAGCAAAGGTCGTTACCGTAAAGAGAACATCGCCAATTTCCTCAATCAGGTTTTCGCGATCAGTTGCATTATCAACTTCGGCTAATTCTTCATCAATTTTAGCTCTTGGGCCAGCTGTATCTGACCAATCAAATCCGGTTCTAGCGGCGCGCTCTTGAATTTTTCTGGCACGCGTCAATGCGGGCAAAGATTTAGCAATTCCAGCCAAAGTGCCGGAATCATTCGATTTTTTCTTAGAACGCTCTGTGGCTTTAATTCTTTCCCAATTATCCGCGATATATGCCGAAGTGGTATCGGCATCATTATCCTTGAAGACATGAGGATGACGGCGGATCATCTTTTCACAAATCGCATCAGCGACATCATCAAAAGTAAACAAATTTTCTTCAGAAGCCATTTGAGAATGGAAAACAACCTGAAGCAGCAAATCACCCAATTCGTTTTTTAATTCTTCCATATCCTGTTGTTCGATAGCGTCGACAACTTCATAGGCTTCTTCAACAGCAAAAGGCGCAATGCTTGAAAAATTTTGTGCAACGTCCCATTCGCAACCGTGAACGGGATCACGCAAGCGAGCCATGATTTGACGCAGCTTATCAATAGAGGAGAAATTCTGTTTTGAAGCGTCTTTATCCATGAGGGAGGCCTCTTTCCATAAGTCTGATAATATATATTATGTTAAATAAGATCGGATTTTATTAAAAAACACGCTCAAAAATCATATTTTTGGAAAAAATCCGTTTTTGCCTTTTCTCTATAAATTGTACGCCTTCCCTTTGTATTTCTTCTTGTATTTCTTCTTGTCTTTTATCGTCCAATTTTTTTAACGATGGAGTGAATAAAAAAGGAAAACTGAAATTTTATCCGCTGCTTTTATCCGAAGGCTGTCTTCAAATAACAAGATAGTTGGAAAGGGGCTTTTCCAAAAAAAGAACAGGGGTTGTTACCCCCCTGCCCGATTATTGAATTGTCTTAGATCTCTATCGTCCAACCATCATATCCGACGTCCATATAGTCAGGCAGACTTTTGGATAAGGTCGCATAATCCATTGAATTATCCATATGGCATGTAAGCGCCCTTTTGACCTTTAGTTTTTCAGCCCATTCCAAAATCATGGCAAGATGCGGATGTGATGGATGCGGTCTTTCCCGCAAAGTATCCACAATCCAAAGGTCAACACCTTGATAAAACTTGGCCATTTCATCTGTTATGTCATTGAAATCAGTCGCATATCCAACGCGTATATTTTTATGTTTAAAACAAAATCCTGCGCTGGATACCCGTGCATGAGGCTGATCAACCACGGATATTTCGATATCGCCAAGCTTCAGATGATCGGGCAAAACATGTGCATCGACCGTTGGTCGGTAGTCACCATATCCATCAAAAACATAAGAAAAACGTTGTTTAAGGCCAGATAAGGTTTCTGAACGAGCAAAGCCCGGAATAGGTTCACCACGACGGTGAAAAATCGGGCGTAAATCATCAATACCGTGACAATGATCGGCATGATCATGCGTCCAGAATACCGCATTCAACATCGAAATATCAGCTTTCAAAAGCTGTGCCCTCATATCCGGAGAGGTATCAATCAGAATTTTAATCTGATCTGTCTCAAGATACAAAGAAGCTCTCGTTCTGTTATTCTTAGCTTCGCTTGGGTCGCATGTTCCCCAGTTATTCCCGATTATCGGCACACCTGAAGATGTGCCAGAACCGAGAAGACGGAGTCTCATAATTTCACCTTATTAAATAATTTCAAGAAGTTACGGCTCGTCATGTCGGTGAAAGCTTCGTAGTTCATACCAAACATTTCACTTAAGAAATGCGCGGTATCTGCAACAAAAGCGGGTTCACCTTTTTTACCACGATGCGGCACCGGTGCCAGAAAAGGCGAATCTGTTTCAACCATCAATCGATCTAACGGCAAATCTTTGACAGTGACGCGCAGATCCTCGGCATTTCTGAAAGTGATAATACCAGAGATAGAAATATAAAATCCGACCTTCAGCATCCGTTCTGCCAAAGAACGGCTGGCTGTGAAACAATGAATCAGACCTTTAAATGGCGCTTTTGCCATTTCTTCTTCAATGATATTCGCGGTATCTTCTTCGGCATCTCTGGTATGAACAATCAGTGGCAATCCAGTCTCACGCGCAGCTATAATATGTTCGCGAAAACTGGCTTTCTGTTGATCAAAGTCATTTTCACCATAAAAATAATCCAACCCGCTTTCACCGATAGCGACAACCCGAGGATGGGCTGCCGCTTCGATGAGCTTTTGACTGGTAATATTTTCATGGGAAGCGGCTTCATTGGGATGAATCCCGACACTTGCCCAGACATCTTTTTCACGCTCAGCTGTAGCGATAATTGGAGTCCATTCAGACGCCTTGGTCGCGACATTGACCATACCGGTTACCCCTGCTGATCGGGCGCGCTGCAAAATTTCAGGCTGTTTTTCCAGCATTCCGGGGTAATTGAGATGGCAATGGCTATCAATCAGCATCAAGCTTTGTCCTTTACGGGTTTGTTCTTATCTTCATCAACCAGACGAGGAAAAACGCCAGCCGGTTTCGGAAGCGGTAATCCCGGTACCAGCGGTGCAGATAATGCGCGGAAGTCGCGTTGATCAGACCCCTGCCCTAATAAATCAAGCAAAGCATCACAGCTGGTCGGCATTGCCCAATGGCTTAAAATAGCCAGTTGGCGTACGGCTTCGATCGTCCAATATAAAATGGTATCGGCACGAACCGGATCTGTTTTTCTGACGGTCCAAGGGGCTTGTTCAGAAATATAAAGATTGGCTTCTGCTACACCGCGCCAGATAGCTTCCAAAGCCTGATTAGGTGCAATGTTGTTCATTGCGGTTGCTACCTGATGCGGAATACCGGCGATTTTTTCCATCAACACCTGATCTTCCGCTTGGGTCGTTTCTGGGCTGGGAACCTTGGCACCGTTTTTGGCAATGATTGATAATGAGCGCTGTGCTAAATTACCAAAGTCATTGGCAAGGTCAGCATTCACACGGTTCACAATGGCTTCGTGGCTATAGCTGCCATCCTGACCAAAGGTCACTTCTCTCAACAGAAAATAACGGAGCTGATCAACGCCATAAATCTCAGCCATGTCGATGGGATCGACGACATTGCCAACCGATTTAGACATCTTTTCTCCCTTATTCAGAAGAAAACCATGTCCAAAGACGGTTTTTGGTAAAGCAATATTGGCAGCCATCAAGAAAGCCGGCCAGTAAACCGCGTGGAAACGGATAATATCTTTACCGATAATATGGATATCCGCTGGCCAATAACGGTCGAAACGTTCTTTGTTATCGGGATAACCCGCGCCAGTCAGATAATTGGTTAACGCATCAATCCAGACATACATAACGTGACCGGGGGAATCTGGAACCGGAATACCCCAATCAAAACTAGTTCTGGAGATAGAAAGATCGGCTAAACCCGATTTAACAAAGCTGACGACTTCGTTACGGCGGGCTTCTGGCTGGATAAATTCGGGATGTTCTTCGTAATAAGCCAGCAATTTATCTTGAAAGGCGGAAAGCTTGAAAAACCAGCTTTCTTCGACATTCCATTCAACCGGCGTTCCTTGAGGGGAAACTTTCTGGCCGTTTGAATCAGTTATAAGCTCTTCTTCTTTATAGAAGGCTTCATCTCGGACAGAATACCAGCCTTCATAACGTCCCAGATAGATATGACCGGCATCAGCCAACGTTTTCCACAAAGCTTGGCTGGCTTTATGATGTTCAGCTTCTGTTGTTCGGATGAAGCGATCATAGGAAATGTTATAAAGATCATCCATCGCTTTGAAATGTGAAGACATTTCATCGGCTAGAGTGATCGGTTCTATATCACGATTACGTGCAGCCTGTGCCATTTTGAGGCCATGTTCGTCGGTTCCAGTCTGGAAATAGACGTCATCTCCGGCAAGGCGATGATAACGCGCCAACGCATCGGAAGCGATCGCTTCATAAGCGTGGCCGATATGAGGCTTTCCGTTGGGATAGCTGATAGCCGTCGTAATATAAAAAGGTTGAGACATCTCGAAATTTACCAAATCTATTTGTGTGTTGGGGCTAATCTGGCAAGAAATCCAGCCAGAGTAAAAACAGTTGCCTGTGGATCAAGAGAAAATGACACAGCTTCATTGCCAAGCTGGCGGGCTTTTTCCCATAAATGAATGGCTTGTGCCAGTTTTTCTCCCCTTAGGTGATGAGCCTCGGCTGCGATGCGGGTCGGAGCCCGTTCCAGAAAAGCTTCGTAACGGCTTTGTGCTGACTTTAGAGACAGACTCTGTGCCAGCTTGCTGCGTAATAGAAAATCCCTATCGCCTGTTTTGACAAGATTTTCTATCGCATTATCTAACTCAGCCATATCAAGACCGGCAAATTTGAGACCATAGCCAGGAGAACCCTGACTAATTTTTACCAGACTTGCGCATTCTTCATCGCTTATATCGGGAAGATTATGCTTTAGAATATGTTCGACAAGGTTATCTTCCAATAAATGGAAAGGTAAAAGGTGACAACGGGAGCGAATGGTGGGTAAAAGCCGCCCGGCCGCATGGCTGATCAGAAAAAAGATCGTGCCAGCCGGTGGCTCTTCCAGATTTTTCAGTAGCGCATTGGCCGCCGACCGTTCCAGATCATCAATGGAATCAATAATCACAACCCGCCGAAAGGATAAGGCCGGTGTCGTTGAAAACAGCTTTTGAATACTTCTGACTTGATCAACCGTAATATTGCGAGCGCGTTCCTGCTCCTTGGAATCTCGGAATAACCGTTCCAGACGCAATAAATCAGGATGGCTGCCTGCTTTTATCAAAGACAGGGTTGGGTTATGTCCTGTAATATCAAGGGAGAGCGGCTCAACATTTTTTTTGACGTCTGGATTAACGGCATTGGCGAGCAACCAAGCCGCCGCTTGGTCTGCAAAGAAGCGTTTCCCAACGCCCTTTGCTCCCGTTAGAAGCCAAGCATGATGTAATCGTCCGCTTTCTTCCGCATGACGAAAAATCTTTATCGCTGTATCGTGACCCAGTAATTTAGACATCAAGGTAAAAGGTCGTCCAAAGCCGATAAAAGGCGCTGATGCACTTCTTCTGGTTTGCCGCTTGCATCAATAACCCGAAAGCGTTCCGGTTCATTGGCCGCTAATTGCAAGAAGGTTTCATTTACCTTTTGATGATAGTCAGCCGTCCGTTGTTCAAAACGGTTGCCTTTATTCTTGTCACGTTCTTGGGCACGCTTAATGCCTTCACCCCGTGGTAACGTTAACAAAAATGTCCGGTCAGGGAACAAAGATTGGCTGCCAATCTGGTGAAGGCAACGGATATCCTTTTGGCTAAGGCCGCCAGCATCACCCTGATAGGCGAGTGAACTATCAATAAAACGGTCGCAAACGACCCATGTCCCTGTTTCCAAGGCCGGTTTAATCACACGCGCAACATGTTCAGCCCGCGCTGCGGCGAATAAGAGCGCTTCGGTCGCATTCGTCCAACGATGAACGTCGCCTTCCAGTAAAAGATGACGGATCGCGTTCCCACCCGGACAGCCACCGGGTTCTCTGGTTTCGATAACAGGTTTTTGAAGCTTTTCTTCGATCGCGGCTGCTAAAAGGCGCAGTTGAGTGGATTTTCCGACCCCTTCTCCGCCTTCTAGACTGATGAAATATCCCGTTTTTTGTATCACAATCGCCCCAGGAGCCACCTTACACCTTCACCGATGCGACCAAAGAATCCGGCTTTTTCTACCGTTTTCTCGGCGACTAAAGGCGTTACCTGTGGTGGTGTATCAGACGTAATTACAACCAGATCGGCAATATGCTGACCTTCGGCAATAGGGGCCTTGATGGGGCCTTGATAAATAACTTTTACTTTCATCTGGTCAGAAGCCGTAATCGGCAAAGTAACCGCCAGATCGCGTGGTGCAACTAAACCAACAGAAGAAGAGCTACCGCCCTGCACTTCTGCGGTTTGGACACGAACACCTTTTCTAACAACGGGTTTCGATTTCCAAGCTCTAAAACCCCAATTCATAAAGGCAATAGACTGTTCACGGCGGGCACCATTAGAAGGCAAGCCAGCCATGACCATAACCAGCCGCCGCCCCTTTTGTTCAGCGGATCCGGTGAAGCCAAAACCTGCTTCATCAGTATGTCCAGTTTTCAACCCGTCTGCGCCTTCAACAACACCTAATAACGGATCACGATTGGACTGGGTAATATCTTTACCAGCCCCCATGGTCTTACCCCATGTGAATTCGCGCTGACCATAAAATTGGCGATAGAAATCAGGAAAGTCGTGAATAGTGGCTTCCGCCAGTGTTTCGAGATCATGCGCTGTGACATAGGTCGCGCCGCCGTCCGGCCAACCATTAGCCGTGCCGAAATGGGAATTACTTAGACCAATTTTCTGGGCTTTTTCATTCATCAAAGCAACAAAGGCCTGCTCTGTTCCGGCAATACCTTCGGACAGAACCACACAGGCATCATTACCGGAAAGCGTTACAATGCCATGCAAAAGATTGGCCGCACTGACCTGTTCGTTGGGAGACAGAAACATCGTCGACCCAGCGGAAGGGCCGTGCCATTTTTTCCAAGTTTCCGGTTGCACCGTGATCGGCTGATCTAATTTAAGTTGCCCTTTTTTGATGAGATCAAAGGCCACATAGACAGTCATCATTTTAGCCATTGAGGCTGGCGGCATCCGACGATCGGCATCTTTGGAATAAAGCACCGCACCCGAAGAAAGGTCTTTCATATAGGCGATAGGTGCAATCGTTTCAAAAGGCGGTGCTGCTGCATGAGCGGCAGCCGTCGTAAACCACACGGCAACAGATGCGGAAAAGAGTAAAACTGGCTTCATTGAATCACCAATATAAAAAGGCATGGTCACTAAGATTAGTTATCTTGATAAACTTGTAGCCGTTAATAACAATACAAAACTAGAGACGCTTGACACGAACCCTAGCTGTGCCTTTCTTTTCAATCCCCAAAGCACGGGCAGCGCCCCTTGAAAGATCGATAATTCGGCCTTGAACAAAAGGCCCCCGATCATTCACCCTGACAACCAGTCTACGACCGGTTTCAAGATTGGTTACTTCAACGTAACAGGGCAGCGGCAATGTCTTATGAGCGGCGCTGATAGCATTAGGTGAAAATTTTTCCCCGATTGCGGTCGGATGTCCAGCGAAATCGTCACCATACCAAGAGGCATAACCGACTTCGTTATAAGAAGGATCATCCTTTGGAAAATAAGTCACGCCGCCAACATTATAAGGCCGGTTGGTTGCCGGAGTACGAGCGGTATGACTGTTATGGCTATAGTGATGAGTTTGAGGCCCCGCGCAGGCTGCCACAAACAGGGGTAAAAGAACACTCCACGAACGAAGAGAAAAGCGAAAATTAGTCTGTGATCGCATCGGCCAGTAATCCCACAGATAAAGCATAAAAATTGGAACAATTATAATCAAGAATAGCGCGGTAGTTGGCAGAGACCAGCCATGCGGTTGCCCCCGCCCCGTCCGGTTCTATCAACGCCATGGATTCATTTTCAGCAGGCATATGGCTGCCCATGAAAACAAGACCTAATTTGCGCCATTCGGATATTGGCTGCCATCGACTTAACCTTGCATAAACGCGCGGACATTTTTGCGCAGGCGTTACTGATCTTATCATATCGCGATCAAGGCTATCGGGCACTTTAACCGCCATGCCCCATGGAACATTGGGCTGCCAACCCGCTGTTTTTAAATAGTTACCGATTGAGGCCAAAGCATCAACCTCATTTGACCAGATGTCTTTTTTACCATCATGATCACCATCGACCGCGACCCGTAAATAAACGCTGGGCAAAAATTGGGGTGAGCCGGTTGCACCAGCCCAGCTCCCTTTTAACAGGCTGCGATCAATGCCAGAATCAATGATTTTCAAGGCTGCAATATATTCTTGGACAAATAGATCCCGCCGCCGGCCATCATAGGCCAAAGTCGCAAGCGATCTTAACAGATCAAAATTGCCTGAAAATTGGCCATATCCACTTTCATGACCATAAATAGACAGCATTATTCCAGCCGGAACGCCTGTCTCTCTTGAGATAGAGGCAAGACTATTTTGTAATGCCTGATATTTCTTGCGACCATTAGCAATTCTTATGGCATCCACATGGCTGGCGGCATATGGCGCAAAAGGCGGTATGGTCGCATTGGCCGTCGGGGATTCCGGTTGGCTGCGATCTAATTGGATGACCCGTGGATTAGGCGTTAAATCAGAAGCGATGCTGTCAAATGTCTGAGCATTGACGCCGCTGGACAAAGCTTGAGGACGGATAGAAGCCAAAAAGTTTTTGAAATCTCTATTGGCTTCCTGACTATTCAAATCTGCTGCTGTTTTCTCCTGTGTTGGCACAGCTTGTTCAGATGATAGTTGTGATAATGCCGGAAACGTCATCCCGCTTATAAAAATAGCCGCTATCAAGGGGTATAAACGCATCCTTGCCCAATCCTCGTGAAAAAATGATACAGTATTCTATACTATTTTTCAGGAATTGGGATGATGGCAATAAAAGATTTAGCGGTTATGCGGTCTTTCTTTGGAGGCAATTTCCGAAAGTGCCAATAATGCCGAAGAATAATAGTCATCCTGATCGGCGATTTTAGCCGTAACGGGTTTATTCATCGCAAGATCAAGAATGGCCATACCGCCTTTTGATAAAGGATAAGGGGCGACCGATTGGGTATTCACATCGACCCATGCCGGGACCGGTTGATTATGAGAAAGATAGCTATTCCAATAAATCGCAAAAGGCGCAGCTAGTTCGTCTTCGCCGCCCCATATCAGATAAAGCGGTATTCTGACGGCATCAAAGCCAAAATAAGGCTGTTTGTCAGCGGCGGGCTCCAGATTTCCGTTATTCTTGAAAGCGACCCAGTCAGTTGGCAGTTGAGGTAGGCCGAACTTTGCCCGTCCCAGTAATTTTTTCCCGCTTTCAATAACGTTATGCCATGCGCCTTTATCGGCTTCATCAAAAGCTTTTAACGCAGGCCATATGTAATAGGAAAAATTAAGGAGAACAAAATCTGTTCCGGTAAAGCCCTGTAATCCAGGAAGAAGAATCGTTTCACCGCCACCCGAAAGAACCAGTTTCTTTCCGATAGATTTTCTAATGGCTTCTGAATCCTCTCCATAACCATTTTTCGGCCAGCGTTTTTCTGCTCTCAGCAAGGCCCATGCAATCAGGATATCACCATCCGTTGCATTATTTTGGTCTGAAACTGGATTGGATTGCGACGGATCATAACGCCATGCAAAAAGTGCCATGTCGGCACGCATCAAATGCGTTTTTGTCCATTTCCATAATGCATCAAAGCTGGCTTTGTCATGGGCGGCTTCGGCCTGCAACATGCCATAGCCCTGTCCTTCACTATGGCTGATATTACCATTTCCAGTATCGGTAATACGACCATCTTGGAAAAAACGGTTACGGAATAATGTCCAGTTATCTGGCTCCAGAGCCTTCCCTTTTCTACAGGCCACCAGCAAAGGGACGCTTACCAACGTAGAAAGGATAAAACGACGACTATAGGTCATGGCTGAGCATCCCCCTCTTTCTCGAAGCCTTTTATAATGTAACCGGCCGGAATAATGATCATTCATACCGACCGGTTTTAAAGACGGCTACCTTTGAGGCAGCTGAATAAAATGAACTATTCTATAATCTATAATAAAAATTCATTCATAAATGAAGAAAATATAGATTTATTTAGGTTTGATCACTTTTTTTCAGCATCCAGTGAATAATGAAGCGACAGTAATTCGCGATATTCGCTGTAAGGACCAAAGGTGGTTGCCCGAATTTCGCCACCCAACACGGCCGCACGGCTTAATCTGTAGCTAACAGATAATCGGCCTTCATACCCTGCCCCGCTATGATGCTGTCCTGGAAAAATATTCGACAGATCATTATTTAACATATAAAATGTGTTCATCTGATTTTGTTGGTCATGTCTATTCCCGAATATATAGTTTCTTCTTTCATAGAAGTCCTGATAACCGGGGGCGATTTCCGCATTTAACTTCCAACGATCAAGGGTTCCTGTGTAGCGAAGCGGGAAGGCTACGCTGATAAAGTGGTTGGGACTAAAATAACCACCTTGACCAAAGCTAAAGAAATATTGGTTATTCAAATAATGTTGGTAATTGACGTTAACACCAATGCTGAAATTGGCGGATTGGCTATTCAAGAGGGAATAATAACCACCCACATTGGCTTCGACAGCATGGTTCTTCTGAACTCTCGTCCCATCATAAACCCGATAATTTCCTTGGGCGTAAAGGCCACTGCCATTGACATCATAGGATAAACCGCCACCGCCGCCGGTTTTCATGACAGAACCCCATGTCTGACCAGTTACTGGATCGAGTGTTCCGGCATAAGCCACCAGACTGTCCATAACAGGACGCCGTTCCATGAAGATATGGCCGCTTAAATGGTCGGTAATAGAAGGTGACCAGCTGATACCACCCTGAATATTGGTTTTTCTAAAGCCAATGGGCGTGGTACCAATATCAAGGCGAATATCTTTGATTTTGATACCCGCATCCAATGCTACACCTGAAGCTGACTGATCTTTAATCGGAACAAACATAGCCTTTCCACCAGCAGCAATGCTAGAATTTGATTTTAACGGATTCCCACCGAAATAAGGTGCACCATATTGATCAGGCTGGCCTGCGGTCAGATAAAGAGGCGTGACAGAGAAAAAGCCTCTGACGCGACTGCCCAAATTGGTTGATGCTTTGGCATTAAAGCCATATTCGTTTAATCGGCTAAGGCCTTGCTGACCGGAATGTTCTCTAAATTCTGGCGTGCCTTCTAACACAGTGCCCGTATTCAAAGACAGATGATCAATACCGTCATTGATATCACGCAATAACGGATCATGGCTGCCACCATGTAACCGCGCAGCCGCCGGATAATTGATCGGATCAGCAACCGCTATACTGGTATAAGAAGGCGCTTCCAGCATGGTGCTGGAACCAAACGCACTACCCGGTGCAAAAATATTCCAGCTGTCAAATTTCTTCTGTTCAGCCAGATCTTTTTTGATTTTTTCCTGACGGTCATCTTCATCATCATAATCATTTGAAAGGTTATGATCAGGAAATACGCGGGTATTGAGATTGTCTAACCCGTTACCAGAAGAACGGCTGCCCGTTGTTTGGTTCGGGAAAGGTAAGGCATTTTGGGTCGAGGTAAAATTATTGACCAATAAAGGTTGCGCGGGCTGTGTCTTACTATTGGAGCGAGGTGCTGTTTCCTCGCCATAGCTGCGACCTGCATTGGCTGAAGCCTGTTTCCCAGCATGAGACACGCGGCGGCTGGATGTATTCTCTACTATCCGGTTACTGCGGTTATCATCTTCATCGGATGATGCGAACAAAGGATGAGAGGAGAAGCCGGCGGCCTGTTGCGTAACAGGTGCTGTTACTTTCTTCTGATAGGCTGAATTGCTACCGCTATTATTGTTATAGCGGGATGAGCGGAAAGAAGACTGCCCAAAACCATCGTCATAATCATCATGATTATAATGATAGTCGTCGTGATTCATTTCGGCATCATTATCAGATGATGCCATTTCGACTTCACTACGGGTCTGTAGCCGCCGAAAATCCTCTTCATTGAGCGCGAAAGGATTATAATCTCCACGTGGCTTGTTCGGTGCGTCCACAATAATCGCGGTGTTGTCATCGCTCGCGGCATTATCAGAGGGTAAATCAGCAGACCGTCCCTGACGTAACATTCTTTGATAGACGCGATGAGCTTTTTTGAGGTCTTTTAACGCCTGTTCATCATCGCTTTTGTTTTTTTCAAAACGGGCAGATGCCAGATAAACATAAGGGTTACCGGGGGCTACTTTTTTCAGGCGACGCAAAGCCTGCTCTGCCCGATCGTCATTGCCCTGTTGCTGGGCAATGGTTAGGCTGTTCAAAAGCGCAGAAGCATCCCGCGGATGGTTTGAAAGCATGTAATGATAAAGGGACTGCGCCTTATCATTCAGGCCAGCATCCTGATAAATTCTGGCAAGAACCGGTAAAATATTATCCCCACCATCGGTTTCTTCCCATGCCTGATGCAGCACATCAAAAGCAGGCATATAAAGCTTTTTCTGTCGCATCATATCGGCGCGGGCAATCGCCAAAGTGCGGTTAAGCATTTTATAGCCATTTTGATCATGGCGAGACATTTCAGGCGCGATCTGATTAATGAAATCGCTGGCCGTGTCATAATGTCCCGTGCGGATCAGAACCGACAGGCTGGCTTGATAGTCACTAGCCGCCCCCAAAGGCAAAGACAGGCTGTGTTCTGCCAAAAAGGCCGCATCTTCGACATCGCCAAGCTGTAATAAGCTATCGGAAATCAAACCAAGCTGTGAAATATTACGGTTCGGATCATTGGCTAAAGAACGTAATAGGCCAATGGCATCCCCGCGCCGCCCATACAGGCTCATCCGCTTTGCCCGTGACAAAGCAATGTTGATATCCGCATCTTCTGCAATTTTATTCATCAGAGGCGTGCGGGCATCATCAGGGATACGATTGACAAGATTGATAACATGGCTGTTATCGCCCATTTCCTGCCAAAAAAGACTGGCCGCATAGATCGCTTCTTCCGAAGAAGCCTGATCTTCTAACGGACGGATCAAGCTGACCGCTTCGGGGCGATGCCCTTCTTTTAATAACAAACGCGCATAATCGAGCCGTAACCACGGATTGGCAATATCATTGACAATAGCGGTTCTGAAATACTGCTCTGCATGGGCATAGTCGCCTTGGGATAACGCTTTTCTGGCTTTAATCCCGTTTTCCTGACTCCGTAGGCGGGCTACGGTGACAGCATCGGCGGAGCTACCTAATTTGTCATAAAGCGCCATTGCCTTGTCGTATTGTCCCTGACGCGCATAGATATCAGCCAAAAGAGCGTTGGAAACCGTTTGGTCGCCGCCTTGTTGCCCTTGTAACTGCTCCAAAATGGACTGAGCTTTGTCAAGCTGGTTTGACCGACTGGCCGCCTGTGCTTCATCGAATCGACCATAAAAACGAGCAGAGGATAACGCATTTGCCCAGCGCCAGCCTTCTTTATCCGAAGAGGCTTCTTCCAGAAAACGGATCGCGTCCGGATAACGATGCTGTTTTAAACGGATAATACCCAGACCACCCAAGGCGTCTTTATCATGGGCATAAAGCGCTAAAGCGCGTCTAAATCTCTGTTCGGCAAGATCAAGCTGGTTATTTTGAAAGGCATTAAAACCTTCCAAACGTATTCTGCCTGCGCGTGCAGAAGGCGTTAAGCCTGTTGGAAATGAACGCCCACCTTGACCGGTAACAATGTTTTTGCTTTTGGCCGATGAAGACGGCAGTGATGCAGAATTATCGTTTTCAGGTGCTGCCGGAACAAAAGTTGTTTCCTGCAAGGCCTGTTTAGCCATTTTATTGTTAGGATCGATCTCCAGCAATCGCTGCCATGCATTGGCAGCGAGATCATTCCGGCCTCTATTTTTCCAGAAAACAGCCTGATTACGCAATAACTGGATAGCGCTACCGCTACCGGTGGTTGCACCGGTTTTGGAAGCTCCTGCATTTTTACCCGTCGTGGGGTTCTTGCTTACGCTTGCTGGTAGTGGGTCAACAGCAAGCGAACCCAGCATCATGGCGCCAGCCAAGGACGAAGCGAGGGTAATGCCTGTTATACGTTTCATTCTTCGGACTCATCGTTTTCTGAAACCTCCGCTGTGGAGGAATGCTTAAGCCGGCGTTTTTGCTGAATTCTAAGAAGGGTCCCGATTGGAACAGCCAGCAGAAGCGCGACGCATAACGTTACCACAATCATTACTAACGGATGGTTACTAATCCAGTAACCAATCCATAACCAAAATGGAACAGAACCACGCCAGTATAATGATCCGACCTGAAAGCTTCGTATTCCGTTTATAGTATTAAGCGCGAGATCACCTTTTATTTGCCCATCATTTTGTTTTTTATCAAAAGCTTGGACAAAATTAGGTAATTTATTCTGATCTACAGCAAGCAAAGCAACCGCATCATGACTTCTATCAAAAGGTGAACGCCATGCCATCAAGCCTTCAAATTCAGGAGACGAAATCGTCGCAGCGACATCTTGATCAGGATAGGTCGGAACGTCAGGGCTGGTCATATGCAGGAAATTATAAAGGCGGCTGACCAGTGGCCTTTCTTTCAAGGTCATATGCTGACCATTCCAACGCACCGGCGCATTTTCCAGAAGGTTGTTTTCTGACAAGGATGGGCCGCCAATGATCAGGAGATCCCGACCTTTAAGGCGGTCAGGGTTAATGCCTTCTTGCACCGTAACACGCGTCACAGCCGCACCAGTAAAGCTACTAAAGCGTGCCATCAAACCAAGATAGGCCTGAATAGCGCCTGCTGTCGGATGCTCTTCCATTAGAATGGTGCTGTTGCCGAGATCGGCAATTCTAGTGAAGGGATAACCCGCCCCTGCAAATAGACCCAAATCAGGCAAGCGTGCCAAATGATGAGCATGCATCAGATTGATACTACTGTCGGGGTCAATTGAAGAGCGAACATTATTCGGTAAAACAGCCTGACAACGCCCTTTATCAGCCAGCTGTAAATCATAAAAGAAGCTGAGATAGTTGCTTGGGGCAAGCGTGTAGGACGGAATGGAGCGTTTACCACGATTCCGGATGCCGACCGCGCCGTCACGTCCCAGTAATCTATCGATCCATGTTTTTTCACCGATTGGCAAAGTAGAAACATATTGCTGGTTAAGCGAGATATCCAATCGTGATCGTTTGCGATCAAGCCAGCTTCCATAAGGATAGCGATATTTGACATCCATTCTTGGACCTGAATAAGGCCAGAAGAAAAGGTCAGGCGCCGACTTGAAGTTCACTTCTAAGGGACCTGGCATAATGCTGTTACCGATTAAATCCTGTGGCGACTGGATTAATTCGGATAATTTAACCGGCCGATCGGTTCTGATCCATTTAGGCGCTTCATAGGGTTTGTAGGTAGGGATTTTAACATCGTCGACAACAACCCGTTGCCCTTCCAAAGTCGCGCTTCTTGTTGCCAATACGGCGGCAGCTTGTTTTAACTCTTCTCCGTTACGTCCCATAACGACAAGCAATTGGCTGCTTGCGTCATTCGGGTTTTTGACAATCGCAATGGTGGGGCCCGTGATGTGATCATCACCTAATCCGGCGATTGGATTACGTCCTGTTGTAAAGACAATGCCGTTACCAGCCGGAATACCATCTGTAACAGGCTGGAAAGAAGCGCCTCTGAAACCACGAGAGCTACCAATCCATGAAGCGACATAGCCTGCTGCTTCCAGCATATCTTCACTGGGATTAGCGCGGAAGATAAAGGGTAAGTTTAACCGCCCCGTTTCGAAACGATCAAAAAACGGTGCAGGCAAACGTTCAAGATCAGCCTGAAGAGGTGTCTTAACCATTTCGAGATCAAGGAATGACCGCTTGTTAGAGATATTCATCCATAACGAGCTATGGACAGGATCTTCACAATCTCGGGTATAATGGCCGATAAAACGAAGATTGATCCGATTTTCACCAGGCAGAAATATCGCGGGATCAACAGGAATAACGATTTCCAAACCATTCGCATTCTCACGCAAAAGCGGCACGGAACGGATAATTTCGTTATTCACCAGAATAATCAGATGGCTCAGGTCACTTAATAAAGCCGGAGAATAGCTGACACTTAGTCTGAGGCTAGCCTTAGCGACAGTTTCGTCATTTCTAAGACCGAAAGGAATACCCATTTCGCCGTTTACACCGACCAGATGAATAGTCTGGCCTACGCCAATACTTTCAAAAGACAGGCGGCCTTGATGGGCGGTGGCTGGTACGGGAAGCGTATCAACAGCAGCAGCTGTTACATCGGCAGAAGCACGCGCTGTCCGTTTGACAGATGCTGCTCCAGCAATCTGGCTATAAGAAGCACCCGATAGCGTCAGAAGCATTAAGCTGGCTACTGTTGCTTTTTTTGCGTTTTTCATTTCTGTACTGCCCCCTTCTCATTCTTAATCGCCGCTTTTTTGTTGATCCGTTTTTGGGGACGGTAACGCAGCAGACCAAAGATAATTTTAAGAATGTGTTTCATGGATGCGATGGTGGAAACGGGTTTTTCCTCAGGGCCATAATGCTGCCATGCATCGGCCTGCCCCATCAATGCCGCGACCAGTTTTTTCTGTTCTGACATGGATGCCGTTTCAAATTGCAGGCGGACAAGAGCACCGCTTCTGCTGACGATTTTAACAGGCAAAGCAAAAGACCGATTATCTACCTTCATAGAAATTTCGGTAATGTCCCTGTCTGCCAGTTCATAATTTTTGGGTAACGAAAATGCCAACCCACCTAACGAGATGTTATCTGTTACAGAATCAATAACATGACCGTCATCGAAATAGGCTGAGAAAGGAATCTGGAAAGGAAAACGGACTGTATTCCTGACTTGTCGGCTTTCATTCGCAACAGCGACGGATGCGAGTAAAATAATGAAGTTAAAGCTTGCCCAAAGGATGTTGAGCACCAGAACTGAACTCTGGATATGGAAATAATCGGCATAAATCAGCTTAATCGTACCGACGACCAAGCCCAGAAATAAGAAAGCGGTCGTTATCAGATGAGGACGGACGGAACGAAGATCGAAATAATCATCTTCACTTCTTTCGCCCTTATCCGTGACGTTAAACTTCCCTTTTTTCGGGTTAAAAATAGTGATGAGCGTTGGTTTGATCAGATGAAACGCCAACAGGGTTTCGTTGATTTCACCCCAGAAAGGTTGTCTCCGCCCACTACTCAATCTTTCATGCGCCCAGAGCGACATAAAAAGATGCGGAATGGCATAGGCAAAAACCATGACGGCCGAGGAGTGAATAATACTGGAATTGAATAGAATAAACGCCAAGGGCGAGATCAGGAAGATGACCCGTGGCAAGGCAAATTGATAATGAAGCAAAGCATTCATATAGCAAAGCCGTTGCGCAATCGTCAGCCCTTTACCCCATAGCGGATTATCAACCCGCAAAATCTGGGTCATACCACGCGCCCAGCGGGCACGCTGCTTGATATGGGCAAGTAAGGTGTCTGTCGCGAGGCCGGCAGAAAGGCGGATATTGATATAGGCCGTATCCCATCCACGTCGTTGGATTCTTAAGGCGGTATGAGCATCTTCGGTCACGGTTTCGCCTGAAAATCCATCATTTTCTTCTAAGGCTGCGCGACGAAGAATGGCGCAAGATCCACAGAAGAAGGTGGCATCCCATAAATCATTCCCGCGCTGCACCGTGCCGTAGAACAATTCATTATCCCCCGGCAATTCGCTACCACCCGGAACATTTTTTTGGATAGGATCAGGAGAATAGAAGAAATGGGGAGTCTGCACCAAAGCCAGATTGGGTTCTTTTTGTAACCATCCAACGGTTAGCTGTAGAAAAGCCCTTGTCGGCACATGGTCACAGTCAAAAATACAGACCAACTCACCCGATGTCTTTTTCAAAGCGGCATTGAGGTTACCGGCCTTTGCATTCAAATTGTCGGTTCGGGTTAGGTAATTACAGCCAGCTTGCTCGGCAAAAATACGAAATTCTTCCCGATTACCATCATCGAGAAGATAGACTTTAAAGCGATCTTTTGGGTAATCCATCCCCATTGCCGCAAAGACGGTATTCCTGACGATTTCCATACTTTCGTTAAAAGTCGGAATAAAAACGTCAATGGTGGGTAAATCTTCATCCTTCCCCGACAGCGGGATAACGGGACGCTGCATCGGCCATAAAATTTGAAATAATCCCAAGATCAGGATCGCCCAGGCATAGAGTTCAGCCATAAACAGGATGCTACCGAAAATTGCATCCATGATATGGTCAAAACGCAATGTCTGTGTAATGCGCCAGAAGATGTATCGGGTCGAAGTTAAAATAGAAGAAAGACAGATAACAATGGAAGCGTAGTGGCTTGGGTTGCGATCAATAAGCAGCGTCAAGCCCATGAAAAACACGCCATAGACCCACTGGTAATATAACGGCAAAGGTACCGAAATAACCATAATTGCAGCAGCGGCAATCAGGAAAACCAATGGCCATTGCAGGAATGAATCCCACACATGCTCCAAAATATATTTAGCTTCGGAAAGCAGCTTATTAATTTTTATGCGACTTTTACGAAGCATCGGCTACCTCCCCCACATGAAGCGAAGTGTTAATCCCGATCATTCTTAAAAGTTGATGCGCGCAGTGGTTAAAATCTTTTAGAGCAGCGCTTTCAGGTTGGTAAAGATTTAAAGGCTGAAGTTTGCCCAAAGCTTCATTGACCGCTTCATCCTGACGGATAATCCCAATCAAATTATCCTGAACCATATCTTGCACGAACTGTGATGCTGCCCGTGAGAAATTATAGCGCTCATTCTCATTATTGATAATGTAATAATGCTTTTTATCGAAAGCTTCGGGAAAAAGAGCCATACATCCGGCATTCGGAGAGATAATAGAGATATTCAGGATATTCTCTTCCGGTATGGTATGATGAGCGATCTCTGTTCCGATATCGGCAATCACAATACCACCATCTTCTTCGAACTCTTTCGAAGCATTATATAATTCTTCGATATTATCGCTGGACAAGAAAGGAATATCTTCTTCTTGAATACCGATATGAAAATTCAGGGATTGTTGGCGTGTCAAATCTGCAATCGCCACCTTCTGGTGAAAGCGGGCAAGTGAGAGTGCGATATTGGCCGCAACAGTGGAGACCCCCACTCCCCCTTTGAAAGAATGAAACAACACCAACATAGAAAAACTTTCTTAAAAAAAACGTGGTTTTTTAAGACCAACTTAATAATATTTACTTCAAATATTGACGTTTTGCTTGTGCTTCCAAGCAATATAGTCCGCAGCTTTTTCTAAAAGAGGCCAATTATGCCATTCTACAGGGTTGCGGTTATCGTATACACGATAAGAAAAATCAGGCTGGCTGATATCTTTTAGAAGATTGTTAACGTCCTGCGGTAGAATATTTTTTTTAGACATAAAGTCTTCCTTAAAAAATTACCGCTTCATGTTTTATAATATATTTAGATAAGAAAAGTAAAATATAAGTTAATAAAAAAATAAGGGCACCGAAGAACGATGCCCTTATTTTGTAAAAAAAACTTTAAAAGTTTTTTGGTCTTATTTTTTATTTGCGCGGGTATCACGACGTTCTGCGATACGAGCAGCTTTACCTCTACGGCCACGCAGATAGTAAAGTTTAGCGCGACGAACCACACCACGACGAACAACTTCGATTGAATCTACATTCGGTGAGTAAATCGGGAATACACGTTCCACACCTTCACCGAAGGAAATTTTCCGCACCGTGAAAGAAGAACCGATAGCTTTGTTGGAGCGAGCGATGCAGACACCTTCGTAGAACTGAATACGAATGCGTTCGCCTTCAACAACGCGCACACCGACTTTTAAAGTATCACCAGCGCGAAAATCAGGAATAGACTTATTTTCTTGTAATTTGGCGATCTGTTCGGCTTCAAGAGTCTGAATAAGATTCATTTTTCATTCCTGTCTTTTTTGTTACGCGCCAGAGGGCGACTAGCCTGAACGCTCCTGTAGCGTTCCCAAAGGTCCGGCCGCCTTAGCCTTGTATCGCGTTCAGACATAGCTTGCCGCCATGCCTTGATATGCGCGTGATTCCCAGATCGTAACACTTCGGGAATCGATAACCCTTCCCATTCAACCGGACGGGTATATTGTGGGTATTCCAGCAAGCCTGTTTCAAAGCTTTCGTCTTCCCCACTTGTGATTTTGCCCATTACGCCAGGTATAAGCCGGATGCAAGCATCTAACAGGGTTAAAGCCGCCATTTCTCCGCCTGAAAGGATATAATCACCCACAGAAACGGGTTCTATAGCTCTGGCTTCAAACAAACGTTCATCCATACCTTCGAAACGGCCACAAATAATAATAGCGCCCGCCCCTTGGGACAACGATCTGACTTTTGACTGTGTTAGCGGATAACCGCGCGGCGTCATCGCCAAAATCGGAAGATCAGGATGTTTTTCACAGCTATGATCTAGCGCCCGCGCCAAAATGTCA
This sequence comes from Zymomonas mobilis, assembly GCF_006715975.1. Classification (GTDB taxonomy): domain Bacteria; phylum Pseudomonadota; class Alphaproteobacteria; order Sphingomonadales; family Sphingomonadaceae; genus Zymomonas; species Zymomonas mobilis_B. The sequence goes on along the minus strand of NZ_VFOF01000001.1, from coordinate 1,182,284 downwards.
GGACGCATAACCATACCGGCACCACCACCCGCAGGCGTATCATCAACCGTATGGTGACGATCAGTGGCAAAATCGCGAATAGGAACTGTATCAAGTGACCAGAGACCGTTTTCCAAAGCGCGACCTGCAAGGCTATGCCCCAAAGGCCCGGGAAACATTTCTGGATAAAGCGTTAAGACAGAAGCAGAGAAAGGCTTGGTCATTCGATGAAATCGGCCGCAATAACAAGATGATCATCATGAACGTCTACGGCTGGAACAACCGGCACCATGAAACGCTTTTGATCAGCTTTTTCAATTTCGATGATATCGCCTGCGCCATAATTTTCGACTGCAACAGAAATGCCAACAGGCTTTCCTGAAGAGTCAATGCAAGGCAGACCGATTAAATCAACATGATAATATTCATCGGCCGGTAAATCTGGCAGAGCTTTACGAGGCACTGTTAAGCTGGTGCCGCGCAAAGCTTCCGCCTGATTTCGGTCGGTTATTTCTGAAAAACGAGCGACCCAGCCTTTTGGGTCAGGTCGCAGTTTTTTCAGAGTCAAAGATGTGCCATTTGCACTAAAAATGCCGTAAGCTTTGAATTGTGCCGCATCTTCGGTGAAAGGCTTAAGCCGCACCTCTCCTGTTATACCATGCGCCCCTGTAACAACGGCGAGAGTAATTAAGCGATCTGGTGCGGCAACCATGACTTAAGCTTCTTCGGTTTTGGAAGCGTCGTCTGCAACCGCTGGTTCTTCAGCAGCAGGAGCAGCTTCAACTTCTGTAGCAGCCTTGGCGGCTTCAGCAGCTTCAGCGGCTTTCTGAGCACGTTCTTCAGCGCGTTCTTTAGCTTTTTCACCCGGAACAGCTTTGTTCGGGTTGTTGCGGGTTTTGCGTTCCAGAAGGCCAGCAGCATCGAAGAAGCGAGCAACGCGATCGGTCGGCTGTGCGCCAACGGACAACCAATGACGGGCACGATCGAGATCAACGATCACGCGGTTTTCGTCATCTTTGGACAGCTGTGGGTTATAGCTACCGATTTTTTCGATAAAGGAACCATCACGCGGGCTGCGGGAGTTCGCAATAACGATACGATAAAACGGACGGCGTTTTGCACCACCACGAGAAAGACGAATAGAAACTGACATTTAATTTTCCTTTCACCAAAACAGAATTAAAATAACTTACTTACGACCGAAGCCGCCGAAACCCGGGGGAAGCCCCGGTATACCACCACTGGGAGGCATCATCGGTGGTACTCCACCATCAGCCCCCCCGCCCAGCATCTTCATTAAACCTTTGATACCGCCCATCTTTTTAAGGCGTTTCATTGCCGAGGACATTTCCTGATGCATTTTCAGCAAACGGTTTATTTCCTGAACCGTTGTGCCTGAACCTTTGGCGATCCGGATTTTCCGCTTGGCATTGATCAATTCTGGCCGAATACGTTCTTTCGGGGTCATGGAATCAATCATGGCTTCCATTTTGATCAGGATGCGATCATCGACCTGACCATTTGCCATAGCATTTTTGATTTGTTTCACCCCAGGAAGCATCGAAGCCAAAGCTCCCATACCGCCCATACGCCGCATTTGGCCGAATTGTTTTTTCAGGTCATTAAAATCGAAACGCCCTTTGGCCATTTTGGCAGCCAAAGCTTCCGCGTCTTCTTTCTCGATCGTCTCGCTGGCTTTTTCGACGAGAGAGATAATATCCCCCATGCCCAAAATGCGGTTAGCAACACGATCAGGATGGAAAGGCGAAATCCCGTCCAGCTTTTCACTGGTACCGACGAATTTAATCGGCTTACCCGTCACCGCTCTCATCGAAAGTGCGGCACCACCACGGGCATCACCATCCATACGGGTTAAAATGACACCTGTCAGATCAACCTGTTCAGAAAAGCTTTTGGCGATATTGACTGCATCTTGCCCAGCCAGCGCATCCACAACCAACAGTGTTTCTGCTGGATTGCTGCTGTCGGCAACGGCCTTCATTTCATCCATCAACAACTGGTCAATATGAAGACGACCGGCTGTATCCAAAATGACGACATCATAGCCTTGTAAACGGGCAGAAGTCAGAGCGCGTTGCGCAATTTCGACGGGCTGTTGACCCGCAATAATCGGCAAGGTCGGAACGTCCGCCTGAGTACCTAAAGTAGCCAGCTGCTCTTGCGCCGCCGGACGATGGACATCCAAAGATGCCATCAAAACCTTTTTATGGTCTTTTTCTTTAAGCTGTTTACCCAATTTGGCTGAAGTGGTTGTTTTACCCGAACCCTGTAACCCGACCATTAAGATCACTGCTGGTGGGTTTACCGCCAGATTAAGGTCACTGGTTTCAGCACCCAGCATTTCAACCAGCGCATCATAAACAATTTTAACGACTTGCTGACCCGGCGTTACCGATTTTAAAACATTTTGGCCGATAGCTTTTTCGGTGATTTTATTCACAAAATCCCGAACAACAGGTAAGGCAACATCCGCTTCCAAAAGGGCAATGCGGACTTCGCGCATCGCTTGCCGGACATCATCCTCGGTCAGGGCGCCACGGCCACGCAGCCGATCAAAGACACCGCTTAAACGCTCGCTAAGACTGCCGAACATCGCCATCCCTTCCTGATATTAAAGCCAAAACACCAAAATCTATTCTGATCTAAAAACGCAAAATACGCCGGTGGGCGAAAACTCGCTGACCAGCGTGCGGCGTAAAGACCTGATATAAAATTTTTTTCCTTCTATGCAGAACACCTTCTCTTGGCAAGGATATAATGAAAGAATTCTGGTAAAAGATGGTTCACTGCAAGGTCGAAAGTAAAAAGGCGCCCCGATGACAAGCCGACAATCGCCTTGCTAAAACAAAAATTGGGTGAATTGATTGAAAAAAACGGTCAGTGAATTCCCCCGAAAAGAAAAATCCGCTAGAGGGACGACATGACTTTCTCTTTCCATAAAATGCATGGGCTTGGTAACGATTTTATTGTTCTTGATGCCCGTAAGAACCCTGTCCAGATGAATCCGGCGTTAGCGCAAGCATTAAGCAATCGTCATACCGGCATAGGCTGTGACCAGCTTATCATTATAGGCAATGGTCAAAATCAAGCCGATGTTTCTATGGAAATATGGAATGCGGACGGTTCCGAAGTAGAAGCCTGTGGTAATGCCACGCGCTGTGTGCCTGTTTTCTTGAAACGAGATGTTATCATCAGCACCGCCGCCGGTTTGCTCGATGCCCGTCTTTCCGATGAAGGCGCTTGTGTTGATATGGGAAAGCCGCGACTTGCATGGGATGAGATCCCCCTCGCCTATGCGATGGATACGCTGAAAATGCCTGTTGCATGGGAAGGTTTAAAAGAACCTTCTGCGGTTAATATGGGTAACCCTCATGTTGTTTTTGTGGTCGAGGATGTTGATGCAATCGATTTTGGAAGATTAGGCAATATTATTGAGCATGATCCCCTGTTTCCCGAACGGATCAACGTCAATATCGTTATGGTCATAGGCGAGAACCATTTAAAGATGAGGACATGGGAACGTGGTGCAGGTTTAACGCGCGCCTGTGGCACCGGTGCTTGTGCGACCTTTGTTGCAGCCAAAAGACGGCGACTAGTCTCTGGGAAAACCAAAATCGACCTTCCAGGAGGGCAGCTCACTTTAGATGATAATAGCGATGGTCACGTTATTATGCGGGGGCCTGCGACCTATGTTTTTAAAGGCGAAGCGGATTGGGCAAGTTTCTCATGAGTTCACCGGATATTATTACTTTAGGTTGTCGTCTAAACATTGCTGAAAGCGAAGCGATCAAGCAGGCCTTGACGGATAAAGACGGCAGTCAGGATCTTATCGTTATCAATAGCTGTGCTGTCACCTCACGCGCAGTGGCACAGACGCGTCAGGCTATCCGGCGGGCAAGCCGTGAAAGACCCGATGCCCGTATTGTTGTTACCGGATGTGCCGCCCAAATTGACCCGAAAATTTTTGCAGATATGCCCGAAGTTTCGCGCGTTATCGGCAATGTTGAAAAACATCAGGTCGAGGCCTTTGATTTTTCTAAAAATGGCGATGATGCACGGATACAGGTAACCGATATCAACAGCCTGAAAGAAACGACGCCTCATCTGATTGCGGCCTTCAGCGAGCATAGCCGCGCTTTCCTTGAAATTCAGAATGGCTGTAATCATCAATGCAGCTTTTGCATTATCCCGCAAGGACGGGGGCGCAATCGTTCGGCCTCTTTTGATAATATTCTGGATTGCGCCCGCAAACTTATTGCTGATGGGCATCAAGAACTGGTTTTAACCGGTGTCGATCTGACCTCTTATGGTTATGATTTGGATAAACCCAGCAATCTTGGGGAATTGGTCGCTTTTCTGCTGAAAAAGCTGAGAAATCTAAAAAGGCTTCGCCTATCCTCGCTTGATCCTAACGGGATTGATTCCCTTTTGATGGAACTCATCACCGAAGATGAACGGATTATGCCGCATATCCATCTGTCCTTACAGGCGGGCGATAATCTTATTTTAAAGCGGATGCGGCGGCGTCATAGTCGGGAACAAGCGGTTGAGCTGGTTTCACGGTTAAAGAAACGGCGGCCAGAAATTGCCATCGGTGCCGATATTATTGCGGGTTTCCCGACTGAAGATGAAGAGATGGCAGCCAATACCCTGCGAATGATAGATGATTGTGATATTGTCTTTGGACATATCTTCCCCTACTCACCGCGCCAAGGCACACCTGCGGCAAAGATGCCTCAGGTGCACACGCCTTTAATCAAAGAACGCGCCCAAAAGTTAAGAGAAGCTGCCAAAAGCCGCCAAGAAGCTTGGTTAAAAACGCTGGTCGGTAGTCGGCAGTCTGTGCTTTTGGAAGGTGATGGTGGCCGTGGACATACACCGCAATTTGCCCCTATTCGCTTAAACGAAGCGGTGGCGGAAAGCGGCATTGTTGAAATGATGGTTACTGCTGCGGATAAAGATGGCCTGATCGGAAAAAAATTATGAGCGATACACCTTGGTATAAAAAAATCGGTTTTGGTCTGAAACGGACATCTGAACGGTTAACTGAAAATCTGTCTTCCATTGCATTAAAAGCAGCCTTGGATGACGAAACACTGGACGAAATTGAAGAAACGCTGATTGCTTGCGATCTTGGCCCCGGAACGGCTGGACGCATCAGAGAACGGCTGGCTACCGAACGTTTTCCGCAAGGCGTGACTGAATTGGAAGTGCGAGAAGTCGTCGCACAGGAAATAACCAAAATTTTAGAACCAGTTGCCAAACCCATTGAGATTGATGCTTTTCCCAGACCGCAGGTTGTTTTGGTCATTGGTGTCAATGGATCTGGTAAAACGACCACCATCGCCAAACTTGCCCATTGGTTCCAAGAACTCGATTACGAGGTAATGCTGGTTGCCGGTGATACTTTCAGAGCCGCCGCGATCGGACAATTAAAAGTTTGGGCAGACAGACTGGAAATCCCGATCATCAGTGGTGCCGAAGGGGCAGATGCGGCTAGCTTGGTATTCCAAGGCGTAAAAGAAGGCACAGCGCAAGGTACGGATACCTTGATTGTCGATACGGCTGGCCGTCTTCAGAATAAAAGCGGCTTGATGGATGAATTAGCCAAAATCAGAAAGGTTTTGGGACGGCTTAATCCAGCAGCACCCCATAATGTTATTCTGGTTCTAGATGCCACCAATGGCCAGAATGCGCTTTCCCAGATTGAAGTCTTTAAAGAAATTGCCGGCGTTTCCGGTATTATTATGACCAAGCTTGATGGCACCGCACGAGGTGGTATCATGGTAGCGGCGGCTGAAAAATATGGCCTGCCTATTCATGCCATCGGGGTAGGTGAAAGCATGGATGATTTACGTCCTTTTGATCCCGAAGCCGTTGCCCGAGCGATTGTTGGTTTGCCTCATAAGTAAACGCCGGTTTTTAAATTAAAGGCTGTTATTGTATAATAGTCCTCGACATTAGGGCGATTTTTGTTATCACGCTTTTCACCAGAAGGTCGGGCGGCCGCCGGTATGTTTTTATAACATACGGGAGGAAAGTCCGGGCTCCAAGGAGTAACGGTGCCGGATAACATCCGGCGAGGGTGACCTCAGGGAAAGTGCCACAGAAAACAAACCGCTTTTTACTTCGGTAATAAAGTAAGGGTGAAAAGGTGCGGTAAGAGCGCACCGCATTTCCGGTAACGGCGATGGCAAGGTAAACCCCACCGGGAGCAAAACCGAATAGGGATGGCATATGGGCTGGCTCCGCCCCGTCATCCGGGTTGGTTGCTGAAGACCAGAAGTAATTCTGGTTTTAGATGAATGGTCGCCTATCCAGCTTTGCTGGTGGACAGAACCCGGCTTATAGACCTTCTGGTAAATAACAAACCTTGGTTTTCTTTGTTATTTGCCTCTTTTTTCTAAAGAAAGTATATTCTTGCCCTTTGGACTTTGGCTGGTTTTTCGGTTGAGGGTAATGTTACATACTAGGCAGCATATATAAATTATGGCTCGATATACAAAATCCAGCTCTTGGGGCTTTCCGCGTTGGCGAGGTTACAGCGATGCTAACCACGCCGCCCAGAAAGTAAGGATATGTGACCGCGAAGGTTGCGATAAACCAGGTAATTTCCCCGCACCAAAATCTCCAAACAATCCTGATCGCTGGTATTTTTGCGAAGAGCATATTGTAGAATATAATCGCGGCTGGGACTATTTTGCAGGTCTATCAAAAGAAGAAGCCGCCAAACGTCAGGCTGAAGAAAAAAGACAATCCGCCGGATATTCATCGACTAATTATAGTTGGGAAGGTTCAGAAAATGGCCGTTCTAACGAAGTTCTTGAGGCGCTTAGGGTTCTGGAACTGGATGCGGATGCCGATTTCGAGATGGTAAAACTTCAATGGCGGCAATTAGCCAAAAAATGGCATCCTGACCTTAATCAGGATGATGAAAAAGCCGTTAAGCATTTCCATGCCATTCAGGCGGCCTTTGACCTTTTACGCAATCGGGAAGAACGTGGCAGTTTTTAATTCTGCCCCGTCAAAATTATCCTTATTCATCCTATCCAGTAAAAAACGGCTATTCTGTGGATTCTGGTAACGGCTGTTTTTGCGATATCTCGGCGGCAATGCTCTGTGCTTTTTGATAGGTTACCGGCACCGAAAAAGTCAGGACATTATCCCGAATAGGGCTGCCTAATACCAATTGGCTTAAAACCGCCCCTTTAAACCGGATTTCTATCATCTGGCTGAAACCATTTCCAGCGGTTGCCTCTGTTAGCCTTTCTGTGCCGTCTCCGGTCAAGGTTAACATGATGATAGGATTGCCTTTTAATTGGGGTAACGCACGGGCATCAATAATATCTGCCGGTGCAATTAGCTGATCACCGATAAAAAAGCCGTTTTTATCTTTACCCTGCCCCTTGCCATTCCTTCTATCCGTCTCTTTATCAAGCGGTATCGGTTCGACTTTCGTGACGGTAACCGGTGCAGATGCCAGTAAAAGGGCAGATAAAATCACTTATAGCGCTCCGCAGTGCTTCGAATAAGGGCGATCATATTAGGAATTCCCTGTGTCCGATTGGAACTAAGCTGGTTTTTCAAATCAAAAGGCGCAAGCAAGGCTTCGATATCGGTATTAATGATATCTTCTGGTTTCTTATTCTGCACTGTCAGCAAAACGAGGGAGATAATCCCTTTTGTAATGGCAGCATTGGAATCGGCCAGAAAGTGCAGCGTACCGTCCTCTTTCGTGGTCGGATAGACCCAGACCGAAGCCGAGCAGCCTTTGACCTTGGTAGCATCTGTTTTCAATGCGTCCGGCATTTCTTCCAGATGCCGCCCGAGATCAATCAGCAAACGGTAGCGGTCATCACTTTCAAGGAAATCATATTCTTCTTCGATATCAGCGAGTGTCGTCATAATAGAACATTTATTAGCAGAGGAACGGTTCACTATCTATGGCAAAGAGCCAGAGGGGATAGCAATATAAATCAGATTTAAAGCAAGAATTATCCCTATAGTGACATTTTACACATCAAAAAGGGAATGCCTTGATTTAAACTAATGGACTGATATTTTCCTTTTTTGATTTTGGAACGGGCTGATCAAGAGCTTCAATAGCCTGATTAAGCGCGAAATTCTGATAATTGTCGGTCACGATATGTTCTAATACGGCGATACGGTCTTTCATCGAAAGAATTTCTTCTTCCATTTTTTGAGAAGATATATCGTTTAACTTATTCACGGCCGTTTTTTCTTTATGCCGGTAAATGGTTTTTATAATACCACTTACAAAGACCAGAGCGACGATGATAACCGCTGTCCATTGAATGCCGTGCATTTTATCTCCCTTCATGCCCAATCGGGCAATTTGCCTTAACGCAAATTGTCTATTTCTTTCGACAGCCGTCGATCTTGGCTGGTGATGTAGGTCTCTACCTTTGCCAAGCGGACATTAATGTCACGAAAGCGGCTTTTGACATTACGAAGACTGACGCTGGGCTTTGTTCGAACCCCTTGCCAAAAACGGGTTTCGTCGCCATCCATTTCCTGTAATTGCCGCGGCTTATCCTCGGTCAGCCATACAGTCACAAAATAGGCAATGATCGTCCATGGAAAGCCCCCGATTAAGGTCATGACGATGATCAAAACTCTTATAAGGGAGACATCAATCCCGAGATAATCAGCAAGGCCAGAACAAACCCCAAGCAACTTGCCATTGGCTTTATCACGATAAAATTTGGTGCGGCGAAAATCCAATTTACCCTCCTGAAAGAATAAAAAAATTTATTTGGAAAGGTTGATATTGTTATCCGAGGAGTCTTTTTCCGCCGCGATAATCCGCTCTATCGTCTGCAAGCGTTCTTCAAGCTTACAAGCACTTTCGTAGAGTTCTTCTATTAAATGCTCGTCTGCTGCGCTGATGCCCGATGATTTTTTCCACTGGGTAATATAGTGCAAAAATATCCAAGGCACGCCGATGAAAAGAATGAAGCATACCGCAATAGGTGCAATCGAATCCATTATTTACCCCTGTTTATGACGAAGCTGATTCCGTAATTCGGCCAGTTCCTGTTCAATCTTGTCGTCACTTCCAAGATTGTCGATTTCTTCTTCCAAAGACATGCCCCGAATGCCGGCGGCATCAGCTTGCCCTTCGGCGATATCCACCCGACGTTCCAAGGTTTCAAAACGGGCAAAAGCCTCTTCGGTCTGGGAACCCTGATACAGGTCACGCATTTTCAGACGCTGTTTTGCCCCTGCATAACGGGTGGCTAATATCGATTGACGGCTGCGGGCTTCATTCAGCTTGTTTTGAAGCTTGATGATGTCGCCTTCTGACGCTTTCAAGGCTTCATTCATGCTTTCAGCTTCTGCTGACAAATCCTCGATGAGGCTGCTCGCTTTATGTCTTTCGACCAAGGCGGCTTTTGCCAAATCCTCGCGGCCTTTGCTCAAGGCTAATTCGGCCTTGTCGAGCCAATTAGCTTCGATCTTTTTTAAACGTCCAATCTGGCGTTCTATTTCTTTTTGATCGGCAATCGTTTTGGCGGCAGAAGCCCGAACTTCGATCAGGGTTTCTTCCATCTCCAAAATAATCATCCGGATCATTTTTTCCGGATCTTCCGATTTATTGAGGATATCGACAACATTAGCAGCGATAATATCGCGGGTTCTTGAAAATATACCCATTTTAGACCTCCGGTTTGTTTTCGTTAAAGGCAAGCTGTTCTTGGGCGAGTTCGATTGCAACATCCTTATTCTGTTCTCTGAGTTGTCGAGTGACCTGCCGATTAACATCCGCCAATTCTTGCAAATTTGAATCAAAAAGTAATTTTACTTGAATATTTTGCGCCTTGCTATGAAGGCTGTTTGGCAATGGGGGATAATAAACATCTTTTGCGACCCGCAGGGCTTCCTGATCCAAAATCATATTACCCGTGGGATGAACCATATGGATATCATGTGGGTGCCCTTCTTTATCAATAGTCAGGCCAAGAACGCTTACCTGTACACCGTCGTTGGCCTGATCATTGATATCTTCGTGAATGGCCTGATTTAAATTATGGTTGACGGTCGATGTCCATTTTTCAAGATCATGATCAACTGTCATCGCAAAGGCCGGTGCGGCGGTCATCCATAATAAAGCCGCCGCTGCACAGCCGCTTTTGACCAGAAGAGGACGGTTTTTATGGACAGTAATCATTTTCGCATAACCTTTTAATCATAGAGTGTCTTTGATGATCTTTATCTAAGCACCCTCCGTGCCAATTTTATTTTTTCATTTAAAAACAATATCTTATAGAAATAATGTAATTTTATAGGGAAAATGTGCAATATATTTATTGCTAAATAGTGGTGTATTTTCCTAACAATTAGCAATGCATAAAAAATCTTTTGTTATCGGGCAATCTAGTGCTTTTTTGGATGCGGTAGAATTAGCCAGTCGGGCCGCTAGCTTGGATAGACCCGTGCTGGTTATTGGAGAGCGCGGCACCGGAAAAGAATTGATCGCGGAAAGATTGCACCATCTCTCATCTCGTTGGTCAGCGCCTTTGGTAACACTGAATTGTGCCACTTTACCGGAAAACCTTATAGAATCAGAACTATTTGGCTATGAAGTCGGTGCTTTCACTGGGGCAACGCGGGCAAAAACAGGCCGCTTCGAACAGGCGGAAGGCGGCACACTTTTTCTTGATGAATTGGCAACGCTTTCCTTATCAGCACAAGAAAGGCTGTTACGCGCCGTAGAATATGGAGAAGTCAATCGCATCGGCGCGACCCGCCCGATCAAAGTCGATGTCCGTATTGTCGCTGCAACCAATGAAGATTTGCCTTCTCTCGCTAAAAATGGCCGCTTCAGGTCTGACTTATTGGATCGTCTTTCCTTTGAGGTGATTACCCTGCCCCCGTTACGCTATCGGCTGGAAGATGTTCGCTTATTAGCGGAATATTTTGGACAGCATATGGCTTTAGAATTGGGCTGGACACAGTGGCTCGGTTTTGCACCTAACGCACTGAATATTCTGGAAAATCACCTATGGCCAGGTAATATCAGAGAATTACGCAACGTAATCGAACGCAGCCTTTATCGTTGGGGAGATCCCGACCGTGCGGTCGAAGAAATTATTCTTAATCCCTTTGCCTCTCCATGGCGTCCTATGACGAAAAAGGAACCTGAAAACGACATAGTCAGTGCGGAAACGCCAAAGCTATCAGATGATTTCTCTATAAAAGCGGCACAGGATGGTGACTTAAAGGCGCTTTGCCAGAAATATGAATGTTATTGTGTTGAACAGGCCTTGAAGCGTCATCGCTATAATCAGCGAGCTACCGCCAAAGCCTTACATTTAAGCTATGATCAATTGCGGCATATTTTGCGGCGGCATGGCCTGTTTTCTGGTGGCGATGATACCGAGAAAACGGCAAAAATCTCAGAATTTAAATAATTTAATTACTGTTATTGAAAAACAAAACATTCTTTTCTTTTCATTATCATAAGGCTGTTTGTTGCTTAATATATTGAAATATAATGATTTTATGGTGGATCGGCTATGCCAAGGTCGATTTCGCTAAAATGGTAACTTTTTGATAGTTGCTGCGTTCTCTCATTATAGGTTTGACCATATTGACGGAATTAGGAGATTACATCATGGCTTTCGCATTACCAGCCCTTCCCTTTGGCGTAAAAGATCTGGAACCCTTCACCTCAGCAGAAACGCTCGAATATCATCATGGCAAGCATCATAAATCTTATATCGATAAGACGAATAGCTGGATTGATGAAAAGAAGCTTGCCGGCTTAAGCCTCGTTGAAGTGATCAACAAAGCCGTCGAGACCAAAGACAAAGGTCTGTTCAACAATGCGGCACAGGCTTGGAATCATAACTTCTTTTGGCTTGGATTGGCCAAAGCAGGGCAGAAGCCAAGTGGCAAGCTGGCTTCTTTGATCGAAGAAAGCTTTGGTTCTACCGAAGCGTTGCTTGAAAAATTGGCAGCAGAAGCCGTTGGCCATTTTGGTAGTGGTTGGGCATGGCTTGTTTTAAAAGATGGCAAGCTGGCTATTACTTCTTATCACGATGGCGATACGCCCGTCGCACATAAGGATGTGAAGCCCCTTCTGACACTCGATGTTTGGGAACATGCCTATTACATCGATTATCGGAACGCTCGTCCGAAATATGCAAAAGACGTGCTGTCCAACATCATTAACTGGGAATTTGTGGCAAAGAATCTCGACGGCGAAGGTGTCAGCCGTGCGGATCTGAAACAGGCCTAATTTCAGTTCAAAAAATGCCAGATGCCGGTCTGTTTTACAGGCCGGCATTTTTTATGACTTAATTCGGGAAGTTAGAAAGACTGATCCCGACAGACTGGCAATCTGAATAAGCATCGGGCTTACGGATAAAGACCCGGATATGGCGCACATGAGCGCGGGCTGCGATCAAGTCATAGATTTCCTGCGCCAAGGTTTCTTGCAGGTTAAAATGCCGATCTTCAACCAAGCCAGATAGTGCCTGATGAATATAATCATAATTCCAAAAATCTGAATTGATATCATCGCTGACAGGCAGCACAGCTTTATCAAGTTCAATATCCAGATTGACCAAAATACGCTGGCGTTTATTCAGCTCATGATGGTGAAATCCGATAGCGGCCATCAACGACAAATCTTCAACATGAAGCGAATAGCTTTTGGGCTGTAAATAATCGGGAATGAGCCCGCGGGCAGTTTCAGGCCTGAATATAGTATCACTCATAATAACCTCGAAATACAGAAATTGTCTTATCACTAGACTGATTGTTGCATTGTTATAGCAGCCAACAGACCATAAAGAATCTTATATTTCCCTTTCATAAGAGAGCCATTCGATTGGCAGTTATCTATTTCATTGTCAGTTATAGAGAGTTGCCTAAAATTTAGGCATGTCAAGAAAACGCCCTAAAAATATGATGTTTTTGGGCTTTTCCCCAATTTTATCCACAGGTTGATCCTCTGCTTTGGGGATAAATATCTCTGATTACACCGTCATTGCATATCTTTTTTTTACAAAGAGTCAGAGAATCATTCCGAAATAAAAAAAAGCATCTTAAAAGCGCAGGTCTTTGAAAAAGAAATTTATTTTCTTTCCCTATAATCGAGGCATATGAAAGAGTGACAACGCTTATCCCATTAAACAAGATAGATTCACAAACGATAGAAGATTTATTGGATATCGGCTTTGGTAAAAATCGCCACACCCGAACCGCCTATCGTTTACGAGAAGGGGTAAGCGCTATTCCTGATCTCTCTTTTGCGGCTGTTGATGGGGAGGCCTTACAAGGCGTTATTCAATGCTGGCCTATCCGGCTTTCCTGCTTGAATGGTAAAAAGTTACCGATGATTCTATTGGGGCCTGTGGCGGTGCATCCTGATTACCAAGGCTATGGTATCGGTCAAACTTTGGTGCAACATAGTCTGGATGTCGCCGATAACAGCGAAATCAGAGGCCATGATGCGTTTATGCTGATTGGAGACCCTGAATATTATAATCGCTTTTTCGGCTTTTCTAATGAAGAAACGGCTGATTGGCGTCTGCCTGGCCCAGTTGAAAGACGGCGTTTACTTGCTCGCTTAACCTCTTCGCGATTGCATGATCGGGCGGGTATGGTTGAAGCGGATATACTGCCCGTTACCGCGAAAGAGGTTTGATCGTTATGTCTGTTTCTTTACCCGATCAAGCATGGCGGCATCAGGATGGTCTAAGCGATTTAATCAAATCGTTGGGTGGCGATGAGATGATCCGCTTTGTTGGCGGTTGCGTGCGCGACACATTATTGAACTTGCCAGTCAATGACATTGATTGCGCAACCCGTCATCATCCGGAAAAAACAATCGATCTTATCAAATCAGCTGGTTTTAAAGCGATTCCAACGGGGATTGAGCATGGCACCATCACGGCGCTACTCCCCTCCTGTGCAGTTGAGATTACCAGTCTACGGCAGGATGTCTCAACCGATGGTCGCCATGCAACGATTGCCTATAGCGATAATTGGGAAGATGACGCTAAAAGGCGCGATTTCACGATTAATGCCCTTTACGCCGAAGCAGAAAGCAGTCGCATCCATGACTATTTTGGTGGATTAGCCGATCTGGAAAAGCATTCTGTTCGTTTTATTGGCAATCCTGAAACGCGTATTGCGGAAGATCATCTCCGTATCCTCCGCTATTTCCGCTTTTATGCGCGCTTTGGTCAGGCTACGCCTGATGCCACCGCCTTGGCGGCATGCATCAAAAGAGCCAATGATCTGATGGCATTATCCCGCGAACGGATAGCCAGCGAAGTTTTAAAAATTCTGGCTTTGCCTAATCCCTTGGCAGTCATCACCCTGATGATAGAATCCGGCATTTTTAAACCAATCCTGCCAGAAATCACGATCGAGGGTGCCAACCATTTGCAGCGCCTGCTGGAACGAGAAAAAGCCTATGATGTGTCAGGCGGCGATGCCTTGATGCGATTGGCGGCATTGCTTCCTGAAGAAGCCGATCTTGCGCGTTCTTTGGCGCAAAGGCTCCGCTTTTCAAAAGAACAGAAAAAATATCTGATTGCCCTTCTCACTCAAGAAGATGAGAAGCCGCTTGTTCTGGCATGGGCTATTGGAAAACAGGCTACTATGGCGCGTATCCTACTCTCTGATAGAAATGAAGATACGGTCAAGACTGCTATAGCCGCTTTGAAAGCGTGGGAACGCCCTGTCTTTCCGTTAAAAGGCGGTGATCTGATCGCTAAAGGCTTAATCGCAGGGCCTGTCGTGGCGGCCGTTCTTCAAAATGTCCAAAAACAATGGGTCGATGCTGAATTCCCTAACAGCGATTGGGTGCAGGAAAAAGCCGACAGCGCAATAGCCGAAGCAAAAGCCCAATAATCGTTAGTTTTTATTGGATGCCAGATAAAAAGCGATAGCTTCATCAGCGGGTAGCGGACGAGAAAAATAGAATCCTTGGGCATAATCACAGCCCAAATCCATGATAATTTTTCTCTGTTCCAAGGTTTCAATGCCTTCGACAATGGTTTTGATCGAAAGCGTTGAAGCCATGCTGATAATGGCACGCGTAATGGCGACCGCAGTTTTGTCTTCGGCTAAATTGGCAACAAAGCTGCGGTCTATTTTTAGATGGTCAATCGGGAAAGTCTTGAGATAAGACAAGGATGAATAACCGGTGCCAAAATCATCCATCGAAATTTTGATGCCCAATTCATGCATGGTATTGATGACGCTGACACTCTGTTCAGGATAGCGCATCAAAGCACTTTCTGTTAGCTCCAATGTCAGACGCTCGCCATTCATTCCCGTCTGATTTTTAATATCGGTAATGACCTGCATCAAATTATCACGCATCAGCTGTAATGCCGAAACATTGACCGCAACCCTCATCGGCAGGGTATATCCGACTTGCTTGTCCCATTGTTGCTGAGTGCGTACCGAACTTTCTAATGCCCATCGACCTAACGGCACAATAAGGCCAGATTCTTCGGCGACTGGAATAAATTCGACAGGAGACACAGGCCCTAGCTGCTCATGATTCCAACGTGCTAAAGCTTCGAAGCCGACAACTCTTTTATTATAAGGCGACAATATCGGTTGGTAGACCAGATGAAGGTCGCCGTTTTCGATTGCCCGTCTAAGATCCGTTTCAAGGCTGAATCTTTTTTGTAAAACGCTAGCTTCGCCAACATTATACACTTCGACATGATCGGTTTCTTTTGCGTGTTTTAGCGCGATCTGAGCGTCTCTGAGTAAATCTTCAGAGACCTCAATCCGTTCATCCATCAGGGAAAAGCCGATGGCGCAGTTAACCTTCACCTTCAGATTGGCAAGATTAAAAGGTGTCGACATCAACGCTTTGATACGCCGTGCCGCATGCCAAACATCAGATGTTCCGAGGTTAAGCGAGAGCAAAATACCAAATTGATCGCCGCCGATCCGTCCCAGCCGATCCCCCGGCCTTAAAACAGAAGCTAAGCGTCTGGCAACGGAAACCAGTAGTTCATCGCCGACAACGGACCCCATACTTTCGTTAATTCGACTAAAACGGATAAGATCGATTGCAATAACAGCAACTGCCGCTGTGCCTTTGGTCCCTTTTTCAAGGGCAATGACATCATCCAACAGACGTGAAAAACCAATGCGATTAGGAAGGCCGGTCAAACTATCCCGCAGAATTTTCATCCGCATTGTCGAACGGAGCTCTGCCGCCTGCGTATTATCGACCGGTACCATCAAATAACAGGTCATACCATGTGTTTGGCATGGCATCATGGTGACGGTTATTTTGTAACAGCGTCTTTTCTGGCTGCCAGGGGGCATCCAGTCAAATTGATAAGGCTTGTCTTGGGAGACCGGCGCATATTTAAGCGCAGCCACCAATTCAGGATGCAGATTGACGCTGGTATCGCCTTCCCAAGGCGACAGATTAGCAGCCTTGGGTTCGCTAGCGATATCCGTAAAAAGTTGATTACAGAAAAGTACAATCGGTTTTTTATTATTGAAGGTAATAAGCGCCGCTGGAAAAGGCATGGCACTAAGATAGCTCTGCTGCCAATTGTCGAGAGCTTCATCAAAATGACGGGCACTGCCATTCATTACACCGGTCGTTTGTAATATATGATCTGGCATAATTGATTTTCCAGCGGCCCCTAATCCACCCGTTAAGCAATAATAATAAATAAAAAGTGAAGGCCGCAAATAAGAATGTTAATTTATCTTAATACTCTATGCGCCATTATTATTACGCTATATTAATATTATAAGTGAAAGCATCCCAAAACAAAGAAAAAAATATTATACTGTTATGTGAAAAACTTATAAAAAGAGCCATAACGGACAAATATAAATTTTTAATTAAAAAACAGCCTCTAATCGTTATGAAAACCGATTATTTTTTGGAAAACCAACCGGTGGCAAGCGTCCACTAGCACCACGGGCAACGACCCAAGGCTTCATATCGGTTTCTGTTCTTACACGGCCAGACTCGCCACCCATTGGCCAGCTTAAGCCTTGTTCAAAGATAAAGGTCGTCACATCTGACAGGTGGCCGCCGCGATAACGCTGTAACTGGACACCGCTTCCTTTGGCTAATTCGGGGATTTCAGATAGCGGGAAAACCAACAATTTCCGATTTTCACCTATAAGCGCAATATAATCATGGCCTTCTTCAATGACTTTCAAAGCCATCAAATATTCGCCTTTTCTAACCCTAACGATTTGTTTGCCTTTACGGGTTTCTGCTACCAAATTAGCCATTTGGGTAATAAAGCCGCGCCCATCAGAACACACTGCCAGCAATTTACCTTCTGCATTAGAAGGTAGAAGCGCCATTATTTTGGTCTCGTTGCTGATATCCAGCATTAACCGGACAGGCTCGCCATAGCCGCGCCCACCGGGCAAACGGTCAGCCAGTAATGTATAAAAACGGCCATCTTCTGTCGCGATCAAAAGGCGGTCGGTCGTATAGGCATGGCAAAGGAAATCTGCTTCATCGCCTTCTTTAAAGCGCATGGCTTCGGTTGATTTGAGATCAACATGCCCTTTTAATCCGCGAATCCAGCCGCGTTTTGATAAAACAACGGTCATCGGCTCGCGTTCAATCATCGCATCTAACGGAATAGCTTTTGCGGGCGTTTGTTCTTCGATTAAGGTCTGGCGTGCGCCCAATTTGTTTTTCGGACTGTAACGCTTACGTAAAGCCGATAGGTCTGATTTTAGCTTTTTATTTTGCAAGGCATTGCTGTCGACTAACGCTTGAAGGCCTTCTCTTTCCTCTTTTAAGGCATCTCGTTCGGCTGTGATTTCGGTTTCTTCCAACCGTCTTAAAGCGCGCAGCCGCATGTTAAGGATTGCTTCAGCTTGACGATCTGTCAGTTTGAACTCGGCAATCATCACTGATTTGGCGTCGTCCTCATTTCTGATAATCTCGATCACCCGATCAAGATTGAGATACGCCGTCAGATAGCCTTCCAGCAGCTCAACCCGATCATCAATACGTTGTAAACGGTGACGGCAACGGCGCTGAAGCATTGAAAACTGATGTGTCAGCCATTCTTTCAATACCACATGAAGGGGCAACACGGCTGGCGTATGCTGGCAATCCAGCACATTCATATTAAGCGAAATACGGGTTTCGAGGCTGGTCAGATGGAATAAACCATCCATCAATAGCTGGGGATCAACCGTCCGGCTTCTGGGTTCCAGAACGATACGAATATTTTCGTCAGATTCATCGCGTATATCGCTAAGAATAGGCAGTTTTTTGTCGTTAATTAAAGCAGCGATTTCTTCAATTAAGCGAGATTTTGGTACCTGCCAAGGAATCTCACGAATAACAATAATCCACGCACCACGGCCGATATCTTCAACATCATAGCGCGCTCTTACCCGAAAAGACCCACGTCCCGTTGTGTAGGCATGGCGGATGGTTTCAACGGGATCAACAATCTGTCCACCGGTCGGAAAATCTGGGCCTTTGACAAAACGCAGCAAGTCTTCCGTCACCGCTTGAGGATGATCTATCATGTAGCAGATGGCATCGATCAATTCGGCGACATTATGCGGCGGAATAGAGGTCGCCATACCAACTGCGATACCGCTTGAACCATTTGCCAGAAGATTAGGGAAAAGACCGGAAAAGAATTCAGGTTCTTCTTCTTCACTGTTGTAGGTTGGGCGAAAATCAACTGCCCCTTCGTCCATGCCTTCCATCAGATCATAGGCTGCTGTGGTCAAGCGAGCTTCTGTGTAACGCATGGCAGCAGCATTATCGCCATCGATATTACCGAAGTTACCCTGCCCGTCCACCAACGGGTAACGAAGGGCAAAATTCTGGGCAAGGCGCACCATCGCATCATAAACTGACTGATCACCATGCGGATGATATTTACCAATAACATCGCCAACAACGCGAGCGCATTTTTTATAAGCGGAGGCCGGATCAAGCTTTAAAAGCCGCATCGCCCATAAAAGTCGCCGCTGTACGGGCTTTAACCCGTCTCGGATATCGGGCAAAGAGCGTGAGGTTATGGTTGATAACGCATACGCCAGATAACGTTCGGATAATGCCTTATCAAAGGCGGTTTCGGAGATATTTTCGATGTCGGAAGAAACGCTGGTCATAGATAACGGAATAACAGAATCCTGTTTATAGATAAGGGTTTAAAATCACAAAAAAGCAGAATTTTTTTATCAAAATCGGTTCTATCACGGCATGATATGCGGATTATTAGCCGATTTTTGAGCAACAGGCTTTATTCTAGCAAGGCACAGTTAAACGAAATGATCCCGATAGGGTCGATATCAAGGCCATTATCGTGTTTTTGGCCACAAGCCTTCAAACACGAATTAGAATTTTCAAATGCATGCTGGGTTCAGAGAAAAGATAAAGGCAGAAAATAGGAAAAACGAATAGGAAACGGGTAAAGCCGTTCTTTCGATAAAATCAGTTGTCAGATAAAAATTTTACCGTGCCACGGATAGAACAAGATTATTCTATCCGCAGCAGGATGCTATTTTTTATAAACCGCGATTTTTGCGATGAGATTCAAGATCAAGAACTTCGGTATCGGGATCGACGGGTAATAATCCCAACCTACGGGCAATTTCCTGATAGGCTTCGACTTCACCACCTAAATCCTGACGGAAGCGGTCTTTGTCGAGCTTTTCATTCGTGACCATATCCCATAACCGGCAACCGTCTGGGCTGATTTCATCAGCCAACAAAACGCGGCTATAGTCATTTTCCCAGATACGGCCAAATTCGAGTTTGAAATCAACCAAACGAATATTGATCGCAGCGAACAGGCCGCTCATGAAATCATTCACACGGATAGCCATATCGGCGATGTCGTGCATTTCTTCCTGGGTTGCCCAACCAAAGCAAGCAATATGCTCATCAGCGACCATCGGGTCATTCAGAGCATCATCTTTATAATAATATTCGATGATCGTCCGTGGAAGTTGGGTGCCTTCCTCGATGCCTAATCTTTTGCTCAAAGAACCGGCGGCAACATTTCTGATGACGACTTCGATCGGAATGATTTCGACCTGCTTCACCAATTGTTCGCGCATATTTAAACGGCGAATAAAATGGGTCGGGATACCAATACCGGACAACAAAGTGAAAATATGTTCGGAAACCCGATTATTGATGACTCCCTTACCGCTGATCATGCCTTTTTTCTGGGCATTAAACGCAGTCGCATCATCCTTAAAATATTGGATAATGGTGCCGGGTTCAGGGCCTTCATAAAGAATTTTGGCTTTGCCTTCGTAAATTTGGCGACGACGGGACATGAATTAGCTTCTCCGAAAAAGGAACAGGACAAATCCTGTGCCGAAAAAGGCAAGGCGATTAATAAACGCGTTCTTATTTGGAGCGCTTTTATAGCCGAAAATATGTCTAGCGCAAACTGCCCGATACAAAGTTTATCATTTTTATGACGGTAAAATAGAGACTTAAAACAGCTTTTAAAACGCTAAGCTGAAACAGAAAATTTCATTTCATAAAAATATAGAATTTTTTCTATCTAATAAAAATTAGCCAACCCTAAATCAATATAAAGAGGCGTAAATGGCTATTTCAAAAACAGCAAATACACCTATTGATTAGGATTGGCTATTCATTCTTTCGAATAAAGATGCAGATCTTATCCAAAACGTCCCGTTAAATAGTCGCGGGCACGACGTGTCTTTGGACGGGCAAATAAACGATCAGTTGAGCAGAATTCAATCATATTACCCAAATACATGAAGCCAGTATAATCAGAAATACGAGCAGCCTGTTGCAGGTTATGGGTAACGATGACGATGCTCAGGTCTTTTTTCAATTCCATGAGGGTTTCTTCCAACCTTGCGGTTGAAACCGGATCAAGCGCCGAGGCCGGTTCATCAAGCAATAAAACCTCAGGTTCAACGGCCAATCCCCGTGCGACACAAAGACGTTGCTGCTGTCCACCGGAAAGGCTGAGGCCGGAATCTTTTAATTTATCCTTTACCTCATCCCAAAGAGCGGCGCGGTGCAATGCCCGTTCAACAATCCCGTCTATTTCCTGACGTGATTTGTTAAAGTGAAGACGGACACCATAAGCGACATTGTCATAGATCGACATCGGGAAAGGTGTTGGTTTTTGGAAAACCATACCGATGCGCGCTCTGATCTGGGAAATATCGCAATCCAGAGGATCTAATTCCACCTGATCACCACGATCTTTCAATCTAGAAAGCGTGTTATGGTCTGTCAGGATATCTTTGCCATCTAACAACACGCGACCGACCGCATATTGCTGGGGATAGAGGGCATAAATCCTGTTCAGGATACGGAGCAAGGTTGATTTACCGCAGCCCGAAGGACCAATAAGAGCGGTAATCTTGTTCCGTTCTACAGGCAGACTAACATTAAATAAGGTCTGATGTGTGCCATAGTAAAAATCGAGGTTGCGCGCTTCCAGATTAAGATTTTCTGTTGGCGGGGGTGCAATAAACTGTTCGAGGTCTTCGACCATGTTTTCGTTTTTTGTCATTAGCGTTTTCCCCCTCTGGTCATAACGCGTCCTAAAATATTGATGGTTAGAACCGCCATAGCGATTAACAATGCACCGACCCATGCCAAATTGCGCCAGTCGTCATAGGCGCTCATAGCGAATTGGAAAATAGTCGTTGGCAAACTGCCCATTGGTTCCGACATATTGAAAGTCAGGAACTGGTTTCCAAGGGCGGTGAAAAGCAGCGGTGCGGTTTCACCACTGATACGGGCAAAACCAAGCAAACCGCCCGTTAACAGTCCAGGGGCTGCGGCTTTCCAGATAATCGAACGAATAACCAGACCTTGCGAAGCACCCAGCCCCATCCCCGCTTCTCTAAGCGTATCGGGTTGCAGTTGTAACATATCTTCGGTGGTTCTGGTCACAATCGGCATAGCGAGCAAGGCCAAAGAAACAGCCCCGGCGAAACCGGAGAAGCCATGGAATGGCCGAACCATGATTTCATAAACAAACAGCCCAACCAGAATAGAAGGCACAGAAAGCAAAACATCATTTAAAAAATGGATTGCCCGACCATATTTTGAATTGCGGCTATATTCAGAAAGCCATGTTCCAGCCAGAATACCCAGTACAACGGCAATAATCATCGCCGCCAAGCACATCGCGATTGAACCGATGATAGAGTTTCTTAAACCGCCAGACATCCCTGGGGATGGCTGATCTTGCGTGAAGACCGAAAGATGCAACCCTCCGGCACCATTTATGATGAGAGACCCTAAAATAAGGGCAAGCATACCGATCGCCAATAAAGTGGACAAAGTGCACAAAGCCACGAAAATTTTATTGATGAGACGGCGTTTTAAATTGCTGTTCATAAAAATGCCTAACTCCGCTTACCAATAAGAAGCCGAGCCAAGATCAAAACCAAGAAGGTGATCATAAACAGAACCAGACCCAAGGCGGTTAAGGCCGCGCTGTGCATTTCGCTGGTTGCTTCGGTAAATTCATTGGCAATCGTTGATGCAATTGTGGAACCGGAATCGAAGAGAGAATGCGGTAAGCTATGGGTGTTACCAATAATAAAGGTGACCGCCATGGTCTCCCCTAAGGCACGTCCCAAGCCCAGCATGATGACCCCGATCAGCCCTCTCTTGACATAAGGAATAATGACCGAGCGGACGACTTCGAAAGGTGTCGCCCCCAAACCATAGGCGGCTTCTCTGACCTGAGCAGGTACCGTCAGGAATAATTCCCGAAAGACGGATGCCATATAAGGCAAAATCATAATCGCAAGAATGAGGGATGCCGTAAGGATATTGGCACCATTAGGCACACCGGCAACCATTTTACCCAGCCATGAATCTGATGAAAGATTCATCAAAAGCGGAAACTGGATGTAATGTGCAAACCACGGAGCCAGAACGAATAATCCCCACATACCGTAAACAATCGACGGGATACCCGCCAAAAGTTCAACCGCAACCGCGATGGGTCTAGCAAGGATTACAGGGCAAAATTCTACCAGAAAAACAGAGATACCGACCGCCAAAGGCAAAGCCAGTAACAATGCCAAAAAGGAAGTGATCAATGTTCCGATAATGGGGCCTGCTGCACCATAGATTTCGGAAACAGGGTTCCATTCGCTAGAAAGGAAAAAATTGATTCCGAAAGCCTTGAATGCCGGCCAACCACCAATGGTCAAGGAGACGATGATACCGGCCATAGCCACAAGTGTCAGAGTCGCCGCAGAAAAACAGAGGGAACGGAAAATCATTTCCCCTAATGAACCTGAGGAAAAAAGACGA
The DNA here is from genome assembly GCF_006715975.1 of Zymomonas mobilis. Lineage (GTDB taxonomy): Bacteria > Pseudomonadota > Alphaproteobacteria > Sphingomonadales > Sphingomonadaceae > Zymomonas > Zymomonas mobilis_B. The sequence continues at coordinate 1,158,979 of NZ_VFOF01000001.1, read as the reverse complement.
TCTGATCGAGAAGGTTGGGACAATGAAGAATCACTCATAAAATCTATCCGACTCTCTTCTGACAGCTATCATCTTTTTCCTCATATCTGCTGTGGCTGATTTAAGAAGCATATTCTGCAAACAGCCTGACTACACTTAGCGGGCGCTATAGACAGCTTTCCCGTTAACCTGAACTTCTGTTTTCCACTGTTGGCGGATGAACGTCTTCACTTCTTTCGGTAGCGGTGCATAGTCAAGAGATAAAGCGTCCTGATCGCCATTCTGATATCCCCAATCGAAGAATTTCAAAATTTCGGCAGTCGTATCAGGCTTGCTCGGCGTGCGGTGTAACAGAATATAGGTTGTCGAAACAATGGGCCAGCTCTCTGAACCCTTTTGATCCAAAAGGGAAATGTTATTCCCCGCTGCATGCGTCCAGTCAGCTGAAGCAGAAGCCGCCTTGAAGCTTTCCGTAGAAGGATGCGGGAAGCGCCCTTCACTATTGGCAATCAAAGCATAAGGCACAGTGCTTTGACGGGTATAGGCATATTCGACATATCCGATAGCACCAGCCGTCTGTTTAACAAAGGCTGCGACCCCGTCATTACCTTTACCACCAAGACCAATCGGCCATTGGACAGCATCGCTGGCACCGACACGGGAAGCCCATTCAGGACTTTTAAGCGTCAGATAAGACGTAAATTGGAAAGAGGTGCCGGAACCATCCGCACGATGAACGACCGTAATCGGTACCGGCGGCAATTTTAACCACGGGTTGATCGAAGCAATACGGGGATCATTCCATTTGGTAATTTTACCAAGATAGATATCGGCAAGAATGCTGCCGGTTAAATGCAATCGGCCTGACCGTAAGCCCGGTAAATTGATAATAGGAACGATGCCGCCCATCACCGTTGGGAACTGATATAGACCGTCTTTGGAAAGCTCTTCGACTTTCAATGGCTTATCAGAAGCCCCAAAATCGACAGTGGATGCTTTTATCTGTTTGATACCCCCACCCGATCCGATCGGCTGATAGTTAATAACAACACCGGTCTGGCTACGGTATGAGTTGGCCCATTTTCCATAGACAGGCGCTGGGAATGTCGCACCTGCACCAGAGATTGTCGTTGCATAGGCTGTGCTGCCCAAAAGGCTGACGAAACCAATAAGAGCAGCTATTTTCTTAACCATAACAGCACTTCTTTCTTTTATGCCGGATATTTTGGGTATTTCTATAGCCTCGAGCTGTACCCATCGCATATTGCATAATAATGACAAAAACGCGTTTTTTCTTTTTTAGCTATAAAATAATAGCCGCATTTGCTTCCTGAAATCGGATATAGCCTGTCACATATCTATCATAGAACTGTCACAAAACTGCCATCAAACTGATAGAAAAACTGTAACATGCCTAATTTATGCTTCTGCCTTGAGGACCTGGGGTATGTGCAGGAGCATATATGCAACGTATTTTTCAATCGCTAAGAAAAAGTAGTAGCTTGATCCCTGTACTAGGTGTTCTGGCGACTTTCCCAACAATATCGTCTCCAGTTTACGCCGCCCTGACATCATCCTCCAAAAAAACAAAGCCTGCCCGATTTTCAACACAAGCCGAGATAACAAGGCAGGCAGAGGAGATTCGTCAATTACATGCCGAATTAAAGGCATTGGCGATGAAATTGGATGCCCAACAAAATAATAACAATAATACCAGCACAACGGTCCTTGCCCAATCACAAATTCCTCAAAATCAAAATAATGTTGCAGGGGCACAATCCGCATCGACACAACAAGCATTACCATCAGATGCACAACTAAAATTGGCTGCCGCAATCGATTCCATTCCCGACCAAGTTCATAAACAGGTTGAGAAATCGGTTTCCCAACGGATCGATAAAAATCTGAAATTCGGTGATTGGTTCAGCAATACCCATATTGGTATGCGGATGTATGCCAATGCCAGCTGGGCAACCTACCGATCAGATGGTCAAGCCGCGGCATGGATGCCAGCCCGAACATCGGCACCAACGGCAACCAACACACCAGCGGGTAACATAGGATATGATACCAAAAACAGGCCGATAGGTGATTCTATCGGCTTTGATTTGAAACGTTTCTATTTGATGGTTGACCATAAGTTTAATGACAACTGGGCTGCCCGTTTGACAACTGATGCTTCTTATATAGCGGGTGTCGGCGAAACGATTTACATCAAACATGCTTATTTAGAAGGCAAGCAATCCGATGCTTTATCGGTTCGCTTCGGTGCTGCCGATCTTCCATGGTTGCCTTTTGTTGAAAATCTTTACGGTTATCGCTGGGTTGAAAATACAACCTCGGAAAGAGCGAATTTCGCAACCTCGGCTGACTGGGGTATTTTTGCCATGGGTAAGTTATGGAACGGTTTACTCGAATATAACATGGCTGTGGTCGATGGTTCTGGTTATCGGTCACCTTTCCGGTCGAAAAATCCTGACTTTGAAGGCCGGATCAATGTTAATTATGCTGGATTCACGGTCGGTGGTGGTGCCCATATCGGGCATCAGGGACAAGAACGTGGGCAAATGGGCGAATATGTCTATAACGCCGCCCAACGGTATAATGCGATTATCGCTTATGTGCATGGCCGTTTCCGGTTCGGTGCTGAATATTTCTATGCGAAAGATTTCACTAGCTCGGCCTTGGATTGTAATTTGAATGCCTGTGATGCCTCTAGCTCTCTCTACAAAAAAGATGCCGGACAAGGGGCTGCTGGATGGGGATCTATCCGTCTTATCGATAAAGTCTCGTTATTCGGGCGCTATGATTGGGCGCAACCTTATATGAGAAGCGACTCTCATTTCAGGGATCACTATTTCAATGCGGGTGTTGATTGGCAGCCGATCAAAAATATTGATATCGGCCTTGTCTATAAGCAGGAAAATGTCACCAATCACGGTTATACCGGAACCGTGCCAGTCTATATCAACACTACCAACGGTTCGTTGGGCGGTATGAGAAGCGCTTCTTATAAAGAATTAGGCATCTTTACGAATTTCAATTTCTGATCTTTGGCATCAGAAACAGAAGCAATAAAAAAGAAGGCATCTTTTTCGGATGCCTTCTTTTTTGGAGTTATATCTAAAGAGATTATTTTTTGTCGCGCAATTGATCGCGAATTTCACGCAGCAAGACGATGTCTTCTGGCGTAGGTGCTTTTTCGGCGATTTTTTCTTCTTTTTTCGCTTCGGTTGTATCTAATTCTTTTTGTAATTTGGAAGCGAGCTTCATGATCATAAACAGGATGAAGGCAACGATCACAAAATTGACCACAACCGTCAAAAACTGTCCATAACCGAAAAGCGGAACACCGGCCTTTTTCAAATCGTTATAGCTGGTCAACGAACCCGTATAACCGGCAGGGACAGCGCCCAAACGGATGAAAAATCCAGAAAAATCAACACCGCCAAAGACAGCCCCGATAATCGGCATCAAAAGATCGCCGGTTACAGAACCAATGATCTTGTTGAAAGCATCGCCCATAATAACCGCGACACCTAAACCGAGCACATTGCCTTTGCTGATAAAATTCTTAAAATCAGTGAGTATTGACATAATCTTCCTTTTACGATTCTGGAGATTTATCCTATCTATGAAGACCGAATTTCCAAAATAAAATTCACGTTTCGAAGCGGGGTAAATAGTCCAAAATCGTGATTCTTGAATATAAAAAAGGCCATGATATTAAATATTTTTTTCTGATATAGTAAATTAGAAACATAATCTGGGCTTCATTTGTTCAATAGAAAACATATTAATTTTATCATTAACCGGAGATTTTTTATGTCTTTGTTACGCCGAGCTTCTCCTTTTTTGCTTGCTCCGGTCGCTATCGTTTCTCTTTCAAGCTGCGGTATTAACCAAATCCCAGCTTCGGAAGAAAATGCCAAAGCACGTTGGGCAGATGTCCAGAATGAATATCAGCGCCGCGCTGACCTTATTCCCAATCTGGTTGCAACTGTGAAAGGATATGCCACCCACGAAAAAGATGTGCTGACGGCGGTTACAGAGGCACGTGCCAAAGCAACATCGATGAATGTTACTGTCGATAATCCAGATTCAATGAAACAATTTGCCGAAGCCCAAGGGCATTTAAGCATGGCTTTGGGACGTTTAATGTCTGTTCGGGAACAATATCCCCAATTACAGGCAGATCAGAATTTTCTGGCGCTTCAAGCACAGTTAGAAGGTACCGAAAACCGTATTACAATTGCAAGGCGGGATTATAACGAAGCCGTTCAGCAGTATAATACTTTGGTCAGAACCTTCCCGAATGCAATCGGTGCCAAAATATTCTATGGAGCAAAACCGATGGTTCCATATGAAGCAACGGCGACGAATGCCCAGTCTGCGCCTACTGTCAGCTTTGATGCTCCGGCAGCGCCTGCAACCTCTAACACCCAGAAATAATAGGATTATGAAGCCGGTAGCTATGCGTTTTTCCAGAAAAAATTTATCATCTTGTTACCGGCTTTCAGGGCTATTGCTGCTTTTTGTATTTTTTGTTCTTATCAAAAATACCGCAGCTTTTGCTCAGAAATTTCCGGAGTTGAGCGACCAATATGTTGTCGATGATGCCCATATTTTGTCCTCACAAGAGGAAAAACAGCTCAATTCGGAATTAGCCATTATCGAGGCTAAAAGCGGTCATCAGATGGTGGTCGTAACCTTAAACGATTTACAAGGCTATGATCTCCGCGATTATGGATATCGTTTAGGACGCTATTGGAAAATCGGTCATGCCAAAATTAATGATGGTCTGATCTTTTTAGTTTATACCAATCACAATCAGGATCACGGCCGGAAAGTCAGCGTTGAAGTCGGTTATGGATTAGAGGGTCAGATTCCGGACGCTTTGGCCTTTACGCTTCTTCACCAGAAGGTAACGCCGGTGATGAAAAAAGATCCGAAAAAAGGCATCGCAATAGCTGTACAAATTTTTGGTGATCTTTTGACAGACCCCAATGATGAGTTGAAATCAAAATCTTTGGCCGCCGAGCAGTCATATCAAGCCAAAAGGGATAATGCTGCCCTGCCCTCTAATGTAAAGCCATTACCGCCTATACATCCTCTTTTTGGATGATTGTTCTCGGTGGAGGTGGCTTGTTGATTATTGCGCTGGTTAGCGAAAACAAATTTCGCGCACAAAAGAAGATACAAACTTTGTCGAATAATCATGGGGTATTACCACCCAAAAGTTGGTTCGCGATATTTTTCTCGACCTTATGGTCGGTCATCAAATCTATTTTTTCTGCGCTCTATGTGGTTCTAAAGTTTTTTCTGGCCGTTCTTTCGATTTTTTCCCTCCTTTCCATGTTCTTTAATCGCCGTGGTGGCGGTGGCGGTGGCGGTGGCCGTGGAGGTTCGTCTGGTGGCGGCTGGGGCGGCGGAAGCGATTTTGGCGGTGGCGGAGATTCTGGGGGTAGTGATTTTGGCGGCGGCGATGGTGGCTCCTTTGGTGGTGGCGGTGCTTCTGACGATTATTAAAAGCCTTTATCCTGCCCTTTTGCAGGATAAAGCTTACCGTTTTTTGAAATGGAGCCCCGATTGCCTCTACCGATAGCCGTTTTCCAAGTGTAGCATGACCATTTGGATAGGCGTAAAAGATGTCGCAGAATTCTGAAAAAACCTCCTTACCGGAAGCCGAAACGCTTTATTCTGGGAAATTCATTATTTTGAAGCGGCGTGGCACATGGGAATATGCCAGTCGCCCCCGTAATATGGGTGCCGCCGTTATTATCGCTTTAGATGGTGATTCCGTTATTCTGGTTGAGCAGCAACGTATTCCCTTTGGTAAGAATACGATTGAATTACCAGCCGGTTTAATCGGGGATAGCGATTCCAATGAATCGGTTGAAACGGCCGCTGCACGCGAATTGATAGAAGAAACCGGCTATCAGGCTGATAGCATTGATAGTCTAGGACAATTCGCAGCTTCACCTGGAATGACTTCGGAAAGTTTTTTTCTCGTCCGTGCCCGCAATCTCAAAAAAATATCAGATGGCGGTGGCGTCGATGATGAAGATATCACTGTTCATCGGGTGAAATTATCGGAATTGCAGCGTTTTCTTGAACAGAAACGGCAAGAAGGCTTCGTGATCGACTCCAAACTATTATTACTTTTGGGGCCGGTTTTTCTGGGATTATCTGTTTTTGAATAAAATATAGAAAAGATGGTGACCCCGGCGTGACTCGAACACGCAACATCCTGCTTAGAAGGCAGGTGCTCTATCCGGTTGAGCTACGGGGCCACTAGCGCCATGCTCTATACGCATTTGATCGCGATTTTCAACCATTTAATATTTCAAGATGAGCTTTGTTTTTAAAAAGGCCATTTTTTCTGACCGAAAAAACCGATTTTATATAGAAATCCCCCTTCCCTTTATATCGGGAAAGGGGATTTTTTCGTTTTTAGAAGTGAACGCCAATAGACATTTTGAAAGAACGTCCCATCAGGACTTCATAATAACGGGTCATACTGATTGATCCCGGATATTCCGGAAGCGCATCAGTGATATTATTAACCATAAGGCTGGCATCAACATGTTTGTTGATTTTATAACCAATAGTCATGTTGAAATAGGCAAAGTCAGGCCGTTTGTTATTTTCATAAGTCAGATCAGATACCTGAACCGCATAACGTGCCTTACCATACCAAAGCGTCTGCCACTGGAAGGTCAGTTTATCACGCGTATAGTTTAGATTCAGCGTGACGTTATCTTGCGGCTGCGTTGTGGTACCGAATAAATCATAGGTACTTGTCAAAATCTTCTGCTCGTTTTTGACATAGTGAATATAATTACCCGTTAATTCCAGCGTACCGGCTGAATCAGGCAGCCCTAAGCGACGCAGAGGAAGCACATAATCAATTTTCCCCTGAATAGCCTGCATATGCTGGCTAGCCACGTTGTAATAGCCTTCAGCAAAATTGGTTACCTGATGGGTAGATGGATCGCGGGTAAAAGAACCACAATAGCTGCTATTGGGATAGGATGCAGAATCATAGCAGGCACTCATTAAGTCCCCGAGACCAAGAGATGTGATCTCATTATTGACTTTAACATCAAGATAAGCCGCGTTGATCGTTAATCCCGGAACGAAATGCGGCGTAAAGTCGATCGCAGCGGTAAAGCTATGCGATGTCTCATTTTTCAAATGGCTGTTACCGCCACTCGTCCCCGGCATCGTCTGGTTAACAATCTGAGACTGGAAGTTAGTCGGAATGCCCGCGGCGGCACAATTGGCACGTCTTGTTGCCGGATTAGGCCCTGAATCCAGAAATTCATAAGAACAAGGATCTGACGCTGAGTCATAGACGGTGCCTTTAGGCGCAAACAATTCGGTAACCGAAGGGTTACGTACGGATTGCGCATAGTTACCACTCAAACCGAAATCACGGGTTGGCCACCATGAACCGCCGAACATATATGTCCAGTAGCTGCCCGTCATACTATTCTTAATGTAGCGGCCATTGGCCGTCAGGCTAAGATTGTAGGCACCTGTGACATGCATCTTTGGTGAAATCAGCGGAATGTCTAATTCACCAAAGGCTTCATGGGTATGATAGGCACCGCTAACCGCCGTAATAGCCGCGGAATTACCATAACGCCGTCTTGTTCCATCCGATAAAAGCTCACCTTCAGCAAAACTTCCCGGATTGAAATTATAGCTTTCCCGACGGTGTTCGTAGCCGATATCCCAACGGATATCCCCAGCCGGAAGCTTAACAATAGTGCTGTTAATTTCAGCCTGAATGTCACGCTGGGAGTTACGGTTTTTACTATGAACATCAGAAATGACATAGTCTTTCGCAGCTTGTGACATTTGGTTAAATCCGAATGGATTTAACGGTGAACAGGTAGAACTTCTGGTCGCCGCCGTTGAATTTACATATCCAGGGGTACAGATAATATTACCGCTGGCATCTGTTGTCGCATTCAAGGCATTGATGAAATTTTGGGTATTAATTGAAGGCTGCCAAGTATCATTGAAATATTGGCTATATTCACCGCTGATTTTCCAGTTAAAATGCCGCCCCAAAGCATTAAAGTCACCATCAAGACCACCTTGCAATCGATACATTTGGTCTTTGGTTCTGAACATACCCGCATCCAGATCCTGATTAAGTCTTTCCATATAGAAAGTATCAGTCGGTTGTCCGGCAGCCTGAAGAGCATTGATAATCGTAGTGCGTTCAGCTGGCGTCAGGAATGGATTGTTGGTGCTTAATGTCAACGGGCCATTAACGTCGGTATAGCCACTATCCGGATCTCCGTTTAAATAGCTATCCATGGTTAATGGGCCTTGGAATCCCGTATCCTGCCACGTGCCTTGCGCGGTCTGACTTTTGGCTTCGCCGCGCTGATACCAGCCCTGCCATGTCGCATGGATATGATCGCTCAAATCATAATGACCAAGGGTCGTCAAATTGAGGTTTTTGGATGGGGTATATATTTGGCTATAATCGCTAAGCGCGATACCATTCCCGCCTAATCCGTAATAACCGTCCCGAATTAAGGTATCCGCAGTCAAAGGAACAAGCGATTTACCATCCTGACTGAACATAGCAGCCTGATTGCCATTTCCAGCCGGTACCCCGATATCCACTTGGTTAAGATAGGTCGGATAAGACCCATAGGTGCCTGCCGTAAGTGGCATACCCGTAACCGAGCTTTGGATATAACGCCGTCCTTTTGTAAAGACATAGGAGTAAGGCGAGGTGCTCCCCACGGGTCTATGGGAATAAGACGTTTTTTCCGAGCCAAAAACATTATTTCTGTCTTTCGCAAGAACGCCGCCGCTATGACGATATTCAACATCAAAGACGATACCGCCCCGCCCTTCATCAAAGTCGGTGCCGCCTTTGAAGTAGAATTTTTCCTGAGGCGCTTTCAACCGTTGGGTAAAACCGCCTTGTGCATTGAAGTCGATGCCTTTGAAGTGGTCATCCAATTGATAGTTAACGACACCAGCCACGGCATCAGCACCATAAGCGGCACCAGCACCGCCATATTTTGTATCAATCTTTTTAATCAAGGAAGTTGGAATAGTACCGACGTCAACCTGTGAACCGGAACCGCCACCGAAAATAGAAGCGGTCGCGCCTCCGACCATCCGCATACCGTTAACCAAGGTCAAAGTGCGTTGATCACCCAACCCAAAAAGAGAGACAAAGGATTGTCCCGCACCGTAGCTACCCTGTGTCCCGATAGGACTATTATTCGGGACAGAAAAAGCTGGATTTTCACGCAATAATGCTAATCCAAGATCAGTATAGCCACGTGATTTAATCTGCTCTTCACCCAAAGATGATCCGGCCATAACGTTGGAAAGGCGAGATTGTGACAATCGCGTTCCCGTAACCGTGATGGTATTCGCATCACCGGCTCGATAATCGGTTTTCTTCTGGCCTGATTTATCAGATTTATTCTTTGTGTTTTTGGCTTCGACTTTTTTGTCTTCAGGCAGACTTTGTGCCGATGTATTATCTGCTGACAAAATAGGTGATTGTGCCTGTTGAAGGTCGCTTTCGCTTTGTGCCGCCAAAGCCGGTGCCGAAAAATAAGAAATACCGGCTAACAGGCTTAAACGAAATAAATGCACAGGCCATTTTGATGACAGCCCAGAACGACGTTCCATAGATTATACCCCCCCATTGGTAAAACCGTGAAATGCGTGATGATACTCGCTTTATTTTTGTAACATGGTAATTGTGTTTATCAATAGTTTTGTTTTTATATTTCTCTAAATAATTTTTATATGCATGTAAAAAATAACTTTATAATTTGATTAAATTTTATATGGGAAATATATAATTTTTTAATTTCCATTTTGGGCTTTAATGTCAAAAATATATCAAGTTTTTTTGATATTAAATTTTATGTACTTTGATTTTTTGTAAATTAATAAACCAATAATCCGTAATTAAATAAATTTAAATAATTAATTTAATTATTTTTTTAAATTTTTATTATCAATAATTTTTTAATGTTAAATATCCAAATTGGATAATCGTTTTTGAATTTTGTGAAAAAAATTTCAAAGGCGGCTTTTATCCAACAAGGATTTTTATCATTAAAAAATTTAATCTTATTATCCAAAAAAATCCATATCCCGACAAATCAACGGTTTGGACAGATTCGGCCTTGCTTCAAGAAAAAAATATTTATTAAAAACGATGGAAATTACCTTATCTAGTATGTGATCAAAAATCTTATACAAGATAATGATTTTACACACCTTCTAAAATGTATATGGATAGGGCGAATAACGATTAATCTGACACCTATCGGGAAGACATTGCGTTTGAAGAGATGCCCATTCAGCGCCTCGTAGGAACGCTCTTGATTTTAATGGCTGAAATTTCTGGTATTAGGAAAAAAACATGACTCTTCCTTCGGAAAGCAAAAAAGATGATGCAAAAAAAGCCGATAAAAGACGCTTTAATATCATAACGGATCCGAGCCGAGATGCCTTGCTGACAGTTTTCGGTAAAGCAACGTTAGATGATCGTTATCTTTTACCCGGAGAAAGCTATCAGGATCTGTTCGCACGCGTGGCGGATGCCTATGCCGATGACCAAGAGCATGCGCAGCGTCTCTACGACTATATTTCCCGTTTGTGGTTTATGCCTGCGACACCGGTATTATCGAATGGCGGTACCAAGCGAGGTCTGCCGATTTCCTGTTATCTGAATTCAGTGCCGGATAGTTTGCAGGGCATTGTTAATATCTGGAATGAAAATGTCTGGCTGGCATCTCGCGGCGGCGGTATCGGCACTTATTGGGGTAATGTGCGCGGTATTGGCGAAGCTGTCGGTTTGAACGGTAAAACCAGCGGTATTATCCCTTTTGTGCGAGTGATGGATTCTTTAACGCTGGCCATCAGTCAGGGATCTTTGCGGCGAGGTTCGGCCGCCTGCTATATTGATATTTCTCATCCCGAAATTGAAGAATTTCTGGAAATTAGAAAACCATCAGGCGATTTTAATCGTAAGGCATTGAATTTGCATCATGGGGTTTTGCTTTCGGATGCCTTTATGGAAGCGGTTCGCGATGGCAAGCCATTTGATCTTATTTCGCCTCATGATGGTTCCAAGCGGGGACAAGTCGATGCCCGCAGCTTGTTCCAAAAGCTGGTAGAAACCCGCCTCCAGACGGGCGAGCCTTATATTGTGTTCATTGACCATGTGAACAACAACATGCCTCGCCATCATCAGGCTTTGGGCTTGAAAGTTTCAACTTCAAATCTTTGCTCTGAAATCACGCTTCCGACGGGAACCGATCATCTCGGTAATCAGAGAACGGCTGTTTGCTGCCTATCCTCTCTCAATCTGGTGACGTGGGATCAATGGCATGACGACAAGCGCTTTATTGAAGATGTCATGCGTTTCCTCGATAACGTTTTGCAAAGCTATATCGATAATGCCCCCGATGAAATGTCTCAGGCACGCTATGCCGCCATGCGGGAAAGATCTGTTGGCTTGGGGGTGATGGGATTCCATAGCTTCCTGCAAGCGCGAAAAATACCTTTTGAAGGCGCTTTGTCGAAAAGCTGGAACCTCAAAATTTTCCGCCATATCAATACCAAGGTCAACGAAGCCTCTATGATGTTGGCTAATGAGCGTGGTCCCTGCCCTGATGCGGCTGATATGGGCGTTATGGAACGCTTTTCCTGTAAAATGGCAATTGCCCCAACCGCTTCGATCAGCATTATTGCAGGGGGAGCCTCAGCCTGTATCGAGCCTATTCCCGCAAATATTTACACGCATAAAACTTTGTCGGGCAGCTTCGTCGTCAAAAATCCTTATTTGCAGAAAGTTTTGCAGAATAAATCCAAGGATTCTGATGCCGTTTGGAATTCTATTCTGGAACAGAATGGCTCTGTCCAGCATCTCGATTGCTTGACGGCAGAAGAAAAGGATACGTTCAAAACCAGCTTTGAAATTGATCAGCGTTGGTTATTGGAAATGGCCGCTGACCGTACACCCTATATTGATCAGGCGCAGTCGTTGAATCTGTTTATTCCGGCGGATGTCGAAAAATGGGATTTATTGATGCTGCATTTCAGAGCTTGGGAAATGGGCATGAAGTCACTTTACTATCTTCGCTCAAAATCCTTACAGCGCGCAGGCTTTGCTGGTGGCGTCGAAGCCGATAACACGCCGCAAATGAGGCAGATTGAAGTCGAAATGCGGGATTATGACGAATGTCTCGCCTGCCAATAGTTTAACCTAAAAATATGATTAATCCTGATCCTATAGCCTTATCTGATAAGATTGAGGCTATAGGATTTTCTTTTTCACCTACAAGAAAATCATGCCTTATCCTTTATATCCTCATGATTTTCCTTTCTTTTTTGATTTTGCATTTTTCGGAGACGCAAATTCTGACGGAGTGCTTCGGCTAAAAGCTTTTTTTTGTTATCAGCTTGGTTTTGATGCATTTTTTCGAAAATTCTCTATTTTTTTAAGAAAAGTTCATATCGTTCTTGACTAACGGGAATAGTTCATTCATAGGAGCGCCTCACCACAAAAAAGTGGTTGTGCTGCCGTAGCTCAGTGGTAGAGCGCATCCTTGGTAAGGCTGAGGTCGTGAGTTCAATCCTCACCGGCAGCACCATTTTATCTTAGAAAAAACATCCCCAAAATTTAAAAGTTTCGGCCACCAAAAGGGTGGTTATTGGCATGTCCATGCCTCTTGATGCCGTTCCCTTTTTAAAAGAAAACCCGCCTACATTTTCTGCAAGCGGGTTCCCAATAAAATTAAAGGCTTTTGGCGTTACGTTCACCGAGCAAGCGCAGCCGTAATGCATTCAGCTTGATAAAGCCTGCAGCATCCTGCTGATTATAAGCGCCAGCATCATCTTCAAAGGTTACAACCTTTTCAGAATAAAGCGTATTCGGTGATTTACGTCCAATGACGTTCACACTGCCCTTATAGAGCTTTAACCGGACGGTTCCGCTGACCCGTGCCTGACTATGATCGATCGCGGCTTGCAACATTTCACGTTCTGGTGAGAACCAGAAGCCGTTATAGATCAATTCAGCATAACGCGGCATCAATTCATCTTTCAGATGCATGGCGCCACCATCCAGCGTGATCTGTTCAATACCACGGTGAGCCTGAATCAAAATCGTGCCACCTGGGGTTTCATACATGCCGCGTGATTTCATGCCGATGTAACGGTTTTCGACCAGATCAAGACGGCCAATACCATGCTTGCGACCCAAGTCATTCAGCTTGGTCAGCACTTCGGCTGGCGTTAAAGCTTCACCGTTAATGGCAATCGCCTCGCCTCGTTCAAAATCAATGGTGATGATTTCAGGCGTATTCGGGGCATCTTCCGGATTGACCGTACGGGAATAGACATAGTCCGGCACTTCCTGCCACGGATCTTCAAGAATCTTACCTTCTGAAGAGGTGTGCAGCAAATTGGAATCAACCGAGAAAGGCGATTCGCCGCGCTTGTCTTTGGGAACAGAAATCTGACGGGATTCAGCATAAGCAATCAGCTTGCTGCGGCTGTTCAGATCCCATTCGCGCCAAGGTGCAATAACCTTGATATCCGGTGCCAGCGCATAATAACCCAATTCAAAACGAATCTGGTCATTACCTTTTCCGGTTGCGCCATGCGCAACAGCATCGGCACCCACCTGACGGGCAATTTCAATCTGCCGCTTGGCAATTAGCGGTCTCGCAATCGAGGTGCCGAGTAAATACTGACCTTCATAAAGGGCATTGGCGCGCATCATCGGGAAAACGAAGTCACGAACAAATTCTTCACGGAGATCGTCCATAAAAATATGTTCAGGCTTGATGCCCATCATTTCAGCTTTTTTACGGGCGGGTTCAAGTTCTTCACCCTGACCAAGATCAGCCGTGAAGGTAACAACTTCACAACCATAATGTTCTTGCAGCCATTTCAAAATAACGCTGGTATCAAGGCCACCTGAGTAGGCGAGTACGACGCGTTTTACTTTTTCGGTCATGAAACTCTCCGGAATGAATTTAATAAATGCGGCAATGTTTTTACCGTATAGCCGCCGATTGCCACGCTTATGATGGCGATTCAAGCGCCATACTGCCTAAAAATTTTACGGCCTATCTTATCAACAAAGAAAGGCATCCTATTATAGTATAATCAGACAATATTCATAAACTGCCTGATACCACATCACCTTAGAGAAAATACTGGGAATTATATTGCTGTAGAATAGTTTTCCACTTGTCTCTTGGAGTAAGGTCAAAATAATGAAAAAGAAAAATTTTCTTTTGAGTGGTCTGTCGTTGGCGTCCGGCTTGTTTTTAGCAACGACACCTTTGACGCAGGCTTTAGCACAAGATGTCCCCCCCCACATCCTGCCAATTACACGCGTCGAGACACAAGCTCGGGTAAAACAAGACTTTGAGAAATTTGATCTTGATCATAATGGCGTTGTGACCAAAGCCGAATTCCAGACGGTATTGGCAAATGAAAAAAATCAATGCCAAGCCATGATGGAAAAATTCAAAAATAAAAAAGCTGGCGATCATAAAGGCCATACGCCGCCTCCAGCCAGCGCTGACGGCACGCCTCCGCCAGAAGATGGTAAAGGCGGTCATCCGCACGGACATCATCATATGTGCGATATGGATAAAGGCCCTGTTTCTCATTGGTTTGACCGCGCTGATACCAATCATGATGGTCAGGTCACCTATGACGAGGCCAGCAGCGAAATTTTAGGCGCTTATGATGCTGTTGATACCAATCACGATGGTGTCATTTCGCCGGATGAACGAAAAGCGGCCTTTGAAAAATGGAAAGCGGCTCACCCCTTCCCCAAGCCGTCTTCTAAATAATTTAGAAATCAAGGTCGCAAAGAAAATCCCTGCCTCGAAAAAGGCAGGGATTTTTTATTTATGATTTAGCCCGTAATTGGGTTTCACGCTCGAACATATAATCCCGCGTTATCGGTAAGCTGTCCCTTTTTCGGGTATATTGAATCTGGTAATTGCACATCTGGCCATATTGGAAGGCCGCCGATGCGCCCGCCAGATAGAAAGTCCACATACGATAGAAACGAATATCGTAAAGCTTGATAATATCTGCTCTGGCTGCCAACACATTTTCATACCAGTGATTCAAGGTATACATATAATGCAGCCTTAAATTCTCTACATCGCAAAGGATAAGGCCGCTATGCTCGCTAGCAGACACAATTTCCGATAAAGCCGGACAATACCCCCCTGGGAAAATATATTTATTCGTCCACGGGTCAGTTGCTCCCGGCAATCCCAGCCGTCCAATCGTATGCAGCAGCATAACACCATCTTCGGTCAGAAGATCGCGACAATGGTTGAAAAAGCTTTTGTAATAAGGGGGGCCAACATGTTCGAACATACCCACCGAAACGATGCGATCAAAGCGGCCTTTGACCTCGCGATAATCAATCAACTCAAATTTAACCCGATCTTCGACACCCGCTTCTTTGGCGCGTTTTCGGGCAACCTTTAATTGCTCTTCGGATAAGGTAACGCCCAAAACCTCGACATCAGCAATCTGGCTGAGAAACAGCGCCATCCCGCCCCATCCACAACCGATATCCAATATTCTTTGGCCTGATTCTAAGGCTAATTTTGAGGCGATATGTATTTTTTTATCAAGCTGAGCTTGGTCAAGATTGTTGTTTGGATCGGTAAAATATCCGCAGCTATACTGACGATCTTTATCCAAAAAGAGATTATATAAGCGATCATCCAGATCATAATGATGCGCTACATTTTGTTTTGAACGTTTTTCCCAGTTAAAACGCTGAAAACGGTTTGTAACATGCTGTAGCGTGCGGGGAATAATCCCGCCTTCCAGCATATTGGCATTATCCCTGATGGTATTTTTCAGGATAAGGCGGACTAGCCCCATAACATCTTCGTCATCGACGGTCATGCGCCCGTCCATATAAGCCTCTCCCGATCCCATATAAGGATGGGAGGCCACAAAATGGGGCGCCTCCGGATCATGGAAACGCACCGTTACCGGAGCTTCGCCTTCCGACACACCGTAGGAATGGCGCTGGCCATTTGATTCGACAATGATCAGTTGTCCTTGTCGAACCAGCTTTTTCAAGAATCTATCAAGTAGCCACATGACAAAAGTTTACATGCTTTAACTTTATAGAAAAAGGAAGAAATACTCCTTTTACCCTATTATAATGTAACCATTTATTGCCGCTTGGATTCTCTTTCGGCGGCTGATTTCAACTGGCCACATGCAGCCATAATATCCTGCCCTCTTGTGCGGCGAACAGGTGCCGAAATACCGGCGTTAAAGACGATATCCGAAAAACGGGCAATCCGTTCCGGTGTCGAACATTCATAGGGTGAATTCGGCCAAGGATTAAACGGAATCAGATTCACTTTCGCGGGCAAGCGGTAATATTGCAGTAACCGCACCAGCTCATGCGCATCCTCTTCACTGTCATTTTGTCTTTTAACATCACATATTCAAAAGTGATCCGGCGGGCATTGTTGATCCCGGGGTAAGCCGCACAAGCTGCCAGTAATTCTTCAATCCCGTATTTTTTGTTGATCGGAACGATTTCGTCACGGACAACTTTTGTCACAGCATGTAAGGACACCGCCAGATTAACGCCTATTTCTTCTCCTGCCCTTGCCATCATCGGTACAACACCAGAAGTTGAAAGCGTAATGCGACGGCGGGATAAGGCGATACCATCGCCATCCATAACCAATTTCAGCGCATCACGTACATTGTCGAAATTATAAAGCGGCTCGCCCATCCCCATCATGACGACATTGGTCAGCAGACGCCCTTCTGGCTTGGATGGCCATTCATCAAGGCTGTCACGGGCAAGCATAATCTGGCCAACAATTTCACCGACGGTCAAATTACGCACCAATCGCATCGTTCCGGTATTACAGAAACGACAATTCAAGGTGCAGCCTATCTGGCTGGAAATGCATAGCGTTCCACGATCGGCATCGGGAATAAAGACCATTTCGTAATCATAGCCGTCATCGGTCTTTAAAAGCCATTTACGGGTGCCGTCGGTCGATATCTGCATGGTAACGACTTCGGGGCGGGAAATGACAAAGTGATCAGCCAACCATGGACGCATGGTTTTGGCAATGTCGGTCATGCCATCAAAGGTAACCGCGCCACGGTTATACATCCAATGCCATAACTGTTTTGTCCGCAATTTTGCCTGTTTTTCGTCCAGCCCTTTGGATGTCAACGCTTGCCGCATTTCTTCACGTGACAAGCCCAAAATATCAATCCGTCCGTCTTTACGGGTTGCTATCGGCTTTCCGGCATCATTTTGATTATCTATCCGGCTATCGGAAACTACAGAGGTCATAAATATGCAAACTCACAAACAAAACTAAAGGCCGCAACAGGCCTCGGGGTAAAATGGCGATTTCAAAGGAAAGACCAGCCGTTATTCTTTGCAATTACCCGAAAAACGCGCCTTTTTCCACTAACCTTATTGGGGTTAGAATTGGGAAATGAAAGGCCGCTTTTACAGGGATAATTTTTAATGAATGTCTTTCCGCTTCAAATAAGCGGTAACCAGAAAAGATGCGACCGCAAAAAGCACAACAGCAAAAATGAAAAATTCACTTTGAGAGATTGGGATTACGGTTATCTTTTGTCCGATAGAGATATTTAAGCGATCATTTACAAAGCGCGTGCCATAAGCCCAAGGATAGAAAAGCCATCCTTTTGCGTCAAAAAACTCACTGACCGGAACGCTCATAAGGGTGCAAATGGTGCCAAAAATAACTGGAAATCGGGTATTTGAAAAAAACCAGCTCAAAGAATGTTGAATAAAAAGAACGGGCAGCATCACAAAAGGCAGCAAGAGAAAGCTGTTCACAAGTGACAGATCAAGACTATTACCCGCCATATCTGTATGACTGCCTATCAGAAAAGCCGAACTGTAAACGAGAACCATCATAATATTGGAAAAAAGCAACAATCCCCATTCGATGGACAACTTTGCAAAAAACAAATGACAGGGACGCAGCGGTAATGTCAGCATCAATCGCCAACTTTGGTTACTATGCTCTATTCCGTTAAATTTGGCGGCCAAAATAACAATGAAAAAGGAAAACGCAAAACTGCTCCAGAAGAAAAGGATCGTTTGCCAAACCTCTTGCCATGCGGTGATATCCAGAAAGATATCTTTATGATGTCCGGCCAACCACCCGATCAGCGCCGTCACCACAGCCGGTAAGATCATAAACAGCAATAACCGGCGCGGATGTTCTGTCTTCAACCACTCGGCTTTGATAAGTCGGCTCATCAGAGAAAACATATCCTGCGTTTTTTGCACAGTCATAGAATAATTTAAGCCTTATTTCTGGAAATAGCCATTTGCTGCGAAAACCATTGTTCCAAAGAGGGTTTTTCTAAAACAGCCTGATAAAATTCGATATCGGCGGCCATAAGCTGGCGATAAAGAGCAGAGGCTTCTTTTCGGGTAATCTTCTCGACCAGCAATTGATGCTCGCCATAACGGCTTACTTCATATTTTGCTTCCAGAAGAAAGTTGAAAGCTTTTTCAACATCCAAAACGTCAAGAAGCAATGCAGAGCGCCCTGCGGCTCGGATCTCTTCCAACTGTCCCTGAAACAGAATTTTACCTTGATCTAACAAGGCAAGATGACTGGCTGTTTTTTCAACTTCTTCCAGTTGATGGCTGGAAAAGAATATGGTGCAACCGGTTTTCTCCGGCAAGCTTATCAGTAATTCCCTGATTTCCTTGATACCTTCAGGATCAAGGCCATTGGTCGGTTCGTCCAGAATCAACAATTCAGGATTCCCTAACAGCGCATGCGCCAAAGCTAAACGCTGCCGCATTCCCAAAGAATAAAGGGCAATCTTCAAACGCGGCTCGGTATGAAGATTGACTATTTCCAGAACCCGATCAATTTCCTGATAGGGAATATTTTTAATCACACAGCCTATTTTTAAAAATTCACGGGCTGTCATATGATTATAAAGGCTGGGGGAATCGACCAAACAGCCCATCCGTTCCAAGGCAGGTATCGGCTGACTTTGCATATCCTGCCCCAACACGATAACTTTGCCAGAAGTTATCCGGTAAAGACCGGTAATAATACGGATGGTCGTTGATTTTCCCTGACCATTATTGCCAAGAAAGGCAAATAAACTACCCTTTGGAACGGTCAGGTCGATATTTTTCAAGACAGGACGTGTCCCGAAATTTTTTGAAACACGGGTGAGCTGAATAGCTGCGGGCAAAATTTTCTTCCTTTTCACCGAAAAAATAAAAAGAAGTCAGGATAGGGCATAAACTATTCAGCAAAGCGCCTAAATTATGGAAGAATTATACTTCTCGATAAGGCTGTAAAGTATATTCGGTCACACCAAAAGCCGCGAGGTCTGTTTTCATCTCCGCCAAAGCAGCATCATCCAAAAGCGGCGGATAAACGGTTGTGCGTATCTGATAATTTACACCGCTTTCCAAAAGATAGCCAAGGCTTTCTTTTACTTTTTCGGCGCTATTGGGAATGCGGGTTACCTGATCGTATTTTGAAAAAGGCGCTTTAATATCAAAGCCGACCCATTTGACGAAAGGTAATAACTTCTGGAAACGCTCTGGATTCATGCCTGCTGTGTGAAGGCCGATCTTCAAGCCTATATCTTTGACCGCTTGCATCGCGTCGAACACGGCTGCCTGTAATGTTGGCTCACCGCCTGAAAAAACAACGCCGTCCAAAAGACCGCGACGCTGCTCTAAAAAAGCAAGAACATCATTCCAAAGAATTCGGTTCTCCTGATTGCCGCTTGCCGATCTTAACGGCTGATTATGGCAATAAGGACAATCCCAGCTACAGCCCTGACAAAAGACAGTAGCGACCAGCTCCCCTGGCCAGTCGCAACTGGACATGGGAGCCAATCCACCGATCCTAAGATCAGTTGCAGCCACAGCTATTCTCTTCGAAATAACGACGCTGGCCAAATTCACCCTGTTTACCAATGTTGAAAGAGGAAACCGGACGATGATAGCCCATAACGCGCGTCCAGATTTCGCAAGGCTGGCGTTCTTCGTCTTTCAATTCGATTTTAGCAAAATCCTGTGTATCTTTTTTCATCTCGGTCATGCGTATCTCTCCTTCTTGGATAATCGGGTGAATATCTAAAATTCTTAAGCGGCCTTATTGTTGCATTTCGCTGCAATCAATTCTGCATCGCATTTGGGGCAGAATTTATGCTCACCTTCAAGATAGCCATGTTTCGGGCAGATCGAGAAAGTCGGCGTAATCGTAATGTAAGGCAGTCGGAAATTTTCCAGCGCGCGCCGTACCATTTTTTTACAAGCTTCGGCATTGGACATGCGCGAACCCATATAAAGATGAAGCACTGTCCCGCCGGTATATTTGCTTTGCAAAATTTCCTGACGCTGCAAAGCTTCAAACGGATCGTCGGTAAAATCAACCGGAAGCTGGCTGGAATTGGTATAATAAGGATTGGTTTCGCTACCAGCCTGCAACATATCGGGGAAACGCTTTTTATCCTCACGGGCAAAACGATAGGTCGCCCCTTCGGCAGGTGTCGCTTCCAAATTGTAAAGATGACCGGTTTCTTCTTGGAAAGAAACGATTCTCTCACGAATATGGTCGAGGAAACGAACAGCAAAAGCAGCGCCCCACTCGGTCGTGATATCTTCTTTATTTTCGGTGAAGTTACGGATCATTTCATTGACGCCATTGATACCCAAGGTCGAAAAATGATTTCGCAGGGTGCCAAGATAGCGTTTGGTATAAGGGAATAAACCGTTATCGATATGCTTTTGGATAACTTTCCGCTTAATTTCGAGGCTGGTGCGGCCGATATTCAGCATCGTATCGAGACGGTCGAAAAGCCCCTTCTCATTCCCGCGATGCATCCGGCCAAGACGCGCACAGTTGATCGTCACAACGCCCAAGGAACCCGTCTGTTCTGCACTACCGAAAAGACCGTTACCGCGCTTTAACAGCTCGGTCAGATCAAGCTGAAGACGGCAGCACATGGAACGCACCATATGCGGCTTCAGATCGGAATTCAGGAAGTTCTGGAAATAAGGCAAACCATATTTAGCCGTCATTTCGAAAAGGCGGGTTGCATTCTCGCTTTCCCACGGAAAATCCGGCGTAATATTATAGGTCGGAATCGGGAAGGTGAAAACACGCCCTTTGGCATCGCCTTCGGTCATGACTTCCATATAAGCACGGTTAATCATGTCCATTTCTGGCTGAAGATCGCCATAGGTAAAGGGCATATCTTCGCCACCGATAACCGGAATCTGATCCTTTAAATCATCAGGGCATGTCCAATCAAAAGTCAGATTGGTAAAGGGTGTCTGGGTGCCCCAACGCGAAGGCACATTCAAATTATAAATCAATTCCTGAATATACTGGCGAACCTGTTTATACGTCAGGCTATCCTTGCGAATAAACGCTGACATATAGGTATCAAAGGAACTGAAGGCCTGCGCCCCTGCCCATTCATTCTGCAACGTGCCAAGAAAGTTAACGATCTGTCCGATAGCACTCGACATATGTTTCGGCGGGCGCGCTTCAACTTTACCGGGAACCCCGTTCAACCCTTCTGTCAACAGCGTCCGCAGCGACCAACCGGCGCAATAACCGGAAAGCATGTCCAGATCATGGATATGAAGATCGCCGGCGCGATGAGCTTCACCGACTTCCGGCGGATAAATATGGGATAGCCAGTAATTGGCAACCACCTTACCGGAAACGTTCAGGATGAGACCACCCAAAGAATAGCCTTGGTTGGCATTAGCATTAACGCGCCAATCGGCCTGTTCCAGATATTCATTGATCGAGGATTCAACCTTGACGATGGTTTCCTGATCTTTACGCGATTTTGATCTCTGTTCGCGATAGACAATATAGGCACGCTGTGTGGCAATATAGTCAGCGGAGACCAAAACCTGTTCAACGATATCTTGAATCTGTTCTATTTCTGGCGCACGGTCGGAAAAGCGATGCATAATCACTTTTTGAGCCTGCTTGGCTAAACGAGCGGCCTCGGCATGATTAAATTCGCCCGTAGCAGCACCCGCTTTTTCGATAGCCGTTCTGATTTTATCATTATCAAACAGAACTTTGTCGCCGTTACGTTTTATAACAAACGCCGGAAAAGTCGGTGCCGCACGAGCCATTTTGTACCCCTAAATCTTTTCATGGAAATAAAAAATAAGCCATACATCTTCCGCCGGCTCCAAACGGGGGTCGGAAGATGTATGGCACCATATAGTGTATTATATTCTCAAGAACACTAAATATTGTGGCTGTCAAGAAAACAGTTCTCTTGACAAAATCTAAAAGCCGATAGAGCCGCCGATTTTAGGGCATAAAAATATTTATGAAAAAATACGATCTAATTTCCAATCTATTTTTCCAAAAACGATGCCAGAAACTTCAAAATAACTGATTGTTTTTTTGCTACATCAACAGAATAATATTTGAAATAATTATCCTTACCGTAAAAGGCCTTTTTGATAGCTTTCCCATCCAGAAGCGCGCAATTCGCAAGCCGGACAATGACCGCAACCATATCCCCACGGATGGAGCGTCTTTCTTTCACCTAAGTAACAGCTGTGGCTTTCTTGCCGAATGGCCTCAACCAGCTTCTCACCGCCGATATTTTCAGCCATCCGCCACGTAGCCGCCTTATCAAGCCACATAAGCGGCGTATGCAGCACCAGTCGCCTTTCCAGCCCCAAATTAATCGCGACTTGCAAGGCCTTGATAGTATCATCGCGGCAATCGGGATAACCCGAATAATCCGTTTCGCACATACCGCCGACAATATGCCGCAAGCCGCGACGGTAAGCGATAGTCGCCGCAAAAGTAAAAAAGAGCAGATTGCGCCCCGGCACAAAGCTATTTGGGATACCATCTTCCCCAAAAGCAATTTCGGTCTCGCGCGTCAAAGCGCATTCGCTCACCTGATGCAGCACAGCAAGATCAAGCATATGATCTTCGCCCAGCCGCCCCGCCCAATCAGGGAAAATCTCGATAAACTTCCGCTTCAACCCTTCCCGACATTCCAGTTCAACTTTATGTCTTTGCCCGTAATCAAAGCCGATGGTTTCGACCTTTTCAAAATGCTCCAAGGCCCAAGCAAGACAGGTCGCCGAATCCTGACCACCCGAATAAAGAACCAGACATCCCTCTTTATTCCGCTCTTGGAGAAGGTCACTCGTCAATATCTGGGAAGATTCTTTTGTCTGATTCGCTGCTGTCATTCTGACTATCCTTGAATATTTAAAATCTCGGGCAAAATTAAAATGGTCGATATTACCGCGATGAATGGCCGACCTATCAGGCTTTTTTCCGCTGTTCTGAAATCTGCTGCCATGTTTTTATAAAATGGTCGATATCGGATTCGGTTGTTTCTCTACCGAAGCTCACCCGAATGACTTCTTGCGCTTCCTTATCGCCCCATCCCATTGCCTTCAGCACCGGACTCGATTTCAGGCTACCTGATGAACAAGCACTCCCTGCCGAGATAGAAATACCCGCCATGTCGAAAAGAATAAGCTGCGTTTTTGCAACCATACCGGACATCCGATAAGAGGCGATCGTCGGTATCCGCTGCGATTGATGCGCGACAATCTCGCCACCAAAAGAAAGAATAGCCTGATCCAGCTTTTCACGAAGGGCAGCCGATTTTTCAAACCATTCCTTATTCTCGCAGACCGCCGCAGCAAAAGCCAAAATAGCGGGCGCGTTTTCCGTCCCGGCGCGATAGCCCTGCTCTTGTCCCCCGAAAGGCTTCAGTTTTGCCCAATCCCGAATCAACAAAGCCCCGATTCCCGGCGGGCCTCCCAACTTATGCGCTGAAATACTGATAAAATCGGCATCCGGCAGCGATATTTTCCCAGCCGATTGCGCGGCATCGGCAAACCATAAACTATTTTTTTCTCGAACGCGCTGCGCCAAGATCTCGGCAGGCTGGATAACGCCGGTTTCATTGTTCACCGTCTGGACGGCAACAAGCTGATTTTCCGGCAAATTTTCAGGAATAATATAGCCGTTTTCATCAACGGGCAAAATATCGGGAACAATCCCCGCTCTCAAAAAAGCATCATGCTCGACAGCTGAAATACTGCACTGTTTTAGCGTGTTTCTCTGCAAAACCATCGCAATGGATTCACTCGCGCCGCTCGTAAAAACCAATTGATAAGGCCAATTCAAAGCCGCTTTTATCCTGATACGGGCTTCCTCTATCAATGCCCGCATATGACGGCCATCTTTATGCGGCGATGACGGGTTAGCCCATATTTCAAAGGCCTCTGTCATCGCCCTTTTGGCCGAATCCGTTATCGGGGTTGTTGCAGCATAATCGAGATAAATCCGGCTATTCACGCATGAAATCCTTACACAGCCTATGTCTAAAAAAGCTTGAAATATTGCTTAGAAGAAACCTAACCTTATATAAGTAAGAATGATAACTTGTCTTTAGGGCGTTTTTCGCCCGATAACCAAATGGATAACCATGCCTGCAGTCATTTTCCCCGGCCCTGAAGGGCGTCTTGAAGGTCGATTTCAACCTGGATCACGACCAAGGGCACCTGTTGCTTTAATTCTTCATCCGCATCCCCAAGGCGGTGGTACGATGAATAATCATATCACCATGGCACTTTACCAAACTTTTGCCCGTCGCGGTTTCGCGACCTTGCGCTTTAATTTCAGAAGTGTCGGCCGCTCGCAAGGGACTTTCGATAACGGAATCGGGGAACTCTCTGACGCAGCCTCGGCTTTGGACTGGGTGCAATCCATTCATCCAGAAGCAGTTACGACATGGGTTGCCGGATTTGGTTTTGGCGCATGGATCGGCATGCAGCTCTTGATGCGTCGTCCTGAAATCAAAGGTTTTATCTCTATTGCGCCACCGGCCAATATGTATGATTTTTCATTTTTGGCACCCTGCCCTTCATCAGGCATTATTATTCAGGGTGAAAGTGACGAGGTTGTAACAGGCGGCGCAGTGCAAAAATTGGTGGATAAACTGCGCACCCAAAAACATATCACCATTGATCAATCCATTATTCCGGGGGCAAACCATTTCTTCCAGAATGAAATGCCAGAATTGATGACGTCGGTTGATGATTATCTGGATATGCGATTGAAAGCTGATCTCGGGCAGTAAAGCCTCGCGATAGCGAGAGAATAAGGTGGCTATACATGACAGGAATCAATCCGATGTATGGCCAGCCTTTTTTCTGAAATTTTTAATTTTTATAAAGTGATAATCAGCCAAATTTTTAAATTTATGTGACTGATATCTAACAAATATCTGACAAATTTACTGTGTTTTTGGCACGTAACTTTATTTTTCTTAAAAAAATTATAATTACCTATAGACAAGATAATAATCTTCTTTACATCCTGACATTCGCTTTTTAAAAGCGACGTCCGCTGCCCCATGGGACTTCCAACCGCAAGGCAGCTTTTTACACTTAGTCTTGCCACCCTACCCTCTGGAGGTCCCTTGAATTGCACAAACATCATAGCGCGCTGGGGTTAGCTACTTCTCTTCGTCCGGTTGAACCGGTTACCCTTATCCGCCCTCAAGCTGCCCATCGGGCCGCCCGCTTCTTTATTGAAAAATTTGCGGGAACGACGATGTATGCGGTTAAGGCCAATCCGTCACCGGCGCTTATTCGTAGTCTGTGGGATGCGGGTATCACGCATTATGACGTTGCTTCTGCGAATGAAGTCCGTTTGGTGCGTCATCTGTTACCGGATGCGACATTATGCTTTATGAATCCGGTAAAGCCCGAAGAAGTCATCCGCGAAGCCTATTTCGATCATGGTGTGCGTGCATTCTCTCTCGATAATCAGGATGAACTCGATAAAATCCTGCGAGCAACCGATCACGCCAAAGATTTGACGTTATGTGTCCGGCTCCGAGTTTCCTCCGATCATTCCAAATTGAGCCTTAGCTCCAAATTTGGTATTGATCCGGCAAGCTCTGCTTCGCTGTTAATGGCGGCACGTCAGGCATCTGATGCGCTTGGTATTTGCTTTCATGTTGGCAGCCAAGCTATGTCCCCTGTCGCTTATATGCAGGCGATGGAATTGGCGCGTGATGCGATTGTTCAAGCGGGCGTTACCGTTGACGTTATTGATGTCGGCGGCGGTTTTCCGTCGGTCTATCCCGATATGGAACCACAGGATCTGGAAAATTATTTCCGCATTATTCATGAAGCCTTTGAATCCTTGCCGATTTCTTATTCCGCAGAATTATGGGCTGAACCGGGACGCGCACTTTCGGCTGAATATTCCAGCCTGATCGTTCGGGTTGAACGACGCCGTGGCAATGAACTTTATATCAATGATGGTGCCTATGGTGCCTTGTTTGATGCCGCTCATCTGGACTGGCGCTTTCCGGTCAAAGTTTTAAAGCCGGAATCCAATCAGGCGCGCGATATCAATTTTAGTTTTTATGGCCCGACCTGCGATGATATGGATTATATGGCAGGTCCTTTCCCGTTACCCGCTGATATTGCCGTTGGTGACTATATCGAAATCGGGATGCTCGGCGCTTATGGAAATGCGATGCGCACTGGATTTAACGGTTTTACACCGAGCATGACGGTCGTCGTGGAAGATCAGCCGATGGCCAGCCTTTATAATGACGTTGATAATCAGGAACTCAATATAGCCATGCGCTAAACGGTCTTTCCGATTGTCACGAAAGAGAACAGTTTTTTCAGTATTAAATAAATTCTAGAATTTTACCGGATTCAAGCGGAGCTTCATTTTATGACAGATTCAAAAGCAAACGATCAGCGCAAGGCTGAATTATTATCGACAGAAGTCGAACATATCGACATCCGTAGCTTCGATGCTCGTCCGATCATTGATGCCATGGGCAAAATGAGCTTCACCAGCCGCGATCTGGCACGGGCAACCGATATCTATAATCAGATGTTGGCTGATCCTAAATGCACCATCTTCTTGGTCATTGCCGGTTCTACCTCGGCTGGTGGTTGCATGGATGCCTATGCCGAATTGCTCCGTTCCAACATGATTGACGGCGTTGTTGCAACCGGTGCTTCCATTGTTGATATGGATTTCTTCGAAGGCTTGGGACACAAGCATTATCAGGCTTTAGAAGTGCCTGATGATATGACGCTCCGTTCGCTTTATATCGATCGTATCTACGATACCTATATCGATGAAGAAAAGCTTCAGGACTGCGACAACACGATTTACAAAATCGCAGAATCTTTGGCACCGGGTGGCTATTCCAGCCGCGCTTTCATTCGTGAAATGGGTCGTTACCTTTCCGAACATGGCAAAAAAGAAAACAGCCTTGTTAAATTGGCCTATGAACATGATGTGCCGATTTTCTGCCCAGCTTTTGTTGATTCTTCTGCCGGTTTCGGTCTGGTGAAGCATCAGGTTGAACGCATCCGTGATAAAAAGCCTTATGTCATGCTGGATGCAGCGGCTGATTTCCGCGAATTGACCGATATCAAAATCGAAGCTGGCACAACTGGCCTTTTGATGATTGGCGGAGGTGTTCCGAAAAACTTCGTTCAGGATACCGTTGTTTGCGCCGAAGTGCTTGGCCATGAAGATGTCGAAATGCATAAATATGCCGTGCAGATCACGGTTGCTGATGTCCGAGATGGTGCTTGCTCTTCTTCGACACTGAAAGAAGCTGCTAGCTGGGGCAAGGTCGATACCGCCCTTGAACAGATGGTTTATGCCGAAGCCGGTTCAGTCTTACCGTTATTGGCTTCTGATGCATGGCATCGCGGTTTCTGGAAAAACCGTGAACCACGGGCATGGAGCAAACTTTTCAACGACTAAGAAAAAAAACATATCCATTTCTTGCGAAAAAAGCTGCCATTGGCAGCTTTTTTTGTACTTTCATAATAAAGCCATACTGATCTTCATTTGTTATTTGAATTTCTACAGCAGTATTTATTAAAAGTTTTTGGTTCTATTGGGTTGCTGTTTTTTTCAATCTGGCTCATGGTTTGCACGACATGACCGGTTCTGATGATTTTAGCTTTGATATAGAGGGTGATCAACTTGCCTTGCAAGGTGTGTTGACGCTTGCCCATCTCGATAGCTTGTCGAATAAGCTAAACACTCTTCCATCCATAAAAGTGATCGACCTTTCAAACCTGCATCGGATGGATACTGCCGGTGCATGGGTTGTGCATAAACTGGCACAGGAAAATAACGCCGAGGTAAAAGGCGCGGATGCTGGTATGGCGCATATCCTTGAACGGATATCCCAATATGATCGCCCCTTACCTCCTGAACCAAAGGCTTTGTCGCCTTTAATCTATGTACTGACAGGGGTTGGTAAAAATGCCGTCCATGTCTGGTATACAGCATTAGGTTTGATTAACTTTTTCGGCGCCTTACTTATTAGTATATGGCATACCATCTGCCATCCCAGCCGATTGAGAACCACGGCGATTATTTGCCAGATGGAATCGGTCGGTGTGAATGCTTTGGCCATCGTCGGTTTGATGAGTGTTCTTGTCGGGGTTGTGATCGCGCAGCAAGGTGCTGTCCAGCTGCGGCAATTCGGCGCAGAAATTTATAGTATTAATCTGGTTGGACGTATTTCTTTCCGTGAATTGGGCGTTTTAATGACGGCCATCATGGTAGCTGGTCGTTCCGGCTCCGCCTTTGCGGCGCAAATCGGTTCGATGAATTTAGCAGAAGAAATTGACGCGATGCGCATTATCGGTGTTTCACCGATGGAAAGTCTGGTTTTACCCCGCTTTATTGCCAGCATCCTCATGATGCCGCTCCTTGGTTTCTATGCAACTATCGCTGCCATCGTCGGTGGTGGATTACTATGTTGGTCAGTGCTGGATATACCACCGACGACTTTCATCACGCGGTTAAGAGAAGTTATCCCTTATACCGATGTTGCTGTCGGCTTAATCAAAGCCCCAATTTTTGGGGCATTGATTGCTGTCGCCGGATGTTTTCAGGGAACACAGGTTAAAGGTAATGCGGAACAATTAGGCTATTGCACGACAAAAGCCGTTGTTCATTCTATCTTTTTGGTAATCGTTCTCGATGCCTTCTTTGCCGTATTCTTTTCCGAAATAGGCTGGGTATGAGCGATTCTGATATTATACAAATAGAAGGCCTTAAAAACAGTTTTGGTAGTCAGATCGTACATGACGGTGTTGATCTGAATGTCAGAAAAGGCGAAATTTTAGGGCTTGTTGGCGGTTCTGGAACCGGTAAATCTGTTTTGATGCGCTCTATTATTGGGCTGCAACAACCGACGGCTGGTTCTATCAAGGTTTTAGGGCATGAAATGGTGGGCAAAGACCCGCTTAACATGCGGATGGTTAGCCGTCATTGGGGCGTTTTATTCCAAGAAAGCGCCCTGTTCTCGACCTTGAATATCACTGAAAATGTTAAAGTGCCGTTGCGGGAATATTATCCTGATCTCGACGAAACGCTTTTAGAACAAATCGCGTCATACAAAATCGCTATGACCGACCTTCCTGAAGATGTCGGGGTAAAATTTAACTCGGAATTATCCGGTGGTATGCGGAAAAGAGCGGGATTGGCGCGCGCTTTAGCATTGGATCCTGATTTACTGTTTTTGGATGAACCCACCTCTGGTCTTGATCCGGTGAGCGCTGATGCGATTGATGCCCTTATTCTGGGGCTTCGCAAAATGCTGGGCTTGACCGTATTCATGATTACCCATGATCTCGATAGTCTTTATAATATTTGCGATCGTGTTGCTGTCTTGGCAGATCGAAAAGTTCTGGCTGTCGATTCGGTCGAAAATCTGACTAAACTCGATCATCCATGGATAAAACGTTACTTCAATGGACCACGTGGTCGGGCAGCTGCGGAATCTTTTGAAGCCAGAAAGACAGGAGCATAAGGAACAGACAATGGAAACCCGCTCCAATTATATCCTTGTTGGTAGTATTACGCTGATATTGTTGGCTTTAATTGCCACGGTTCTCGTTTGGATAGGCCGCGTTTCCGGCGCTGAAACGCATCAGTATGATATCTTTTTCCACCAATCGGTCGATGGCTTGGCAAAAGGCAGTTCGGTTACCTATTCCGGTGTCCCGTCAGGTCAGGTGAAAGAAATCAAATTATTGCCGAATAATCCTGATTTTGTGCGTGTCAGAATTAGCTTAAACGCTGACACCCCTGTTCTTGAAGGCACAACGGCTACCATGTCGAGTGTTGGCTTTTCTGGCGTGAACCAGATTACCTTGGCTGGTGGTGTCGCGGGGGCAAAACCGATTGATAATCATGGGCCTTTCGGTGAGCCCGTTATTCCGACGAAACCGGGTGCTTTGGGACAGTTATTGAACAGCGCACCTCAGTTGATCGAACGGATTACAACGCTGGCCGAACGGATGAGCGATCTTCTGAATGACCATAATCAGCAGTCTATTGCCAGAATTTTGGATAATTTGAACACGCTATCCAGCAATCTTGCGACCCAGTCGCCTAAAATGCGGCAAATCATGGATGATGCGCATCACGCTCTGCTCAATTTGAGCGATGCGGGTCAGCAAATCGGCGAATTAGCCCATACGACAAATGATACGGTTAAACAGGATATTCATCCCGCAACCGCGCATTTGAAAGAAACGGTTATGGCGGCTCATGACAGTATGCAAAATCTGAATGAAATGCTTCTGGATGCACGTCCTGGTGTTCATCATTTCTCAAATGAGACGATGCCACAATTCGATCAGTTAGTGCATGATCTGCACGATATGATCGGCAGCATGTCGTCATTAACCGATCGTATCAATCAAAACGGTGCCGAAGGCATGATAAAAGGCCAATCGTTACCAGATTATAAGCCAAAGGATTAGGTGTTATGAATTATCGTTATACTTCAGCCCTGATGCTTCCTCTGGCCGCTCTTTTAACGGCGGGTTGTGTCAATATAGGTAACCACAAGCCGCCCAAAAATTTGCTGACGCTAACGGCGACTGCGGCGGCTCCGGCTAATGACAAGCCGTCTTCGCAAAGCAAACCATTATTGCTGGTGGCGCCGCCTGCTGTCCCTGCCGAGTTAAAAGTTACCCGTATTCCGGTAACGACCAGCCCAACGACGATTGCGTATCTGACAGATGCTGTTTGGGTTGATTCCCCATCTCATCTTTTCGGTAACGTTCTTTCTGAAACGATTGCCAGCCATAATCGCTTTATGGTTGTCAGCTATCGCTCCGCAGTTGGTGTTTCCTATCGCCTAACGGGTAATTTATCGGCCTTTGGATTGGATGCTGTCCATCAACAAGTTGTCATTACTTATGATGCCTTTTTCCGTGGTAGTAATGACAAAAAGATGGAAACCGTTACCAGCCATCATTTTGAAATAAGGCAGCCCGTTACCAAACAAGATGCGGTGAGTGTCGCCAATATTTTAAACAAAGCGGCAAACCAGCTTTCTGGTGAAGTCGCCAGTTGGTTGGATCAACAACAGGTAACAATGCCCGCTTCCTGACAATAGCTTTTTTGGGATCACGGCTTTCTTTTTATGCCGTATCACGTTAAGAGCGCTTTTAGTCTCGGCAGTTTCGGCTGCCGAAGGCATTTTTACCTGTCGGTATTTTTAGCATTTTTGTGCATTATCTTTTGTAAAAGCCTGATGTTAAAAATTCGGCTAAATTTCAAACTGGCACAGAATAATATTCTGTCTATCGAAAATTAAAGAGGCTCCATTTGGCAAAAGAAGAATTACTCGAAATGCGTGGTCGTGTTGTGGAACTTCTTCCCAACGCGATGTTCCGTGTTCAATTAGAAAATGACCATGAAATTCTGGGTCATACGGCTGGTAAAATGCGGAAAAACCGTATTCGCGTCTTGGTCGGTGATGAAGTTTTGGTCGAACTGACCCCTTATGATCTGACCAAAGGGCGGATCACCTACCGCTTTAAATAATTTTATGGCATCTTCGCTTATTCTTGCTTCTGCCAGTCCTCGTCGGCTGGCATTGCTGGCACGTATCGGTATTAAACCCGATTTTGTTCTTCCAGCAGATATTGATGAAACACCCCATAAAGGTGAACGTCCGCTAGAATATGTCCAGCGGATGGCCAACGAAAAGGCAGAATGGGCAGCATCTCGTAATTCTGACTCTTTTGTTCTGGCCGCAGATACTGTTGTTGCCGCAGGCCGTCGTATTTTGCCTAAGGCAGAAAACGAAAAACAGGCAACATCCTATCTCAAGCTGTTATCTGGGCGGCGGCATCGTGTTTTAACGGCAGTTGCTTTGAAAAAAGACGGCGCGCCTACGGCCTTGCGGGTATCATCCAGCATCGTCACATTCAAACCCTTCAGCCCTCAAGAAATAGAAGACTATGTGGCTAGTGGAGAATGGCAAGGAAAAGCGGGCGGTTATGCCATTCAAGGCTATGCTGAATCGTTTATCCGTTTTCTAGCCGGCAGCCATTCTTCCGTTATGGGGCTGCCCCTCTATGAAACCCGCCATTTATTGATAAATGCCGGTTGGCCTATTTCAGCGACGTCTCTTTCCGAAAAAGAACCTGCCTGAATGATTTCCTATGAATGGTTAATTGAAAAAGGCATCGGGGAAACCCGTGCCGCTTTATTGGCCGATGATGATACCATTGTTCAGGCGCGTATAGAAACGGACACGCCTTGCTTACGAGCGGGATCGGTTATAGATGTCCGTTTAGCAGACGGGATCAATGCTACGGGTCGGACAATGGCTACCACCGATAAAGGCGATCCTGTCTGGGTCGCTTCGGTGCCTCGCTCCCTCACCAAAGGCAGCTTGCTGCGCGTCGAGATTATTCGGGAAACCGTTATCGAGCGTGGTATCGTAAAACCCCCTCATGCACGCCCTGCTCTTCCTGATACCGCTCTGAAAGACGGCCTGTCTCTTGAAATGAGGGCGAAAGCCAGCGGTTATCCTGTCAGCTATCAACAAAATCATCAACCTGACCGTTTGGAAAAAGCCGGATGGTCAGAAATTATCGAACAAGCCCGAAGCGGCGATATGGATTTTGCCGGTGGGCGCCTACGCATGGCATTAACACCTGCTTTAACCCTATTTGATATAGATGGCCATCTGGCTGCATTAGACCTCGCCTTAAAGGGCACAGAGGCGACTGCACGAGCAATTACGCTTTTTGGTGTCGGTGGATCAATCGGGATTGATATCCCGGGCTTATCGGGCAAATCAGACCGGCAGCAGGTTGCTGAGTGCCTTGACCGTCATTTGCCTGCGCCTTTTGAACGCACCGGCGTCAATGGTTTCGGTTTTTTGCAAATTATCAGGCAAAAAAAACGACCTTCTTTGCCAGAGCAAATAGCCTCCCATCCTATCGAACATGAAACCCGTCAGCTATTGCGGCAGGCTTGCCGTGCTAAGGGCGCTGGTAAACGGGTTCTGACGGCCTCTCATTTCGTTATAGAATGTCTTAAACGGCATCCTGAATGGTTGGACGCACTATCTCGATCGACGGCCGCAGAAATCATCTTGAAAGCAGAGCCGATGCGCCCAATCTATCAAGGCGATGTGGGTGTAGAATTCCCGTCCTTCTGATTTTCGATATTGTGAGAAAATAATGTCATCTAAAAAAACGGTAACAAAAGGCAAATGCCCTTTATGTGGCGCACCGACCCAAGCCGAGTTCAGACCTTTTTGCAGCCGCGGTTGTCGTGATCGCGATTTGCTGAATTGGTTGGGGGATGCCTACCGTTTACCGGGTAAAAATTTGCAGGCTGATGATGCCGATTTTGATTAAATTATTAAATATATAAGAAAAAAGAAAAAATATACTGGACAAGACCTGATTTCATTCTTATACGCCCACCCAGACGAGATAAATTCTCTCAGCCCAGGTAGCTCAGTCGGTAGAGCATGTGACTGAAAATCACAGTGTCGGCGGTTCGATTCCGTCCCTGGGCACCACAGTCTTCCCCTAAAAATTTATCTATATTTAAACCTGCAGTCATTCTGGCAAAATGCGGTTTAATCCTTCTTATTCAAAACAGACTTCCCTGCCCGTCCTCTGATTTTGGCTTGGCTTTCTTTTGTGACGTGGATGGCGTTGCCCGAATTTTGGGAGGGCGGCTTTCTTGTAAATTAAGCCAATGGGCGATCACACCCAGAATATAATCCTGCTCGGCTTGGTTCAAAGCACGACCAGCCTCTATCTCGTGCCATTTCTCGATACAGCCCCGACAACAGGTTGCCGTGGCATGTTGTGCCAAAAAGATCGGATGGCCTTTAAACGGCGTTTGCTTGCCATCATTGGGTATTTCAGCCGGTGCTAGTCGCTTGGCAATAAAGTCTTTGCCATGCTCCAAAATAGTTTCCAGCCCTTTATTGGCTAAATATTGCTGTTCTTGAGAACCAAGACGGAAGCGCTGCCGAAAAGAAGAGCGGCTCAAACGCTCGAATAACGAAGCAAGAGAATCTTTCATCTCATAATAATATCATCGCCATCAGCTACTGCCGAGAAAATATTAAAAAGGCCGGAAGTCTATAACTTCCAGCCTTTTAATTTTATAAAGGATGTAACCGCTTTTGCGTTAGGAAGCTGGATTCTGTCCATTTTCCTGCAACGGCGGAATTCTGCCTAAAATGGCCTGCCGCTGGAAAATATCCTGCACCAGACTTAATGACATCAGATGCGCATAAACCAAGGGCAGAAGGCCAGATTTGACCATCTTGCGAAGGACATCGCCCCGCAATTCTTTTAACCGGTC
Organism: Zymomonas mobilis; assembly: GCF_006715975.1. Classification (GTDB taxonomy): domain Bacteria; phylum Pseudomonadota; class Alphaproteobacteria; order Sphingomonadales; family Sphingomonadaceae; genus Zymomonas; species Zymomonas mobilis_B. The sequence goes on along the minus strand of NZ_VFOF01000001.1, from coordinate 1,124,198 downwards.
TTCTGACACGATTTGGAAGCTGCGATAGACATAAGGCTGGGTCGCATCATTGGGCTGAATGGCCACTTCACCGTCGATCAACAGTTTGTGTTCCATCAATTCCGCGACAAAGTCATTTGTCCGCTGGGCAGAAATGGCAAATTGCTCACAAAAACCCAAAATATTTTTGGTGAATTCGCTCGGTTCATCCCCATCAAAAAGAAGCTCGCCATCCTCGAATTCACCAAGCATCCCACGACTAGTATCAACACAAAGCGACATGTCTTCGCTTTCTGGGTTAATCTTGGCCAACATAAAGGGATAGCGACGAATATAGGCCGGCAAATAGATATGGCTTTCCCGACAATTGCCTTCTTCATCAAAGAAAACATTGACCCCGTCATTCAGACCCATAAGTGCCAGCGGCACCGGATTAGGACCAGATGAAAAGACGATCGGGAAGTTGCGCTGAGCCATACCGAATTCTTCGACGGCTAATGGAATGGCATGGATTTCCGACATGAAAGGCAGCTTGTCTTGTAAACGGAAGCGCCAGTTTTTGTGATCATGCCGAGAAATCGGGATAAGTTCGTTATAAAGAACCGGCAAAGCGTTAGTCGGCCTTGAAGCCATTCGTTTTCTGCTCCTGTAGTGATACAAATATCTATTAAAGGGGAAAGCTCACGACATATAAAGGATAATATCTGGGAATTGTAAAAATATTTGACCCGATGATAAATATATATACCAGATATGACTTTTTATAAGCCGTTAACCCTGCTTGTCAGCGGGTAATAGCTTGCCAGGATTCATAATAGATTCGGGGTCTAACGCTTTCTTGATCGCTTTTAAGGCCTGTATTTTTGCTTTATTTCCAAAACGGACAAAATCAGCTAATTTTGTTTGCCCAATTCCATGTTCAGCTGAAATGGCACCACCATTGGCCATCACTCTTTCATAGATGAAATGAGAAACTGAAATACCTTCATTTTCGACCCATCCAAGCTGATCTTTGACATCTTTTGGCGGGCAAACATTAAAATGAACATTCCCATCGCCTAGATGTCCAAAGGCCAAAACAGTGCATCCGGGGAATTTCTGTTCAATGGCGACGCTTTCGCGTTCTATAAAGGACGGCATCGCACTGACGGGCACCGAAATATCATGTTTGACAGCAAAACCTTCCGTCCGTTCAGCCAATGGAATCGTTTCACGTAAACGCCATAATTTTTTTGCCTGCGTTTCATTCTGGGCGATAACGGCTTCAAGAATTTCTTTTTTCTCTGTCGCATCGGCTAAAATATTGACCATGACCGCTTCCAGATCAAAATCTTCAGAAAACGCAGTGGCTTCAATTAAAACATACCAAGGATACGCTTTTTCGGTGGGGATTTCGGTATCCGGTATATGCTTCAATACCAGATCAATAAGGCTGGCTTCCATCAGCTCAAAGACTTCGACCGCCTCACCACTTTCTTTTTCAAGATGACGTAGCAGGGATAACGCCGCCGAAGGAGATTCGAGCCCGACCCACATCACTACTCTAGAGTGAGGCTTTGGCATCAATCTTACGCTGGCTGCGGTAATAACACCCAAGGTACCTTCTGCACCGGCCAATAACTGGCGCAAATCATAGCCTTGATTGTCTTTTCTTAATGGCCGCAGATTTTCTAATAGTGAACCATCGGGAAAGACGGCCTCAATGCCCATAACGGAAGCCCGCATTTGTCCAAAGCGAAGGACATGGGAACCTCCAGCATTGGTCGAGATAAGGCCACCAATAGTTGCCATATCCTTGGAGGCAATATTAAGGGGAAAGCGCAAGCCATGCTGGTCTGCGGCCTCATGCAGGGCGGATAAGATAACGCCCGCTTCAACCGTAGCGCAGCTTTCTTCTGGGGAAACAGAGCGAATAGTATTTAGTCTTTTAGTTGACAGCAAAAGGGCTGAGCCGTCTTTCGAAGGGGTAGCGCCCCCTACCGTCGAGCTATTACCACCTTGAGGTACGACGGCTACTTTGGCTTCATAGGCCATTTTCATAATAGCCACGACTTCTTCAGTCGATGCAGGGGAAAGCAGTGCCGCAGCATTCCCCTTTAATTTGCCCCGCCAATCTTCTAGATAAGACGCCATAATAGCCGGATCTTTGGTAAATCCTTTTGGGCCTAACAACGCCTCGAGTTCATCGAGCAAAGCCTCTTCCGGATGACAGGACATAAGAATCTCCACGAAAATACCATTTTCAGAAGATTCTTATAGAATGCCCTCCCGAAACAGGTAACTTCAATTTCTTGCAACAGCAACTTAATATTTTAGTTTAAAAGTTACATATAAAATGTAATTTTATTTATTAAATGTCAAGCATTGAAGCTGATCTGTTTCGATCATCTCGGAAATGCTATCAAGCTGCAAGCAATTTGGGGATTGGCGAAAAAACGGACTCTGCAAATCACGGCCTAAGCGGCACAGGATAAACAGCAAAAAGCCAACAATCGTCGTTGCCAGAGGCGTAGCAATACCCAAGGTATCAACCGCACTTATCGGCAGAACCACGCAGAAGAACTCGATAAAGAGCATCGGAAAAATCGTATATTGATACGGCAACGGCGTAGATTTTATTTTTTCCATACCGCCTTGGGCATGTGAAATCGCCGTCATCGTATTTTCCAGCATTTGTAACCGAATGCTGTCGACATTTTCTTTTTCAGCTATGGCCGCAATTTTTTGGCCGGTTTCAAAAAGAATGAGATTGGGGACGTTATTGCCTTCTTTTAATTTTTCACATTCTTCAGCGGGTAAAAATCGTTCGATATCCTTTGACGGATCAATCTGAAACAACCGGCAACGCAAAGCGTGAATATAGGCAATATGGCGATGCACCAATTGCTTTTGTTGTTCTTTATCCCGAAAAACCATTAAGACTTCACGCGAAAAATTGCGGGAATTGTTATTCATCAATCCCCATAATCCCCGCGCATCCCACCAACGGGCATAGGCACTATTAGTCGAAAAACCGATAAAAAGAATAAGGGCAGACCCTAAAACAGTTGTCGGTGCGGTGGGCACCTCCATCCATAATGGCCATTCAGGATTATAAACGTAAAGAGCGGTGACCAGAATATCCCAGGCCAGCAAAATCCAAAGTGAAACTCCTACATAGGAAAAGACATCTTTAGTTCGACTGATTCGTCCGCGGATTGGTGACACAGATTCTCTTTCAATTAAAATAATAGTAATAACGCTTCATATCATAAAGCGATGCATGACATTGTTGCGTAAAAGCAGATTTTTTTTACTTAACAGACAGATAGTCGAATAAGAGGACTTATCCGATTTAATATAAGGCCTGCCATACGGTCAGCGCTTGCGCCGTATCTCTGACATCATGCACCCGCAATAACTGCACACCTTGATCGGCTGCATGAAGGGCAATCGCCAAAGAACCACCTAATCTGTCTTGGGGATGGGTATCCCCTGCAAAGGTAATAATCAGTTTTTTTCGACTTGCCCCAAGCATCAAGGGGCATCCCAAACCGTGGAAAAGCGCAATCCCACGAATAAGAACCAGATTATCTTGAAAGCTTTTACCGAAACCAATACCTGGATCAATAATGATCCGGTCACGACTGATACCGGCGGCTTCTGCAACGGCTATACGCTTTTCTAGCCAGTTATAAACCTCGATCAGGATTTTTTTAGAAGATGCCTCATGATCTTTGCTTTCTTCATGGTGCATCAAGATAACCGGATATTGTTTTTCTGCCGCGACAAGCAAAGAATTCTTATCCCAGCTTAAAGCCGAGACATCGTTAAAAATAGCTGGTGTTTTTTCCCATACGGCCGAGATAACGGATGCCTTTCTTGTATCGACTGAGATCGGTAAAGAAGATTCTCTCAATCGGTCAATGACCGGCATTACCCGTAATTTTTCTTCTTCTTCTGTTACCGGTTCGGCGCCAGGGCGGGTGGATTCACCCCCGACATCAATCAAAGAAGCGCCCTGCTGTATCATAGCCTTGGCCGTTTCGCAGGCGGATTGGACGTTATTTTGATATAACCCGCCATCGGAAAAACTATCCGGCGTTATATTCAATATGCCGACAATATGGGTATGATCTAATTTGATCTCATTTTTACCCAGTTTAAAAGACGTCCTTGGCGCGACAATCCTTGAAATCGTTTTATAGGCATCCAACTGCATTTCAGTCGAAAGGCTGTTCAAAAAGCTATTGATATCAGCAACAGAAATAACCCGTTCCTGAACGATCTCACCTTTTGACACCATGATAACACTAAAAGCGCCAAACCATTTTAACCCGCCCGCCAGACGGAAAGTCGCACCGGAAGGCGCAATCGGCGCATTGACAAAGGCAGTCGGACAAAAATAAAGGCGGATATCAGGCATTTCGGGAGTAGTCAGACTTTGATTATAAAAAGACATCAGGGATTCTCGGCAAGGTAACGTTGACGTAAGATATCTAACGGCAACAAAGTATTATTTTCTTCAAAATGCCAAAAAATCCAGCCATTGCAGGAAACGGCCTGTTGTAATTGAGCACCCAATTTATGGATAGAGCCGACCCGACCATCGGCGGATTGCAAAGCACCATCGACACTAACGACCGCTTTAAAACGACGACGGCTGTCATATAGGACATGACCGGGACGGATAAAACCATTTTCCATCAAACAACCAAAAGTAACACGCGGCTGCTTCCGTTTATTGGATGATTGCCCCATCAAACCTTCGTCAAAAACCTCTGCTTGCTCTATTCTGGTCGTAGCAGCGGTAATGTAAGTCGGGTCTTGTTCGATCCCAATCCAGTTTCGCCTTAAATGTCGGGCAATAACGCCGGTTGTGCCCGTGCCAAAAAACGGATCAAGGATAACGTCATCCGGTCGGGATGAAGCTAATATAATCCGGTAAAGTAAGGCCTCAGGCTTTTGTGTGGGGTGGATTTTCTGCCCGTTTTCGTTTTTCAGCCGTTCATTCCCTGAACATATTGGTAATAGCCAGTCCGAACGCATTTGAAGATCATCATTAAAAGTCTTCAAGGAGGCATAGTTAAAAATATAACGGGATTTATCTGATTTAGCCGCCCATATCAGGGTTTCATGGGCATTGGTAAACCGCCGACCTTTAAAATTAGGCATCGGATTGGATTTGCGCCAAATGATATCATTTAATATCCAATAGCCCTGATCCTGCAAGGCTGTGCCGACTCTAAAAATATTATGATAGCTTCCAATAACCCAGATAGTGCCATCATCTTTTAACACGCGGTGGGCTTCTTTTAACCACAAACGGGTAAAATGATCATAGGCCGCAAAGGTATCGAATTTATCCCATGCATTATTGACCGCATCAACGCGACTGCCTTCTGGTCTGAAAAGTTCACCACTTAACTGAAGATTATAAGGTGGATCAGCAAAGATAAGATCAACCGAATTATCTGGCAGCGTTTTTAAAACGTCGATACAATTACCGGCCAAAATAGAATTCAAAGGTAACTTTGGGCTGTCAGATAAATCTGTATCGCCTCCGATGTCTTCCTCACTCATGCGTGATACACATTCGGCAAGGCGCATAAATACTGATCCTTTCACAGAAATCCGGCTTTACTGTGATTCAATGCGACTCTTCGGTCAAGAGGCTTCATTGTAAAAATAAAAAAGCTGTTATGGATGATTATTGAAGTAACTATTTTATAACTTCATAAAATTTAAAAAAAGTAACTAAAATAACGTCGTTTTGCCCCTAGTTTTTGTTTTCATAAAAATAGCGAACCGGTGCAAAACTCTGGCGGTGTAGCGGGGTTGGCCCCAAAATTTGAATGGCTTCACGATGTTCCCGCGTGCCATAGCCCATATTTCTTTCCCAGCCATAGCCCGGATATTGTTGGCTAGCGTCTGTCATTATCTCATCACGTTCGACTTTTGCCACAATAGAAGCCGCCGCAATCGACAAAGATATACTATCCCCTCTGATAATCGATCGTGATTTCCACGGCCAATCAGGACTTTCACGGCCATCTACTAGGATATAATCAGGCTCGATACCTATTTTCTGTATCAAAGCTTCTACAGCACGTCTCATTGCCAATAAACTAGCCTGCCGGATATTGATCCGGTCGATAGTCTCAACATCCACAAGACCTGTCGCATAATCAGCCTGATTATGCAGCATATCTGATAAGAGATGACGACGACGCGGAGTCAACTTTTTGGAATCATTGATACCTTGTGGAATATGTTCCCGATGAAGATAAACAGCGCCGGCCATAACAGGGCCCGCTAAAGGTCCCCGCCCAACTTCATCGACGCCAAAAATCACGCCTTTTAGGCTATCTTCATGAGATAGGTCAGGCATAACAATTGCTTTTTTTGACATTATTCCAGCCGGTTCTAATCAGTTGTTTTCAAGAAACCAGCGATCAAAGGCGCTAATCCCTAAAGTATGTCCGATAGGTCCATGCCCTTTTCCAAGGGACGGTGCTTTTTCTAAAGCTTTCCGAATATAGTGACGCGCCCTTGTTACGGCTTCTTTTAACGACAAGCCTTGTCCTAAAGAGGTCGCAATAGCGCTGGATAAACTACAGCCTGTACCATGCGTATTTTTTGTCAGGATACGGCTATCCTGCCATGCATATTCCTGACCATCGGGTAAAATTAAACGATCGACCAAGATTGCCCCTTCGCCATGACCGCCTTTAGCCAATATCGGGCTGTCATATTGATGTGCCAATTGTCGTCCCGCTTCAATCAGCTGTTGATCTGATTGGATGTTTTGGTGGGTTAAAATCTCTAATTCGGGAATATTGGGGGTGATAAGGTCTGCCCGAAACATCAAACGGTCATATGCCGCGATTGTTTTATCATCGGCCAATGTTGATCCACTGGTCGCAACCATAACGGGATCAAGAACGACTGGAATATCAGGAAATTTTTCAAGATAATCTGCCAGTGCAATTGCGACTTCGCCATTACCAACCATCCCGATTTTGATCGCCGACACGCCGATATCCGTCATCACCGCATTAATCTGGGCAATGACCATCTCAGGCGCGATGACATCAATTCGGGTCACGCCTTGGGTATTTTGAGCCGTCAAAGACGTAATCGCGGTCAAGGCATGGCCGCCTAACATCGTGATGGTCTTGATATCAGCCTGAATCCCTGCCCCGCCGCCGGAATCTGATCCGGCGATGGTCAGAATACGCGCAGGAAAGTCCTCGCTAATTTCTGGTATTTTATGCGGCACGACGTACAGTCTCACATATATGATCGACAATCTGATGAATAAGTTCGGGGTCTTCCGCTTCAGCCATGACGCGGATTAACGGCTCTGTTCCCGATTTACGGATTAACAGACGTCCCTTGCCTTTCAGATTTTCTTCGGCTTCGGATATCGCTTCGCAAACGGCTTCGTCTTTAAGAGGCTGACCACTGCTATAACGGACATTTTTCAAAAGCTGGGGTAACGGGTCAAAAACATGCAGTAATTCACTTGCTTTTTTATCGCTTTGCACCAGATCGGCCAGCACCTGTAACGCGGCAACCAAACCATCTCCAGTCGTCGCATGATAAGACAGGATAATATGGCCAGATTGTTCTCCGCCAACGCTATATCCCCCTGCCCGCATGGCTTCGACGACATGACGATCACCAACCTGTGTGCGAAGAAGCTGAATACCCAATTTCGACAAATGACGCTCAAGTCCTAAATTGGACATTACCGTCGCGACAAGCGAATTCCCCTGCAACAAATTGCGTTTATGGGCTGACGTCGCGATCAAGGCCATGATCTGATCGCCATCGACGATCTGTCCTTTTTCATCGACAATAATCAGACGATCGGCATCCCCATCAAGGGCAATGCCCAGATCAGCTCGTGTTTCAAGCACCTTCTCTTGCAAAGAAGAGGTGTCGGTTGAGCCGCAATGGTCGTTGATATTCAACCCATTGGGGGACACGCCTAAAGTAATGACTTCGGCGCCTAATTCCCATAAAACGGCGGGAGCAACCTGATAGGCAGCCCCATTGGCGCAATCCAAAACCAGCCGTAACTTATCCAGTCGCAAACTTTCTGGAAAACTAGATTTTACCGCATGGATGTAGCGTCCCTGTGCATCATCGATACGTCTTGCCCGACCAATATCCGCCGGAGCCGCCAGAACCGGCGGCTGATCGATGGCGGTTTCGATGGCTTTTTCTTCTTCGTCAGACAGCTTGTATCCGTTGGGCCCAAAAAGCTTGATACCATTATCGGAAAAAGGATTGTGACTGGCAGAAATCATCACGCCAAGATCAGCACGCATTGATCGGGTTAAAAGCGCGACCCCCGGTGTCGGCAATGGACCTACCAAGACGACATCCATACCGACACTGGTAAAACCCGCCATCAGGGCAGATTCTACCATGTAGCCCGATAATCGCGTGTCTTTACCAATCAGAACACGATGACGATGCTGCCCACGTTTGAAATAGGCACCGGCGGCCTGTCCTACTCTCATAGCGACATCGGCTGTCATCGGATCTTTGTTCGTGCAACCGCGGATACCATCCGTTCCAAAATATTGCCGTGACATACGCGATTACCATCCTTTCCGATCAAACTTTAAGACTTCCGGCTGTCAGAATTAGGGACAAATAATAAGGTTATTCGCCTTCATTCTCATGCAACAGCCTTTTCAAGAAGGGTGTTAAGATGAATATACCCCCGCCGAATACAACGGAAAGCCAGCCGATAGAAGAATAAACATTCAGAATAGTATGAAATCCATCGCCGCCGCCACTGCTGGTCATTTGGGCGATCATTCCAGCACCATATTCACCGAATGCCGTTGAAAAAAACCATGTGCCAACCATCAACCCAGCCATATGCATGGGTGATAATCGAGTAATAGCCGCCAGTCCGACGGGTGACAGGCATAATTCACCCAGCGTATGGAAGAAATAAATCAGGAAAATAAAGATAACAGGCATCAACTGGTTTGAATGTGCCGGTGCACCAGCAACCAGAACTAAAAAGCCGATGCCGAGCCCGATCAAACCCATGCCGAATTTAAAAAAGCTCGAAGGTTCAAGCTTGTATTTGTTCAGTAATGTCCAAAATCCGGCCATTAAAGGCGCCAGCAAAATGATATAAATCGAATTAAGCGACTGGAACATGGATGTCGCGATATCAATACCCGCAATATGGCGATCGGTGTAGCGATCGGTAAACATATTGAGCGATGATCCAGCTTGCTCGAATAGAGACCAGAAAATAACCGATCCGATCATCAACAACATTGCTGCCAACAAACGGTCACGGGCAACAGAGGGTAATTGAAAGGCGCAGTATAAAATATAGCCAACCAACAGAATACCGATAACACCCAGCAATTGACCGACAACTTCATGATAATTGAGCAGCAAAGCAGAAAAAACGATGCCAACAAGACCAAGGATATACGTCCAATTTTCTTTCGAAATACCCATGATTTTTTGCGACAATTTTTCAGGATAGGCGGATTCACCCCGCCCTTTCAGAAGCGGACGGCAAAAAATAAAGATCGCAAGGCCAATGGCCATACCAACACCAGCCAGACCGAAGCCATAACGCCAGCCATATCTTTCGCCAATATAGCCACAGATCAAAGGCCCTAATGCGCCGCCAAGATTGATGCCCATATAGAAAATAGTGAAGGCTGGATCTCGTCTTAGGTCATCTTTATTGTAAAGGCTGCCGACAATGGCGGATATATTGCCTTTCAGAAATCCGGTGCCGACGATGATAAAGGCAAGTGCGATATAGAAACAATTAATGGCAAAAGCTTGATTGCCGCCATTTCCTTCAAAACCCATCAAAAAATGGCCAATGGTAATAAGAACCGCACCATAGAGAACGGCTTTTCGGCCACCCAAAATTTTATCAGCAATAAAACCACCGATAACCGGCATAATATAAATTAAGGATGTATACGCCGCGTAAATAGTATAGGATTTATTGTCACTGAAAAGAAAATGCTTCGTTAAATAAAATATCAGTAGCGCTCTCATTCCGTAGAATGAAAATCTTTCCCACATCTCGGTAAAAAACAGCAAAAATAGCCCCGGTGGGTGTCCTAAAATAGTTTTTTCTTGATCTGTTCTATTCTCTGATGACAACAAGCTGTCCCCCCTTACACAATCGGAAGTTTGCGCAAAATGGTCTTTGAAAGACCAGATGCCATTTTCCTACCCTGCTTCTTTGGGAACAGAATATCATCTTTTTTGCAAGGATGATTTTTATCCGGCTGCCTTGGCAACAACCGCGATATGCAGACCTAATGAAAAAATATGTCTGAAATGAAAGGTTTTTTTGAGTGATATATATAAAAATCGGGCGGCGGAGACCCAAAAGCTCTCCGTCACCCGATCCATTATCTAAAATAATATAATATTATTTAGATTTTTCTTCTTTCCGCATTTCTTTTGCGGCAGCAACCATCGCTAAGAGAGAAGGTTTCACTTCTTCCCAACGACGGGTTTTCAGACCACAATCCGGATTGACCCACAAGCGGTCAGCCGGAAGATGCTTCCGAGCCAAACGCAAGAGGTTCACCATTTCTTCAACAGACGGAATACGGGGTGAATGAATGTCATACACACCGGGGCCGATCTGGTTCGGATATTGATAGCTGGCGAAAGCCTGCAACAATTCCATCTGCGAACGAGCGGTCTCGATGGAGAGCGCATCTGCATCCATCGCAGCGATCGAAGGCAGAATGTCGTTAAATTCAGAATAGCACATATGACTATGAATCTGCGTGTCATCCCGAACACCGGAAGCCGTCAAACGGAAAGATTCGACTGCCCAATCCAGATAGGTTTGCCATTCTGCACGACGCAAAGGCAGACCTTCACGTAAAGCGGCTTCGTCAATCTGAATGATTTTTGCGCCAGCGGTTTCCAAATCAACCACTTCGTCACGGATAGCCAAGGCCAATTGGCGGCAGCTAACGGAACGTGGCTGATCGTTACGAACGAAAGACCAGTTCAAGATGGTAACCGGACCCGTCAACATACCCTTAACAGGCTTTTTGCTCTGCTTCTGGGAGAATGACCACCAGTCAACCGTCATAGCTTTCGGACGCGTGACATCACCGAACAGGATCGGCGGACGGACGCAACGTGAACCGTAGCTTTGTACCCAACCATTATTGGTGAAGGCAAAACCGTTCAGCTGTTCGCCGAAATACTGAACCATGTCGTTACGTTCGAATTCGCCATGAACCAGAACGTCCAGACCGATTTCTTCCTGCCAACGAATGGTTGCTGCGGTCTGTTCACGCAGGAACTGCGTGTAACCAGCATCATCCAACTCACCACGACGGTTTTTAGCGCGTGCCTGACGAACTTCTAACGTCTGCGGGAAAGAACCAATAGTCGTTGTCGGATAAAGCGGAAGGTTCAGGCCTTTCTGCTGGACAGCAGCACGTTTCGGATAAGGATTGCGACGTTGTGCCATATCCGGCGTGATTGCAGCCAGACGTTTGGTAACGGCTTCGTTATGGATGCGCGGTGAAGACTGACGGTTTTTAGCCGCTTGGGTTGAGGCCGCCAGTTCTTTGGCAACTTCATTCCGGCCTTTGTTCAAAGCGGTTTTGAGAACAGCCAGTTCTTCCAGCTTCTGCTGAGCAAAAGCCAACCACTGCGTAATTTCCGGATCAATCTTCTTTTCGGCTTTCAGGTCAACCGGAACATGCAATAAAGAGCATGACGGTGCCAGAACCAGATCATATTTTTCCGCAAGCGGTTCAATCCAGTCAACCAAAGCATCCAGATCAGCGCGCCAGATATTACGGCCGTCAATCACACCCAAAGACAGAACCGTGTCAGGGCGAGCTTTTAGCAACAGCGTATCATAATCATCGCTGCCACGGATCAAATCAACATGCAGACCAGCAACCGGCAAAGAGGTTACAAGATCCATGTTTTCGGCGACACGACCAAAATAGCTGGTCAGCATCAAAGATGGACCCGCTTTTGACAAAACGTCATAAGCCTTTTTGTAGGCTGCGCGCTGTTTGTCATTTAAATCGAGGACAAGAGCAGGTTCGTCGATCTGAACCCATTTTGCACCGGCTTTGGCAAGGCTCGTCAAAACTTCGGTGTAAATAGCCAGAACGTCATCGAGATAATCGAACGAATCGACATCGCGACCTTTGGCAAGGCTCAACCATGTAACCGGACCCAGAATAACCGGACGGGTTTCGATACCGGCTTCTTTGGCTTCGTTATAAAGATCTAAAACCTTGGTAGAAGCGAGGCTGAATTTCTGACCTTTGACTAATTCAGGCACCATATAATGATAATTGGTGTCGAACCATTTGGTCATTTCCATGGCGGTTACGCTGTTTTCAGCGGAGGTCGTACCGCGAGCCATGGCGAAATAAGTGGCAAGATCAACTTTTCCACCCTTGAAGCCATAACGTTCCGGCACGGCACCTAACATCACCGTGGTATCAAGGACGTGATCGTAAAAAGAAAAATCATTGCTCGGAATATAGTCGATTCCAAGATTTTTCTGTTTCAACCAAGTTTCGCGACGCAGGGAAGCGGCTGTTTCTTTCAGCTCGGTTTCGCTGCTACGGCCACCCCAGAAGCTCTCAAGCGCGAATTTCAGTTCGCGATGCGGGCCAATTCTTGGGAAACCCAAATTAGCAATGGTAACGCTCATTTTCTCTTCAACCCCGAAAAGAAGTCAATTTCGAAAGCCGTTTTTCAGCTTTCAAAATTGATGGATGGATGACTGGTTTAAGGCAGGTCTCCTGACTTACGGTTCATCGCCTCAGATCGGCCTTCCCGATATTGCAATATCAGTGGCACAATGATCTTTGCTCGCCGTTTACAGTTGCGGGGGCAGCACTGGCTTTAAAAAATCTTTTTTCACCAGTTTCCCTCTTAGCTTTGTTAGCAACAAAGAACCTTAATCCTTCCTCTTGCTCTCCGATCAGGAGGCAAAGGTCAAGCTAAATATAAAGATGTGTTTATATGTTTATTTTTTAATTAGAGGGAAATGGCGTCTGTGATCACGAAAAAGAAAAGATTTTTGCCAGATAAATAGGGAAAACTTGCAGAACGAACAGACAGAGGATAGCCGAAAAGGATGAATGCGTTTTTTTCTCCGACTGAAACTATAATCCTGCCCTGTGACCCAAAAGGCATTGAAAAGGCAGTGCAACTGATTCGGAAAGGCTATCCGGTCGCCCTTCCGACTGAAACGGTTTATGGCCTTGCGGCGGATGCGTTATCCGGCGAAGCGGTCGCCCGCATTTATCAGGCAAAAGGTCGTCCGTCCTTCAATCCCTTAATCGTTCACGTCGCGGATAGGACGCAGGCCGAGCATATCGCAGAATTCAATGAAGACGCTTTGGCTTTAGCGGATAAATTTTGGCCGGGTGCTTTGACATTGGTGCTTCCTTTAAAAAAGAAGCGAAAATTGCCTCTATTGTGACCGCAGGTTTGGATAAAGTTGCGGTCAGAATGCCGTCTCATCCCGTTATTCGGGAATTGCTCAAAATCTGTGGCTGCCCTTTAGCGGCCCCTTCCGCCAATAAAAGCGGTTCGATCAGTCCAACAACGGCTCTTCACGTAAAAGATTCCCTCGATGGAAAAATCGCGGCCATTCTTGATGGGGGTGTTTCTGATAAAGGAATCGAATCTACGATTATTTCTGTCGAAGCGGATGAAATAAAAATATTACGACCGGGGCCTATCACCACAGAACAGATCGCAGCGGCGACCCATTTGCCAATCGTAGAATATAAAGCGAACGGACAAAATCCAGTCGCCCCCGGACAAATGGCCAGCCATTATGCCCCATCTCAACCTGTGCGATTAGATGTTTCAAAAAAAGACGAAGATGAATGGCATATCGGTTTTGGAAAGATTACAGGCGATGATAATTTGTCATCATCAGGCGATTTAACCGAAGCGGCGGCCAATTTATTTTCAGCCCTCCATAAGGCCGAAAAAAGCGGCTACGCACGCATCGCCATTGCCCCCATTCCGCTTAACGGCATCGGAAAAGCCATCAATGACCGTTTGGGACGCGCAGCGGCCCCCAGAAATTAATAAGCGATCAGGTCAAAAGGACAGGGATAAAAAATTCGTTCATTTGAGGCTATTGTTTTAATTTATCCCTGTAGCTCTTGCGAAATTTGGCAATTTTAGGTGCCACAACAAGGGCACAATAATTGTTTCCTGAGCCTTTTTGGTAGAAATAATCCTGATGATAGGCTTCTGCCGGATAAAAGACGCTAGCAGGCTCGATCTTTGTCACAATCGGTTTTTGAGTATGGGCTTGCGCTTTAACAATCGCATCTTGGGCAAGATGTTCCTGCTCGTTATTCAATGGAAATATCGCAGAACGATATTGGATGCCAACATCATCCCCCTGCCTATTAAGCTGCGTTGGGTCATGAATATCGAAAAATATATCGAGAATATCAGCATAGCTGATCTGGCTGGAATCAAAAACCAAACGCACGGCTTCAGCATGTCCGGTTTTGCCTTCGCAGACCTGTTCATAACTGGGATTGGGTACCGTTCCGCCGATATAACCACTTTCAACGGATATTATTCCGATAATATCTTTGAAAATAGCTTCAATGCACCAGAAACAGCCACCGGCTAGTATCGCTTGTTCATCCATAAACAAGGAACGGGTAATATCTAAAAAAGTTTCTTTATTATATCCGCTTTCGATGGATATCGTCTTTTGGGGCTTGAAAATATGATCTTTTTATAAGCGGATAATGCCTGATTATAGAATCGGTTTTTTCTTTTTTGGATGCTCTGCCAGATAAAAATTATATTTCGGTTAGAAGACTAGCATCACATTATTTGTCTAAAGAGAATGGCCAAGAATAAAGGCGCCCTTCCCCAAAATACAAAAACGCCGCCTGTTTAAAAACAGACGGCGCCTTTGAGGCAAATTCTATTGCGCTATTAGGCAACAGCTGCGCGCTTGAAAGCAGAAGCTTCTTTAGCGAGAGCAGTGATTTTTGCCACGTCTGGCTTACCAGCCGGAACAACCCAGCTACCACCAACGCAAAGGATGGATGGGTTTTCGAGATATTTCGGAGCTGAGGTCGGGGTGATACCACCGGTCGGGCAGAAACGAACCTGACGGAAAACAGAAGCCATGGACTTCAGGGCAGGTAAACCGCCAATGTTTTCAGCTGGGAAGAATTTGAAGCGGTTCAGACCGAGATCAAGACCCGTCATCACATCAGCAGCATTAGCAACACCCGGAAGCAGAGCAGCTTTCTGGGCAACAGCATGCTTACCGAGGTCAGCGGTCAGACCCGGGCTAACGAAAAATTCACAACCAGCTTCTTGAGCCTGATCGAGCATTTTTGGGTTAAGAACCGTACCAGCACCAACAACGGCACCAGGAACTTCTTTCATGATCTTGATTGCTTCAAGAGCACATGGGGTGCGAAGCGTTACTTCAAGAACGTTCAGGCCACCGGCAACCAAAGCTTCTGCAATAGGTTTTGCATCAGCAATATCTTCAATGACCAGGACCGGCATAACCGGTGCCAAGCGCATTACGGAATCGATATCGCGCATCTTAGACTCCTGCTTTATTTCCCTTAGGGGTTCGTTGAATTGCATCTACCCCATCGACCAAAAAATCAAGTTTTTTACGCGGCGGCATCGTAAATCTTGTGTGTGCAATGGTCTCTGGCATGTTCTCAGCAATGAAACGCAACATCTGTTCACGGATGTCACAACAGAGATCCCAAGAGGACGGCGCATCCCTTGCAGTCGCCAATAATCGGAGCTCGATATATTCCGGTTTCATGTCACTTACTTGTAAAATATAAGATCGACCGTCCCATAAAGCATTGGAAGTAACTACTTTTTTCATATGCTCACGCAGCCGCTCCACATCGGCCAAAGGATCAACATATAAAAAAACTTTTCCAATTAGCTGCTCAGCTTCTCTCGTCCAATTCTCAAAAGGCGCTTCCAAAAAGCGCGCCAGAGGCACAATAACGCGTCTCTCATCCCACAAACGGACAGTCACATAGGTTAATGTGATTTTTTCTATCCAACCCCAATCGCCCGTCTCAACAATGACCAAATCGTCAATGCGGATTGGCTCGGTAAAAGCAACCTGAATGCCGGCAATCAAGTTTTTAAGCATTGGCTGGGCGGCGGCACCGACGGCCAAACCCACCAATCCGGCAGACGCCATAAGGGTTACGCCGATATTTCGCACCGCTGGAATCGTCATCATCATAATCCCAAGCGTGACCATGATAATAAGAAAGGAGCCGACTCGCATCATAATCGACATACGAGTGCGCCGTCGTCTGGATTCCAGCTTTCGGCTTTCATTGCCTTCGACCGACCGTTTGCTTCTTATATCAACGATATCGCTAATGGCATGCAGCAATGCCAAAGCCAGCCACCCCGCCATGGCAGGCACAACAAAGGCCTCTGTCCGGCCTAGCAAATTTTCTCCGACTTCACCGAAAGGCAATATTTGCTGAGAGGCATAAATACCGATTAGACCGGATATCCAACGGAAAGGTGAAGCGAGCTTGTTCAGCCATATCTCGGCAATCGGGTTTTCTTTATTCTCAATAATGGCTCGAATGAGACGTAAAATAAAACGATAGGCGGTAAGGCTCACCAGAACACAAAGACAGAGAACAAGCATTGTCTGGATAGAAACTGGCAGGCTATGGAGAAGATAATTAGGCAATAAATTATCTCGCATAATCAATAGGTTAAACAAAATATTTATCTATCTTAAAGACAGATGTGTCGTCGGTGCTAGATTTTTAATAATTTTTATCAAGAAAAAATATTTCTTCGATTCAATGTAACAAAAATATTAAATAAACGACATGCAACCTTATCATTTTTCTTAAAGAAGCATGCGGCTTATATAGCATATCTATCGTAGTCTATCTACATATGTTCTGTGAAATGGAACATAACTTAAAGTTTATGGTTTAATAGCGGAACATATCTGTCACGAAAGGAATGCATTCTACTATGTCCAGCAACCGACTGACTAAACCTGTTTTGGGTTTTCTTCTGGGCGCAGCAGCCTTTGGTCTCTCCCCTGTCATGGCCGGTGCCGCTTATACTGCAGCGGATCAGGGCGTTGTCGAAAAGGCAGATAACAGCATCAAAAATACGGCCAACGAAGCCAGTAGCGGTGCTAAAAGTGCAACGAATGAAGTCCGTCATTCTGCGAAAAAAAGCTGGAAAATGACCAAATCAACGGCCAGCAAAACGACCGGAAAGAGCAACGACGCTCTTGGTAAGTCATGGGATAAGACCAAAAGCAGCACCGAAACAGCTACGGATAATGCGGGTCATACCATCGCAAGATCAGCCGACAAAGCAGGCGGTGCTATCGAAAATACCACGGATAAAGCCGGTAATGGTATCAAGAAAGGTGCTAACACCGTCGGCAAGACCTTCTCCGGCGCATGGAAAGATGTCACTGGCGGTAAAAAATAATCTACCCCATTTTCTTCTAAAACAAAAAAGCGCTTTCGGTTTGAAACTGGGAGCGCTTTTTTTTATTCACTTCCCGTTGTCTTATAACCCATAAATAGTACTATTTATTTTACCATTCGGTATAAAATATTCCTGAAAAACAAGGCTTTCAATTGCGATTTTAAAAAATCACTTTGGATTTTAAATAGCTAAAAATACAGAAAAAACATTCTGAAAAAATTAACATTTTATTGCAATGTAATTTGAATTTTAAAGATTGTTTCAAAAAGAGATTGAAAGCTATAAGACTAATTAACCGTTAACCACAAAATCGAATGATTTTTACAAGTCATGTAACCCTTCCCAGACAGCAGGATTTACCGATGCGCTTTTCTCTTATTGTGACGTCCTTATTATTTTCTGCCAGCACGCTGGTCTCGCCTGCGATGGCCGACCACAATCACAGCAATAAAAAAGATTCCGACAAAAAAGTCGAAAATAAAGAGCAAAATCCTGCTTTGACGGATGATATCCAATCAAACTGGGCAAAACCACCGATCGCGGAACAAGAAAAAACGACCGAACATAGCTTCTCTCTTAACGGTAAAGAGCTTAACTACAAGGCAACGGCAGGCACCTTGACTATACGGGATGGCAACGGAAAACCCACGGCCAGCGTTTTTTATACAGCCTATACAGTGAACAACAAAAATTCGGATAAAAGCCGTCCGGTTACCTTCTTCTATAACGGTGGGCCCGGTTCTTCTACCTTGTGGCTGCATGTGGGATCATTTGCGCCGGTAAAGGTAAATACGACCGATCCAGTTACTATCCGCCCTGCCCCCTACAGCTTTGGCGCCAATCCTGACAGTATGCTCGATGTATCTGATTTGGTCTTTATTGATGCCATCGGTGCCGGTTATTCTCGGCCTTTGGGTGATACGAAAGGTGATGCTTTCTGGGGCGTTGATCAGGATGCCCGTGCCTTTGCTAAGACCATTGAACGCTATGTAAATAAAAATCAGCGTTGGAGCAGCCCGAAATACTTGTTTGGTGAAAGCTATGGCACCACCCGTTCAGGCCAGTTAATTAATTTGTTACAGAATGATGGAATGCAATTTAACGGGGTTATCTTGCTTTCATCTATTTTGAATTACGGTATCCGCCAGCCCGGATATGATCAGATTTATAAGTCTTATTTGCCAAGCTATGCCGCAACCGCATGGTATCACAACAAACTGGCCAACCGTCCTGCCGACATCAAAAGCTTTTTGGAACAGGTTCGCGCTTTTGCTGCCGGAGATTATGCGGCTGCTTTAGAAAAAGGCGATCAGATTTCAGAAGCCGAGAAAAATCGGATTGCTCAACAGATGGCTGTCTTTACGGGTCTTTCTCCTGAATTTATCAAATTGAATAATCTTCGGGTTGAATTAGGCGCTTTCCGGAAAGAATTGCTGCGTGATCGGCATTTGACCACTGGCCGTCTGGATGCCCGCTATACGGGTATCGATGCAGAACCCGCTGGCGAAAGTCCTGAATTCGATGCTTCTAGCACCGCTGTTTCTGGTGCTTTCTTTGCTTTGTTTAGTGATTATCTCAGTCGCGACTTAGGATATCAGAGCAATCTTGATTATCGTATCAGTGTTTATGGCCAGCCGGGCTTTAACTGGGATTGGAAGCATAAAGCCCCGAATTCCCATTACCCGCAGGAAATGCCTGACGTGGCGGTCGATTTATCTGCCGCTATGCGCGAAAATCCTCATTTAAAAATTCTTTCTTTAAATGGGTATTACGATATGGCGACGCCCTTTTTCGCAACGGAATATGACTTGTCTCATATGATGCTTGAACCGGCACAACGCGCCAATATCAGCTACCGTTATTATCCATCGGGTCATATGGTTTATTTAGATCCGGCCTCCCTGCATCAGATGAAACAGGATATTTCCGTATTCTACGACCAGACGACTACCAAATAACAAAAATTCCAAACAATTATTCCTGCCCCTTCTTGGGGTGGGATAATCGTTTGCGGTATCTAAATTTATTATTTGATTATTATCTCAAAGCCTCTGGCGGGTTATTCTGTCAGAGGCTTTTTTAATCTCTGGCAAAGGCCTTGCCTCGCAGTCTACCACCAAGGAAATACGCCGTTTTTCTCATATTAAGGGAGCCTCTTAAAAGCGCCTATTCATCCTAAAATTAAATAGACAAAAATATATAAAAAAATTTATCCAAAAATCTTGAAATCACTTTTTCCTATATTATCTCAATCTCAACAAGAGATATGGCCAATCGGCATATAACTTGTTCGTCTGGCATAATGCAGACAATGTAATTTAGTCGCTTAATATAAGGATTAGAAAATATGCGTGCTTTTGATCTTACCCCTTTCTTACGTTCTTCTGTTGGTTTTGAAAATATTAACCGTCTCGTTGACTTGGCCTCTCGCGGTGAAAGTGAAAGTTTTCCCCCCTACAATATCGAAAAGCTAGCCGAGAACCGTTATTGCATTTCTATGGCTGTTGCCGGTTTTTCCAAAGATGAACTTGATGTAACCGTGCAAGAAAACGTCCTGACAATAACGGGGCGCGCAACCGAAACGACGAACAAAGAAGGGCGTGAATATCTGCATCGCGGCATTGCTAAACGTAGTTTTGAAAGACGCTTCCAGTTAGCGGATACAATCAAAATTGTGGGTGCCGATTATCAGAATGGTCTGTTGAATATTGAATTAGATCGCGTGGTTCCCGAACAGAAGAAGCCACGGAAAATTGAAATCGGCGCCGCAAAGGACGATCAGCCCAAAATCGAGGGCGATATCGTCAATGCAAAAGTTGAGCAAAAAGCCGCGTAACGGCATAAAAACGCTTCTCAAAATAACCAGAAAAGGCCGCATCTTTAACGGATGTGGCCTTTTTTCTATCAATAAAATCTAAAATGGATCATTCTTTACGCGATAATATCCGGCACCAACTGGTCTTCTATCAGGGTAATTTCATCTTTTAGGCGAAGCTTTCTCTTTTTCATACGAGCTAAACGTAGCTGTTCAGTCGGATTATTGAGTGCCAAAGCGTCAATAGCGATATCAAGATCCCGATGTTCCTGACGTAGCAGGTTAAGCTGCTCCAGTAATGCGTCATTGTTCATCATCAATCCTTTAAAAGCTGTTTTAATATATCGCCTTCATGAAAACCATGGGTGCTAGTCCTGCTTCTATGCCATATTGGTCGCGTAAAAAATACAGCTTATCTTCAAAAAAGATTTTGTATCAGGACAGCGCAGCCAAACTGTGGTTTACTTTCACCTGTTCGGGCATCCAGCCTACCATTAACGGGAGATTCTTCAGTTATGAGAAATCGTCACCTCGCTGCACTTTTTTCGAAACATGCCGATCTTGATGCGCGCTTGCGAACGGAAGCAACCCGTCCAAACCCCGATTTTGCTGTGATGAACCGCCTAAAAAAACAAAAGCTCCGAATTAAAGAAAATATTTTCTCTTTAAAATAAATTAAGGGAAAAGAAAAAAGGACTTAAGTTGATCAACTTAAGTCCTTTTTAAAAGTTTTAGTCTTCCCGAGACACTCTCTCATGACGTTCGTGCTTTTCCTGCGCTTCGATCGTCATTGTTGCAATCGGGCGGGCTTCCAGACGCGCCAGCGAGATAGGTTCCCCCGTAACCTCACAATACCCATATTCCCCCTCATCGATTCGCCGTAAAGCGGCATCAATTTTTGAAATGAGTTTGCGTTGCCGGTCACGCGTCCGCAATTCGATTGACCAGTCTGTTTCGCTTGAAGCCCGATCGGTAAGGTCTGCTTCTTTCAACGACTCTTGGCGCAATTGGGCAAGCGTTCCGCGCGATTCAATCAGAATGGCCTCTTTCCATTTAAGCAGTTTTTCACGGAAATAGGCTTGTTGCCGTTCATTCATAAACGGCTCATCCGGTGAAGGCCGATAGTCATCAGGGGCGGCGATAGAAGGCGCTTTTTCCAAAGCACTGGTTTTAATACCTTTGGTATCAACCTTAGAAGCAGTGAAATTAGATGCCATATACTTTGCTCCCTTTTTAAAGCTGGCAACCACCTTTTCGCTGCACGGTTCATCTGGAAGGATCATTCCGGGCAGAAACAGGCTTCACTCTATAAATGCGTGCTAACTACAAGACAGAGAATTCTCTGTTATATGGCCAACCACGTCACGACTCTTGAAGTGTATTAAACAGGGGAATCCGATCAGACAAGATAGAGAAGTATCATAGTATTAAATACCGTTTTTAAAATAGATGGACTATGGATTTTTTTATACGGTCTTGCGTTCGATTTACAGCATTGTCATAGGCAGGACTATGCATGATATAAGACTAATCCGTTCAGAGCCTGAAAATTTTGATAAGGCTTTATCCCGTCGGGGGTTTGAACCCGTTTCCGAGACCGTTCTTGAGATGGATGGCGCGCGCCGTGCATTGGCATTGGAACTTCAGACATTGCAAACCAAACGCAATGAAGTATCCCGCCAAATCGGACAAGCTATGAAGCAAGGCGAAAAAGACAAAGCCGAAGGAATGAAGGCTGAAGTCTCCGCCATCAAGGAAAAGATGACCGCACTGGAAAGCGATGAAGCCGCAATCGGCGAAAAGCTCCAGCGATTTTTATCGGCTATTCCTAATTTGGCAGCCGAAGATGTCCCCGAAGGAAAAGACGAACAGGACAATAAAGAAGTCTTTCGTTGGGGCGAACCGCGCCAATTTACTTTCAAACCCAAAGAACATGCTGATTTTGCCCCTGCATTAGGGCTGGATTTTGATACCGCCGCCGCCATGTCTGGTGCGCGTTTTGCTTTGATGAAAGGGGCTATGGCGCGCCTTAATCGGGCTATTGGCCAGTATATGCTGAATTGCCAAACCGAAACCAATGGCTTCACTGAAATTGCGCCACCGCTTTTAGTACGTGACCATGCGCTTTTTGGAACAGGTCAGCTTCCCAAATTCGAAGAAGATTTATTTCATACAACGGATGACCGCTGGCTTATTCCAACGGCCGAAGTGTGCCTGACCAATATCGTTCGGGAATCTATTCTGGATGAAAAAGAGCTCCCCTTACGCTTTACCGCATTAACCCCTTGTTTTAGAGCTGAAGCAGGTGCTGCCGGTCGCGATACAAGAGGCCTGATCCGCCAGCATCAGTTCGACAAGGTGGAAATGGTAGCGATTACAACGCCGGAACAATCGACCGCAGAACAAATGCGGATGGTCGAATGTGCCGAACATATCCTGCAAAGCCTAAATCTGCCTTATCGGCGTGTGTTGTTATGCACCGGTGACATGGGCTTTTCGGCCACGCGGACATATGATCTTGAAGTATGGCTGCCTGGACAGAATTGTTATCGGGAAATCAGCAGCATTTCAGATTGTGGTGCTTTCCAGGCCAGACGTATGGGCGCGCGTTACCGTCCAGAAGAAGGCAAAGGGACTGCGGCTGTTCACACATTGAACGGTTCTGGTCTTGCTGTCGGGCGGACTTTGGTCGCTATTCTTGAGAATTATCAGGAAGAAGACGGCACGGTAACCATTCCAGAAGTGCTGCACCCTTACATGAACGGCATAACCAAGCTGGAGATTCTCTAATGCGTATTCTGATCACCAATGATGACGGTATCTCGGCGCAAGGTATCAAAATTCTGGAAGAAATCGCTCTTAAAATTTCGGATGATGTGACAGTCGTTGCGCCTGATAAAGAGCGTTCTGGCATGGCGCATTCCTTAACTTTAAGCCTGCCGAGCCGTCTTTATAAACATGACGATCGGCATTTCTCGGTATCAGGCACCCCATCTGACTCGGTGGTTATGGGTATTAAAGAGATTATGAAAAATAATCCGCCTGACCTCGTGCTGTCCGGTATCAATCACGGTGCCAATTTGGCAGAAGATGTGACTTATTCCGGTACGGTTTCAGCCGCCATGGAAGGTGCCATTGCAGGTATCCGTTCAATCGGTCTTAGTCAGGTCTATTCGCCTGATTTCAAAAATGGCGCACTTTCTTTCGATACCGCGATTAGCTGGGGTGAAAAAGTCATCAGACAACTGATTGACTCTCCTTTGCCAAACCGCACCTTTTACAATGTCAATTTTCCGGCTTGCGAAAATGATGATGTCAAAGGGATCCAGGTTGTTGCGCAAGGTCATCGTGACTATGGCCGCCTGAATATTGAAAAAGGCGTCGATCCGCGTGGTAAGGATTGGTATTGGCTCGCTTTGGGTGAAGCGATCAGTAAAGATAACCGTAATGGTGATCTTGACCTGTCTTACCAGAATTATGTCACGGTCACGCCGCTTGCCCCTAATCTGACCGATGTCGCGTCGCTGCAACCGCTCACGGATATTCTGGCCTAATGATAAAAAGCCTGCCTTTATGGAAGATATCCGGCCTTTGCCTTGCCCTCTTTTTGGGCAGCATGGCTTTACCGACCTATGGCCATGCGGCGGCTTCGGATGTCTACCATGTAAGGTCAGGCGAAACCCTGAACGGTATCGCGCATCGACTTGGCGTTAAGGCTGAATCCCTGATTAGCCATAATCATTTAAAAGCGCCTTACCGTTTACAGGCTGGACAAATATTGATGATACCCGAAGGGCAGTCATCCTATATCGTCCAGTCCGGTGATACTGGCCTCAGTCTGGCACATCGTTACCAAATATCATGGCAACGGATTATTAGCTTAAACCATTTACAGCCCCCCTATCGCCTTCGGGAAGGTATGAAGCTGATCTTACCGACGGCTTCTCTTCAAAGTCACAGCGAAGAATCCCGCGACAACCACCTGAATGTGAAACAAATTGTCGGCGGTGCACAGCCTGCAACCCCCCATAATCACGACAGTGAAAAGGCTGGACAGCCGCTTCATTTCGGTTGGCCTGCCCGTGGTTCTATTATTCGCAGCTATGGTCGGACAGAAAACGGCCATGTCAATAATGGTCTTGATATCGCGGCGGCCATGGGATCGCCTATTTTTGCCGCAGAAGATGGCCATGTTGCCTATACCGGAACCCATATTTCTATTTTAGGCGGCGTTATTCTGATCCAACATGCCCAAGGCTGGACAACCGTTTATGGCCATTTGGATAATATCAAAGTGAAACATGGCGATTTTGTCAGAAAAGGCGAAGTTATCGCTTCTGCCGGAGAAAGCGGCAACACGCCTCGACCACAGCTTCATTTTGAAATTAGGCATGGTTTAAAGGCCGTCAATCCTGCCCGTCTTTTACCTTTACGCAAATAACCATTCTTGGCTAAAAGCCTATCTCATTAGATGGCTTGAACTAGCAAAGGATACCCCCCTATCCGTCCTATTGTTACTCATATAACCGCGTTCTTTCTCTTGATCCTTTGGGGAATGTTCAATTCTGCCCCCGCAATCGCTAAAGATCAGCTTAATATCGCGTTGCAAATGGAACCACCTTCACTGGATTCCACGGCAGGCGCTTCCGCGGTTATTGATGACGTCAGCTACGGGACTATTTTTGAAGGCTTGGTTCGGCTTTCAACCGATGGACACCCCGAAGCATGGCTGACCAAAAACTGGACAATCAATAAAGACGGTAAAGAATATCTTTTTAATCTTCGGCAGGATGTCAGCTTTTCTGATGGACAGCCTTTTAATGCCGCCGCCGCCGGGTTTAGCCTGAACCGCGCAAGGGCAGAAAATTCGGCCAATGTTCAGCAAGAAGCTCTGTCTATTATTGAAAAGATAGAAACCCCCTCGCCTTTCCAGCTTCGTATTACCTTAAAAAAGGCAGACAGCTTTTTTCTGACCTTATTGTCGTTGCCTGATTGCGTTATGGTTTCGCCAAAATCGGCCAATCATCTTGCGGTTTCACCCATTGGCACAGGGGCTTTCCGTTTTCATGAATGGCAACATGGAAACCGTATTCAACTGCTCGCGCGCTCTGATTACTGGGGAAAGAAACCCTCCATCGCGGCCTTGAATTTCTTTTTTATATCAGATCCCTTGGCGGCTTATGCAGCGGTAAAGACAGGTCAGGTTGACTTTTTTCCAGATTTCCCTTCATCGGAAAATCTAAAAGAGCTGGCGCATGACCCGCATTTCAAAGTTTCGAGTTTTCCTAGCGAAGGCGAGGTCATTCTTGCCTTTAATCAGAATGTACCGCTGTTTCAAAATCGCCTTTTACGGCAGGCGATTTCGCTAGCAATTAATCGCCCAGCCCTCATTGACGGCGTTCTTTATGGATATGGCCGCATCATCAGCAGCCATTTTCCGCCGCAAAACCCTGATCATCTCGATCTGACCTCAGTTTATCGCTGTGACCCAATAAAAGCGAAAGACTTGTTAAAACAGGCCGGATATCCCAACGGATTAAACCTTGTCATTGATTTGCCACCGTCCCGCTATGCGTTGCTTTCGGGGCAGTTAATCGCCGATCAATTAGGCAAAATCGGCATTCATCTTACACTTCGCCAAATAGAATGGGCGACATGGCTCGACCGTGTTTATAAAAAACATGATTTCCAGCTAACCGTTATCAATCATGCTGAACCATTTGATTACCGAATTTACGACAAAAACGGCTATTATTTCGGTTATCATAAAACCGAATTTCATACCCTTTTAGATCAACTTGATCAGGAAAGTGACCCGTTTCAAAGACATCAAAAACTGCAATCTCTTCAAAAAATCTTAACCTATGACGCGGCAAATGTTTTCTTATTCCAATATCCTCATCTTGCTGTCTCCAATGCTGATTTGGCCGGATTATGGCGCGGTAGCCCGACACAGGCTTTTGACCTGACATCTGCTTATTTTACCCATAGCTATGGCACAACCTCGCATTCGGTATCTTATAATAGCTCGATAACCACACATCTTGGGTTATGGTTGGTTGCCACTTTTTTACTGCTCTTTTTTGCGATTACCCTGCATTTCCACCTATTAACGCCATCTGCATTTTTGAAAAAAATCGGGCTATTTCTATTGGCCTTATGGATAGCCAGCGTCATTATTTTCGGATTGCTGTCTGTTCTGCCGGGAGATCCCGCCGAATATATGATGGGATTACAGGCTAGCCCCCGTGCATTGGCGGCAGTGCAGGCTGAATTTGGCCTCGATAAACCCGCCTATATGCGTTACGCGAACTGGCTTTTCCACAGCCTGCAAGGTGATTTCGGAACAAGCTTCAGCTACCATATTCCGGCCAGTGATTTGATCAGGGAAGCTTTAAACATTTCCCTTCCCCTTGTGCTGGTTTCTTTCCTTTTTGCGGCTGTCGGTGGTTTTCTTTTTGGGCTTGCTATTGTGTTATTGCGCTATCGTTCTTTACGAGGCTTTCTTGTTATCTTGACCCGTATAGGCCTTTCTTTACCGGGCTTTTGGATAGCTATTTTATTGCTTTATGCGGCACTTCATTTCCATTGGCCTTTGGCCGTGGATCATAACGTCTCCATTTTCACCTTACTAGGCCAACCGGCGTTCTACTGGCCGGTTATCGCCTTGTCTTTGCCGCAGGCAACATGGCTCGCCCGTGCCTTTAGTCAGCAATTGCAGGCCATTGAACAAGAAGATTTCATCATGGCGGCACGGGCGCGGGGATTATCCCGTTCGCAAGCCATCATCCATCATGCTATTCGCCATGCTTTGCCTTCGTTATTGCCCTTGTTGGCGCTTTCCCTACCTGCCATGCTTACTGGCACCGTCATTGTTGAAAATATTTTTTATTTACCCGGATTAGGTCGTCTTCTTTTGCAGGCTATTGCCGCCCGTGATCTTGTTTTGATACAGGCTATTGCCCTTCTGATTGCAACTGTGACCTTGTTTACCCGCTTTATCAGCAATCTTTTGCATCACGCCATTGATCCACGGTTAAAATAGAATGATATCCAATTTCCGCTCTTTGCCTATCTTGCTGCGCTTGGGTCTACTTGGCCTTATTCTGTTTTTATCGGTATCGATAGGCGGCTACCTTCTTTATGGCCTTGTTCCACCCATTACCTTGGCCGAGCGTTTACAGGCGCCTTCATGGCATCATTTTTTTGGCACAGATGCTTTTGGTCGCGATGTTTTAAAAGAAGTGGTCATTG
The DNA here is from genome assembly GCF_006715975.1 of Zymomonas mobilis. Classification (GTDB taxonomy): domain Bacteria; phylum Pseudomonadota; class Alphaproteobacteria; order Sphingomonadales; family Sphingomonadaceae; genus Zymomonas; species Zymomonas mobilis_B. Next base: position 1,096,630 of record NZ_VFOF01000001.1, on the reverse strand, counting down.
CTGCTGCTTGTTCCAGCCTAATTGTTTTTCCTGCGGTGGGGTTAGGCTTTATAATCGGCGTCCCTATCGGGCTGATTGCCGCCGTCCGTCGTGACGGATTAGGTGAAATGCTGATGCAGGCCAGTGATATCCTTTTTGCCTTTCCGGCCTTGATTGCGGCCTTACTCTTGCAATTACTATGTGGTTCCGGTGGGCAAAATGTTATGCTGGCTATTGCCGTTTATGCCATTCCGGTTTTTGCCCGTGTGGCTTGCAATCATGGCACAAGTATTGCCTCTTTTGATTTTATCGCCGCCGCCCAATTATCGGGCAAAGGACGCATTGCTATCGCCTTTCAACATATTTTCCCCAATATCACGGTGCCGTTACTAACACAGGCCAGCAGTCAATGTGGCTTTGCCTTTATCGCGGAAGCGGCGCTTTCCTATATCGGCATCGGCATTCAGCCTCCCGTTCCGTCTTTGGGTCGCATGTTGCTAGAAGCCCAAAATCTGCTGAATATTGCGCCATGGCTCGCTATATGGCCGGGGATTATGCTTTTTTGGATTATATCTTCCTGCCAGATGATTGGCGAAGGTCTTATCCGTTATCAGGCACAAAATAGATTATGACATTTTTGGCCATCGAACATCTGTCCGTTAAAGCAAAAGATCGCTTTTTGTTAAAGGATATCGGCTTTCGCATCGGACGCGGTGAAATCGTCGGAATAATCGGGGAATCCGGTTCTGGGAAATCTACCCTTGCCCGCAGCATTTTACGACTGTTACCAGAAAATCTTACTTTATCCGGTGCGCTTCGTATTGGAAAAACCGATTTAATGCAGCTTTCCGAAAAGCAGATGAATGACTGGCGCGGTCAAAAAATTGCCTTTATCGGACAGGATTCTTTGCGTTTTCTTGATCCAATGAAAAGTATTGGCAACCACCTTCAGGAAAGCATTAAAGACAAGTCTGATCAGACAGCTTCCCGTGTTGCAGAAGCCTTGCGGCAGGTCGGGCTGACACCGGATATGGCGAAACGTTATCCGCATCAACTTTCTGGCGGACAACGACAACGGGCAGCCATTGCAGTCGCTCTCGCGTCAAAGCCCAGCTTATTGATTGCAGATGAGCCAAGCTCTGCCCTCGACATGCTCACTGAAGCCCAGATTATGGCGATCTTCAAACGGGCAACCGAAAATCGTGAAACCGCCATTTTACTCATCAGCCATAATCCAGCCTTGGCCGTTCATATGGCGGAACGTATCGTGGTTTTAAAAGATGGCGAGCTTGTTTCAAAAATGGCGAGCCAGCGCTGGTGGTCAAATCCACAAGATTGCTATAGCCAAGACATCATCCAATCCTATCACCAGCTGAATGCTGCTCCTTATTCTGAAACAGAAACTGCTGACCATAGGCCGATATCTGCACCGTTATTAACCCTTCGCAATCTGTCTTATCAGGAGAAAGACAATAATCTGTTGGGTGATATCAACCTCCAGATAAAAGCCGGAGAAAAAGTTGCTATTATCGGAGAGTCTGGAGCCGGAAAGTCGACTTTACTCAAATTGATATCTGGCCTTTTACCAGCGTCTTCAGGCGAAATTCTATGGCAAGATCAGGCTATTTCTTTTGAAAAAAAACAAGATCGTCTTGCCCTTTACCAAAAAATGCAGATGGTTTTCCAAGATCCGACCAGCAGCCTTGATCCGACTTGGACAGTAGAAAAAACGGTTACAGAACCACTGAATCTTTACCAAAAGAAAACCACTTTATCGCCGGAAATGCGCTTTAATATGCTTCAAAGCGCCCTTGAAAAGGCGGCTTTGCCGTCCGATATCACAAAACGCTATCCGGCAACCCTGTCTGGTGGACAATGTCAACGGGTGGCGATCGCCCGCGCCCTCGTCAATGAACCCGAACTATTGTTATTGGACGAAGCCTTTTCGGCTTTGGATAGTCGCAATCGGGTGGAAATCGGAAAAAGTCTGATAGCTCTGTCTGAACAAGAGAATCTGGCCTGTTTATTGGTAACGCATGATCTTACTTTTGCCCGTTTTTTTGCAACCCGAATGGTGATTCTCTATAAGGGGCGTGTTATAGAAAACGAAAGCACCAAATCTATTTTCACCAAGCCAAAGCATGATTATACGCAAAGGCTGATCAAAATATGGCAGGAAAATTATAATCTCTAAGGCCTAAAAAGAGTTAAGGCTTTTTAAAAAACTATCGATTATAACCGACCTCCGCCTTTTTAAATCAGGGATGACCAAACAGTTATGAAAGCAACGATCGAACGCGCGACTTTATTGAAAAGTCTTAGCCATGTTCAATCGGTAGTCGAGCGGCGCAACACTATTCCGATTTTATCGAATGTTCTGATTGAAGCTGCCTCCAATGGTTGTGTAAAGCTGATGGCTACCGATCTCGATTTGCAGGTCGTAGAAACGCTGTCCGCCGAAGTCGACACCCCCGGTGAAACGACAGTGTCAGCACATATGCTGTTTGAAATTGTGCGTAAACTGCCTGATGGCTCACAGATCCAGTTGAGTGCCGCCGATGGCAAAATGCTGATTGTTGCTGGTCGTTCGCGTTTCAGTTTGTCCACCCTGCCCCGTGATGATTTTCCGGTTATCAATGAAAGCGAATTACCTACCCATTTCGCTTTACCAACGGAAAGCCTGAAACAAATTATTGATAAAACCCGTTTTGCCATCTCTGTCGATGAAACGCGTTATTATCTGAATGGTATTTTCCTTCATGTGTTGAAAAACGGTGAAGGTGTTATGAAGGCAGCCGCAACGGACGGTCACCGTCTCGCTTGCGTTACCGTTTCTTGCCCTGCCGGTGCCGAAGATATGCCGGATGTGATCATCCCGCGTAAATGCGTCGTCGAATTGCGAAAATTGTTGGATGAATGCGAAGAAGAAATTAAAATTTCTCTTTCTGCCAGCAAGATATGCTTTGATCTGGGACATGCCATTCTGACTTCAAAGCTTATTGATGGCACCTTCCCCGATTATACGCGGGTTATCCCGACCGCTAACGACAAATTATTAAAGGTCAATCCCAAGGCTTTGATGCAGGGTGTTGATCGTGTGGCAACCATCGCCAGCGAAAAAACCCGTGCGGTTAAAATGACGATTGAACCGGGTAAAATCTCTCTTTCCGTAACCAGCCCTGAAAATGGTATGGCCACCGAAGAAGTTCCCGGTGAATATGATGCCGATCATTTGGATATCGGCTTTAATGCCCGCTATTTGCTGGATATTCTTGGACAGATTGAAAATGATGTCGCCGAAATTCATCTGGCTGAATCGGCTGCCCCAACCCTGATACGAGATTCCGATCAGTCGGCAGCTCTTTATGTTTTGATGCCGATGCGCGTCTGATTTGAACTTTTCATCAGATTTAAAAAAAGCCGCCCCAAAACGGGCGGCTTTTTTATTTATTCTTTGGTTATTACAGGCGGGCGCGAATGCCGCCGTAAAATGTCCGACCTAAAGTGCCATAACGATAGGCGGTTTCATAATATTTGTCGGTCAGATTTTCGACGCGGCCAAATACGGTCAGATGTTTTGAAACCGGCATTTCCAGTCGCAAATCATAAAGGGTATAACCCCGATTCATATGCGGATTCATGCTGTATTCGCTATGCACCGTATCCCATGATTTCGATGCCCAACGGACAGCAATACCGGTCACAAGACCGAATTTCCAATGATAATCAGCCGATCCATTGGCGGTGTTTTTAGGCCGTCTGGGTAATTGATAGCCATAATCCACACCATCCGAACGGTCTTTAACCGAAGTCCAAGTGTAGTTACCATTCAAAGAAACGCGTTTGATATCAAGGCTGGCATTGACTTCAACGCCGTGTGCCGTGCTGCGGTTGATATTGTCATAATAACCATAGCGGGGCGTGTTGGTATTCGGCACATAACAAATGGCAGGTAACTCGCCGGAATAAGGGCAGCTCAGATAAGCGATCAGGTTAGTGGACGTTCTCTGGAAATAATCCGCACCAATCGTCAAATGCTTATCAAAAAAACGCTGCTGGAAACCGGCATCCCAACCATGTGATTTTTCCGGTTTCAGATTCTGGTTACCGTATTCACTATAGATTTGATAAAGCGAAGGGGCATTGAACCCTTCCCCATAATGCGCCCGAAAGACGGTATTATCGTTATTAAACGCCCAAACACCACCGCCAGAGAATAGAACATTGCCGCCGAATTTCGAATGATGGTCATAACGGACACCACCATCGACCGAGAAGCCTTTGATAATCTTCCCTTTTATCTGTCCATAAACGCTGTTGATATCAATTCTTCCACGGGTATCGGAACCACCATAGGCAGGCGAAGAACTTTTCATACCGCTCCGCTCATTTTCATAACCGAAAACGAGATCCCAGTTTTTGACCAAGGCCAAGCTGCCCTGATATTCAAAACGTCTGGTATGACCATTCCCTAAGAAAGTATCGGTATTATACGGTTCGAAAGACGGGCTGATATCGTTTCTTTTGGTCTGGGTATAACTGTAGCCAAAACGATTCCGTAACCGATTATCGAATAACGCAACATTCAAACCGGCATAGCCCATCCATTGCTCTTTATTTTCATAATCAGAGGTGTCTGGCGTGCCATAGCTGCTATCAAGATCGGTCATCGCCTTAGAGTAATAACCTCTCAAATCGACCGACACTTCATCAATAAGCTTAATATTGACTCGACCCGTGGCGGAACGGTTATGATAACCATCCTGTTCATGGCCGCCATAACGCGGGCTGATTGTGGAAATACCTTTAGTATAAAAATTATTACCCGCCAAACGCCATGTAATCCGGTCAGTTTTGCCCCCGATAGCGGCACGGGCATTGATGGTGCTATGTGAACCCATTTCGAGGTCAACACTGCCCCCTAAAGGCTTTGTCGGCATCGCGGTCACGATATTGACCACACCACCGATTGCCTGACTGCCCCATAAAATAGACTGGGAACCACGCAAAACTTCAATACGTGAAGTATCCCCCGTCATCAAAGTCCCGAAATCATAGCCATTATTGGTTGATGAGGCATCGGTCATTCTGACCCCATCAATAACCATCATCGTCTGACCAGATTCCGCACCACGGATAAAGACAGAAGTTGCCGTTCCATAGCCACCATTTCTAGCGACCGTTACACCCGGTGTTCTGACCAAAATATCGGAAATTGCCATACCCTGACTGTGATCAATGGCGGCTTTATCCAAGACCGTTACTTGGGAAGAAACCTGATCGGCTTTTTCTGGTGTTCTGGACGCAGTCACCACCAAAGAAGGTTGGTTGCTGCTGGCAATCGCCAAAGCGTCGGCATCCGGATCAGAGGCGTTGATATTTTGCGTCTTATCCTGTGCTTTTTCGGAATTTTGTTTTCCAGAAAGCTTTTTGTCGTTTTTATGGTTTATTTTGCCTGCATCATGATGATGGTCATTTTCTTTTGCCAAAACAGGCTGAAATGCCGCTAAACTCGTCGTTGTTAAAGCTAAAGTCGATAAAAGAAATAATCGAGCCATTGATCCCCCCTCTATTAGTCACAGCCAGACACCCCCACAGACCAATATGGCCTGAAGGTCACAATTTATCGCCCGTGCGAGGAAGAAATTACCTCGTTCGATCAGAATCCCCTGTCCGATCGTGGAACGATTACATAGGGTCGGTCTCCTGGCTCACAGCATAGAAATGGCCGCCTTCCCAGATTGCATTATCCAGTGGCTTTCGGCGTTTCGACTGTTTACAGTTGCAGGGGCAGCAAAGGCCTTACACCTTATTCCCTTTTCCCTTCCTTGGAAGGGAACCCTATGCAAAAGAACCCCCGTAGTCGGAAAGGACGAGAGAGGTCAATCAATCTTGTTGGAATCGTTATTTTCTTCTTTTGACCGAGGAAATAGGGACACTATACGCCGTCCTTTGCATAGGCTGGCATGGCTTTTTCTCTTTTTTGGCCTCTTTTTATCGCCGCTGCGAAGCGAAAATTTAAAACGCCCCTCTCGTGTTGTGTCGCTCAATTTATGCGCAGACGAGCTATTGGTAGCCTTGGCCGATCATTCCCAGATCACCGCTTTAACGCGCTATGCCCGCGATCCCGATATGTCTTTAATCGCCAAAGAAGCGCAATCGCTCCCCTTTGCTTATGGCAGCGCTGAAGAGTTGCTGCGCCTTCATCCTGATCTCGTTATCACCAGCAGCTATAGCCATGCTGAATATTTGCCTTTGCTGAGAGATCGTAAGGTCAAGATTATCGACCTCCCCTTGGCCAACAGCGTAGATGATATCATCGCCCAGATTCGGGTTGTCGCTTTGGCCGTTGGTTATCCAGAAAGGGGCGAAAAAAAAATCAGGGAAATGCAGGCGGCACTTGCGCATTTACCGGCACCTGCCGGACAGGGGCGATCCGCTGCTTATTACCAGCGCCAAGGTTATCTGAGTGGCACAGGCAGTCTGGTTGATGATATGATGACAAGAGCAGGTTTAAAAAATCTAGCAACACGCCTCAATAAAGGCGCTTTATCGCGTCTTTCTCTCGAAGAAATCGTTACATATCGTCCCGATTTTTTAATTATGGGACAAAAAGCTAATCCTTCGCAGGATATGGGTAGCCTGATGTTACAGCATCCCTTTTTAACAAAGGCCATCCCCGAGGCACATCGGCTGTTTATCCCTGCCCCGCTTACGCTCTGTGGCAGTATTCATTATCCCGAAGCCATCAAAATTTTGGATAAAGAATTGGAAACAATTGATAACGCCCAGCGTTAATTCAACAAATCTGTTTTTGAAAACGGATAAACAGGCCGATTGAAAAAAATTCAGAGATATCTGATTTTTATCCCGAAATAACGTAAAGCCTGATTGCCCTTTAAAGACATGGGCATTTTATAAGAAATGTGGAGAGTTTCTGATGAACACTTCTACGCAAAAACCAACTCATTTTGACCAGATATCCATCAACGGTATTGATAAACCAGCTACGCGTGTTGCGCTCGGCACATGGGCTATTGGTGGCTGGATGTGGGGCGGAACGGATGATGACGCCTCGGTAAAGACTATTCATCGCGCCATTGATCTCGGCATCAATATTATTGATACCGCCCCTGCTTATGGCCGTGGCCATGCCGAAGAAATCGTCGGTAAAGCTATCAAGGGACAGCGCGATAAACTTATTATTGCGACCAAAGTCGGCCTTGATTGGACTTTGACGCCAGATCAGTCGATGCGCCGTAACAGTTCAGCCAGCCGCATCAAAAAAGAAATCGAAGATTCCTTGCGCCGCCTTGGCACCGATTATATCGACCTTTATCAGGTACATTGGCCAGACCCGTTGGTTTCGATCGAAGAAACCGCATCGACACTGGAAGACCTTAGAAAAGAAGGTAAAATCCGGTCAATCGGTGTCTCCAACTATTCCGCTCAACAGATGGATGAGTTCAAGAAATATGCCGAACTGGCTGTTTCGCAATCACCCTATAACTTGTTCGAACGCGAAATAGACAAAGACATCCTGCCCTATGCCAAGAAAAACGATCTGGTCGTTTTGGGCTATGGCGCACTCTGCCGTGGTTTGCTTTCTGGTAAGATGACGGCTGATCGTGCTTTTTCCGGTGATGATTTACGGAAAACAGACCCGAAATTCCAGAAGCCGCGCTTTGAACATTATCTGGCTGCGGTGGAAGAATTAAAAACGCTCGCCAAAGAACATTACAACAAGTCTGTGCTGGCTTTGGCTATTCGCTGGATGCTGGAACAAGGTCCTACTTTGGCACTTTGGGGCGCTCGCAAGCCGGAACAGATTGATGGTATTGATGAAGTTTTCGGTTGGCAGATTTCTGCCGAAGATCTGAAAACGATCGATGCTATTCTGGCTAAAAACATCCCCAATCCGGTCGGTGCAGAATTTATGGCACCTCCGCCCCGCGATAAGTAAGCCTGAATATAAAAGGAGCCGTCACTGTCGCAAGACAGGGCGGCTTTTTTGCGTCTGCTATAAAAAAACTGGAGCGGGCGAAGGGAATCGAACCCTCCTAGCTAGCTTGGAAGGCTAGTGCATTACCACTATGCTACGCCCGCTTTATGCCAGAGGCCACTTCCTTACCTATTTCTTTTGAAACAGGCAAGAGGGATTTTAAAGTAATCGGCGGCTTTCATTGATTTGCCAAAGAACCAAAGCCGGAACACCAATGGAAATATCACGCGCTCTTTTCAGAAGGGATAAAGCGATCATTTCCGCCCCCGTTAAACCAAAAAGTGGTGCCATCAAAATATAAGCGCCCTCTTGTAAGCCGATTGCTCCCGGCACGATAAAGGCAGCACTTCGAAGGGCAAAAATAAGGCTTTCGATCGTCAAAACGGCGGTCAAAGAAACCTGCACGCCCATAAATTTTAAGGCGACCCATGCACTGGAAGCCCCAATAACCCAAGCCAACATATTAAAAACAAAAGAAGCCAGAAGTTTTACCGGCTGACGATAAATCTCGGTCATTTTATTCGAGACATCACGAATGTTATCACCAGCACCAGGGACAATTTTTTCAGCCAAACTGCCTGCAACATTCAAAATAGGGCGCTGGAAAAGAATAAATAAGAGCAATATCGCGACGATAACCCCTAATCCAGCATAGGATAAAGGCTGTATCGACATCGCCTTTCCACCACCGAAATAGTAAAGAGAAATCGTTCCTACCCCAAACAGGGTAAAAATAAGCTGCGACGCCATTTCTGCTGTCATATCAACAATCATCGACGCATAGACCAATTGGAAAGGCAGACCTGCTCCAGTCAGGGTTCTCGCGCCTAGGATAATACCACCAATTTGTGAAAAAGGCAGAATTTCACTAGCTGCTTCTCTGATTGTCCGCCCCCATGCAAATAAAGGCATTTTTTTCAAAGGCTGATTGGGCGTAACCGAAAACCATGCGGCTCCCAAAAGAAGCAACACAATAACCGAAAAGAAACAGAAAAGAAGAAAGCCTTCCACCCCGATACTCGCCACCGAGGCAAAGATATTATGAAAACCGATCCGGCGCATAAAATAAAGAGCCAGAACGAAACCGATCAGACTTGCTGCCAGAATTACAATACGGCTCCATGGTTTATCTTTATTTTTACCGGTCATTGGTCGCCATACTATTATTAAAAGAGCCGCTTAAGATTTTAAGCGGCTTGTGGGACAAACCCGAGATTATAAAGAAGGCTCTATTCCATAGAGAGGCCAAAATCGCAAGTTTCATTGACAAAAAAGCAGGCCTTTTAACCTTTGTAAAAGACCTGCCCTTTATTTTGAATTTTTATCAATGATGCTTGAAGCTGTTATTTCCCGAGAAAATCCGAAAAATTACCAAGCTCGATTTTCTGCTCTTTCAAAGCTTTTTTGACGGCTTCATCCGTCAAAGCATGCCATTCTTCAATGGATTCATATCCCTTGGCGTGGCCTTCATATTCATCGCTCACGGCTGGATGAACATAAATTTCGCTAAGCCCTTCTGGCAAATGCTCGATCAAGCCTAACATTCTATGGGGGTTCATATGTCCCGTCCATGCGATACCAAAAGTCTGGTCAGGGACAAGAAGCCCAGCATGAACTGAACGCTTCCGAATACCATAAGCCCAAGGCATTGCGACATAATCGGGCAAATGGCGGGAAACAGGTTCAACTTCGGCCAGAACATTAATCGGTTCAACCGGCGCCCGCATCGCTTTTAAGCCATAACGGCGACCAATAGCCAGAATAAGGCTGGAAATCGTCGGATGAAGATGAAAATGCTTATGGGCATTCACATGATCCAGCTTAAGACCGGTTGCCGCAAACGCACTGAATTGGGCATTGATTTCACGCACCAATTGCCGCCGGACACCAGGGCGGAAAAAGATATCAACTCCGGCTCTGACCATATTGCGGCGGAACATACCATCACGATCAACCAGATCAGGTATTTCATCAGGTGGCAGAACCGGACGGCCTTCGACCAGAACCAAATGGAGACCAACCCCCAAATTGGGCAATCGTCTTGCCCGTTCGACCGCATCAAGGACAGCCGGAGCCCCCACCATCAGACTAGCCGCCGTCAACACGCCATCGATATGCGCCTTTTCCACTGCCTCATTAACAACGGTAGCAGCCCCAAAATCATCAGCGGTGACGATCAGCTTTTTCACTTCATTACTCCGTTTTTAACAGGCTTCTTTCCGTTCCCGCAGGAATTGGAAGAATTCAACACCTTCACGCAACCGGCGTTTCATCATATCAAAGTCACGAACCATTTCGTTAACAATTGAGAAGACTTTTCCGGGGCGGAAGTAAAAGCGCTTATAGAAAGTCTCAACTGAACGGAAGATTTCTTCATGACTTAAATGCGGATAGCTCAAAGGTGCTATCTGGACACCATGGTCATCTACTAATTCAGCATGGGACTGATCAAGCCAGCCATTTTCGATGGCCTGTTTATAAAGCAGGGTTCCCGGATAAGGCGCGGCCAAAGAAACCTGAATGGTATGCGGATTGATTTCACATGCCCATTTGATGGTCTGTTCGATCGTTTCGCGCGTTTCGCCCGGCAAGCCAAGGATGAAAGTGCCATGGATAGCAATACCCAGATCATGACAATCACGGGTAAATTTCTCGGCCGTTTCGACCCGCATCCCTTTTTTGATGTTATGCAGGATCTGCTGGTTACCGGATTCATAGCCGACCAATAACAAACGAAGCCCGTTATCCTTAAGGATTTTCAGGGTATCATAAGGCACATTGGCTTTGGCATTACATGACCATGTAACCCCTAATTTACCCAATTCGCGGGCGATGGCTTCGGCACGAGGACGATCATCGGTAAAGGTATCATCATCAAAGAAGAATTCTTTTACCTGAGGGAAGGTCTTCAGTGCGTATTTGATTTCTTCAATCACATGCTCGACGCTGCGGGTTCTATATTTATGCCCACCGACCGTCTGCGGCCACAGGCAGAAGCTGCAATGTGATTTACAGCCACGACCAGTATAGATCGAGATGTAAGGATGCTTCAAATAGCCAATAAAGTATTTTTCGATTTCAAGATCGCGCTTGTAAATCGGGGTAACAAAAGGCAGCTCGTCCATATTCTGAAGCAAAGGACGATCGGCATTATGAACGATTTCGCCTTTGTCATCGATATAGCTCAAGCCGAGAATATCTGACCATTCTTTGCCATCGGCAACATCTTTGATCGTAAAGTCAAATTCATTGCGAGCAACAAAGTCCACAATGCCCTTGGCATCTTTCAGACTTTTATCAGCTTCGACTGCAACCTTTGCACCGATAAAACCAATTTTCATCGACGGATTGACTTTTTTCAGCGCTGCTGCCGTTTTGACATCGGAAGCAAAGCTTGGAACCGAAGTATGCAAAATCGCCAGATCATAATCGGGCGCGATCGCCAGAACTTCCGGCAACTTCGTACCATGCGGCGGAGCATCAATCAGTTTTGAATCTTTAATAAGAGCTGCAGGCTGTGCGAGCCAGGTCGGATACCAGAAGCTCTTGATTTCACGGCGAGCCTGATAGCGGGAACCTGCCCCACCATCAAAACCGTCAAAAGACGGTGCCTGCAGAAAAAGCGTACGCATCATTATAAAAAGGACTCCTATTTGCGCGAAATGCGTCCGTCAGAATGCAACGTAAGTTCCATTCCCTGCCAATCAACAGAAGAGATAAAGAAGGTCGATAAAAATATTCCGAAAGAGAGTAAATCACGAAAAGGGAGCTGTAATAACGCTTCCCAACGTGAAACTCCAGTCACCCTATTTATACGCAACCCCAATAACCAACGGGAAGCCAAAGCAAGGCAAAGAACAGGCCAACTTAGCCATTCATTTGTCAGCATCAGCCCGACAAAGGCCAAAGGCACCGGATAAGTGACCGCACTTCCAAAAAAGCCGACCGGATCAATATCCCTAATTGTCGCTGACCAACGCAATTCATGCCGAACAAGCGATAAAAAACTCGTTTCTGTGCAGCTATGCGTTAAAATAACCGGTATTACTTCAACCTTTAATCCTAAAGCCCTGACTTTTGCACCCAAAACATAATCATCTGCAAGAATATTGGCGAGGCTGCTAAATCCGCCAATCGCTTCTAACGTGTCACGCTTTATGGCAATCGTTGAACCCATACAAGGATTTGCTTTCCGAAGGGCGACACCAACCATAACAGATGGCAAAAAATTATAATCAATATTTGAGGCCGAAAGCTGCGACCAAAAACCGTTATCGCCTCGACCATGATAAAGGCAGGTAACCGCCCCGACATCCTCTTTTTCAAGAGCATGAACAACCTGACGGATATAACAATCAGGCACGCTCATATCACTATCGCTGATAATCAAAATATCATGGCCGATATGCGCCGTAATATTGATTAAATTCGATATTTTGGCATTAGTGCCGTGGCTTTTGGTATCAACAATCAAACGGACAGCCGTCTGGTTGCTTTTTGAAGCCATTTCCCGAACCATCTTACCGGCGGGATCATCCGGATGTTGGATGCCACATAGCATCTCATATTCAGCCGGATAATCCTGTTCCAGAAAGCTTGAAAGATTTTCGACCAAGGCTGGTTCATCGCCATGCAAAGGTTTGACCAAAGAAACCGATGGCCATTCTTTTCTCGCAATGGTCTCTTTCTTTTGCCAACACAGCACAACGATCGCGGCCAGAGTGGTATAACCTACACCTGCTAGCGCCATAAGTAGCGCCAGACTACCTATGATGATCAAAAGGACATGCAGGATGGTTATCATTTTTTAATCCTGATCATGAACCGGTCTTATGCCTTTCTGGCCTTTATTCTTTATAAAATTGATTGTGCAGTCTTAAAAAGCGCGCTGTCTTAAAAAGAATCGACATATTTATCCAGAACATCCAGATAAGCCGACACTGTTTGATCCGGAAGAAATGACCCGAGAAAACTGTTTCTGGCAATCTCGATGAAATCATCGGCCTTGAGGTCGCAATATTTGGCTAATGCTTTATAATTATCATTCACATAACCGCCAAAATAGGCCGGATCGTCCGAGTTTATAGTGACCCGCAGACCATGGCGCAACAGGTAGGGTAAAGGATGATTTCGAAGGTCAGGAACTACCTGTAATTTCTGATTAGAAAGCGGACACATCGTCAACGCCATGGCGGAACGAGCCGCTTTGGTCAGAAGTAAATGGTCTTCGGTAATCCGGTTGCCATGGTCTATCCGGTCAATACCCAGAATATCCAAAGCTTCCTTGATATAAGACGCAGCGCCCTCTTCACCGGCATGGGCAACCAGTTTTAAACCTTTTTTACGGGCTTCCGCAAAAACATGCCGGAATTTGGAAGGTGGATTACCCACTTCGGAAGAATCCAAGCCGACACCAGTAATTTTATCGAGGAAAGGCTCGGCCATCCGCAAAGTCGCAAAAGCAGATTCTTCATCAAGATGGCGCAAAAAGCACATAATCAGCTGAACCGACATCCCTAATTCGGACTCAGCCTTGGCAATACCGGCCAGCAAACCATTCATCACGACATTAAAAGGAATGCCGCGATCTGTATGGGTCTGGGGATCGAAAAAGATTTCAGTATGAACAACATTGTCGCGATGTGCCCGATAAAAATAAGCCATCGCGAGATCACAAAAATCTTCTTCTGTTCTAAGAACATTGGCGCCTTGATAATAAATATCAAGAAATTCTTGCAAGTTGTTGAATTTGTAAGCTGATTTAACCGATTCAATGTCTTTGAATGGCAAGGTAATGTTATTACGCTTGGCCAATTCAAACATCAGCTCCGGTTCAAGGCTTCCCTCGATATGCAGATGCAATTCTGCCTTGGGTAAACCTTCTATAAATTTTATAAGATTATTCATTCAACATACTCAAATTTAATAAAAAATATTTAGCCCTCAAGATGCCGGTATGTGATCACGATAACGGTTCCAATGAGTCGATATCTCACTAACAACCTTGTTTCCGACCAGAAAAGCGGCATCCAAAGCCGACTGCATCCCAGAAAGCTCACTGCCTTCATGGGCAAGGCTTGCTGCCGCATTTTCGCCTGCGGGCTGAATGGTATAATTGGCCGCTGTTCGCAGCATCATGACCCGATTAGAATCAGCTCGCCCTTCTTTGGCTAAAACAGAAATGGCTCTGGCAATACCACTATCTTCCATGCCCGTCATAACAAAGCGTCCTGAGCCATCCGTCCAATAGGATACCCATTTTTCAATATGACTGTTGGCTAAAACGCCATGCCAAAATACCTGCCCTGTTGCCTCATCGCCTTTGACAATTTCAGGTGGTTGCAGTGCCGCTTTGTAAGCAGGATATCCTGATCTTATTTTCTGCAAGGTAGGATTATCAGCTAATTTAATCTGTGCGGTCTGCTGATATGCCCAGTTTTGCAAGCCTTTATTTAATAGAAAGACATTATGAGTATTGTCAGGACGGGGCGATTGGTAAGGACGTTCTCTATCCCACGGCACCCAGCCGGTTGGCCAATCGGACGGTATCTCTCTTGAATCCAGCATATAGCCGAAATCGCTATCGACCACATTACCGATCCAAGCCGCCGACCCAATGCTAGTGGCATTTGGATTAACACCCGCGATCGCAGCTACCAACCAATAGGCATGAGATAAATCAAAACGGTCATCATGTCCCAAAGCCATGACCGAAGTTGCCGCCTGCCCTGTGCCCATGCCGGTATTGATCGCTAATACACCGGTTTTGGGATCATAACGCAAATTTCTGGGTGCGGCTGGAAAGGCTATTTTTTCAGGTAAAATATTCGCCCAAGCCTGAAATTCACCGGCTTTATCGCCCTGATCTTCACCGATTTCAAAAGCGGTCAGAACCACAACCCTAACAGGCATTTTTGAATGGATTTCATGAGCAATGGCTTGTTGACTATTTTGAGTGCCAAAATTGAAAAATAAAGCACTCGCACCCAGCAAAACTGCCGCTATTTTTTTATACCGATGTATCTTTATCATCCCGCTACCCTCTCGCCAGATAAATGAAACGACCAATAAACAAAGCGGCCAGCAGGCATAAAAGCCAATCGTCCTTTTTGATTTTACCTTTAGCTATTTTCAACGCGGTATAGGCAATCATTCCGAATGCCAGACCATTGGCAATGGAAAAGCTCAAAGGAATAATGATCAGCGTCAAAAAGCAAGGTAGCGCTTCTTCTATATTATTCCATTCTATTTCGGTTAACGGCGCCATCATTAATGCCCCGACCAGAATAAGTGCCGGTGCCGTCGCACCGATAGGAATAATTTGGGCATAAGGGGCAACCCACAACATGCACAAAAATAATAACCCGACAACAACGGCCGTCAGTCCACTTCGACCGCCAGCCTGCACCCCTGCAGCACTTTCAATATAAGAAGTCACTGTCGAGGTGCCGGAAACGGCACCGACTAATGTCGCGATCGCATCGGTCAAAAGCATCCGGTTCAAATTAGGGATAGTACCATCTTTATCCATTAAACCGGCGCGTTTTGTTACAGCAACCAAGGTGCCGATATTGTCAAACAAATCGACGAATAACAGGATAAACAGGATCTCGATAATAGCAGAGCCGAAATTATGACCACGGAACAAAGCCCCCTTAATATCAAGGGCAAAGGCCGTTTTTCCGAGCATCGCAGGGCTATAATCACTCGCTGAAAAATGAACAAAACCCGATAAAAGACCCAAAACCGTAACAGCCAAAATGCCGATCAGGATAGCACCGCGAACCCGATATGCCATTAAAGCCGCGGTCAGAATAAGTCCCGTTATCGCAAATAAAGTCTGGCTGCTGCCAAGAGAGCCTAACGTCACCAATGTCGAAGTATTAGCTTCGATAATTCCGGCATTTCTTAAGCCGATAAAGGCGATAAAAAAACCAATGCCGCCCGCCGTCGCTGCAAATAAAGAATGGGGTATTGCTTTAATGATCATTTGCCGGATACCGGCAAAAGTCAGAAGCAAGAAAATTGCACCCGATAAGAAAACACATCCCAAAGCCTGCTGCCATGGGATGCCCATCTGTCCAACAACCGTAAAGGCGAAATAGGCATTAAGCCCAAGCCCCGGTGCCAAAGCCAACGGTGTATTGGCGTAAAACCCCATAAGTAAGCTAGCAAATCCAGCCGCAAAACAGGTCGCAGCAGCAACCGCTGCATAAGGCATACCGGCTTGTGCCAGCAGGGTCGGATTGACCACAATAATATAAGCCATGGTTAAAAAGGTCGTCAGACCCGCCATGACTTCGGTGCGAATTGTTGTCCCGCGTTCTGTTAGCCTGAAATAGTGGTCAAGCCATTGTTGCATGATATCCCCCATTTCCGCCATTCGTTACATTATATTGCCAGCAACTGACAGGGTTTTGTCGCGCCGGATAAATATTTTTCAAAGGGGATGTAAAAAGATTAGAAGAAGAGACGATATCCGTAACAGATACCCTTAACAAACCTTTGTAAAACAAAGATTCTTTTTCGATTGTCATAGCCTTTAAAAGACTTTTTGCTATCGTTTTTGACATAATTCAGGACACCAACAAACCAGCAAGTGTGGCGCTCATTAAATTAGCCAGCATCGCAGCAACCAAGGCACGACCACCCAATCGGGCGATAACAGGACGCTGATGCGGAACAATACCACCGGTTACTGCCATCTGAATGGCGATGGATGAAATATTGGCAAAACCACAAAGCGCGAAGGTAACGATAGCCATCGTATGAGGTGATAAACCCGATGTTATTTGGCCAAAATGAATATAGGCAATAAACTCGTTCAGAATGACTTTTTCGCCCATCAAGCCACCAGCGGTTCCTGCTTCTGACCAAGGCACACCGACTAACCACATGACAGGGCGGAAAGCCGCACCGATCAAGCTTTGAAAGGTTAAATCTGGCCATCCAAACCAGCTGCCGACCATCGAACAAAATCCATTCGCCATAGCCACCAAAGCAACAAAAGCCATCACCATCGCCCCAACGGCGACCGCCAACTTAACACCTTGTTGTGCACCTTCAGCTGCGGCCATAATGATATTGGCCGATTTTTTCTGATGGGGGGCTATTTTTTCTTCAAATGCGGCACTTTCTGTCAGATCTGGCATCATGATTTTTGCCATCATAATACCGGCGGGTGCCGCCATCAGATTGGCAGTCAACAGGTAATCAAGACGAATACCCATTTGGGCATAAGCGGCCAGCAACGTACCCGCGATACCGCTCATGCCGGTTACCATAATCGTAAACAGTCGTTCTGGTGGCAATTCCCCTAAATAGGGTCCAACGACCAAGGGAGATTCACTCTGCCCGACAAAAATATTGGTTGCGCAATTGATGGCTTCAACCCGACCGATCTGGGTCAGCTTTTCAATCGCACCGCCAATCCAGCGCACCAGAAACTGCATCATACCCAAATGGTAAAGAATAGAAATCAGGGAAGAAAAAAAGATCAGAACCGGCAAAGCCTGCATGGCAAAATTATGCCCCAATGGGGATGTTGCCAAAGGACCAAAAAGGAAAGCCGACCCAGCAGACGCATATCCTATGAAATTATTCACGAAGCGCGCTAATGCCG
The DNA here is from genome assembly GCF_006715975.1 of Zymomonas mobilis. Classification (GTDB taxonomy): domain Bacteria; phylum Pseudomonadota; class Alphaproteobacteria; order Sphingomonadales; family Sphingomonadaceae; genus Zymomonas; species Zymomonas mobilis_B. The sequence goes on along the minus strand of NZ_VFOF01000001.1, from coordinate 1,079,027 downwards.
CCATCATATTTTGCCCGAAAGGGACATAAAGAATAAGAATGGCGATCACGATCTGCGTAATAAAAGCGCCACAGACCTGTCGTATTTTGATTTTGCGACGGTTTGAAGATAGCCCGAAAGCAATCAAAATAAGGCATAGCGCTCCCGCTATGCCGGTTAGTCGTTCTGTAAAAATAACCCCTACCCCTTTAAATGACCTGCCTTCGCTTATCCTTATACGAAGGCAGGTCTATTCGGGAAGACCGTTATTTCTGCTTTTTCTTGGGCGCTGGCGCGAGCCAGATCACAGAAGAAGCAACAATAAAGACAATCGTGCTGATAAAGAAAATATGGGTGGTCGAAAGCGCATAAGACTGTGTATCGACCAAGGCATCGAAAAATGCCCTTGCCTTAACCGTATTTCGCCCGCCCATTTGCAAAAGTGGCAAGACCACATTCGGGGTAGGAATGACGTTGGCCAGCTCATTATGCATGACGCGGGCATAATCTTCCCAAACCGTCGTTGACCATGATGTACCGATAGCGCCGGCCAATGTTCTTAAAAAGTTCATGAGACCGGCCGCCGATGTCGTTTCTTCTGGCAAAACCGAAGAAAGCGCCAAGGTCGTTAACGGCACAAAGAAAAACGGCATCCCGATCCCTTGCAGGAATTGCGGAACCGCAAATATCCAATAACTGCTATTGGTATCCCATAGCGTTCTGAGCGCTGTACAGCCGCCCAGCCACAAAATACCAAAGCTGACGAGAATACGCGGATCAACTTTGCCACTTAGTTTGGCAACAATCGGTGAGAAAAAGACGGCCAAAATACCGGACATAGCGGTCACAAGACCAGAATCCGTCGCGGTATAGCCCATCACACGCTGCAGCCATTGCGGAATAATAACCGCCGAGGCGAAAAACACCCCGAAACTGAATGAGAGCGATAGAACACTAATTGTGAAACCACGATGTCTGAAAATCTTGAGATCAACAATCGGTTCTTTTTCAGTCAACTCCCAGATGACGAAGACCGTAAAACCGATCGCCGCCACAACCAGAAGCGTGACAATCATGCTGCTGCTCAACCAGTCATGGTCATGACCCAAATCAAGCGCGATCTGGAGGCAGGCAATCCATGTCACCATGATAGCCAAGCCGCCCTTATCAATATATTCCTTGAATGTGCGGGTTTCGATACCACGCAACAGTGCAAAGACACCTACAGCGCAGATAACCCCGATCGGAATATTGATATAGAAAATCCACGGCCACGACCAGTTATCGCTGAGCCAACCGCCCATGATAGGCCCGATAATCGGAGCGGTAATGGTCGTCATTGCCCAAATACCCATAGCCTGCGCATGTTGTTCTTTTTTGAACACACGCAACAAGAGCGTTTGCGTAATCGGCATCAAAGGACCACCAAAAAAGCCCTGCAGACAACGGAAAATCAGCAAAACGAGCAAACTATGCGAAAAACCGCATAGGCAAGAGAAGGTTGTAAAACCGAGAATTGAAATAAAGAATAAAAGCACGGTACCAAAGCGGCGGGAAAGCCAGCCGGTCAATGGCACACAGATAGCTTCGGCCACCGCATAAGAGGTAATAACCCAAGTGCCTTGGGAGTTGGAAACCGCGAGGTCTCCGGCAATATGCGGCACCGACACATTGGCGATGGTCGTATCAAGCACGACCATAAAATTGGTCATCGCCAAAATAATACAGGCTATTGCCTGTTTGGAGCCAGATAAAAGACCTTCAGCAGAAGCGGGTGCCCGCCGGTCTCCCGGTGGGCCAAAAGAAAATCCCGCAAAAAAGTCATGCAGTTGATGACTAGTTTTTTGAAGAAAGGTCAATGTCAGCCTCCATCGACAAACCCACGCGCAGCGGATGGGCTCTCAATTCCTTGGGATCAAGGGCAATACGAACAGGCAAACGCTGAACAACTTTGATCCAGTTACCCGTCGCATTCTGGGCAGGGATAAGAGAGAAAGCAGCACCAGTACCACCAGAGAAACCAACGACATGGCCGTGATAAACGATATCACCCCCATAAAGATCTGATTTCACGGTTGCCGTCTGACCGACTTTCACTTTACCCAGCTGGGTTTCTTTGAAATTGGCATCAACATAAATTTGTTCAATCGGAACAATGGTCGCAATCGGCGTGCCGACATTGACACGCTGTCCAACCTGTACCTGACGCTGGGTAACAACACCCGCCATAGGCGCGCGAATTTCAAGACGGCTGTTATCCAAACGAGCCTGATCCAAATTGGCTTTGGCGGCACGAACCTGCGGATTGGTGCTGACCGTCGTGTTTTTGATCAAAGCCTGATTGGCTTCAAAATTACCGATAGCCTGTTCTTTGGCTGCATGTGCCTGATCAACAGCGGCATGACTTTGCAATAAAGCCGCCCGTGCTTTTTCCAAAGCATTGGAGACCGCTGTCATTTCATCCCGAGAAACAGCACCAGATTCGACTAAAGAATGGCGACGGTTATAATCGGTTTCTGCACGATGATAGGTTGACTGAGCAGCCAGATAATTGGCTTCGGCTTGTTCAACGCTAGCCTGCTGTGCCATCACGGCTTGAGAAAGCGCATCGCTGCTGGCAGATGTCTGGCCAAATCTTCTTTCTGCTGAGGCCATATCAGCTTCAGCTTTTGCCAAAGCGATGACTTGGTCATCCGGATTAAGGCGAACCAGCAAATCACCTTTTTGAACCTGCTGCGTATCCGAAACAAAAACCTGTGCGACCGGTCCTGAAACCAATGCCATAACCTGTGCTGATTCCGCATTGGTATAGGCATTGTCAGTGGTCGCATGACGCGAACCCACTAAAAAATACCAGATGGCATAGATTATTGCGATAACGATCAGACCGATGGCCAGATAACGAAGCCAACGTTTTCTGTTGGCTTTGTTAGTTTTATCCGGCTGGGAATCGGTATTTTCGGTAGCGTTTTCGTTTTCTTTATCCAATGACAGCTTGCTGTCACCCTGATCTGCGGCGGCCTGAACCGTGGGATTATGATCTGCCATAGTTGTCACTCACAAAAAAAGTTATGCTGCCGTAAAACCGCCACCCAAAGCCTGAATCAATGAGACATCAAGCTGGAAGGCTCTCGCCCGAAGATCGGCGACTGCTTTTCTTAGGGTCAGAACGTTTTCTTCCCCCTGTAAAACATCGATATAAGTCACGAGACCGCTTTTATATCGGTTGGCTGACACATTATAAGAAAGTTCGGCATGATTAAGCGCCTGAGCTGTTTGGTCAAGCTGCAGATTGAGCTGTTTTTGACTCGTCGCGGCATCAGCTACCTGTTGCAAAGCTTGTGACAATGTTTTGTCATAACTACCAACAGCTTCCTGATAGGTTGCCCATGCTTCGCGATACTGACCTGACAGGCTGCCCCCTCTAAAAATCGGGAGGTTAAGGGCGGCACTGGCGGCCCCCAAAGCCAAACCATGGGTCGCCATATGTTCTAAAGCCCGCGTCTGATATCCAACGATACCGTTAAGGCTGACATTGGGATAAAACTGGGTTTTAGCGACTTTGACCCGATAACCGGCGGCTTCCGCAGTCAAACGTGCGGCTACAATATCAGGCCGCCGTCCCAAAAGGTCTAATGCCGCGTTATCCGGTAAACCAACCGCCCGCAATTTAACGGATTGTGGCCGTTGAATTACCATACCACGATCAGGCCCTGCCCCCATAAGCGCTGCAATCTGATGTCGAGCAAGATCAATAGATTCTTGATTGGCGATCAAATCAGCTTGGGCATTGGCTTGTCTTGCGCTGGCATCTTGCATCACCGCATCATTATCAAGGCCATGTCCCAATCTCTGCTGGGTCAGCTTGACGATCTGGCTGCGCACTTCCAAACTACGTTGCAACACTTCCCGTTCTTCGAACAGGCGGGAAAGGTTGGCGTAGGCAGCAGCAATACCAGTCGTCAGCATCAAAGCCGCTTCGTGTGAATCGACTAAAGCCGCTTTAGATTCCGAGGTCGCTGCAGCCAATTTGGCGCGATACCCACCCCAGATATCCAGATTATAACGGATAGTCAGAAAAGACGAACCACCATCGCCCCAGTCTTTAAAGCTATCCCCCCCACCGGTTTCGCGCGCCATCTGCCGGATTTCCTGATCTTTCATCAGGTGCCCCGCACCGGTTCCGACAAAGCCGTTAATGGAAGGCAATAATCCAGCACCCGCAACTTGCTTGCTACCAGCCGCCGACAATACCCGTGCCTTGGCAATCGCCATATCAGGCGCTTTCGCTAAAGCTTCGGTCATCAGTTGGTCTAGTTGAGGGTCACCATATGACTTCCACCAACCTTCGCCTGGCCATGCCACTTCGTTACCTGCAAGGGATTGTGCCGTTGCATAATCATGTACGTCTTTTACTTTAGGCGCTTTCCCCAGTTTAGGAATTGAGGCACATCCTGTCAGCAATAGCGTTGCTACAGAAATACTGGTAATGAGTGGTCGTTTAAGATGCATAAATTTTTCCGTACCAGATAGTACAACTTTTTTCTTGGGTTAGAAGGCGGTTTTTGTCAAGGTCGAATCGTACTGTAGAGTATTTTGCATTATGGAAATTATGAATATATCAAAGCAACAAAAATGCGTAGATCGCCGGGAAGCTATCCTCGAAGAAGCAAAGCGCTTTTTCCTTGAAAAAGGGTATGCTGAAACCTCCATGTCGGCTATCGCGGCCAAAGTCGGAGGGTCAAAAGGGACACTGTGGTCTCATTTCCCCTCTAAAGAGGCCTTATTTTCTGCGGTGATAGAACGGCTAACAGGCGACTTTCATAAGGTTTATACAGATTTACTTAATCCACAAGCTGAAATTGAAGTCACGCTGAACCAATATGGCCGTCACCTTTGCCGGAATATTATTAAACCGGAAAAGAAAACCTTATTACGGCTGGCGGTTGTCGAAAGTTGGCGTTTCCCCGAGGTCGGCAAAATTTTCTATGACGCGGGTCCCAAGGTCGCCATGCAAAAACTCGCGATCTATTTTGAATCCGCCATGGAAAAAAATCAGCTTAGAAAAGACGATCCTCAAAAAGCGGCGTCTTTCTTACTGCATGCCTTATGCGCGAAAAGCATGCCTTCCCGCCTCTATAATATTCCTCAACCAGATATTGAAGAAACACTCGAAGAGGATGTCAGCCGGATCGTCTCCCTTTTCCTAAAGGCTTACGCCCCCTAAAGATACCCTGTATCTTACTTCGACTTTTTCAAAAAGTCCGGTCGTTATTGCACACAGCCCGTTCAAACGCCCCATTTTAATCCTGAAAGATGTCCCGATGCAGATTGCCCTTACGCATGGTCAGATCGTTACACCGGATGCACTATTGCCAGATCACACCCTGTTGATCGAAGACGGCCTGATACAGGCTATTACAGATCAACCGGTGCCATCTGGTATACCGATCGTTGATCTGGGTAATCAGCTTGTCTTGGCTGGTTTTATCGACATTCAGGTGAATGGCGGCGGCGGCTGTCTTCTGAATGACAATCCTGATGTTGACTCGATCGCCACTATTGCCGCCGCCCATCGTGCCTTTGGAACGACGGCTTTGATGCCGACTTTGGTGAGCGAAGACACGACCACTATCAAAAAAGCAGTTCTGGCAATTGAACAGGCGGTAAGATTAGGCATCAAAGGAGTTGTCGGCCTTCATATTGAAGGGCCTTTCATCGCCATGAAACGGCGTGGCATCCATGCAGAAAACAAAATTCGCCCCATCAGCGAAGAAGATATTCGTTTCCTTTGTGATAGCGCACAAAAAAACAAAGATAGCTTCAAAATCCTTTTGACTCTGGCGCCAGAAACGATGGATATTTCGGTTATTAAAAGGCTGTCACAAGCAGGCGTGATTGTCTCTATCGGCCATTCCGATAGCGATTACGATACTGCCATAAAGGCCGTTGCTGCTGGTGCACGTGGATTTACCCATCTGTTTAATGCGATGTCTCAAAATAGCAGTCGCGCGCCCTCTATGGTGGGAGCCGCTTTAGATAGTGACAGCGCCTATGCCGGTATTATTGCCGATGGGCAGCATGTGCATCCTTCCAATATTCGCTTGGCGTATAAAGCCAAAGGTGCCGACCGGTTAATGTTGATAACTGATGCGATGCCCTTAACCGGATGGGAACAGGATCACTTCTTGCTACAGGAACAAATGATTTATCGGCGTGATGGCCGGATTACCGATGACAAAAATGTTTTGGCAGGTTCATTGCTCGATATGGCAGCGGCTTTTGCCAATATGGTAAAATTTGCTGATATTTCCTTGGTTGCGGCCTCACGAATGGCATCCCTCACCCCTGCCCGTTTTCTGGGTTTAGACGACCGTGGTAGCTTAGAAGTAGGGAAAAGAGCCGACTTCGTTGTGATGGATGAAAAATTAAAACCGCAATCAGTCTGGATATCCGGCGAAAAATGCTAGGACAGTAATTCCCAGTCTAGAAAGGCCCATGTGCGGCAATTAATTTCTGTCGTTCGATGGTCATCTGAGGTGCCGATTTTTTCGGTAGTGAACGGGCAGCTTTCACTTCTGCTGCGGTAAAAGGCTTGATCTGAGGCATATTTTGCAACGACATAATATAATTAAGCGCGCCCGCGATATCCTCGTCTTTTAATGAGCCTAACGGGGTCATCACCCCTAAAAAAGGCATATTTTCAACAACAACCCGTCCTGCCATACCATTGAAAACGACTGACAGCATATAACGGCGGCCATCGTCAAAAGTCGCAATTTTCCCGATACGGTTCGTCAATTTTGGGGCAAGATTGGCGGAACCCTGTCCTTTGGGCTGATGGCATGAAGAGCAATTCGCCATATAAGGCACAATCCCAACGGGGGCAGCCCATAGCTGACTTCCGACAAAACCGGAAAAAACAGGCATAGCCGCGAAACACAGTCTGGCCAAAAGCTTAAGATTGATCGCGTTTTTCATGGCTATTGCCCTCTTCTCTACCATTTCAAAAAACATCGTTATTATGGCTATAAAGCCTAAAAATCTTGCTATAAAGCCTGAAATTGCAGTCGTTTTCGTCGGTTATCTGCTTAACAGGGCTAATCAAGGGAATAAAACAGGATGTGTCGGCTTTTTCGTTTTTTCTGCCGGATTTTTGTTATTTCTCTTTTATTATCCTGTTTATGGGCGGGATTTTATCGCTTTATCCCCCCTCCGGTCACCCTCACCATGATAACTAACCGAATAATGGGCTATGGTCTTGATTATCGTTGGCGTCCCTTAAATCGGATAGATCCTATTATGGCGGATGCGGTTATTGCGGCTGAAGATAGCCGTTTCTGTTCCCATCATGGTTTCGATTTTACCGCTATTGAACAAGCCGCCAAACATAATGCCAGCGGCGGACGTATTCGCGGAGGCTCTACAATCAGTCAGCAAACCGCCAAAAACGTCTTTTTATGGCAAAATGGCGGCTATAGTCGTAAAATTATCGAAGCTTATTTCACGTTTCTAATTGAACATATCTGGTCAAAACGACGCATTATGGAGGTCTACCTCAATATTGCTGAAACAGGCCGTGGAATATACGGCGTCGAGGCGGCATCACAATTTTACTTCCATCATGATGCTAGCCATCTTTCTGCCTCGGAGGCGGCCAGATTAGCGGCTATTTTCCCGCTACCCAAAAAACGCAGTGTCCAAACACCAAAAGGCTTTGTCCGCCGTTACGGCAATATTATTCAAAGTCGTATTGCCTTGGTCAGAAAATCTGGACTGGATCGTTGCCTGCTGCCGTCGCCCGCTAAATCTTCCGCCATATCCGGTAGCAACAGACAACCGAAAGCCCCGTTGCCACAAGCAGGAAAATAATAACACCCAACCCTATACGGTGGCGGTTTTCCAATTCCGGTTCCGCCGTCCATTTCAAGAAAGCCGTCACATCTTGTGCCATCTGATCGGTGCTGGCCTTGGTGCCATCTTCATAGCTAACCTGATTATCTGTCAGAAGAGCCAAAGGCATCGCGACATGTAACCCTTTAAAATAAGGATTATAAAAACTGCCTTCCGGTGTTTTTAATTGGGGATAGCGTTCGGCTATTTCCTTGGGCTCTGTTTCATAGCCAGTCAGCAAAGAATAGATATAGCGCGTGCCGCCTTTTCTGGCCTTGGTCATCAAGGATAAATCAGGGGCATTGGTAATGCCTAATGTGCCCAATGGATTGTAATAAGGGCCTGTAATCCGGTCAGTTCGGTTAGGCTGACGCATCAAGGCTTCGCCTGTATTCGGATCAATATCCGGCACGCGATTAATCCATTCCTGACGGATGGTATCAATCTCGGCTTTACTATAACCGATTTCAGTCAAATCCTGAAAACGGACTTGGTTTACCCCGTGGCAGGATGCACAAACAGACTGGAAGACGGTAAAACCGCGCCGCAATTGCTTCTTGTCAAAATGTTCCGTCAGCCCATCACTTGACAATTTTAAGGGCTTTAACGGCTTTTGGTAACGGATAGCGGGATCAACATCCTGTTTTACTCTGGGTTGGATAACGCCCCATAACAACACAAGGCACATGCCAAGACCAGCCAACAGACATAAAAGGCGTATGAAGCCGATACGGCGGATAAAATTCAGCATATCAGGCATCCGTTCTTTTATTCTCTGCCTCGTCTATCGAAAAAGGCACGGCTTTTGTTTTTTCAAACAGCGGTAAAATCGGCAAGATCACCAAGAAAAAGGCGAAATAATAAAGGGATGCCCATTGCCCCAATCTTATCCATGGCTCTTCGGCGGGCTGTTTGCCGCAAAATCCCAATAAAAGCATATCCGCCAGAAAAAACAGGAAAAAACACCGAAAAAGAGGCCGGTAACGCCCCGATCTTACAGGCGAGTTATCAAGCCAAGGGAGCAAGCCCCAAACTATAACCGATAGCCCCATACCCAGAACACCCCAGACCTTGGCCGGTATGCCCATGAAGTTAACGGTAAAGGAGCGTAAAACAGCATAAAACGGCCAGAAATACCATTCCGGTTTGATATGTGCAGGTGTCGAAAAAGGATTAGCAGGAATATAATTATCGGGGTCAGAGAAGGCATTCGGATAAAAGAAAACCAGACTACAAAAAATCAACAAAAAGACGCAAACCGCGACCGCGTCCTTGACAACATAATAAGGGTGCATGGGGACGACTTCTTCTGGTTTTTGCACCTCTATACCAGTTGGATTACCCGAACCTTTCCGATGCAAAGCCCAGACATGCAACCCGACCACCGCCAGAATGACAAATGGCAGCGTAAAATGAAGAACAAAGAAACGGTTCACCGTAGCCGCATTGGGCGAGAATCCGCCTAAAATCCAAATTCTTATCTTTTCACCAACAAAAGGCACAACCGAAAATAGGCCGGTAATAACTTGGGCAGCCCAATAGCTCATCTGTCCCCAAACCAACGTATATCCAAGAAAAGCAGTCGCCATGGCTAACATGAACAACAAAACGCCAATCAACCAGATCATTTCACGGGGTGCTTTATAGGAACCATAATAAACACCGCGAAACATATGGATATAAAGGGCAGCGAAAAACAAACTGGCACCTGCCATATGGCCATATCGGATTAACCACCCGAAACCGACATAGCGCATAATGCCTTCAATCGAATTGAATGCTTCACTGCTGCTGGCAACGTAATGCATCGCCAAGGCCAAGCCCGTGACAATTTGAATTGTCAGGGCAATGCCTGCCAACACCCCGAAATTCCACAACCAGTTAAGGTTACGGGGAACAAGATATCCCCCGCCGATCACATCATGCAGTAACCGGATAACAGGCAGACGGTCATCCAGCCATCGGGTAAAAGAATTTTTTGGCCGGTATGGAGGCGGAGACAGGTTCATAACAAATAAGCTCAACCGATAGAGATGACAGAAGGACTGATAAAACGATAAGGTGGGACAGTCAGATTGGTCGGTGCAGGCCCCCTTCTGATACGGCCTGCCGTGTCAAAAGCGGAACCATGGCAAGAACAGATGTAGCCGCCATATTCGCCTTTCGGCTCTCCGGCATTACCGCCTTGTGGAATGCAGCCGAGATGTGTGCAAAGCGCCATTGTCACCAGCCAGTTATTCTTGCCTGCCTTGGTTCTTTGTTCCAAGGTCTCAGGATCACGAAGGTCAGACATCGCGACGGCATTGGCCTCGGTTATTTCCTGTTCTGTCAAATTACGGATGAAGACAGGCTGTCCGCGCCAGACAACTTTGACGGTTTGCCCCGGCTGGACGGAGGAAATATCGACTTCTGTTTTCTCTTGCTCTGCGACATCCTTTGACGGATTCATTTGCGCGATAAACGGCACCGCAGCCCCACAAACACCGATGCCCGTTAAACCGACGGCGGCGACATTTAGGAAATCGCGGCGATCCATATCTTTGGGCAAGCTTTTTTCAGAAGACGGCATAGATTCTCCTCCCCTCACCGGACACCCCAAGGGGGTCGAGCAATTCCACAGCAGGAAAATATATTTCCCTTAGCCTTTTCGGGTTTTTGATATGTATTAAAATAAAAAATTATTGATATTTGTAATAAACTTTTTTGGCATAATTTGCCAACTATTATTATAATCCGAATAATGAGAATAGCGTTATATCAACCGGATATTGCCGGTAATGTAGGAACAATCCTGAGAACGGCGGCCTGTTTTGGTGTCGGTGTCGATATTATAGAACCTTGTGGATTTGCCTTTTCCGATCGTGCTTTGAAACGGGCGGGCATGGATTATGCAAGAATAGCCCCGCCCGTGCGGCATAATGACTGGAATAGCTTTCAAGAAGCGCGATCAGAACGTTTGGTATTACTGACCACAGCTGGCGATATTCCATTACCGGAAATGACTTTTAAACCGGATGATATTCTGCTGTTCGGTTCTGAATCCGCAGGCGCCCCCGATTTTGTCCATAAGGCAGCTACCCATCAGGTCCGAATACCGCTGCTCTCCGATTTCCGTTCTTTGAATATTGCGGTTTCGGCGGGTATCGCTTTGGCTGAAGCCCTACGCCAGACAGGAGGCTTCGCACATGAAGTTAGATAAACAACAACAGACGGTTTCGGATTGGTTTCATCAATTACGCAATCGTATTTGCCAGCAATTTGAAGCGGTAGAGCATCAAGCAGGCAGTCAGGCTGTTTTCTTGCCGACGCCATGGCAAAAGAATTCTGACAGTTTTGGCATTCAAAAAGGACATGGCATTCGGTCTTTGATGAAAGGCCAGATTTTTGAAAAGGTCGGGGTCAATATTTCGACCGTCAAAGGTTGTTTCTCTCCTGATTTCGCGCAGAAAATTCCGGGAACAGAAAAAGACCCGCATTTTTTCGCAACTGGCATCAGTCTGGTCGCCCATATGGCGAACCCCCATGTCCCCAATATCCATATGAATTGCCGCTTTTTGCAAACCGAAAAAAGCTGGTTTGGGGGCGGTATCGATCTTAATCCCTCTACCCCCTATCAGGAAGACACAGATGAATTTCATCTGGCCTTGAAAGCCGTCTGTGACCAACATAATCCTGATTATTACACCCGTTTTAGTGAATGGGCAGACCGTTATTTCGATATTCCCCATCGCCAGACAAAACGCGGTGTTGGTGGTATTTTTTATGACTATATCGACAATGATTTTGAGGCTGATTTTGCTTTTACCAAAGATGTCGGCAGTGCCTTTCTCGATATTTTTCTGAAACTGATTGCTAGACGGCAAAATACACCCGTCAGCGAAGAAGACTTCCATCGACTGCATGTTTATCGTGGCCGTTATACCGAATTCAATCTGCTTTATGATCGCGGGACTTTATTTGGTCTGAAAACGGGTGGCGATGCCGAGGCTGTTTTAATGAGCCTGCCCCCGATCGCGGTTTGGGAATAGTCGATGACGATTCTTTCGCTTGAAAAAGGGCAAATCGCATCCGTTATCACGGCTTTGGAAATGACAAGCCGACCCGATATTTCAATACAACCTCAAAATACTGACATTTTGGATGCTGAAAACCAACGCTACCATTTAGAGTACTGGCAAAATCCAGAAACCGCGCCCTATCTAGATCTCTTCCGGCAAATAGGCAGCCCGTGGTTGTGGTTTTCCCGTTTGGAATTGGATAGCTCTGAATTACAGGCTTTGATCACCCATCCTAAAATCGAAATCTATCGTCTGCGCGATCAAGATCAGCAGATTATCGGTCTGGTAGAGCTGGATTTTCGCCAAGAAGGCCAATGTGAAATTGTTTTTTTTGGTCTTTCCAGCGCCTGTCTTGGTAAAAAGCTAGGTCATCCCATGATGAGGCATACGTTAAGCAAAGCATGGCGACCGGATGTACGGCGCGTTTGGCTACATAGCTGTAGCCTCGATCATCCCGCAGCCTTGCGCTTCTATCAGAAACATCAATTCCGCCCTTTTCAGCGGATGATCGAAATTCATGAGGATCCCCGTCTTACGGGGTTGTTACCAAAAGAGGCGGCACCTCATATCCCCGTTATCGACTAGATTAAAGGATATGAAGCACCGCCTCTTTTTCATTAAGGCAAGCTGTTAGCTAGGGCTGTTCTAGGCAGCTCCGGGGCTAACTTCTTTTTCTTTTTTGGCAAAAACCCGAACAGGTTCTTTCTTTCCTTCGGCGACATCTTTGTCGACGATGATTTCGGAAATATCCTCAAGTGAGGGTAGTTCGAACATCGTATCCAGCAAGATACCTTCTAGGATAGAACGCAAACCACGTGCGCCGGTTTTCCGTTCGATGCCCTTCTTCGCAATCGAAGCCAATGCATCTTCGGTAAATTCTAGCTTGGCATCTTCCAGCTCAAATAACTTCTGATACTGCTTAACCAAAGCATTCCGCGGTTCGGTTAAAATCCGTACCAGAGCTTCTTGATCCAAATCTTCAAGCGTTGCGAGAACAGGCAAACGACCGACAAATTCAGGGATGAGGCCGAATTTCAGCAAATCTTCCGGTTCGCATTCCTGCAAGATTTTGCCCGTGCGCCGTTCATCAGGAGCCGAAACATGCGCGCCGAAACCGATTGATTTGCCTTCAAGACGATCCGCAATAATCCGATCAAGTCCGGCAAAAGCACCGCCGCAGATAAAGAGAATATTGGTCGTGTCGACCTGCAAAAATTCCTGCTGCGGATGTTTTCTGCCACCCTGTGGCGGGACCGAAGCCGTGGTGCCTTCCATGAGTTTCAGCAAGGCCTGCTGCACGCCTTCACCGGAAACATCGCGCGTAATAGACGGGTTATCGGATTTTCTGGTGATCTTGTCGATTTCATCAATATAGACGATGCCCCGCTGGGCGCGTTCCACATTGTAGTCACTAGCCTGTAATAATTTCAGGATAATGTTTTCGACATCTTCTCCGACATAACCGGCTTCGGTCAATGTGGTAGCATCGGCCATAGTGAAAGGCACATCGAAAGTGCGTGCTAAGGTTTCAGCCAGAAGCGTTTTACCGCAACCGGTAGGCCCGATCAAAAGGATATTGGATTTCGCCAATTCAACATCGGCGTCTTTACCACCGTGGTTCAGCCGTTTGTAATGGTTATGCACCGCAACAGAAAGCACCCGCTTGGCTTTGCTCTGTCCGATAACATATTGGTCAAGAATCGTACAGATTTCCTGTGGGGTCGGCACGCTGCCGTCGCCTTTATGCAAAGCGCCTCTGGTTTCCTCGCGAATGATGTCGTTGCACAGTTCAACACATTCATCGCAGATAAACACTGTCGGCCCGGCGATAAGCTTACGGACTTCGTGCTGCGATTTGCCGCAGAAAGAACAGTAAAGCGTGCTTTTGGAATCGCTGCCGCTCAGTTTGGTCATAACATCATCCTTGGCGGCTTTTAGCCGCTTTCATCCATTCCAAGATCGTTTTAGCGCTTGTTTTCCCTCTGCTGCAATCCGAAAAAACGGATATTTTGCAGCAAAGGTCAAACGGGTCTGTATAAAAAAGACCGATTTCGCTCGGAATTGTTTATTCTTTTTCTTCGGAAGCTGGCGGACGCTTGTCAAAGACTTTGTCGATCAAACCAAAGGCCATGGCTTCGTCGGCTTCCAAAAAGTTATCGCGATCCATCGCCTTTTCAATCTCTTCAATCGGCTGATTGGTATATTTCGCATAAAGAGCATTCAAGCGATGACGCATCCGCAGGATTTCACGAGCCTGAATTTCAATATCGGCCGCCATACCCTGCGCCCCACCAGAAGGCTGATGAATCATGATACGGCTGTTGGTCGTGGCAATACGCATGCCAGGTTCACCCGCAGCAAGCAGGAAGCTACCCATTGAAGCGGCCTGACCGATGCAAAGCGTACCGACCTTTGGACGGATATACTGCATAGTATCGTGAATAGCGAGGCCTGCTGTCACAACGCCACCCGGGGAGTTGATATAAAGAAAAATATCTTTTTTCGGATTTTCAGCTTCCAGAAACAAAAGCTGAGCGCAAATCACCGAAGCCATATGGTCTTCGACCTGACCGGTTACAAAAATAATACGTTCCCGTAACAGGCGAGAATAAATATCAAAGCTACGTTCACCACGGTTCGATTGTTCGACAACCATTGGGATTAAAGCATTGACGATATCAGCGTGATCATGGCTCATCGAAAAACAGCGTCCTTAATTATTTGGCGAAAATTATAGATTGTCGCTCTTGCTTACTAATTCAAGCCCAAAGATATATCTATCTTTCTTTCGGCTGGGATTCAAAAAGACCTGACTGTGCCAGATAAGCTAGTCTTAACGCTTCTCGACGCCCATAGACAACTGTATCCAAAATAATTCCACAAGCAAAGGAAAGGCTGGAAAGGATAACAAGCCCCGTCGAAAGCAAAGCCGTCGGTAATCTCGGCACTAATCCTGTATGGCAGTAGGTAACCATTAAAGGCACGGCAAGCCCAATACCCGTAATCGCCAATAACATCCCGATAATGCCAAAAAAGAGCAAGGGACGCTCTAATCTAAAAAGCGACATAATCGTTAAAAGAATACGCCAGCCATCCCGATAAGTCGATAATTTGGAAAAAGAACCTTCTGGTCGGGCGCTATAACGCGTCTCGATTTCAGCCACAGGCATTTGAAGTGCCAAGGCATGAACGCTTATTTCCGTTTCGATTTCAAAGCCGGTGCTTAACACAGGAAAGCTTTTGACAAAGCGTTTTGAAAAAACCCGATATCCAGAAAGGATATCTGTAAAATTGCGGCCAAATAACCAGGCAAGAATGCCATTCAGCAAACGATTACCCATTTGATGACCAGGACGATAAGCCTGATCTGAAACGGATTGCCGAATGCCGACGACCATGTCCAGCCCTTGCTCATAGAGCATTTTCACCATCTTAGGCGCAGCCGAGGCATCATATGTCGCATCACCGTCAGCCAAAATATACACATCGGCATCAATATCAGCGAACATCCGCCGGACAACATGCCCCTTCCCTTGCAACCTTTCGCTGCGGGTAACGGCGTTATTTTGACGGGCAACCGCAATGGTGTTGTCGGTACTGTTATTGTCATAGACGTAAACAGTCGCATCGGGCAGCACATGACGAAAAGCTGCCACCGTTTTACCGATGGCAGCTTCTTCATTATGGCAGGGCAACAACACTGCCACTTTCAAAGCGGCAGTTTCTGTTTCAGGCCGCACTTTGTTCGAAACCTTCCTTATTCGTCAGAAGATTTCTTTTCAGCTTTTGCCGGAGCCTTTTTCTTAGGCGCTGCTTTCTTCTTAGGAGCAGCGGCTTTCTTGGCTTTCGGCTTGGAATCAGCATCCTTTTTTTCGTGATCATGATCATGGTCGTGATCATGCTTACCGATGCTATCATCTTCAGCTTCGATTGCAGCTTCCAGTTCTTCACGCGTTACAGCGCGGTCAGTGATGTCTGCTTTTTCAAACAGGATATCAACGACCTTGTCTTCGTAAAGCGGAGCGCGAAGCTGAGCGGCCATCATCGGATCTTCACGCAGATATTCAACAAAACGCTGACGATCTGCTGGGCTGTAACGTTGAGCTGCCTGAGAAATAAGCATGTTCATTTCAGCAGGGGAAACTTCAACGTTGTTTTTAGCACCGATGTCGGAAAGAGCCAGACCCAAGCGAACGCGGCGTTCTGCAATGGCGCGATATTCGTCGCGTTCTTTTTCCATTTCAGCCAGCGCTGCTTCTGAATCTTCTTCATGATTGGCGGCATGTTCTAACTGCTGCCAGATCTGATTGAATTCAGCTTCAACCATCTGTGAAGGCACTTCAAAGCTGTAGCTGTCAGCCAACTGGTCAAGCAGCTTGCGCTTCATGTGGGTGCGCGTCAGGCCGTTTAATTCCTGTTCGATCTGACCTTTCATCAGGTCGCGAAGCTGATCAAGGCTTTCAAGGCCAAGAGACTTTGCGAAGTCATCATTGACTTCTGCCTTGCGCGGAATACGAACTTCACTGACCGTGACGTCGAATTCTGCGGCCTTACCTTTCAGATAAGGGACGGTGTAATCTTCAGGGAAAGATACCTTCAAAACACGGCTATCGCCCTGCTTGGCACCAACCAACTGTTCTTCAAAACCCGGAATGAACTGACCTGCGCCAATTTCGACATTCATGTCTGAACCGGTGCCACCTTCAAAGGCTTCACCATCGACTTTACCGACGAAATCAATAACGACCAGATCACCGTTTTCGGCTTTGTGGCCTTTTTCCGAATCATCAAAGCTTTTCTGCTGGGTAGCGAATTCTTTGATTTTTTCGTCGATGACGGCATTGTCAGCTTCGACAGTCAGGCGTTCCAGCTTCAGGTCATCGAAAGAGATTTCAGGAATTGCGGGCAAAATTTCAAATTTCACCTTCAATTCAGCATCTTTACCGAGTTCGTAACCTTCGGTCAGCTCGATTTCAGGCTGCATAGCGGGCTTTTCGCCTTTATCGCTCAACAGCTTCTGAACGCCTTCCTGAAGCGCTTTGTTCAGGGCATCCTGAGCCATAGAAGCGCCATACATCTTGTGAATCAGCTTTGCCGGTACTTTTCCCGGACGAAAACCGGGCATATTGACGCGGGGGGCTGCTTCAGCAACTTCCTGATCGATTCTTTTACGGATCTCATCTGCCGTAATAGTCAGCGTGTAGTTCCGCTTCAGGCCTTCATTTAACGTTTCGACAGTTTCCATCTCGTAACGAACCTTTATTTCTGAATTCTGCTTTAAAGCCAAATAATGTCCGCTCCGGAAATCCGGAGCAAACGCTCTTCAGAAGGAAAACCTCTGAACAGTGAGTGGGATGGTGCGGGCGAAGGGACTTGAACCCCCACATCTTGCGATACTGGAACCTAAATCCAGCGCGTCTACCATTTCCGCCACGCCCGCAATGAAAATCTTTTGGCGAGGTCTATAACAATAGTTTCCCTAAGAGCAAGCCCGTCATTGCTTTCTATTCGAATATTCCTGCATTTGAGGTGGATATTGCGATAAAAAATGGCGCTTTCTCAAAAAAATGCGATAAAAACCGTCCATGAGCAAGATTATCACTATAAAAAATAATTCATTGACACTCGATATTTCAACTGCGGGTGCCGAACTGCAACGTATCCAAGATGCCGATGGCCAAGACTGGCTGTGGGACGGGAATCCTAAAATATGGGGTGGCCATGCGCCATTTTTATTCCCTATCGTTGGCACCTTGGTTCAAAACCATTATCGCTTGGGCGATAAAAGCTATGAGCTACCCCGCCATGGTTTTGCTCGCCGGAAAGCGTTTGATCCGGTGGTGGTTGAACCCGATCGTGTCTGCTTCCGCCTGAAAGATGATTCAGAGACTCGGACAGTTTACCCTTTCCCCTTCACCCTTGATATCGAATACCATCTTAAAGAAAACGGTCTAGTCATCGACGTTAAAGTAACTAATAATAGTGATTCTCCAATGCCTGCCAGCTTTGGGTTCCATCCAGCCTTAAGATGGCCGCTTCCGACTGGCGCAGACCGGAAAAATCACATCGTTCTTTTTGAAAAAGCCGAAGTTGGTTCTATCTCTGGTGTCGATGGTGACGGCCTGTTCGTCGGTCCAAGAGAAAATCCAGTGCATGACCGCACGGTCATTTTAAATGATGACCTGTTTAATGATGACGCTTTGATCTTTGATAAGGTCGCCAGCCGTTCTGTCTGGATGGGCGCACCTGGCTATAAGGGGGCGATTGTCCGTTTCCCGTTGATGCCGTCTTTGGCTTTATGGATGAAACCGGGTGCCGATTATCTTTGCATCGAGCCATGGCAGGGTCATTCTGATCCGGCTGATTTCAAAGGCGATATTTTTGAAAAACCGGGCATTGTCCCGATTAAACCGAAAGAAACTCATTCTTTTGGCATCGAAATTCTTATCAATGCCGATGAGAACGATCTGTAATCTGAATATTGATCTATTTTGTTAGAGCGCAAAGGGCTGCAAAGGCGAAAGCTTTTGTGGCCTTTTGTTTATGAAAAAAGGAGTTTGGTTGGGGCGGCAGGATTCGAACCTGCGCATGACGGGATCAAAACCCGTTGCCTTACCGCTTGGCTACGCCCCAATAATTTTCGCTCTATGCGATAGCTGTTTGGAAGAGCCGCGTTATAGCAAGTAATTTTTTTTTGAAAAGCCTTGCCGTAAAAAAATATAGAAAAAAGGAAACACTTGGCCTTGTGGCGGAAAAATATTTCGCTTGGGTCGTTATCCTTTATAATTCTTCTACCCCAACAAGAGGCTAAATAATGGAATCCCTTTCTTACGAGAATCTTGCCAAAGCAGAAGCAACACAAAAAAAAGCGGGCGATCAACTTTTATCTTCTGAATGGTATCCGGGATTCCATGTCGCACCTTTAACGGGCTGGATGAATGATCCTAATGGTGTGATTTTCTTTAAAGGTGAATACCACCTCTTTTATCAATACTACCCTTTTGCTCCGGTTTGGGGGCCTATGCATTGGGGACATGCCAAAAGCACTGACCTCGTCCATTGGGAAACGCTCCCTGTTGCTTTGGCACCGGGGGATTCTTTTGATCGGGATGGCTGTTTTTCAGGATGTGCCGTCGATAACAAAGGCATTCTGACACTGATTTATACAGGTCATACCGTTCTATCGCCCGATAGCCCAGATGCTATTCGTGAAGTGCAGTGTATGGCAACCAGCAAAGACGGCATTCATTTCCAGAAACAAGGCGTTGTTCTTGATACGCCGCCCGCAAAAGAGGTCTGCCATTTCAGAGACCCCCGCATATGGAAAGAAAACGGCCATTGGTTTATGGTGGTTGGCTACCGCACTGATGACGAAAACGATCAAGGCATTGGGCAGGTCGCCTTATACCAAAGCGAAAATTTAAAAGACTGGGTCTTTCTCAAATCTTTACTGGGCGAAAATCCACAATCGCCGCTGGGGGAACGGGCTTTCATGTGGGAATGCCCCGATTTCTTCCCATTGGGTAATCAGACTATTTTGATGTTCTCTCCCCAAGGACTAAAAGCAAAAGGGTATCAAAACCGCAATCTTTTCCAGAATGGCTCTATTATCGGTGATTGGCAGAATACGACTTTCACACCCACAGCAGCTTTCGCCGAGCTGGATCATGGTCATGATTTTTATGCTGCCCAACGTTTGGAAGCCAAAGATGGCCGTCAAATATTGATTGCATGGTTTGACATGTGGGAAAATTCTAAACCGAGTCAACGTGATCGCTGGGCAGGTTGCATGACCCTGCCCCGTGAACTGAATTTAGTCGGTGATCGCGTTTTAATGACCCCTGTCAAAGAATTGGAATTGCTGCGTCAGGCAGAAAAATCAAATGGCCTGATGACGCTTTCCGATTCAGAGCATCCCTTCATGATGGAATCGCCGCTACAAGAAATCGAACTGGTTATCGACCTTGAAAAAAGCAACGCCTATCAGGCAGGTATTGCGCTCCGCTGTAATGGTAAGGGTCAGGAAACGCTTCTCTATAGATAGAAGCCAAAATCGCATTGTTCTGGATCGGAACCGCTCTGGGCAGAATGTAAAAGGTATCAGAAGCTGCCCTCTGCCCGCCGCATCAAAAATAAAGCTGCATATTTTTCTAGATCGGTCGTCTATCGAAGTTTTTGTCGGAGATGAGCAACAACAAGGCCTCTACACCATCAGCAGCCGGATATTCCCAGACAAAGATAGCTTAGAAGGACGATTATTCGCCATTGAAGGCTATGCGGTCTTTGATTCTTTTAAGAGATGGTCGCTTCAGAATGCCAATAAAGCGGCGTTTTCAGCGAAAACATTATAATTAATGAAAGGAGTTTGGTTGGGGCGGCAGGATTCGAACCTGCGCATGACGGGATCAAAACCCGTTGCCTTACCGCTTGGCTACGCCCCAATACCGTTTTCAGGCAAGAACGGTTTTCTTTATAACGACTGAGACTGGCTTGAAAAGCCTTGATTTTTAAAATTTTTCTTTCTGCCACTAAAAAATGGGAACTTCTTCCTAAAGGATCTCGATTATGGCTATTCTGATAACGGGCATTGCTGGCTTTATTGGCAGCTCTGCTGCCAAAGCGCTTTTACAAAGAGGCGAAGAGCTGATCGGAATAGACAATCTGAATGATTATTATGATCCAGAATTAAAGAAGCACCGCCTTGCCGAAATCGAAAAGATAGCCAATGGCAAACTCCATTTTTTTGAAGTCGATTTTTCAGATGCCCATCAATTAAATAATATCCTTAAAAAATATGACTTCGATCGGATTATCCATCTAGGTGCCCAAGCTGGTGTCAGATATTCGCTCCTTAATCCGGCGGCCTATGGCAATTCCAATCTGATCGGCCATCTCAATATCCTTGAAATAGCAAGGCAGCGAAAGGTCAGGCATATGGTTTATGCCTCATCTTCTTCGGTTTATGGCAATCGTTCTCCCCTGCCCTTTAACATCGATAGCCATCCCGATTATCCGGTATCGCTTTATGCTGCGACAAAACGGGCTGGCGAAATGATCAGCGAAAGCTACGCCTATCTTTATCGCATTCCCCTAACCGGCATCCGTTTTTTTACGGTGTATGGCCCTTGGGGGCGGCCTGATATGGCGATGTGGATTTTTACCCAGCGTATTCTAAATCAAAAGCCCATTATGCTTTTCAATAATGGCAATATGCTGCGGGATTTTACCTATATTGATGATGCTGTCGCGGGTCTAATTTCGGCCTTAGATCACCCCCCAAAAGATAACAACGAGATCAAATCCGGTGGCAGTCTCAATCCCCATAATCTCTACAATATCGGCAACAATCATCCCGAGACCTTAAGCTATCTTGTTGAACGGCTAGAACAGGCTTGCGGGTGCCAAGCCATAACCGAATTAAAACCAATGCAAGCGGGAGATGTCCCTGCCACCTATGCCGATATCGAAACATCCAAACGTGATTTGGACTTCTCGCCCAAGATTTCTTTAGATGTCGGGACACATCACTTTGTGACATGGTTTCGGCGCTATATAGCTATTTAATGCCAATCTTGTCACAAATTCAAAATAACCCAGCATCAAAAAAGTAGGCTTTGCTTTTCCAAACTGCCATATATCTTTCAAGTCCGGTATTTTATCTATTTTTCAAAGGTGTGGCCTGATGAAAGAGGCGTTTTCTTCGCCAGCAGATTCCCTTCTGTTTTTAAGAGAACCTGAAATAAGGCGCGGTATCGAACTCCTTTATTTCGGATATTCGACAATTTATCAGTCCATTGATAGCTTGCTCACAAAAAACAGATTGGGACAGGCGCATTACCGTTCCCTTTATTTCATTGCCAGAAAACCGGATATTTCAGTCGGTGAATTGCTGCGCCTGCTGAATATTACCAAACAATCTTTGGGGCGTGTCATTCATGACTTGGAAGAAAAAGAACTGATTGTCATACGGCAAGGCGAACGGGATCGCCGCTGTCGGCTGCTTAAATTAACAGCATCAGGTTCGGCTTTGGAAGGTCAACTTTTCGGCCTTATCCGCGACAAAATGGCAAAAGCCTATGCCAAAAGTGGCGCCGATGCTGTCACCGGATTTTGGCAGTTATTAGAAAATCTATTGTCGGTAGAAACCAAAATTCTGCTTTAACCCTTCGCGTACGCGACTAAAGACAAGGAAATAACGATGCGGCAGGGTTTTCGGGGCGAAATAGTTTCCCTGACAGACGATCCGTCTTTTTATGGCGACAAGGCGATCTCTCATCAGAAAGACGGGATTATTGTCGTTGAAAATGGCTTGGTCATTGCGCGGGATAGCACCGAAATCATCACTGAAAAATTTCCTGATCTGACAATTGCCGATTATTCGGGCTATCTGATCATGCCCGGTTTTGTTGACAGCCATATCCATTATTCACAGGTAGATTGCATCGCCGCAGGGGGCGAAACTTTACTGGGATGGCTTGAGAAAAAGGTTTTCCCGACTGAAGAGAAATTTTCGGACAAGGCCTATTCAGAAGCTACAGCAGATTTCTTTTTAAAAGAATGCCTGCGGAGTGGCACAACCTCGGCGCTTGTTTTTGCAACCTCTTATCCACAATCGGTAGAAGCGCTTTATAATGCCGCCTTAAAAGCCGATATGCGGGTCATCGCCGGAAAAGTGTTGATGGATTTGGCGCCGAAATCTCTGGCTGACCACACGCATGGCGGACTTCGGGAAAGCGAAGCGTTAATTCAACAATGGCAAGGCCATGGCCGCTTGGGATATGCGGTCACGCCTCGTTTTGCTCTCACTTCATCTTCGGAACAACTCGTTGGTGCGGGTAAAATACTAAACGAATATCCCGATATTCTAATGCAAACCCATCTTGCCGAAACAGAAGCGGAATGCGCCGCCGTAAAAGAACGCTTTCCAACATCACGTGACTATCTCGAAGTCTATGACAACTTTGGGTTGCTTACAAAAAGAAGCGTTTTTGCCCATTGCCTTTATCTATCCAATTCCGGTTTTGAACGCTTGGCCAAGGCCGGTGCCGGAATTGCATTTTGCCCGACATCGAATTTATTCTTGGGTTCTGGATTATTTGATTTTGCGAAAGCCAACCAACATCGCATTACTATCGGTCTGGGCAGTGATGTCGGCGCAGGCACCAGCTTTTCACTATTAGCAACCATGTCCGAAGCCTATAAAGTCTGCCGATTACAGAATTACAATCTTGATCCCTTCCATGCACTTTATCTGGCAACATTAGCCGGAGCGCGCCTTTTAGGCATTGATCGCTATGTTGGATCATTGGAAGTCGGACAGGAAGCCGATTTTATATTGGTCGATCCAGCGGCGACGCCTTTACTTGCCCGCCGAACCAAGGATGCGCCTTTATCCGAAAAGCTCTTCGCTATAGAAATAATGGGGGATGATCGGGCGATTGCCGCTACCTATATCAAAGGTAAACAGGCTTTTCGTCAGGCCGGCACCCCCCATTTATAGATTACTGTATCGGACAGGTCGTGGCGGTCGTCGGATCTAAATCCAGACAACGCCCATCGACATCCCCTTTTTTTAACGGAATTTGTAATAGGGCGGCCAAAGTTGGCATGATATCGACGGTTTCTATGGGCATTGGCTGTTCGAAGCCCGTCACATGTGGGGTATAAAATATGATCGGCACCCGACGATCATAATCCCAAGGTGAACCATGCGTAGCCACCACTTTTCCGTATTCGTCTGCTTTGGCAATCGGCGTGACACGGGGCTTTAATAAAACAATCAGATCGCCGGAACGTAACGGGTCAAAAGAGGCCTTTGCCCGTTCAGCAAGGCTCCATAATTCCGGTGAACGTGTCGGTTGCGGGAAATGGCTTAATTCTGTTGCTGTAAAAACAGCAGCGACCTGCGGATGCGCGGTTAATTCAGATTTAGCAGCATTGATAAGCTGTTCTCTTGTTTGCTGCGGTAAGTCGCGATTAACATACCAATCGCCCTGTGGCTCAATGGCAAAAAACAGCGGTTGATTAGTGGTTAAATGAAACTGTTCAGCCAATCGGGCAGACACAACATTCGGCGATAAGGCAGGGTCAACCCGTTGCGCCGTTGGAATACCGCGTAAATTTGCTCGTTCTGGAACATCCAACCCACCATGATCGGCGGTCAGAACGAGAACATAGGATACGCCGTTACGATCTAAAGCCGTAATGATTTTCGCAATATTGCTATCCAGACCAGTCATCTGGGTGCACATTTCAGCCCCTTCTGTGCCGAAAGTATGTCCTATAGCATCCGTACCAGAAAGGCTGATCGTCAATAAATCAGGGGCATTACCATGTCCCAATTGCAATTCATCAATCAGACCAACGGCTATATCGGTTGTTGTCCGATCATAGTCGGGCGTCAGGCGAAAGCCTTTGTAATCACTCGCTTTCCGTGAAGCAGGTGCTAAGCCAATAACATTATTACTGCCAAGTTTCAGGGCGGCCGCATGATCGGCACAAACCGATGGCATAACCGGCGTTTCGTCCTGCAGCATCAGCTGGGCGACCTGCTCATTCACCGATTTTACACTGGCCGGCATAGCAACCTTGTGATCGGGCAGCGTTTTATAGGCATCGTTTGACCAGAACCATATCTGGTCAGTCATATGGCCGCCCATCATGATGGCGGCACGGTCTTTACCCGCAACAGATATAACTCGACTATGCGGGTTCGCCTTTTTCATCCGGTCGCCTAAAGTCGGCACCTTCAGATATTGGACAGAAGGCTGATAATTCTGGGCATCGGGTGAGTTTGCGGGATCTTCGCTGCAATAAACGGCCTTATTTGCCCGTTTGATAGAAAAGTCATACCAGCTATTCGAAATAATGCCGGTTCTGGCCGGATGGTCGCCAGTTAATAAAACAGAATGTCCGGGACAGGTCTCGGTTGCCGCATGGCTGTGATAGGCCATGGGATAAACAACACCATTTTGTAATTGCTTCATACCCAAATGGAAACGATTGCGATATTCTGAGAACAAATCAGCTGAAAATTGATCAACCGAAATGGCAACAACAAGGCGGGTTCCACTCCACGGGTCATGTGGCGTGCCAGACAGTGCAGCTACGCCATCGGCTTCCTTGTGGGTATCCGTAGGTTGCGCCGCCGCAAGGGTTGCTGTTGAAAGGCTACTCGCGGTTATCGCTATCGTAAAAGAAAAAGACAGATAATGACGTATCCGCTTTAGAACTGAATATGGAAGCAATGACTTGTCCCTTTATAAAGGTCTGGGAATAACGACTAATATCATTTCAATATGACATTTAGATATATGATAATGCATATCACAATATAAATAATAAAATTACCAACGTGGGATGTATTTAAAATAAAATTATTATAAATTGATATTTTAAATTAAACTTAAAGCAGCTATTTTTACTGAATCAAGATATCAATCATTAAATTATGTTATAATCTATTGCATAATAAGTCTTATTACAAACAATTAAATATCAAAAAAACACAAAAAATAGTCACAAAATTAAAAAGACTTACACTATTATGCAAATAAATTTATTATAATAACCTATTGTTTTATACTAATAAAAAGCTGTTATTCTTTTTATTGTTTAACTGACAAAATTTCGTCTAACCTCTTTTTATAGAGGAATATAAAGAGGGATATCATGACCGCTTATGCCGAAAATATAACAGAAAGACCGGTTTCGGTGCCTTTTGAAAAAAAATCGACTTTTTCAAATCTTAAACCTCAACCGGCAGATTCCCTTTTGGAATTGATCGCCCTTTGTCGTGAAGACAACCGCGAAAATAAAATTGACGTCGGGGTTGGGGTTTTTTGCGACGATCAAGGGCACACGCCTGTTATGCAAGCGGTTAAAGCTGCAGAAATTCAGCTTATCCATGAACAGAAAACCAAATCATATCTCGGATCAGCCGGTGATATCGGTTTTTTCCAGAAATTGATTCCGGTCGTTTTTGGGGATGATTTTAACGATCATGACCGACTTTGCGGCTTACAAACACCGGGTGGCACGGGCGCGTTACGACTGGCCTTTGATCTTATTCACGCGGCCAACCCCGATGCTGGTATTCATTATGGTCAGCCGACATGGGTCAACCATCTCCAAATCATCACCGACACCGGCTTACGTAGTTTTAGTCATCCTTTTTACGATAGCCAAAAACGTCAGATTGATTTTGATTCTGTTCTCGATGACTTGAAACAGGTCAAATCGGGCGATGTCGTCTTACTGCATGGCTGTTGCCATAACCCGACCGGATGTGATTTCACCTTCGATCAGTGGAAAGCGCTGACCGCAGTTATCAGCGAAAACGGCTTACTGCCTGTCATTGATCTTGCCTATCAGGGGCTTGGCGATGGCCTAGATGAAGATGTCGCGGGGATGCGCTGGTTAAGCCAGCATGTCGAAGAGATGATTGTGACCTATTCTTGTGACAAGAATTTTGGTCTCTATCGCGAAAGAACCGGCGCGATTTTTGTGTTATCGCGCAATGCCGAAAGCAGTAAGACCATCCGGTCTAATTTAATCGCTTCAACCAGAACGCATTGGTCTATGCCGCCTGATCATGGTGCCGCAGCCGTACGGATTATTCTTGAAAACGATCCGCTGCGCGAATCTTGGCGTACAGAATTAAAAGCCATGCAAAAACGGATTAGCGGTATTCGCCAATATCTCGCCAAGGCAGACGACTATTTTACGCCACTGTTACAGCAAAAAGGCATGTTTTCGATATTACCGCTTGCATCTGAACAGATTAAGCGGCTGCGTATTGAAAATGCGATTTATATGGCGCCCTCAGGCCGCATCAATGTGGCGGGCTTAACGCCGGCAACCCTTGATCCCTTTGTTGCGGCGATCAAAGCCATTCTCTAAATTCTTGTCAGAAAGCCCTTCCGATTCAACATCAGGAAGGGCTTTTTTATCAACGCGCCAAAATTGATCTTACTTTTTCTCTCGATAAGACAAATCCGACCCCAACCAATAAAAATCCGGTCAGATGCATCCAGCCCAGCCGCTCGCCCAGCAGAGGCACCGCGATCAAGCTACCGAAAACCGGCATCAAATAGAGAAAAATGCTGGCTCGGCTGGCTCCGATAATATGGACGCCCCGATTAAAGAATAAAAACGCAAAAATCGACGGGCCAACCGCCAGATAGAGAATGGCTGATAAAACATGAAAATCATGGAAAGGCAGCCCTACCCCATAAGGAATCTGGAAAGGCAACAATACAAGCGAAGCTGCAACAAAACAGGCAAACAACAGAACCAACGGGCTCGTTGGTGGTTTATGGCGCAAAACCGTCGCGTATAAAGCCTGACATAACATGGTTCCCGTCAAAAGCAGACAACCGCCTATTGTCGATGCCGCGCCCCCACTGCCTTTGGCCGCAATCACACAAAGAATACCGGCAAAAGCAAAAAACATCGCAATAATGCGTTTTAAGCTAGGCTTTTCCCCATAAAGGCCAAAGGTAAAAAGCAAGATAACCACAGGTGTTGCAGACTGAATCAGCAAAGCAACCGTGGCGCCGGTGCTATGTAATCCATAATAGGCCAATGTATTGGAACCCGCCTGTCCAGTAGCCCCAAGCAACAAGATAATCGGCCAATGTCGAAGAATAACCCGCCACTCTTTTTTCAAAGAAGACCACACAAAAGGCAAAAGGATGCACGCCGCCACAGCCCAGCGCCAAAACGATAAACTGACGGGTGGCATAGTGGACGGAATAATACGTCCAATAACAAAATTACTAGCCCACATAAGAACAGCCAGAGATAGTGTTATCCATGCATTATTCCACAACCGGTTCATGAAATATCCCCTCACTTGAATTTTGAATATATTAGACTGTAACCCACTATAATTGATATAATATTATTTTAAATAAAAATATTATTATAATTTAAATGTGAAATAAAAATTCAAATTCCAGAAAGCTATAATTATCTAAACCAATAAAATGGATAACTGTTTGTGACGCTGTTTCTATAGAGAAAAAAAGCAGCGAGAACTTTTTATTTTTTGGAAAAGAAAACGCCGCTTCTGCGTTCAAATCACTATAAAAGATAAAAAGAGCAGAAAGGAAGACAGATGAAACTGTATGACTATAGCGGGGCTTCCAACCCGCGTCGGGTTCGGATTTTTATCGCAGAAAAAAAGATTGATATCGAAACCCTGCAAGTTGACCTTCCCTCGGGACAGCAATTTTCTGAAGAATATCGCAAAATAAACCCCTATTGTGTTGTGCCTACTCTTTTGTTGGATGACGGCACCCCTTTAGGGGAAGTGCCTGTTATCTGCCGTTATCTGGAAGAAATATATCCCGATCCACCCTTAATTGGTCGTACCGCGGAAGAACGCGCTATTGTTGGAATGTGGGAAAGACGGATTGAATTGGACGGCTATTTTTCTGTTGTCGATGCGACCCGCAATAGCAATAGCAATCTGAAAGGCCATGCCTTGGCAGGCCCCGATAGCTATCAACAGATTCCAGAACTGGCGGAACGCGGTAAAAAACGGACACTTCGCTTTTTTGAAGATCTCGATGGTTATCTGCAAAAACAGGCTTATGCTGCGGGTGATCATTTCTCTATGGCAGATATCACAGCCATTGTTGCGATTGATCTTGCTAAAAAACGCCTTGATATCGAACCAGATACCAAGCTGAAAGCCTTGCATCGCTGGTATGAAGAGGTTTCTGCCCGTCCTAGTATGAAGGCTTGATAACAAAATCAAATGACTCGAAACGGCACAGCTTTCTGTGCCGTTTTTTTACATTCATCCCTATTCCGAATCTTTCTGATATTACAAATATTATTATATAAATTTAAAATACAATAAATATTGATATATTTTTATAATACAACTCCAACAAAAATAACATTTTTCCACATCGAACTTTCCTACAGTCGCTCTTGTTGATATTTTTAGAACATAACAAGAACAAAAAGGAATGTTATCATGAGGAATTCTGAAAAGGCATTTACTTCTAAAAACGCATTGCCTTCAAACACACAAAAAAACGCGGAAGCGGCCCTTTTTCAACAACCGGAAAACCGGTTTGAATATGGCGTTACCGCGAAAAAACAAAAATTATCACATCAGAAAATCGAAAGCTCTGCTGCCAATTATCTAAGGCGGAAAGGTTATGTGCCGGTTTGTCATGCCAATATCGTGGATATGACTTTTTCTAGGGATGTCTGGTTGGTTGGGCAGCATGTCGTATCAACCGAAGATATGCTGGAAATGGCAAGTATGCACGGATTCCAGACGGGTTCTATCCAATAGCTCGGGTTTAGCACCGGCAACTGACACCCATCAGCCCGCCATAATAACTTTAAAACAGGCAATAGAATATCTTCATAACCTGTTGTTTTATTTATATTTCAGGATAGTTCGATGATTTTCAAAATGACCAGACATCGCCTTCAGATGCTGTCATTGACAAGTGGTAATAGTTTCCCATGATGACAGCTGCTGATTTTATCCGTTGGTATATCCAGCATTGGGAAGGACAATTATCTCTCGATCCGAAAGATCGAGGAAACTGGTGGAAAGGCCAGTTAGTAGGTTCAAAATACGGTATCACGGCGGCTGCACTTTCGCTTGAAAGGCAGAACACCAATATTACCGCAGCGGATATGTCCAACCTGACAGAAGACGAAGCGGTCTCGATCGGTCTTTCCCAATATTATCATGATTCCGGCATGGATAAACTCCCATGGAATCATGTCACCGCTTCGGTTCTTGATAAAGCATGGGGATCGGGACCCAAAACAGCGATCCGGCTTTTACAAGGGCTTATTGGTGTTTCACCTGATGGTATCATTGGCGATGATACCGTCAAAGCCTATCAAAACTGGATACAAAAAACAGGCGAGGCTCAAGCCGCCATTATATGGGCAAAAACTCGGGAAAATTTTGATTTATCCCTTCATCAGCCCCGATTTTTGAAAGGATGGAATAATCGCACAACCAGTTATCTTCCTGACAGCCAATGGTGGTCTGCCATGACCTAAAAAGAACAAAACATGAACAAATTGGAGAAAAACAATGAGGCGTTTTTATACAGTCATACACTGGATAGAAGGCCGTTTGAGAGAACGCACAACATGGGGAGGCCTGCTTATCGTCGTCGGCACTTTGCTGGGACATGATATGGGGTGGATTAACAATATGGCTCAAGGGATTGGGATGGCCACCTTTGGGGGAACTTTGATTTCATTTAGCAATCAAAACGACAAAAACCTTCAGATCGAAAACAAGGGCTGCCATGACTGAACTGCTGCCCGTCATTTGGTCTTTTATAAAAGGCTCATGGAAACCCATACTTGCCGTATCGGCCATTCTTTTGGCGATAGGCCTGATCCATCACGATGGATATCGTCGGGGCAAACGCCATGAACAGGCCAAATATGAAAAAGCCTTATCCACATCCCAAAAACAGGCCGGTCTTGCACAACAACAAATAGATGATTTGACTCAAAAAATGAGCCTCATCCAACAAAGTCAGACCGACAAAATAAGGAATGTTCAAGAAAATGCGCAAAAAACGGCATCGCAGCCCGTTTATACTGCTGTCTGTGGCAATGCTGATGCTTCCGGCTTGCTCGACGACGCGCGTCGTGCAGCCAATGCCGAGCTTGCCAGCCAATCTAATGACGCCGCCGCCACAGCTTCCAGCCTTCCCTCGCAATCCCGATAACAATATGACGGCTGCCCAGTGGCTTCAGGGCAGCATCAATCTTTACGAAACAGCCGGTAGCATCCGGTTGCAATTATTAGCATTACAACAGGCTGTTCAGGCAGAAAATAAAACCACTGCTCAAAAATAGCCGGAATATTTACTTGTTCGCACAATAGACTGCGCGGGCGATGGCTCGCGTTACACAGTCGGCGGCAGCAGAACCGATACGTGCCAATTGTATATTAGCATCATTCCCCTGACCGATGGAAACTGCACCGGAAGAAAGCGCAAATAAGGTATCACCATCAAAAGGTGTATGCACCGGCCTAACAGCTCGCGCGAAACCATCCTGTGCCATAATCGCTAATCTTTTGGTTTGATTTCGATCGAGTTCTGCTGTCGTTGCGACCACTGCCAACATAGTATTGGCTCCACCTTTTAAGCGGGAAGTGTTGAAAATCCGGCTAGTATCAGGAAATGGGTCATTATAATGCATCAGCCTGATATCAGGCCTATGTCCCCCGAACTCCTGTTCTATTTCAAAAGGCCATGCCCAAAAGCTTTGATTATCAGCCATATAGGGGGAGCCCACTGGATTGGCCGCTACCAAAGCCCCAACAACCAGCCCATCACCTAAATCCAAAGAGGCTGAGCCAAGACCACCCCTGACCGTGCCCGCCATAGCGCCATAGCCGGCCCCCGCCTTTCCCAAAGAAAAAGAAGAAGAGGTCTGCTGCAAGGCCGATTTCCCTAATTGATAATAAGGTGGCCTTTCGCCCCAATCCTTTTTCCCGCCATTGGCAAGATCATAAAGCACCGCTGCCGGTATGATCGGGACAGGATTATGGTTACTATTAAGGTCTAACCCCTTCCCTGCATTGGATAAAGCCACCGTCACCGCATCCGCCGCAGCCAAACCAAAGACAGAACCACCTGTTAAAACAATGGCATGCACCCCGCCGACCAGATTTTCGGGATCAAGAACAGCACTTTCGCGCCCCCCAGGACCTCCACCGCGAATATCAACCGCAGCCGTCCACAAAGAAGGGCAAGTCAGAACAGTCACACCGGTTTTTGCAATCGGGTCTTCTGCCTGTCCAACCAAAAGGCCTTCAACATCAGTAATAAGGTTAAGGTAACCGGTCTTGGGTGAAGATATCTGTTTCAAGAAAGCCTGCTATTCAAGTGATGAGAGGTGGTCGTTATAATAATGGGTAATGATCTACCATCAAAACCAAAAGTCACCGAAAGAAAGGGTCGTTACTCTTTTTATTTGGATTACCAATTTCCCTTTCTATCGCCTATAGTCTGATCCTGAAAAGAAGGTTGGCTATGAAAAATATGATCGATCATCATCTTTTGCTTAGTGCGTATGCGACTGGCATTTTTCCTATGTCTGACAGTCGGGAAACAGATGAAGTCTATTGGGTTGAACCTAAAAAACGGGGTATCTTACCCCTTGATCATTTTCATCTCTCGCGGTCATTAGCCAAGGTCATCCGCTCTGATCGCTTTTCAGTGACCGCTGATCGTGATTTTGAAGCCGTTATTGATCTTTGCGCGGAACCGACCGAAGAGAGACCAGATAGCTGGATCAATCCGCCAATCCGCGCTGCCTATTGCTTGCTGCATCGGCTGGGATACGCCCATTCGGTAGAATGTTGGCAGGATGGCCGCTTGGTCGGGGGGCTTTATGGTGTCAGATTAGGCTATGCCTTCTTTGGCGAAAGCATGTTTAGTCGGGTCAGCAACGCTTCAAAGGTGGCCTTGGCTTGGCTCGTCGCCCGATTAAAAGCAGGCGGATTTACGCTTCTCGATTGTCAATTCATCACCGACCATTTGGCTTCAATGGGCGCGGTCGAAATAAAAGAGAAGAATATTTAGAACGCCTAAGACCTGCCGTTTCTGGATATTTTGCAAATAAGAAATCTGGTAATTGGGGTGCGTTGGATAGTATTCCGCCCCTATCAAAAGATCACATCATCTCTAAAGATGAGTATCAATCCCGCTTTTCGGGAGAGGCCACTTTAGCTTTGGCAGAGGGTGAAGATTTGACAGGCGCCGCCGCCGGAGCTGGTTCTTTTTCCTTGCTGCGTCCAGATGGTGCCCGCATCGTGCAGCTTTTAGGCCAGACATCATAATTAGGGCTTTCGATTACATTCAAAGATGGCGCTTCTTTATACAGCCATCCTGAAAATATCTTCTGCCAGCGGTGGTTATATTTCAAACTTTCCACTTGTACGAAAGCACCGGTTAAATGCTCGGCTTCCCAAGGCATCGTTTCTTCGCAAGCTTCAAGCTTGATAATGATATCGGGAAAATGGGTCATTTCACCGGTATGCAAGATGATATCCTGCCATTCGCCGGTTTTCTTATTTAACACGCCCAAAACCGCCACTCTTTGCGACATGGGCAAAACCCCTTTTTCTGTCGGGGCTGTCGTCGTATATTCGGATTTATCCGCTACTGATTTATCATCATTTTCACCCGAAACGACTTCATTCTCTGTTTTCGAAGACGAAGCCGATTTTTCATCACGAGAAGAAAAGTCGAGCCATTCAGGGCGATTTTTTTAATATCCCACAAAATACCTCCTGAAAGCAGAATAACTGCAATCAGAAGGACAATCATCGCACCACGCTTCATGAATTTTTGTCGGCAGCTTGTCCCGAGGCGTCATTCTGTGCCGGTTTCGAGCCATTATTACCGTTTAAATAATGACCAATCAGCCCCATCAGATTAACCGAGCCTTGGGTATCAATAATGGTATCACCTTCTTTTAGATGCTTGTCCGAACCGCCTGGGATAAGGGCGATATAAGAGCCACTCATCAAACCATCAGAGGTGATGGCCGCGCTACTGTCAGAAGGAAGCGGGATCGCCGGATCTAAAGCCAAATTAACCATGACTTGATAGCTCTGCGGATCAAGCTGTTCATCAAGAACGCTACCAATTTTTACACCAGCAACCCTAACCTCTGTGCCGGAATTGATGCCGCCAGCATTAGGGAACAAAGCCTTCACATGAACAGCATGGGCAGTGACACCGCCGCCGGTCTTGTTCCAAGCGTAATAGGCGAAACAAATCGTCGCAATGACAATAAAAAGGCCGGTTAGCGCCTCTGCACTATATTCACGCAAAGTGTTTTTCATCAGGCGATTATATCTCTTTTATATCATTCAACCAAAGGACGTTTTACTGCTTATAGACCTAATAGAAATCCTTAAAAGACGAATTTCAAGGTTAAGTCATATAAAAAATCTTAAAGGTGATATGCCAATGGAGCGGTATATTTCCACTAAGAATTACTTAAAAAAACAAGGATAAATCAAATAAATTTTTATTATCCTTTTTAATTTTATTGACAAAAGATAAAATATTTTCTCTATATAAAATATGGCGCAGTAGCCTAGACGGGAGGCCAAGTTACCCGATACTGAGAGTATCGAAGAGCAGAAAGGGTGACGCCTTATTCTGTACGCTGTCTGCGGACGTATGATTAGATTAGGGCCTCTCGTCGATTTCTTATGGAAAAAGCAATTAAATTAGAGATAAAAAGACTTTGTCGCAAAAAACAACAAAAGAATAACACCATCCAAGCTAAAAAAAATCAATATAGAGAAAAATTTAAAAAGCGGACAGGTATACAAGGGAAACTACCGCAAGATAAAAATCCTTATCTAAATAATCATTTTGACCCCGCTCACTGTGCTCGACATTCAAATATTATAGCAAGAACGATATGGAAAAAAGTCTGTACTAATACATATCGACCTATTCCGGCTATTAAACATCAAATTCCAAAACCAAATGGTGGGGTTAGAGAAATAATGGCCTTCTCCATCCCTGACTCTGCATTGGCAAATGTTATTTTTCGAAATATTCGGGACAGAAATGTAAAAAAATTATCACCATTTTCTTATGCATATGATCCCAGAAAAAATTTATTTGACGCTATTTTAGCTTTAAAAAGCGGCATTAACTACAAAAGACTATTTTCTGTTCAAATTGACTTTCAAAATTACTTTGATTCAATTCCCACTAAATATATGAATCGTCTTTTAGATGATCGTGAATTGGTCGCAACTACACCTCACGAGCGCTTTGTCTTGAAAGAATTTATGCGACATCAATTTGCAGACAGACTTAATTATCAAAATCAAAAATTTTCAAGAAGACATAGAGGCACTCCTCAAGGTTCATCTATTTCTCTTTTTCTAGCAAATTTAGCAAACCATGAACTAGATATGGCACTAGAACGAAAATCAGGAAAATTTGTTCGGTATGCCGATGACGTCGTTGCACTTTGCTCTTCTTATGCAGAAGCTGAGCAGATTGAAGAAACATTTATAGGACATTGCAAGAATAGTGGATTAATAATTAACGAAAAAAAATCTCCAGGAATAGCTTTAATAAAAAAATAAAGCTGAAATAAGAAATTATTCTAAAATAGATTATCTTGGATACAGCTTTACAAAAGAAGGCCTTAAAATTCCAAAATATGTTCATGATCGTATAATCACTAAAATGTCCCGTCTAATACAAGTATATCTTTTACACTATCCTAGAAAAATTGGGTTCGAACGATCTAGGTGTCGTGCAGTAGGTCAAACGTATGATTGGGATCTCTTAGGGCTTATACTTGAGTTGAGAGGCTATCTCTATGGCGGATTAGAAGAACAAGAAATTGACGGCTTTCTTAAGAGCAGTAAAAAACTTCATAAGATGAAAGGTCTTATGGGATTCTACGCTCTACTTGAAGATGTAGAAACATTAAAACAGTTGGATAGCTGGCTAATTGTTAATTTGCATCTTGCTATGAAAAAAAGACGCAAAATTCTTTGCGAAAAACATGGCAAGGTTGCTCTCGTGCCTTCAATAGAAGATCTTATTACAGGTCGATGGCTTGATAAAAAAGCTTGGGACGATGAAAATTGTCCAGACCCAAAGTTGCCAAGTTTTGTCCGCGGGTGGCGCGCTGCACGTAAATACTACTATACATTTGGCTTAGAAAGCATTGAACCCCCACAATATTCATATTAATTATATAAATTAATTTATATAATTAATATGATAAAGGTATTTTTCTACTTAATTACTATGTCTTCTCTCAGAAGATGGGCGGATAAACCCTTTTCACCTTCTTTCAAACAAGCATAAAGCTGTTTGCCTGCTTCGAATTTTTTAATACCAGCGGTGTGAAAAGTCTCTGCATGGACAGAAATATCCTGTTCATCCGTCATTCTGGTTAAAAAACCATAGCCTTTGGTGCGGTTAAACCATTTTATCGTCACCTGTTCAAATACCTCCCCGTCATTTTCAGGCGGTGTCGGTACAGCTTCCTCAACAGGCTTTGAATTAGGCTTTATTTCTTTATTTTTTTCAAAAGAAAGAATTTTATGAGCCTTCAATCCTTGGCGGCTTTTTTTAGCCAGACATTTTACCCATGTGCCTTCGGGTAAAAAGCGTTTCCCATATTCTTCTAACACGGAAAAATGCAGTAAAATGTCCCCCTCACCTTTTGATCCGATTAAAAAACCGAACCCCTTGGCGATATCAAACCACTTCACATAGCCTGTTATAAAAACATCTTCAGGGTTTTGATTGAAAACAGGCATGTCGATCTGTTTTTCTATAGTAGAAATACGCTGTATATTGGGCATTCTCCTCCTCCTCGCAATCAAGGTAGCATGGAGCAAGAAAGAAAAAAGTAATTTATAGTATAAATACTCATGAAAAATATTGACGCTTTCATAAAAAATGAAAGACGTCTTTTCTAAAAGCTTCAAAATAAAACAAAAATTTTAGATTGGCATAAAAAAAGCTGCCCGAAGGCAGCTTTTCTATTTTTTATTTTTCGGTGAAGGCACCGTGGCAATGCTTGTAACGTTTGCCAGATCCACAAGGACAAGGCGCGTTACGGCTTATTTTTCCAACCCAATGGGCAGGGTCAGCATCGGACAGGGAATCAGTCTGGGCGGCAGCCCCTTGTTGCGCTGCAACTTGGTTGACCATAATTTGATCATCCGGTGCCTGATTTTGACTATCAACCGTTGTTTCAAAAAGCATTTTCTCCTGCTCGTTCAAAGCCGCCATAAGTTCAGGAGAATTTTTGAAAAATTCTGGTAATTCCGACAATTCCAAGGATGGTTGATAAATCTCGACCCGATGAAGATTTCTGGTCACATCTTCCCGAATAGCCAACAGCATCCGCTCAAATAAAGCAAAGGCTTCATGCTTATATTCGTTGATCGGCGTTTGTTGAGCATAAGCGCGCAGGTGGATGATCTGGCGCAAGCTGTCCAAAACAGAAAGATGTTCTTTCCAATGGTGATCGATCGCCTGAAGCAAGGTATTCTTTTGAATACCCGCCCATTGATCGGCCGGAATATCTTTAATCCGGTCAGCTAAGGCCTGATCGGTCAGTTCAAAAATACGGTCAGCGACGATTTCGGTGTCGATGCCTTCCTCTTCCTGCCATTCTTGCACTGGCAGATCGAGGTTAAGAATATCGAGCGCCTTTTCTTTTAACTGTTCGATATCCCATTGTTCGACATACTGACCTTCGGGGCAAGTTTCTGCTACCAAAGCGCCAATGGTTTCTTCCCGCATTTCTTCAACAAGATCGTTAACCGATTCCGCATCCATCACGGTCGCGCGTTGCTCGTAGATAACTTTCCGCTGTTCATTCATCACATCGTCATATTCGACGACCTGTTTACGAATATCATAATTGCGAGCTTCGACTTTTCTTTGCGCGGTTTCGATAGCCTTTGACATGATCGGGCTAACAATTGCTTCACCATCAGCCAAACTTTTGTTCATCATTTTCGAGAACATGGTTTGCGAACCGAAAATACGCAAAAGATCATCATCAAGGCTGAGGTAGAAACGGCTCAATCCGGGGTCACCTTGACGACCCGAACGGCCACGCAACTGGTTATCGATCCGGCGGCTTTCATGACGTTCTGTTCCCAAAACGAACAAGCCACCCGCCTCGATAACTTTTTGCTTTTCTTCTTCTACTTCTTTTTTAATGCGGAGGATCGCAGCATCGCGTTCTGCTCCTTCTTCCATATCGCGCAATTCATCGGCAATACGGAAATCAACATTACCACCCAACTGAATATCGGTTCCACGGCCAGCCATATTGGTTGCAATGGTTACCGCGCCCAATCGTCCGGCCTGTGCCACGATATGGGCTTCCATTTCATGGTAACGCGCATTCAAAACTTTATGCGGCACGCCTTCATGATGCAGATATTCGGAAAGAAGCTCTGATTTCTCGATCGAAACCGTACCAACCAAGATCGGCTGACCACTGGTGGCATGCTCTTTAATCGATTTGGCAATTGCGCGGAATTTATCTTCCAGATTTTTATAGAACTGGTCGTTTTCGTCTTTCCGCTGCACCGGAAGATTGGTCGGGATCGTCACGACATTCATCTTGTAAATCTGATGAAATTCGGTCGCTTCGGTCGCCGCCGTTCCCGTCATACCGGCAATACGCGGATAAAGTCGGAAATAATTCTGGAAAGTAATCGACGCCAAGGTCTGGTTTTCGGGTTCAATCTGAACGCCTTCTTTGGCTTCGATGGCCTGATGCAGACCTTCTGACCAACGGCGACCATCCATCATGCGTCCCGTGAATTCGTCAATGATAACGACTTTGTTATTTCTGACCAGATAATCGACATCCCGCCGGAACATCAAATTCGCTCTCAATGCCTGATTGAGGTGATGGACAATCTGGGTATTTTCAAAGTCGTAAAGATTGCCTTCCAGCAAAAGGCCATCGGTTCTCAAAAGCTGTTCTGCCCGTTCTGTCCCGTCTTCGGTCAGAACGACATTTTTCTGCTTCTCATCGATTTCGTAATCATCAGCATTCAGCTTTTTCACGACCTGATCGATCGCGATATACAAATCGGATTTATCGTCGGTCGGGCCTGAAATAATAAGCGGCGTCCGCGCTTCATCAATCAGGATAGAGTCAACTTCATCAATAATGGCATAGTTGAAAGGCCGCTGAACCATCTGCGACCGCGAATATTTCATATTATCACGCAGATAATCGAAACCCAATTCGTTGTTGGTCGCATAGGTAATATCAGCCAAATAGGCCTGACGGCGTTCTTCGTCTGAAATATTCGGCATAACCACGCCGACAGTCAAACCGAGGAAGCGATAAACCTGCCCCATCTGTTCGGCATCGCGTTTTGCCAGATAATCATTCACCGTTACAACGTGAACACCTTTGCTATCCAAGGCATTCAGATAACAAGCCAAGGTCGCAACCAGCGTTTTACCTTCACCCGTCCGCATTTCTGCGATTTCACCACGATGAAGAACGATACCACCGATAATTTGGACGTCGTAGTGACGCTGTCCCAAGGTTCTCTTCGAGGCTTCCCTGACGGTCGCAAAGGCTTCCGGCAGGAGCATGTCGAGCGTCTCCCCCTTGGCCAATCTTTCCCTAAACAGAAGCGTTTGTCGGGCAAGCCCTTCATCATCAAGCGCAGAAACGCTCGGTTCAAAACTGTTTACTTTTTCAACAATACGGCGCAGGGATTTGATATAACGATCATTAGCAGAGCCGAATAAAGCCTTGGCAA
This sequence comes from Zymomonas mobilis, assembly GCF_006715975.1. Taxonomy (GTDB): domain Bacteria; phylum Pseudomonadota; class Alphaproteobacteria; order Sphingomonadales; family Sphingomonadaceae; genus Zymomonas; species Zymomonas mobilis_B. The sequence goes on along the minus strand of NZ_VFOF01000001.1, from coordinate 1,039,769 downwards.
TAGCGCCGAACATGGACAGTCCCTAACAATTTCAAAATATGCGGTGAACGAAGTGAACCGGCAAGGGTTCACCTTTTAAGCTGATAAGTTGAAAAGAAGATAGGTCGCCGCCTTGGTAACGTCAATCATCCCCTCCCCCCATTACAAACAATGCCTCTTTTCTCTTACCCTGTCGATTTTTCTGATGAGCGGTCAGATTATATGAGAGATCAGGGTGGCCAAGAGTGTTTCAGCAGTCTTAATGCTATTTAATCTTTTTTTCGAGCTTTTTATATCTTTCTTTAACGAATAAACACGCATCGTTATAGTGATGATACACTATCAAGCCGTATCAACAAACCGGCCAGTCTATTGTGATTGAAGGATCTTTTTGTATGATCGCCAATATTTCACCGCTTGCGCCCAGCTATATACCCGAACTACCGGCCATAGACGGGATTACATTACGAACGGTCTGCGCCGGTTATAAAAATTGGCAACGCAATGATCTCAGCCTGTTTCTTTTCCAAAAAGACACTGTCGTCGCCGGTCTGACGACGCAATCAGCCTGCCCTTCACCAGAAGTAGAATGGTGCCGCGCGGCTTTGAAAAAAGGAAAAGCACGGGCTCTGGTCGTTAATGCCGGAAATTCTAACGCTTTCACGGGGCATAAGGGACGCGAAGCGGTTGCTGCCATTACGGCGCGTGTTGCCGATCATTTAAACTGCGCCTTACATGAAGTTTTTGTTTCTTCAACCGGCGTTATCGGCGTTCCCTTGCCGATTGATACGGCTTGTGCAGGTCTAGAAAAAGCCTTTTCGGCAGAAGACGTTAACTGGGAACATATGGCTAATGCCATCATGACGACGGATACTTTCCCAAAAGTCTCTCGTCAGGAAATCACCATTCAAGGCAAAGCGGTCAAATTGGTCGGCATTATTAAAGGTTCCGGCATGATTGCGCCCGATATGGCAACCATGCTGGGCTATATTTTTACGGATGCTGCCGTTTCTCCTGAATTCCTGCAACAGATGCTGACCAAAGCTAACAAAAAAAGCTTTTCTTGCATTACGGTTGATAGTGACACGTCAACTTCGGATACGGTTTTGGCTTTTGCAACTGGAGCCGCAGGTAATCCTGTGCTGTCTTCTTCCAAAGACAAAGATGCAGACCAGCTCCAAAAAGCGATCACGGCCATCTGCCTTGATCTGGCACAACAGGTTGTCAGAGATGGTGAAGGTGCCAGCAAATTTATCAGCGTAACCGTAACCGGTGCGGCTTCTGACGAAAGCGCCCATATCATCGCGCGTTCAATCGCTAACTCTCCATTGGTGAAAACCGCCATGGCCGGAGAAGATGCAAATTGGGGACGCGTCGTTATGGCTGTCGGTAAAGCGGGGCAGCCCGCCGAACGGGATTTACTGTCTATTCGTTTCGGCGGCATCGAAGTGGCAGCCAAAGGTATGGTTGTTCCCGATTATGACGAAGCACCCGTGGCTTCACATTTAAAAGGCAAAGAAATCGACATCTCGGTTGATATCGGTTTGGGTCAAGGCAAAGCCCAACTTTGGACTTGTGACCTCACGCATGGTTATATTTCAATCAACGCCGATTACCGGAGCTAATTCTAGGGGGACGCTGTTTTTAAACAGCGTCCTTTGCCTATTTTATACCGACAAGTGTAACCAGTCTTTGCGTTTCTTCTTTCCTCAACCATGTCAAAGATTGCGGTGGCAAAAAATGAGGACGGACAACCGCCATTTGCTCAAGGCCAATGGGTTCTATTTTTTGGTGATCTCTTAACAAAAAAGCGATCGCCTTATCTGTACCTTCAAAATAATCGCGATATTGCTTTTCAGATAAGAAGGCTTCTTTTCCGTATTTTTGCCAAAGCTGATCGACATTTCCTGTATCGATCGCCTCAAGATAAGTAAAACCGATCACCGATTTGATCGGACGGGTCGCATAAATCCATATTCGTGCCGATAAAGCCGGAATCGGTATTCGCCGCCGAAATTCGACTGTTTTTGTGCCCGCAACAATGGCTTCGGCAAATTCCGGCCACAGCGAAATAACCGCTTCATTCCGATCATAGATATCTGTCATTTTTTAGCTCATCCTTCACATATTAGGCAATGACAGATAGGATTAATTCCTAATTTTGGGGTGCCATCGTGGGAGTCTTTTTTGCTGTTGTTGGCTGCCCCATCGCGATTTTACGCCGCCCTGCTCTATTTATAATAATGGGCGTTGTGGGCGCAACTTTGTCTTTTATTGGATTTTCCGTCGCGACAGATGCCGCTACCGGCGTTTTTTCGGCAGTGCTGGATGCAAGAGACGCAATTGGCTCAAAAGCACCCAGTTCATGACGCAAGCTTTCGGGAATAGCGGTGTTGTCATAGGGCTGCTGGATAGGACTATTCTTGGCAAGGCCTTGGCGGCAAGTGCCATAAATCTGGGGACGACCATTCAGCATCAAATAGTGATCCAAACTATTGGTGGCTGTCGTAATTGCGGTCTCGTCACCATTCGCCAAAGCTGCCATCGCCAGACTATGCGCCAGCAAAGCATCTTCAGCTTTGGAACTGCGGTTTAAGATATAAGCGGCCTGATTAAAATCCTGTGCCGTATGCAGTTTGCCTTGAGAAATGATATCCTTCACCCTCTGCAAACGCGCGGCTCCAGCAATCTCTTCATTCGGCGATTTTGAAGACTGAACTTCACGATAAATCCTGATAATTTCCGTGTTCGGCGGCAATTCTGGCCGATCTATTGTATAGACGTGATTGATATCCCAGTTCAGCGTAAAAGGTGCCCGACTATTGGTTCTAGTAATCGGCCAGCGGATACCGGCTATATCCAGAATATTCAAAGAAGCGCTGTCGTTATTATCAAGCCGCATTTCGATATCATGGCGTGCACCTAACCCGTCACGGGTCGAAAAAAACAGATGATCGTCAAACAATCGACTGGCGACAATTTCTTCCCTGACCAAAGGACCATGCACATTGGTGAAAGCCTTGGTCGTAATATCCAGATGAGGATGGCTGAGAAAACCACCAAAGGGATTACGACTGTTATGAGTCTGCTCTATTTCGATTTCGATGACTGTTTTTCCGCCACTGGTCACCGCCCAGCCGCCGACATAATCAATCGCCCGATGCGTTTTTTCGACATCGCCCGATACGGCAACCGGCATGACATCGCCTTGATCCGATTGCGCATAAAGCGGGCAAGTCACAAAAACAGTAGATAAAAACAAAGAAAGGAGAGAAAAATTCTTCATTTTCAACAGACGATCCTCTTTCTAGCTGGATAGAGATATATGTGCCGAACAACATCCATATTCAACAAAAACGATATTGTTTTACCTTATCTAAAAGTATGCATTAAATATCTTGAATCAGTACACATAATAATAAATGAGGTCTGACCGTGAAATTGAGACATTTGACCCTTTTTGCACTTTTAACCGCGACCCCACTTTGGGCAAAACAGGCATCCAATGTCTTGAACCTACAACAACGATCATATCGTTATTTATGCGATAACAAGAAAAACGTTACCGTACATTATATCACCACAGAAGATCGGAAGAAAAAATCATCTGTCTCTTTTCTGTACATCGACCTTGATAATCAAAGCTACGGCTTAACAGAAGCAGTTTCTGCCAGCGGTGCGCGCTATGTCGGCCATCATGGAACGGATTTATCGCATGGTCTTGTCTGGTGGGAAAAAGGCAACTCGGCATCGCTTTATAGCTTTGCAGGCGATGATGCTCAAAATACCCATGTCATTTACCAAGACTGTCGTCTTTTAAAAAGACATTAGGCATCAAGAAGAAACGCGGTTCCGACCTTCGTTCTTCGCCATATAAAGTCTTTCATCAGCCCGTTCGAGTAAAGAATTGGCCGTATCATCGTTCTTCATCAAGGCGACCCCGATGCTAACGGTAACGGGGATTTCGCGTCCTTGGTATGAAACCGGCTTTTCAGAAATGGCGTTACCGATACGCAAGGCAACATTGCGGGTTGTCTCCATATCGGCCTTGGGCAGCATAATAACGAATTCTTCGCCCCCATAGCGGGCAGCTAAATCATTTTGACGAATATTTTCGGTAATTTTCTCAGCAATATATTGGATGACCGAATCCCCAGCCAAATGACCTTCTTTGTCATTTATCTTTTTAAAGAAATCGATATCCAAAATAAAAATAGAAAATTGGTCTTTAGTTGTATGGAATTCTTCGCAATATCGTTCAAAAATTTCTGTAAAAGCGCGCCTATTAAGAAGGCCTGTTAATTCATCTGTATTTGCTAACTTTTTTAAACGCTGATTGGTTTCTTCTAATTCCTGTGTTTTATTGGCAATCATTTGGCGCAATTTTCTGATCTGGTTTGAAACAAGATCATAAAGAAGCAGGCCAATGGCGATCAAAAAGGCAATTTTGACAAAACGATATTCATACCATCTATATGCGACATTTACTGGAAATCTTGTTTCCAGAATAGGCCGGTCTACCCCTGGGATAGAGGCACGAAGCGCAAAAACGAAATGCCCTGCCGGTAAACGGGAATAGATTACAAAAGGAATACTGCCTGCCGGTAAGGTGATCCAGTCAGAATCCTGCCCCAAAAGGCGATAGCTATAACGAATTTGCCTTGTAAAACCGTAATCCAAAAGCGAAAATCGCAGCAGCAAATTGGTAACATGAGATGACAGATTCAGCGTCTGCCCTGCCGTTGGCAGCTTGCCATAAGGTAATTCTTGTCCGTTAATTCTGATATTGGTTAAGGCTAAACGGGCTTTAGGTTCTGGTACGATATCAGGCCGAAATTCGGCAGGTATAACCGTCAAACCATTCGAACCACCCAGCAATATTTCCCCATCCGCGCCGATAGCGGCACTATGCGGATAATAGATCATTTTCTCGTCATCTATCCGACGGCTTATTCTGTCTATTTTTTTCGTTTCGGGGTCGATAGTCGCTAATTTACTGCTGCCAACGATCCATAAACGGTTGCGGGTGTCATTGATTAAGCTTTGAATCGTCTCACAAAACACGTCATTTCGCGGCATAGAAACAAGAGAAAAGATACCTTTCTTTTCTTCAAGAAGGGCGCCCCTGATGCCAATCCAAAGCTTATCTCCGACAGAACGGAGCGCGGCAATATAATCATTAGGAATGGTGTTAATATTGTCGTTGCGATGCAGGATATTATGAAATTTCTTTTCGTCTACTTTGTAAAAGCTAAGACCCTTCGCGGTTCCAATCGCCAAGATGCCATTCGGTTTAAAGGATAAGTCCAGTATCCGGTTATTAGAAAGACTGTTCTTGTCACTATTGGTATGAGTTAAGTGCTCGGTCTTGTTCGTTTTTATATGATAAATAAACAGCCCTTCGGGTGTGCCGATATAAACGGCACCGTCTTTATATAGCAGATTGGTAACGATCAGATTTTCTGACAATCCCGGCACAGGATAAGGCGAAATACTGAGTTTATTCGGGTCAATTCGGCTTAATCCCTTTGATGCAGCCAGTATGGTTCCATCATCCAATTCGACAAGACTATGAATAGCTTCACCAGAAGCTAGCCCTTCTAATTTTAGATGTCGGATAGAACCCTGTTTTTTGTTTAACCAATCTACCTGACCATTACCAAGACCCAACCAGATCTGCTTATTTTGGGTCACTAAAATAGAAAAGACATTCCAATCCGCTAAAGACTTATTGCTCATGCCGTTATTATTAAAGGTAAAGATATGATCGTCTTCTTGGGTATAAAAGGCGACATTATCTCCTGTCGCGACCCAGATATTGCCCGTTTTTTCACGGAAAAAAGCCCGAACAGAGTCACTGCCCAAGCTTTCTGATGCGGCAACATTCCGGTGGATAAAGTTTATTTTTCCGGTTTTCTCATCCAGAGATAAGACCCCGCCGCCCCTCGTGCCAATCCATAAGGCCCCACCAAAGGTTTCCACAAAGTCATTGACCGAATGGTAGCGGATAAATGGGCTATCTTTCTGTAACGCTTCTGGCTGATGTAGCTTGCCATCCGCAGTCATATAGAAAACGCCGTTCGCCTCTGTTCCGATCCAAAGGCGACCTTTTGAATCGCGATAAAGCGCGCGAATCCCTTCCATGTCATTTTTAAAAAGGCTGTTTTTAAAGAGAAGCGTGGTAAATTTCTGGGTCTTAGCTGAATATTGGACTAGGCCATTATCGGTTCCCAATAAAAGCGAACCGTCTTCATCTTCCCATATCGCGCGTGTCTGGCTGGAACAGGTGTCATTATCCTGACAGAAGACAAAAAATTGTTTGGTATGTTTTAAATCAGCATCAATATGCGACAATCCGATATCAGATCCAATCCAATATCCGCCCTTTTTATCCGCCACGATAGAATAAATACGGCTCCCTAAATTCTGGTTTCCGGTTGAGGGATAAGGATAAAAATTATTATCCAGCGGATTAAATCGGACAACACCGGCCACATCCGTCCCGATCAGCAAACCACCGTCCGGTAAGGCAATCAGACTGTGAATAACGTTATCGGGTAAGCTTAGTTTCTGAGTTGGAGAATATCTAAGACTATCAGCATGTTGTCCGTCATAACGAATCAAACCGCTTCCCGCGGTTCCAAACCAAAGGAAGCCCTGCTTATCCTTGGTAATCGCCGATATATTGCTGTGTAAACTCTGGTTCCCATTGGAAATATCGACCGTCCGGATATAGACGGGCTGCCAATCCGCCCATGTGTCGGCGGCCTTCAGAGGTGTTATTCCCGCAAAAAATATTGTGATGCCTACGCAAAGTAAAAACAAACAAAGTTTTTGCAGAAAACAAGAAATATAGAACACACAGAAATCTTTTTAGCTTTTGGAAACTATTTAAGTTATTTTGATATAATCTTTTCCTGAACAAAAATTAACAAAAAAAATGTAAATAACAGACAGTGAAAATATAAATATATACGCTTCCCAAAAGAGAGAAGCGCATATATTTTTTATAACTAAGACTGTTGTTTTTTTATGCCAAACTTTCTGTCAATCTCTTTCCTAAATCGGCATCACAGCGCGTAAACAATTCTATTTGTTTATCTTTTATTGATTTAGGGACAGATGGCGCACCCAAAGATGCCGCCAGATTAGCAACCAGCCGCGCTTTTTCATCCTCTTTTAACAGGCGATAAAGCTTGCCGGGCTGCTCATAATTCTCATTACCCGCATCTTCATAGCGGTCATAATGATCGCCGTCACCATCCACTGGGATGACTGGTTCTTTATATGACGCATTTTCAAAAGGTGAAGATGGGTCAGAATTAGGCTCGTAATTGAGACTATCCCCGCCATTGCCGTCAACTCGCATAGCGCCGTCACGATAGTAACCATTCACAGGACATCTTGGGCGATTGACCGGAATCTGGGTCGCATTAATACCCAAACGATAACGCTGGGTATCGGCATAAGCGAAAAGCCGACCTTGCAGCATTTTATCAGGGCTGAAATAGAGACCGGGCACCGTATTCGCAGGAGAAAAAGCCGCCTGTTCGACATCCTGAAAATAATTTTCGGGATTTTTATTCAGTTCAAAAAAGCCAACTTCCATCAGCGGAAATTCTTTATGATACCAAACTTTGGTCACATCAAAGGGATTCAAACGCTGCTTGCGGGCTTGCTCCGGTGTCATAATCTGGATTGCGACCTTCCATTTCGGAAAGTCACTCTTTTCGATCGCGGAGAACAGATCCTGTTGATAATGATCAGGATTACTACCTGCGATTTTTTCAGCCTCTTCGACAGGCATATTTTTGATTCCCTGCTGTGAAATGAAATGCCATTTCACATAGTGGATATCACCTGCCTCATTGATCATCGAATAGGTATGACTTGAAAATCCATGCATAAAGCGGTGGCTAAGCGGAATACCGCGATCTGAAAAGAGGATAAGAACCTGATGCAAGCTTTCTGGGCTTTGCGAGAAAAAGTCCCACATCATTTTCGGGTCTTTTAAATTGCTTTTCGGGTCACGCTTTTGCGTATGGATAAAATCGGGAAATTTAATTGCATCCCTGATGAAAAAAACAGGGGTGTTATTGCCGACTAAATCCCAGTTTCCCTCTTCGGTATAGAATTTTAAAGCAAATCCCCGTGGATCACGCACGGTATCGGCGGAACCTCTTTCTCCACCCACAGTAGAAAAGCGGGCAAACATCGGCGTCTTTTTGCCGACCTTGGAAAACAGTTTAGCTTTTGTGAAGCGGGTAATATCGGCGGTTACCGTCAATTCACCAAATGCGCCAGAACCCTTGGCATGAACGACCCGTTCGGGAATACGTTCACGGTTAAAATGAGCCAGCTTTTCAACCAGATAGACATCTTGCAGTAAGGTCGGGCCTCTTTTGCCTGCGGTAATACTATTTTGGTTATCGCCAACAATCCGGCCTGATTCAGTGTGAAGATTGGGTCTCGTCATTGCTTACCCTCGTGCTTAATGGGGATTTTCGCCAGACAGCAGGAAAGCAATAATGGCTGAATTGCAGCCTCAAAATTTAGCCCTGCCCGACTGGTCTATTTATGGCTGAACGCATGGTCGGGGCAGTTGTATCCTTAAAACTTTGCTCCATACGGTGAATAGAGTGAATAATAAGGTCGATTTTGAATAATATTAAAAAAATTACCCTGCATGTTTACTGCAGGGTAATTAGTCAGGCCTCAATAATTGTTTTTATTTTCCTGTCAGGATTCTGTCGATTAACTGTTGAACCGTCGGAATAAAATTATTGGCGTAAAAAGGATCGGTTTTAAACCGATAGCCCGAATGACCACTAAACATCAGATTGTTTTCAATCTCGTCGCTATGGGCAATATCCTGCAAAGTTTTCTGGATGCAGAAACTCCGTGGGTCAGCAATCCGGCCAGTAGTGCCTTTTTCTGACGATTCCGACCAAGATGAAAAATTGCACTGGCTTAAACAGCCCATACAATCCGCCTGATCCTTACGGATTATCCGCATTTCTTCTGTCGTGACAAAAACAAGCGTGCCGTCAGGCGTGCGCAATGCAGTGGTAAAACCATCGGCTACCCATTGGCGGGCGCGTTGCAAATCACTGTCGGTAACCCAAAAGCTAGCACGGCTGTTCACACCAGCATCCAGCAAACAAGTATGATCACCCGTTTCCTTAACCGAAAAAGCGATCTGGCGTTCAGAACGGCCTTCAAGGTTACGTAAAAACGTATTTTTGACAGCAGAGGAATAAAAACCGGTCGGTGAAAAACGATGCAACAAGACATCACCTTCATCGAGCTGCATCAGGCGTTTTTTCCATGCCAAGGAAACAGGACTTTCTTGGGTAACCAAAGGTCTTGTTCCGAATTGGAATGCAATCGCGCCCAATTCAGGGTTGTCGATCCAATCATTCCACTCTTCCAGATGCCAGACGCCCCCCGCCATAACGATTGGGGTGCTATCGGGAATACCTGCGGCACGCATTACTTTTCGTAAATTCAGCACTCTTTCATAAGGATGCTGGGGTAACAGAGGGTCTTCGGCGTTGGATAACCCGTTATGACCACCGGCCAACCAAGGATCTTCATAAACAACGGCGGCCAAAAATTCAGGCACCTTGGAATAAGCCCGCTTCCATAAAGCGTGAAAGGCTCTTCCTGAAGAAACGATGGGTAAATAATAAACCTGATAATGGGCAGCAATTTCAGAAAGCTTGTAAGGCATACCCGCACCACAGGTAATACCCGTTACCAATCCTTTGGTTTGCTCCAAAACCTCTTTCAAAATGGTCTGGGAACCGCCCATTTCCCACAACACATTAATATTGATTGCGCCCTTGCCAGAAGCAATATCATAGGCACGTTTAACCTGATCAACGGCACCATTGATGGCATATTGCACCAATTCTTTATGGCGCTCTGGACGTGTTTTTGCATGGTAGATCTGGGGGATAATCTGGCCATTTTCATCATAACTATCTGCATTAACAGCAGAAATCGTGCCGATGCCATTGGCAGCCGCCCAAGCACCTGCACTCATATGATCCGATGCGGCGATACCTTTTCCGCCTTCAATCAGAGGCCATACTTCACGCTTGCCGTAACGGATTGGGTGCAAGCCTTTGAACAAGTTAATCCTCCCTTAAAATACGATTTTCTTAATCTGGGTTAAGGCGCTTTTATCAATAAAAAACAGAGAAGTTTAGTTTCAAATCATTCACGAGGGTTACAAAATTTTAAATTAGTTCTTTTAATATCGAGAATGAAACATTTTAAATATTTAGTCAAAAATAGAAAAAGATTTATTGTCAAAATCTGCTTTATTTAAACTATTGTTCCAATAAAAAGTCATATAAAAAATTTTATATTGAAAAATAATTCATTTTTGAAATTTAAAAATAACACCCTCGAATTTAGTCTAATCTTTCTGATTGCTTGGCATTTCAGAGTTTGATGCCCCCCTGGATATTATACCGCCAAAATTTCAGATATGGGGTGATTTTTATTATATAGCGATAAAAGCAAAAAATATGATCTTTTTTATGAAGAAAAAATTAATCTAAGTTACAAAAAAATACATTATATAAATTTACTTTTCCGCCAAATGATATAAAATTAGGGCAAGTATTAAGGAGAGATTTCCAGTCTGTCTGCTTTAAGACGGGCAGACTGGAATATCCTGATTTGCTACATTCAGCCTTGCTATTGTTTTCGTTCAAGCCGGCACATCATATCCCAAGTCTTCTATTTCTTTTCTCAAAGCCTCTTCGGTCACTTTCTCTGGATTATAATCTATGGTGACAGCCTTGTTTTTTAAAGAGGCTGATACCGCAGAAATACCGTCAAACTGGTTCAAACCATTTTCAATGGTTTTTACGCATTTTTCGCAATGCATCCCTTCGACCTGAAAAATTACGCGGGTCATTCGTTATCTCCCTGACTGAAAAGCCGTCCACCGGCTCAATAAAAGTGAGTTGCCGACAACGGAAACCGAACTCATCGCCATCGCAGCACCGGCAATCACCGGATTAAGAAAACCAAAGGCGGCTAACGGAATTCCCAAAACATTATAGATAAAAGCAAAAAATAGATTTTGTTTCATCTTTTGCATCGTTGCTCGTGAAAGCGATATCGCAAGGGCAACATCCTTCAGACTTGATTTTATCAAGATAACATCGGCAGATTCTATCGCAATATCGGAACCGGTACCGATCGCGAAACTAACATCGGCGACAGCCAAAGCCGGAGCATCATTGATGCCATCCCCAACCATGCCGACATAATAGCCTTGTTTTCTCAAAGTCTGGACTTTATTTGCCTTATCTTCGGGCAACAAAGCGGCCTTGTAATGCTGGATACCCGCTTTTGCTGCGATCGCCTTGGCCGTAACGGCGTTGTCACCTGTCATCATTGCTACTTCGATCCCCAAAGCCCGCAATTTTTTAATTGCCGCCTTCGAACTCGGTCTGATGGGATCAGCTAAAGCGATATATCCCAAATAGTGTTTATCACAGGCCATATGAACAAGGCTGGCATCTTCGGTTATTTCTTTTTTGCTTTTAGCTTCCGATCTTAAAGCTGGCTCCGAATTTTTAGCATCGATGCCAGCCTCTTGTAAAAAACGCAAAGACCCCATTCTGATATCATGATGATCGGTATCTATGCCCGAAATCCCAAGCCCCGCCTTTTCTGATATATGATCGGGTATAGCGGTTTTTATCCCCCTATCCTGACAAAAGGCAAAAATCGCCTGCGATAAAGGATGGGAAGACTGGCTAGAAAGAGCGGCCGCAACCGTTAACAGCTCGTCTTCCGTTCTGTTGGTGGCGCAGGATAGTGTCGATACTTCCGGCCTTCCTTCCGTTACGGTGCCTGTCTTATCGACGACCAGATAGTTAATATTTTTAGCCCGTTCTAATACATCAACATTGCGAATAAGAATACCATTTCTGGCACCTACCCCCGTCCCAACCATAATGGCAGTTGGAACCGCCAACCCCAAAGAACAAGGACATGCAATCACTAGTGTCGCGACTGCAGAAATAAGCGCATGAGAGAAAGATCCGGTAAAAAACCAGCTTAAGGCCAAGGTCAGAAAAGCAATCGCAATAACCAATGGCACGAAAATACCTGCTATTTTATCAGCCAATTTTTGGATAGGCGCTTTTGATCCTTGGGCATCTTCGACCATACGGATAATGCCCGCCAAGGCGGTTTGTTGCCCAACCGCAATGGCTTCTATCCTGATTGTACTCCCTTTGTTGATGCTGGCAGCAAAAACTTTATCACCCTTTTCTTTAGCCACAGGCATGGCTTCACCAGTGAGCATTGATTCATCAAAGGCGGATTCACCTGCCATAATTTGGCCATCAACAGGTACCCGTTCTCCCGAACAGATCAGAAGAATATTACCAGTTACGATTTCATCTATACCAATATCGGAAACGTCTCCGTCCCGCTCTATATGGCCAGTTTGCGGTTGCAAAGACAGCAATGTCTGCATGGCAGAACCCGCCCGATTTTTTGCCTGATCTTCTAGCAAACGCCCCAGTAAAACGAGCGTGATAATCATGGCGCTCGCTTCAAAATAGACATGTAACTGCCCAAGACCAGCAAAGTAGACGATACTACTGTAAAGATAGGCCATGCCCGTTCCCAAAACGACCAAAACATCCATATTGGCTGAACCAGAACGAAGCGATTTCCATGCGGCTTTGAAAAAGCCGCACCGGCACCAAATTCAACAATGGTCGCCAATACCCATTGCGTAAGACGGGGCAGTTCAAAGCCATGTTTACCCATGTGATGCGCAGGTAAAAACATCGCGATCATTTGGAATAAGAAAGGCAGGCTACAAAAAAGCGCAATCAGAAAACGGTGAAGCGTTTGTCTTCCTTGTTTTTGTTCTAACAAACGACGTTTTTCATTGTCTATTTTATCGGCCTCACTGGCGCGATAGCCAGCCTTCTCTATCGCTTTGATAATATCGGTAATTTGGGTTGATGCAGGATCAAAAGTGACATGAGCTTTCTCTGTCGCAAAATTGACAGACGCATCGACATTGGGGAGACGATTTAATACCCGCTCTATACGGCTTGAACAGGCCGCACATTCCATACCATCAATTAATAACGAAAAAGTCTGTTTCGATGCCATGGTGCAGGATTCTTCCCAATCGCCATTTGTCAAAGGCCAAAATAGACTAACCCATCAGCTTTAAAAATGTGCCGCTATTCTTTTGATGATTATAATTTATTTTCTTTATCAAAGGAATTTTTAAGACTTGTTTTCTTCCAAAATAAAGCGATCCCCCTATATAGGGCATGGCTTAGCCTATAAGACTGGGCTGATTCTTTGAATATTTTTGTTGTAAGGATTGTTTATGGCTGAGGCAATAATTATTGATGGTAAAGAATTTTCGTCCAATTTACGCAATAAAATTGCCAAAGACGTCGAAACACTCAAGAAAGAACGCAATGTCGTTCCGGGGCTCGCAGTCATTCTGGTAGGCGAAGATCCTGCCAGCCGTATCTATGTCCGCAAAAAAGAAGAGATGACCGAAGCGGTCGGTATGAATTCGCTCAGCTATCGTCTTGATGCGGATGCCAGCCAGCAAGAATTACTGGATTTAATCCAGACTCTTAATAATGACCCAGCCGTGCATGGTATATTGGTTCAGCTACCTTTACCCAAGCATATTGATACGCCGACTATTCTGGAAGCGATTGATCCGGCCAAAGATGTTGATGGTTTCCATGTCGTCAATGCAGGCCTTTTGGCTATCGGCAAGCCAACGCTTGTGCCTTGCACGCCCGCTGGATGCATGATGCTGCTTGAAAATAATTTAGGCAGCCTTCAAGGTAAACATGCTTTGGTTATTGGCCGTTCTACAATCGTTGGACGCCCGATGGCGCAGTTACTTCTAACGGCTGATTGCACGGTTACCGTTGCCCATCGCCATACCAAAAATCTGGAAGAACTCTGTCGGCAGGCTGATATCGTGGTCGCAGCCGTTGGCATTCCCCATTTTGTCAAAGCTTCATGGCTGAAACCTGGCGCTGTCGTTATTGATGTGGGTATCAACCGCATTCCGGCCGAAGATCCAGCTGCCAAAGCGGCGGGCAAGACGCGCATCGTTGGTGATGTCGATTTTGCCGAAGCGGTTAAGGTTGCCTCTGCTATAACGCCGGTTCCGGGTGGCGTGGGGCCAATGACTATTGCTTGTCTTCTCAATAATACTATTCAGGCAGCACGCAATTTGACTCCCGTTTCTTAAAGCTTCGAACAATCCACTCGGTTGTTATCAAAAAGATTGGCTCAGTTATGTCTCAAACAAAAACACCCTTTACGATTACAGTAGAACCAACAGATCATCCAACGCCCGCTGACAAGCGGAAAGAGATGATGGCAAACCCTGGCTTCGGTACGACATTTTCCGATCATATGGTCATCATCCATTATTCCGAAGAAAAAGGATGGCATAATGGACGGGTCATGGCACGCCAGCCGTTACCTCTCGATCCAGCTGCCTCCGTCTTGCATTATGCGCAAGAAATCTTTGAAGGGATGAAAGCGTATCGCAGCCCTAAAGATGAAATCCTGCTGTTCCGCCCAGAAGAAAATGCGCGTCGCTTCCAGCATTCTGCAGAAGTCATGGCGATGCAGCCATTGCCAGAAGAAATTTTTCTGGATGCGGTTCATAAACTGGTCGATATAGATCGTGACTGGGTACCGAATGCAGAAGGTGGCAGCCTCTATATCCGTCCTTTCCAGATTGCTAGCCAGCCTTTCTTGGGTGTTAAACCTGCCAAAGAATATATCTTTGCGGTTATTGCCTGCACGGTTGGATCCTATTTCAAAGACGCCACTAAAGGCGTTCCGATTTGGGTTTCCGAAAACCATGTCCGCGCAGTTCCTGGCGGCACTGGTACGGCAAAATGTGGTGGTAACTACGCCGCCAGCCTGACTTCTCAGGCTGAAGGCTATGCACATGGCTGCGCACAGGTTGTCTTTCTGGATGCTATCGAACGGCGCTGGATTGAAGAATTAGGCGGTATGAATGTTTTCTTTGTCATGGATGACAAGACATTAGTCACTCCGCCCCTGAAAGGGACGATTCTGCACGGGATTACCAGAAAATCTATTATCGCCTTGGCAAAGGACAAGGGATATACGGTTCTGGAACAGCCCTACAGCCTTGATCAATGGCGCAGCGATGCCCAATCAGGCAAGCTCTTAGAAGCTTTCGCCTGTGGGACAGCTGCGGTTATTACTTCAATCGGTAAAGTATGTGACACCCATGGCGATTTCGAAATCGGCAAGGAAGGCGCCAATAATCCAGTTGCGAATGAATTAAGAGAATCCTTAATTGATTTGCAATATGGACGGGCTGCTGATCCTTACGATTGGGTCAAACGGGTCTAATTGTTTTCTTATGAAAGTAAAAAAGAGCCCCTCCAAAAAGGGGCTCTTTTTTATGTCGGATCTTATTTTACGCCAGCAATATATCGGTTGATGACATCACCTAATACAGAAAGAGGCACGCCGCCGGTTTCAACAATAGCATCATTGAAAGAAGCCAAATCGAAAGCCGATCCCAAGCGGCTTTTTGCCATCTGACGCAAGCGTAGGATTTCAAGCTGTCCCATTTTATAGCCACAAGCCTGTCCCGGGCTTGCGCAATAACGATCAACTTCACTGGTCGCGGCATCGACCACATAACCACATTCGTCGATCAGATAGCGGATTGCTTGTTCACGCGACCATCCCATGGAATGAAGCCCCGTATCGATCACCAAGCGACAAGCTCTGAATTGTTGATCTAATAGATAACCGATTCTGCCGACAGGATCGTTGGCGTAAAGCCCCTGCTCGTCCACCAGTTTTTCAGCATATAGCGCCCAGCCTTCGACAAAAGCATTAAAGCCCATCATCGATGAAATAAGCGGAATTTCGCTATGATGCTCGGCCAGATACGCACCCTGCCAGCTGTGCCCCGGAATACCTTCATGGGCTGTCAGCGTGGTCAAAGAATAACGTGGCCAAAGGTTGGTCGATGCCAGATTGATATAATAAATTGCAGGGCGGCTACCATCCAAAGCTGGAAAGTTCATATAGCCTAGCGGTGCGCCTTTTTCGACATCAGGCGGCACGCGCTTTACGATGATCGGCGCTTTCATACCTAGATGGGACAATTTCGAAAGTAGCGGACGAATAGCCGCCAGACGGTCATTCAAATAAGCAAGTATTTCGGCCCGTCCGGTATCATTATCCGGATAAATAAAACGCTGATCTTTGCTTAAGGCCTGTAGTCTTTGCCCGACGCTTCCCTGCGTAAATCCTTGCGATTTCAGCAGAACATCCATTTCAGCCTTTAATATTTCATTTTGTTCAAGGCCGACTTTATGGATATCTGATGCAGGCGTGGTTAGAGTCGTTCCCAGCCGTAATGCCCAATTATAATAGGCTTCTCCGTCGGGTAAACGCGAGACAGATGGATTACTCCCCGCATGAGGAATGATTTTCGCGAACTCAGCTAACTCGACATCTAAAGCCGGATAGAGGCTATCTTTGACAATTTGAGCGGCTTTATCTGAAAAACTACCTTGAATACCCGCTTTTTTTGCTCGAATATCAAGATTGCGGACAAAGCTTTGCTCTTCGGGTTTAGTCGCCCGGAAATCCTGCATTTGTGCCAGAGCTTTATGAGCAATAAAATCAGGAGCAATAACCCCGATAGAAACTTCTCTTTTTAACTCTTCAGTTTCTTCTTTTATTTGCCTGGAAAAAGCCTGTAGTCGTAAAAGATAAGCTTCGACATCGGCCTTATTTTCAATCCGGTGCTGCGAATTCAGAAAATCAGCAATTGAGGTAGTAACGCCATTCTGTTGGCTCAGGCTGTAGGTTTCTGTTCCACCTGAGAATCCAGCTGAGGCACCACCACCATAAGAAAATTTAAGGCCGTCTAGACCCCGATCGACAGCATAAGACACTGTCTCGTAATGAATTTGATCCTGTTCATTCTTGATACTGGTTTTAACCTTATCAAGCCTTTGACGCATGGATCGAATCTGACGCGACCAATCCGCTAATCCTTTTTCAGAATTATCGGACAATTTGGCTTCAAGACCGGCTAATTTGCCCTTATTCAAGCCCAAGCTTGTCGCCATTTCTGGCGATAACATCAAAATTTCATGAGCAAATTGTTCTAGCACACCTGATAACGGAGATTCTGTTGCTGCCATTGCCATTTTAGGCAAAATATTTCCAATACTACCGGCTATAACCATCGTTGCGCTTGTTTTCAGAAGCTGCCTTCGCTTCTGATTATCCGGCATACCTTTTGTTGGATTACCCATAACTGATATTTCCCCCTTCACATTTCACTCACAAAAATGTCCCCAAATTTAGACAAGGCTAAACTTACTCTTAAGCGACATCAGCTTTTCTGATTATGTGAAGGGAAGCAAGAAAAAATATCAGACAGAAATATAATAATATTTTTGAGGTTGGATATAAATCTTATGATTTATATCCAACCTCCAATGAATCAGAGCTTAGAAAGCTGCCGCTCTTGCAATAAGAAGCGGTGCAAAAATCTGATTAATAATACTAGATGCCTTAATCGCACGCGTTAACTTGGCGCTGGCAATATAAAGGACATCCTTATCCCGCAGGGTAAATCTCTGTGCTAAAAAATAACTCGCAGGATCCAGCATATTAAGCTGATAGATAACAGGTCGTTCCTTATTTGGGGCATTTTCATCTGGTACAAAACGCATCAGAAAAACGGCTCTAGGATCTGAAATATTATCGTTAGGCCCCCCCCCCCTAGCAAGGGCTTCAGCTAGAGAGACCTCTGGGTTGTTAAAACTAATCTGTTCAACTCGACTGCCTGCACCAAAGACTTCAAAAGTTCGCGGCCGCCTTACGAGCTCAATCCGATCACCTGGTAATAAAACAAGATTATCGGGACTTTCCGGCGTAATATGGTCGAGGCGCTGTTTAACCGTTTTGCCCCCTCGTGAAAAAATAACGACAGTATCAGATAGAAGCGAGTGCGGCCCGCCTACAAAAGAAACCGCATCTGACAAACGTTCATGATATAAAGTCAGCGGCATACGCGATGCTTTTGTGGCATTATCTCCACCAATAAAAACCGTATTCGCTACATTTTCTAGCACCGAAACCATAGCCTGAGGTTTCTGAGATTGGGTAGTAAAAGCCTCTTCAATCAAATGTTGAATTTGTACAACACGCAATCCTGCGACACGTAAGCGACCCGCATAGGGCAATTTGATAGTGCCCATTGCATCAACTGCGACAATATCAAAATGTTCAGCCGAGGCAGAAGGATCGACCCCTGTATAACCGTAACGATTACTATTACCAATAAAAAGACGGGTACCCGCTTCATAAATACTTATTCGAAGAACATCACCAGGGCCAATGAGATCAACTCTTCCTTCCATTGCGAGAGCTCTTAATTTGAGATTTCGGCCTTTATCACTATCGTTTTCTTTGGTGTATCTTTCCGCGGCAGAAGAAAGAGAAATATTGTCATCCAAAATTTCGCTACTTTTATCTGCGGCAAGGACTGCCTTCATACCATTCCCAGGTAGGTTCAAATTAACCACCGAGATATCCATAGGATTTTTACCTGGCTGAGTTCTTTTTAACAGTTGGTGTGCCGTAGGTCCGCTGGAAGGCAGCGAATTACAACCTGCCAATAAAATAGGTAAAATCAGACATCCCAACTGTGGTAAGGATCGGGCACGTCTCGATATTGATCGAGAAAAGGCTTGGCAAGAATTCATCATCACTAAGAGCTCATGCTATATCGTTGAAAAAAAATAAAGCACAACTCCGCATTTTTGTGAGCAACCTTTAAAACGCTGTTCATTCTGCCTCTTTTATAAATTTTTACGGTGGAATCATTCTTCTATAGAAGGGCTCGGATAATGTTTCTATAAAGGAATGACCAGTTTTGACGCTTTCAATTGTTTCTTCAAGGCAAAATATTAAAGTTATTCAAAATAGTTATGGTAAAGAAATGATAAAATTTGAAAATGTCACAAAAATATACAAGAATAACAAATTTGAAAATACTGTATTTCGAGACCTGAACTTTACATTAAGTCGAGGTCAAAGCATTGGTATATGTGGAGCGAACGGTGCTGGAAAATCGACTTTAACTCGTCTTATTTCTGGGGTTGAAAAACCAACTTTAGGCAAAATAACACGCAAGATGTCGACCTCTTGGCCGATCGGTTACACGAGTGCTTTCCAAAGCAGTTTGACGGGTGCTGACAACTGTCGCTTCATTGCGCGTGTCTATGGCAAAAAAGAAGACGAGCTTTTAGCTTATGTTGAAGATTTTGCACAGTTAGGGCCTTTTTTTAGACAACCGATTAAAACGTATTCAGCTGGTATGGTTGCTCGATTAGCTTTTGGCGTATCATTAGCAGTACAATTTGATTGTTATCTTGTTGATGAAGTTACTGGTGCTGGAGATGAACGCTTCCGGAATCGTTGTCACGAGGCTTTAATAGAACGCCGAACAAATGGTACTTTGGTAATGATTTCCCATGATTTCAATACATTAAGGGAATATTGCGACAGCGGTGCTGTTATGTATCAGAAGCAACTTCATCTGTTTGATAGCATAGAAGAGGCCATTGAGTTCCATCAGGAAAAACAACGCCAATCTTGATTATTAAAGGATAACTTTATGCTGCCAGATCGAGAGATCATCCTTGATCTGTCCCGTTTATTATCGCGTATACTTCACGCAACACCGACAGGGGTTGATCGGGTTGAAATGGCTTATGCCCGCGAATTACTACGACAGATTCCAGGGCAACTTGTTTTTGCAGCAACCAATATTTTGGTCAATATGGGCGTATTCCCACTGATCGCGCTTTGACATTTCTTGATCATGTCGAAAAATTGTGGAATAGTCGAATTCTAATTCCGACTGAAAAAATTAAAAAGTGGCAGTATCTCAGTAAAATTTATCGCCAAATGTGGCCACAGGCGATCCCAAAATCTCACTTTCCGTTGCGTATTTTCCTCCAGTCATCACCTCATCATCTAACCAATAAAAAATTGATGGCTTCTATTCTAAAAAAGAAAATGCCAAATTTATTTGTCTTTTACATGATCTTATTCCGATTACTTATCCTGAATATGCCCGCCCTAACGGTGCTAATTTGCATATAAATCGGATGAATACTGTGGCAGATCTTGCGGATGGAATCATTGCAAACTCACATGATACGAAGAAAAGTTTTCAATCTTTTTTAGAAAAATCGGGTCGAAAAACACCTATAATTACAGCTCATCTAGGCATAGATATTAACCATAAATCTGAAAAAGCACATCATTCTATCCCTTCTTTGTTTGATGTTCTTGGCATAGAAGATAATAAGCCTGTTTTTATTTATATAAGCACCATAGAGCCACGAAAAAATCATTTACTGCTTTTAAATATATGGCGGAATCTGGTTAATTTTTATGGAGAAGACGCGCCCTATCTTGTCTTAATTGGCCGCAGAGGATGGGAAAACGAAAATATCTTGGATATGCTTGAACGCTGTCCTGCTATTAAAAAGCGCGTTTATGAATTTAGCGATCTTGGTGATACGCAAATGCAGCTTTGGTTAAAGCAAGCTAGAGCGTTATTAATGCCCTCTTTTGTAGAAGGATATGGCCTGCCAGTTGCCGAGGCTATAAGTTTAGGCGTGCCTGTTATTTGTAGCGACATAGCCGCACATCGGGAAGTCGGTGGTGCAGTAGCTCAATATATTGATCCAATTGACGGATTAGGCTGGCAAAATGCAATTATCGAATATAGTCAAGAAAATTCAGAACGGATTAGAGCCCAAAAGAAAGCTATGGAGAAATGGCAGTTGCCAACTTGGAAAGCACATATTACAGCCGTCACCAAATTAGCAGACATGCTTTAATAGATAAATCAACATTGTGTCTTTGGCTTTAACTAAACTTGGAAAAAAATGTGGAAACGACGGACGAAGAATTTCACAACCATTTTGAAAAACACTATTCTGCTTTGATAGAATTTTTAAAAATATCATGGCAAAAACGTAGAAATTTTATAATAATTGTTATTTTTCCTCTTTTGTTTCTTTCTTTTTATTTTGCGTTTATGGCTTCAGACCAATATGAATCCGAAGCGCATTTTGTTGTTCGTTCTGACGGACAAAATGCAATGCCAGCAACAGGTCTTACCCAAATGATGGGCGCTTTGGGGAGTTCTGGAGGCAGCCAGACAGAAGGCGTAAGCGTCAACGATTATTTGCAGTCACATGATGTGGTTGCAAAACTGCAATCACAGTTGAATTTAGTCGCTATGTTTAGAAGACCTGAAGCTGATATTTTTAGCCGTTTATGGTTCCCTGCTCCAACCCCAGAAATGCTTTTAAAATACTATTTGAAGCACGTTAAGGTAAAGTATGAAACCGAAACTGGTATTACAAATATCAATGTCAGAGCTTTCCGACCTAAAGATGCGTATCTTTTAGCAGAAACGCTCCTAAAGCTAGGTGAAAAACGTGTTAATGACATGAATAAGCGTCGTTATGATAGTGCTGTTGGGATAGCGAAAACTCAATTAGAGCAAGCTGAAGACAAAATAGCTGAGATTCAGCTAGCCATTACACATTTTAGGCGAGGTGATCAGGATTTAGATCCTCGTATTACAGGAGAAACACAGATCAAGCTGGTTTCTCAGCTTACGGCCCAGTTAGAACAGGCACGGGCACAATTTGATTCTATGAAAGAGACTATCTCGCCCGAAAGTCCTCAGTATATTGCTTTAAAGCGTCAGGTTGTCTCTTTAGAAGCCGTTGTTAATAAGCAGCGTAATTTGATGACCTCGGGGCATGCCTCTATGGTAACAGGACTTGGCTCTTATGAAGAATTAAGAATAAGACAAGAGTTTGCTGCAAAACGCTATGAATCAGCCGCGGCCTCTCTGGTCAAAGCTAGTGAAACGGCGATGCGACAAAAATTATTCATCATTCGTGTTGTTGAGCCTAATATGCCTGTTAAATCGACCTATCCGAAACCTATTGTGACGATTGCAGGAACCGCATTAGTACTTATGCTGATCTACGCTATTGGCTGGCTCATTATTGCTGGCACCAGGGAACATGCAGCTTAATATCGTATTTTATCAGGCTGGTTTTACACAAATCAGCCTGATAGCGAAAACTTGAGAAATAGCCCACAAAGACACCTCGGACTTGAAAAACATTATTGCGGTTCCAAATGCGTTAATAATTTCTTGTGGAAATAAATCAGGGCAAAAATGTCCCATGCCTTATCGCTTCTTAACTAAGAAGCTAGGCGATCTACACTTATTTTATTGTGAAAATACTGCATTAAAGGATTGGTGCACCCGACAGGATTCGAACCTGTGGCCTCTGCCTTCGGAGGGCAGCGCTCTATCCAGCTGAGCTACGGGTGCTAGGCAGCGAAGAAGCCTTTAGCAAAGCCAGCCTGTGACGACTAGCCCCAATCGTCTTTTTCGTGATATTTTTTTGATTATACCGTAATTTATACTGAAAAAA
This sequence comes from Zymomonas mobilis, assembly GCF_006715975.1. Classification (GTDB taxonomy): domain Bacteria; phylum Pseudomonadota; class Alphaproteobacteria; order Sphingomonadales; family Sphingomonadaceae; genus Zymomonas; species Zymomonas mobilis_B. Next base: position 1,017,189 of record NZ_VFOF01000001.1, on the reverse strand, counting down.
CAAAGGGCAGGTAAATGCCCTGCCCTTTGCCAATCCTTCTTTTACAGCCATTCTATTCGATGACATCGGAATCTAAACTAGCTGTTACGCTAAATTTTCTGCAACAAAATGGCCAGCTTTGTTATTCTTTCCAGCACCAGAATAAGCCTGTGGCGGCATGTTAGCAGCTGCTTTTTGGGCGGCATGCACAATCCCGCTTTCTTTCCGAGATTCGAGCGTTCCATCCTGCCGATGTTCTTCAGGCGTTACAAAGATACCGATTGAAGCCAATGCTTTTCCCATGGAAGAATAAGAAGTCGCATAAGCGGTGACAGGTGCCAAGACCAAGCCTAATGCAACCATCAATAACCATGTCAGAGATCCCCCACCAACAAAAGCCAATAGGGTAAAGACAAGCCCGACAATCATATGGGGGCGGTAATAATGGAAGGCCTCTGTAAAACTAATGCCGTCCACATCCCGCCGTTGAGTATTCCACCCACTCGGCCGACCACGTAAAATATCAATAAAGGTGAGCGTCTGGGTTACCATCAAGATAGGCGCGATAAAGGCCGATAAAGGAATTTCAATCACAACACTGGCCAATATACCGCTTAGCCCACCTAGCGACTTGGCACGTCTTTTATCCATTAGCGCCCAAATGACAGCAAAAATTTTGGCACCGAACAGGCATATGATGGTCAAAACCAAAAGCCATGCAGAAGGAGGTAGGCTCAAATTAGAACCCATACCGCCAAAATGATGCATCAGGGTCGCTAACAACAAAAACAGCCACAAAGTAGACGTCGTATAAGAGGTAATCCCAATCAATAATTGCAAACGGTTAATCCAATGCAATCCTTTGATGTCCAAAAGGCGAAAATGCTGTAAATTTCCTTGGCACCAACGCCGGTCTCTTATGGCACTATCCACCAATGTCGGCGGATATTCTTCATAGCTACCTTCGGCCATAATTGTATGAACCGCCCATCCATTCCGCCGCAGCAGGGTGGCTTCCAATACGTCATGACTCATAATATTGCCGCCGAAAGGCTCTTTACCAGAAAGCTTAGGGAGGCCGCAGCTTTCTGCAAAAGCCTTCACGCGGATAATCGCGTTATGCCCCCAAAAGCTTGATTCTGAACCCGACCACCAAACCAAGCCCGCACTTGCGAGAGGGCCATATAACCGAGCGGAAAATTGCTGCCATCTAGCAAAAAATGTCTGGCCGTTCACAGGCATAGGAACGGTCTGCAAGAGAGCAACTCCCTTATCCCGATCCATACTAGCCGCCATTCTAGCAATGGTTTCGCCGGACATCAGACTATCGGCATCCAATACCAGCATATAGTCATAACCACTGCCGAAATTATGGATCCAATCCGCAATATTACCTGGTTTTCGGGCAATGTTTTTTGCACGGCGACGATACCATACCGGAATTTTTATTTGTTCTTTTAACTTCTGATAGGCAAAAAACTCAGTCTGACCATTGTCTGGCTTTGAATCGCTTAAAATAAAGAATTCAAAATTTTGATCGTAACCCGTTTCAACAAGAGATTGTGCCATCACTTTCAAACGAAGATAAACCATATCGACGTCTTCATTATAGATCGGCATCAATATCGCGGTTTTACCCCGTGGAGCGACGGAGGCTGGGGGCATCTGATAATCAGAAGACGCTTTTCCTGACAATAATTGCGTAAAACCAATCAGTGCTCCCAGAAAACCGAAAAGCACCCACGCAAAGAGCGGGGTGAACAGAATAAAGATCAAAAATTCGCTCAGACTTATACCCTGTATGGATTCCGCGATTAGAACATCGGCCGCCGCCGCAATCGATATGATTAGCGTTGCCCCAAATAACAGACCGCGCCGATTACCAATCCCCGAAGGCGATGTTCGTATTTTCGAGCTTACCTTATCGACTTTACTCCAAGACTGGATCGGCATTTCGATAGGCGTCAAAGGCGGTAAGCAGGCAAACGGATCGGATTCATAAGAAGTGTTATTTACTTGCGCCTGTTCAGGATTTTTCATTTCTGCGCCTTTTCCGAAACTCGCGGAATAAGTTTCCCCTGCTCCCTATCAAGAGCAGAGGAAATATTATCATTTTCCGGTATAAAAACGGGATTAAATCTTATCTGGACAATCTGATAAAATAACGAATGATGTGCTTCTATATAAATAGAATATTACAATATAGCGAAAAGGGCGATCATGTGATCTATTTTCCTTCTAGCCTATCGCATAAAGCCATGTTTCACTGATGGCGTTATTGCCTTTTTTCAGGTATCCGCGCAGTTCCATCACCTGATTAGGTACAGCTTTCACTTCGACAGTCGCTCTCCAACGGTTAGAGAATCCAGCAATCGGAGCCGCCGAGCTGTAAACAATCTGCCCCTGATTGGCGGTGACAGCAAATTCAACACCTTCACGCGCCAGATTTTCTAAAGCCGAACCTTCGAAATCAATGACGATTTTCTCTAATCCTGGTTTAGACCAACGCTCATCCTGACCAACTGGATCATCGCTAGCCATACCTGTCCGTGTTTCGATGACATAAGAAGACGGTTTCGGCAAAGGTTCGCTATTCAACCAAGTTAAACGATAAGAGAGGTCATAACGGTTACCAGCTTTCGCGGGGCCTGCCGGTACCCACATAGCGCCGATATTATCGTCGGTTTCACCTTTGGTTGCCATTTCGAGGAGGTTAACAGCACCTGCCCCCCAATTATTACGCGTTTCTAGCCATAAGTTGGGGCGTTTTTCGTAGAAAAAATTATCATCCTGATAATGATCAAATTTACGATCGCGCTGAATTAAGCCCCATCCTTTCGGGTTTTCATCGGAAAAACTGCTGACCCGCGTTACCTCATGATTTTCTAATGGCCGCCATAATCTTTCACCTTTACCCGTCCACAAGGCCAATCCATCAGAATCGTGGACTTCTGGCCGCCAATCCTTACCGCTGCGATGATTGTTTTCGCCATACCAGAACATGCTGGTCATCACGCCGAATCCAAGGCGTTCTACATTTTTACGCAATTTAACGGTGCAATCGATATCCTGAACCACATGACCATTTTTATGGTAGGTATTCATCCGATATACACCCGCGACGCTAGGACCTTCCAGCAAAGCATAAATAATTATGCCGTTATTCGGTGCCTTTTCGAGCCAGAAGCGAGTAAAGACAGGAAATTCCTCTGCATGGGAAAGGCCAGTATCAATCGCTAAACCACGGGCGGATAAACCATATTGATCCTGATCGCCGGCTGCCCTGAAGTAGGAAGCACCCATAAAGGCTAGCCAGTCATGCAGCCTATCGGAATTCATGAAGCGGAATCCGCCAAAACCCATCTGATCTTTGGTTAGCTTATGTAGTGGGCTATCTGCCGGCGCATTAAATAAACCATCAGAAAACAGCATTTCACGTGATTGACCGTTCTCAACCACATAAATTTTCAAAGGCACAGGGGCCGCCCGATTAACAGGGAAAAAGCGGGTCGCTCTCTCGGGATCATTCGCCCACAAGGTTTTATCATCACGCCAGCTAATTTGACCCATCGCATTATAGTCAATCGCCATCACTTCAGCTGCTGGCTTTGGCTGGCTATAAGGCTGTCGCGAGAGCTCTAAAGCATAAGCCTGTAATCCCTTCCAAGAAAAATTCTGCGCTTTTCCAAGGGTAAGATTGCTATCAGGCGAGGCTGCCGCAAATAGAGAATTCCCCTTCAAACCGGCACCTACAACGGTAGCGACCCCCAAAGCAAAAAGCATCTGACGACGGTTACAAGAGGCATTCATACATTCTCTCCGAATAATTAAGCAGTTTCTATGCTGTAATGCAGGGTAAAAAGATTTTGAATATGGTATTCTATTTTTGTTTTCCGGTTATCTTCTAAAAATCAGGCTGTATCTTTGATTTGTCAGGGTTATAATTTTCTATCTGGTCACCATAGAGCTGTAATCATGAGGAAGATATCCGAAATAAGATAATCGGCATTGTAAAAGCGACTGATGACAAATTTTTAATATTTTTTATAAAAACAAACTCGTTTAATGAAATTAAACTTACAAAACTGGGTAGCAGAGCAAAAATGGACAAGATGGACAAAATAGCAAAGAAATTCCGGCTAGGTGCCAGCATCCTCTCTTTGTTGTTACCTCCTGTTCTCAGTCAAACCGCTTTTGCTGCCGCCGATAATTCGGATAAAATATTGTCCCGTCCCGTAAAAGGGCGGGATATTACCGTCAGCTTACCGGCTGAAAAGACTGTCAGAATAACTTTTGACCGCTATTCTGCGATGATCGATAGTCATAGATTTCTGATCTGGAGCGGGGAATTTGACCCTTTTCGCCTGCCCAGCCCGTCTCTTTGGCAAGATATCTTCGAAAAGATGAAAGCTATCGGATTTAATACCGTAACGATTCAATTAGACTGGGCTTATCACTCCCCTGCCCCGGGTGTTTATGATTTTAACGGAATCCGCGATATTGACCGCCTATTAAGCATGGCCAAAGTCGCCGGATTATATGTTGTTGTCCGTATCGGCCCTTATGCGGATGCCGATTTGTCGCGGGGCGGATTCCCCGGCTGGTTAACGCGCCAGAAAGTCGATGCTCGAAGCGATGACCCTGTTTATTTGGCCGCCGTGGATGAATGGCTGACGCATATTAATGCGATTATCAGTCGCCACCAATATGACGGGGATAAAGGCAACGTCATTTTGTATCAGGTGGAAGATCGCCTAGGGGACCCCAGCCCTGTCAAACGACGCTATATGGCGCATTTATATGCCAAAGCCCGGCATGATGGAATCACGCTTCCGATTTTTCATAATGAAAGCGGTCCTGTTGGCGACTGGTTATCAGTCGCCCGATCAGGGGACGATTCGGCCAACTTGATTGATCTTCACGGATTTTCGATCAACACAACCCGATTTTGCGATACTCAAAACCAAGCTTTGCGTGAAACCTCGCCGCCGGATTTGGGATATTACAATCTCGATAACACTGCCAACTTCTTAAAACGTCCAGCGACCAGCCTTATTACAATAGAGGATGGCAATGCCGATTATTGGGGCAGCAATGGACAATATAACTGTCTGGTAAACAGTAATGATGAACGCCACCAATCCTTGATATTAGGAAATAACCTGATCAATGGTTTGACTAATCAAACCCTTCGGATGGTCTATGGTGGTATCAATTGGGGCTGGCTAGGACAATCGGGGCGCATTACCTCATTTGATTACGGTGCACCGATTGATGAAGCGCGTAACCTTAGACCGAAAGCCGATGGTCTAAAACGCTTGGGGCAGTTTATCGCGGCGTTCTCTGATATTACTAAAATGGCACCGGGTGCCATCATTGTCCCGACATCCAGTCATGTTCGGGTTTTGCATAATGTCAATCCAGACACGTCTTCCCATCTTTTCTTCATAACCCATAAACCGGCGAATAGCCTTCACGACAGTAAATTCACCTTTTCGGTTGCCTTACCTGATGGCACCTACAGCATTCCAGAAGAAGGTAATCTCGAATTAAACGGCCACGACAGCAAATATCTGATTGCGGCCTTCAATTTGGGACGGAATCGTCTGGTCTATTCAACTTCCCAATATCAGACATCCATTGTCCAAGGGGAACATGACGTTGCACTTTTCAATGGTCGCCAAGGGGAAGCCGGTGAAACCATTTTACGATATGAAACCAAACCCCGCGTAACGGTTATCGAAGGCAATGCGCAATATTTCTATGATCCAGATCGCCATGATTTGCGGCTGAATTATATTCATTCAGGGCTTATCCGCATTAAAATCGAAAATGGCGGGCCTGTTCCTCTCATCCTTCTCATTGGTGACGAGAAAGAATCTGCTCGCTTCGCCCGCCTGTCCACAGAAGCAGGAGACGTCCTTGTGCGGGGGCCCAGCCTGATCCGCCAAGCTTCATCAACAGATCTTACCTTATCGTTAAGGGGGGATACTGCCAGTCAGGAATTTCTGGAAATCTGGGCACCGCCAACGATTACCAATGTCGAATGGAATGATCATCGTGTGAATTTTAGCCGGAATTTCCTGAATGGAAATTTCATCGCCAAGGATTTTTTACCAGAACCTGAAACCTTCAATTTGCCTAACCTCATGAATCTGAACTGGCAAGCGGCCGAAGGTACCCCCGAAGCGCGCCCAAATTTTGATGACAGCCATTGGCAAAAAGCTGAAGATATCAGCGATAATGCGATTATTCCGCCGCCGGAAGGGCAGCCGAACCTAAATGCAGATTCTTATGGATTCCATGACGGCGATATCTGGTATCGGGGACATTTTGTTGGCGACCCTCAAGCCAAGACCCTGACTCTCCATTATGGCGCGGGGGGCAGCGGATTTTTGCAATTATGGATGGACGGCCAGTTTTTAGGTGAAAACGAAATCGAAAGCGGTCTATCCCAGCCCTCAACCAGAAACACGGTTCGTTTTAAACTGCCTGATTCCGCTCAAAAAGCAGGCGATCACGTTTTCTCCGTGATGATCCGCCTGAATGGTCATCGTGAAGACAATGCCGATAATAATATGCAACGGGCACCATCGGGCTTGATCGCGGCCTCTTTAGCTGAACCCTCCAGTGCGGCCTATGCGGTACCGATCAGCTGGCGTATCCAAGGCAATGACGGTGGCGAAAATCTGATAGATACCGATCGTGGTGCGCTTAATAACGGCGGCCAGTTCGGGGAACGTTCCGGTTGGCATTTACCGGGATATTCGGACGATAATTGGACATCCTCGGATATAACGCATCTATCATCAACGCCTGGAACAACATGGTACCGAACCCATATAAAACTGAGCCTTCCGAAACAAAATGATATCACCTTGGGTCTCGCTATTGGCGAAGCTGATAAAATCCGCTCAAAAAGCCATTACCGGATGCTCATTTTCGTAAACGGATGGAATATCGGCCAATATATATCGCATATCGGACCTCAAAATGTCTTTTCGATCCCACCTGGTATTATCGATCATAATGGCGATAATATTCTAGCTTTGGCGGTTACATCGGATGGCACCGCTTTTGATAAAGACAATACCCAGATAGAACCTATACACCTTACCGTGCTGCATAATGTCCGTGGAGGCGTGCCGGTAGAAAAGATAGATGCCGCCAATTGGAAGGATATCAAAGAAGCGAAAGATCAGTAATAATATATCAAAACCGGGTATTAATTTTTATTTCACAAAAGATTTAAATAACTCTCCTTAAATTTTTTGCCGCAAATAAAAGAAAAATATCCCGATTCTATATAGACTTATTTTGATCGCGCTTTTATATATATTTTTATGTATTCCCTGCCCCTTATAGCACGCAATCTACGACTTATACGCCCTTAGGCGTGTCGATAGCTTTGCCCTTCTTGTTACAGCAAGGGCCAACGTCTAAGGGGTTACTTCATTAGTAAAAAACGGTTTTGCTGTCTGGCTGACATACGCCAGATGACAGAATGAAGAAGTTTTAGGGATAATCATGTTACGCAATCCGGCCAAAAAATACCGCGCATTTCCTGCGATCGATTTACCAGACCGCCAATGGCCTTCCCATAGCTTGAAAAAAGCCCCAATCTGGCTTTCTACCGATTTACGGGATGGTAATCAGGCCTTGGCCAATCCTATGAATGGCGAGAAAAAACGCCGTTTATTCGACCTGTTGGTCTCTATCGGATTGAAAGAAATTGAAGTCGGTTTTCCGTCTGCTGGTGCCACTGAATTCGATTTTGTCCGTAGCCTGATTGATCAGAATGCCGTGCCGGAAGATGTCACCTTACAGGTTCTGACACAGGCACGTCAGGAATTGATTACCAAGAGCTTTGATAGCCTCGAAGGTATCCACCGTGCCATCATCCATGTCTATAATGCGGTTTCGCCTGCATGGCGTCGTATTGTCTTCAATATGGAACGGCCAGAAGTAAAAAAGCTGGCGATTGCCGGTGTCACGATGCTGCGCGATGAAGCTGAAAAACGCCCAGGCACCGATTGGCGTTTTGAATACAGCCCAGAAACCTTTTCAACGGCGGAATTGGATTTCAGTCTGGAAGTCTGCGAAGCGGTTATGGATGTTTTGCAGCCAACCCCTGAAAAGCCTTTGACGATCAACTTACCGGCGACTGTCGAAGCCGCCATGCCGAATATTTATGCTGATCAGGTTGAATTCTTCTGCCGCAATATCTCGAGACGGGATTCGATCATTGTCAGCGTCCATCCGCATAATGATCGTGGCACGGGCATCGCAGCGGCGGAAATGGCTTTATTAGCAGGGGCTGACCGTGTCGAAGGCTGCCTGTTCGGCAACGGTGAAAGAACCGGCAATGTTGACTTGGTAACGCTGGCACTCAATCTCTATACGCAGGCCATCAATCCGAATATTGATCTGTCCGATATTGATAAGGTCATCAAGACCGTCGAATATTGCACCGAATTACCGGTATCCCCTCGCCATCCTTATGCTGGTGATCTGGTTTTTACTGCCTTTTCTGGTTCGCATCAGGATGCCATTCGGAAAGGTTTCGCGAAACGCACCGAACGGACGGCTGGTGAAGATACCGATGTGATATGGGATGTGCCGTATCTGCCAATCGATCCCGCCGATTTAGGACGTTCTTATGAGGCCGTTATCCGTGTGAATTCCCAATCCGGAAAAGGTGGGGTCGCATGGGTGATTGAACAGGATCAAGGCCTGAAAATGCCACGGCGTATGCAGGTGGATTTCAGCCGCAAGGTTCAAGAACTGGCCGATTCTTCGTCAAAAGAACTGGATTCTTCTGATATCTGGCAGGCTTTTGTTGACTATTATCACCTCGACAATAGCGGCCATTTCCAATTAGTCGATTTTCAGGTCAAGCAAGGCCAAGATGGCTATGCTATTATCGGCAAAATAAAAGCCGGTGATACTGTTCGTGAAGTCGAGGGTCATGGCAATGGTCTCATTTCCAGCATCATTGATGCATTGTCAGCGATAACCAATATTCGTCTGGAAGTCCTCGATTACCAAGAACATGCGATCAGCCATGGCAATACGGCTCAGGCCGCCGCCTATATCGAATGCAGCTTGCCACAGGGTGGCACTGTCTTTGGTGTCGGTGTTGACGACGATATTGCAACCGCTTCGGTTCGCGCCGTTTTAAGCGCCATTAACCGCGCCTATGAAGTTGAACCGCATACCGCAGGTTAATTTTCAAAATAGAAATTATTTTAATGGCTCCTCCTTTACGGCAGGAGCCATTTTTATTCTACCTAACCAGATCGCTCAAAATCCACAGTTGGTAAGCTTTTCTAGCACTATTCATCTTATATTCATGGACATTTCTCTCTTAGAAATGTTATGTTATCACATAACTATTTCACAGGGGGAAACGGGGATGATGGGCGGTTCCGAAAAATCGGCTATTAAATTATTCAAGTTATGCAGTGTTGCCAGCGTATTGGCTATTTCATCGACTCTTACCATATCACCCTCTTATGCAGCGGATGATACGCACTCCGTCGAAGATAATGCGACCTCATCTGAAAGTAGCGCAGAAAATACGGAATCAAGCGCATCCCCGACCGCAGCCGGTAAAGATACCATTCTGGTTACGGCACAAAGATTGAACGAAGCCCGCGCCCAAATTCAATCACATCTGGGTGCCACCGTTTATTCGATGGATCAAAAACAGATCGAAGCCATTCCCGGTGGTTATAACCAACAGATGAATAACATTCTGTTGCAAATGCCGGGTGTGACCCAAGATCAGTTCAGCCAAGTCCATATCCGTGGAGATCATAACAATCTTCAATACCGTATTAACGGTATTGTTCTGCCAGAAGGCATTTCCGTTTTCGGTCAGACCTTGGCACCCCGTATGATTGATAAAATGGACTTGATTACCGGTGCCTTGCCTGCCCAATATGGCTTAAGAACCGCTGGTATTATTGACATCACGACCAAAAGCGGCCTGCAAAAAAATGGTGGCACGGCCTCTATTTACGGTGGCAGCCATGGAACGATTATACCAAGCGTTCAATATGGTGGTTCAACGGGTTCAACCAATTATTATGTAACGGGTGAATATCGCCATACGGCCTTGGGTATTGATAGCATTGACGGCTCTTCGACGCCTTTGCACGATCATAGCAATCAGGGCAATTTCTTCGGCTATCTTGATCACATTCTGGATGACAGCAACCGGATATCCTTGATGGCGGGTTATTCGCAGCAAAACTTCCAAATTCCGAACCCGAAGAATATTCATCCTGGTGAAAACGGAACCACTGGTTTCGATCTGAATGGCCAAACCGATTACCGCAGTAATGATCTAAATGAAAACCAGAGAGAGCGGACAGGTTTTGCCCAGCTGGCTTTTATGCATGATTCAGGGCCTTTCTCGATGCAGGCCTCTGTTTTTGGACGCTATTCTTCGCTCGACTATTATCCATCGGTCACCGGTGAGTTGATCTTTAACGGTATGGCTCAACGGGTTACCCGCCGGAATGTGGCCTTTGGATTGCAATATGATGCCTCTTGGCATGTCAGCAAGCATCATACCCTTCGCGGTGGTTTCTTCTTTGATCGGGAACGCGGCAGCACCTTCTCAACCTCTTCCGTCTTCACCGCCGATAGTGACGGTAATCAGATTGGAACCGTGCCGTTATCCATCGTCGATAACAGTGGAAAAACCCAGCTCACCTACAGCGCCTATGTACAGGACGAATGGAAGCTGGCTCAAAATTTGACGTTCAATTATGGCGTCCGCTTTGATCTTTACTCCAGCTACCGGACTGAACACCAATTCAGCCCACGCGCTAATTTGACATGGCAGCCGACCAAATCGACCGCTATGCATATCGGTTATTCGCGCTATTTCTCACCGCCGCCCTTCGAATTGGTTGGCTATCGGACGATCAGCCGATTTACCGGAACCACGGGGGCTGCCACGGGCGTAGACAAGGCCACCACGCCTTATGCGGAACGGCAAAACTACTATGATGCCGGTATCCAGCAAAAAATTGGTAAAGACTTTACCTTTGGTGTCGATGGTTACTACCGGCGTTCGCATAACCTAATTGACGAAGGTCAGTTCGGTGAGGCTATTTTAATGACGCCGTTCAACTACAGTCGAGGTAAAATCTGGGGTATCGACTTTAACAGTAGCTACACCCATGGCGGTTGGCGTGTGTATGGCAACTTTGCCTATCAGAAAGCTTTAGGGAAAAAGATCAAATCCAGCGAATATAACTTCGGTGAAGATGATCTCGCCTATATCGCTCAGCATTATATCTATCTGGATCATAACCAGAGCTGGACGGCATCCGGCGGTATTTCCTATCGCTTCCACGATGGTGTTTTGAAAAACCTACAATTAGGGGCAACGGCTCTTTATGGCTCAGGGTTAAGAACCGATCTTACCTTGGCTAACGGCGACACGATTCCGAATGGAGCCAGCGTCACACCTTATGCAACGGTAAACACCACGATCATGTATCGTTTGGAAAAACAGGGTATCGATCTGCGCTTTGATATCACCAATATTGGTGATCATGTTTACCAGATAAGAACGGGAGAAGGTGTCGGTGTTGGCTTACCTTCTTATGGTTCTAGACGCGGATTCTTCTTTGGATTCTCGAAAGATATCTAACCGTTATGAAGTCATTCACAGGATAAGGCCTTGTTCCTTATCCTGTGAGGATTTAAATATCGAATTATGAAATTTGGTATCAGAAAACCCAGCCTTCGCAAAAGTATTGCGGCCAGGACATCTCCAACCCGTATTATCAAAAACAAACTCGGGCTCAGAATGCCTCGGGGTTGGGGGTGGCTCACTGATCCGAAAAAAGCGCTTTATAACCGCGTTTATAATCGAACCAGTTTTTCTATTTTTGATCTGATCAAAAAACTTTTAAAGTAATCTGACCAGATCAATCGCCTTATTTGATAGCTTTTTCCAAACGTTTAATGGCTTCTTCATGACCAATCAGGGATAACAAACCCGCCATATCTGGGCCATGACTTTGCCCAGTCAAAGCTAGCCGTAAAGGCAAGAATAACTCTTTTCCTTTGCGCCCCGTTTGCTTTTTCAAAAGTTCAATCCATTGTTTCCACGGATTGGATGACCAATCTAGCTCACCCGCTATCTGACGAGCAGCTTCGAGATAAGCCTTGTCACCCTCTGAAAAGGCCTCTGTTTCAATATCTTCTTTCACAACAGACCACCAGAAAGCCGCTTCTGGCAAAGCATCAATATTCGGACGGATAACTTCCCAACTATGGGCATCCATGCCTTCTGGTAAGCGATCTGACACTTGCTCATAAGGCGTAATATGCAGAATGCGGGCGTTCAGATGCTTTAATTCTGCCATATCAAAACGGGCTGGTGCACGGCTGAAATGGCTAAAATCAAAATTCTCAACGAGAGAGGATAAATCACTAATAACCTCTACCGGATCACTGGTGCCAATGCGGGCAAGTAACGCTTCCAAAGCGACAGGCTCGATATGCTCGGCTTTAAAATCGGCGGCACTATCTGCCCCAAATCGCTTGGAGATCTTGGCATCGCCACCGGTCAATAAAGCCATATGAGCAAAATCAGGCAATTCGGCACCCAATGCCATAAACATCTGAATTTGGGTGGCGGTGTTGCTGACATGATCTTCACCACGAACAATCGTCGTGATTTCCATATCAATATCATCAATGACACTAGGCAACAGATAAAGCCAGCTGCCATCCGCACGTCTGATCACCGGATCGGAAAGCAATGCCGGATCAAAACGCTGCGGGCCACGAATAAGGTCATTCCACGTAATCGTATGATCGTGGTCTAACCGGAAACGCCAATGGGGTTTGATTCCTTTTTCTTCAAACTCGGCGCGTTCTTCCACGGTCAGATTAAGCGCTGCCCGATCATAAATCGGCGGCAATCCCCGACCAATCGCAATACGGCGTTTTAAATCCAGTTCCTGAGGCGTTTCATAGCAAGGATAGAGACGCCCCGATTCCTTCAGCATTTCGAAACGGATTTCATATAATTCCGTACGTTTCGACTGGCTGTATTCAACATCTGGATTTATCCCAAGCCAAGCCATATCGGCACGAATAGCTTGGGTATATTCTTCGGTTGATCTTTCGCTATCGGTATCATCAATCCGCAAAACAAAGCGACCATTATGATGACGAGCATAAAGCCAGTTTATCAAAGCCGTGCGGATATTGCCGACATGTAAAAAGCCCGTCGGCGAAGGGGCAAAGCGCGTAGTAATCACAAAAAAACCCGATCAGGAATGAGAAGAACGAAATTGATGGGAAAGCGGATAACGGCGATCCCGACCGAAATTGCGGCTGCCAAGTTTGACACCCAAAGGTGACTGCTTTCTTTTATATTCGGATCGATGCAACAGATTTTCAATCTGCGCAACCAAAGCCGGATCATAGCCTCGGCTGACTAGATCGGAACAGGATAAATCCTCTTCGATCAATCCATGCAAAATCGCATCCAATATATCATAAGGCGGCAGTGAATCGCTGTCTTTTTGGTCCTCCCGCAATTCTGCGGAAGGCGGCTTGGTAATAACCCGTTCTGGCATGACATAACCATCCGGTCCCAATGCATTGGCGGGTTTATGTTTGTTCCGCCACAAGGATATTTTAAAGACGTCTGTTTTATAAAGATCTTTTAAAACGGAATAACCGCCATTCATGTCGCCATAAAGGGTGGCATAGCCGACCGCCATTTCGCTTTTATTTCCCGTGGTTAACACCATCGGAGAAAATTTATTCGAAATCGCCATCAAAACAACGCCGCGCAAACGGGACTGAATATTTTCTTCGGTTAAATCCGGCTTTTTACCAGCGAAAAGTGGGGCAAGCATGTGATCAATCGCTTCAACCGCTGGATTGATCGGAACGGAATCTAGACGACATCCCAACATCTCGGCACAAGCCTGCGCATCGTCAAGGCTTTCCTGACTGGTGTAACGGGAAGGCAGCATAACGCACCAGACTTTATCCGCGCCCAAAGCATCCACGGCCACAGCCGCGGAAAGGGCGCTGTCAATGCCGCCCGACAAGCCAAGCAAGACGCCAGAGAAGCCATTTTGGCGCACATAATCGCCAAGCCCCATCATCATTGCCTGATAGATGTCGCTGAATTTTCCGTCTTCACCCGTCGGAATTTCAACCTGCGCGCCAGTCTCACAAGACCACTCACCCGCTGCGTTATGCCAATGCGTCACAGAATGATCAGATTGCCATTGGGGTAGAGAAACAGCAATTTCGCCGTCACGATTCATAACAAATGAACCGCCGTCAAAAACGATCTCGTCTTGTCCGCCGACTCTATTCAGATAGAGACAGGGTAATCCCGTTTCCTTAACGCGCTTGGTAACAATATCGCGGCGAATAGCATATTTCCCACTTTCAAAGGGGCTACCATTCGGGACAAGCAGTATCTCTGCGCCTCTTTTTTTCAAATGGGCGCAAAGTTTTTCTGTCCAAATATCTTCACAAATAGGGATACCGAGAGACACGCCCTTAAACAGCACAGGTTCAGGCAGTGGCCCTGCTGAAAAAATCCGTTTTTCGTCAAAGGTGCCGTAATTGGGCAGGTCATGTTTATAGCGGATTGCGGCAATCTTGCCCTGATCCAAAAGGGCAACCGCATTAAAAATGCGGCCTTCATCCTGCCATGCGGTACCCACCAGCAAAGCGGAACCCCCATCGGCGGTTGCCTGTGCTAAACGCAGCAACTCTTCTTTGGCTGCGGCCAACAAAGAAGGCTTTAAAACCAAATCTTCCGGAGGATAACCGATCAATTGCAATTCTGGAAACAGGATAAGGTCAACACCCCCTGCTTCTTTTCTGATTTTCAGTATAGCATCCGCATTACTGCGGCAATTACCAACAGTTTGTGGAATTTGGGCTAACATTATTGTCAATCGGTCAGTCATGCTCTTCAGACCGAAAGCTCTATCTATCATGAAAGCAGCTTTCGGTGCTTTCCTCCTTAAAATTCAGGCAGATTTTAGAACAGCCTGTACAAGACAAAACGAAAATTTTTACGTTTGTTCCCTTTGCCCCAAAGGGTAACAAATGAAAAGAGATATCCCTTCCAAATTTTCGTTCATCAAAACCGCTCCTCCACCTTATAATAAAGGTAAAGCTTCCAATTCGGTTTTATCTCTTGATGACTTGCCTTTATAAATTTTTTAAAAGCTGATTTAGCCCTTCGTTATCTTTTTCGACCATTGCGACAATACTAAGCTGATCGTCTTTTTCACGACGGCCTAACAACAAGACGAAGTCTTTTGTGATGGGCCCTAAATCAACGATGGCTTGCGCCGGTGCTTTTTTCAAAGCTGCCAAGCTATCGCCAGCCTTTATCATCGGGAGAACCGGACGAACGGTTTTGCTGTCGTCAGGGTCACCGATATCGACGGCCGGTAATTCGGTAGAAATCGCTTGCAGCAGCGGAGAGGTTGACGCTGAATCAGCTTCAGACAGAATCTTCCAGTTCACCACACCATAAAGATGATCGATATGTTCGCCATCGGATGAAAATGGCATAAAGATACCGCGATAAACCAAGGCTTGGCCTGAATGATTTTTAAAATCGGCCTCAAAGCCGATGGGGCCCTTCTGCTCAATCACTTCAGAAAAATGCGAAGCGGTCGCCATATGGGCAATCAGGCTGCCTTCATGGGCATCCGAGATATGATTGACATGATAGGTCAGCTTATCCAGCTCGCGCAGGGCATATCCCAAAAACGCAATTTTAGGATTATGGGGATTTTCGCGAAAATCCAGTAAAAAGCTGTGCCGACCGAAATCAACGATGGCGGACGGATCAAAATCGCTCACCAAAGGAATCTTATGCCCGTTCAACACTGACAGCCAAAAATTATAGGCTCGTACATGCATCCGGCGATCATCAGAACCAATCGCCTTCATGACACCTTCGCCTCCGCTTCTCTGGAAAACCGGAGCCTCCATCTCTTTTTTCTGACTTTCCGTCATATTTTTGGGTCTTTGCCTTCGTGAATTTTCGGTAATTACGTCAAGTATTTGCGGATACGCTTTATCCACTTTCAAGGCGGAAGCGTAAAGCCAATAAGCTTAAAATATAGCTAACAGAAAATTATTTCTCTCTAATTGCAAAATTACTCTTGAGCTTATCCTCAAGGGTTGCTAAGAGCCACAACTCTGTTGCGCCGCTTTAGCTCAGCTGGTAGAGCATCGCATTCGTAATGCGAGGGCCGCAGGTTCGAGTCCTGCAAGCGGCACCATAGTTTTATGCTTAATCTTCTACCTTATCGGCTATTGTGATTTTGAAAAATCAAGATCGCCACCCTCCCTTCCAATTTTTAAACGATAATTCGCTTGGCTATTCTATTCTGCGCCATACAGATTCGGCTGTCGACAAAATTTGTCGAATATGAAAATCAACTTATGAATAAGCCTTGATGATAGATTGTAATCACAATCTACTCCGATAAATAAAAAGCATCTTTAAACAATTAAATCAACAAGTTGATTCTAATATTGACCATTGTTATCTTTTAAATGCCCCTATCGGTCATTATCTCTTTCATTCTCTTTCTTTAGAAAAAGTGTTAGATCGTTCCCATTATATGTATTGGGGATAACGGTCGTGCATAACTTCAATCATAGTATAATAAACGAATTAAGGGATAAGGTAGATAGTTTACCTCAAAAAGAAAAATTAATTACAAAAAAAGATATTCTGAATGAAATGGTTTCATCTATCCAAACGCTCCATAAAAAAGGCTACAGCCCCGATGAAATCGTCGATTTTTTTAAAGAAAACGGCATATATAGTAACAACGGATACATCATGTCCTTGATTGTTATGACCGTTTATTGTCACCCTACCTGACGAACATCAAATTTTTACTAATAATTAATTATAAAAAATATTAAATTCACTTAATAAAATAACAACTCCTCAATCGCATTTGAAAATTCTGTGTTTTAGAAACACGATTTTAAGTAGATATTGTTAAAAATTGATCTATGACCTTGGTTATTCTTTATATTCTGTTCTGATTATCCGAGGTTCTCTTGTTTAGTAGCGTATCCGCTGTCTTTTTTATCATTTTTTGTCTCATAATCCCGATCGCTACAATGGGCTTTTGTGCTTTTAAAGACTATCAACTCAAACGCCGTAATCCCGTTTCAGAACCCCTTTTGGCGCTACCGGGAGAAACGCTCCAAAAAAATCTTCATTTTGAAAATAACAAACTGATGGCGATTTGCTCAATTTCAGCAATCATTCCCTCTATCGTTGTTGTTATCTTAATGGGACAATGGATCAATCCAGCGCAAATACAGTTTCACTTTATTGACCTGTTATTGGGGGTTATCTGTCTGGCCTCAATGACAGCCTCCGTTTTCGCGACAAAAAAAATAATGGCCAAGCGGAAACGTTTAACCGCCGGATTGGTCGGCGAAGTGGCTAGCGCACAATATTTCACGCCCTTAGTTAGAGAAGGCTGGCTAATATTTCATGATTTATCTTTTCCTCGTGGAAATATCGATCATGTGCTCGTTGGGCCGACAGGTATATTCGCAATCGAAACAAAATATCGTTCAAAATATGCCGATATGAAAGGCAGCCAAAGTGCTTTGGCGGAATATGACGGCCACAGCATTATTTTCAGCGGCCGACGGCAAGAAGAACTACCGTTGCAACAAGCCAAAGCCGTCAGCACCGAACTTTCAAAATATCTAAAAGGCAAGCTGGGACGTTTCGTTCCGGTAAGGCCGGTTGTTTCTTTACCCGGCTGGCGCATTGAATCCAGCATTTCGGATATGGAGGTCGAGGTTCTGGTTCTTAATCCTAAGAATTGCCGCCGCCTGAAAAATCTCAGAGTCATGATTAAATCATCCGAGGTGCTCAATCGTATTCAAGCGGCCTTGGAAGAAATCGCGAAAAATCCACAAAAAGAACCTTTTTATAAAGCCCTTTTGAAACGATAATCATTAACTTAATTATCTGATTAAATTGAGTGATATCAAACGCAGATAGAAGGCAGGCGAAATGACCTCATTTCCGATAAATCTAGAAAGTCTTGTGAAAGAGGCCTTTCAGCCTGTCGGCACCGTTGTTTCAGAAAGAAAAATATCAGGCGCGGTTTTGGGCATCGTTACCCGCGATGGCAAACGGGCATGTCATCTTGACGGATTTGCCCAAATCATACCGAAAAAAGAAAAGCTGACCCGTCAACATTGGTTTGATCTGGCCTCTTTAACCAAAGTTTTGGCGACTACACCCGCTATTTTAAAACTGGTCGAAAAAAGGGTTATCGATCTTGATCAACCTTTGACCCATGCCATTCCTGACTTAAGGCAATATGAGGTCAGCACGGCCTATGAGCGGACGCTCACTTTTCGGGATTGCCTGACCCATAATACTCGGCTGCCTGCGGTCGAACCTATTTATACCTATGGCAGCGATCCCAATATTCTTCGGCATTTTATTCTACAGCGTAAATGGGAAACCATCAAAACGCCGGTCTATTCCGATATCAACTTCATATTACTGGGGATTGCGCTTGAACGGCTTTATGCTTGCCCCCTAACCGAATTACCCCAAGCAGATGGTTTATCTTATCATCCCCCTGCCCATCTGGCCGTTGCAACAGAAAACTGCGCTTTCCGTCATCGCATATTAAAAGGCGAAGTGCATGACGAAAATGCATGGGCATTGGGCGGCGCCGCCGGTCATGCCGGTTTATTCGGCACGGTGGATGCTGTGCTTGATTTCGCACAATCCCTGATGGATGGAAGTGCCGCTTCCAAAGAGTCTCTCAACGCTATTCGCAGCATTTCTTCCAATCCCAAAAGAACGATTGGCTGGGAATGTAAATTTGATAATTGGGCGGGTGGGCAGGCCTGTTCTGATCAAACCATTGGTCATACGGGCTTTACTGGCACCGGATTATGGATTGATTTTGAACGCGAAATTGCGTGGACGTTATTAACCAATCGCGTCCATCCGACCCGTTTTTCTCATGTGCCAATACAAAATATCCGGCGACAAACGGGTGATGCCATTATCAACGAATGGGATAAAATTCAGACGGGATAATTATTGCAGCTGGCATCTTTCGGCAATCATCGCGGTTGTTTCTTCAAGCGAAAGCCGATTGATTTTTACGCCTTTCGGGAACGCATCCAGCAATCTCGAAGGCACGGCCGAAGATAATAGCACAAAAGCGCCCTTATCATCCTGACTACGGATAAGTCGCCCGAAACCCTGTGCCAGCTTGGCGCGGATAATCTGGTCGTCATAAGCCCACCCGCCCCACGCCCGCCTGCGGGCGGCATGAGCAACCGTTGGACGCGGCCATGGCAAGCCTTCCATAATAACCAACCGCAAAGATTGCCCTGGGACATCAATTCCGTCTCTCAAAGCATCGGTTCCCAATAATGAAGCATGGGGATCATCCCGAAAAATATCGACCAATGTGCCGGTATCCATCGGGTCAACATGCTGGGCATAAAGCGGCAACCCCTGCCGAGCCAAATGATCGACAATCATCGCGTACACTCTTCTCAACCGTTGGATTGAAGAAAAAAGCCCAAGAGCGCCCCCCTTCGCGGCCTCCAATAAACGGACATAGCCATTGCTTAACGCAGCAAGATTGTTTTTCGGAATATCGTTAACAATAAATACTTCTGCAGCGTGGCTGTAATCAAAGGGGCTTTTGGCTTCGAAATGCAAAAGCGGAATACCAAGATGCTTGGCTCCGCTCCTTTTTTCAGCAGCCTCCCATGAAAGGACAGCTTCCGAATTTTCAGCATCATCATCGGGACTTGTCTGTCGGCTGACACCTAATGTTGCCGAAGTAACCAGTAGCCCATGCGATGGTTTAAAAACCTCTTGAGCAAGGGGATAGGTCGGATCAATCCAATGGCGATGAATACCGATATCATATTCCCGCCCATCAATCCGATCGATGGCCAACCAATCAATAAAATCGACTTCGGATTTTCCGGTTAACCGCCCAATCAAAACCAACCAATTAGAAAGCATCATCTCGCGGCGCTTTAAACCGTTCATCAAACCTTCTATTTTCCCTCGCAAAGCCGAGTTTAGCCAGTCCGGTGACTCCATAAGCAAGATTTCAAGCCGTTTGCCGATCTGCTTAATTGGATCCAAAAGCGAATGGATAGCGATTTGGCTCTCGCCTCCCGCTTCAGCTACGGCTTCATCGACATCAATGATTTCGCTCTCAAGGCTATAACCTTGCGCTGGTTTATTCGCTCTTGCCCTGACCATATTACGAATAGCCAGCAACAACTTTTCAATCGCATTCAGCGGTCTATCTTCCGACAAATTTTTCAACCAATTGTCCGAAGGTAACAGACTGGCTGCCTCTTTCAGTTCTTCAACGGCCGAGGCAATATTCTCATCATATCCGGTTATCTCGGACAAACCTTTTCGCCGCCGCCGATTACCTGAACCGGTTAACCATCGTCTTAATTCGCAGGCTTCTCTTCCGGTCAAAGCAGAAGCAAAAGTCGCATCAGCAGATTCAAAAACATGATGCCCTTCGTCAAAGATCAACCGACCCAAATTGCTTTCTTCACTTTTATCGCCTGTTGCCAAAAGCATTACCAAGGCATGGTTGGCAATAACAATGCGAGCCGTTTTGGTTGCACGGATAGCCCGTTCAATAAAACAGCGCCGAAAATGCGGACAAGCCGAATAGATACATTCGCCCCGCCGATCAGTCAGAGACAAAGCCCCATTGCGACGAAATAGACTAATCAACCATCCGGGCAAATCCCCACCAATCATATCACCATCACGGCTATAGGCCGCCCATCGGGCAATTAACTGAACAAGAATGTTGGTGCGATATTTAAAATTGTTTTGCAGCGCCTCTTCTAGATTCAGCAGACAGAGATAATTTTCACGCCCCTTTCTGATCGCAACCAAATTCCGATATTGCTGCGCATCGGGAAATATACGCTCTGCCTCGCGTCCTAATTGGCGTTGTAATGCCTTGGTATAGGTCGATATCCAGACCGTCCCGTCTGATTTTTCAGCCCATTTCGAAGCCGGTGCCAGATAGCCCAAAGTTTTGCCAATACCTGTTCCCGCCTGAGCGAGAAGAAAATGTGGTTCTTCTTCATTCTCTCTTGGATTAAAAATTTGGCTAACATGGCTGGCATAACGGCGCTGTTCAGGTCTTGCCTCGGCTGTTTGTCCCAGAATTTTTTCTAAACTTTCTGCGCCTTCTTCTGGTGACAAAGCCACCGGCCGCATTGGTGATCTTGGGGGCATTTCTTCCCATTCCGGCAAGCGAGAAAAAAGCCATGGCTCTGGATGAGACGGCTTTTTCAAATAAGGTTCAAGAAAAGGGCTCCAACTCCATTGGCGTCGAAATAAAGCGGCGGCACTATCCCATGCACCGCTTCGCTCTACCCAAGTCGGATCAGCCATCACATTCAGAAGCTTTAATGTAATCTGATGCAACGCCTGCGCTGCCGACATATCATCAGAAGGCAAGTCCAAATTCAAATAACGCGCCAAACCTGCTGGCGTTGGAACTGCAAAACGTGCCGGATGCACAAAGGCAAATAATTCGAGGATATCAAGACCGCTGATGTCTTCCACTTTCAAGCGGCTCGCTACCATCGGTGTGTTCAGGATAATAAGAGGCGTTTTTTGCAAAAGATCCAGCGCCGTTGAGCGATCCAAAGACTGGATATTGCCATTGGCAAAAGCCATCCATATACCGGCATGGGTAACATGCAGTGCCGGAGGAATACGATCTTCGGAAAAAAGACTATCTGTCACGCATTATTCCCGTATTAGAAGGCGACTTTACCAGAACAGACAATAGCTGAATGCTTTCCTAACTTTGATGGACAGGAAGACGGATTGGCCATTTAAAAACAGCCTAACCCTTAATAAATAAGATACATTAAAAGTCAGAATAGGGTCGTCGGCTGGAAAAGTCATTCCATTAGGATGACAGAAATAAAATTATTTCACCGACATAGATTCCTACCAATCAGGCTATTAAAATTTTCCGATATTCCCGATAATCAAAATTAAGGCGAAAGGGATACTTTGATTTTTGATATCCCTGTATATAGGAAGAAACCGGATAATTTTTATTCCAGACCGGCATCCTTGATCGGTCTTCTTTTATGATAACACAGGATCATATGACACAGGAAAACGCTCTTCGCATTGCAGCCCAAAAATCCAAAGCATGGCCTTTTGAAGAGGCGCGAAAACTGCTGAAACGCTATGCTAAAGCGGCTCCTGAAAAAGGATATATCCTTTTTGAAACCGGCTATGGCCCATCGGGTTTGCCCCATATCGGGACTTTCAACGAAGTTCTCAGAACAACGATGGTGCGCCGCGCCTATGAGATTTTATCGGATACCCCGACTCGTTTGATCGCTTTTTCAGATGATATGGATGGTTTGCGAAAAATACCGGAAAACGTCCCTAATCACGAAATGCTCGCTGAACATTTAGGCAAGCCGTTATCTCGTATTCCCGATCCCTTCGGCAAATATGAAAGCTTTGCCCATCATAATAATGCCATGCTGCGGGAATTTCTTGATCGTTTCGGCTTTGAATATGATTTCTATTCAGCCAGCGAACAATATAATTCAGGGGCATTTAACGAAACCCTGAAAGAGATTTTACGCAACTACAAAAAAATCATGAATATTATGTTGCCGACCCTCCGCGAAGAACGTCGTGCAACCTATTCTCCAATCCTTCCGATCAGCGACAAAAGCGGTATCGTCTTGCAGGTCCCTGTCGAAGTCGTCGATGCCGAAACCGGCTTGATTCGCTTCGAAGATGAAGGCGAAATGGTCGAACAGTCAGTCTTTGACGGCAAAGCCAAATTGCAATGGAAAGTCGATTGGGCAATGCGCTGGAAGGCGCTGGGCGTTGATTATGAAATGGCCGGAAAAGATCTTATCGATTCTGTGACTCAGTCTTCAAAAATCACCCGTGTTCTCGGTGGCCGTCCGCCAGAAGGTTTTAACTATGAAATGTTTCTGGACGAAAACGGTGAAAAGATTTCCAAATCCAAAGGAAACGGCATCGGATTGGAAGAATGGTTCCGTTATGGCCCTGAAGAAAGTCTGGCTTTCTTTGCTTATCGCGAACCGAAAAAAGCTAAATCTTTACATCTTGGGGTCATCCCGCGCGCGATTGATGAATATTGGCAGTTCAGAAAAAATTGGCATGATCAGGATGCCGATAAAAAATTGGGTAATCCGGTTCATCACATTCATAATGGCGCAGTACCGACTACAGAAATGCCCGTGCCTTTCAGCCTTCTTCTGAACTTGGTCGGCGTCTTAGGCGATGGTGCCGACAAAACCATGGTTTGGGGCTACCTTGGACAACTCCTGCCGGATGCGAATGCTGAAAAATATCCTGATCTTGATCGTCTGATTGGCTTTGCCCTCGCCTATCACAAAGATCATATCGCACCGACCTTGCATCGCCGCGCACCGACTGAACAGGAAAAGCAGGCGTTGAAAGATCTCGATGACCGTTTGGCCAAACTTCCTGCCGACAGTCCGGCCGAAGCTTTGCAGACCGAAGTCTATGAAGTCGGTAAGGCTTATTATGAGAATCAGTTAAGAGATTGGTTCGGCGTTCTCTACGAAACCCTCTTAGGTTCTAGCCAAGGGCCTCGCATGGGAAGCTTTATTAAGCTTTATGGACTGGAAAACACCAGAAAGCTCATTGCCGAAGCTCTGGCGAAATAAAGAAACTTTATTCTTTTCGGAGGGAAAACGGATCAAGTTTTCTCTCCGAGAGATTTTCCTCATTAGTAAGATTAATTAAAGATAATTTTGAAATTTCTATTTATTGAAGTTATATAATTTTAAAAATAAAAAATAAAATTTCATATATCTATTGAAATAAATTAAATCATAAAAATCAAACTTATGAAGCCTTGATCAAGGCAATCCAAAAAGCCCCATAGCAACTTCTATTTTAAGAAAAAGTAATAAATCCATTGTGCTTTGACTTGCGTTGTCAAAATTGACTTCGAAAAATATTAGTATTACATTACTATAAATAACAATATTATTTTTAATTTACGGATAATCTAAAATAATAATTACTAAATATTCGCCATTATTATTGATTTTAAGAGAAAATGTCATATCTTTCTTCGCATATCTTATTTAATTCATCTAATTATTCAAGAATAAATAATAATTTTTATTGATTTAGTCTTTAAAAATTGAAGAAAGATTGTCACATGCGCTATCTATCAAAACAGATAATATATTTATGCCTTGGTTTATCTGTGCCCGGCGCAGTCATCATGCCGACTGCTGCCCATAGCGCTGCGTCTTCGGTCAGTTTAAGTAGTGCGCCCTTTGGCACCACTCCTGAAGGCCAACCTGTTCAGATTTATACCTTAAAAAATACGAATGGCATTACGGTTCGCTTCATTTCCTATGGTGGTATTATCCAATCCATCGAAACGCCAGATAAAGACGGAAAAGCCGGAGACATCGTTCTCGGTTTCTCCGATCTGAAAGGCTACACGGAAGATTCGGCTAAGGGCGGCCTTTTCTTTGGCGCGCTTATCGGTCGCTATGCTAACCGTATTGCCAACGGCACCTACAGCCTCGGTGGAAAAACCTACCATGTTCCGGTAACGGCAGCCCCTAATTCTTTGCATGGGGGCACCAAAGGCTTTGATAAATATGTCTGGACTGTCCGTCCCCTGCCCGCGACCGAACATGAAGCCGGTGCAGAACTGACATTGGTCAGTCCCGATAACGATCAAGGTTTCCCGGGGAATTTAACAGTTCATGTCACCTATAGCTTGAACGACAAAAACGAATTGCGTCTTCACTATCAGGCAAAAACCGATAAACCCACGGTCTTGAATCTGACGAACCACAGCTATTTCAACCTTTCAGGGGAAGGCTCCGGTTCGATCGAAAATCAGATTTTGAAAATCAATGCCGATAACTACACCCCAACAGATGCGACTTCTATTCCAACGGGAGAAATCGCCCCTGTTCAAGGTACGGTTCTTGATTTCCGTAATCCGATGCGCATTGGTGACCATTTGCGGGATAATGATGTCCAGCTTCGCTATGCGCGCGGATATGATCAAAACTGGGTCATTAACGGCGAATATGGCAAACAACCGCGTCTTGCTGCGCAAATTTTTGATCCGAAAACAGGCCGGACGATGGAGGTCTTAACCTCGCAACCGGGCATGCAAGTTTATACATCCAATTCACTGGATGGCACCTATTACGGCAAAAGCAATCAGCAATACCGCCAGACGGACGCGATTGCCTTTGAAGCCGAGCATTTCCCCGATTCACCTAATCATAAAACCTTCCCGACGACTGAACTTAAGCCGGGACAGGCATTTGATTACACGACCATTTTCCGTTTTGGAACACGTCGCTAAAATAGGCCTATAATGCCGTCATCAGGATAGTAGTAAGTAAACCGATACTTGCTACTATCTCTGCCTAATATATTTCTAATTGTTGCAATCTTAGGAATATGAGATAAAAACATACAATGTTGAGCAATATAAGCTATTGTTCTATAAGTATTATTGTATTTATTATTATTTAATCTTAAAACACATCTTATAATCACTATATCAAAATCGAATTTCGGAATAAAAGAATATTATGAAAATTGGATATGCACGGGTTTCAACCCATGAAGAGAATCTGGACGATCAGATTCAGGCTTTGAAAGACGCGGGCTGTGAAGAAATCTTCACGGATAAGGTCAGCAGTATCAAAGCCGAAAGACCTGGTCTGGATGAAGCTTTAAACTACATGCGTGAAGGGGATAAATTCATCGTATGGCGACTTGACCGTCTGGCAAGATCGTTAAAAGAACTGATTACCTTGGTCGACAATCTGAAAAAACGGTCGGTTCTGTTTGAGAGCCTGTCTGAAAAAATTGATACAGATTCCTCTAATGGTGGTCTGATCTTTCATCTTTTCGGGGCAATGGCTGAATTCGAACGTAATCTTATCCGTGAACGCACCCAAGCCGGTTTAAAGGCTGCGCGTGCAAGAGGTCGGTTAGGCGGACGTCCCCATATGCCAGAAAACAAAATCAAAACCGCTATCACGCTTTATCATAACAATCCCGATATGCCGATTGCCGATATTTGCCAAGCTTCCGGTGTCAGCCGTGCAACGCTCTATCGTTATTTAAAGGCCAAAAAATAAAATATGCATCAGCTATCGTTATATTATTTTTAGGATGAGAGGTGATCATTATCAATCCAGACAGGATTTAAGTATTTTGTCTAATTAACGAAAAAAGCGTCAGCTATTTACCTGAGATATTTTTTAGAAAACCGCCTTTAAAAATGACAACTTTCTTTATATTCCTTGAGTAATACTCTTAGATGTTCATTAAATCGATATCCTGATAAATGGCATCTAAACCAGAGTAGAAAAAGGCATATCCCATGCGTAAGATTTTTATGTTGGCAGCCGTTTTTATTTTATCTGCCAATAACGACACCCCAGATTATAGACAAACACCCCCCTCCACCGAAGCGGTGCCGCCTACCAATGACCCATGGGCAAGCTGTGATTTCGAAATCAAAACAGCAAGTTTTGGAACAAAAATTCCCTTCACGACCATTCCGGTTGCCCATACCAAAGAACAGATCAATCAGGGCGTTGCCAATCTGAATAGCGGCACCCCGATCATGCTTTTCTTATGGGACAGTCCACGTCGTTACGCCTTCACTATGCGGTCAGTGCTGCGTCCGATGTCGGTTGCCTTTATCAATGACAAAGGCGAAATTACCCAGATAGAAAATATGAAGCCGAATACGACAGAGCTTCACGTCTCGGATAAAGCGGTGCGCGTTGCCTTGGAAGTCGGTAAAGGCGTTTTAAGTAACCGTAACATCATAACCGGTTCCAGAATCACGATCAAACAGTGTTCTGCCACCCTGCCTTTCCCTGAAAAATTCTTTCAAGAGAAAAAATAGCAAAAAGGGAGCGATATATTTTTGCTCTTGGGAAAAAGTAAAAATATATCGTTACCGCTTATCCGCCTTTAATGAAGGCAACTATGCCTTCTGACACGATGATTAAGTAAATGGGCGCAAGCCACTAAACAAACGCCAATAACCGTACAGACATCTTCCCAAACGCTGTGGCCGATAAAGAGACCTACCGACATAAAGGCAATACCAATAGAGCCGATAATGACGGGACGCCATTTATGATGCGATATAAAGCCGCCGCCTAAACCTAATACAGCGAAAAGAACGGCCAACCCCAAACCGATTTCATGAATGCGCGGGTCGCTCAGCCGATCGGATACCTCGGATAAAAAGAGCAAAAGAAATAATCCACCAAAACAGTGGATAGCGCATAAACCCGAAAGCACAACAGCGATACGATCTAACCAATGTGATCGGAAAATTCGCTTTATCATCTCTTTGTCCTAAAGTTTTATAAGGCATCCCTTAACTTTTGCGGAAGATGCTCTGGTCTGTGCGCTATATGGGACTTTATTATATATGTTACAACATAACGTGGGTTATTTTACCGCTTGAGTATGATCGGAAATGAATAGCTTTCGGGGTAAAAAGGCCAGAAATATTTGCCGTGGTATTATAGTACCACTCTAAAAACCCTTATTCTTCTTGACTATTACGGCCTAGACTGTATTCACCTGCCTTCAATAGTCGGTTTTCCTGCTGAACACAGGAATCTCCGCAATTTTACGAATTTTTAGCCATATGAGGAACAAGAGCCCATGAAGGCGCTCATGAAAACGACGAAGCCGGCAACGCCTGCAACCGTCGAAAAAAAATGGCATCTGATTGATGCTGAAGGATTAGTTGTTGGTCGTGTCGCAACGATTATCGCTAATATCCTGCGCGGCAAGCACAAACCGAGCTTTACCCCTTATATTGATTGCGGCGACAATGTCGTTGTTATCAATGCGGATAAAGTGCGTTTTACCGGCCGTAAAATGCAGAAAAAAGTATACTACAAGCATACCGGTTATGCTGGTGGTATCAAGGAAACCACCCCTGCCAAAGTATTGGGTGGACGTTTTCCTGAACGTGTATTGGAAAAAGCGGTTGAACGCATGATTCCTCGTGGCCCCTTAGGTCGCCAGCAAATGCGTAACCTCCGTATCTTCGCCGGTGTGGAACATTCGCATGCGGCTCAGAATCCTGAAGTTCTTGATGTTGCGGCTATGAACCGTAAAAATAAGGTGGGTGCCTGATGGCTGATCATCGTCAATCTCTTTCTGACCTCGCTGATCTGGCAGCAGCCGGCGCAGCGAATGCTGGTGCAGCAACCCCTTCTGTTGAAGTAACCGAAGCTGTTGTTGAGAAAAAAGCAGACGTTGTCGAACCAGCTCCCCTGCGTGAGCAGATTTTAGACGCTCAGGGTCGCGCCTATGCAACCGGTCGTCGTAAAGACGCCGTCGCCCGCGTTTGGATCAAGCCAGGCAGCGGCAAGATCGTCGTTAATGGTCGTGATCAGGAAGTTTACTTCGCTCGTCCGACCCTGCGTCTGGTTATCAACCAGCCTTTCGACGTTACCGAACGTCGTGGCCAGTATGATGTCGTCGCAACTGTCACCGGTGGTGGCCTTTCCGGTCAGGCCGGTGCTGTAAAGCATGGCATTTCACAGGCTTTGACCCGTTACGAACCGACCCTGCGTTCTACTGTGAAGGCAGCAGGCTTCTTAACGCGTGATAGCCGTGCGGTTGAACGTAAGAAATACGGCCGTGCAAAAGCACGTCGTAGCTTCCAGTTCTCCAAACGTTAAAACCTTTTTACTTTATAAAACAATTTATAAAGTAAAAGATAAAGAAGGGTGCCATTTTGGCACCCTTTTTGTTTCAAAATGAATGTAAATTTTTCAATATATGCCGTAGGAATATAGACGCTGTATGTTCATGTCCGAATGACGCATCAAATGCCTCACGACATGCTGTTCGGCAGACGGAATAATTTCCAATTTAAGGATTATGCGTGGCTGAAGATTTCAAGGAACGTTTAAAATTATTCAACGTCACTGAAAATGACTACAAAAATTTTCCTGCGCTTAAAAAAATAATTGGGCGTTATGGGCTAAAAACCCTCGATTATCTTTATGACCATCTGAACCGAACATCAGCACACTCTTTTTTTAAAAGCAAAGCTGGAATTGATAAGGCTAAAAAGAAACAGCTCGCCCATTGGACGGCTTGGTTTTCTTTACCCTTAAATCAACAAAGCGCAGAAAATTCTAAAAAAATTGGCGCGATCCATGCACAGATAGGGGTTACCCCCACCTATTATATCAGTGCTTATGCGATCAATTTGGAACAACTGATTACGCGGGCGATAAAGGGCGCACCGGGTGGCTTTTTGCTGCATCAAAAACTAGCCAAAACAATAGGCTCTTTAGTCAAATTAACATTACTTGATATTGAAATCGTTCTGTCGAATTACCTCGACTATGAACGCCAAGAACGGAACACCATTCTGACAAGCCTCAGTAAAGCGCTTAATCAGATGGCTGAACAAAATTTCGATGTTGTTCTTGAACATATCCCGAAAAATTACGCCGCCATTGCCAATGACTTTGCTAATATGCGCTCCAGTCTAGCCGGCACCATCGCCAAAGTCGTTACAATCGCCAATAATGCGCGTTCGGAAGCACATAATATTGGGCGTTTTACGCGATCTCTGACAGATTCCAGCCAGCATCAGATTCAAGCGCTGGGGGATGCGACTTCGACGATGAGTCAGATCGCAGATGCCGCAGAAAAAACCGCATCCCGCGCAAGGGATGTGAGCAAATCGATTGAACAAACACGGGTGAAGGCCGGTGAAGGCGGTCGTATTGCTTCTGAAGCTATCGAAAGCATGGAAATTTTATCCGCCTCTTCAAAGAAGATTTCCAATATCGTCATCTTGATTGATGATATCGCCTTTCAAACCAATCTTTTAGCTTTGAATGCTAGCATCGAAGCCGCGAAAGCCAGCGAAGCCGGACGAGGCTTTACCGTTGTGGCAAATGAAGTGCGGGCATTGGCACAACGTTCTGCTGAAGCGGCTGCAGGCATAAAAACCCTTATTGAAGGGAGCCTAAAACAGCTTAGCACCACTAAAAACCATGTCGAAAATACTGGAAAAACATTCGAAGAAATTATTCAGAGTATCGAAACCGTTAATCAACAAGCGCATGATATTTCACTATCGGCGGTATCCCAATCGCAAGATCTGCATAATGCCGCGGCTATGGTCAAAGATACTGAAAAAATCACCCAGCAAGGCGGTGTTATTGTCGAACAATCAACCGAAGCCTCTCGCAATATTGTCGATGCCATTGATTTGCTGGGAACCGCTTTGGAACGCTTCCATCTAGGGGCCGATGCAAAGACAAATTAAATCTTGCCGGATTTTATAACGAGATCAAAACATAAATAAAAAACGTCAAATATAATCCGGCATTACTATTCCATCCTTGACTGGATGGATAAAATTTACCAGCGTGCCTTCCGATTTTGATGTATAATTCAATAATATAGATGCACTAACTCTAGCTATTTTCTGGATATCGATTCTATAGGGTTCCAGAGTAACAGGAACCATCAGACGTTCTTTCGGGGAATATACTATTTTATGACGCAGCCCGAAAAAAAACTGTTTACTTTATGGCAAGGCCAAAAAAAA
This sequence comes from Zymomonas mobilis, assembly GCF_006715975.1. Lineage (GTDB taxonomy): Bacteria > Pseudomonadota > Alphaproteobacteria > Sphingomonadales > Sphingomonadaceae > Zymomonas > Zymomonas mobilis_B. Next base: position 986,449 of record NZ_VFOF01000001.1, on the reverse strand, counting down.
ACTATCGAGAATGACCTAAGAGCCTGTCAGGCTGGCGTTTATGACAGCAAATGTCTGTTGCGTCTGGAAATGGCGATAAAGGAACTCAATAACCAAGCGGCAGGTGATGGCGAAAAGCCTTTGGTGCAGCTTACTTTTTTACTGGCACAACTGATCGAAGCCATCCGTAATGATCGCCTCGCCTTAAATCTGTTTTTAATCGACCTAGTCCAACGTAGTTTTGATACGATTGAGCGTTATATTCTAGCCGTTGCCTCTGGACAGACACCGCTAGACCATATCCAACTTGAAGAGGAATTAAAGAACGCAACTGCTCATTCCTCTCAATATGCGATTAAGACAATTGGTGATGAACCGACCACCGATAACCAAAAAATAACATCCCATGCAAATTCAGCTTTAATAGCCGATGATCCTTTAACACGGCTGCAACCCAATTTTACAGATGATAGCCTTCATGTCGAAGGTAGTCTCGCTCCCCATATTCCGGTTAATCCCGAAAAGCTGGATAATCTTTTCGACATATTCCACGAAATGTTGAGTGTCCGCTCAGAATTAAGTCTTAGCTCGCTTTCTTCTGAAAATGCTGGTCGGGTCAACGCGCTTGAAAAGCTGGATCAACTGATTCAAGCCGCTAATAATTATGCGATGGCGCTTCAAACCCAAACAGTTGAGCCACTTTTTTCGCAGATCATTTCAATTATTGAACAACGTTTTACCGACAGCGGTAAATTCATTGCCTTTTCGATGATCGGTTCAGAAACAAAAATAGATAAACGCATTGTTATCCAGCTTGGAAAAGCCCTGCTGGAACTCGTCGATAACGCCGCCTTTCACGGTATTGAAGACGCAAAAGAGCGACAGGAAATCGGCAAAGCCCGTGAAGGCCACATCCGATTGGAAGCTCGCTATCATGCCAGCCGTTTAAAAATCGTCATTTCTGATGACGGGCGTGGTATTTTGTGGGAAAAACTCATTAAAATTGCCGAAAAATACGGGATAATTGCAGATAAGGATGCTTCTGCCGAAACAGAAGCGCAGAATTTCGACAGTGACTATCAGCATAAAGAAAAAAGTGGTTTTTCTACCGTAAAACACATTATTCAGTCATTAAAAGGCGAAATTCGCATCTATGCCGCACCTCATTCAGGTACGCGTGTCACTCTGCTTTTACCGCTCAACCAAACCATGGTTGAAGGTTTAATCGTCAAAGTCAAAGAACAACGCTATATTCTGCCGATTTCCGATATTGTCGAAAGCATCGCCGTCCATGCGGAAGACATCCATTGGGTCGATGAACGACAATCCATGATCCAATTACGGGATCAATGGTTTCCTGCGATTGCGTTATCCGCTTTGTTGGGCGAAGAAACTTTCACCCAAGACTCTTTTAAGGAAGGTCGAAAAATCCTGATCCGGATTGATCAGGCGATTCATCAGCCCGAAGTCATGATTATTGTCGATGCTTTGGATAGTCAGCGGCAAGTTTTGGTACAAAGTCTCGAAAAAAATTTCCAGCCGGTGCATGGTATTAGTGGAGTCGCTTTTTTACAAGAAGGGAAAACCGCTTTAGTCGTTGATGTAGATTCTCTTCTTAATCCTCAAAAATACAGTTAATTTTACATTATTTTAAAAGAATATATTTTTATTATTATAAAAAATATTTTACTTTAAAAGTCCGTTTTGGAGAAATCGGTTTTTTATTCATGTGGCTATTTTAAATTTTAAAAAACCATATGATTTTTTATAAAAATTACTCGCTTTTTTCACAAAAAACATAGCGGCATAGTTTTGAAACTAAAGGGCAAAAACCGATTTTGTTAAGCATATTTTAGACTTTATGATATTAAACTCACTATCAAACGATAGGCATTAAACTAGGATTTTAAAATATCGATTTTGAATAACTGCTTCAAATTGAACCAGATTTTTTCATGTAACGAGCGTTTTAAAATCAGTAAAAGGGATACGGAATGAGCGATCCTGTTCGCGTTTTAATTGTTGATGATTCTCTCACCATGCGCACCCTGTTTTCCGAGGTGTTGGACAGCTTTGATAATATTCAGGTTGTCGGCGTCGCGGCGAATGCGGATGAAGCACGGGAACGTATTACGGAATTATCACCCCAGGTCATTACGCTTGATGTCGAAATGCCTGGAATGAGCGGTATCGAATTTCTAGAGGAAATCATGAAAGAACGGCCAATGCCGGTCATCATGCTTTCCACGCTGACCCAACGTGGTGCAGAAATTTCACTGCGCGCCTTGGAATTGGGCGCTTTTGAATGTTTCCCAAAACCACAGAACGTCACTCTGGAAGTTTTTAAAAAGCTGGGGCCGAAACTTGCCGAGCTGATTGTTGCAGCCGCTGGCGGTAAAATCCGGAAAAAAACCAGACAGCGTAAAGTTGCAAAAGAAGCGCTGGAATGGAACGGTAAAATGATCGCGCTCACCACCTCAACGGGCGGTGTTGATGCTATGCTTGATATTTTGCCAGAATTTCCGGCTAACTGTCCCCCGACTATTATTGTCCAGCCTTTGGACGAAAGCTTCACCGAAATTTATCTGACTCGTTTGGGCTCTGCGATCAAACCTCAGGTAAAACTGGCCAAAGATGGTGCCAAATTAAAGCAAGGCATAATCTATATCGCCAGCGACACGAAAAACCATGTGGTTATTGACCGCTGGCCAGATCCAACGATCCGCCTGTTGCCGAAAGAACCTGTTCAGGGTCATCGTCCCAGCGCAAGCCTGTTATTTGCGGCTTTATCTAAAACGGCCAAAGATGATGTGGTCGCAGGGATCTTGACCGGCGTTGGTGATGACGGTGTCGCAGGTATGAAGCCATTGAAAGCAAGCGGTGCCTTCACCTTTGCACAGGATCAAGAAACCGCCATTGCGGGCGATGCTCCGCGCGCTGCTCGTGATGCAAAAGTAATCGATCAGGAGGTCGCTATCGGCGATATCGCCTCTTTGGTTCTTGCTAAATGTCAGAAGTAAAATTGGACAAAAATTTTCTCAATCCGGAACAGGCTCGTCCCTGTTCCGGAGACATGTGCCGAAATAATCGGGCAACGACCCTTTTATTCAAAAAACTGGCGGCGGAAGTTGCTTTGGTTCGGCATGATGTCGAAAATCTTTCCGTGGTATTATGCGGCGATAGCTATGTCGTCGAAAACCACGTCTCAGTTTTACAGAATTTCGACCATATCACGCAAAGACTTGCGATTATCGCCGATATTTTACAGGCTGATGATCGCCTAGAAGCCGTCAAGCATATTCCACTTGAAGTCTTGGCTGCCCGATTAAGTGCGGATACTAAAAAAAATAAGCCGGATCTTTAAAAAAGTTCCGGCCTAAAAGTTTCATAAAAGTTATTTCATTGTTTTGGCATCAATCGTTGCCAATTTATGAACCAGCCCCGGAATACCATTAGACGCAACCGTTGAAGAGAAATCGACACGTTGAACAGCCAACTGGCTGACACCATCCGAAATAATATCAACGATTCTCCATTTTCCCTGACTAAAGCGCATCCGGTAAATAAGCTTATCGCTCGTGATGCTTGCCCGTACCAATTTATCTGATCCACGGCTGGTTACCGGCAATTCGGTTTTAAACTGCTCACCACCATAGCTGACAAAATTGCTGGCTAACATGACGGCACTGTGATGTTCCAAGGCGGCAATAGCCTGCGCCCGATCGGCCTGAGAAGCCGAAGCCCAGCCTGATCCAACAACCAAAGAAGTCATGGTCGACATATCGTAATAATCATGCACCAAGGTTTCAAAGCGCGTTATCCGGCCCGTGATACCAAGGGTCTTACCCTGTTTCATGATTTCGATAATAGCATTGTGATAGGCGTCAATTTGGGTGGCGGCAGGATCGCTCGCTTGGGCAAAGGCTGCAACCGGCGCTACCGTCACCAAAATAGCGGGTAATATATTCTTTAATTTTAAAGCCATAAAAAATCCTACTCTTCAATTCAAATGAATATGGAAAGAGGCAAAATACGATTCCACATTTTAAAACTATTCCCCATTTATAAACATGGGAGAAATAATGAAAATGTAATATCCTGATTTTCCCGTCGGCTTTCTTCCCTGGTTTGATATGTCTTTTTTAAGAAGCATCTAATGAATGGAGAAAGAACAATAACGCCTTTAAAAGCTCTCTTTCTATCACTCATCGACGGTTTAGAACTTTTTATCTAATCCTTCACAAAAAATGCTTCGTTATGCCTTGATGAAAAAAAACGTCAAAAAAAAGGTTGAGTTTCCATTTTTGGCCACGACCACAGAAAATACTGTGTTTTTTATACATAATTCACACGAAATATGCCGTCTTTGTGCTACATTATGCGTTATCTGCTTTAGAATTATCTATAAAATAGTTACAGCGCTCTGACAGATTAGACTTAAATGTCTAGAATTAAGAACATCCAAAATCGGGACTGTTTGTGATAAAAATCATACTGGCTCAACCGCGCGGCTTCTGTGCAGGCGTGATCCGTGCTATCGAAATTGTCGATCAGGCATTAGACCGTGTCGGAGCACCCGTGTATGTCCGCCACGAAATCGTCCATAATCGCCATGTTGTCGATACCCTGAAGGCAAAAGGCGCTGTTTTCGTCGAAGAACTTTCCGAAGTCCCTTCTGGCGAAGTCACCGTCTTCAGCGCACATGGTGTTGCCCGTACCGTTCAGGAAGAAGCCGAACAGCGAGGCTTGCCTGTGGTCGATGCAACCTGCCCTCTCGTGAACAAGGTTCACGCACAGGGACGGCGTTATCTATCACATGGACGCACTTTGATTTTGATTGGTCATGCCGGTCATCCTGAAATTGAAGGGACTTTAGGCCAAATAGATGGGCCGGTGCATCTCGTCGGTTCAGCCGAACAGGTTGCCAGCCTTGATATTCCGGCAGATACGCCCGTCGCCTTCATTACCCAAACGACGCTTTCTGTAGATGATACCCGTTCGGTTATCGCTGCATTGCGCCAGAAATTCACGGATGTCATCGGACCTGACACGTCTGATATCTGCTATGCAACGCAGAATCGTCAGGCAGCGGTCAGAGACCTTTGCAAAAAATCCGACCTTATTCTGGTTGTGGGTTCGCCCAATAGCTCGAATTCCAACCGTTTGCGTGAAATCGGATTGGAAGAAGGCCTTCCCAGCTATCTGATCGCTGACGGCAGTGAAATTGATCCTGTCTGGTTTGAAGGTATCAATACCGTCGGATTAACGGCTGGTGCTTCTGCACCGGAAGAGCTGGTGCAAAGCGTTATCACCGCTATTCGTGCCTTGGGGCCTGTGACCGTAGAACAGCTTGCTGGTGTTGAAGAAAAAATCGCTTTCCGTTTGCCGCCAACGCTGCGCCATTTGAAAGCCCGCAACGCGGCACATAATAATTTGGACAATAAAACTGCTGCTTCAAAAGAAGCGGACAGTCTTTCTAACGATACAGAACAGGAGGCTTGAGCCTTGGGTATTCCTTTAAGTCAAGTTTTACGGATTGGTTCCTATATTGTAGGTAATCATATCAAAGGGACAACGCGTTATCCTTTGGTTTTAATGCTTGAACCTCTTTTCCGCTGTAACCTTGCTTGTCAGGGCTGCGGAAAGATTGATTATCCGAAAGAAATCCTGAACCAGCGTTTGTCTTATGACGAATGCATGGAAGCCATTGATGAATGTGGCGCTCCCGTGGTTTCTATCGCTGGTGGCGAACCTTTGCTTCATCGTGACATGCCGAAAATCGTTAAAGGCGCGCTCGATAAAGGCAAATTCGTTATTTGCTGCACCAACGCTTTGCTTTTCGCAAAGAAGATTGATCAGTATGAACCCCGTCCGAATTTCACTTGGTCGATCCATCTCGATGGCGACAAAGAAATGCACGACCGCTCGGTTTCCTTAGATGGTGTTTATGAAACGGCCGAAGCTGCGATCCGTCTTGCGAAATCAAGAGGCTTTCAGGTTTCGATCAATTGCACCCTCTTCAATGATGCAGATCCGGAACGGACGGCTAAATTCTTTGACCGTATGAAGGCTATCGGTATCGACGGTATCACGGTTTCTCCGGGCTATGCTTACGAACGCGCCGCCAATCAGGATGAATTCCTGAGCCGGACGACCACGAAGAAATTATTCCGTAACATCTTCCGTTTGGGTAAAGGGCATAAATGGCCGTTCAACCAGTCCATTCAGTTCCTGAACTTCTTGGCTGGTAACGAAACCTATAAATGCACCCCTTGGGGTAACCCGACCCGCACCGTCTTCGGTTGGCAGCGTCCTTGCTATCTCTTGGGTGAAGACTACGCCAAAAGCTTTAAAGAGCTGATGGAAAACACCGCTTGGGATGATTATGGCGTCGGCAATTATGAAAAATGTCAGGATTGCATGGTGCATTCCGGCTTCGAGGCCACGGCTGTTATCGACACCATTCGTCATCCGCTGAAAGCCGCTATGGTTGCGTTAAAGGGTGTTAAAACTGAAGGCGCTATGGCACCGGAAATCAGCCTTGCTCATCAGCGTCGTGCAAAAGACGTGTTCTCTGACCATGTTCAGCAGCGTTTAGCTGAAATCAGGGAAGCCGAGGCTACCTCCAAAGATGAAAGCGACGCGGCCTAATTCCTTTAATGCTTTCGTTGCTGCCCGTGCGGTAGTGACGAAAGCAGGCAATTGACTTGGTCTGCATAACAGTGATTTCAGTAAGGCCGGAATAGCAATACTTCCATCGGGTTGCATCGCGACCGAAAAGGCCGGAGGTAACATGTGATCGGCCTGATCTGAAATCACTCTTAAAATAATAAATGGACAATGATATTCTTCGGCTATTCGGGCAACGATATGGGATTCCATATCAACCGCAATAGCCTTTTCTTTTTCCTGTATCTGCTTTTTCTGCCCGATATCAGAAACCAAACTACCATCTGAATAAAATATGCCTTTTTTCAGATTAGGAAATGCTTTCTCAAGCGAAGCTTGCCATTCAGAATTACAATCGGCCTCAAAACTACCGGTTAAATGGGTGCCAACCACCCAATCACCAACTTTTAAATCGGGATCCAAGGCACCAGCCAACCCAAAACTGACAAGGCCAGAAATCGTATTGCCCTGCATAATCCGACGCAGAGAATCTTCCAGACGGATGCTATTTCCACCGCCTGCCAATGATAATACTTTCTCACATTGCGCTGCTGCCCGTGCTTCACGATCTATTCCGGTCACAGCAAGTATGTGGTTCAGCATATTTTTTCCTTAATAATATTCCAAATAACTATCAGAATATTTTATTCAGATAAAATGATGATATAAAAAAATACGGCTGAAAAAATCAGCCGCATTTTGCTTTACCCTTATTTCATTACTAATAAGTTATAAAAAGAATATTTACATACCGTAATGCACGATAGGCTGGTTGGCTTTCTTTAAATTACGATAACGCGCCAAAGCCCAAAGCGGGAAATATTTAGAATATCCATGATAACGAAGATAGAAAACACGGGGGAAACCACCGCCGCTATAATAGTCTTCGTTCCACAGGCCTTTATCATCCTGATTTTCGGCAAGCCATTTTATGCCCTTAGCCACGGCTTCGGAATTGGCCTCACCAACCGCCATTAGTCCCAATAATGCCCAAGCCGTTTGCGAAGCAGTCGAAGCCATCGGCTCATATCCGCTATAATCCAAGGCATAGCTGTCGCAATTTTCGCCCCAGCCACCATCTTCATTCTGAATGGCCTTCAACCAACCGACAGCCTTGCGGATAGAAACATGATCGTAAGGCACTGCGGCCACATTCAAAGCACAAAGCGCTGACCATGTGCCATAGATATAATTAACACCCCAACGCCCAAACCAGCTGCCATCTTCTTCCTGCTCTTTCAGCATGTAATCAACGGCGGCCTTCATTTTGGCATCTTCAAGCGTCATACCAGCCTGTGCCATCATTGAAATGCAACGAGCAGAAACATCGACCGTTGGAGGATCCAACAAAGCCCCATGGTCAGCAAAGGGGATGTTATTCAGATAAGTATAACTGTTATTGGCATCAAAGGCCCCCCATCCGCCGTTATCGCTTTGCATCCCGATCGTCCATTCCATGGCGCGGGCTTTGGCTTCTTCAAAGCTGTCATTGACATCGGGTAATTTTGCAGCGCGATCCATCGCCATGGTAACAACCGCAGTATCATCAACATCGGGATAGTAATCATTGCTATATTGGAATGCCCATCCACCCGGTCGGATATCAGGACGACGCCATGCCCAATCGCCTTTGACGTCCAAAATCTGTTGCGGTTTTAACCAGTTAAGTGCGGCAACGGCTGATTTTTCAGCCTCATCGCCTCCGACTTCCAACATCGTATGGGCGACTAATGCGGTATCCCAAATCGGGGATAAGCAAGGCTGGCAATAAACTTCTTCTTTGCCTTGATCTTCAGTGCCATCAAGCACCATCAATTTCTCGACGGCTTTACGGGCAATCGCTCTTTCAGGATGGTTTTCGGGATATCCCAAGGCATCATACATCATGACGCTATTGGCAATCGCAGGGTAAATAGCCCCTAAGCCGTCTTCACCATTCAACCGCTCGGTGACAAAATGGACGCAGCTATGAATAGCCTTGGCACGCATGTTTTTCGGCCAATAACGTTCGACCTTATGTAAAACCTTATCCAGCGTATAGAAAAAGCGCCGCCACATCGGGTCGCCCGTTTCCTGAAGCGCTGTCTTCAATCCCGGAATAAATAATTCATCCACCAGAATACCACGAGGGTTCCGGGCAACTGGCTTTAACGCTTGCAACACCAATAAAGGTACTAAAACCGTTCTTGCCCAGTAAGCCATCTTGTTGATGTGAACCGGAAACCAATCCGGCATCAACATCAATTCCACTGGCATTTGGGGAACATGTTCCCATGATAATGCCCCAAAAAGGGCTAATTGGATGCGAGTAAAGACATTGGCTCGGATCGCGCCACCGCGTGACAGAATCTCGGTTCTTGCCCTGAGCATATGCGGCTCATCGGGAGAATCACCGATCATCTTCAACGCAAAATAGGCTTTAATCGTGGCACTTAAATCGAATTCACCACCATAAAATAACGGCCACCCGCCATGATCACCTTGGATACGGCGTAAATAGCGGGCTATTTTCGCTTCCATCTCCAAATCTTCGGCTTCACCCAAATAATGCCTTAAAAGGATATATTCGGCGGGAATAGTTGCATCGGCTTCCAGTTCAAAAACCCAATGACCATCCTTCTGCTGGTTTTTAAGAAGGGCATCGGCAGCCTTTTGGATAATCGGCTCAACCTCATCAGATAAATTGCTAAGAGGGGGAACAGAAGAAGTCGATACAGTCATGTCTTAGCTCTCTACTGAAATTCAATTGGATAAAATTAAGTCAGCCGCAGTCTGGCCAGAACGAATGGCACCTTCGATGGTCGCGGGCAGACCAGTTCTCACCCAATTTCCAGCCAGAAACAGATTGTTCCATGGCGTAACGGCTGGAGGTCTACGGTTATTTTGTTCAACCGTAGCCTCAAATGTCGCTCTTTTTTCGGTTACAACTTGCCATGCAGGCATTTCTTTCTTGAATGCATGGACTTCCTGAATATCATCCCAAATACGCTTTACCAGCTCTTCTTTTTCAAGACCGAGCAAGTGATTGGCTGCACTAATCGTGACCGATATCCGGTTTTCAAAAGTGAAAATCCAATCGGCCGTGCCGCCAACGACACCCATAATATGCGGCATCGCGGCCGTAGGCGTCATCAGGAAATGGGCATTAATAATGGCCTGATATTTATCAGGTGTCTCAATATCCGGTAACAAAGACTGAACAACCCATGCGGGCAAGGCGATAATAACCTTATCCCCTTTTTCCAGCTTTATTTCCTGATGGGCAAATTCCAGTGCTTCAACATCCTGACCCGAAAAATGGATCTGACGTAAGCGATGATGAAAATCGACCTCAACACCCTTCCCTTTCAGATAGAGAAGCGCAGGATCAATAAAACTACTGGCCAAATTCGGATAAGCGATACGGGGAATACAGGCTTTGCCCCCTTTTATCAGCGTTTCCCGAATAACGGCTGCCGCCAGACAAGCCGCACCTTCTTTTGCCGGTGTATTGAGAACCGAAACAAAAAAGGGATCCAGAAGCTTATGCCACAAGGCCGTATTGTCGGGAATAATGTCGCCTATTTTGGCGTCATGATCGGCCAATAATAAAGACAACAATCCAAAATATTCTTTAATCTTGCTATGCGGCACACGGCTATTCGGGCGTAAAACCCACCATGGCAGCAAGCCATCGCTTAACTTAATCGTAAAGCGTTCTTTGTCACTCAGGTCACAAAAAGAAAACGCCGCCTGTTTTGGGCTTTTAAAGTTATGTTCTGCCCCTATCCTTTTCAGATAGGTTGCCGCTGAATGATTGCCTGACAACAGCATATGATTGCCATTGTCAATTTCGATATCCAGCTTTTTATCATGATAGGAACGCGCCCGTCCGCCTGCCATTGAGGAGGCTTCGTATATTTTGACGCGCCCCCCTGCATGGGTAATAGCCACGGCGGCGGCTAGTCCGGCTAAACCAGCACCGACAATATGCGTTACACTCATGAAGTCACCTTCAATCTGAGCAAAGTCCACAATAGGGCAAGTTTGTTGTGTTTGACCTTCTTGCGGGGGCTTTTCCACCCTTGTGCCAACATTTTACGCAAAAGCGCTGAATAAGCCGCCGCCATCAAACGTGGCGCTATCAAATGGCCTTTCGGGCGGCCATGAATAATATGATCCGATGCCGCGTAATGTCCCTCGGCCTGCCAAGCAATATCACGGCAGACCTTATCCAGTCTGGGATCAGACAAGACTTTACTGACATCAAGCGGAATACCTGCTTTCTCAAGCGGTTCCCGTGGCAAATAACAGCGACCAATTTCGGCATCTTCATCAATATCACGCAAGATATTGGTTAACTGTAATGCCCGACCCAGATGATAGGCCAAGGTCTCACCTATATCAGGATTCATGCCAAAAACATAAACAGACAGGCGACCGACCGCTGACGCAACCCGATCACAATAAAGATCAAGCGTGGCTTCGTCCGGAAAGACGATCGGGCCATTTAAATCCATGGCCATGCCGTCAATAACGGCAATAAAATCATCCTGCTTCAAATGAAAATGTGCAACCGGCTCCTTTAGAAAAGCAGCCTGTCCACAAGGCTCTCCGGCATAAAGCGCATTGATATCATGACGCCATTGCTCAAGCGCTTGCTTTCTTTCGTCCTGACTGCCTTCCAAATCGTCAGCAATATCATCTACCTGCCGGCAGAAGCTATAAATAGCATACATAGCTTCCCGTTCGGCGGGGGGTAAAACCCGCATGCCGATGTAAAAGCTGCTACTTTTTGCACCGCTACTCGAAGCTTGCATTTCCGATGAAGTCTCGGAAACATTTGCGGGCAGAATCTCTTTAGTGGCCGAAGTCATTAAGAAAATAGTCTCCCTGCTGCTGCGACAAAAGCTAAGCCCAAGGTTTCTACTTTGTTATGATGAACCCGTTCCGATAACGGATCATGCTTAATCAAGCATGCCGTTAGGCTTTCTGCCAAACGCTGAATAACCGCAACTTCAACACCCAAACGCCGATCATGAATAGCCGCCGAAAAACCGGAAGACCGTTTCAAAAGCGATTGCGTTTTTAAAGCTGTTGTTTCAATTGCCTGACGCAAAGCCAAAGACGCATGGAAACAACCTAAATCAGCAGCTGTCGCTCCGACGGCTTCCATGATATCGTTCGGGATATAAATCCGGTTCATCATGCGATAGTCTTTACCGCAATCCTGAAGATGATTGATAACCTGTAATGCCGTGCACAACGCATCATTCAAAGGCCAAAGATTGCGGGATTCTTTATGCACATCCAAAACAAAACGCCCGACCGGAGATGCCGAATAACGGCAATAATCCATTAAGGCGTCCCAGTTTTCGTAGCGATTTACAGATACATCACGACGGAACGCTTCCAACAGATCCAAACCATGCGTAATCGTATGCTCCAGATCATGCGTTAACAAAGTCTGGCGCAAGATAACAGCATCGGGTTCGCTCTGGCTTTCACCAGTTAAACTGCTGCGCATATCCTCAAGGACAGACAGACGGTCTTTTTTGCTGGCTGTCACATTATCGGCAACATCATCAGCTTGGCGGGCAAACTGATAGAAAGCCATAATAATAGGCCGATATTCCGGACTGATTAGAAAAGAGGCCACCGGAAAATTTTCATCCTGATGCCCTTTGCCAGAGACCAAAGCGGCCGCATTTAGCTTATTTTGTGTTTTGATACTCACAGACCTATACGTGCTTGCGCACGCCCCTTCCACATTCCACCTCGCCCCTGCCAGACATGTACGGCAGAAAAAAATGTCGCACAGCTATAAAAGATCGCGATTAAGGGAAGTGCTATGCCCCAAAGAGGGGAGCGGTGATAAAAATGTAAAATCGGTTGAAAGGCAAGCGCCATCATTACCCATCCGGTAAGCCCTACCCATGCAGACAGACCATGTGTCAAAAAAAACAGAATAGGCGGTACCAGATAGACAAGGCTCATCCCTGCCAATGTTAATGCTAAAAGCAAAGAAGAATATTGTAATTGCGCATAAGCGGAACGGGAAATCATATGGCCAATTTCCCGAAAACTCAGATATGGCCGAACGCTAAGAGAACGGTTCGTCAAAGACAGCCGGATCTTACCCTGCTTTTTCATAATCATACCAAGGCTGCAATCGTCGATGATTGCATGACGAATAGCCTCAATACTGCCAGCTTTTTCAAGGCTAACCCGATCGGCCAACATGCATCCACCCGCAGCCCCAGCAGTTTTGTGCTTCGGATTATTGATGTGGCGAAACGGATAAAGCATCTGAAAGAAAAAGACGAAAGCCGGAATTAACGCCCATTCTGCAAAATTATTACAGCTTAAACGCGCCATCAAAGAATGAAAAATCAGCCCTTCTTTTTCAGAATGGGCGACCAACATTTTTAATGTGTCGGTTCTATGTGCGATATCCGCATCCGTAAGCCATAACCATTTCACCTGTCCGGCGGCTTTAATGCCTTGGTCAATCGCCCATAATTTCCCTGCCCAACCTTTTGGGAGGGTTTCGCCATTTAAAATAGTGAGCTTGCCTTCAGGATAATCCCCCGCGGCTTTTCTTGCGACTTCGGCCGTATTATCCTCGGAATTATCATCAACCAGAATAACTTTAAAATTACCGGGATATTCTTGCATTAATAATGAACGGATAGTTTTCTCAATAACATCCGCTTCATTACGCGCAGGCACAACGGCGACAACATCTGGCCATATATCCAAAGAAGGAACGGGACGATCGTCCCGTTCGCGACATAACCAAAAGCCACCGTGAAAAAACAGAAGACCAATCCAGATACTAAGGGATAATAATCCTAGAATCGTGGCAAACATCACAACATACCTTCTGCCCGAAACCATTCTATGGCATCAGAGATGGCATGCTGCCAAGGACGCGCTTTATAACCGAGATCACGTTTGGCTTTTTCCGATGAAAAATACATATGGTATCCAGCCATACGCAACGCATCTTTGGTAATAAATGGCTCTATCTTGGTCAGTTTTGCTACTGCTTCGGCACCCCAAGCTAAGGGGAAAAGTGGCCAGCGTGGCAATGCAATTTTAGGTGGCTTGCGACCGACTTGTCTTGCGATTTCAGCCAACATGATACCCAGCGGCACATCATAACCGCCTAGAATATATCTTTCGCCAATAACGCCTTTTTCAAGCGCTTTGACATGACCATCGGCCACATCATCAACATGGGCAAGGTTAAGGCCGGTATTAACGTAAGCAGGCATCTTGCCCGTGGCGGCTTCGATAATAATCCGTCCGGTGGGCGTGGGCTTTACATCCCTTGGGCCGATCGGTGTTGAGGGATTGACAATAACAGCAGGCAATCCCTGCTCTTTTATCATCTTTTCCACTAACCGTTCAGCTTCCACTTTGGAGCGTTTATAGGCACCAATCGCATTTTCAGGCGTCAGCGGCGCATTCTCGTCGCTGGGCTTTCCATGTCCCGGTGCCAAAGTAGACACACTACTGGTATAAATAACACGCTCGATACCTAGGTATAAAGCCGCAGTCATAATGGCCTGCGTATGCAGACGATTATGGCGAATAATTTCATTGGGATCAGCCGCCCACAGCCGATAATCAGCGGCAACATGGATAAGGGCGCTACAACCTGAAAGGGGTTCTCTCAAAGACGGCGGGTCATCCAGATCACCGAAAACAATTTCGCCGGGAAAGTCACGGATATTGGTCTTCGGGCTAGATGAACGCACCATACCCCGCACTGTATAGCCTTGCTGCGCCAAGGAACGCGCAACGGCTGAACCAACAAATCCGGAAACACCGGTAACTAATACAGGCTTATCTTTATTCACCTGATTATGATCTTGCACGATATACCCCTTATATGCCTCCAATAAGCGGAAATAACGGCACTATACTCAATTGATCTCAATTACCAGAAAGACAGGGTCGTTAAGCCCTTTTAAGCATATAATGGCCGGATAATACGTCCGGTAAAGGTAAGGCGCTTTCACCACAACCGGAATAAATAATAGCGAGGCGTAGTTATTCCGACTGTGATAAAATTGGCACGATTGTTACGTTATATGCCCCTTCACCGACCATAAGACAGCAGGTCAATTATAGTTTAAATATCAAGATGTTACGATTAACAATCGTCTTCGTTATCGCAACCATTATGCTCGATTTGTATCGTCACATGACCGATATCGAATTCTTTTTTCATGATATCGCCCACCTGCCCGATAAATTCGTCATTATTTTGAATTTTAGAACGAACAATATGCGCCGTCATGGCTGTTTCGCTGGTGCTTACCGGCCAGATATGAAGATGATGGACATTGACGACATCCGGCAATTGATCAAGCCGTTCAACAACCGCACTGACATCTATCGACGGCGGAACCGCATTCAACGCCATGGCCACGGATCGTCTGATAAGGCTCCAGCTGCTCCATAACAAAACAACCACAATCGCAAGGCTAAGGGTCGGATCAATCCAATGCCATCCGGTCAATTTAATGACCAGCCCTGACAGAACAACAACAGCCGAAACCAAAGCATCCAAAAGCATATGCAGGAAGGCTGCGTGGCGGTTCAGTTCTTCATGGCCATCTCTAAACAAAAGCGCTGTAGCAAAATTAATGATAATGCCGATACCGGCGATAATCATAATGGTGCCACCTGGCACATCCACAGGCTCAGAAAAGCGGAGGATAGCTTCCCATCCAATCGCCCCGCAAGCAATAACCAGAAATAGCGAATTAAAGAGAGCCGCTAAAATAGAAGAAGATCGATAGCCATAGGTAAAGCGGGATGTCGGCTTAAATTTTTCAGCCATAAAAGCGGCAAGAGAAAGTGCTAAACCAAGCACATCAGAAAGATTATGCCCTGCATCCGCAATAAGGGAAAGTGATCCCGAAGAAATGCCGTAGCCTATTTCAATCAGAATAAAGGCCAGATTGATAATAATACCTATGCCGAAACCACGGCTATTGTTGGCATTAATCTCATTCGCATGCGAATGCCCATGATTATGCTCATGATGAGCATGGTCATGCGTGTAATTATGACCATCATGGGGATTAACATTCTGATTTTTTATTGTGCTGACCATAGCTTCTCATTCACTTTACGGTTAAAACCGCAAAAGTTATAATATCACATTACATAGTTATTCATTCAATTACCCATGTTTTATTTTAATTTTTGATTATATCAACTTTATTTTACTAAGAGCTGAATTCATCTTCGGAATTAAAATCGTCAACAGGATCAGAAAAGCGGGTGATCTGACTTTCAAAACGCAAACGCACCTTGCCCGTGGCACCATGACGTTGCTTGGCAACAATCAATTCCGCGCGGTTATAGACCTGCTCCATGGATTGCTGCCATTTGCGATGTTCTTCATCAACCTGGGCATCAATAAGGGCATCGCTGCCTTCTGCGGGGCGTTTCGGTTCACGCGATTGAAGATAATATTCCTCGCGATAAACAAATAACACGATATCGGCATCCTGTTCGATTGATCCAGATTCACGAAGATCAGACAGCTGAGGCCGTTTATCGTCGCGTTGTTCAACTGCACGGGAAAGCTGTGAAAGCGCCAACACCGGAATATCCAGCTCTTTAGCTAACGTTTTCAAACCTCGGCTAATCTCGGAAATTTCGTTAACACGATTATCATTGGCTTTACCCGATCCATGCAACAATTGCAGGTAATCGACCACCAATAAGCCGATACCAAAACGTCGCTTCAACCGACGGGCTCTAGTCCGCAAACTGGCAATCGTCAGACCGGGGGTATCATCAATATAAAGCGGCAGCTCTTCTAACTCGGCAGCGGCTCTCGCAAGATTACGAAATTCTTCCTTACTGACGCGCCCCATACGGAGCGATTCCGAAGACAAACCGGACTGTTCTGCCAAAAGACGGGTAGCCAACTGATCGGCCGACATTTCAAGGCTGAAAAAGGCGACCGGCGCGCCAGGCGTTTCTTCTGGCGGGATACCATTGCCCGTATCATACATAAAACGACGGGCAGCATTAAAGGCGACATTCGTTGCAAAGGCCGTTTTTCCCATCCCTGGACGTCCTGCTAAGATCAGAAGATCGGAACGATGCAATCCACCAATTTTGGCATTCACTGAATCCAATCCCGTGGTCACACCGGATAAATGCGCACCTGAATTTAAGGCCATTTCAGCCGCTTTCACCGCGACCAGCGCCGCCTGTGCAAAGCTTTTAACGCCCCCTTCTGAAATACCGGATTCCGCCACACGATAAAGCGCAGCTTCCGCCTCTTCAATCTGGGATCGGGGGTCAATCACACCTTGCGTATTCAAGGCGTTATCAACCATGTCACGCCCAACACTGACCAATTCCCGCAACAAGGCCAGTTCATAAATCTGTGTCGCAAAATCACGAACACCCAGCAAGGATGTCTGATTTCGGACGAGATTATAGATATATTTCATTCCCCCCTTGGCTTGTAAGCTGGGGTCTTTTTCTATCAGAGGCTGTATCGTGACCGGATTGGCTAACTGATTCCGGTCTAACTGACGCATGATAATCTGGTAAATTAGACGATGCGTTGGATCAAAAAAATGCTCTTCCCGCAATTTGACCTGAACATCTTCGGCCAAACGGTTATCAACCAACAGCGCACCCAACAGTGCCGCTTCGGCCTCAAGGTTAGCAGGAAGAGAAGCGCCCTCTTCTGACATGGCAGGTACTGTTTTTAAATTTGCAACCATGCAGAATTCGCCCTTCTTCTTTTTTCAATCTTTTGTAATATCAATGCGCCATTTTCGGGATAGTACTCCCCTCAAAAAAGAGAATACCATATTCATGTCCGAATCTATAAATGCCATTGAAGCTGACAACACTACCGTGAAATCACTGGTGGATAAAGCTCGCCAAGCCGCCAGACAATCTCATTCCCCTTATTCGGGTTTTGCCGTAGGCGCTGCGCTCTTATTACAAGATGGCAGCGTGATTACCGGTACGAATTTTGAAAATGCCAGCTATGGCCTCACCCTATGTGCTGAAACGGTCGCAGTTGCAACGGCCAATGCCAATGGGCAACTCGGAAATATCAAAGCGATCGCGATTTGTGGAGGCCAATTTGATGGAAAAGGCCAATTTCTTGGTGAAGAGATCATTTATCCTTGTGGACGTTGTCGTCAGGTTTTAAATGAAGCCGCACAAATGGGTCATTACGATATGATGGTCTATTGCACTTCTGCAGCAGGCTCAAAGGTTGAATCTTATCGACTATCTACGCTACTGCCCCATAGCTTTGGGCCCGAAAATCTGAATATCCCATCCCGAAAATAAAATTATCTCATTTAAGCAGACTTCAGAAAAGGAATTAACGATGTCGATCATGGCTGACCGCTGGATACGCGAGCAGGCTCAAAAACAGGGAATGATCGAACCATTTGTTGAAAGCCAGCGTAGAGACGGCTGTATCAGCTATGGATTATCCTCTTATGGTTATGATGCCCGTGTTGCTGACGAATTCAAAATTTTCACCAATGTCGATTCAGCCACCGTTGATCCCAAAAATTTCGATTCAACCAGCTTCGTCGATAGAAAAACCGATGTATGCATCATTCCGCCAAACAGCTTTGCCTTGGCACGGACGGTTGAATATTTCCGCATTCCCAAAGATGTCTTGGTTATCTGTCTTGGTAAATCGACCTATGCCCGTTGCGGCATCATCGTCAACGTCACGCCTTTGGAACCGGGTTGGGAAGGTCATGTGACGCTGGAATTTTCGAACACCACACCGCTTCCAGCCAAAATCTATGCAGGCGAAGGCGCTTGCCAATTCTTGTTCTTGCAAGGCAATGAACCCTGCGAAGTCAGCTATTCTGATCGTTCAGGCAAATATATGGGACAAAAAGGCGTAACGTTACCTCGCCTTTAATTTCTTTCAATTGGAAGGGGCGCAATGCCCCTTCCCTATCTCGCTTTTGAGCTTAAAGAGGCAAGTTCATACCCGGCGGCAAAGGCATCCCTTGGGTCATTTTTGCCATTTCACCATTGCTTACTTCTTCGGCTTTGGCTTTCACATCATTGCAAGCCGCAACAATCAAATCTTCCAGCATTTGTTTTTCAGCTGGCACCAACAAACTGTCATCAATTTCAACGCCGGTAATACGACCTTTTGCCGTAGCTTTGATTTTGACCAGACCGCCGCCGGATGCACCTTCGACATCAATCGTGTCCAGCTTGGCCTGAGCTTCTCCCATCTGGGTCTGTATTTGCTGGGCAGCTTCTTGAGCTGCCTTCATCATTTGTTCGAGATCCATTGCAAAGCCTTTATATTATGAAATTTCATTTTAGCTTGTGCTCTTCGCTTTAGAAAGAGCCCTTATCTGATGCAAAAAAAATTTCAGAAAAATTATTTGGCAGGCTGAACCAGTTCGGCATTTGGAAATGTTTTTAAAACCGCTTGAACAATCGGTGCATTCAAAATCGCTCTCTGACGTGCCTCTTCTCGGGCTATTTCCTGCTCTCGAAAACTGGGTTTACCTTTTCTATCGCGAATAAAATCAACTGTCCAAGCTTGGCCTGTCAAATTTTTCAAAGCGTAAGATAATTCTTGCCTGAATTCGGGGGTAAAGTGTTTATCTTCTTCCAATGCCAATTTCGGCGGAGCATATTCAATCAACCGCCCATAATCTCCCAAGCCATGGCTGATCAGCGCATTGCCATTGTCGAAAATCATCGCCGTCAGTGATTCGAAATCCGACGGAAAATAAAGTCGTAGCTTTTCGTCTGATGTTTGCTGTTCTTTTTCTAAAAATTGGACGGTTTCAGACGCCATTTCCTCTTGGCTTGTGCATTCGCCTGATCTTTCTCGAGAAGAAGAATTGTCTTTCTGGTCTGCGCTTATGAACGGATGGCTATCATCGTTAGACCGTGAAGGAGAGTTTGCACTTTGAGTATTTAAATTTCCGTATTCAAAGGATTTTTTTTTTACGTCTTCGACTTCCGCATCACCTCGAACCAAAGAAGGTAGCGACGGAAAACGATTATCTTCAGATGATGGCGGTGAATTTTGTGAAGAAGATAAAGCTTCTTGCTTTTTTAACTGGGCTATAATCGCCGCAGGATCAGGCAATTGGCTCGCATGAAGCACCCGAAGCAATGCCATTTCAGCCGCTTCCAAAAGCAAAACTGCATTTTGAACTTCTTGATGCCCTTTTAACAATAGCTGCCACAAACGATGAAGGGTTGGAAAAGACAGCTTCTTTCCTAATTCGGCTAACCAGCTTTCTTCTTCGGTGGGATGTATCGTTAAATTATCGGGTCGCCCCATTTTACTGCGGGTGATGGCATGGATTAACTGCAACAATCCATGCAGCAAAGCTTCCGGTTCTACACCCAAATCATATTGGGCTTTAACATGATCTAAAACACTATCCCCGCGCCCTTCCAGCAAGGCCAATAACAGAGATTTGATAACTCCACGATCGGAAAGCCCCAACATCTCACGAACATCAGCGGCCAGAATACTGCCAGAACTGTGGGCAATTGCCTGATCGAGAATCGACAGACCATCACGCACCGAACCTTCGGCGGCTTTGGCAATCATGGCCAAAGCTTCTTCTTCGGCTTCCACCTGTTCCAGCTGGACAACTTTAGTAAAATATTCGGTCAGGGTAGCGGTCGATATCCGCCTTAAATCAAAACGTTGGCAGCGCGATAAAACCGTAATCGGAACTTTATTGATTTCCGTCGTGGCAAATAGGAATTTTACATGCGCGGGCGGCTCTTCCAAGGTCTTCAACAGCGCATTGAAAGCGCTTTTTGAAAGCATGTGTACTTCGTCGATAATATAGACTTTAAAGCGGGCGGATACCGAAGCATAGCGCACGGATTCAACAATATCACGAATATCATCGACGCCCGTATGGGATGCAGCATCCATCTCGACCACATCAATATGGCGACCTTCGGCAATCGCACGGCAAGCTTCACATTCACCACAAGGGTCGATCGTCATCCCGCCTTTGCCGTCTCTACCGACACAATTAAGGGCTTTTGCGATCAATCTGGCAGTAGAGGTTTTCCCGACACCCCGAACACCAGTCAACAAAAAGGCATGCGCTAACCGGTCTCGGGCGATAGCATTTCCCAAAGTTCGCACCATCGCATCCTGACCAATCAGATCAGAAAATTTTTGCGGGCGATATTTGCGAGCGAGAACTCGATAGAGCATTGCCGGAGAGGAAGAATCAACCATAAGATGAAGTTAATGCATAATGTAAGACGATAAAGCGACTTAAATATTTTTTAACAGAAAATTCCGCATCAGGCTTCCAGAATATCTCTATCTGAAACCATACAGAAAGATGTTGTCGCAACCGACAAATGAAAGTATTTAAATTTTAGGAAAATAGTAAGACGTGGAAGCCGGAACGACCCGATACAAATTCGTTACGGCTGCTTCCTTCCGGACCTGACCGGGTTGGCGACAGCACCGTCCGCCCGACTTCCAATATCGCCTATGAAACATTCAGAACCACTTGGCAAGACTGTAACCGCGAAAAAATTGTCAATTTACCGTGTTACTTAAAAATTTAGCCGGATGACTTTCGTCATTCCCCTTAAAAATCTTGGGGAAAATAAACCGTAAAATGCTCACAATCTGGCAAATAGACCTGACAGGCCAATCGGGAAGTTGGTGCTACATCAAAGGCTAAATCCAGCATATCTTCCTCAACATCAGAAGCAGCCTCCAGTTGAGAAAAATTATCGACATCAATAATCACATGACAAGTGGCACAGGTTAACGCGCCGTCACATGTGCCTTCTACCGGCAAGCCGGCTTTATGGATCACATCCAATAACTTATCGCCTTTTTCGGCTTGGTAAGTGACTTTGTGCTGCGTCTGGTCAATAAAAAAAACAGTGACGGACATAAAATCTTCTCTAACTGAAAAAAGGACTCTTGCGCTGTTTTTCGGCGGCTTCCCGAATATATCCCAAGCCAGTAACCAAATCTTCTATAGTGGTATATCGACCAAAACCGATGCGGATACTGCCACGAACTGCTTTTTGCGACAGATCTAAGGCTTTTAAAACATGGCTGGGACGACCATTCCCACTGGAACAAGCAGAGCCTGCGGAAAAGGCCACTTGGCGGGTATCACTGATCAAACGGCTTGAATCGATACCTTCTTGGTGGATATTGAAATTACCCGGCCAGCGAATATCCTCAGAACCATTTATAATCCAATCCGGCATTTCAGCTTTGGCTACAGCGAAAAGCTCTGAAATATAGGCAAAATCTTCGGCCTGTTTTTGCCTTGCCAAAAAAGCCGCCGCCCCGAAACCGGCACATAATGCGGGACTAAGCGTCCCTGACCGCAACCCGCCTTGCTGATGACCGCCATGGAAAAGAGGCTGTAAAGCGATATCTTTTTTGAACCAAAGCGCACCCACCCCGATAGGTCCATGGATTTTATGCGCTGACAAGGCAATCATATCACAGGTTTCTGGCATCGCTACGCGACCGTAACCTTGCACTGCATCCAATAAAAAATACGCACCAACATTATGCGCCAAAGCGGCCAATTCAGTGATGGGCTGAATAACGCCAATCTCGTTATTCACCAGCATGGCTGTCACAAGGGCAGTATCGGTATCAATTTCTGCGGCGGCCCTTTCCATATCAACCAACCCATTTTTATGGACTGGTAGAAAAATGACCTCGGCACCCAATTTCTCTAAATAACGAACGCTATCCAAAGTTGCGGCATGTTCTGTCGCGAGCGTAACTACCTTGCGGCGTTTATTCCTATCGGAAAGCCACAAGCCTTTTATGGCCCAATTAAGGGATTCTGTTGCACCAGACGTAAAGATTAGATGCCCCGCTTCCGCATTAGGCAATAAAGCGGCTATCTGCTCTTCTGCAATGGCAACCGCCGCCGCCGCCTTTCGCCCTATCCGATGGGAAGAATGCGGATTAGCGCCCCCATCTAACCAAGGCATCATCGCCGCCTTGGCTTCTGGTGCCATCGGGGTCGTGGCTTGATAGTCTAGGTAAATCATCTAACTTGTCTTTAAAAAATCTAGGAAAGGCAGTCTTATTACAAGGCGCTATTTATCCAATTAAAATCGACAAAAAACAATCTTTTTGAAAAAAGAAAAAACCGAATAGTTTCTTCATTTTAATGAAATCACAGTGATTAAAAAATCACTTCCATAGAAAATATTATTTCTTTAAAATTAGATTTTATTTTACGCTATCTCAATAAGATCGTTGCCAATAACAGTATAATTATAATCACGTGAATAGAAAAAATACACTATGGCAGAGATCAGGTTGATATCTGCCTTGCCCTTAACTCTATGACAGAGTAAGGATAAAAAATACGCAAGGCCATCCTTCAACGGGTGGCCCTTTTCTTATGTAGGCCTCGCCGTAACGGGGTGCAATATTCAGGAGAATCTTGCTGTGGCCCAGCCGCTTATGCCTCATGCGACAGCCTCCTGGCTTGTCGATAATACCTCACTTAGTTTTGAACAGATTGCTATTTTTTGTGGTCTTCATATCCTTGAAGTTCAGGCCATTGCAGATGATACCGCTGCGACGAAACTAGCCGGTCGTGATCCAGTTCGTGCCGGTGAACTCACGCTAGAGGAAATCGAAAAAGGTCAAAAAGACCCTGATTACCGTCTGGTTATACAGGTTGCCCCTGAACAGCATCGTCGTCCGAAAGGACCGCGCTACACACCGATTTCACGGCGCCAGAACAAACCTGATGGTATTGCATGGATTATTGCCAATCACCCGAAGGTCACTGACGGACAGATTTCAAAACTGATCGGCACGACCCGTGAAACGATTGCCAAAATCCGCAATCGCACCCATTACAATATGATCAATATTGTTCCCAAAGATCCGGTCACCTTGGGTTTAACGACGCAGCGCGAATTAAACGCGATTGTGGCTAAGGTCGAAAAGGACAAGGAAGAGGAAACCTCTCCCTTTGACGCAACCTTGGCGGGTGAACGCGAAGCCATGATCCGCTATCTGCACCGTAAACGTGAAAATCAGGAACGGACAGCAGAAGAAATTCATGCCAGCGAAGGTGAAAGCCAGTATAAAGGCTTTGTTGATCCTTTTACCAAGAAATAAGGGAAAGACCCGCTTTTAAGCAGAAATAGGCGGTGTAAAACCGCCTTTATCTGTCAAAAAGCAAGTCTGATCGTAACAAGATGAGCCAAGAAAAAACCATATCGGAATTGAGTTTCGAGGAAGCTTTAAAAAAGCTCGAAGAAATTGTCCGTCGTCTTGAAAGCGGCGATACAACCCTCGAAGATTCTATTCGAATGTATAGTCAGGGCGATGCATTGAAAAAACAATGCGAAGCACGGCTGAAAGCGGCACAGACAAAAATCGAACAGATCAGTTTCGATCAGGACGGACGGGCAACAGGCGCTCGTCCTTTCGATGCGGAGTAAATAATGGATATGGCACTTAATCTTAAGACCATGATGGAACAGGTCGCTCAGGATATTGACCGGCTCTTTGCTGAACAATTGTCTCTTCCTGAAGATCCTCGTCGTCGCTTGGTTGAAGCCATGCGCTATGCGGCGATCGGTGGCGGAAAAAGACTCCGCCCGCTTTTGGTGGTCGCCACTTGCGCTTTGTTCAACGTTGATCGCGAAGCCGCCTTACGGGTCGGTATGGCGATTGAATGTATCCACGTTTATTCTTTAATTCATGATGACATGCCTTGCATGGATAATGATGATTTACGGCGTGGTAAACCAACCGTCCATAAAGCTTTTGACGATGCCTCTGCGGTTCTTTCCGGCGATGCGCTTCAGGCTTTGGCCTTTGAAATTCTTTCAGAAGAAAGAATTCATAGCGATCCCCATGTCCGGCTTGAACTGATTCAGGCTCTGGCAATTGCTTCTGGTAAAGACGGTATGGTCGGTGGACAGGCAATTGATCTTGCCGCTGAAACCTCAACTGTACCTTTTGATCTTCCAACGATCACTCGCTTGCAACAGCTCAAAACAGGTGCTCTGTTTGGCTTCTGCCTTGAAGCGGGCGCTATCATGGGACGGCAGAATAAAGATATCCGTGACCGCTTAAAAGCCTATGCACGTGATATCGGTCTTGCTTTCCAGATTGCCGATGATCTGATTGACGCCGAAGGTGATGAAGCCGTTGCCGGTAAAGCCGTCGGTAAAGATGCCGCTGCTGGCAAAGCAACATTCCTTTCCTTATTGGGTCTTGAAAAAGCCCGCTCGCAGGCAAAAGCGTTGGTAGATCAGGCTATTGCCCATCTTTCTGTTTTTGGGTCAGAAGCCGACTATCTGCGCAGCATTGCCCGCTATATTGTAGCGCGCGATCACTAAATTTTACGTATTAGCCTCTTTTGACAGCAAAAAAGTTTCTAACACTTTTTTGCTGTCAGGACCGTGAAAGGAAATTTTGTGATATGGACGCCCAATCTTCGAAAAAACAGCCGGTCGCACTCTATCCGGGTACCTTTGATCCCGTAACCTTGGGGCATCTCGATATTATCCGGCGTGGCGCTCGCATTTTTGATCATCTCATCGTTGCTGTCGCAGAAAATCCGGGGAAATCGCCGCTTTTTTCAGCCGAAGAGCGGGCATCCATGATTCTTCATGAGATAGACATTCTCGAAAACCCTTCCCGCTGCAAAATCGAGGTTATTACTTATAATTCCTTGCTGATGGATTGTGTCGAAAGCCATAGTGCATCGGTTATTCTGCGGGGATTACGGGCGGTCGCCGATTTCGAATATGAATATCAAATGGCTGGCATGAACCAGCAAATAAACAATAAAATAGAAACCGTTTTTCTTATGGCTGACTGTGTTTTACAGCCTGTTGCTTCACGTTTGGTGAAAGAAATTGCTTTCTATAACGGCAATATCAAACCTTTTGTCTCGCCCCATGTCGCCGAAAAATTACAAGAAGCCATGGAGCAAAAACGGAAGGCTTCGCTTTTGGCCAAAGCATAAAATACCCGATTTATAGAATGAAGCCATATTTGGAATTATAATAGAAACCCCAGACAGAACAGTTAATAAAAGATAGTTGGGTGTTTCTATAAATATTGTCTTCATCTCAACTCTTGCATAATTCCAAAATCACTCACTTTCATATTGTCTTTTTTTATAGCAGATTACCCGCGATCACCGTGCCAACAAGGCTTTTGAAAAGCAGCCTTGTCCGTCTATAACGCGGGTGGTGATTGTTTCAGTTAGCCGTGAACCGTCGAGAAGGATATTTATAGTATGCGCCGTAAGGGTATTTTAAAAAGCACTAGCGCTATTTTTGTGTTTTTTTTACTGGCCGCTCCCCTTCTTGCACAGAAACACGGAAAAGAAAAAGATCCGGATTTAACCGCAACGCCTCAGGAAATCAGAAAAGTCGTTCAAAAAACACAACGGCAAGCTCTGCCTGATCTGCCCCCTATTCCGGAAATGATACCCGAAAATACCCTTAACCTCGACCTTTCAACTGGCGGCCGCGTGGTTATTCAATTGCGTCCGGATAAAGCGCCCAAAAGTGTTGAGCGCATTAAAACATTGGTTCGAAAAGGCTTTTATAACGGCTTAAAATTCCATCGAGTTATCGACGGTTTTATGGCGCAAACTGGTGATCCCAAGGGCGATGGCAGCGGCGGATCTTCCTTGCCGAATGTTCAGGCCGAATTTAACGACATGCCGCATGTCAGAGGCGAAGTCTCCATGGCAAGAGCGCAAGATAAAGACAGCGCCAACAGCCAATTTTTCATTGTTTATCAGCCAAACTTCTCTCTTGATGGCGAATATACGCCGATCGGCCGCGTGGTTTCCGGTATGGAATATGTCGATGCAGTAGAAAAAGGCGAACCACCTGCGCATCCATCCCTCATTGTGCGAGCCTCTATTGGTGCTGACAAAATTCGGCCTCCTAAAGAAGAAGAAGTCAAAGCCGCTATTGAAAAACAAGAAGCTGCCAACCGCATAGAACAGCAAAAGCAAGAAGAAGAATTGCAACGAAATGCAATGCGGAAACTGATCGCCAAATCACATGCTTCTGGTGGGGAACAACCTGAAGCCCAGCAGCCCCAATAAAATAATAAAAAAAATAATGGCTGCTTAAAACAGGGATGTATTTCTATGCGGGTTGATCTTTTTGACTTTGAACTTCCATCTGAATCTATTGCCTTAAGACCGGCTATCCCACGGGAATCTGCCCGTTTGTTACAAGTCACTTCCCAAGGGATGGATGATTATCATGTCGCGGATTTGCCTGACCTTCTGAAAGAAGGCGATCTGCTTATTTTCAATGATACCCGCGTCATTCCGGCTTATCTTGAAGGTAAAAAAAATCAGGCTCGTATCAGCGCCAATATGGTGAAACGGGAAGGCTTACGCCAATGGCGCGCTTTCGTCCGTAATGCCAAAAGGCTAAAAGCCGATGATGTCGTTGACTTTGGCCAAGAAGTTTTCGGACAGGTTGTCCGGCGGGACGAAGACGGTTCGGTCATTTTTGAATTTTTGGGTGAAGAACCCGTCGAATTATTACTAGAACGGGCAGGTAACATGCCCCTGCCCCCTTATATCGCCCATAAAAGACCAGCAGATCAGCAGGATCGTAAAGATTATCAGACTATATTTGCTGAAAAAGAAGGTGCAGTCGCCGCTCCAACGGCGTCCCTTCATTTTACAGAAGCCTTATTAAGCCGGTTAGAGCAAAAAGGCGTCACACATACAAAGGTTACTCTGCATGTGGGGGCCGGTACATTTTTGCCGATGAAGGTCGAAGATAGCGCCGATCATGTCATGCATAGCGAATGGGGCGCGATTTCGGCTGAAACTGCCGAGGCCATTAACGAAACCAAAAAACAAGGTGGCCGCATCATTGCGACAGGCACAACTAGCCTTCGTCTCGTTGAAAGCGCTGCTGATGAAAAAGGTGTCGTGCATCCCTTCTCTGGCGAGACCGATATTTTCATTACCCCCGGCTATCGTTTTCGGGCAATTGACGGCCTGATGACTAACTTCCATTTGCCAAAATCTACTTTATTTATGCTTGTTTCGGCACTGATGGGACGAGAAAAAATGCTGGCAGCCTATAACCATGCAATCGAAACAGGCTACCGTTTTTATTCCTATGGAGATTCCAGCCTTCTCCTGCCAAACCAATAACAGTTATAGAAATATTGGATAAGTCGCTTTTCTTGGCGGGTGGATAAGGTTAGATCTGTGATTATGACTCAAGATCCTCATAAAATGTTCGACGACTGGATGGATGAGGCTAAAAAAGCCGAAACCGATGATCCAACGGCTATGGCGCTTGCAACAGCCAGCAAACAGGCATTCCCCTGTGTGCGTATGATGCTGTTAAAAGGGCATAATGAAGACGGCTTTGTCTTTTATACGAATTTAGGCAGCCGCAAAGGTCACGAGCTTTTGGAAAATCCGGTTGCAACCTTGCTTTTCCATTGGAAAAAGTTACGGCGGCAGGTTCGGATTGAAGGCCCTGTCGAGCTGATTTCTGACGCAGAAGCCGATGCTTATTTCGCCTCTCGTGCCCGCAAATCACAGCTTGGTGCATGGGCATCGGAACAATCCCGTCCATTACCAGCACGTGATGTTTTCGAAAAGCGCATTGCCGATATCGAAGCGCGCTATGAAGGCAAAGCTGTGCCGCGTCCATCTTACTGGACGGGATTCCGTGTAAAACCGATCCGCATGGAATTCTGGAATGATCGCGAATTCAGATTACATGAACGCGAATTATTCAGCTTGAATGATGGTCGCTGGCAGAGCGAATTTTTATATCCGTAACCTGACTATCCGGCAGGGCTTGGGTATAAAAAAAGGCCTGCCGGATTAAGATCGGCTGATCTTATATTTGTTCATCTTCTCGATCAGGGTTGTCCTATGCAACCCTAACAGGCGCGCCGCATCAGAAACGATATTATTGGCAGAAGCTAAAGCCGCCGTAATATAGCGGCATTCAAGCTCTGAAACCAAATCTTTCAGTTTCACGGAATCGCCGGGAACAGGAAAATCTGAAAAGACATCCTGATTGCCCTCGTCATTATCTTGAACGCCACCGAAATCATCTTCCGATAATGAAAAATGACTGGCTGACGATGTGGATGGCGACGGGCTACTCAGATCCCATAAAGCTTCACGTTCTACCGGTTGACTGCTGACAGCCAGATTTAATAATTTCTGGGTCTGCTCAATACCGACCGTTTGATCGGGGTATAATATCGAGGTGCGCTCAACCAGATTGCGCAATTCCCGAATATTTCCCGGCCAGTTGTATTTTGCCAAATATTGCAACGATTCTGACGAAAAACAAAATTTCCGACCGGCAGGAAGACGATCGCAAAAATATTCTGCCAATAAAGGAATATCATCGTCACGCTCGGCCAAGGAAGGCAGATGGATCGGAAACACGGCTAAGCGATAAAACAAATCCTCACGGAAATGCTTACTTTGGATTGCGCTGTGAATATCACGATGGGTTGCCGATATGATACGGGTATCGACATGGATAGGCTGTCGCCCACCCACACGGGTGATAATATTATCCTCTAGAACCCGCAGCAGTTTGACCTGCATATCAAAGGGCATGTCACCAATTTCATCTAAGAAAAGAGTTCCACCATCCGCCTCTTCAAAACGGCCATAGGTCTGCCCAACCGCTCCGGTAAAGGCGCCTTTTTCATGACCAAATAATTCGGATTCTAATAAATCGCGCGGAATTGCACCACAATTGACAGGAATAAATCTGGATCCAGACCGTGGGCTTGAAGCATGAATGGAAGACGCAACCATCTCCTTACCGCTCCCTGACGGGCCGGTAATCAATACTGATGCAGAGGTAGGGGCAACCTGCTTAATCAGATACCGTATTTCACGCATAGCCGGGCTTTCGCCGATAAGCGCTGTGTTTTCTACGACAGAAGCACTCCTGAACGAAGAAATCGAAGCCATAATACGTTAAAAATTATTACTTTGAAAAAATATAATAAAATTATTCATATCTCAAAAACCATCCCCTAGTTTTAATGCTTTTTGTAGTTTTTATCATTTTTTATATACAAAAAGCAAAATATTATTTACAGCGCCCCACTGTAAAAAACATAAATTCGAGACAATATCTATACTGAATTGTTTTATTTTTAAATAAATACTTTAATCAGAAATATAGAAATATTGAATAAACAATTTATAAAACACCTTACATTATAATATAATTATGTTTTTATTTTATAAAAAATATAAAGTGTATTTTTGCTATGGCATCTCCATTCTAAAAGGACAGACCCTAATAATCTGTCCGATCAAACAACAAGCAACCCTGCAAAATAAATTTTTACTCTTTAAATCAATATTACAACCATTGCTGATTATAATATAATAGATAGACAGTTCTTCTGACTGTCTTTGGGATATTACTCCTTAAAAAGTAAAAATTATCCTAATGGTTATAGCAGGGTGTAACATACTGACAAGTAAAGAAAATTAATATATATTTTTAACAATTTCATATAAACTTAAAATGCGTCACATAAAATCATTTCGTAATTTTTAAACAAAAAACCACATATTTTTATAAAAGTAACAAGCATTCCAAAGAAGATGACACATCGCATAATATAATAAATGTTATTTATATTTAGATATTATTGAAAAAAATATAGAAACTATAAGGGATATAAATTTATTTTTTAATGAGGCCAAAGCGGTAAATATTTTGTTTCTTTCATAAGCTAAACGCCTATTAATCAAGCAAGTATCTTTATCAAAATCTGGACGATAGAATTCTGGTTGGAAATGGAAAAAATAATGGCAAATAAAGATAAATCTGCCTCATCCCTTTCCCTGAAATCAATACCAAAATCTTATCTTGCCTTTACTTTGATCGCTCTTTTGGCGCTGGCATTACGCATCATCGCCGTTCTTCCTATCGGCTATTATCACCCTGATGAAATCTTCCAATATCTTGAACAAGCTCATCGCTTAGCTTTTGGCTATTCGGTTATCCCTTGGGAATATCGCTACGGTATGCGAGGCGGCCTTGTTCCGGTGCTATTAGCCATGGCAATGAAGGCTGGCGACATAATCAATAACCAGAGTTATTTATATTGGGTTTTTCCCCATGCGATAACAGCAATCCTATCAATGGGCGTCGTCTGGAGCGCCTACCGTCTAGGCCGCCCATATTCGCTTTTTGTTGCTTGTCTGGCTATGTTTGTAGCCGCGACTTGGTATGAAATAGTCCTTTTTGCAGCGCATCCTTTGAGTGAATCGCTTTCTTTTTCAGCTTTTATGCCTGCTGCTTTTTATCTTTGCTCTACCAAAAAATCCGTCAACACTCTTATCGCTGCGGGCTTTTTAATGGGATTATCAGCCTTATTGAGGTTTCAATATATCCCATCAATTATTTTTATTTCGTTATTTACTTTAAAATTCAACTTCAAACACTGGGTTTATTTTATTTTTGGCGGACTATTCGCGATTTTGATTAGCTCATTATCCGATATCTTTATCGGCGAATATCCGCTTTTATGGCTTCTTAAAAACATACAACAAAATTTACTTTATCATCGCGCTAATGATTACGGCATAGCGCCTTTATACGGCTATTTTCTGGACATAGGGACGAATTGGAAATGGCTTGCGCTTCTTTTGCCCTTTCCTATTTGTGTCGCCGCTTATCGGTATCCAGCGCTATTTGGGGCAGCGCTGACGAACCTCGCCTTCCATATGCTGATTTCTCATAAAGAATATCGCTTTATTTTCTTATCGAGCGGTATTTTTATTATTCTCGGCGCTATAGGCAGCGGCCTGCTAGTTGAGAAATGGACAGGTCGCCTTTCCAATCCATTGAAATATTTATCAAGAACAGCCGTCTTTGCTATATGGGCAGCCGCATCACTCTTTTGCAGCAATGGTAATAGCGGACACTGGTATCAATATCGTGGCGTTTTACAGGCTGAAATGAAAGCCCGTTCATTCTCTGAATTATGTGGATTGGTTTTATATCAGATCGATTATTGGCAAAGCGGCGGATACAGCCTTCTTCATCGTCGAATTCCGATTTACAGCGTATTACCGACCAATAGCTATGGCACTCGATATCCAGATACAGCAACCTTGTCATCTTCGCTATTTTTAGCGTCAAATGCGGTCATTACAGCTTATTCTTCAGGCAAAAATCTACCCAAAGAATATCGCCCGATGGGCTGCTACCAACAAAAAAATGGGGAAAAGACCGAAGATATCTGTTTGTTTTTGCGTGCAGGTTCCTGTTTCAAAAAAGAAACCGCAGATAATTTTGAGATCAACAAAGTTCTAAAGAATATAGATCAATAATCTTCAATTCATATCCGGTTATTGAAGAAGTACCCCTCTTCAATAACCGGATAATCATTATACTATATTAGAATACCCAACCGCTTTTGAGACCAAGCAGAATAATATTCTTCGAATTATAGTTGTAAGGCGTATCAACAGGGCCACGGGCATAATAGCCGCCCGGATGAACCACATATTGAATATTCGGACGCAAGAACACGGCCGGAGAAATTTGGATATTATAGAAAAGTTCTGAATAATATTCCTGATGACGATGCTGAGCGGACAAAGCATCACTTTTCAGGAAGGCGTTACTCAACCAAGTTGTTCCGCTACCAATACCGACCCAGTCATCGGGACGTTCTTTGGAAACGCCGAACAGGATGGCATAGGCAGAAACTTCAGCCGTTGATTTATTAGTTCTTCCGTCATTCTTCAAAGCGCGGAAAGCAACCGTCAATTGCCGGTGGTCATCAAAACGTAAAACCTGCTGTTCAGCCGTTACATAAGCACCATAGCGACCACGTACTTCGGGGCCCTGCGATGAATATCCGGTCTGCATCGCAACATCTTGATAATAACGGAGATTATAAGACTTATCGTCAGTATACCAACCGTCAAATTTGAACATACCTTCGAGATTTTTTTCTCTACCGAATTTCGGGGCCCATTTAACTTCACCGATATACAAACCGGCTTCTGGATGGAATGGGTTATCCATGTAAAAGTTTTCGTGAAGAACTTTGCCCTGAATATTCTTACGGTTAACGTCGAATACACCGGCACCGATGGTCACTTCTTTCGACACCTGATAGGTCACACGACCTGCCCAGTTCGAAACTGGCCAGTTATACCAGTAGTCACCAACAAGGTTACCTGCTTGGTTACCGCAGAAGCCCAAGCTCATGAAGGAACATCCGGTACTGGCCATACCGAATTCGTTGTTTTCGGTTAAACGGCCGACCTTGATGTTAAACCGACCGAGCTGCTGTTCATAAGAACCTTCAATCAAACGCCAAATATTACCACGACCATAGACTTCTTGCATTTCGGTCAGGGTCGTTGCGTTGATGGCTTGTTCAATCTGTCCACCACCACGCTTTGTCATCATGAAGTTGAATTTACCACCTTTGACAACGCCTAAGCGTTCCATGTCAAAACTGGCCTGAACTAACCATTGGTAAGCGGTTCTCAATGCATGGCGATCACCACCACGCGCATTAAAGGCCGTTTCAACACCCCCCATAGAAGACTGAATATCGATACCTTTATCGCGCAACCACGGCTTGATACCTAACCATGTACCGAAAATACCGCGATCTTTAGGATCACGAGCCAACATAACGCTGTTATCGCCGACACCGATCCATCCAAAAGCATTATGACGGCCACGGGTGGATTGAACGATACTATCAACCAAACCTTTGTTTTCGATATTCTCTTCAACGACACCGCCTTTGCTGACGGGCATGCGCGGATTGGGTTCCGGCTGTAATTCGCTGCTTCCGACGGTCAGGGATGCGTAAGGGAATGGCGCGGGAGAAACATGCTGATGCGAAACGGGGACCATTTCAGGCGCATCAGAAGCGCCATTATCCTGATTGTCATTGCTAGACATTCTAACAGAATCGTCACTGTCATTCTGCTGCGAAATCTGCGCGGCTGACTGACTTTGTCCGTTATCGACCGATCTTGCTGACGGGGCAACGCGAGCGGGCTGCTGAATAGTTTGCTGGCTTTGTGGCTGAGCCGCAACAGAAGACGGCGCTGCCGTGGTATCGGTATCAGCCTGATCTTCTTGCTCTGTTGCCGGTTCGCTGGCGGCATCTTTATGTTTGTGATGGTTATTGACTTTAGAAAGCCAGTTACCCAACGGATCAGCCCACGCTTCGGCAGATGAAGTCGCAATGGATAAGGCTAACACCCACTGCGCCACTTTCGCTATCTTAAAATTATTTTTCATATTATCCTCTCCGTAAGGATTTTTATATTTTTATTTTATAATATTATAATGTGATCAAGAGACCTGTTCTAACGTGATTTTTCATACAAAAAACCACTTCTACAGAATCGTTTATACCCAATTTTCAGTTTTCTTATCTGGCCGAAAAGCGGTCGATTCACAAGCAGAAGACACAAGAAATGGTCTATCAGAAAAGGTTTGAAACAAGACGACTTTTATCCTCCATTCAGTATATCAAAGCCCCATCATTTAAGCCATTAAAATTAAAATGGCTCTTATCTGACTAAAAGGGATTTGTCAGCTATTTCTCTATCTGTTTTGTATATGCTCTAATCTTGTTTAAAAATATTTAACGTCTTATCCTCTCTGTCCCAACATTATTTATAAAGGCAGCGGATAATAACCCTTATTCATGGTATTTTTGCATCAAAATGCCGTGAGAAAAAAATACCCATAGCGGGATATTCTAAAAAAAATTTAATGAATCAGATGCGGATTCGATTTTTTTAATAAAAAACCAATTGATCTCATTTATAAAAATGATTTTGATGTTAAGTTTCTATAAATTGAATATTATTTATTATCTCATATAATAATATCTCAATATATTTTTTGCAGTTTTCATTGCAAAAACAATTCTTTAATTTAATTAAAAAAGTGAGGCATAGCTCTTAATTTATGGATAATGCATCCTCATGCAGATGAACTCGTCTCTTTTCAGCGATTCCCTCGTCATTTTGGGAGCTGCAGGGCTAATTATTCCAGCCTTCGCCCGTTTTCGGATATCTCCGGTCATCGGTTTTATTCTGGCGGGTGCAGTTTTGGGGCCTAAATGTCTGGGTTCTCTCGTCACAGAATATCCATGGTTAAAACACGTCACCATTTCCGATCCGGACGGTATCGAACCTTTTGCGGATTTCGGTATCGTCCTGATGCTTTTTTCTATCGGCATCGAATTATCCTTCAAACGCCTATGGGCGATGCGAAGGGCTGTTTTCGGATTGGGAACGGGAAAGCTTTTGGGATGCGGCCTCCTTATTGGTACCGGACTTTACTGTCTTGGTGAAAACTGGGCGGGCTCCATCGGTATGGGCTTGGCGTTAAGTGTTTCATCAACCGCCTTGGTGCTACCTATGGTAGGAACGACAGGGCCTGTTGGTAAAAACGCTTTTGCTATCCTCCTTTTCGAAGATTTAGCCTTGGTTCCGATCATCTTTGCGTTAGGTGCCATGGCGCCTTATGGGCAGGATAATCGTTGGGACGGATTGATCGCTACTTTATGGCAGGGTGGCGCAACGGTCATTGCCATTCTAGTTTTGGGGCGCTTTGCTCTTCCTACCCTTTTTGCACAGGCCGCGAGAACCAAAAGCTCAGAAGTCTTTCTTTCTATCAGTCTGCTTGTTGTTATTTTGGCCTCTGTTGCAACCAGCGCGATGGGGCTCTCTCCCATTGTTGGGGCTTTAACCGCAGGTCTTTTGATCGCTGAAACCGACTATCATGTCGAAGTTGAAATGGTGATCTTGCCCTTCCAAAGGCTGGCTTTGGGGGTCTTCTTGCTCACAGTCGGTATGAGCCTCGATTTCCGGCTTATCATGGCCAATTGGCAGGCCTTGGCTTTGGGTGTTGCTGGGGTTGTTATTGTTAAAACCATTGTGACCAGCGGTATGCTTCGCCTTAGCCATGTCAGATTGGCAACCGCAATCGAATCTGGCTTATTGATGTCAGCACCTTCGGAAACGACCTTGGTTATTCTGGCGACAGCCAGACAGGCACAGCTTATTATGCCTTCAACTGCGGCTTTCTGGGAAATTGTCACTGCCATTGGTCTGACAATTACGCCGCTTCTCGCCAAAATTGGTCATAGAATTTCGCTCAAACTCACCTTGCGCGAGCATAATTTGACCTTGCCTTCCAATGAAGAACCCATCGAAGATATTGATAACCACACCATTATCGCAGGAATCGGACGCGTCGGAAGGGTTATTGCCGATGTGCTCACTTCAGAAAAGAAGCCTTATCTTGCGATAGATTCCGATATTGATCTGGTCATCAATGCCAAAAGAGACGGCTATCAAGCGACTTTTGGCGATATCAGCAATCCGGTTTTCGTTCAGCAACTCGGTAACAAGATCAACGCGGTTGTTCTGGCCATCAATGATCCAGTTTCCATGGTGAATGTCGTTCATCGTCTTCACACCATTTACCCTGATCTGATTATCATTGCTCGTGCCAGCGATTCCCGTCATGCCGCTCAACTATTTAAAGCGGGCGCAACCGATATCGTTGCAGAAACGCTGGAAAGCTCTTTACGCTTAGCAGAAGCTACATTGATATCCTTGGGTGTCTCTACTGGTCATGCAGTTGCGGCTATTCATGACAAGCGCGCTTCGATGCGTGAAATTGTTCTCAAGGCTGCAGAAGAAGGCAATATGCACGCTGTCCGACATACACCGAGTATTATGCCAGAAGCCTAAGAACCTCTTTTGTTGACACAAAAAAAGCCCTGAAAAAATTCAGGGCTTTTTTTATACTTAATGGGTAAGTGCTTAGGCGTTCTGCAAAAGCTGCTTTACCGCATCCAATGCTTTCGCTGCATCAGCCCCATTCGGGCCGCCACCTTGAGCCATATCAGGACGGCCACCGCCGCCTTTGCCACCCAAGGTTTCAACCGCCTTACGGACGAGGTCGACAGCGCTTAATTTATCTTTCAGATCGTCACTAACGCCAACCGCAACAGAAGCGCGGCCTTCGTTGACCGTAATAAAGGCAATCGCCCCAGATTCGACAATCTTTTTATTATCGTCAATCAGACCCCGTAAAGCTTTAGGATCAAGCCCTTCGATAACCTGACCGATGAACTGGTAAGCACCCACTTTTTCAGGCTCTGCGCTATTGCCGCCCTGCCCGCCATTGGCATTTGCCAAGGCCAAAGCTTTCTGAGCATCCGCCAGAACACGTTCTGACTTCCGACGCTCTTCAAGAAGCGCGGCTGTCCGTGTCGGGACTTCTTCTGGAACGGCTTTCAAGACAGAAGCTGTTTCACGCAGCAAACGATCGCGACCAACCAACCATAATCTGGCTTCTTCACCCGTTACGGCTTCAATACGACGAATACCGGAAGAAACAGCCGTTTCGCTGATGATGTGGAATAAACCGATCTGACCTAAGGACGGAACATGCGTTCCACCGCAAAGCTCAACCGACCATGCGCCTTCTTCTTCATCGTCATGACGAATACCCATCGACAAAACGCGGACTTCGTTGCCGTATTTTTCACCGAACAAGGCCATAGCCCCTGCTTCAACTGCAGATTCCGGCGTCATCAAGCGCGTTGTGACCGCCGAGTTACCCAAAATCTGTTGGTTAACTTCAGCTTCAATCGCCGCCAATTCCTGATCGCTCAAAGCCTTCTGATGGGAAAAGTCAAAGCGCAAACGTTCAGCCGAAACCATGCTGCCTTTTTGGGAAACATGCTGGCCTAACTGGTCGCGCAATGCCGCATGCAGCAAATGGGTTGCCGAGTGATTGGCACGTAACCGATTGCGATGATTGATATCAACCAACAGATCGACATCATCGCCCACCTTGATCTGACCATTTTCGATTTTACCGATATGGGCATGAATCCGGCCTAAAGGCTTTTGCGTATCGGTCACATTAATTTTCAAACCATGGCTGCCCGTAATGGTGCCAACATCGCCTTTTTGACCACCACTTTCGCCATAGAAAGGCGTTTGGTTGGTGATAATGGTTACTTCATCACCTTGAGCAGCGCTTTCAACCCGCTTACCGTCTTTGACCAAAGCAACAATCTGACCGCTACCTTTTTCAGCGGTATAGCCCGTGAATTCAGTGCCGCCCTGCTGATCGGCAATATCGAACCAAATTTCATCTGATGCTTTTTCGCCAGAACCCTTCCAAGCTGCCCGCGCAGCTTTCCGCTGTTCAGCCATCGCCGCATCAAAACCAGCCTGATCGACCATAAGATTTCGCGCCCGCAAAGCATCAGCCGTCAAATCATAAGGGAAGCCATAGGTGTCATAGAGTCTGAAAGCGACCTCACCCGGCAAGGTATCACCGCTTTTCAGATGCTGGGTTTCTTCTTCCAGAATTTTCAGACCATTTGCCAACGTCTGACGGAAGCGTGTTTCTTCCAAACGCAAGGTCTCTTCGATCAGGGCTTTCGCTCTGACCAATTCAGGGAAAGCAACGCCCATTTCAGAAAGTAATGCTGGAACCAGCCGATACATCAAAGGCTCTTTTGCCCCGATAAGATGGACATGACGCATAGCGCGGCGCATAATGCGACGCAGAACGTAACCACGACCTTCATTGGCAGGCAAAACGCCATCCGCAACCAAGAATCCAGCAGCCCGTAAATGATCAGCAATAACCCGATGTGAAGCTTTAAACTGGCCATCGGTTGGGGTGTGGGTCAATTCACCCGATGCTGCAATCAATGCTTTGAAGGTATCCGTATCATAGTTGTCATGCACACCCTGCAAAACAGAAGCGATACGTTCCAACCCCATACCAGTATCAATTGAGGGACGCGGCAAATCTAAACGGGTTTCGGCATCGACTTGTTCATATTGCATGAACACCAAATTCCAGATTTCGACGAAGCGATCACCATCTTCGTCAGGCGATCCTGGAGGGCCACCTGGAATTTCAGGGCCATGATCATAAAAGATTTCAGAGCAAGGACCACAAGGCCCCGTATCGCCCATTGACCAGAAATTATCAGAAGTCGCGATCCGGATAATTTTTTCTTCGGGAAGGCCTGCGATTTTCTGCCATAACTGAAAGGCTTCATCATCGGTATGGTAAACCGTCACACAAAGACGTTCGGGATCTAATCCCCATTCTTTGGTAAGCAATCCCCATGCGAGCGTGATAACCCGTTCTTTGAAATAATCACCGAAAGAAAAGTTACCCAGCATTTCAAAAAACGTATGATGGCGGGCAGTATAACCGACATTATCAAGGTCGTTATGCTTACCACCGGCACGCACACATTTTTGTGAAGAGGTTGCGGTTTTATAAGGACGGCTTTCAAGACCGGTAAACGTATTTTTGAAAGGCACCATCCCCGCATTAACAAACATCAACGTCGGATCATTTTGAGGCACCAAGGGTGCTGATGGTACTATCCGATGGCCATTTTTTTCAAAATACTCGAGAAAAGAACGGCGGATTTCATTCGTTGTTATCATAATGAGGCCCCCAACACTGCTGACCGGAAGATTTTATTGCCAGCAGCCATAGCACCCGATGGGCATAAAAACAGTATAAACAGTCGAAAAATAAAGGGTATGCGCGAAATAGATGCGCATACCCCTATTCAGATATTATTTTCCGATATGAGCACAGGTCTCACCCGCTGTCTGCAATTGGCTGCAGAAGCTATTGGCTTGACCGCCTGCGGTCGCCCGTAAACGATAGAAGGTTTTTTCACCAATCTTTACCG
Source organism: Zymomonas mobilis (assembly GCF_006715975.1). Lineage (GTDB taxonomy): Bacteria > Pseudomonadota > Alphaproteobacteria > Sphingomonadales > Sphingomonadaceae > Zymomonas > Zymomonas mobilis_B. The sequence continues at coordinate 946,998 of NZ_VFOF01000001.1, read as the reverse complement.
ATACAACCTGATGCGGCAAAGGTTTCAACCAGCCATAATGCTGCGTCAGATGCGCCCAAACTTCATTGGCTTTGGCTTCACTACCAAACGCACCCAACTGGATAACACCCGCACCAGAGGCTGGCGCTTTCTTGGCTTCATCGGCTGGATGGGTATCGTTATGCAGGTTGTTCATCACACCCGCTAAAGAAGTTTCTTCCTTAGCTTTGGGTTTAGCGACTTCTGCCGAATGAATGATTTCATTCTTTTCAGCTTTGGCGACAACCGGCTTTGCGGGAGCAACCGCCGGTTTTTCATGTTCGACAACCTTTGCCGGACGATCGACCGCTTTAGCAGCGGCTTCCTTCTCATGTTTTACCGGAGCCGGACGCGCTGTTGCCGAATGACGGGTATCCCCTGTCATATCTGACATTTCAACTTCGTTATCGGCTGTATCCGGCCGTGCTTTTGCAACAGGCGCAGGCGTCGTGATCGGTTGCTCGGTTTGCTTCGGGGTAATGGTCATCGGCTGTTCCGGTTGTGCCGATGTATCAATAGACGAATTGATATCCCGCCCTTCGCTGGCGGCATAAGCAGATTCACCTTCACCTTCGATCTTCATCCCACCCGGTTCGCGCGGCTTGGTCTTATAGGGCCCAGGTTCAGCCGTAATCAAAGACGCATTGCCGCTGACCGTCGGAGGACGATGGAACCACCAATAAAGACCAACACCGAATAGAGTTAAAGTCAACAAGGCGACCAAGGCAACGATGATGATCTGGAACAGATTACCACCATGACCACCTTCGTCATCTTCTACAGGTTCAAGCCATGGCAAGCTGTCATCATCTTCGCCCTCTTCTTCATCCGAGTGATGATCATAAAAATCATTGGTATCATCATGTGATGAACCATGAGCATTGGACCGGCCAAATGGTCGGTTATAGGTATTATTATCTTGAGGCCGGCCATGGGAATTCATGGCATCATGCTCCTGATCTTTATCATCCATTCCCTTACATCTCCTCCGCGGCATTGACGCCGACTACGCCAAGCCCATTTCTGATAACCTGCCCAATCGCATCAGCCAGCGCCAATCTGGCTGCTGTTTTTGCCGGATCATCCGGCAACAGAAAACGCCGATCAGGATTATCATTACCTTTATTCCATAAGCTATGAAAATCCGCAGCCAAGGTGAACAGATAAAAAACGATACGATGTGGTTCATGCGCGACAGCCGCCGCTTCAATCAAGCGCGGGAACTGGGCAGCCTGCTGCATCAAAGCCAATTCTTCTTTATCTAATAAAGTAAGATCAGCTTTTTCAGGCAGCGTCATCTTCTCGGCCAACACCCGACGATGCAGAGAATGCACCCGTGCATGAGCATATTGGACGTAGAAAACTGGATTGTCTTTGGATGCTTCGATCACTTTTTCAAAATCGAAATCCATCTGGGCATCGGCTTTGCGGGTCAGCATGGAAAAACGAACAACGTCACGACCAACTTCTGACACCACATCGGCTAAGGTCACGAAATTGCCGGAGCGCTTTGACATTTTGACGGGTTCGCCACCACGCAACAGATGCACCATCTGCACCAGTTTGACATCCAAAGGGACTTTATTTTGGGTCAATGCGGCAACGGCGGCCTTGATCCGTTTAACCGTGCCCGCATGGTCGGCACCCCAAATATCAACCAACTGATCGGCATCAGCTGCTTTTTCAGCATGATAAGCGAGATCGGCACCAAAATAGGTATAGCTACCATCTGATTTTTGAACAGGCCGATCGCTGTCGTCACCAAATTTGGTGGCACGGAACAGCGTCAATTCAACCGGTTCCCAATCATCGGGGGTTTCGCCTTTTGGTGCTTCCAAAACGCCTTTGTAAATCAAGCCGTCTTTTTCCAGCTTATCAATAGCCTTTTGAACAATACCCGCCTTATGCAGCGCGGCTTCAGAGGTGAATTTATCATGATGGATGCCCAGCAAAGCCAAATCGGCGCGGATCATATCCATCATCGCTGCAACCGTCGTTTCACGGAATAGCGTCAACCATTCAGATTCCGGCGCATTGACATAACGGTCGCCATATTTTTCAGCTAGCAATTTTCCAACCGGCACCAGATAGTCACCGGGATACAGCCCTTCGGGGATCGTAATCTGCTCACCTAAAGCTTCCCGATAGCGAAGATGGGCAGAACGTGCCAAAGTCTGAACCTGCTGTCCGGCGTCATTGACGTAATATTCACGGGTTACCTTGTAACCGGCAAAATCCAGCAAAGAGGCTAATGCATCACCCACCACGGCACCGCGGCAATGGCCCATATGCATCGGGCCCGTTGGGTTGGCGGAAACATATTCAACATTCACCCGCAAATTCTGACCGATATCCGAGCGGCCATAATTCTGACCCTGCTCCAAAATATGAGTTAACTCTTTCCGCCAGCAATCATCGGTCAGCCGCATATTGATGAAACCAGGGCCTGCGATTTCAACCGTATCAACCCCTTCCAATTGGGATAAAGGTTCAACCAGTTTTTCGGCCAAAGCACGGGGAGCCGTCTTGGCGACTTTTGCCAATACCATAGCGGCATTGATGGCGAGATCCCCGTGAGACGGGTCGCGCGGCGGTTCGACAGCAACCCGACTGCGATCGAGACCGGCCGGTAGCTGGCCTTCGGCTTCAAAGGCATCAAGAATAGAAGAAAGCTGCGCGGCAAAGTGGCGATAAAGGGTCACAGTTAAAATAATCCATCAGACAAATAATGAAAAAGCTGAAAAAACAGCCAAGGCTACTATCCCGAGCCTTAACCTGTTGTTGCCAAAATGCTCTAATCTATTTTTCGGAACAATCAAATGCTGACTAGAGCTATTCGGGGGCGTTATTATCAATCTTTCAAGAAATAAATCGATTTAAAAAAGCAGGATCGCTCCCCTTGCTCAGGTTAAATCGAAAGCACCAATATCCTGTTGATACCGTTTCAAGGCATAACGATCCGTCATACCGGCCACATAATCGACAATATGCCGTTGCCGTTCTACCGCATTATCAGGCAGATTTTCTTGCCAATCTTCCGGCAATAATTGCGGGTTATCATTATAAAGGGCAACCAATCCCGAAACCACATGAGAAGCCCTATCCGCTATCGGGAGAAGATCGGGATGGTGATAGAGCTTTTCATACATAAATTTTTTGAAACGGCGCTCATTTTTAGCCATTTCTTCTGAAAAGCTGACCGTCGCTTGGCTATGACTGCGGATATCGGCAATCGTTTCGGGCTGAAAATTGGCAATCCGACGACGGGTTTCATCCAACGAATCATTCACCATTCGACCGATTTGTTCACGGATCAATTCCGCAATCAGCCGTTTTTTTGTCAGATTAGGATAACGCTTTCTGACGGCTTCCCAAGTAGGGGCAATCAATGGCTGGGTTACAACTTCATCAAAATTAATGAGTCCCGCTCGCAATCCGTCATCCAGATCGTGGTTATCATAGGCAATATCATCGGATAAGGCCGCAACCTGTGCTTCTAATGATGGCCAGTTCGCCAGCTCCAACGGAAAAGAATCATCAATGGCGGATAATGCCCAATTCGGGGAGCGCACTGGGCCATTATGCTTGGCCAAGCCTTCTTGCATTTCCCATGTCAAATTAAGCCCTGGCCAACGGGGGTAAGGCGATTCAAGGGAAGTTAGAATACGAAGACTATGGGCATTGTGGTCAAAACCACCGGCATCTTTCAACGCCTTTTTCAAAACATTTTCGCCCATATGGCCAAAAGGCGGATGTCCTAAATCATGTGCCAAACACAGCGCTTCTGTCAGATCTTCATTCAACCGAAGCACCCGTGCAATAGTTCGGCCAATCTGGGCGACTTCCAAACTATGAGTCAGCCTAACGCGAAAATGATCGCTTTCTGGGGCGATAAAAACCTGTGTTTTATACCGTAACCGCCGAAATGCCATGGAATGGATAATCCGGTCACGGTCACGCTGAAACGGATTGCGGGGGCCTCTTACCGCTCCGTTGCCTTCATCATATAATCTGCCACGGGAAAAATCCGGATCAGCAGCATAAGGTGCAAATTGTGTCTTCATCATTCTACCATGGCCAATATCCGCAAAAGCGAGCGGTCAGCGATAAAGCATAAAGACCACAGCCAAAAATAGAAAATGATTTTCAAAAACAAGTAGCCGTTTCGGAGATGAAGTTACTCGCAATCTTGCCATCATCCTAAACGACTAATGACACTATTCTGCGGCGTTGAAACCGTCGCCTCCCGCCGTTTTTTATCAAGAAGAGAGCTTACCGCAACAGATCCAGCCACGGCCAAAGCGATTGGGATTAAAAAATCATGACCGGTTCGGGCAAATTCAATAACCAATGCCATCGCTGTAATCGGCATTTTCATCGAACTCGCTAGAAAAGCAGCACCCCCTACAATAGCAAAGGCACCAATTGCCACAGGTGGCAGCCAGATATTCCATATCTGCCCAATAACAACCGCTAATAAAGCTCCTAAACTAATCCCCGGTGTCAATACCCCACCATAGGCACCAGCCCAAAGCGCAAGGAAAATAGCGACTATTTTCAGCAAGAATAATTGTCCGGCCTGCATACCAGATAAACTGTTGTTAAAGGCCAGACTGACTGGCCCCTTCCCATTGCCAAGTATTTCAGGAAACCACATCGACAATAGGCCGATCACGGCAAAACAAAGGATAGCAACCCAAGCCAGTCGGCGGTTATCCTTTATTCTGCCCGCTGTTATTTTCTGCGACCAGACACGAAAATTATTAGCCGCAAAGCCGAAAACTGGACCTGCGAGCAATGCTAATATCATTAGATGGGTATCAACAGGCCACGACGGTACGTGGTAAACCATGCTGTTTCCCAAAACGATCCATGCCATTCGGGCAGCCAAGGCTGAAGTAAGTAACGCCACGATAACAACCGGACTTGCCCATGTGACTAGCAGCGCTTCCAAAGCAAATAATGCCCCACTTAAAGGCACATTATAGACGGATGCCAAGCCTGCTCCTGCCCCGCAGGCTACTAAAATCCGCCGTTGATTTTCAGATAAATGGCCTAAAAAAGCGAATTTCTCACCGATAAGGCTACCCAATTCACGAGGCGCTACTTCCCGTCCCAAAGGGGAACCCAAGCCAACCGTCACAATCTGCAACAGGACATGGATTAAAGTCGTCCAAAAAGGCATCACACTTTTATTGGCCGCTACCGCTTGCGGTATCGAGACCAAACGCGAACCGAAATGACGGAGTAAGCCCCAACCGATTCCGACCACAGCACCACAAAAAACAAGCACAGATAACCGTCTTAAAGGCGCTGCGGCGATACTGCCCCTCAAGAAGCTTTCTTCGCTAATGACATGCTGCAAGCTATAGCCATAAGCGATATGCTGAACAGCATGCAGTATCCATGAGAGCGCCATGCCTCCCAAACCGGTTAGACAGCCCACCGCAAGGCAAGCTAGAATGTAGCGTATCTTCATTTCGCGGTCAGTCTTTCTACCGTTATGCCTTTACGGGAAGTAAACTGTATCGTGGAAAAACCATGCTTTTTCAGTTTGTTGACAAAATCCTGTGCCTGCTCATCCGAGGTAAAAGGCCCCGCCAACAAACGATGCGACTTATGCCATGGTGTTGTCCAAGGCTGCGTTGTTTTCAGCAATGGATACCGAATCAATAATTTCTGCCAGACCGCCAAAAGATTGGCTTTATTCTCACCGCTTGCAACCTGAACCCAATAGCGCTCATTTATAGCTTCATGGGCAGATTTTGCAGTGACTTTGGCCTCTGCAACATTATGGGCGGCAGGCTTTTCCGCGATGTGAGCAGCAGGCGTATTGGTGACTACCTCTTTTTTGCCAATGATATTTTTAGGATTTTTCTCAACTGGCTCTACAGCCAGATTGCTGGTCTTTTTATTTGGGCTTTTTTCAGCCTTCTGATCCAAGGCTTTCTGGGTTGAAATACATTGATTGATCTTCAAAAGTTCTATTCTGCTGGGCGTTTTAGAAACAATAACCGTCTTTTTCGGTGCAGCTTTACCCTTTGTTGTCTTTTTAGCCGGTAACTTAAGACCATTTTCAACGGTGAGCTTACAATAGGCCTTTATTTCAGCATCACTTCTGATAGACGTTTTCTTGATGCCAAGAAGCGCTTTTTCCGGAGCCTTCTCCGCTACAGAAGATGGTAACGTTTTTCCTTTGTCTTTTGTTTTCGACAATACGGCTGCAACGGGCGGCACCGTGGCAGGCTTGTTATCAGCAACCACCGTTTTTCTTGGCTTTAACAAGACCTTAGGCGTTGCGCTATCATTCTCATCATCTTTAACGGTTAAAGACCGGATTGGGTCTTCACCTACTTCAGGTCTTGGCGTCTGCGGTGCCATCGGCATAGGTTGCGCCGCTGCCGTGTAATCATCATTCGCTGTCGATACGCTATCAATATTAAAATCTGAAACTGGCTCTTTGGTATCGGCAGGCCCTGATTTATCATTCCCAGCCCAAATGGAGGTCGAAGGGCTACCTTTGACTTTCATGTCACCGAAATGGACAGCGGCGGCTTTTTCTGACGCGGATAAATGCGGTAAACGACTTAAAAAAGAGGCCATCGCATCGGCTGAACCCGCGGGCATCGTCGTTTTAATAATGGCATTGGCACCGGCAACATCCCCCGTTAATGCCAAAATCATGGCACGGGTGCGCCATGCGGCACGGTTTTGCTGTCTTAACTGGCGATCAATCAAAGCAAGCGCATTGCTCCCCCGTCCCGCAATGGCTTGAGAAAGCGCAAAACGTCTTTCTGTTTCATCATCAGGATGGGAAGATAACGCCATGGTATAGGCGGCTTCGGCTTTGGCTTTATTGCCTAGCAAATCATAGGCTAACCCGCTGTCACTGGCGACAACGGAGGCCGGTATGCCATTCACAATGGCATCGTGAAAATATTTCAGCGCCTGTTGCGGCTTTTCTTCTTGAATAAAAATTGATCCCAAGGTGGCTTTTACTTTTCCGTCACGGGGAGCCAATGTTTCGGCACGAGACAAGAAGCCATAGGCTGCATGGAGATCACCGGCTCGATAAGAGGCTAGACCAGCACCAATCAAAGCGTTGGTATCATGGGGTTGCGCGGCCAATCGGCGCAGATAAACTGTTAAATCTGCTTTATCAGTCGTCGTGTCGGTGTCCGTCTGGGACATTTGTGCCTGTAGGGGCGCAGGATAGAAAGGCACACCCGTTAAGACCAGAAAAGATACCCAAGTTGATTTAACAATATATCGTATCTTCTCGTAAGATATCTTTTTCCCTTTTGCCGAAACCGTTGTTTTGACAAATTCCGATGGAACGGGCTGACATGAAATGTCGCCAATCTTAGAATCTTTTATATCGATAGCCATGCTACCGTAAAAAGCTAACTGTGTTTATGAACGCAAGCATAAAGCGACAAAAAAGATGAAGATCGGATTAAATGCAAACTATTACAGAAAATAGCTTGCTGATTTGCTCCAAAGACAAAAAAACAGGCTGCCCAGATAACCATAAGGTTATCCTAAACAGCCTGCCTTCTCTGATTTTAAATTAAATCAGGAGATCAGGAGTTACCCTGACGATTCAAGAACTGCGGGATATCCACACGGCCACGATTTTCGGTATTATCTTTACGATCATTACCGCGCGCAATATTCGACATCCGTTCAAATAACGTGCTGCCTTCTCTTACCAGTCTTGGAGCCGGACGGTTAGGTTCGTTATTCCAACCGGCCTGAGCAGCATTTTCGCCATTATCGGAAGACGGTGTAGGCGAAACCTTTGCATTATCTTTTTTTTCAGTGGGTGAAACCGCTTCTTTTCCAAGAACCAATTCATCTTCAACCGGTGGCTGCGGCGCTGCGACCTTAGGCGCTGGAGCCGCAACATGCGCGCTTGGCTGTGACATGGAGGAAGCTGCAGGCGATGACATTGAACTATAGCCAGAAACCGAGCTGGTCGGGTTGCTATAGGATTTTTCGTCTTCGCCTTCTTCTTTCTTGCTGGAATCTATGCCGGTTGCAACAACCGAAACACGGATACGACCATCAAGATCTTCATTGAATGCCGAACCAAAGATGATGTTGGCGTCTGAATCAACCAATTCCTTGATATGGGTTGCGGCTTCATCGACTTCCATCAGGGTCATATCTTCACCACCGATGATAGAAACGATAACACCACGTGCGCCATTCATAGACACACCATCCAATAACGGATTGGCGATGGCTTTTTCTGCGGCTTCGATCGCACGATTGTCGCCGGACGCTTCGCCGGTTCCCATCATGGCTTTGCCCATTTCACTCATAACCGAGCGGATATCAGCAAAATCAAGATTAATAAGGCCTGGGCGAACCATCAAATCGGTAATACCACGTACACCCTGCTGCAGAACTTCATCTGCCATCTGGAAGGCTTGCTTGAAGGTGGTATTCGGATTGGCAATCAAGAACAGATTTTGGTTCGGAATAACAATCAGCGTATCGACATGCTTTTGCAGTTCTTCGATACCGCTTTCAGCTGCCCGTGCGCGCCGTTTACCTTCAAAGTTGAAAGGTTTCGTGACAACACCAACGGTCAGAATGCCCCGATCACGCGCAACCTTAGCAATGACAGGAGCGGCCCCCGTGCCCGTACCGCCGCCCATACCGGCTGCGATAAAGCACATTCTTGCCCCTTCAATAGCTTCTTGAATCTGTTCGATTGTTTCTTCTGCGGCAGCCTTACCGACTTCCGGTCTTGATCCGGCACCTAACCCTTGGGTTGTCGTGGGGCCAAGCTGAATCCGCTGCTCTGCCGGAGAGATATTTAAGGCTTGGGCATCCGTATTCGCTACAATAAAATCGACACCCTGCACATCAGATGCAATCATATTAGCAACGGCATTTCCGCCGCCGCCACCGACGCCTATCACGCTAATCCGGGGCAGTTCACTTACTTCGCCGCTATCACTGGACCGCATGAATTCGATGGTCATTTACGCTCTCCGTCCCAAATACATTTTGTCAGGCTTATCCTAGGCTACAATGCTACAAAATCGGATTTAACAAGTTACTCTTTATCGAAAAGATTACCGGATCTGACCAAACAAAGCTATTTCACCCTGTTACCTAGTGACTAAACCTTATATTGCCTGAAGCTATCATTAAAAGCACGTAAAAATGTGAGATAAAACCTTAATTTTGAATATATTTTTAATATTCACGACGAAACATCTGAAAAAGACGTTTAAAAGATCCCATCAAAGAGTTTTTACTGCTCATGTTATTATTATAAGAAAGCGGTCTAAGGTCAAAAGGTTCCGAAGCCGCATGAAGAACAAGTCCTGTTAAAGTCGCAAAAGCAGGTCCGCTATGCGCATCAGGAAGCCCTACAAGGCCATGTGGTCGCCCAATTCTGACCGAACGCCCCAAGACACCCTGGGCGTAATCGGCAATACCTTTCAATTCTGCACCTCCCCCTGTTAAAACAACCTGTCGTCCGACAGGACCATTATATCCCAAAGATTTTAATGCTTCAGCGATATGATTCATCCAATGGTCAAGCCGTTTCCTGATAACGCCGATCAATTGCGCCCGACTTATCCGTTGTGGATCAATCACGTCTTCAACATTGGCAATTGGGGCAACATCAATCATCTCATGATTGTCACGCGGTGAGCTTTGCGCCGAACCGTAAAAGCATTTCAGCCTTTCAGCATCCGACCGCCTTGTCCCAAAAGCCGCCGCGATATCATCAGTGATATCGGATGCCCCCATCGGTATAGACGCTAACCCCACAAGCAACCCGCCCGCAAAAAGCGACACATTGGTGACCCCTGCCCCCAATTCAACGAGCGCTACGCCTAATTCCCGTTCTTCTTCAAAAAGGCAAGACATACCTGCCGCAATTGGCGCGGCAACAATCGCCTGCACTTCCAAATGAGCAGACCGAACCGCCAATTCAAGATTTCTTACCGGAGACGGTTCGGCGGCGATAACGTGGATATCAACGCCCAGCCGATCAGCATAAAGCCCAATCGGACTTTTAACGCCCTTTAACCCATCCAAAGTATAAAGCGCGGGTTGCGCATGAAGCACCATATGCCCGTCAGGATCAATCGCATCCCGCCCTGTTGCTAACAGGGTTTCCATATGGATTTCTTCAATTCTCTGACCATTCAGAGCGACTTCAGTCGAACTAAGATCAGAAATCAGCCCGCCTGCAGAAAAAGAAACCCAGACAGATTCGATATTGGTGCCCGCAATCCGTTCCGCCTGTTCAACCGCTTCTCGCACTGCTTTTTCGGTCGATTCCATATCGAAAAGATAGCCGCGCCTAACCCCAACGCTCTCGCGCTGACCGCTGCCCAATACCTGCAAGACATTGTCCGCCCGTTTCTCAACAATCAGGGCAGAAATTTTAGAAGAACCGATATCAAGTGCGGTTATCAGGTTGCCTTCTTTTACCGGCGTCATACTGTGATGTCGTTCCTTCATATTCGATCACTTATCAAAGGCTCGGCAGCCTTAGCAGGCTTTGTCATTTTCTTAACGGGATCCGGTGATATTCTAGCCGTAATCGGCGCCCCCGGAACACGCATATCGAATTTGACATAGCCCCTTTCTAACAAATGATGTTCGTGGTTAACATGAGAGAAACGCACCAAAGCGGCTTCAGCTTCATTCCCTTCCGGTAAAGCCAAAGTTTCACCTGACGCAAAATGAAGATCCCAACGCCGATTTCCAATCCAGCTAGCCGCATCAATCATCGGTTTTAATGAAGGCGCCGCCTCAATAAGATGACCAAGGTCTTCCAGATGCAAATTGGCACCGGCCCCAATAACCAAAGGTAAATCGGGTGAGGCATGAGGATCAACATCGGAAATAATGATGCCGTTATTGTCGACCAGTTTCAAATGGCCATGATATTGCCAGACCGCTGCTGGATTGCGTTCAACGATATCGACAACCAAAGTATCCGGCCAACGGCGTGATACACGTGCATCTTCAATCCAGCCAAAGCGCAATAAGCGATCTCGAATAGAATTGAGATCAACTAAAGGCATAGCCAAATTTTGTTGAGTAGAAGCAATATCGTAAATGGCTTGGCGATCCATATGATGCAGCCCGACAATTTCGACATGACGGACAGAAAATCCCTGCCGTCCCAAATACTCACCCGTTTTAGTCGCCAATAATTGCGGCCAACGGGCAGCCCACAGCCCCGCAAAAAATCCGATAATAACCAAAATAATCAGAAATTGACGCAAAAGCCGTTTTAATAACGGATGAGAAAGAAACCCTAACCATGTAGGCAGGGTTATATTCTCATTACTCTTGATAGGCCGCTTGGGATGACGGGGCGCCGCACCGGATTGGCGGGCGCGAGGCCTTGCGGAACGTCTTGCCGGTGTCGACTTTGTCCTACGTGCTGCTTTAGCCACTCTGTCCTGCCATTTTGGTTTCTTGTGATTTTATCTGGGACAAAGACGGTTCAGCCAAGGCTTCTTCAACAATCATCCGGCATAAACCAACATAATCGATACCAAGCTGCTTTGCCTGTTCCGGCACCAAACTCAAGGGCGTCATGCCGGGCTGGGTGTTAACTTCCAGCAAGAACAATCCTTGCAATCCCGCCTCATCATCCCAGCGGAAATCTGAACGGGACGGGCCTCGGCACCCCAAAAGTTGATGTGACTTTAACGCCATCGCCATCGCCGCGTCCGCGATTTCTTCCGGAATATCGGCAGGACAAATATGGGTCGTCATGCCATCCGTATATTTGGCCTGATAATCATAAAATCCGTTATTCGGGCATAACTCGGTCACAGCCAAAGCTTTATCACCCATGACGGCTACCGTTAGCTCACGCCCTTTGATGAAAGATTCAGCTAAAAGCGTCTTAAAATTCTGCCACGGGCCTTTTTGATCTTTCCGAATAGGCTGCCCATCATTGAAATCTTTATCAATAATAGCCACCCCGACAGAAGAACCTTCATTGACCGGTTTCAAAACATAAGGACGCGGCAGAGGATCTTTTTGATAAAGACTTTCCCGCGAAACGACCACTCCCGTGGGCATTGGAATATGATCAGGGGTTAAAATCTTTTTGGTCAGCTCTTTATCAATGGCAATAGCCGAAGCCGTTAGACCCGAATGGGTGTAACAAATGCCCATTAAATCCATCAAGCCCTGAATACTGCCATCTTCACCGGGGGTGCCATGGAGCGCATTAAACACAACATCCGGCTTGGCTTCCTGAAGCTTGAACGCGATATCGCGATCCATATCAAGCAGCGTCACCCGATAACCAGCAGTCTCCAACGCTTTTCCAACATTGGTGCCTGACAAAAGAGAAATTTCGCGTTCTGATGACCATCCGCCCATCAAAACAACGACATGTTTCTTTCCGGTCATGCCTTATCTCCATCGGCTTTATGACCGATGCGCTTAATTTCCCATTCAAGACTAATGCCGAATTTGGCTTTCACTCGCGCCCGCACTTCTTCGCCCAGATTTTCAATATCGGCAGCGGTTGCATCACCCAGATTCAACAGAAAATTCGCATGCATTTCTGATACTTGCGCATCCCCGATTTTTAAACCACGACAACCCGCTTCATCAATAAGCTGCCATGCCTTATGGCCTTCTGGATTTTTAAAGGTAGAGCCCCCTGTCCGGCTGCGAACCGGCTGGCTAGATTCTCGCTCGGCAATAATTTTTGCCATCTGGGCTTCGATCTTTGCCTTGTCACCTTCCCGACCTTGAAAAAGGGCTTCGGTCACAATCGCATCTTCTGACAACTCTGAATAGCGATAGGCAAAATTCAGTTTTTCAACTGGCCAAATTTCAATCGCCCCGTTCCGGCGGACAAGGGTAACCTGTAACAGAATCTTGGAAATATCGCCGCCATAAGCACCGGCATTCATGCGGATCATACCACCGATAGAACCGGGGATGCCGCGCATAAATTCCAGATCAGTCAAGAATTCATCGGCGGCCACCTTCGAAATCATCATGCCCAAAGTCGAACCACCGCAGCGAAGACGGTTACCTTCTTCTCTTTTGATCCATGAAAAACGGCGAGGTAAACGGATAATGACACCCGAAACACCACCATCCCGAATAATAACATTGGAACCAATACCCAATGTTCTGACCGGCATCTCCGGATCAATTTTTTTCAGAAAATCAGATAAATCCTCGGTATCATAGGGGCTAACCAGCCATTCCGCATTGCCGCCGACCCGAAACCATGTCAGCGGAGCCAAGGGTGCGTTGGCTTCTATCTCGCCACGAATGGAAGGTAATTTGCTTGAAGAAACAGTCGTCATAAGTGATGCACCTCTCTGATTGAGGTAATATCTGCAGCAAGACCTGCTGCCCATTTAGTAATATCGCCAGCGCCAAGACAAATAATAATGTCATCAGCTTTGATCGTATCGGCTAATGCAATCGCTAAAGAACGGGGCGAATCCACGGCTTGCGCAAAACGATGCCCATGCTGTTTCAAACCCGAAACCAAGGCTTGGGAATCGACCCCTTCTATCGGCTTTTCACCCGCGGCATAAACCGGCGCAACAAAGACCATATCGGCATCATTGAAGGCGCTTTGGAATTCGGTCATCAGATCATGCAATCTAGAAAAACGATGCGGCTGTACGACGGCGATAACACGCTGCTGGGCACTTTCCCGTGCAGCGGATAAAACCGCCTTTATTTCGACTGGATGATGACCATAGTCATCAATAACCAATACGCTGCCTTTGCCGATTTTGATTTCACCGACACGGGAAAAACGCCGTTTTACGCCGCCAAAGCGGGCAAAACCATCAATGATGGCGGCATCAGGAATTGAAAATTCTAACGCAACACCGATCGCCGACAACGCATTTTGAATATTATGCCGACCGGGCATCGGTAAAAAGATATTCTCGATCCGGCGGGTATCACCGTCACGGCTACGAATAACGGCTGTAAAACGATTTCCACCGGTAACAGGCGTAATATCTGTCGCACGGATATCCGCTTGGGCAGAAAAGCCATAGGTTACAATCCGGCGGTCACGAATACGTGGCAGGATTGATTGCACTACGGGGTGATCGATACAAAGGAAAGCCGCCCCATAAAAAGGCACGTTGGAAACAAATTCAACGAAGGCATCCTGCACTTTTTCGAATGAACCATAATGATCCAGATGTTCAGGATCAATATTGGTAACAATCGCCAGCGTTCCGTCCAAACGCAGGAAGCTACCATCGCTTTCATCGGCTTCGACAACCATCCAATCGGAATCGCCCAAACGCGCATTAGAGCCGTAGCTATTGATAATGCCGCCATTAATAACGGTAGGATCAATGCCACCCGCATCTAACAAGGCTGCAACCATAGAAGTCGTGGTTGTCTTCCCATGGGTGCCTGCCACGGCAACCGTAGATTTTAACCGCATTAATTCAGCCAACATTTCTGCACGGCGGACAACCGGAATACGGTTTTCAAGGGCAGCTTCAACTTCGGGATTACCGCGATGAATGGCACTCGATACAACAACAACCGCCGCATCTTTTACATTCTCGGCATGATGCCCGATCAGCACTTTTATGCCCATCTGGCGCAAAGCATCGACACTATAGCCTTCTGAAATATCAGAACCTTGAACCTGATAGCCGAGATTATGCATTACTTCGGCGATACCGGACATGCCGATACCCCCAATCCCGACGAAATGAATTCGGCCGATATCCGTGCCGACACCCTTCATGCAACCGCTCCTTCTATATTTTCATTCAAAGCAGAATTATCCTGATCCAAATTTTGATCCGGCGTATCGCCTCCGGCCTGTTCGACCAGATCTGCCAGCTTTTCAACGGCATCGGGATAACCGACCTGCCTTGCCCTTGCTGCCGCATTTTTCAAGGCAGAAGGCTCCAAGGCCATTTTTTGAATCTGTTTTGCCAGCTCGAAAGGATTGAACCGACGCTGGTCGATCAAACGCGCTCCACCAGCAGAAACTAACTCACGGGCATTGGCATATTGATGGTTATCCATCGCTGCCGGATAAGGAATAAGAAGAGCCGGTCTTCCGGCAACACCCAATTCCGCAATCGTTGATGCCCCAGCTCGTGAAATCACCAGATGTGACCAACCCAGACGCTGCGGCAAATCCGCCATATAAGTCGATATATCAGCTGGGATACCCAATTTTGCATATTGAGCGCGGGTTTTTTCCAAATCCTCTGGCCGACATTGTTGAGTCACCTGCAACCGCCGTCTCAGATGAAGCGGCAATAAGCCCAATCCTTCGGGAACCACTTCCGACAGAATGCTGGCGCCTTGACTACCACCGACAACCAATATCCGAAAAATGCTGTTATCGCTTAATGGCGGATAAGGCAGATCACGCAAAAACAAAACTTCGTCACGCACGGGATTGCCGGTAACTTCGGTTTTCCGACGATATCGTTTTTTTAACCGATCAACCTGATGATAAGCGGTAGCAATGGCGTCCACTTTTCCCGCGAGAAAGCGATTTGTTCGCCCCATTACAGCATTCTGTTCATGAATAACTGTCGGAATTTTCGCCCTAAATGCCGCTAACAAAGCTGGTAACGCTGGATATCCCCCGAAACCGACAACCGCAGCGGGTGTGAAATTTTCGTACAGTGTTAAGGCGCGCTCTCGCCCAGCCCAGATATTGCGCATCGCCTGAAATAGGCCTTTGACACCGCCCGTTAGCCGTCCGGCAGGAAGCTGATGGATTTGAACATCTTTAAAAAGATCGGGAAAACGCGTCCCTCTTTCATCAGTAATCAAAGCCACATGATGACCACGACGCATCAACTCTACAGCCAATGCGTGGGCTGGAATCATATGGCCGCCTGTACCACCAGCGGCGAGAATATATTGTCGGCTGCCATTCATTTTTGCTGCCATTTCGGAAGATAGGTTGATCGGGCGAGATAGGGATTGCGACGGGTAAAAGCCAGTAACAATCCAAAACCGATAGACATGGCGACCAGAGAAGACCCACCATAACTGATAAATGGTAAGGTCATCCCTTTTGAAGGCAGTAACTGCACATTCACCGCCATGTTGATTAAAGCCTGCAACCCGAACTGAGTTGCAAGACCCGCAGAGGCCAATAACAGAAAGCCGTTATCTTCGCCAAGCAGGCGTCTAAAAACCCTTATAACAATAGTTCCATATATAAGGGCAATAATAATACAGGCCAAAAGGCCAAATTCTTCACCGATAACGGAGAAAATATAGTCATTATGCGCTTCTGGTAACCGGAATTTTTCAATGCCACTTCCAGGGCCAACGCCAACAAAACCGCCATTGGTCAACGTCGCCATAGCACGATCGACATGATAGTGATCGCCGGTGCCATTCAAAAAGGCATCAATCCGCGTATGGGCAACCGAATAGAATTGATACGCGGCCAGAACACCAATGAAACCCAGCGCGCCAAGACCGATCATCCATAAAATTGGAATACCTGATAAGATTAACAAGATTAGCCAGACAGTTCCAAAGATAACTGTCTGCCCGAAATCCGGCTGTTTCATCAGCAATGCGCCAATAATAATCACGAATATCATCGAAATAGGAATGACGGGTAACGATTTATCCTTAAAACGAAAGGATAATAGCCATGCCATTGTGACCACAAAAAAAGGCTTCAAAAATTCTGAAGGCTGGATTTTAAACATTCCAAAACCAAGCCAGCGTTTAGCACCATTCACTTCCACCCCTAAAAAAGGCACAAGCAGCAACAGAAAAAAACAGATGGCCGCTCCCAGAATACAGGCGCGGCGGGCTAGGTCTTTCGGTGCCATGGAAATACCAATCATGACTGGTATCCCAATAGCGCACCAGAATATCTGTCGGGTAAAATAGTAAAAGGCCGGCTTACCCTCTTGTGCTGAAATAGCAGGCGATGCGGCGGCCACTGCAATAATGCCAACCGCAATCAAAAGAGAAATCAAGAAAAGCTGGAACCGATCAATTTCCCAAAACCATCGCCCAAAAGCAGAACGATCGGCACGGCCAAATCTCTGATTTTTGGCATCTTCCCGCGTTTTTCCTTTTCTGCGTTCTGTCCCAGCCAATTCCTTGGCCGGATCGGGGCGAGAATGGTGCATAGACCCCATTTTAATCAAGAGCCTCCACTATTGTTTTGAATGCGCGCCCTCTGGCCTCATAATCGCTGAATTGATCAAAAGACGCACAAGCTGGAGTCAACATCACAACTTCTTCAGGCTGAGCCTCTTTCGCTGCCAATTTAACGGCATTTTCAAGATCACCGCATTCCACAACCTTCACACCCGCTTCACGAAGCAATTCGGCATAATCTGGCCCGGCTTGACCAATGGTATAAGCCTGCCGGATATGGTTAAAGAAGGGTTTACAAGGATCAAGGTCTGCCGTTTTCGGCACGCCCCCTAATATCCAATGAATAGCCGGGAAGGCAGCCAAAGCGGGCGCTGTTGCCATCGCATTGGTTGCCTTGGAATCATCGACGAAAAGAACACCTCGACGTTCTCCGACCTTCTGCATCCGATGCGGCAAGCCCGAATAGCTCACCATAGCTTTTGAGGTAACCTCATCCGAAATACCCAAAATATGCATTACGGCAATCGCCAAAACCGCATTTTGGGCGTTATGCGGGCCCTGCAAATTTGGCCAAGTCAGTTGTTCTGCCAAAGGCACATTATCAGCATGCACCGTTACCAAATGGGCAGCGGATTGTTTGGCAATAACCTGACTGGGAATGTCATCTGTCGCAATCACAGCATAATGCGGCGATGATTGTAGCAGAAACAACCGCTCTTTAGCCTTACGATAGCCTTCAAAACCACCATGTCGATCCAAATGATCAGGGGTAACATTGGTCAAAACGGCAATATCGCAATCAAGGGTAAAGGTCAGATCAATCTGATAGCTGGATAATTCCAATACATAGATACCACCATCGGGTAACGGATCGGCAGCCAATAACGGTAACCCAATATTCCCGCCCATAAGAGACGGGATACCCGCCTCTTTCAAAATATGATGAATAAGGGCAGTTGTCGTCGATTTCCCGTTAGTGCCGGTAATCCCAATCACTGGACAATGACGACCATGCCGTTCCCAAAAATCATGAGCTTGGGCAAATAATTCGATATCACCAATAATCGGGATACCCGTTTCTTTGGCAAGCGTTGCTATCGGATGGCGATTGATCGGAATACCTGGGGAAACCACAAAGGCAGACACTCCGAAAATATCGGCAATCATCGGATCAGCAATAATAAGTTGCCCTTCGCCAATGGCCGCTTCATATTGCTGCTCCAAGCGGTTCCGGCTGTCGGGATTATTATCCCATGCCATAACCTTGGCACCAGACGCCAACAGAGCAGCAACGGTTGCCATACCGGAACGCGCCAATCCTAAAACAGCATAGAACTGACCGGAAAAAACGGGGCTAGTAATCATCTTAGTTTCAACGTTGCTAAACCGAGCAAAGCCAAAGCAAAACTGATAATCCAAAAACGGATAACCACAGTTGGTTCAGACCAGCCCAGTTGTTCAAAATGATGGTGGAGCGGTGCCATGCGGAAAACGCGCCGTTTAAAGCGTTTATAGAAGCCCACCTGAATAATGACCGACAAAGCTTCTGCGACGAAAAGACCGCCAACAATCCCTAACACAATTTCATGATGGGTCGCGACCGCAATGGTGCCAAGGGATCCACCCAAAGCCAGACTACCCGTATCGCCCATAAAAATCGCTGCAGGAGGCGCATTAAACCATAGGAAGGCAAAGCCCGCGCCGATGATGGCACCCGTTAAAATCGTTAACTCTCCGGCACCGGGGACATGAGGAATACCCAGATAATGGGCGAAAACTGCATTACCAACCACATAGCTGATAACGAAAAAGGCAAGGCTAGCGATAATCACCGGCATCGTTGCCAAACCATCCAGACCATCGGTTAAGTTGACGGAATTGGCCGTGCCTACAATCACAAAAGCGGCAAAGGGATAATAAAACCACCCAAGATCAATCACAGGGCCATTATAAAAAGGCAGATAAAGCTGGGTATTGCCGTCTTTCAAAATCAAATAACAGGCAAAAAAGGCGAGCGCAAATTCCCATAAAAGCCGAACTTTCCCCGAAACACCACGGGCAGAATTCTGGGTTACTTTGTCATAATCGTCAATAAAGCCGATCACACCAAAACCCAACATCACGGCAATACATGCCCAGACGTAACGATCATAAAAATCCATCCAAAGCAAAAGCGATATCGAAACCGCTATCAAAATCATCAGCCCACCCATGGTTGGGGTGCCGACCTTTGCCAGATGGGTTTTTGGGCCATCACTCCGAATAGGTTGCCCTTTATGCTGATGGATACGCATCCAGCCGATAAAGCGAGGGCCAAAAATCAATCCGATCAACAAGGCAGTAATCGCGGCAGCCCCTGTCCGGAAAGTAATATAGCGGAACAGGTTAAATAATCGGGAGAACCCTTCCGCAGAGGCAATCAAATAGAACATGCACAGCCCTTTTCCGAAAGAGACGAAACCACTGCGGATAATCCCAGACTATTCGACCCTTTAATCAACAAAATATCATCTGCCTTCAACAAGGCCGAAATTGCTTCTTTTGCCTGTCCGGCATCAGCAACCCAGTCACAGGTGATTTTGCCGGCCAAATCTTGTGCCAGCGCTTTCATTTCCTCACCAACCAATAAAACATGGTCAATTTCTGCATGGGTCAATGGATCGGCCAAAGCCCGATGATAATCGGCAGAATTCCGCCCTAATTCCAGCATATCGCCCAATAAGACGATACGTCTTTTATCTTTTGGCTCATTTTCCAAAGCCTTGATCGTCGCCGTCATCGAGGCCGGATTGGCATTATAGCTCTCGTCAATAACAGTCGCCTTGCCCTCTCCGACAGGAACATCAAAACGTTGCCCCCGCCCATGAAAGCCGGTGATATCACCCAATGCCAAACTGGCCAGCGCCAAATCACCGCCAACGGCATCAACAATGGCTAAAACAGCCATCGCATTCGAAACCCAATGCTCGGCGGCCATCCCCATTGAAAAGACCAATTGCCGATCACGCACCGCGGCCGTTATCAAAACACGGCCATCTGATTCACGAACAATATTTTGGGCGCGGATCGTTGCCCCTTCTTCAAAACCAAAACTACGGATCTCCGCATTTTTTTCTTTGGCTTTGGCCGTTAACAAATCACGATAAGGTGAATCATGGGGAATTATCGCAATGCCCCCCGATGAAAGCCCTTCGAATATTTCGCTCTTGGCTTCGGCAATAGCCGTCTCATCTTTGAAGAAAGCCGCATGTGCAGGCGCAATCGCCGTAATTAAAGCGACATCAGGACGAACTATATCGGTTAATTCAGATAACTCACCCGCGTGGTTCATACCCATTTCGAAAATACCGAAACGACTATCTTCCGGCATACGGGCAAGGCTAAGCGGCACACCGACATGATTGTTATAGCTTTTAAGGGAATAATGGACTTTCCCCGGTGCACTTCGTTCTAAAGCTAAACGTAGGGATTCCTTGGTGCTGGTCTTCCCGACTGATCCAGTAATACCGATAATCTTGCCGTGATTGCGCTTTCTCGATGCAATCCCCAAAGCCTTCAATGCCTGATAGCTGTCTTTCACGAGAATATGAGGATAAGGCACCGGCGACATGACAACTGCCCCTGCTGCTCCATTCTGAAAAGCAACATCGACATAGCGGTGACCGTCAGATTCTGCCCCTTTCAAAGCAAAAAACAAATCTCTATCTCGAATTTCACGAGAATCAAAGGCGACATTACGCACAGAGAAATGGGCCGAAGCCTTGCCCTCTACTGCTTTTGCAATAGCTTCGGATTGCCATAAAGCCTTCATAAAACGGCCTTTTTGGCTACAGTTACATCATCGAAAGGTAAAACCCGCATATCATCTCCGCGGCCTATAATCTGGCCCTGCTCATGCCCTTTACCAGCGATTAGAACAATGTCGCCCTTATGAGCTTGTCTGACAGCAGAAAAAATAGCCTTTTTCCGCCCGCCTATTTCTTCGGCTAAAGGTGCTCCGACAAGAACCTCTTTTCGGATAGCAGCAGCATCCTCGCCACGGGGGTTATCATCGGTAACAATCACATGATCGGCCAAGCTGGCTGCAATTTTTGCCATTTCTGGTCTTTTGCCACGGTCACGATCACCACCAGCACCAAAAACAACCAAAAGACGACCTTCGGTATGCGGTCTTAAAGCTTCAATCGCTGCCCGCAAACCGTCCGGTGTATGGGCGTAATCGACATATATTTCAGCACCCTGTTCTGTATCAGTTGCCCGTTCCAGCCGCCCTCTGACAGGCTTTAATCTAGACAAGGCCGCCATCGTCTCTTCAACATCGCCGCCTGTCGCCATAACTAATCCCGCCGCGACCAAAGCATTGGAAAGCTGATAGCCTCCAATTAATGGCAGACGAATTTGATACGGCTTATCCTTGATAGACAGAGTAATATCCTGCCCTTTACTATCCGCTTGCACGTCAAGAATACGGATAGCTTCGGCATTTTTCCCAATATCGATTAAATTCAGACCGCGTTTGCGGATATGGGCAATAACGGTCTCTGCCGCAGGATCATCAGCCCAAACAACAGCTGTGCCGTCCAGTGCAACGCGCTCATCAAACAGCCTCAGCTTAGCTTCAAGATAGCGTTCCATCGTTTCATGGTAGTCCAGATGGTCGCGAGAAAAACTGGTAAACGCCCCCGCAATAACTTTTGCGCCATCGCTTCTGTATTGATCCAAGCCGTGGCTGGAAGCTTCAAAAATTAAATGAGAAACGCCCGATTTTGCTAAATCGGCGCAACCGGAAAGAAAAGTCACGATATCCGGCGTGGTCATACCCAATGAATATTGGGTGTTTTCTGTAATAACCCCCAACGTCCCAATAGAAGCGGCCTTATGCCCTGCCATTGTCCAAAGTTGACGGCATAATTCAGCAACGGATGTTTTACCATTCGTGCCCGTTACCGCAGCCATAACAGGAGGAAAAGGCGCATAAAAATGGGCGGCTATTTCAGCGAAAGCCTGCCTTGGATTCTCCGCAGCCAGATGAACCGCACCGTCAATATTGACTTCTGGACGCGCGACTATTGCAATCGCTCCGGCCAAAATGGCCTTTTCTATAAAATCTTCCCCGTTCACCGTTGTTCCGGGAAAGGCTCCAAAAATAAAGCCTGCCTCGACTTTTCGGCTATCCACAGCACAACCAAGGACAGGATAGTCTTTTTCTATTGCGCTAAGTCCGTAATCGGAGGCCAACAATCCCAGTTTTTTTTCTGTGCCCGTCATTCTTTTTTCGCCGCTGGTTTCCATAACAAAGCCCGTAAATCGGTAAGATCAAGATCTCGCTTTGGGTCAGGAATAACACCCAGTAAAGGGCCAATATGCTGGACAATATCGCCAACCATCGGAGCCGTCACCATACCCGCCGTTGCATAACCGCCCGTTTCAGCGATTCCTTGCGGGTTATCAAGCATCGCGACAATCGCATAACGGGGCGTATCCATCGGAAAGGCTGCCGCAAAAGTCGAAATACGAGCGCCATGGTTATACCGCCCTTTTTCCGCCTTATCTGCTGTTCCGGTTTTACCCCCAACGCGAAATCCCGGTGCATTGGCTTTCCGTCCCGTACCATCTGTCACGACCAAGCGTAACAAGCGCCGCATTGTCGCACTATTTTGACCAGAAATAATTTGTCGGCTGCCATCTGGACGATAGTCTGGATTGCGTTTTAACAGGGTTGCTGGTCGCCATACCCCACCATTCACAAGTGCAGCATAGGCACTAGTCAAATGCAAAGGCGTAACGGCAATACCATGACCATAACCGGTCGTCATCACGGTAGTTCTCGCCCAATAAGCTGGCCAGATAGGCCGACCTTTTGCTGCTAACTCAATCGCCGGACGATGATCGAAATTCAGATTCCGGAACATCGCCTGCATTCTTTCAGGGCCCAACTCATCTGCAATACGGGCAGTCACAATGTTGGATGAATGCACCAAGGTTTCAGGCACATCGAGCCATCTTTTCTGGGCATGCTCATCATGAATATGGAAACGCCCAACAGCCAAAGGCTCGGTCGCGTCATAACGCTTCGCCAAAGAGGTAACGACCCCATCCTGTAGCGCAGTTGCCATCGTAAGCGGTTTAAAAGTAGATCCTAATTCGTAAACTGAAAGCGTCGCCTTATTATCAAAGGCCGTAGGGTCAGAACTACTTCGGTCATTTGGGTTGAAATTCGGAAGAGAAGCCATTGCCAATACTTCTCCGGTATCGACATCCAGAACAATCGCGCTGGCACCTTCAGCGCTATATTTCTGCATCGCCGCCGCCAGTGATTTTTCAACAGCGGCCTGTACCCGAATATCAATAGACAAGGCCAAAGGCTCTGATTGTCTTTTTGGATCAGTCAGCTCTTTATCAAAGCTGAACTCCATACCGGATTGACCATGACCATCTTCGCCAATCCACCCGATGACATGCGCGCATAAAGTCCCTTCAGGATATAAGCGGGACGGCTCATGTAAAAAATCAATCGCGGGTTCACCCAGCATATTCAGCGCTCGCACCAATTCAGGCGAGGCATGACGACGTAGAAACACAAAACTACGATTGGAACGCAAAATTTTCCGATATTCGTCGGCTGTTCGTTCGGGCAGTAATGCCGCTAGATTGGCGGCAAGAATATCAGGATCGCTGATATGATTGGCCTGTAAAGTGCGGGGATGTATCCCGATAGACCAAACGTCGATGGTGCGCGCTAATGTCCGGCCATTACGGTCAACAATGTCGGCACGAGCCTGCAACGGCGCTACCGGCGGATGACGGCGCTCTTCGACACCCCAGCCGGTAATAAAAACAAGCCATACCAATTTGGCAATGACACCAGCAATGCCAAAGCAAAAAATGATAAGCAACACCATAAGCCGGATATGGCTATTGGTAAGAATATCTGTGCTGGATAATGCCTTCTTAGACTTAAAACGGGTAATCACCGGACAGCTTGTATCTTGCTATAATGATTGCTTCTAAATGACAAAGCCGAAGCTTTAGTCATTGCGCTATTTTCACTCTTCATTACATCCGATGAGAAAATCCGAGCAGAAGCCTGCGTTGCTGCCGGAGGCGCAAGGGTTGTTTCAGAAGCTGCGACTGAATGTGTTGCCTCCACTTTCCGTGTAGCGGCTGCATTATAGGCGGCAGATGAAGGCTCACGTCGCGTCGGTACCATGTAGCTTGCCTGACGGAAAGCCGCATCTTCGTTATGGGATGCCGCTGGGACGTCACCCACATTATCCTGCATGGCCAACTGCGCATCTTCAGAAACGAACTGGCTTATCGTTGGTGAAACAAGCGCGAAGGCTTCCGCATTCCAACGATCAATCTGATCGGAACGTGCCAGTGTATCTTTTTCGGTCTGGAGATGGCGAATACTCTGCCGCAAATTCACAATTTCCCGCTCAGTGCGTAAAAGCGCCCGTCTTTCAAGAGATACCCGCTGCGTAATCATATAGCAGATCAAGGCTGCGATGCAGCACAACCCGACCAAACAAATAGCGCGAAAATGCCTTGTGACTATCATGCCGATTTTCTCCGTGAACGCGGGGTATTGTGGTCCAGCTGGGAAATATTTTCGTCTTTTCCCGAATAAGGCGTTTCTGTCCGATAGACAGCACGAAGTGTTGCCGAACGCGCCCTTGGGTTACGGGCGAGTTCCGCCTCCCCTGCTTTGACAGGGCGAGCGGGTTTTGAGAAAAAAACGGGTTTCTCTATCGGAATTAAAGGCTGATGACGGGAAACCTGTCCGGACTGACCGGCATGTTCCTTCATGAAATGCTTGACGATACGGTCTTCAAGACTGTGGAAAGTCACAACAGCTAAACATCCATGCGGCTTAAGAACGCGCTCGGCTGTTTGTAGACCTTCCTTCAACTCGTCTAATTCATGGTTCAAATGGATACGGATAGCTTGGAAACAGTGAACTGCCGGATCTTTTTTATCATGCGAGCGATAGCCAAGAGAATGTCTGATGACATTCGCCAATTCAAAAGTTGTCTCTAACGGACGCGCTGCAACAATAGCCCGAGCCACACGGCGGGATTGTCTTTCTTCTCCATAAAGATAAAGCACATCGGCAATCTCACTTTCCTGCGCATTATTCAGGAATTCTTCGGCCGAAAGCCCTTCTTGCGCCATCCGCATATCCAATGGACCGTTACCCTGAATGGAAAAGCCACGTTCAGGGCGATCTATCTGCATCGAAGAAACGCCGATATCAAAAACGAGACCGTCAACGGTATCAATGCCAAGATTGTCGAGATGGTAACCAATGTTAGAAAAACAGTCATTGATCAGACGAAGCCGCCCTTCACTGGCTTCAACCAGCGCAGCGCCTTCCCGAATAGCATCGGGATCGCGATCAAAAGCGATCACCTGATTATCGGCTTTTTCCAAGATGGCGCGGCTATATCCACCGGCGCCAAAAGTTCCGTCAATATAAGTACCGCCTGCAGTTGGATTGAGGGCCGCAATCACTTCATCCAGAAGAACAGGGATATGGGGGGCTAAAAAGTTGTCAGAGGTCATACCAGACCTTCCGTCTGACAGGAGAGTAAGCGGTTCATTGAAAAAAGCTGTATCACTTCGGAAAAACACAATCGGAAAAAGAAAAAGGAGATAGAAAGAAAAACGCCATTCAATTTTTTGCAGATGATTTGTTTGTAACCAGATGAAAAAGGTAAAGCAGACTGAAAACCGATCTGTTTAAAAATATAATGATACAATCCGCATAACGACATGAACATTTTGATTATAAAATGACCAAAAGAATTAAATTCGTCGAATAGATTGTCATTATTATATAATATTAAGTTATATTTGGATTTTGTTGCATCAAGCGCGGGCGCAAAGCATTTTTTTCTGTTGGAAACAAAATTTCTTTTATTCTCTCCATAATAGAAAGCCAAAGCCGACAACGCCCTACCCTATCTGATCAATATCATTATTTAAATGAATGGAATTATTAACTATTCTTCTTGGGGTATCATAGCCGTATAAGGCGGACAAGTGGGATTAAAACCACTTTACAAAAAAAAGAGATATTTTTGAACTTCATTGAATAAGCATATGAAAAATAACGATTTTTATATTTTATGTCAGGGTTAAAAGTAAGGCTGTTAAAAATAACCGGCATTTATAGCGTAACGGTTATAAATAGAATATGAACTGTAAAAATAATAAGCGTTTTAATTTTTTAAATTCCTAATTTTAATAAAAAATTAAACTTTAATTTTAAAAAAATAAAAATTCTTAAAATATAAATATATTTACCGTGAAAAAAGTTTTTACAGTTATTGATTTAGTCATGAAAATATGGCTTTCATCCAAGATGAACGAAGCATGCCCAAGAAATATTCTTCTTCATATGAAATATAAAAAATTTCACAAGGCTTGCTGAAAATACAGCCTTTTTTAAGTATCATAAACAAGCCTCCCGTTTTTCATGCAAGCCAGCAAAGTATTTTTACATGCGGCGATTGAATGCCGCTAAAATAATACGAACAAGAATAATAATAGAAGAAGTAAAAAATCCTTAAAAACAGGAGCATCGCTCTAAAACAAAATTATGGCTATTAAAAATTTTATAGCCTGCGATTTTCATCGCAATGCACGGTTTATTCTCGAATAACAAACGAGAAATAATAGGTAAAATAGAAAAAGATCAGCTTTTTAAGAAGGAAAAAAACCTAGATTTAAAGGGTTAGTGATGACGAACCTAACGGCCAATGATGAACCCATTCATTGATGGTTTTTGCCTATTATCCAGCCTTTTGAAGGCCAAAATCTATTATTCTCTTCAGCCAAAGGCATTTTAAACACGGGTAGCGATTATTGGCTTATGGCCTATTTTCCGCCGGATTAACGTCTTCGTCCCCAGCAGGGCCTGCATTTTGTGGATTTACGGCTGGCAAGCTTGTGATATCCGGCAATGGAACCTTAACGCTGCCCCCTGGCGATACGCCTAATTCAGCCAAAGGGTCATGGGGCATATCTTTTTCCAGCACATCCAGATTAACGCGGCCATTGGCATCCATCTCGACTTCACTATTCACCGTAGCCGGACTTTGCTCTTCTTTTGGCGCCAAACTAAGTAATAACGCAGCAAAGGACACCAGTAATACCACACCAGTCAGGCCAGTCAGGCCGACTTTAATGCGTTGGCCGCTTTGGTTATCTGGAAATATGGGGCGTTTATCTGGCATAGGGGCGGTAAGATATATCCTGAAAAAGTAACTATTATAACCGTTCAATCCCAAAAAATTATAACATTATCGAAAATGATTATTTCGCTAACCATTCTGGAACCGGAAGATCATGGGCAATCAGCCAATGATGATTATATAAAGTAGACAGATACCGTAAGCCGGAATCTGCAAGAATGGTAACGATTGTTTTTCCGGGGCCTAATGTTTTTGCCAATTTCATCGCACCCGCAATATTGATTCCGGAAGAAAGCCCAACAGACAGCCCTTCTTTTTGAAGAAGCTGATAAATCTGTGTCAAACCTTCCTGATCGCTAATCAAAAACTGGGCATCCACGGGTGCACCATCAAGATTGGCGGTAATCCGGCTTTGCCCGATACCTTCTGCAATAGAATGGCCTTCGGCACGCAATTCACCGCTGGTATAATAATTATATAAAGCTGCGCCATAAGGATCAGCCAAAGCCACCACGATATCTGCGTTATGCTCTTTTAATCCTAATCCCGTTCCGGCAAAGGTGCCGCCGGTTCCGGCTGCGCAGACAAAGCCGTCAATCTGCCCGTCTGTCTGCGCCCAGATTTCCTGTGACGTCGTTTTGATATGCGCCATCCGGTTCGCCAGATTATCAAACTGATTCGCCCAGATGGCGTTATCGGTTTCTTGAGCCAGCCGCCGCGACATATGAACATAATGGGCACTATTGGAATAACTGGTCTCCGGCACCAACACCAATTCGGCACCCAATGCTTGAAGGCTTGCTATCTTTTCCTGACTCTGTGTTTCCGGCATAACAATAATGGTATGATACCCTTTGGCTGCTCCCACCAAGGTCAACCCAATGCCGGTATTACCGGTCGTGCCTTCAACAATAACCCCACCGGGGGCAATTAAACCCTGCGCTTCCGCATCTTCAATAATCGAAAGAGCCGCTCTATCCTTGATGGAACCGCCCGGATTCGTAAATTCGCATTTGGCATAGATGTTACACCCCGTCAGCTCGCTAGGCCCTTGAAGCCGAACCAGTGCTGTATTCCCGATCATGGAAAGAATATTTTCGGCCTTTTTAGGCGCAGAAGAAGAAGCAGTATTCATAGCGTTTCTTTCATAGCGGAGCTATGGCCGGAGCCAAACAGGGTTTTGACAGAAAACTCTATAGAATATTAGCCACAAGGCATATAATTTTCATTAAAGATAGGTTGGGTGCTGACAGAAAGGTTACACTTCGCTATCGGCTAAAATATGACCGAAGAAAACAGCAGCATAACCGCCGAGACTGTGGCCAGTCATGGCTTATCCCCCGAAGAATACGACACCATTAAACAGGCACTGGGCAGAACGCCGAATTTGGTGGAATTAGGCATTTTCTCTGCCATGTGGTCAGAACATTGCTCTTATAAAAGTTCACGCAAACATTTAAGAGAGCTTCCGACCACAGGCCAGCAGGTTATCTGCGGGCCCGGTGAAAATGCCGGTGTCGTCGATATTGGCGATGGACAGGCCGCCATTTTTAAAATGGAAAGCCACAACCATCCCAGCTATATCGAACCGTACCAAGGGGCTGCCACCGGCGTCGGTGGCATTTTACGCGATGTCTTCACCATGGGTGCCCGTCCGGTTGCGAATTTGAACGCACTCCGTTTTGGTAGTCCGAAGCACCCCAAAACCCCTCATCTTGTTTCAGGTGTTGTCGCCGGTATTGGCGGTTATGGTAACTGCGTCGGCGTTCCAACCGTTGGTGGTGAAGTCAATTTTCATCCAGCCTATGATGGTAATAATCTGGTTAACGCCATGACTGTTGGCGTTGCAGAAACTAACAAGATTTTTTATTCTGCTGCATCGGGTGCAGGAAACCCGATCGTTTATGTTGGTTCAAAAACAGGCCGTGACGGTATTCATGGCGCAACGATGGCCTCTGCCGATTTTGGTAAAGATGCCGAAGAAAAACGGCCAACGGTTCAGGTCGGCGATCCTTTCTCGGAAAAACTCCTCATTGAAGCCTGCCTCGAATTGATGGCTTCTGATGCCATTGTCGCTATTCAGGATATGGGCGCCGCTGGCTTGACCTCTTCCGCTGTTGAAATGGCGTCAAAAGGCGAAGTCGGCATTGAGTTGAATATGGATATGGTGCCTTGCCGCGAAGAAGGCATGACACCTTATGAAATGATGCTTTCTGAATCACAGGAACGCATGTTGATGGTCTTAAAGCCAGGTCGCGAGGCCGAAGCTGAAGCTATCTTCAAAAAATGGGAACTGGATTTTGCTATCATTGGTCGCGTCACCGACAGCAAACATATGGTTCTGACATGGAAAGGTGACACGGTTTGCGATATTCCGTTGGCACCTTTGGCCGATAACGCCCCCTGCTATGATCGTCCTTGGGTTGTAACGCCCAAAGCCAAAGCTTTGGGCAACGTGCCTCCTTCAGGTTCCATCACTGACAATCTGGTAACCTTGGTTGGTTCCCCTGACCTCGCCAGCCGTCGCTGGATATGGGAACAATATGACAATATGGTCGGTGCCGACACCGTCCAATGTCCGGGTGGTGATGCCGCAGTTGTCAGAGTCCATGGCACTGAAAAAGCCTTAGCCATGAGTGTTGACGTTACCCCACGTTACTGCCGCGCAGATCCTGAAGAAGGGGGTAAGCAGGCGGTTGCAGAATGTTATCGCAATATGACGGCCGTTGGTGCCTTGCCATTGGCTTCAACCGATTGCCTGAATTTCGGTAATCCGGAACGCCCTGAAATCATGGGTCAGATCGTCGGCGCGATTAAAGGTATCGGTGAAGCCTGCAAGGCTTTGGATATGCCGATCGTTTCAGGCAATGTTTCACTTTATAATGAAACCCGTCAGGATGATGGCAGCAGCCTTGCCATTTTGCCAACGCCGACCATTGGCGGCATCGGCCTTCTTAGTAATTGGCAGAACAGCACCACGGTTGCTTTTAAAAATACCGGCGAAGAAATCTATCTGGTTGGTAACAGCGGCAAAGGCCATCTGGGTCAGTCTATCTGGCTGCGGGAGATTGCAGGCCGCGAAGAAGGCACCGCACCGACCGTCGATCTGGCTCAAGAAAAATCCACGGGTGATTTTATCCGTGCGATGATTCAAGACAAAATGGTTTCCGCTGTCCATGATATCAGCGATGGTGGTTTGGCTGTTGCTTTGGCTGAAATGGCTATGGCGGGTAACATCGGTGCTACCGTTGAAGCACATGATACGACTTTACCTGAACATGCTTATTATTTCGGTGAAGATCAGGGACGCTATCTGGTAGCAACCTCCAATGCTGTTGCCTTGGTCTCTGCCGCAGAAAAAGCAGGTCTGCCTATCTTCCGCTTGGGCGTTACCGGCGGCAAAGATCTGGTTTTGAACAAGCAAGCCGTTTCGTTGGATACATTAAGAAAATCTCACGAAGCCTTCTTGCCGGAACTGATGCAATAAACAGCGCATATTGCTGAACAGAAAAAAGGGCTTGAACCACAGCGGTTCAGGCCCTTTTTCTTTAATTAAATTGTTTTGAAAGCTGATTAAGCCTCGGAACGGCCAATGCTATGATAAACCAAGCCAGCCTTTTTAGCTTCTTCTGCGGTATAAATATTGCGAAGATCGATCAATAACGGGTTTTTCAACAATCCAGCGACACGCTTTAAATCCAACGCTCGGAAAGCATCCCATTCTGTTACAATAACCAAGGCTTCGGCCTCTTCTGCGACTTTATAAGGTTCATCCTCAAAAATCACATTGGGCAATAACGGGCGTGCCTGCGCTTCACCTTCTGGATCATAGGCATGAATAACTGCCCCTGCATCTTCCAAACCCTGAATAAGAGCCAAGGAAGGTGCATCCCGCATATCATCGGTATTAGGCTTGAAAGTCAGCCCTAAAATCCCGATTTTTTTTCCTCTTATATCTGAACCGATAGCGCGTGCCACTTTTCGTGCCATCGCTCTTTTCCTAATATTATTGGCGGTAACAACCGATTCTACAATACGAAGGGGCGTTGCAAAATTTTCAGCCGTCTTCAGCAAAGCCAAGGTATCTTTGGGGAAGCAAGAGCCGCCATATCCGGGGCCCGCATGAAGAAATTTTGAACCGATACGGTTATCGGCACCAATACCACGGGCAACATCTTGAACATCACCACCCACAACTTCGCAGAGATCGGCGATTTCGTTGATAAAGGTGATCTTGGTCGCCAAAAATGCATTGGCAGCATATTTGATCAACTCAGCGGAACGGCGACTGGTAAAAAGAATCGGCGACTGATTAAGATAAAGTGGACGGTAGATTTCTTGCATAATCTCCCGTGCTTCAGGCTGTTCTGTCCCGATAACAATCCGGTCAGGACGCTTAAAATCACCAATAGCCGCACCTTCCCGTAAAAATTCAGGATTAGAGGCCACCCATATCTTCCGATCGGGGGCAACTTCTCGAATAACCCGCTCGACTTCATCACCCGTTCCAACCGGCACCGTCGATTTATCAACAATAACGGTATTATCAGAAACCGAAGCCGCTATTTCTCGCGCTGCTGCGAATACATAGGATAAGTCCGCATGGCCGTCCCCTCTTCGGGAAGGTGTGCCAACCGCAATAAAGACCGCATCGACATCTTTTACCGAAGCTGCCAGATCATTGGAGAAGGAAAGCCGCCCGGCTTTAACGTTATTGGCTACGATATCGGCAAGACCCGGCTCGTAGATCGGCATAACGCCTTTTTGAAGCAGCTCTATTTTTTCTGGTCATGGTCAACACAGACGACGTTATGGCCAAAATCAGAAAAGCAGGCACCTGAAACCAGCCCAACATAACCGGAGCCGATCATAGTAATACGCATAAAATTCTTATCCTTCTCCATAACCAAATAGGGGCGTCTTATTCAGGTTATTATAATTGCCTTTTGCCAGAGCTGGCTTCCCACGACAGAGGGATAAAGGACTGGAGATATTCAGGAAAAAAAGATTTCTTCTAACGCCTGCTATCTCCAGAAAATTCCCTAAGATCAGTTATTAAAAAGAAAAATGTGACACTGATATGAATATGAAAGGTTAATCACCCAGATATTCTGCCCAGCAATGAGGCGTTTCATAAACCAGCACCGCCGATAAAAGCGGCAGATCACTTTTGATTTTACGCCAGATCCATTGCGCGATATGTTCAGCTGTCGGATTTTCCAATCCCGCAATATCATTCAAGCAATAATGGTCGAGCTGTTTCAGAACCGGCCCAAAGATATGCTCAACATCAAAAAAATCGACAACAAAACCGGTTTTGGGATTAACCGGCCCTTCCAGCCGCAGTTCAACCCGATAACTATGACCATGCAACCGATGGCAGCGATGGGTTTCCGGCACATGCGGGAGACGATGCGCGGCCTCGAAAGTAAAGGCTTGCGTAATTCTCATATTTTTCTCGCGTCAGTTTAGAGGTTGATTCTTGGGTGAATAACCGGAACTTCTAAAATAATATAAGCTTTATAGCGCCAAATCCTGTTAATGTGCGTCTTTTTTCAAGTTAATTTAAAAAAATTAAACATTCAACATTTTATTGTGAAGTAAATTACCTCAATAAAAATGCTAATGATAGTATTTTGCAATAGACAGACGATAAAAGCTCTGATAACTTTCAGATACCCACTAAGAAGGATGAAGGCAGGAAAATGCGGAATCTAATGTCACTTTTTGTTGCAGCGGGTATTTTGGCGATGGCACCGGCAAGCTATGCTGATGCAGCTCCGCCGAGATCAGCAAAAATGAAATGTCAGTGTCACTGTAAAAAAGGATGCTGCCATCACCATTCCGTTCATCGAATGCATCATCACTGATGAACCCAATCCCCAACACTCCAAAAACTGAAAGCTGAGCTCTAATGTCCTAATTCTACCTTACCCTACTCTTTGCAGAATATAGTCAACCCGATAAAGGCCGGATATTTATATCCGGCTTTTATTGTTCCAGAGCTTGTCATCATTTACTCTTATCGAAAAGATGGGTCGTTTCGGATAGATTTTTTCATCGACAAAGGTGTCATCACATGACATTTTCGACGCTGATCCTTTGTTAGGAGAAATCTTTAATGCGTATTCTACTCTCAGCTTTAACCGCTTTAGCCGTTGTAACGACGGCGGCCGTGCCGGCATTCAGCGCGCCTTGCCGCGATGGCCGTGGCCGTTTTGTTAAATGTGGTGTCAGACCAATGCCGCCGAAACGTTGCCGTGACAACCGGGGCAAATTCATGAAATGCGATATCGGTCGGGATAACGACCGTAACGGGCCCCGCAATGATGATCGTGGGCCGGGCAATCGGGGTCACTAATTTCGATAGAGAGGCTGGCGTTAGTCAGCCTCTTTTTTAATCCTTATCATCAACCCGTGGCATAATTTCCAAGGTTGGCAGCTCTTTGATATCTTGCTCTTTGGTTTCGATATTCAGCTCGCGAAATTTTCGAGCAGTTACCAAAACACGGGATTCAAAAGACCCAACGAATCTATTGTAATTTTTGACGCTGTTTTCCAAGCTATTACCCAAAGCTCGCATATGCGTATCAACCTTGGTAATTCGCTCGTATAATTCCTTACCTAATTCCCCAATTTTTCTAGCATTATGGGCAATATCTTCCTGCCGCCACACCGCCGCCACCGTGCGCGCTATCGCGATCAAATTAGTCGGCGTTGCCAATAAAACCCGCTTTTGAAAGGCATATTCCCATAAATTATGATCCTGCTCTAACGCCGCAGACAGAAAATGCTCACCTGGAATAAACATGATAACGTAATCGGGGGCTTCTTTAAACTGATCCCAATAATTCTTCTGGCTCAACCCATCGATATGGTTCTTGATCGCTTTACTATGGGATTGCAGATAAAGTTTACGCTGATCTTCGTCCACTGCATCATAGGCATCTTGATAAGCGTTCAAAGAAACCTTGGAATCGACAACCAGAATAGAACCATTTGGAATCCTGATAATCGCATCCGGTCTTAACCGGCCTTTTTCCGTATTAATGCTGACTTCGGTTTCGAAATCCACATATTCACTTAAGCCACAGCTTTCCAAGACATTGCGAAGCTGCTGTTCCCCCCAACACCCACGGGCTTTTGGTGCCGTTCTTAAGGCATTTACCAGCTTGCTGGCCTCGTTTTTAACCGCCTCCTGCCCTTCTCGCATGGTTGTCACCAAGGCAGTCAGACTACCATATTCGGTCTGACGAAGCTGTTCTGCCTGCTTCACTGATTCTTCATACCGTTTCAGGCTGTCTTTGACCGGCTGCAACAACAATTCTAGCTTGGCTTCGCCTTCTCTCTCAGATTTTGAAAAGCGCATCTGGGCTTGTTCCAAAAACTGGCCATGCGCCTTTTCCAAAGTTTTTGCCGCAAGACTGTCGAATTTTTGCGATAAAGCTTCTTCTGTGGCCTTCAATTGTTCGATTTGCTGACGATAAGCTTTTTCGCGCTCTTCTTCACCGCGTTTATTAGCGGCCTGCTCCGCCATCAATTGCGAAGCTTTTTCACGCCAGCTTTCTGCGGCCTGTTCCAAAGCTGGAATTCTTTTTGCTTGTTCTTCGGTTTTTGCCCATTCAACCGCTTGCTTCTGCCATCGGTTCAGTTCTTCTTTCTGCTGCCGGATAAAAAACAGTAATGGCAAGGCTGCAAAAAGCAGCCCGACCAGAAAGGCGATAAAAGGCAAAACAACGGTCATCATGATTCCATCTTCAAAAAGAAGCCGGAATATCAATGGCCATATCCAGCCTTTCCGGTAACAAGCTTCTTTTGATTGTCGGGGAGATTAATAAGACGATTCTTCCCGCAATTTGCGTTCTTTGACCAACTTTTTCATCAACATGCCACGCTTTAACCGTGACAAATGGTCAATGAATAGAATGCCTTCCAGATGATCCATCTCATGCTGGAGACAGGTCGCCAACATGCCGTCAATGCGTTCGCCATGGGCTTTCCCATCACGATCAAGCCATTTGGCGTGAATCGTCGTTGGCCGTCTTACTTCGCCATATTGATCGGGTACCGACAAACAACCTTCGGTATAGAGGCGTTTTTCTTCACCTTCCGGCGTTAATTCCGGATTGATGAAAACCAACGGATTGCGTTTGGCTTCGCCACCTTCTTCTTCGGGCTGCTGCAAATCGATAACCAATAATCTTTTGGCCACGCCAACCTGAATAGCAGCCAACCCGATACCGGGGGCTTTATACATGGTTTCGAACATGTCATCGATCAAACGCTGCAAATTATCGTCGAAGACCTCAACCGGTGTCGATTTTTCACGCAAACGGGGATCGGGAACTTCCAGAATGGGCAGTAAAGCCATAATTACTTTCTCAAAATAGATTTCAGGATACGGGTCGTCTAGCACGCAAAGCTTGCGCCAAGGTGCCATCGTCTAAATAGTCAAGCTCCCCTCCTACAGGCAGACCATGAGCCAGTTGGGTAATCCGTACCGGATAATTTTCCAACCGATCTGTAATATAATGTGCGGTTGTTTGCCCTTCTAACGTTGCATTCATAGCCAGCACAACCTCTTTGATTTTTCCAGACCGCACACGCTCTACCAAAGACTCTATCGTCAGATCATCAGGGGTAATGCCATCCAACGCCGATAATCGGCCACCAAGAACGTGGAAACGTCCCGAAAATAAACGAGAACGGTCAAGCGCCCATAAATCGGCTACTTCCTCAACGACACAAAGTAAAGAATCATCCCGCTTGGGATCGGAACAGACCGAACAAGGATTGCTGGTATCGATATTCCCGCATTCAGGACAGACAACCAGCGACTCCTGCACCGCGTCCAAGGCCTGTGCAAGATTATAAAGCGCGGTTTCTTTCTTTTTAATCAGATACAGCGCTGCCCGCCGCGCAGACCGAGGGCCCAACCCCGGCAGACAAGCCAGACTTTTGATAAGGTTTTCTATAGGAGAAGCAGACATCCTTTATCAGATAAACATTTATATAAAAATCGGTAGTCCGTTTCCCCTAGATAAAAGGGCAAAAACACGGTTATTTTTTTAGTATTTGTAAAATTACCGCTATTCATCGCTTGCAATATTTCTCCATGCGCGCTTTTTCTCGCAGCATGAAAATTATTTTTATGGGAACTCCCGATTTCGCTCTACCGACATTGAATGCTCTGGTTGATGCCGGACATGAAATAGTGGCTGTCTATTCCCAGCCAGCCCGACCGGCTGGACGGGGAAAAGCACCCCGCCCGTCTCCGGTTGAAAAGCGGGCAACCGAACTGGGATTGGCGGTGCATACGCCGGTTTCGCTGAAAGATGCCGAAACGCAAAGCCAATTTGCCGCGCATCAAGCCGATGTCGCAGTCGTTGCGGCTTATGGCCTTTTGTTACCCAAAGCCATTTTGGAAATGCCGCGTCTTGGCTGTTTGAATGTCCATGGCTCTCTTTTGCCTAAATGGCGTGGTGCAGCGCCAGTGCAACGGGCAATTCTCGCAGGCGACACCGAAACCGGCGTCACTATTATGCAAATGGATCGCGGGCTTGATACGGGTGCAATGCTTAAAGTTGCAAAAACCCCGATAGACCATAAAACCGCTGAATTTTTATCTGATGAAATTGCAGAGATCGGCGCAAATTTGATGGTGGAATTTCTGGCACAGCCGGAAAATCACCCCCCCGTTCCACAGCCTGAAAGCGGTGAAAGCTACGCCGCCAAAATTGACAAAAGCGAGGCCTTACTCGATTTTTCAAAAGGCGCGGTGCAGGCCGAAAGACAAGTTCGAGCTTTTGCCTCAAAACCGGGCGCTTTTTTCCTCTATAACGAAGAAAGAATTCGGGTTTTGGAAGCCGCCGTCAAAAATCAGGCGGGTAATGTTGGCGAAATTCTCGACGACAATCTGCTTATCGGCTGCGGAACAGATTCTCTTCAACCCGTCATTGTCCAACGTGCCGGACGTAAAGCTATGAAGCTGGAAGATATGCTTCGTGGATTTTCAATTCAGCGCGGAACCCAAATTTCATGACCCGTTTTCGTCTAACGGTCGAATTTGATGGCCGCAATTTCATGGGATGGCAAAGGCAAAAACACGGGGCAACCATACAGGGCTCTATCGAAGAAGCTGGTGCCTCTATCGCTGGACAACCAACACCTGTTATGGCTGCCGGTCGAACGGATGCCGGTGTGCATGGCTTGGCGATGACCGCTCATATTGATGTTGCCCGCGAATTTACGCCTTTTCGCCTTATGGAAGCGCTCAATGCACGTCTAAAACCTCGCCCGATTGCGATTTTATCCTGTGAAGAGGTCGATCCCGAATGGCATGCCCGCTTTTCCTGTATTGGTCGCCGCTATCTTTATCGGATTATCAATCGACGACCACCGCTGACATTGGAAGCCGGACGGGCGTGGCATGTCATCAAACCGCTTGATGCAGACGCCATGGACGTCGCCGCAAAAAGACTGATCGGCCTTCATGATTTTACGACTTTCCGATCGGTGCATTGCCAGTCAAGAAGTCCGGTCAAAACGCTTGATCGTCTCGAGGTCAGACGGAATGGCGATGAAATCGAAATCATCGCGGCGGCCCGTTCTTTTCTCCATCATCAGGTGCGCTCAATGGTCGGTTGCCTCGTTTTGGTCGGCCAAGGCCAATGGACAGCCGATGACATGACCACCGCTTTGGAAGCCTGCAACCGTGCTGCCTTGGGATTTAACGCCCCACCAGATGGCCTGTATTTTACGCAAGCGGTTTATTGATTATAAGAAGTCCTATGACACAACCAGAGACAACGCAGAACGAAGAATTACCCTATACCCCTGTGGAAAACGGTATCCGTCTGGCGCTTCGGGTGACTGCCCGCGCCAGCAAAACAGGCATTACCCAGCTTGATAAAGATAGCGCCGGACGGGGGTTGTTCCGTATCCGTGTTGCAGCCCCTCCGGTTGAAGGCGCTTCCAATAAAAATCTGATGGCCTATCTATCAAAAAGCTTTTCTGTTCCCAAAAGCGCGGTCAGCATTGAATCCGGTGAACATTCAAAGATCAAGATTCTGCTTCTCAAAGGCGATGTGCAACGGCTGACCGAAATAGCAGAAGATTTTATCACCAAGGTAAGCTAAGTAAAAAACGCTTTATCTTCTGATAAAACCTATCGAATATCCGGCTTCAAAGATTCTTTTGAGCCATAGATTGATGCCTTTTTTCAGGCTGATTGAGAATATCTCGCCTTATATCTACATATTTTGGTCGGGATGGATATAGGCACAGACTATTAAGCAGGCTTTCAGAAAACCTCTCGCCAAGAAAACGGCAATAATTTATTGGCTATCCATACATGATAAAAAAACTCCCATCCTCTCCGAAAATCGGCATGGTCTCCTTGGGCTGTCCGAAAGCCTTGGTCGATAGCGAACGTATTCTTACAAAGTTACGTTCGGAAGGCTATGACCTCTCTTCGCAATATGATGATGCCGATGTGGTCTTGGTCAATACTTGCGGATTTATCGATTCCGCCAAGGAAGAAAGCCTCGATGCTATTGGCGAAGCCATTGCCGAAAATGGTCGGGTGATTGTTACCGGCTGCCTTGGTCATGAATCTGATCGCATTCGGGAGCGCTTCCCTGATATTCTCGCCATCACAGGGCCGCAACAATATGAAGAGGTTGTGTCGGCGGTGCATGACGCAGCCCCGATCGAAGCCTCGCCTTATCTCGATCTGGTGCCGGAACAGGGCTTAAAATTAACGCCTCGTCACTACAGCTATCTGAAAATATCTGAAGGTTGTAACCATCGTTGCAGCTTTTGCATCATCCCTTCCCTGCGTGGTGATCTAGTCTCGCGTCGGGCAGATGCTATTTTGCGGGAAGCTGAAAAGTTGGTCGCCGCTGGCACCAAAGAATTGCTGGTTATCGGACAAGATAGCTCAGCCTATGGTGTTGATCTCCGTCACCAAGAATATCGCTGGAAAGACCGGATGGTCAGGGCTGACCTCACTGATCTTGCACGGGGATTGGGTGAATTAGGCGCATGGGTCAGATTGCATTATGTCTATCCCTACCCCCATGTTGACCAACTGATTCCGTTAATGGCTGACGGCCTTATCCTGCCTTATTTGGATATTCCGTTCCAACATGCGTCTCCCTCTGTTTTAAAACAGATGAAACGTCCGGCGAATGAAGTCAAAATCCTCGACCGCATCGCAAAATGGCGCGAAATGGTGCCGGATATCGCCCTTCGTTCCAGCTTTGTAGTCGGATTTCCGGGTGAAACGGAACAAGATTTCCAATATCTTCTGGATTGGATGGATGAAGCCCAACTCGATCGCGTGGGTGCTTTCCGCTTTGAAGCGGTCGCAGGCGCTGCTGCCAATGCTTTCGAGGGCGCGGTTCCCGAAGAAGTCAAAGAAGAACGCTATCAACGCCTGATGGAAAAAGCAGCTCATATCTCGGCTGCCAAATTACAGGCAAAAATCGGACGCGATATTCCTACCATCATCGACCGCACTGATGGCGAAGGCGGTGCTTCAGGGCGCAGCTATGCTGATGCCCCTGAAATTGATGGTGAAGTCCATCTTCGCGATGCTGAAAATCTGCAAATCGGCGACATCGTCACTGTCCGTGTCGAAGATGCCGATGAACATGATCTTTTCGGTGTAGCGATATCGTAAAGTTACGCAGGTAACAGCGGGTATCTGCCTTTTATATCTTTTTTAAAATTCTAATTATGAATTATAAAAGAAAACCGGATTTCAGAACATTTTGAAATAGTAATTTTTTATTATTTCAAAATGTCTAAAGGAGCGTAAAAATGCGTCTGTTTAAATCTTTACTGGCAGTCGATAAAGGACAACCGGCACAAGAAATAATACCGGTCACGTCTGACGAATTCGAAATATTGTTAGCCAAAAACAATGCCGATTTTGCGACCGCTGCCCAATTAGCGCATTTTTCCGGTCAGGCCGGTGAATCCTTGCTGTTACCTGCTAATGACAAACAACCGGCGCAGATTTTAGTCGGTGTCAGCGAAAATAACTCAATCTGGGATCTGGCAAAGCTGGCCAGTCTGTTACCCGAAGGCACTTATCGTCTGCGCTCTGGTAATGTCGAACGGCTCGCCCTTGGATGGTTGCTGGCACAGCATCATTTCGACCGTTATCGTTCTGATCCGCCTGCCCGTCGTTCTTGTGTCCTGTTGGTGGATGCAGATCAAAGCCTCGTTGATGAAATCGTCGCCCAAGCCGAAGCCACCGCTTTGGTGCGTGATCTGGTCGATACGCCCTCTTGCGATTGCGGGCCTGCTGAATTGCAAAAGGCTGTGGAAGAAATTGCAACCGTTTTTCAGGCAATTGTTACGACCACCCATGGCAAAGAATTGGACAGCAATTATCCTATGGTCGCGGCTGTCGGACGTGCCGCCGCCCCACATAGAGCGCCGCGCCTGATCGAATTGCAATGGGGACGTGCCGATCACCCCAGAATAGCTATTGTCGGTAAAGGCGTCTGCTTTGATTCCGGCGGACTGGATATCAAACCGTCTTCTTCAATGCTTTTGATGAAAAAAGACATGGGGGGCGCAGCCCATGCCTTGGCATTGGCCTATCTGATTATGGCGATGAAGCTTCCTGTTCGGCTGCATATGGTCATTCCAGCCGTTGAAAATGCTGTTTCGGGCGATGCCATGCGTCCGGGTGATGTACTGAACAGCCGGAAAGGCACCACGGTTGAAATCGGCAATACCGATGCTGAAGGCCGTTTGGTCTTAGGCGATGCCTTGACCAAAGCTAGCGAGCCCCAGCCTGAACTGATTATCGACTTTGCCACCCTGACGGGCGCTGCTCGTGTCGCTTTAGGTCCCAATCTACCGGCCCTCTTCTCAAATGATGACCAATTGGCACAACAGCTTGCCGATGCCGGAAACAAGGTCGAAGACCCGTTATGGCGACTGCCTTTATGGGCTGACTATCTGACCATGCTGAAATCCACGATAGCCGATATCAATAACGCAGGCAGTGGCGGCATGGCTGGCGCGATTACAGCAGCCTTGTTCTTGCAAGAATTTGTCGGTGACTCCATCAAATGGGCGCATTTTGACACCTTCGCATGGCAAGCTGCTCCCAAAGCGGGTCGTCCCAAAGGCGGTGCAGCTTATGGACTGCGTGCCGCTTGGCAGATGTTGAAAACGCGCTTCATCCAAAACGGGTAAAAATTTTTTATAATTAGAATAATGTTTGATTAATTTATCTAGGAATATCAGGAGATAGGAACACCTTTTTATTCAATAGGCTTATAGAGTGAGGACGAGGGAAGATGACCAAAGTTAAAAAAGAAATACCTGTTTTTTGTCTTACGCAGAAATCATCTTCCCTAGACCCTCGAACCCATGCTTTTAAAGACGGGTTGGCTGATATTGCTTTAGCCGGAAGTGTTTTTTCTTCTCACTACGTCAAACCTATTATTCGTTATTGCGGGTCAACCGCCTGCCTTGTGCAAAAAAGCCTTAGCGATGATAGCCCATCCGTCAGCCAACTTTTACCTGGTGAAGCTTTCGCTGTTCTAGAAATATCGGATAACTGGGTCTGGGGTTACAGTCTTGCCGATCATTATGTCGGCTATTTGCCCTTAAAGGCCTTATCCACGGCTTCTCTTTTAGAGGATAAATCCTCTTATATTGTGACTGCCATGCAAACGATCGTTTTTTTACAAGCTGACATCAAATCACATCCCCTTCACTTCTGGTCTTTAGGAAGCAGTTTTCAAGGCGAAGAAGATGGCGATTTCATCAAAAGCGAAGCCGGATACATCCATAAACGTCATTGCTGCTTGTCAGATGATTTAGGCAAAGAAAACTCTGATCCGGTAACCTTTGCGGAAAAGATGGTCGGTTTACCCTATCTTTGGGGCGGACGCGGTGCGGGTGGTATTGATTGCTCCGGCCTTGTTCAACTCAGCCTGCTTATGACCGGACGAAAAGCCCCCCGTGACAGCGATATGCAGCGTAGCCTTTTGGGAAGCGAAATCCCTTCGGATAGCCCTTTATTGCGCGGTGATTATATCTTCTTTTCAGGCCATGTCGGTATTATGGCAGATGAAAAAACGCTGCTTCATGCCAATGCCTTCTCGATGAGTGTGACGCTTGAAGCTTTGTCAGATGTTGTTACACGCTTATCACAGACACACCCCTCGCCTATTCTGGCACGGCGGAGATTATAATATTATGACTGCTCTTTTTATTGATGGTGGCGCGGGTACGACCGGCCTTGAAATTCGCCAAAGACTGGCTAGCCGGCCTGAATTTTCGATTATCACGCTAAGCGAAGAAGACCGCAAAAACAAAAACGCACGAGAAGAAGCTTTAAATCAGGCTGATATCGTTGTTTTATGCCTGCCGGATGATGCCGCAAAAGAAGCGGTCTCGATGGTCAAAAATCCAAAAACGCGGATTGTTGATGCCTCAACGGCCCATCGGACAGCCAAAGATTGGGTCTATGGCTTACCTGAACTGACCAAAAACCAAAAAGAACGTATCCAATCTGCACGGCTTGTGGCCAATCCTGGCTGCTATCCCAGCGGCTTTTTGTCTTTGGTTCGCCCCCTGACCGAAGCGGC
This sequence comes from Zymomonas mobilis, assembly GCF_006715975.1. GTDB lineage: Bacteria > Pseudomonadota > Alphaproteobacteria > Sphingomonadales > Sphingomonadaceae > Zymomonas > Zymomonas mobilis_B. Next base: position 904,043 of record NZ_VFOF01000001.1, on the reverse strand, counting down.
GCTTATCTCCGATCAACAATTGCTCACGGTTCATGCCGTCTCCGGCTATTCCGGCGGTGGACGGAAAATGATCGAAAGCTATGAATCCGGCGAGAAACCCTCTGCTTTCAAAAGCTATGCGCTTTCTCTCAAACATAAACATATTCCAGAAATGCAGCATCATGCTGGTTTAACCATGCCGCCGATTTTCTCTCCGGCGGTGGCGCCCTGCTATCGTGGTATGCTTGTGCATGTGCCTTTATCGGCAGGTTTATTATCCCAAAAGGTCAGCCTCGACGATATCTATCAGGTTATGGCAGCGCATCATCAGGATTCCGCCACCATCCAAGTCCGCCCCTTGTCGCAATCCACCGATATGTCGCAGATTGAAATCGAACATTGTGCGGATACTGATCGGATGGAATTATTCATTTTCGGCAATGAAGATACCGGACAAATTTTGTTGGTCGCGGCCCTCGATAATCTCGGAAAAGGGGCTGCTGGTGCCGCTGTGCAAAATATCAACCTGATGGCAGGTTGCCCTGAAACTAGCGGTTTACGCTTATAGGCTTGCCTCGAGATAGCTTGTTCCAGACGGCTCTTTTTATCTTTCAGGACGGTCTTGAAACAAGCTATCTCACCTCTTTAATAGGTGATTTTCGATTGTAAGGTGGCCTTCGAATAAACAACATGTCCTCTGTAGGATAATTCTCCCCGCTTTGCTAAAAAGAGCCCTATTTTGAACGCTTTTCTGAAAATAACGACTATTGCCTCAACCTTCGTTCTCGGTGCGACATTATGCTCTGCCGATATCGTCAGCGACCGCTTTTCTGCGGTCACGAGCGCAGAGCAGGCATTCCGTCAACAGCCTGATAATTCAGAAGCTCAGTTCAAGCTGGGGCGCGCTTATTTGATGGCGGGACGCTATATTTCGGCGTGGCAATGCCTGAATAAACTGGTTGCGCGCGAACCTTCTAACGATAAAGCCCGCCTTTATATGGCGCTGGCTGCTATCGGCACGAATAACAAAAATGCCGCGCAACGTATTCTGGCACCGATAACCAAGGTATCCCCTGTCGATCTCGGATTGGCTTTGGCCTTGGCGGGGGAACCGACCGAAGCCATTGCAAAAATGGAACCTCTTTTATCTTCGCCTTCAAACTCCGCCAGACTCCGCCAAAACTTAGCCTTTGCTTATGTTATGGCTGAACGTTGGAATGACGGATCTAAAATGGCAGGGCAAGATTTACCCGCCGATCAGGTCAATGCCAGACTGACCCAGTGGAGCCGCATTACTCGTGAAAAGAATGGCGCGCTGCAACTTCAGGCTTTTATCGGCGTTCCACCCGCGAAAGATTACGGTTTTCTTTCTCCAGCACAGGCAACAACCACCGCCGCAGTTTCAGTCACTTCGCCAAAAACAGTCGCAGCTGTCGCGCCCCCCCCCCTGATGCCTAGCCCAGCTACCGCATCGTCACCCGTTACAGTCACACCTTCTACCGCACAGCAAAAACCGGCGATCATACCTACGCAACAACCGGTCATTCTGGCAAAGCCAACTGAAGTTGCGCCTGCGCCCCAAGGCAGCACACAGCCAGCTGCCTTACCCGCTCCCGTGACGACAACGCCTTCTAATCCGTCTGCGCCATCCACTATCGCCGAAATAGATTTACCGTCTTCTGCCCAAAATGCTGTTCCCGCGGAAAAACCAGTCACCAATAACGATACTCACCGATCGAACAGCGACGATCCCGTAATCGCTCCCATTGCCGCAGAAAAAGAAAAAACGACCCCACGATCGCAAATCACCCAGACAGAAATAGCCACCAAAAAGCCGCTCAATCTGCCGATGAAAGAAATCCTTGCTGAAAACAGCAAGAAAACCAATCCATCCAAGCCGGTGTCTCTGCCCTCTTCCAATCCGACGGATAGAAAAGACACTCCATTGAAAGACAAGCTTGCCTTAAAAGAAGCCGCGTATTCTAAAAAAGAAGACAAGCTGATAGGTCAGGACTGCCCATCCAGTATATCAACCACCCAATCTTGCCATATGGTGACCTCTCCTGCAGTTCAATTGGCAACGCATAAATTACCGATATCTCCAGCGGTCACTGACCAAAGCAATAAAATGCTAAGAACTATACAGGCAAAATGGCCTGTCGCTGCCAAATACAAGATAATAACCTACAGCGAATCAGGCAGTCCGGTTTACCGCTTGCTACTCACGGGTTTTTCCTCTGCCAAAGAGGCACAGGAAAGTTGTAACGCTCTTATGCAAAAAGAAATCCCCTGCGTCCCTTCCAGCTATAAAACCGCTGTTCGCAGTCCAAAAATTAATAAAAAAACGAAATAATAGCGCTTCATTTTCAGAATATTTTTGCCTGAATGCGCCCCAAATATACAGGGGCGCAATGCTTTATTATGCCTAAAATTCAAGCTTTGTCGGTGTTCTCTTCCCGCAATAGAGAGACAGGGTGTCGACTTTACCTTTACTTTTCCAAAAACTCATCTCTTCTACAGAATTTCATTGTTTCAAAATATATCTAATTGAATATTCAGATCAGTAGAAGAATAAATAATTAAAATTACACTATATTTTTAAAAAATTATGGCTTGTCATATTTTTTATCAATGATACTCCACAGTACATATTTGATTATTTCTTATTTAACATAATACAAAATAAAAGTTTTATGACATGGAAAACCAGAAAAAAGACGCCTCCAAACCACAGCCTTCATCGGAACAGGCCCCGCCTCACAAGTCTGGTAAGCTGTGGGTTATTCTCGGATGTATTCTGGTGCTTTGTGTTGCCCTAGCGGGTTTCCGCCTATGGCATTATTTTGAACATAAAAATGACCTGCCGCCCCATATAGAAGGCAGCAACGGGCGGCTGGAAATGACTCGCTTTGATATTGCCGCCAAATATGCCGGACGCATTAACGAACTGTCCTTTAATGAAGGCGATTTGGTCAAATCAGGACAGATACTCGCGCAACAGGATGATGCCGAAACACGCGCTCAACGGGATGCCGCACAAGCCAATCTAGAACAAGCACAAGAATCGGTGCATCGTGCAGAAGCCGAACAGGCAGCAGCACATGCTGCGGCGGCTTTGGCCGCAAAGGAACTGATGCATACAAAACAGATGGCATCTCAGTCACTGGTTTCGGATATGGAGTTACAAAACAGCCAGACCGCCTACACCACCCGCAGCCTTTCAGAACAAGCCAGCCAACATAGTGTGGCCGCTGCGAAAGAAGCCGTAAAAGCCGCCTCGGCACAGATCGCTCGGTTAGATGCAACGCTTGCTGAAATGACTATTCGCGCCCCTGTCAGTGGACAAATCGAATATCGAGTGGCGGAACAAGGTTCTGTACTCGGTCAGGGCGGCAGACTGGCTTCCTTGCTTGATCCTTCGGATATTTATTTGACGGTGTTCTTCGAATCTGCCGTCGCAGGCAAGCTACATGTCGGTGATGAGGCACGCATAAAACTGGATGCTTTGAACAAAACGCTCATTCCGGCACGAATCTCTTTCGTCTCTCCCGAAGCTCAATTCACGCCTAAATTTGTCGAAACAAAAACCGAACGGGAAAAACTGGTCTACCGTGTCAAGCTTCGCATCATGCCTGATACCATCCGTAATCTTGACGGTATTTTAAAGGCTGGCATGACCGGCATCGGCTATGTCCGAACCGATCCTTCTGCCCAATGGCCGACCTTAAAGCAGGATCGGGGATGATACGATGGCAGAAAGTTTTGCCGGTTCCGATCCGGCTGTTTCTATCCACGATCTAAGCCATTATTATGGCCAGAATGAAGCCTTGCGCCAAATCTCTCTAGATTTACCCGCGGGGAAAACAATCGGATTGGTTGGGCCTGATGGTGTCGGCAAATCTACCCTTTTGGGCATCATTGCTGGTGTCAAACGTCTACAAAAAGGCAAGGTTATCACCCTTGGGGCAGATATAGGTCAAAAAAAACAGCGCGAAGCGGTTTTGCCTCGGGTCGCATTTATGCCACAGGGCTTAGGGCATAACCTCTATCCGACCTTATCTATCCAAGAAAATATCGACTTTTTCGCACGGCTATTCGGGCTCGATGCCGAATTTCGTCATGCTCGTATCACCCAGCTATTAGAAGCCACCAGCCTTGCGCCTTTTTTTGACCGTCCCGCCGGGAAGCTATCGGGCGGTATGAAACAAAAGGTCAGCCTTTGCTGCGCCCTTGTCCATAATCCTGACCTGCTTATCCTTGATGAACCGACAACAGGTGTCGATCCTTTGTCGCGGCAACAATTTTGGGAATTGGTCGATACGCTACAGGCGGGCAATCCTTCTATGACGGTTATCGTTTCGACCGCCTATATGGAAGAAGCCGCCCGTTTTTCATGGCTTGTGGCGATGGATGACGGAAAAATTCTGGCAAGTGGACAAACCGATGATATTTTAAAAAAGACCGGACAACCCACTGTCGAGAAAGCCTATATTTCTCTTCTTCCAGAAGAAAAACGCACGCAAGCCAGCGGTTTTTCGATTCCACCCTATCAAAATAGTGATTCAGAGCCCGCCATTGAAGCCAATGGATTAACTTGCCGTTTTGGCTCTTTTACGGCGGTTGATAATGTCAGTTTCCGTATCGGACGTGGCGAAATTTTTGGTTTTCTAGGTTCCAACGGTTGCGGCAAATCGACGACGATGAAAATGTTGACTGGCTTGCTGGATGCAACCAGCGGTACGGCCAAGTTATTCGGCAAACCCGTTTCCAGCAGCGATCTCAATACGCGCATGCGGATCGGCTATATGTCTCAGGCTTTCTCGTTATACGAGGAATTAACGGTCAGACAAAATCTGGTGCTCCAATCGCGTCTTTATCGGGTCGCTGAGAAAGAAACCGAAGAACGCGTAGATAATTCGCTCGATGATTTTGAATTGCGCCCCTTTGCCAATATCAGTCCAGCTGACTTACCTTTAGGTATCCGGCAACGGTTGCAGCTTGCCGCCGCTTGTATCAATACGCCTGATATTCTTATTCTGGATGAACCGACCTCCGGCGTTGATCCAGCGGCTCGGGATATGTTCTGGCATCATTTGATCGACCTTTCCCGTAACAAGCATGTCACGATTTTTGTATCGACCCATTTCATGAATGAAGCGGCCTGCTGCGATCGTATTTCGTTAATGCATCGCGGCCATGTTCTCGCGGTCGGCACGCCTGAAGAGCTCATGCAAAAGCGGGGTGAAAAATCCTTAGAAGCCGCCTTTATCGACTATCTTCAAGATCAGATGTCACAAGATAAAGACAATAAGAACAACACAACTACGCCACAGAATTCACTACAAAATATTTCGTCTCATTCGTCCAAAAAGGCTCCTTCGTCACTGTCGCAATGGCTATCCTATACTTGGGCTTTTGCCAGACGGGAAACGATTGAATTATTAAGGGACAGATTACGGCTGGCTTTTGCGATTGCGGGACCCATTATTTTGTTGCTGGTGTCGGCATATAGTATTTCTTTCGACGTCAACAAAATCAGCTTTACGGTCTGTGATCAGGATCAAACCAATGAAAGCCGTGCCTTGGTCAAGGTTTTTCAAGGTTCGTCCTATTTTACAGAAACGGCGGCGTCTTCCGGTATCGCTCAAATGAACAAGCGTCTCAGCGATGGGACAGCGCAAATGACACTCGATATCCCTGCCGGATATGGACGAGATATCGAAGCCGGACGGCATCCTGCTATCGGTATTGGTATCAGCGGTGCCATGCCTTTTCTCGGTGCCAATATTCAATCCTATGCGACCAATGCTCTGCTGCAATATGCGCAATTATCGGCACAGCAATTAACGCATAAAGGGCCTTCGACATTGCCTTTTTCTATCGAACCTCGATTTGTCTATAATCAGGAATTTCTCAGTATTTATACGATGGTACCTGATACCATCATGCTGGCTTTGATCCTTATTCCGACAATGTTAACGGCTCTTGGGGTTGTACGTGAAAAAGAAATTGGCTCAATCGTCAATCTCTACGCATCTCCGGCATCAACCCGACAATATCTTATCGGAAAACAGTTGCCCTATGTTGCGATTGCGATGTTTGCCTATTTATCGCTAGTCGTGTTGTCGGTCACGCTTCTTGGTGTTCCCTTAAAAGGCTCTTTTTTGGCTCTCACCTTAGGGGCTCTCTTATATAATCTGGCCGCAACAGGCCTTGGGCTTTTAATCTCTACCTTTGTCAGCTCTCAAGTGGCAGCCATTTTTGGCACCGCCATCCTGTGCTTGATTCCTGCGGTCAATTTTTCGGGACTACTGTATCCCGTTTCGACTTTAACCGGCATTTCCTACCATGTGGGACGCTGCTTTCCGGCCTCATGGTTCCAACTTATCAGCCTTGGTTGTTTTACCAAAGGGCTCGGCTTTCCTGCCTTTCTCACGATGTATGCAGCTTTAACCGGATTCGCCGTTCTGTATCTGGGACTGGCCTGCATCCTGCTCCGTAAACAGGAGGTATAAGAGATGAGACGTTGGTTTATAAATGTCGCTCTTTTATGCGCCAAAGAATTCAGAAGCCTTTTATGTGACAAGGTTCTGATTATCCTTATTATTTTTGCCTTTACTGGCGGTGTTTTGGCGGTTGCGGATGGCGTCAAAGTCGAGGTCTCAAATGCGACCGTGGCCTTTATTGACCATGACCATTCCACCCTTTCTAATCGGCTACGCGATGCAATTTTACAGCCCTATTTTAAACCGCCTGTCCTGACAAACACTCAACAGGCTGAAGATGGCATGGATAAAGGCGATTATATTTTCGCTGTTGATATTCCGCCTAATTTTGAAAGGGATGTCCTCGCAGGCAGGTCACCCGCCATACAACTTCGGGTTGATGCAACGGCCATGACGCAGGCGGGATTGGGAACGGCTTATCTTACGGAAATTTTTTTCCGTGAAATCCAGTCAGCGATTCCCCTCGCCGCCATCAGCTCGGCACTCCCTTTCCAGATTAACAGCAGGATTTATTTCAACCCCAACACAGAATCCTATCCCTTTATGTCGGTGATGCAAATCGTCACTAACATCACCATGCTTTCGATCATTCTGGTTGGTGCGGCCGTCATTCGTGAAAAAGAACATGGCACAATTGAACATCTGCTCGTTTTGCCTGTCAGCCCCAGCGAGATCGCCATGGCTAAAATTATCGCTAACGGCTTCGCTATTTTTATTGCCTCCATGCTATCGCTTTGGCTGGTGGTGCATCTTTGGCTGGGTGTCCATTTGTCTGGATTAATCATCCTCTTCGCCCTTTGCGCCTTGCTCTATTTATTCTCTGCAACGGCTTTGGGCATTATGTTGGCAACGGTCGCCCCGACCATGCCGCAATTCGGTCTATTGGTCGTGCCAGTCTATGCTGTGGCCTATCTTCTCTCTGGCGCAGCTACGCCAGTCGAAAATATGCCGACCCAGATACAAGATGTTGTCCGCTTTCTTCCGACAACTCAATTCGTCAATCTGTCACAAGCTATTCTTTATCGTGGTGCCGGTTTTGACGCCATTACGATGCCTTTAATTGCTATTATCGCTTCGGGGGCTCTGTTTCTTGCATTCGCCCTTATCCGTTTCCGTTCCATGCTCACGAGCCAGTCCTGATGAAACCTACGTTTATCAAAAAAACATCCCTTTATTCGGGATTCATCGCCACCCTCATACTGGCTGCATGTTCGCCATTCAAAACACCGGTGCCCCCTTCAAAGGTCGCCGTACCGGCTCAATTTTCGCAGGCGACAGCGGGGCAGCCAAGCGACATATCGCGATGGTGGCTTGCATGGAATGATCCTGATCTGACGCAAGTGATCGAAGACACATTGAAGGCCAATCTCGATCTTCGTATTGCCCGCGATCATATTCAGGAAGCAAAAGCCGGATTTAAAATGACGCGGTCGGCTTTATCACCGACGATCGGCATAACCGGCAATATTGCGGGCGGTGGTACGGATTCCCGTAACAGCTATCTCAATGCTTTCAGCCAAGATTCCAGCGATCCGACAACGGCTGGTCATATCGCGGGTGTGACAGCCTCTTGGGAGCCGGATCTCTTCGGCGCGCGCCATGCCGATGCGAAAGCTGCCGAGGCCGTTGTTTTGGGGCAAGAAGCCCAACTTCATCAACTACAAATGGCAATCGCCGCCGAAGTCGCTAGTTATTATACGGAAATACAATGTCTTCGTAAAAGGCTGACACTCCTTGACCAGCGCATTGCCATTCTGGAAAATTTAAAAAGCTATGTGCAAGCAAGATTTAACGCCGGACAGGCGACTTTATCCGATATAAAGAGCCTGAATGAAGCGATAAAAATCCTACACAGCTATCGCCCCGACATCGAAACTGCCATTGCCGCATCGGTACGACATATCGCAATTTTGGGTGGTCGCTCACCAGAAAACGCGCAGATAAAAATATCATCGGAATCGATTACCCCAGCGGCTCCATCGGGAGAACTACCGGACACCGTTTTACATCGTCGGCCCGATGTCGCTGCCGCAGAAGATAATATCACAGCCGCCTTAAACCGCCTTAAAAGTGCTAAGGCCGATATGCTTCCTCGTTTTGGCCTCCAATTTTTTGGTGGTGACGGAAGAATTCGTTTTTCAGGCCTATCAGGTTTTTCTAATTCGGGCGGAATTATTGCTTTAACTAGCTATCTTCCAATTTTCACCGCTGGGCGGGTTCATGCCCATATCGCCTTAGAAGATGCCAAGCTTGATGAAGCCGTAGCCCTTTATGATAAAAAACTTTTGGCTGCCCTAGCTGAAGTTGAAAATGCCTATCAGACACGGACAAGCCAAGATCAACGCATAGAGCAGTTGTCAGAAGCACTGGCTACAGCAACGCAAAACACCACAATCGAGCAAGGACTCTATCAGGGCGGAAAGCACACATTTAAAAATGTGCTTGATGCTCGATTAAACAAAATTGACAAGGCCGATAGCCTTATTCAAACAGTTTATCAGCAACAAATGGCTACTATTAATTTATATTATGCCCTGGGTGGTGGTTGGAGTAACGATATTCACCCTATTCAAAAATAGTCAAATAAATCTTATATTTTACTTAATAAAAAGGATTTCCGTTATGTTTAAAATCATGGTTTTCCTTTTTGTTATTGAAAATAATTTAATAAAAATTGAATTGTTATCTTAAGTGAAAATCATAAATTCAATAGAATTTTTATTAAATTTAATTTTCTTTTCATTATCGTGATATTCCACAATTTTTTAAATTACCTATCAAAAATACACTTCTTATAATCCCTTTAGGGGAGGCTCTATTCTCGTTTTTTAAATGAGGATGACCTGCTTACGCTATATAAAAATGCTTTAGGAAAGGAGCCTTTTATGGACTTACAATTAACAGGTAAAACAGCCCTTGTTACCGGTTCAACTTCCGGTATTGGTCTCGCCATCGCGCAAAGATTCATTGCCGAAGGGGCTAATGTTGTTATTTGTGGCCGTAGTCAGGCAAAACTTGATGCAGCTCTCAAAACCTTTCCATCTCAAGACAAAGTTCAAGCCGTTTTAACAGATGCGGGTAGCCCCGATGGTATCGATGTTCTCGCGAAATCTGTGCCGGAAGTCGATATCCTGATCAATAATTTGGGTATATTTGAACCGAAAGCTTTCTCTGATATTACTGATGATGAATGGCATCATATTTTTGAAGTTAATGTGATGAGTGGCGTTCGGCTGTCCCGTTATTATTTTCCGAAAATGATCGAAAAAAACTGGGGGCGGATCATTTTTGTTTCGAGTGAATGCGGTGTGGTGACACCGGGGGATACCATCCACTATGCGATGACGAAAACAGCGCAATTAGCTATTTCTCGCGGATTGGCGGAAGAGACAAAAGGCACGGGCGTGACCGTCAATACGATTTTACCAGGACCCACAAAATCGGAAGGCAGCACTGCATTTATTAAAGCTGCCATTGCGAATAAAAATGCATCTGAAGAAGAAATGGAAGCCGAGTTTTTCAAAACTATGCGCCCCCTTTCCTTGTTGCAACGTCGCTGTGACCCAGCTGAAATTGCGGCACAAGTCGCTCTGCTTTCCAGTCCTTTTGGAGCTATCACAAACGGAGCCGCAATCCGTCTTGAAGGCGGTATCATTCCGACGATTTTATAAAAAAATCGACTAATTATTGCCCTTGAAGAAATATCAGGGGCAATAACCGTTTTTTATCAGAATCTGAGACAAAACGGTCTTTTCCGGCAAGATCATCCAAACTTACCCTTTATTAAAAATAAAAGATTATTTTACCCTTCAATCTGCCGATCAGCCTTCACTATTAATAACGTTTATAGTCAAAAAACTGTTTTTATAATTGCTTGCTCGTGTTATGTTATAACATGTATAGACCACATATGTATGGTCTATTTTTAAAATAACATGAGGCTTTATGATAATTCCTTTGTTGTTTCTGTTTGCAGGAATAGATAGCGAACAACCGCCTCCGCCGATTTTACCTATACCGATAAGCACAACGAACACGCTTCCGCAAAAAATATGCAAGATAAAACGGGTTCCAAGTCGCCCTACTCGTATTGCTGTATGCCATTAGGTTGTTGATACTGAAAATTATCATCATGTTACACAGATAATTAGACTTTAAGATAAAACCAAAAAAGCCGCTTTTTTCTACAACTAGGCGCAATAACGGGGCATCGAATTGAACTGATTTCAGCTTAGTTCTCGATGATCAGGAAATTTTAGACAATGAAGAAATTATGTCTATATTTCTTCTGGAAAATTGATTGGGGGGCATAATATCCATGCGCTATACTTTACCCGCTTTGTTGATGGCCTCAATGGCCTCTATCCCAGCGATGGCTTCGACTTTATCGAATAGTGATCCTTATATTTGGCTGGAAGAATTTTCCTCGCCACGAGCGATGGAATGGGTCAGAAGCCATAACGAAACAAGCGCAAAAATTTTGGAATCTGACACTCGCTACAATACGCTTTATAATGAAGCCTTAGCCATCGGGTCAGCCAAAGATCGCATTCCAATGCCAAGTTTTCTGCATGGCGAAATCTATAATTTTTGGCAGGATAGCGACCATCTTCGCGGCTTATGGCGTAAAACCACTTTACAGGATTATCGTAACGCCACGCCTCACTGGGTACCTGTTCTTGATATTGATGCCTTGGGTAAGGCTGAAGGTAAAAGTTGGGTATTGCATGGTATTGATTGCTTACAACCAGATCAGCAGATTTGCTTGATCGCCCTGTCCGATGGGGGTGAAGATGCGGTCGAATTGCGCGAATTCGATCTTAGAACCAATAACTTCGTGAAAAACGGATTTAGTCTTCCCCGTGGAAAACACCGTGTTGCATGGGAAGATAAAGATCATCTTCTCATAGCTACGGATTGGACAAGCGCAGATCTAACGAATTCCGGTTATCCTTTTATCGTCAAGCGCCTCACCCGAGGTCAATCTCTTTCTGAAGCACAAGAAGTCTATCGGGGGAGCAAAGATGACGGGGGTTATGGCGTTTCACCGACGACATTCCACGATGGCCAGAACCATCAGTTAACAGTCATCGAACGTCCGATAGATACCTTTCACCATCAAAGCTTTGTACTTACACGCAATGGCGCAAAACAACTTCCCATTCCTGATAAAGTAAGTGTCGTTGAATTGGTGGCTGGTCGCGTTATTCTTTCTCTTGATGAAGCATGGAAAAATGGCTCAAATCTTTTTACAGCTGGTTCGATCATCTCCATCGATCTCAACAATGTATTAGAATCGCCAGATACGCTAAATGCGCATCTTGTTTGGCAACCCAACGCACGAGAAGCCTTTAACGGTATAGCCTCGACAAAAAACCAGCTGCTCATTTCAATCCTTGATAATGTTCAAGGTCGGGCAATCGCCTTTACTCCGGCAGCAAACGGTCAATGGGTAAAAGAGACTCTGCCCTTGCCAGATAAATTAGCGGTTGAATTCGGTTCAACTGACAGCCAATCTGACCTTGCTTTTATTGAGGTTAGTGGATTTTTGACACCTTCCACTGTCTATCTGGCTGATACCCATAAAAATAATATCGAAACTATAAAAACCTTACCTTCACAATTTGATGCATCAAAAGACGTCGTTGAACAGCTTGAGGCAACCTCTACAGATGGCACGAAAATCCCCTATTTTGTCGTCCACCGGAAAGATATTAAATATGATGGGACTATGCCGACTTTAATGACGGCTTATGGTGGTTTTCAGGTAAGTCGGACGCCTTACTATTCTGCCATGATAGGAAAGCTGTGGCTTGAAAAAGGCGGCGCATTCGTCCTTGCGAACATACGTGGTGGCGGCGAATTTGGCCCAGCTTGGCATGAAGCGGGTCTCGGCACAAAAAGACAAATCGTCTATGATGATTTTTCATCAGTTGCCAAGGATCTAATTACCAGAAAAATAACCTCGCCTCGACATCTCGGTATCCAAGGCGGTTCTAATGGTGGTCTACTTATGGGCGTTGAAATGACCCAGCATCCAGAGCTTTGGAACGCGGTTGTTATTCAGGTGCCATTACTTGATATGATAAGAATATCAAAAATTGCTGCCGGTGCCTCATGGCAAGGTGAATATGGCGATGTTAATCAAGATCCCAAAGTTAAAGCCTTTTGGGAACGAGTCTCTCCTTATCATAACCTGAAACAGGGCATAAAATACCCAGAGCCCTTCATCTTCACAACTACAAAAGATGATCGGGTTGGGCCTCAACATGCCCGCAAATTTGCAGCGCGTATGGAAGAAATGAAGCTGCCCTTTTTCTATTATGAGAATACCGAGGGCGGCCATGGTTCCGGTGCGGATTTAAAACAAACCGCTAGAACACAGGCTTTAACTATGACCTATTTATATCGTAAATTGATGTAATATTGGGTTCTATACGAACTGCCGGATAATCAAATTTATCTGGCAGTTCGTGTAAGTGCTCTTTCAAGCGAGTATCTCACAGGTAGAGACCTATTCTAGCCAAATGTTGGGGTAATATCTCTTCGAAAAAACACCCATTATGTAAAAATGGCAGGGACAACCAAGCCATCCCTGCCTCTCTGACATTTATACCATTGAAAGCCTACAACAGAACGTAACCACCTTTGATCGTGTGGGTCACTTTTCCTCGCATCATCCGACCATCAAAAGGTGAATTGCCTGCCTTCGCAGCCATTTTTGCACTATCAAGCTGCCATTCACGATTAGCATCAAAAATGATGATATCCGCTTCTTCACCCACAGATAAAGAACCGCCTTGGCAGCCCAATAATTGAGCAGCATTCCCAGACAGCAATTTCATCAAGCTGAAAAAATCAATAATACACTCACGCACCAATTCTACAGCAGCGGAGAGAAGTGTTTCAGCCCCTGCCATACCAGGTTTGGCATCAATAAAGGGTAGACGCTTATCTTCGGCGCCTCGCGGATCATGGGCAGAACAAAACACATCAATCACACCGTCCTGTATAGCTTCTATTGATGCTAAACGATCCTCTTCACTCCGCAAAGGTGGAGATAAACGGGCAAAAGTGCGGAAATCTTCAATATGCCGATCAGATAACAACAGATAAGCCGGATTAATCCCGACCGTCACCTTGATACCACGTTTTTTGGCCTGCCGTATCAGATCAAAACTTTTCTTCGTCGTCAGTTGGGCGAAATGGATTTTGCAGCCCGTTTCTTCAGCCAACATCAGATCACGAGCCACAACGATAGCTTCTGCTACAGCAGGAGCCGCCCGTAAACCGAGACGGCTGGCCATCAAGCCTTCTGTTGCAACACATCCTTTAGTTAGCCCACCATCTTCGGCATGGCTGATAACAGTCAAATCCAACGAAGCGGCATAATCAAGCAAGCGATACATTAGGCCAGAATCAGCAATCCACTGCCGCCCCGTTGCAACCGCCTTGGCGCCTGCCTTTTTCATCAGGCCGATTTCGGCCAATTCCTGTCCTTCAAGGCAACGACTACCTGCCGCTAAAGGATAAACCTCGACTGCATCACCACCGGATTCCTTAGCGCGCTTAATCAAAGTAGCCTCATCCAAAGCCGGCGACTGATCGGGCATCAAAGCGACGCGGGTAATTCCCCCTTTTATAAAGGCTGGAGCATCAACAGAAAAAACTGTCGGATCAATAATGGCCGGTGCGATATAACCGCCTTCGGCATCAATAATTGTATCAGCACCCTTTGGGTCAATATCGCCACAGGCTGCAATTCGCCCGTCTTTGATGAGCAAGCCGCCAGCATAGATATTTTTGGCAGCCGGATCGATCAATCTGCCGTTTATAATTGCGATTAAACTCATGCCCAACCTTTCACTCCGCGTCTCTGGCGAGTAAGCACATCAAGACAGGCCATCCGCATGGCAACACCCATTTCAACCTGTTCTGTGATGGCCGAATATTTCAGATCATCAGCAACAGCAGAATCGATTTCAACACCGCGATTCAACGGGCCAGGATGCATAACCAGCACATCCTCGGCGGCTAATTTTAGTTTTTCGACCGTCAAGCCAAACAAAGCATGATATTCGCGCAAGGAAGGAATGAAACCGCCTGCCATTCTTTCGGTTTGCAATCGCAACATCATAACGACGTCCGCCCCTGCAATGGCTTTATCCAAATCATGAAAAATTTCGACGCCTAAGGCTTCGATATGCGGTGGAATTAATGTTGAAGGACCTACAATACGGACATGCGCCCCCAATTTTTGTAGGGAAATAATATCTGAGCGGGCAACACGGCTATGCATAATATCGCCACAGATAGCGATAACCAGCCTTTCAATGCGTCCCTTCCGACGACGAATAGTCAATGCATCTAATAAAGCCTGCGTGGGATGCTCATGCTGGCCGTCACCAGCATTCAAAACCGGACAATCGACTTTATCAGCAATAAGCTGGACAGCACCCGAAGCCTGATGGCGAATAACCAACATATCGGCATGCATGGCATCAAGGGTAACCGCCGTATCAATCAGCGTTTCGCCTTTTTTGACACTGGACTGTGCCACAGCCATGTTCACTACATCTGCTCCCAAGCGTTTTCCGGCGATCTCGAAAGACAGCAGCGTTCGGGTTGAATTTTCGAAAAAAGCGTTAATCTGGGTCAAACCAGCTAAACTGTCATCATGTTTGACAGCCGCCGCCCGATTAAGGGCAACCCAGCGTTCCGCTTCATCGAGCAGAAAAAGGATTTCAGGAGCCGTAAGCGGCGCGATACCAAGTAAATGGCGATGGGGGAAAGGTAAATTAAGCGACATCAAAATAGGGATTTACCTTCTCTTTTCGCGACATTCAATAACAGAAAAGAGAGAAGTGAATGAAATAGAAAAATTTAAGAAAAATACACAAAAAATCTGAAAGGCTTAGCACTCTCTATAATTTCGAACGAAGGCCCAATGAAACCAAAACATTTTTTAAGCCCCGAAACAGAACTCGACCAAGGCTCGAAAGTAAAGTAATTCTAAATTATAAAAATTATTTCGATCTCCCCAATAGTACAGAAATTATTAGGGGTGAGTACTGCCTGAATATGCAGGGTATTGAGTAGGATACAGATAATTATTCTGCGACGGGACAGATTGCTGTTCAAATCCTGCTTTGGATCTTGATGCTGAAGCCAGCCATCTGTTGTAGTAAATTTGATATTCCGAATTACTCATTGCAGATCTATAATTGACATGCCTGCCTTTTTTATCCGAACACTCGATCACA
Source organism: Zymomonas mobilis (assembly GCF_006715975.1). Taxonomy (GTDB): domain Bacteria; phylum Pseudomonadota; class Alphaproteobacteria; order Sphingomonadales; family Sphingomonadaceae; genus Zymomonas; species Zymomonas mobilis_B. The sequence goes on along the minus strand of NZ_VFOF01000001.1, from coordinate 888,295 downwards.
TCGTCTGTATACGCTTTGTATTTTTTTACAGAAATGATCATTGCTCCAATAATATTTTCCGTTGATCTTATTTGGAAGATTAGAGCTCGCACAAGCAGCTAAAGTAAAAAATAAAAAGATGGTTATTTTTTTTCATAATTTTGCATTGAATATTATTTCAAATAAGTTTGCAATTATTTTTTAAAAAAACAATATGATTATATTACAATCATCAAATCAATTAAAATTATCTATCAAAAATCAAGGCATGGCTCTATATTCCAACTTCTAGAAAAGGCGCAGTGTCAGTAACTGCGCCTTTTCTATTTTAGCTATTATTTTACTAATTAGAGCGCCGTCTATGGAATAGGCCTTTTATTCGGAAATATCCCAAAATAATAATAACAACAAAAACAAAACCGGCACCAGATAGCAGCCATGGCATCATCTTCATCAATAAAGCTGGATCGCTTTTGTTCGCTCTGAAATCTGCAACCTGTTGCGCTGAAATCGGAGCAATCGCCTTATTTCCAAAACGTGTCAGCACATAATTGGCAATAGCCGCAATTTGGCTATCATTCAGCTCATCGCTATAAGCAGGCATTCCCGCGATACCATCATTTGTTTTACGCTCGATGCCATTCAGGATCGTCATAATCAAATTATCGGCAACAAGGCCACCTGTTGCACTGTTATGATTAAGCGATGGATAAAAATGGTCAGCTGTCCCCTCACCGTTACGACCATGGCAGCTTGCACACGCATTTTCGTAAAGCAGTTGTCCATCCACTGAGCCGGAATCGCTCATAGCCGCCGCCGTGCGACTGGTTACCGGTTCAATATCGACCATATGAACGGGTGTTCGTGTTTCAAAACTAAATCTGGATTGCTTGGCTCCCGTCAAATTTTGGGGAGCTACTGTTTTGAGATAGGCGGCCATCGCACGAAGATCAGCATCGGATAAAAAGCGGAGGCTATATTCAATAGCTTCTGCCATACTTCCTGCAGCCTGAGCCTTGCCATTGACATGACCAGTTTTCAGATAGCGGGCGATTTCTTCTTCGCTCCAGCTACCAATACCTTCGGTTTCGTCAGGCGTAATATTCGGTGCATACCAACCACCAACAGCTGCCCCCGTCAAATAACGGCGACTAGATTCTGCCATAAAGAAATTACGAGGACTATGGCAGGTGCTGCAATGCGCCAATGTATCGACCAAATAATGGCCACGATTAATTTCATCGCTCACTTTTGGATTATTTTTGAAAGGCTTGTCATGCAAAAATAGCAAATTCCAGCCTGACATCAAAAGGCGGATGTTAAACGGGAAGGAGAGCTTTGTGACAGCCTGCGGCTTTTCATCAACCGGCGCAACACCCTGCATAAAATAGACATATAAAGCATGGATATCTTTATCGTTTAGTCCGGCATAAGCTGTATAGGGCATGGCTGGATAAAGATAGGCACCATCTTTTCTGATACCTTTTCTGATCGCACGGCTAAATTCCTGTTCGCTATAATTGCCGATACCTGCTGTTTTAGAAGGGCTGATATTCGGCGAGACTATGCTCCCCATGGGAGATGCAATCGCATAACCACCTGCGTAAGGCGGCGCGGTAACCGAGTTACCTCGATGGCATGCAATGCAATCCCCAGCTTTTGCTAGATAAGCACCGCGTTCCAGTTCGGATGAAAAGCCATTCGTCGGGGTAGCCGCCACAACATTTTTCTGGACTATAACCGGTGGATTAGAAGCATCGCCTGTGTGACTATTTCCTGCTGATGCCATAGCCGGAAGCGACAAACAAAAAGCCATCCCCGCCACGGATGCCAGACGATAGAAAAACGGTCTGATCATCATATGCCTTTCTTATACTTCGCGCGCGATAATATCGGCAATACGGATAGATAATGCGATACCGGTCAAAGTTGGATTGACCACCCCAGCCGCCGGAATGACGCCAGTCGTTGCTAAAAACAGATTATGATGATCAAAGCTGCGGCACTCACCATTCACAACTGAATCCGCTGGATTTTTACCCATAATGACAGATCCCATAATATGATCATGATTCTGCCATTCACTGGTTTCATTGACGATCTCGCCCTTCATGCCGGCAGCGATACGCCGATAATCGCGCAAAACGATATCCTTGGCTGCTTCGGTATAGGCAGGCACATCGTAATGAATAGATAAAGTGGGTAATCCCAAGGCATCTTTTTTAGTCGGATGTGGAATGACGCGATTACTTGGCGATGGCAGAGTTTCAAACATCGAAGAGATATCAACCCAACGTGCCGCATCATGCCGGATACGCTCATCCAACTCTTTTCCGAAGATACCCTGCGCAATCAATCTTTGTGCTACGGGCATGTTGGGAACAGAATTACCAATATTATGTTTGGATGCTGCATAACGGCGGCGATGTTGGCCGTCTCGCATATTGACAATACATGCTTCTTCGACTGTACCCCGTCCTGACCATAAAGGTTCATCGGCCAAAAATTGTATGGCCAGACCATTATGATCCATGATGTTGCGCCCAACCTGATCAGATGAATTCGCGACATCAGACATCAAAAGCAGTTTTGGTGTTTCAAAACCATGGGCAGCCACAATAAAATATCGAGCTGTCAGCTTTTTATCTTCACCATTGGCATTGCGATAATGAACCGCCTCAATTTTGTTACCACTACCCTTTTCTAGCTTAAAAGCCGTTGCCTCGGTTAACAACTTTGCTCCAGCTTTTACTGCATGACGGGCATGGACATCGCCACTATACATCGACCCAATGGGGCAAACAGGCATACAGTTATTGTTACCGGAACAAGCTGGTCGACCATCATACGGCTGGTTGGTTGGACGGGCAGACGGTTCCTGAACAAAACGATAGCCCAACTTACCCAAACGGTCATGCATCCGGTTAGTCATATAGTTGATGCCATCCGAAGGCATCGGGTAATCTTTTGAACGAGGCGGAAAATTCTTTTTACCCTGCCCACTCTGATCTTCATCAGAGCGCCCTGATACGCCGATAGCCTCTTCTGCACGGCAATAATAAGGTTCTAGATCATCATAAGAAATCGGCCAATCACGTCCGACGCCATAAAGACTTTTCAACTTCATATCACTGGGCAGATAGCGCCATGCACAGGCCGCCCAGTGCCATGTTGTTCCCCCGACTAGCTTCAACATACCCGGAAGATAAGCAAAAGAGCCGGTATTCTCGATATAATCCTTGGCAAAAGAAGTCGGAGCGGTAGCGGCATTGGGATATGGATCGTTATAGTTATTTTTTCGGGGAGATGTCCGAAAGTTTTCAGTAATCTTCCAGCGTGGAATTGATTTCCCCGCTTCAAGAATAATAACGGATTTTCCCTGTTTTGCTAATTCATACGCCGCATTATTACCTAAAGCGCCTGAACCGATTACAATAACATCGGCATCATATTCCATGGTGGCTCTTTTCTTCCAGATAAGAGGATAAGATACTATCGGATAGCAAAAGAATTAGGCTCAATCCTGTTTGATACTCGCGGGCGGATTAACCCAATAACTAGGCGCACCACGTGCGTAGCTTGGAATAACCGTAGCATCCATGGTTGGGCGATACATCAACGCCCCACTATAGGTAATGAAATGGGCGTTATCTTCCATTGCATGGATTGCCGGTTCGCCTGCATAGCCAAGATACCATGCAGAAACGACCGCTTTGGCTGTTGCCATCAAGTCTTCATTTTGTCCGATAGGGGAAGTTCGCAATAAGGAAGGATCGCTTACTTTTTCGGTCAGGATAGCCTGCTGTAAAGTCTGAAACTTCGTCGTAAAATTAGCATCTGCAGCGGTTAAGGCCGCTAATGCTCGATTAGACAAACCCCGATCAAGATCACTATGGCCGGTCAGAAAAGTTGAAATTTGATAGAATTGATCCTGAACCCGCTCGTCATCATTTTTGCTTTCAGCCAATAACGGTGCAGAGCCTGCTGCAATAGCACTACCAGCTGAAAGTCCGGCAATTTTTAAAAATTGCCGTCGGGGGGACTCGCTTTTTTCAGAAGGTTTAGGATATTCCGGCATAGATCCCCCGATATGACTTACAGTGAAAACAATTAATTACTCTAAATATTATTACTTTTTAATAAAGAAACAGTTCCGTTGATATAGTAAAATACTATCAGGTTCATAATGAACCGAAACGAAAAGCAGCAATCGCGCGATATACTCTCAAAATCGACCAACAAAGCGACATATTGAAAATCATAATATTTAGCTGGGATAGTATTAAAACATCGAAAAAGAGTCGATTGCACCTTGTAAAATATAGGCTGCCGCCATTTTATCGACAACTTCACTTCTTCTTGCCCTGCTGGCATCCGCTTCCAATAAAGTTCTCGTGACAGCTTTGGTTGACCAGCGCTCATCCCACATCAAAACAGGCAAGGATAAAGGTGCCATATTCTTGGCAAATGCTCGAACCGATTGCGTCCTCGGACTATCACTTCCATCAAGATTCAAGGGAAGACCAATAACCAGACCTGTTATTTGCTGTTTAGCGATAAATTGCCGTAGCAATTCCAAATCAAGTGTGAATTTCTTCCGTCTAATAGTTTCGGCCGGACTAGCAATAATCCACTGGCCATCACAAACAGCAAGACCAATTGTTTTCGTTCCGACATCCAACCCTGCCAATCGACCTTTACGGGGTAAGGCATCTTGAAAGAGTCGCAGTTCTTCCTGTTTTTTCAGGATATTTTGTTCTCTTTTGTCATCCAGATCATGCAAGCGAAAGGGTTTAAACTCGTTGTCATCATCATAGGACATTCTGTTTCCTTTATTTTGTCAGGATAAAAAACCAGGGATTCTTGCTTATTGTCGGACAGGCCATATCAAATCCTCTGCCCCTTGCCGCTATAAAAAAATTTCTAAAAATTATAAAAGAGCCTTTCTTTTCCGAATTCTTTTTACCGGAATAAGGCCTGTTTTCCTATTTGATCCTGTTCTACTCTTGAAGCAAATCTTTGCCAGTGCTAGCGCAAGGTTATGTCCGTCATAAATGCCAGTATTGTTCGCAAAATAGCGAAACTCGCCTGCATCGCTGTAACTGAGGAAGAGGTTACCGCGATGGTTCCTGAACTCAACGCCATATTGGGCTGGGGAGAGCAGTTAGCTGCCATCAATACTGATGGTGTAGAGCCGCTCACCTCTGTCATCGCCCAATCCCAACGCCTGAGGGAAGACGAAGTCACTGTTCCCGATATCCGTGATGCCCTGTTGGCGAATGCGCCCGAAGCAGAGCATGGCTTTTTCACTGTGCCAAAGGTGATCGAATAATGACCCGTCTTACTGATCTTGGTGTTACAGATTTACGCGATGGTATCGCAAAAGGTGATTTTTCGGCACGTGAAGTCGCCGAAAACTTTATCAATGCGACCAATGAAGCGGAAAAGCTGAATGCTTTTATCACGCTTACCCCTGACCATGCTTTAAAGCAGGCCGAAGAGGCTGACAAAGCACGCGCTTCTGGCCAGTTAAAAGCTTTATCCGGTGTGCCTTTGGGTATTAAAGATCTGTTCTGCACCAATGGGTATCGCACAACGGCCGCCAGCAAAATTATTGGTAATTTTGTTCCGCCTTACGAATCCACTATCACTGAAAAATTATTTGCCGCCGGCGCGGGTATGATCGGTAAACTGAATCTTGATCAGTTTGCTATGGGATCATCCAATGAAACCAGTGCTTTTGGAAATGTTATTTCCCCGTGGCGTCAGAAAAACGATGATGCAGCCTTAACGCCAGGTGGTTCTTCCGGTGGTTCAGCTGCTGCTGTTGCCGCTAAAATCATACCGGCCGCAACGGGCACCGACACGGGTGGTTCAATCCGCCAGCCAGCCTCTTTCACTGGTATTACTGGTTTAAAACCGACCTATGGTCGTTGCTCCCGTTTTGGGGTGATCGCTTTTGCATCGTCTCTCGATCAGGCAGGGCCCATGGCTCGCTCGGTCAAAGATTGTGCTGCTTTGTTAGAAGTCATGGCTGGTTTCGATCCCAAGGATTCTACTTCTGCCGATGTAATGGTTCCCAATTGGGAAAAGCTGTTATCATCCGATATCCGTGGCAAAAAAATCGGTATTCCAAAAGAATATCGCGTCGATGGTATGGCACCAGAAATCGAAAGCCTGTGGCAGCGCGGTATTCAGATGATGAAAGAGGCTGGTGCTGAAATCGTTGATGTGACCCTGCCCCATACACGTCATGCGTTAGCCGCCTATTATATCATTGCACCTGCCGAAGCGTCTTCTAACCTCGCCCGTTATGACGGGGTTCGCTATGGCGAACGTCAAACACCAGAAGGCAGCAACCTTGCGGATATGTATTCTGCAACAAGAGCGGCCGGTTTTGGTGATGAAGTAAAACGCCGGATCATGATTGGTACCTATGTGCTGTCTGCCGGTTTTTATGATGCCTATTACATCAAAGCACAAAAAATTCGGGCGCTTATTGCCCGCGACTTTGAAGCCGCTTTTGATAAATGTGATCTTCTCTTGACGCCTGCGACCCCGACAGCGGCGTTTGCCCTTGGCCAGAAGCAAGATGATCCGATTGCTATGTATCTGAATGATGTCTTCACAGTTCCGGCTTCTTTGGCTGGCTTGCCTGCTATGACAGTGCCCGTTGGTCTTAACGATCAAGGTCTGCCGCTTGGTTTACAGCTGATTGGTAAGCCTTTGGATGAACAGAGCGTGTTAAATGCTGGCCTTGCTCTGGAAGAGCGTGCCGGATTTACCAGCCAGCCGGAAAAATGGTGGTAAAATGGAAAAATATATCCTTGAAGGTGCAACCGGCAGTTGGGAAATTGTCGTCGGACTAGAAGTCCATGCACAGGTTATTTCAAAATCGAAACTTTTTTCCGGTGCTGCCACCGCTTTTGGCGCAGAACCGAATTCACAGGTTTCTTTAATTGATGCCGCTATGCCGGGTATGTTGCCGGTTGTGAACCGCGAATGCATCCGTCAGGCCGTTCGGACGGGCATTGCTATTGGTGCTGTCATTAACCGTGTTTCAAAATTCGACCGTAAAAACTATTTTTACGCCGATTTGCCGCAGGGTTACCAGATTTCACAGCTTTATCACCCCATCGTTGGTGAAGGCAGCCTGCTGATTGATGTCGATGGCGAAGAACGTGAAATCGGTATCGAACGCATCCATGTCGAACAGGATGCCGGTAAGCTGATGCATGACCAGCATCCGACTAAATCCTATATTGATTTAAATCGGGCTGGTATTGCCTTGATGGAAATCGTTTCAAAGCCAGATATCCGCTCGCCAGCAGAGGCCGGTGCTTACCTTCGTAAGTTGCGGGCTATCCTGCGCTATGTTGGCTCCTGTGATGGTAACATGGAAGAAGGCTCGATGCGGGCTGACGTCAATGTTTCTGTTCGCAAGGCTGGCGAACCATTCGGCACTCGCTGCGAAATCAAAAATGTGAACTCGGTTCGCTTTGTGCAGGCTGCGATTGAATATGAAGCCCGTCGCCAGATTGAAGTAATCGAAGATGGTGGCAAGATTATTCAGGAAACGCGCCTGTTTGATCATGACAAGGGTGAAACGCGTTCATTGCGTTCTAAGGAAGACGCACATGACTATCGTTACTTTCCTGATCCAGATCTGCTGCCTTTGGAATTACCGGAAAGCTTTATCGACGAATGTCGCGAAAGTTTGCCGGAATTACCGGATGCCAAGCGCCAGCGTTATATTACCCATCTTAATCTGACGCCTTATACCGCATCCGTTATCACGGCTGATCATGAAACCGCAGCATGGTTTGAAGCCATGCTTGAATATTTCAAAGAGCCTGATGCCAAAATCGCGACTGCCGCTGCCAACTGGCTCACTTCGGAATTATTTGGCGCATTAAAGAAATTGGGACGCGATATCACCGACAGCCCCGTTTCCCCAAAACAGGGCGCAGAACTGATTGCGTTGGTGGCCGATGGTACATTGTCTGGAAGCCTCGCAAAGCAGGTCTTTGAAATCATGCTGGAAACCGGACAGAATCCAGCCGATATCGCTGAAGAGCGCGGCCTGAAACAGACCAGCGACACCGGTGCGATTGAAGAGGTTATCAACAAAATTTTGGCTGATAATCAGGATAAAGTCGAACAATATCGTAGCGGTAAAGACAAGCTTTTTGGCTTCTTTGTTGGCCAGACGATGCGGGCGATGGCCGGAAAAGCGAACCCTGCCGTTGTCAATGAATTGTTGAAAAAGCTGCTGGCTGCTTAATTATCAGCGCTAACGGTTTTCATTGTACAAAATAGCTAACAAAAAAGGCCACCGGAATTTCGGTGGCCTTTTTTATCATACTATTGGCATATAGCTTTAGCTAAGCGGATCTAACATAAAATCGTGAGATCCCGTTTCATTCACCAAAAATTGGGAATGAGCCTGTAAATAGTCAATCAAGACTTTCAGCTTACGCGAAATCCTTGGTCGCGCCGGATAATAAAGCACCAGCCCCGAAGTGGGCGGGCTCCAATCAGCCAACATTCTGACCAAACGGCCTTCTTCGATAAAGCGTTCAACATATCCGTTAACGGTATAGATAACGCCCAATCCATCTAAAGCGGCCTGAACCATTACCGCAAGGTCACCCAAGACAAGACGACCATCAATATTGATCATCAAGTTTTCATTTTTATTGGTAAAATTCCAACGCTGGATAATTTCACCAGACGTACGCCGGAATTTAATACATTCATGTCCCAGCAAATCGCGGGGATGACGGGCAATACCACGTCGGGCAACATATTCAGGGGATGCTACCACAGACCACATCATTGATGGGCCAATATTAACGCTGGTGACATCTTTTTCAACAAAACCACCGAAACGGATACCGGCATCAAAACCATGACTGGAAAGATCAACCATTGTATTATCAATGGCAATTTCCATTTTCATTTCTGGATAGGCTTCCAGAAAATTCCGTAACAATGGCCGCAAAGCCAAAAGATATCCCGATCGGGGCATAATGAGCCGCAAAAGACCAGACGGCGGACCACTATCGTCACCTACATCGGTAGAAGCGCTAATCAATTCGTCTACCGCAGGCTGAACCCGTGCCAGAAAGCGAGCGCCAGCATCAGTCAGATTGACGCTTCGGGTTGTCCGATGGAACAACATCACGCCCAGCCGCTGTTCTAAAGCGCGGATTGATTGGCTGACCGCAGAAGGAGAAACACCTAATCTTTGTGCCGCAGAAGAAAAATTCGCCAGTCTGGCTACACAGACAAAAGCGACCAGACCATCAAGCTGATTTTGTCGCATAAAAGTCAAACGCGCCTATTCCTAATTAATAATATTGCCTTTTATAGCAACAACCAAGCTTAGCTAAAAAAGCCTACCTATTGAAAGATTGCACAACAACCAAAAAATAAATCCAGATCAATTGTAACAAGCTATTTTAGCTATAACGATATAACCTTAAAGCCCACATAACATTTACAGGGCTAAAGTCTAGGAAGCTTTCCATCCGCCCCCAAAGGCGCGTATCAATCCTACCCCCGCTTGTAAACGTTGCGTCTGGATAATCAAAGCCTGACGACGGTTCTGTAACTCAGCCGTCTGGGCAATCACGACTTCAAGATAATTCGCAGCCCCCTCTTTGTAGCGGATGGTGGCGAGATTATTGGCTCGTTTAGCGGCTGTAACTGCAAATTCCTGATCGGCATGGGCGTTGGCTAACCAATTGGCCATTGCCATCTGATCTTCGACTTCCTGAAAAGCTTTTAAAACCGTATCCCGATAAGTTGCTGCTGCTGTATCGAAGTCAGCACGCGCTTCTTTTACTCTGGCTCTGCGGCGACCACCTTGGAATAAAGGCAAGACCCCCATAGCCGGTCCCAAAGCCCAAAATCCTGACGGTGCTGACAACAGACTGGAAGCTGCTGAATCCGACCCCCCATTAGCAGAAAGAGAAATCGCCGGAAAAAATGCCGCAATGGCTGAACCGATAGCCGCATTAGCTGCCGCCATACTCCGTTCGGCAGATGCAATGTCTGGCCTTCTTTCCAAAAGCTGTGCAGGCGCAGAAACTGGAATCACCGGTGGCGTGTTAATCATGTCCACCGGTTCAATGGAAAAATTGCTTGGCTGTTCACCGATCAACACAGCAATTGCATGTTCCAGCAAGGCGCGATGTGCCATCACTTGCGATAATTCAGAACGTGTCGCCGAAAGCTGCATTCTGGCACGTTCGACATCAACACCGGAAACCGCACCACCGTCATGACGCGCGACCGTCAATTGTAAAGCGCGCATATAGGCAGCAACAGTTTCGCGATATAGAGCGGCTTGCGCATCCAAACCACGAAGTTGCATGTAATTATCAGCCAGTTCAGCCTGCAAACTCAGCCGAATGGCTCCCATATCTGCGGCACTAGCTTCGGCCATAGCCTTACCAGCCTTGACCATATTCCGGATACGCCCCCAGACATCGACTTCATAACTGATGCCGCCGCCTGCAATAGAAGGGCTATAGGTATAAGGGCTATAAGAACTACCTGGAGTACGAAAAACCCGTTGATGGCTAATGCTGCTATTGACGCTGATAGACGGGAATAATCCTGATCTGGTTTCTTTGACATAAGCCTGTGAACGCTGATAGCGAGCCAGAGCTTCTGCAAGACGCGGACTGCTTTTTTCAATCCGATCTTCTAAGTCGTTCAGATGACCGTCGTCGAAAATTTTCCACCATGCCCCACGCGGTGCTTCATCAGCAGGCTGTGCCGAAGTCCATGCCCCGCCCTCTTTAAAGGCAACAGGCATATCCTTAATGTCTTTCGCTGTCGGCTTATGATAATCCGGTGCGAAAGAACATCCTGAGACAAAACCGCCCCAAATAACCGTTGTAATCAAGACAAGGGTCGAAATTTTTCTTTTCACGGGCTGACGATCAGACGCACTAATTTCAGAAGATGACGAAGGAAACAGAGAACGCCTATTCTTTTCCATGAGCGGCCCCGTCTGTTTTAGCTTGGGTAACTTCAGGACTGACCAAATCATTTTCGGCAAGGTCATCGGCAGGGCTGTCAATCACGCGATCATTGCGGGATATCCCACCCGCAACTTCAATTTGCCGTCCAAGATCGCGCGTAATTTTGATAACATGCAGATGAGCCCGATTATGGGTATCAATCGTTGCGACAGTCATTCCTTCCTGCCGGAATAAGACCGCACTTGCCGGAATACGCACCACATTGGAAGGCGTTGGCAGAATAAACTCTACCTGTGCATAAGATCCCGGTTTTAACGCATGATCGCCATTTTCAGCGGCCATCTGCACCAACATCGTGCCACTGGCAGGGGTAACCGCATGGTTGGTATCAACAAAAGTCGTATGGAAAATACGGTCAGGATATTCAGGCAAATGCAACGCTGCAGTAATGCCGGGTTTGATTTCAGCAGCATAAGCCTGAGGCACATTCACATAGACGCGCATTTTATGAATATCGGAAACCGTAAATAACGGCTGCTGCGTGTTGTTGGTATTGGATGCACCACCAATAATCAAAGCACCAATATCGGTCGCACGACCTGTAACCACACCATCAAATGGCGCTAACAACTGTTTAAAACCAATCAATGCCCGTAATCTATCAACTTCGGCGGCGGCCTCATGCTCCATAGCCACACGTGCTGCATAGTTTGCTTTTTTCTCGTCCGCTTCCTGCTGAGAAACGGCATCTTCCGCAATCAACTTTTGCCAACGATCAGAAGTTGTTTGCGCCAAAGCTCGCTGCGCAGCTGCCGTAGCAAGGCTGGCCTTGGCAGCTGCATATTGCTGATCAAGGTCAGGCGCATCAATCAGACCCAGAATTTGCCCCGCCTTAACAGGGGTTCCAATATCCGTATACCATGCTTTCAGATAACCGCTGGTTCGCGCATAGACAGGTGCTTGGTACCAAGCATTCACCCGTCCAGGTAAAGTCAGAGTCGTCGTTCCGGGCGCTTCGGTTGGAGAAATAATCGAAACGCTGGGGACGGCTTCGCTTTCTGTCCATTTTTTGACCGCATGCTCATTCTGATAACGGCTATAAATACCGTAACCTGCGACACCGGCCAGCAAGCATACAGCAATAATACCAATCCACTTTAAGCGATGACTTTCCTGCTTTTCATGGTTTTTGTGTTGGACCCTTGCGTCCTGCATATCAGGCATAGACTTCTCCATTGGTACCATCGCCTTTATCAGGTCCCTTTGTTTTATCAGAGCGATCTTCTCCCGAAGTTTCGGATGGTTCCGGAAATTCAGGGTCTCTTTTTGGATCATTACGATGCATTAACGAAAAGAAAGATGGCACAAAAAATAGTGATGCAGAGGTTGCAATAATCAACCCACCCACAACAGCACGCCCCAAAGGCGCGTTCTGCTCACCACCATCACCTAAGCCCAATGCCATCGGCAACATACCGATTATCATGGCTAATGCTGTCATCAAAACAGGTCTTATACGGGTTGCTCCCGCTTCAAGTGCAGCCTGTGCAGAGCTAAAACCTTCTTCCATTTTTTCGCGGCAAAAACTGATCACCAAAACGGAGTTAGAGGTTGCGACCCCCATACACATAATAGCACCCGTTAAAGCCGGAACGGAAAGCGTCGTATTCGTCACAAACAGCATCCAGACGATACCGGCCAATGCACCCGGTAAGGCCGCGATCACAATAAAAGGATCAAGCCATGACTGGAAGTTAATAACAATCAGCAAATAGATCAGAACAATCGCACCAAGGAGACCAAAGCCCATACCCTTAAATGCGGTATTCATTGTCTGATATTGGCCACGCAAAGTAACCGTCACACCTTTTGGCTTTTGCTTTTCCATTTTATGTAAGACCTTGAGGATGTCATTACTGACAGCGCCCAGATCACGCCCCTGAGTGGCACCATAAATCTCGAATAAAGAAGCCAAATTATACTGTGATGTAACGGCACTACTATGGGTTCTAACAATCGGCCCCAAAGCACCCAAAATCTGCGGCTCAGGGGAACGCATACCCTGCCCTGAAATTGGGACATTGCTCAAATGCGCCAGAGTATTGACCATATATTCCGGCGTTTGGGCAACGACAGGATAGGAAACACCATTTTTAGGATCAACCCAGAACACAGGAGCCAACTGTGAAGAACCAGCCAGAGAGGTGCCCAGACTGTTAGTTACATCCAGCTCTTTTAATCCCAACTGGGCAATACGAGAACGATCAACCTTCACCGTAAATTCTGGATATTTAGACGATTGTTGAATCCGACTATCAACCAATCCCGGAATTTTACGAACTTCTCTTAACAAAAGCCGAGCATAGCTTTCATCATCAACAGGATTACGACCCGTTACCTGAATATCAATCGGCGAAGGTGAACCGAAATTCAAAATCTGAGAAACAATATCAGCAGGCAGAAAAGCAAAGGTTTCTTCTGGATATTCCCGTGGCAATATTTCCCGCAATTTCTTGATATAGGAATCAGTAGGCGCATGATCTTCGTTCAAACTGATCATGATGTTACCGTCCTGCATCCCGATAGAACCCGTCGCATCATAGGTTGTATTGATAGCACTGCTTGAAATGCCGATGTTATCAACAACTGATCTCAACTGATTTGCAGGGATAATGGAACGTATCCGATTTTCAATCTGAGCAAATATAGCCGAAGTTTCTTCAATACGCGTTCCGATCGGTGCTCTGACATGAAGCGTAATCGAGCCAGTATCAATCGACGGGAAAAAATTCCTTCCAAGAAAGGGCGACAAGGTAAAGGACAGGATAACAAAGCCATAAAAGACAGCAATAAACAGCCATCCTGACCGCAACGCCTTTTCTAACAGATGCACATAGCCTAGCCGCATTTTTTCAAAATGATGCTCAAATCCCTGTTGAAAACGAACAAAGAAATTCGAAGATTTTACCGCATGTTCGGGATCTTCTTTATGTGGAATGGGCTTCAATAAATACATAGCCAGAGTCGGCACCAAGGTGCGTGACAACAGGAAAGAAGCTAGCATCGCAAAGATAACCGACATCCCCATCGGGGCAAATAAGAAGCCCGCAATCCCAGGTAAAAAGAACATCGGCACAAAGGCAATACAAATACAAAGCGTAGAAACCAAAGCCGGCGTCGCAATTTGCATTGCACCATCAATGATAGCTGGAATAACATCTTTTCCATGCTCGAGATGCCAGTTGATATTCTCGATAGTGACCGTTCCGTCATCGACCAAAATACCAACGGCCAATGCCAAGCCGCCCAAGGTCATAATGTTTAATGTCTGACCGAAGACAGAAAGCAATCCCAAGGCGGACATAATTGCCAAAGGAATGGAAATGGCAATAATAACTGTAGAGCGCCATGACCCAAGAAATAACATAATCATCAGGCTGGTAAGCACCGCAGCAATAGCCGCCTCTCGTGCAACACCTGAAATAGCTTCTTGAACAAAGATGGCCTGATTGGTGAGCGGCTCAACCCGTAATGTGCTCGGTAAACCGACCAACAAACTCGGGATTTTGGCAATAATACCCGCTGCGACCGAGACAGTGGACGCTGAACCGTTTTTATACACCGTCAACAGAACCGAACGCGCACCATCAACATGCACCACATTCGTTTGCGGGGCGGCACCATCACGCACATGGGCAACGTCACTGACATAGACAGTCGCTCCATTGACCGTTTTAATCGGTAAATGATTTAGCTGATCCGTTGATCCCGGAACGTTATTAAGGCGGATATTATACTGATAAGGGCCAATTTTAGCGAAACCTGCCGGTGTAATCTGGGTCTGATCCGCAATGGTCGTGGAGACATCCTGAGCTGTCAGTCCCTTTGATTGCAAGGCATGGGGATCAACGTCAAATTGTATCTGACGTACCCGCCCGCCCCATGGATAAGGAATTGCAGATCCTGGAATTGTAATAAGACCGGCACGTACCGCATTAAAACTAAGATCGTTAAGCTGTTGTTCTGTTAAGCCTTTACCATGCACAGAAAGCTGTAAAATAGGTACGGTAGATGCGCTATAATTCAAAATAAGAGGTGGATTGATCCCTCGAGGCAAAGATCGCAAAACAGTCTGAGCGCTAGCCGTGATTTGCGCATTGGCAAGACGAATATCCGTTCCTGGCTGGAAGAAAATTTTAACGATACCAAAATTGGCAATCGACATCGCTTCCAGATGGTCAATATTATTGACAACCGTTGTCATTGCACGCTGATAAGGTGTGTTAATCCGGCTTTGAATGTCATCAGGAGACATACCTTGAAACTGCCAGATAACCGCAACAATCGGAATTTTAATGTCAGGGAAAATATCAGTCGGTGTTTTGAATGCGGATAGAATCCCCACAATAAAATCATCACCGCCATAACGATAAAAGTATAAGGGCGACGGAGAGCAATGCGTACCAGCGCGAGCATAAGCGGTGTTCCAGATCGTTGATACGGATTTCTGTTTGACCTGTTTATTTATAGATCAGACAGAAGCAAAAAATAACGCGTCGTTGTAATTGTTTTACAGCCTATTTATGTCTGATATGCAACGTTAAATTTCTAATTTTAAATGTTAAATTTTTTCAGATCGTGATAAGCTGATCGGTATGATTGGCGTTCTCCACTGGGACGCCCCAATATCATATTTGTTCCTTTAAAAGGACAAAACCGGCATTGCAAAAGGAATAATCCGGCATGTCTTCTCTCTCTACTTCCAAAACTGCGCCCCTACAAGCTATGGTTATTCCGGTGACGCCTTTAAGGCAGAATTGTAGTTTGCTCTACTGCTCTGAAACAATGCAGGGTGCCGTTGTTGATCCGGGAGGAGATATTCCCGCTATTCTTGATGCTATCGCCAAAAAACAGATTTCTATCGAAAAAATTTTAATCACCCATGGCCATTTTGATCATTGCGGTGGTGCGGCAGCATTAAGCCGAATTCTGGATTGCCCGATTATTGGTCCTAATAAAGCGGACCAATTCTGGATTGATCAGATCCCAGAAAATGCACGGCAATATGGTTTTGAAGGTGAAGTCTTTAGTCCAGACCAATGGCTAGAAGATAAAGACGAGATAACAATTGGTCATCAGTGTCTTATAGTCCGTCATTGTCCAGGCCATACGCCTGGCCATGTCGTTTTTTATAACGCAGATTCCCATCTAGCGGTTGTGGGGGACGTTTTGTTCCGGAATTCGATTGGTCGCAGTGATTTTACGGGAGGCGATCATAACGCCTTGATTAAATCGATAATAGAAAAACTATGGCCAATGGGTCGAGATACCGCTTTCATTCCAGGGCACGGTCGCCCTTCGACTTTTGGCACAGAGCGTGACCACAATCCTTTTATCGCGGATACGGGTCTTGTGCCCTGATACTATCAGGGCATCACGACGGTAAAAATATTTATTCTTTCCATGCCCAATAAAGCTGGGCGGGTGGAATGTTAATCCATTCCATTTCATGGTCAATATTCGAAAAGACAGGATCAAGGAAATTCTTCACCTTGGGAGAGAATTGGTAAACCAAAAAGGCGCCTCCAGTCCGCAGCGCAGCACCGGTTTCATGAGCAATGGTATCACCAACACCCGCTGGCAAAGTCGAGAAAGGCAAACCAGACAGAATGAAATCGGCATTATCAAAGCCATGCGCCTTAATAATCGAACGCACATCCGCAGCCGAACCATTCACCGCTATAAAACGTGGATCTTTGATCGTGCGTTTCAGATAAGCAACAAAGTCTGGATTGGTGTCTATCGCGATCAAAGTAGCATCGGGCGCCATCCGACTAAGTACATGTGGACAAAAAGTCCCGACACCCGGCCCGTATTCAACAAATAATTTAGTGTTGCTCCAATCGGTTTTAGACAACATCCGGTGAATCAGTTTCTGCGATGACGGAATTATTGATCCCACCATCACCGGATGCTTCAGAAATCCTTGAAAAAATATTGATAAAGGGCTCGGCCGTTTCTCGGCCTTTTGGTGGGTATGAGCCTGTTTCAAGGTATCATCTGCGGAAGATCCTGTCATCGCTACTCCAAAACTTATTAACTATCTTGGGCAGGGAGTGCCCGCAAAGGCCTTTCGTTCGCATAAATTATGAGGGGAAGGCAAGCTTTGCTAGTAATTATTTATCGAAAAGCAGGGGTAAATTTTAAACTTACCGACGATTATTTTTATAAAAGACAGAAAAAGACAAAAAAATGGATACTGTAAAGGACAATAATACGACTTATTTTTTATCCATTCAGCATCAAAAAATCCTCACAAAAAGAGATAGAGGAATAAATTGTCACCGTTGTCATGGCAAAAAAAAGGTCGGTCTTAAAGACCGACCGTAGTATTAGGAGAGGATGCCTGAAAGGCCTAATCTTAATGAGTGATTCCAAGAAAAAATGCAATTGCTAAAAAATGCCTTGCAATTGCATTTTTTGCAACGACAAAGGGTCTAAAATAGGAATGATACCGTAGGACATGCATAAAATGAAACCATAGCGAGCCCTTTTGTCCTTCTCTTCTATTTTAAATTACCCGTAAGCTGGATCGAATTTAGGGAAATCATCATGCGCAGGTTGCCGCCATTAACAGCCATTGAAGCTTTTGTGCAGGTAGCCCGATTAGGGTCAATAAAAGCCGCAGCTGAAGCTTTATCCCTGTCCTCTCCGGCATTAAGCCGCCGCATCCAGCAATTAGAAAGATTCGTCAATCGACAGCTTTTTATCAGGCAACATCAGGCTATGCGTCTTAATGGTGACGGTGAAACCCTTTACCATCGCTTAGGTCCAGCTTTGGATATTCTGGCCGAAGCGGTCGAAATCTCGACGAGTGGTGGTCACGAACTTCTACGTTTAAGATTAGGGGTGCCGCCCCTCTATGCATCACAAAAGCTAATAAAACGCATAACACATCTGCGGCAGCATCATAAAGAGCTGCATATAGATGTAGATACCGCCCCTTATGCCTTGTCGCGTCTGGGTGAAGGTCTTGATGCAGTGATCACTTTGGCAAGAGAGATTGATCCAGCTTTTTATTCATATCGGCTCGGTCTCAATAAAATCATGCTTTTTGCTTCACCTGATCTTGTTGATGGTGAAAATGCCTTAAAGCATCCAGAAGATTTGGCAAAAGTCACTCTGTTCTTACATCGAGATATGCCAGACAATTTCACAACATGGCGTGAGGCCATTGGTCTTCCCAAGCTGGAACCCGCAACAATTGATTTTTTTGACTCAGGCCAGTTAATGCTGGATGCGGCGGTTGGTGGTATGGGAGTCGCCTGTCTCTTGGACTGTAACTACAAGGGACAATATAAAACTACGTTAAAACCTATTTTCAACAGCAATATAGACAGCCCATATAGCTATTGGTTTGCTTGTCGGCGGGCATCATTGGGACGCAGACCTGTCCGACTGTTTCACGAATGGTTAACTAACCCGCCCAAACAAGAAAATGGGGCGGGTTAGAAGCAATATTACTATTTATCTTCTGCAGCAATACGGGCTTTTTTGATCTTACCCGGATTCGCAGGCGGCTCACCTTTCGGCAAAGCATCGATATGATCCATACCGTCAATAACTTCGCCCCAAACGCTATACTGGCGATCAAGGAAAGTGGCATCACCAAAGCAGATGAAGAACTGGCTGTTGGCAGAATGCGGATAGGACGTGCGTGCCATGGAGCAGACACCACGGACATGTTTTGCATCTGAAAATTCAGCCTGAAGATCCGGTTTATCAGAACCAGACATACCGGTTCCCGTCGGATCGCCGCCCTGTGCCATAAAGCCTGGAATAACCCGATGGAAAACAACACCATCATAAAAGCCTTCGCGGGTCAGCTCTTTGATGCGTTCGACATGCTTGGGTGCGAGATCGGGACGAAGCCGAATCGTCACATCGCCATCATCCAAAGTCATAATCAAAAGATTTTCGGGATCATCAGCCATATTCCGGCCTCCTTAATCGAAAAATAACAAGAGCTTTTAGTTAGGCGGTAAGTGATAGAGATGCCAGCATTTTTCCCTTTGACAAGAATATGATAAAGGGCTGTCACATAAATCTATTCTATAGCGGCTAAGAAAAAGGGTCTTTTTATTTTCAATGAAAACAGGCTCATCCGGCAATCGGGCAGGATAATATCCGAAGGAAGGACGCGGATATGAAAAAATCGATAACTCAAGATGCGGAAACCGCCATGAATGAACAGGATAGAAGCGATATACCGCCCGATCAACAGGATGAGTTGGAAGAAAGAGGTTCCTCTATTCCGACTAGTCAGGAAGAAGAAAACCGGCTGGCTTCCGAATTTGTCCGCCAAGTCGTCTCTTATATAGAAGAAGGCGACAATCAGGCTGTTTGCGATATGGTAGCCCCGCTTCATCCCGCAGATATCGCTGAATTATTTGCGCAAGCACCTGTTGATATTCGCCGTCCCTTAGCCGCCGCAATCACCGATTTGATGAGCGGTGAAGTCATTTCCGAAATGAACGAATGGGTTCGGGAAGACTTGCTAAAATCGCTCACGGGACAAGAAGTTGCCAATATCATCGGTCAGCTCGATCTTGATGATGCCGTGGTTATCGTCAGCGAGTTGGACGCACAAAAACAACAAGAGGCCCTCCAAGCGGTATCCTCCGAAGACAGAGCTGCGATCGAGCGTGCGTTGTCCTTCCCGCTCGAATCTGCCGGACGTTTGATGCAGCGCAATTTGGTTGCGGTGCATGAACATATGAGTGTCGGCGATGTTATCCGCTATCTTCGTAAAAATGATGATTTGACAACTGATTTTTGGGAAGTTTTCGTTGTTGATCCTTCCCATCGGCCTATTGGCACTTGTAAATTATCAAAAATATTACGGACACCTCGAAACGCCCTTATATTGGATATTATGCAGCCCGAACAAACGCTAATTCCGGTTACCATGGATCAGGAAGAAGTAGCGCTGCGTTTCCAAAAATACGGGCTTATTTCTGCCGCCGTTGTGGATGAATCAGGACGTCTTGTCGGTATGATCACGGTTGATGATATCATCCATATTATCAGGGATGAGGCCGACGAGGATATCCTCAAATTATCGGGTGCCGGTGACGGGGATATTAATGAACCGGTGCTGGACAGTTATAAAAGTCGGGTTCGCTGGCTGATTACCAATCTCGGTACAGCCTTAGTCGCTTCAACCATCATTGGCTGTTTTGAAGGAACAATCGCCCATATGGTCGAATTGGCAACCCTGATGCCTATTGTCGCCGGTGTTGGGGGAAATGCCGGATCGCAAACGATGGCGGTCACGGTGCGAGCCTTGGCAACCAATCAATTGACCTCTTCTAACTGCGTTCGTTCTATTACCCGCGAATTACGCATTGCTCTTTTAAATGGTCTGACGGTCGCTTGTGTTCTCGGTGCCGGCACATGGCTGGTTTTTCACAATATCTTGCTGACAGAAGTCATTGCCTTGGCGATCATGTGCAACATTATCATTGGCGGTTTAGCAGGCGTTTTGGTGCCGTTAGCCTTCGATCGGGCAAGGAGCGACCCCGCGGTCGCTTCGTCAATTTTTGTAACCATGACCACCGATGCCATGGGCTTCCTAACCTTTTTGGGGTTGGCAACAGTCAGCGGATTGGCTGGATAATAAAAAAGGCAGGCTGTAAAATTCAGCCTGCCTTCCCTCTACTCAAATAGATAAAATTCTATTCTGCAGCATCATCAGAAACTGCAGGCGTTGTATCTACAATCCAACCGCCTCCCAGCACCTGATCACCATTATAAAACACAGCGGCCTGACCCGGCGAAACACCATATTCCGGCTGGTCAAAGACGAGCTCTGTTCCATCAAAACGCGCTGCAACTGGCTTTGCGGCTGAACGGATTTTGACCTGCATCTCACGATCAAAGCCATCAACCAGCCAATTCACATCTTTGATAACTGCTTTTGCAACAGCCAAGGCACGGCGAGGTCCCACAACAAGCTGCTTTTTCTCAGGATTGAGACGAATGACATAAAGTGGTTCTTTCTGCCCGCCGATTTCCAAACCACGCCGTTGTCCGACGGTAAAATGGATAAGGCCAGAATGTTGCCCTAAAATTTGACCATTCAAATCGACAATATCGCCGCCCTGCCCTGCATCGGGACATTTTTCTTCCACAATGCGAGCATAGTCACCATCGGGCACGAAACAGATATCCTGACTGTCGGCTTTCATTGCCACCGACAATCCTAATTCAGCCGCCATCTCGCGCACTTTTGGTTTAGGTAAGCTGCCTAGGGGAAATCTTAAATAATCCAGCTGCTCTTTTGTCGTCGCAAATAGAAAGTAACTTTGATCTCTGGCTGGATCTAATGCTCGATGCATTTCGACGCGGCCATCATTAACTAGACGGCGGACATAATGCCCCGTTGCCAGACAGTCTGCCCCTAACTCACGGGCCACATTCAGAAGATCGGTAAATTTAACGCCTTGGTTACAACGGATACAGGGTACGGGCGTTCGACCAGCCACATATTCCGAGACAAAATCGTCAATGACGCTTTCTTTGAAATTATTTTCATAATCAAAGACATAATGCGGAATACCGATTTTTTCTGCTACAGCGCGCGCATCACGAATGTCTTTTCCGGCGCAACAGCTGCCTTTTCTGCCCACAGCAGCACCATGGTCATAAAGCTGAAGTGTAATACCGATAGTTTCGGCACCCGTGGCCTTTGCCAAGGCCGCAACAACAGAACTATCGACACCACCTGACATTGCGACAACGATCCGGCGCGCTGTCATCGGCTTATCAATCTGAAAATCAATGGACATAATAATTTTGCCTATAACGCTCACGATAACAGGGCGCATACCTGTTTAAGAAGAAAAAAGCTGGTATGGGTGCGATATCTTTTTTAATCGCAATATGAAAGATAAGGCGCCACTTTGATGAAAAATGATGGTAATTTTTGCGAAGAAAACGCCGAAATCTTCAAAATTTTGTCTGAACGGCTCATTTCTGGACAGAAAAACAGTCCGACAGCCCGATCAGAAAAAAAAAGACAGTCTTTTTGTCAAAAACCCTCTTCTTTAACGGCACTTATCGACCTGCTTACACAAGAAGATGAGAATCAGGCAAGTTTTCTAGAAATTCTTGACGGACATTTTAATCCAGATGTCCTTAAAACGTCCAAAATTTGAGAAATCTTGCCTGTCCTTAACAGGATTTTTACTGGAATGGCAAATAGCGCAGGCTGAGGAATAATTCACTCATATGCGTTGTCGGCGATCCACCTGTGCCACGCCATGCTTCACGCGTGGAATAGGCTAACTGTACACCCGCCTGAACGGTTCCGTAATGGCCTTTCAAGAAACGCCACCAACCACCAATCGTCGCTTCACTGACCATTTTTGTGCTACCGACACAGGCGCTAGAAAGCTCGGTATTACAGCCGCTGTTGTTATAAAGCGGATTACCATAGCCATAAGGTACGCCGTTAACCGTAAAGTAGGAACGGCCGGCTTCCTGAATACCATAATAGCCATAAAGATCGAGCCGAGGCGTAACATGTCCCATAATTCCAGCGGTGGCCTGCATACTCCATAGCGGCAGAGGGCGCCCTTCGGAATCCAAGGTTGCATCTGGCAAAATGGCGGCACCATAATGGCCAATGCCTCTTCCGACCAAACCAGCCAGTCGCAATTCCAGCTTTTTCGGTATCAATGGCAAAATCATAGAACCACCGCCGCCGCCGGTCAGAACTGTGTAATTACGGCCTGTTCCATCTACCGAAGTTACACGATCATGCGGCATATGCATGATACCAACGACTTCGTAATGTCCCCATGCCGGATCCCATGCCAGTTTACCGATTATATCAGGCGAGACTTCTGCAGAATAAGCGGATGGCTGTGTTAAGCCGACACCATTGGATGTAATGGTCGTTGTCGAACCATTCGGCATAGTAATACGACCGGAACTATTGGTAAAACCGGTTGTGTCATAGAGCGTTGCCGGATTTTCAATAGAAATCGCGGCCCAGAAGCGATGGTTAAACCAGTCCTTGGCAACACGAACCTGCCATTGTCTTGCCCATGTCTGACCTGCCAAGATCGAGGCTTCTGCCGTTTCAGCAACGCTTTCCTGACGAGGCGTAATACCGACACGGTTCGGGGTTAACAAACTCCACGCCTGACCACCCAATACATGGAAATTATAACGGTTATTGTCATAGGCCAAATAGGCTTGGCGTAAACGTATAACGTAGCTGCTGCTTTCATAGGGGTTCGTGGTCGACGCCCCTGCCCCGAAATCAGTTTCAACAAAACCAGAAATCGTTGAATGTGGCGAAACTGTTCCCCGCATCAACAAGGATAGTCGCGTATAGCGCGCGCTCGCCTCCGTATTAGCCGTATGATAATCAGGGTTATTCTTAAAAGGCATCGACTTCCATGAGTTGAAGGTGCCCGATGCGATGTGGCGGTTGGACACCAAACCTGATGCGTCAATAAACCCGCCCAAAATAAAGGTCATCGGGCCAAGGTTAAAGACGCCATGATCACCCAACGCGCCAGCGAGCTGCGCACCGGCGGATTCTCTTGGATGCGGTCCCACCCCGTTATTGGCTGTCATCGAAATAATATCACGAGCATGTCGGGCAATGATGGCTTCGGTTGGCACATCCGTATGCTTAAACAGCTCTACGGCGCCATTATCACCCTCTCTGATCTGGGCAATATCCCCCCCTCCTGCACTAGCCACTGAAATAGCCGATTTTGCCTGATCCGCACCAGAGCTAGATGTGGTGGCTGGGGGATTGGAAAGGTTAGCCATCCCATATTGATCACCTTGATTTTGGAAAGGGTCCATCAATAAATCGAGGCTTTTATTCTCCGCACCAGACGAAGGCGTGCTATTTTTAGCCGTTTGTGGTGTAGCCGCTGCCAGCGCTGTATTATCGCCAGCATTGATAGCAGAAGAAGAAGGCGTCGCTGTTGATGCCGGCATAGCTGCCGCCAAGGCTTCATTCGTTTTTTCTGCCGTTGTATTTAGTTCAGGGGCAGTATTGTTATTCGTTTTATTCGTCGAAGAAACGGCGGCATTACTGGCCAGTATCGTTTGATCAGATGAAGTTGTAGCAAGCGCTTTTTTCTGATTATCGGCAGCGGCAACGGTGGTCTGTTGTTTTTTTGCAATCAATTGTTGCCGAACAGCCAATAAATCTTGCTGTAAAGCCGCCTGAGCTTGCTCGATATGGCGGATTTCCTGCTCAAGGGTTTCTATCGAAACGGCCTCATTATTGGCCGCGGGTTGGGCTGTCGTTTGTGCGATTACCGGTGCAGCAAATAGAGGCGATGTCATAAAACCAGCAAGCAACAGCTTTTGGCATTTTTTAGAAAATTGACCCATCCGCAAAGCAGAAGCAGAGGACTGCAGCTCGGCTACTAGCTTCTTTTCTTTTTTGTTCACGATGTCACTATCATTGGCTCTGCGTTTCAAATTATGACAGCCTCATTTAAATATTGTCATGCCCCAGAATGAGATACTCTGTTTTCTGGCCTTATATTCCAAATTTTCTCAAAAAAACTACAGATATTTTTTTATAATTGTTATTTATATATAGCAAAAATTATGGACAGAAAAATGAAATGTAATGAATCATTTCATTTTTCGGTGACTTGAGCGGCATTGGCAGCAGCAAGCAAACGCTTTTCAATTGCTTTCAACCGATTCTGATTTGTGATTTTATGGGCAAATAGATCAGAGACATAGAAAACATCGACAGCCCGTTCTCCATAAGTGGCGATATGAGCAGAACTGATCGTCAAACGGGCATTAAACAGGGCGCATCCCAAATCGTGAAGCAAAGCGGGTCGGTCTTGGGCATTAACCTCAATAACAGTAAAACGGTCTGATGCCTGATTATCAATGAAAACCAAAGGTTCAACATGAAACGCCCCGCCCCTCCAAAATAAAGGCGGACGCATAGCTGCCAGCTTATTGCTGCTACGGATATGGCTGGTTGCAGCATCTTCAATAGCCTGCATCATACGGTTCAAATGATCGCCAGATTTAATCATCTCACCCTGACTATTTTGGATTAGCAAGTTATCCATCGCCATACCATCGCGGGTTGTATGAATACGCGCATCCAAAATATTGCCACCCGTGGCATGAATCGCACCGGAAATACGATAGAAAAAGCCGGGATGATCAATTGCATAAAGGCTTATCATCGTGGCATCATAGGCAGGCATTTCATGCCCTGTGACCGATATAGATTGCTTTGCATTATCGGTTGCCACTATCTGCCGCATATTGGCTGCAATAACGTCGGTTTGCTCTGAAAACCAATAATCATCGGGCAAGCGTTTTAACAAAGGCTGGAACAGATCTTCATTCCACCCTAGCTTTTCGTTGACGTCATTCTGTCGGTTTTCAATCCGCTGCCGTCTTCCTGCTCCATGTCCGGTCAATCCTTCTAACAGGCATTGCGAGCTTGCTTCATATAACGAAGTCAGAAGTTGGTTTTTCCAGCTATTCCAGACGTGAGGCCCCACAGCCGAGATATCAGCCAAGGTCAACAGATATAATAAACGCAGCCTTTCAGGGCTTTTGACGCCATGGGCGAAATCGGTAATTGTTTTGGCGTCTGCCAGATCACGCTGGAAAGCCGTATGCGACATCAATAAATGATTTTTAACCAGCCATGCTACCAATGTCGTTTCAGCGGGTGTCAGGCCAAAGAGAGGACATAAGCGCAGAGCAATTTCAGAGCCCAAAATCGAATGACTGCCCTCGCGTCCCTTGGCAATATCATGCAAAAACAAAGCCATATACAGCACCAGACGGGCATTAAGCTGTTTAAACAGCATGCTGCCTAAAGGATAAGCCTCTTCAGCCTTATTATTTTCTATCTGCCATAGGATATCGATTGCCCGTATCGCATGTTCGTCCACCGTATAATGATGATACATATCGAACTGCATCTGAGCGACAATGCGCCCAAAATCGGGAATAAATCGCCCTAATACCCCCGTATTATTCATTATTTTCAAAATCGGGGCTGGATTATAAGGCAGGGTAAAAAAGGTCAGAAAAGCGGCATTACAAATAGGATTGTTCTGCAAATCCTCGTCAATCAGACGAGCATCCCGTCCAGCCTGCCGCAAGGTTAAAGGATGGATGTCCAATTTATGACGATAAGCAACAGAGAACAGGGTAATTAAAGACGTTGGATTGTTACGAAAAAAAGCATCATCTTCGACAACAATCTGACCTTGGATAACTGGAAAACCATCAATTTGTCTGGGTATAGCGGAACGCCGACCTTTTGCTTTCAAATAATGGTTTACTTTTAAAGCATCAATAAAGAGCGCTGCCAAATTTCCGACCATCTTTGTGACCAGAAAATAATGGTGCATAAAGCGTTCGACTGCTGATTTCCCTGACTTGGAACGATATCCCATTTTTTCAGCCAAGCTGCGCTGGACATCGAAATTCAGCCTTTCTTCGGGACGCTTAACCATAATATGCAAATGGCACCGCACCGCCCATAAAAAATTTTCACAGCGGCGAAATCTTTTGGCTTCATGCCCATCAATCAGATCGGCCTTTACCAAGGCATAATCCGTCAGAATAGGCGAAGTCAGAACCGTATGGCGCGCTTCTTTTTCAAGATAGAGATATTTTGCAATCCAAAACAGGCTTTGCAAATCGCGGAGACCACCCTTGCCTTCTTTCAGATGAGGTTCAACCAGATAACGGCTGTCACCGCGCGCCAAATGACGCTCATCCCATTCCAAAAGTTTGGCAGCAACAAAATCACGCCCTGAACCTGCGACGACTTTTTGAATAAAACGGGTGGATGCATCCTGAAATAACAACTCATCACCAATCAAGTAGCGGCTTTCCAAAAGCGCGGTTCTGATCGTGATGTCTTTTTTAGCCATTTTGACCATGTCGCTTAAACTGCGATGGGATTGGCTAACCCTTAAACCGACATCCCAGAGCAGAGATATCAGCGATTCAATCAAGTTTTTTTGCGCTTTGCGCGGGGAACGACGCGATAAAAAGGCAATATCTACATCCGAATGGAGTGCCATTTCACCCCGACCATATCCCCCGACCGCAAGAATAGTCAGATTGGTGGTGGTGCTTTCATCATCCCCCACCATACCATAAAAACCGAGCTTAATAATCTGATCAGTCAGATAGGCATAACTTAAAGCCGCAATTCGGCCTTGATGGGGTCTGCGGGTCAAAGCCTCGGCAATGACCTCGCGCCCTTTTACAACCGCTGTTTTTAACAAATGGCTGACAGCGCGATATTCCGAGAGCCGGTCACCCGCTGCCGCCTTTTTGATAAAAGCGATTTCTTTTTTTACTGCCGGATAATCAATAATCTGTGGCTGAAATGCCAAGGATGAAAATGATACCGGCATAAGTTTTCCTAACTGACCAATTCAGTCATTATTTTAGATCGGGCGGGGTTGCCTCCTCCAATAATAAGGCAATAGCGTCATCGACTGAAAGAATATTTTGGTCACGGCTGCCTAATTTTCGGATAGCAACCTTGCCTTCTTCAGCCTCGCGTTTACCGACAACTAAAATATTGGGTACTTTGCTCAGGCTATGTTCGCGAACTTTGTAATTGATTTTTTCATTACGAAGATCGGAAGTGACCCGCAGACCAGCAGCCTTCATCTTTTCAACGACTGATTTTGCAAAGTCATCAGCATCGGAAACAATCGTTGCGACTACCGCCTGAACCGGTGCCATCCAAAGCGGGAAACGTCCGGCATGATGCTCAATCAAGATACCAATAAAGCGTTCAAAGGTACCGATAACCGCTCGATGAAGCATGACAGGCCGCTTGCGGCTGCCATCTTCTGCGACATAGCTGGCATCCAGTCTTTCCGGCAAAACATAATCAAGCTGCAACGTGCCGCACTGCCATGTCCGTCCGATTGCATCAGTCAAATGGAATTCGAGTTTCGGGCCATAAAATGCCCCTTCACCCGGCAATTCTTCATAATCGGTGATGCCGACCTGTTCCAAAGCTGACCGAAGGCCGTTTTCGGCATTGTCCCACAACTCATCATCGCCGGCGCGCAGTTCAGGCCGCAAAGACAATTTAACGGCATAGCTGTTAAAGCCGAGATCACGATAGATCGAATCCAGAAGACTGACAAAGTCTTTTGTTTCGGTCACAATCTGTTCAGCCGTGCAGAAAATATGAGCATCATCTTGCGTCAGCTGACGTACCCGCATCAAACCATGCAAAGCACCATGGGCTTCATTGCGGTGACAACAGCCAAATTCAGCCATTCTCAACGGCAATTCACGATAAGAACGGATACCCTGCTTGAAAAGCTGGATATGCGCAGGACAGTTCATTGGCTTCAAAGCCATCAGGCTGCCCTTGCCCGACAATACAGGTTTGTCTGGGTCAGTACCGGGAATTTCGTCTGGGACGACGAACATATTTTCGCGGAATTTACCCCAGTGACCAGAGGCTTCCCATAAAGAAGCATCCATCAACTGTGGCGTTTTGACTTCTTTGTAATCCGCCCCTCTTAAACGACGACGGATATAGGATTCCAGCTGTAACCAGATGGTATAACCATGTGGATGCCAGAAAACCGAACCCTGTGCTTCCGGCTGTAAATGGAACAAATCCATTTCCTGCCCGATACGACGATGGTCACGTTTTTCGGCTTCTTCCAGTCGTTCCAGATGTGCCTTCAACTGCTTGGCATCTAACCAGCCAGTGCCGTATATACGGCTCAACATGGCATTGTTCTGGTCACCACGCCAATAAGCCCCCGAAACGCGGGTTAATTTAAAGGCTTTCGGATCAAGCTTGCCCGTCGAAGGTAAATGAGGCCCACGGCACATATCGAACCATTCTCCGGCACGATAAATGGTCAGATCCTGTCCTTCTGGCAATTCTTTTGCCCATTCGGCCTTAAATTTTTCGCCCTGTTCCTCCCAAAGGGCGATCAATTTATCCCGTTCCCAAACTTCCCGTACCAAAGTGTTGTTGCTGGCGATAATTTTCCGCATTTCAGCTTCAATAAGCGGTAAATCTTCTTCGGTGAAAGGCCGATCATTGGGTGCGAAATCATAATAAAAACCGTCATCCGTAACCGGCCCAAAAGTAATCTGGGTATCCGGAAATAGATTCTGCACAGCTTCTGCCAGAACATGAGCATAATCATGCCGCACCAGTTCAAGCGCTTCGGCTTCATTCTCGGCAGTAATGATTTCCAACCGGCCATTTTCCAAAAGCGGCTGAGAAAGATCTATAATCTGACCATTAAAACGGGCTGCCAAAGCCTTTTTGGCAAGGGACGTAGAAATAGAGGCGGCGATCTGGGTGGTAGTAGTGCCCTGCAGAACCTCGCGCTCCGAATTGTCAATAAGCGTGATCCTGATCTTCTCAGCCATTCTCGTCTTTCTTTTATTTCAAAGATGTTAATATGGAAGCGGCAAGCCGCTTTAGAGGCTTATGCGCGGTCTTACCCTTGTCTTGCAACCTCTGATGTGCACTAATGATACATTATATCATCAATAGCAAGCCACAGCGATTATAGCACATAAGATAGACCCCTAATAAAAAAAGCGTTAAAGAGGTTAGCCTTATAAATCCAGTAAGTAAGCTGGCGTTATGCTATAACTGACAGTTTTTAAAGTAGGCTTATTACGACGATGACAAGTGCTTTTATTAAATCCGCTCACGGAAAACATCTAGCGTATCATAAATTGGAAGGGGCTG
Source organism: Zymomonas mobilis (assembly GCF_006715975.1). Classification (GTDB taxonomy): domain Bacteria; phylum Pseudomonadota; class Alphaproteobacteria; order Sphingomonadales; family Sphingomonadaceae; genus Zymomonas; species Zymomonas mobilis_B. The sequence continues at coordinate 858,520 of NZ_VFOF01000001.1, read as the reverse complement.
GTCCCACCATCGTCTTTTTACCCGGCTATATGTCGGATATGCATGGTTCCAAAGCGATTGCATTAGGGGCATGGGCTGCTGAAAATAAGCGTTCTTGTCTACGCTTCGATTATTCCGGTTGCGGTGAAAGCGAAGGCGATTTCACGGACGGAACTTTGACCGAATGGCTGGAAGATAGCTTATCCGTCATTGATCAATTAACCCAAGGGCCTTTGATTCTGGTCGGTTCCTCTATGGGGGGCTGGTTAATGCTGTTGGTCGCTCTCAATCGTCCTGATCGGGTGGCGGGATTAATCGGTTTGGCACCTGCCCCCGATTTTACCGAATGGGGATTTATCCCCGAAGAAAAAGCCACGATCCAAAAAGAGGGAAAGCTTGTGATCCCCATGGATGAGGCTGGTCACGAAGCTATCGTCACAAAAGCTTTTTGGGAAAGCGGCCAAAAACATCTGGTTATGAATCAAGACATTGCGATTCATTGCCCGATACGCCTTATCCAAGGCCAAAAGGATACAGAAGTGCCGTGGCAACGGGCATGGATGCTTTCTGAAAAATTGATTTCCGATGATATCCGAATCACGATGGTCAAAAATGCCGATCATCGCTTATCGCGTTCGTCTGATATTCATCTCATCATCAATACGCTTTCGCAGTTACTAGCCGAAATTCCGGCCTGATCCTTTTTTTGGTAAAAAATCAAATATGATTCTTCTTCCTCTTCTAACCTTGCTTGCAGCAGCAGATCAGGTGGCTTCACCAGTTTCAACGGATGCGCCTACAGAACAGATATCAGAGATTCCGTCTCTTTCTTTGCCAAAGGCACCCGTTTTTCTGGCAACCGGTCCTCGGGAAGAAATCAAAAAGCCGGTTGAAGTCCCTAAACCGGCTGCAACGGCCAAGACAGAAGCCGGGAAAAAAAAGAACACCAATCGTAAGAAAGAAAAGCAGGATAACGATACTTTGAAGGTTATCGTGCCGAATGCCAGTCTGAAACAACGTTATGACCAATGCGTTGGCATGATTGATCAAGATCCAGAACAGGCCGCCGAAATTGCCAATACATGGCGGTTAAGCGCTGGTGGCGTGCTGGCGAACCAATGCCTCGGCATGGCCTATGTCGCCCTTGGACGTTATTCTGCTGGCATGGATTCTTTTGAGCAAGCCGCCAGAGAATCCGATCTGGAACATGACGGGCGATCAGCTATTTTCTGGAATCAGGCGGGTAATGCCGCTTTGGCGAACCAAGATCCGGGTGCCGCGCGCAATGCTTTTGACCATGCCTTGATGTCCCCCGCTATGCCGGACAAAATGCGCGGTAACACTTTATCAGATCGCGCCCGCGCAGATGTCTCGGTCGGTGATTATGCCATGGCGCGGCAGGATATCGACAGGGCTTTAAAATTTATTCCAAAAGATGGCACTATCTGGCTGATGTCAGCAACATTGGCACGACATCAAGGTGATCTGACCCGCGCTAAAAATGATATTACCGAAGCTGAACGGGTCGCACCTCTTGATACCCATATTTCTTTTGAAAAAGGCCTTATCTATGCGCTTTCTGGCGATAACGAGACGGCGAAAGCGGCATGGGAAAGAACGATCAGAGCGAACCCAAAAGCCGAGATTGCCGATGTTGCCCGAAAAGCCTTGTCGGAAATAGACGAACCACAAAGTAACACTGCACCTTCGGGACAGACCACCAATCCATCAAAGCCCCAATAAAACAGATATTTTCCTAATCTCAATTAGGATTGTTGCTACCTAGAAAAGAAAAGCAATAAGGGCTGATAGGAGAAAAAATTCAAGCGCATCACGGATAAAGCAGCATTTCTTCAGATTTTTTTATATGAAGAGAATGGTTGCAGTCATTTTGCAAAAACCGGTATTTATCCTGATTAAGGTAGAATTTTCTTTCGTTCTGAAAGGCATAAGTGATGCGTTACATCCATACGATGATCAGGGTATCTGACCCTGACGAAACGATCCGTTTTTTTAATATTCTTGGTCTTGAGGAAGTTGGACGCGTTAACAATAATGAAGGTCGCTTTACTCTGATCTATCTCGCCGTGCCAAACGACAATGTGCAGGTCGAATTGACATGGAACTGGGATGGAAAAGGCTATGAAGGCGGACGAAATTTCGGTCATCTCGCCTTTGAAGTCGATAATATTTATGAGAGCTGCCAAAAAATGATCGATGGCGGCTATGTAATCAATCGCCCTCCCCGTGACGGATGGATGGCTTTCATCAGAACACCCGACCATATTTCTATCGAGTTACTGCAAGCAGGTGACAAGCTAGAACCGATAGAGCCTTGGAAATCCATGCCTAATACCGGTAGCTGGTAAAATCCACTTTCAATAGTCGTTTTGCCGGGAAAGGGATGTCTAAAATGTCTATCGAAATAGTTGCTGTTCCAGCCTTTGAAACCAATTACATCTGGCTGATTCATGACAAAGTGAGTGATAACACCATTGTAGTCGATCCGGGACAAGCGGAACCCGTTCTGGACTTTGTCAAAAAGCAGAATTGGACAATAGCCCAGATATGGAACACCCATTGGCATAATGACCATACTGGCGGCAACGAACTGATCAAAGCTGAAACCGGTTGCAAGGTTATAGGACCGACCCGTGAAAGCCATCCTATACCGGCGATTGATCTTAAGGTCGATGAAGGCAATGACGTCGCAATGGATTCTATTCTCGCCAAAGTAATGGCAATACCTGCGCATACGCTTGGCCATATTGCCTATTATATCCCTGATCATCGCCTCTTATTCTGTGGCGACACCCTTTTTGCGATGGGCTGCGGGCGGATATTCGAAGGCACGGCAGAACAGATGTGGCAAGCCTTGCAACGCTTTTCAGCCTTACCGCCAGAAACAAAAGTCTATTGCGGCCATGAATATACGCAGGATAACGGGCATTTTGCTCTAACAGTCGATCCCAATAATCAGGCTTTACAACAACGGGTAAAGGAAGTTGATCTCCTGCGGGCGCAAGGCAAGATAACCTTGCCAACGACGATTGCGCTGGAAAAGGCTACCAATCCTTTTATGAGGGCAAAAAATCCGGAAGAATTAGCCAAACTTCGCAAGGCTAAAGATATTTTCTAAAATATCGTTTTTCTTCTTTTCGATTTAAGGAAATATTGTGACCACAGATAAAGCGAAAAAGACAGCGCTTGTTTTGATTGAATATCAAAACGACTTTGCCAATCCGAATGGCGTTTTTTACGAAGCTGTCAAACCGGTGATGGATGCCAGCGGCATGTTGGAGAACACACAAGATCTGGTCGCAAAAGCACGGTCTTTGGGTGTGCATATTCTTTTTTGCCCGATCACCTTTACCGCAGATTACCATGAAATGAATCCTCAGACGCATGGCATTCTCAAAGCTATCCTTGAGAAACAAGCTTTTCAGCAAGGCTCTTGGGGTGCCGAAATCATCGAACAGATTCCCGTGCGTGAAACGGATATCATGGTGGAAGGCAAACGCGGATTATCTGCTTTCTATAGCACCAATCTTGATTTTATCCTGCGCCAGCTCAAAATTGAAACATTGGCAGTCGCAGGTTTCCTGACAAATTGCTGTGTCGAAGCAACACTGCGGACGGGCTATGAAAAAGGCTTTGATACAGTCGCCTTGACGGATTGCACGGCCGCTACCAGCGAAGAAGAACAACAATTTTCAGTTTCTAAAAACTTCCCGATGTTTTCGCGCCCCCTACCCTATCAGGATTTCCTGACCGAAATATCGACCGGCAATCGAACGGACACTTCCGGAGGTGGCTATGCCGGATAAAATAAAACAAACTGGAGAAAGTGATCTATTCTCGGCGCTTATTCCCGCATTGTTTAATAAGGCCCTTAGCTTAAGCAAATCAGGCCGGACAGAAGAAGCCCTTGTGGTTTATGCTGATCTGGATGATCGCCTAAAAGAAGCTGTCGAACCACAATGGCAACTCTATGCCGCCATGGTTCTTGCCAATCAGGCCAGTTGCCTTCGGATATTACAAAATCGCGAAGCTGAAATAGCAACACATGATCGACTAATTGATCGTTTTGGTGCCTTACCGGATACCGAACTTCAAATTTACGTCGGGAAAAGCCTTTTTGATAAAGCTGTTTTGCTCAGTAATGCCGAACAATATCCGGACGCTATTGCCGTCTATGATGCCCTTATTCAGCATTTCTCGGAAAACCCATTACCTATCTTGCAATCGGGAGTCGCCAAGGCTTTATTTAACAAAGCAAGCCTATTCAGCAAAATGAACGAGACAGAGCAAGCCATTGCTTGTTGTGATGACTTATTGGCGCGCTTTTCGGATAATACGGATCCCAATATTGAAAAAATTATCGCCAACACGTTGTTGAACAAGGCTGGCTGCATCGAAAAACTGCAACAGCATGATCAAATCATTGCGGCTTACGATTGTTTCCTGAAGCGCTTTTCCAATAGCGAAGAGGCTGATTTACAGCTTTGTCTGGCGTTGGTTTCGATCAAAAAAGCCGAAGCATTGAAAAATCATGAACAGCTTGAGGATGCTTTAGCTGTCTATGACGCCTTAATCAGCCGCTTTGAAAAAGAGACGACAGAAGAAATCATTTTCCAGATCGCCAAGGCCTATGTCAATAAAGCCGATATTCTGCATCGTTTACAAAGACGCGAAGAAGAGACCAATCTTTATACGGTCTTTATCGATCGTTTTCTGACAACAAAAGAGCCTAGCTTACAGATCGCGGTTGCAACTGGCCTCATCAAAAAAGCGACTAATCTGGTGGCGATGGGGCGCGTCGCAGAGGCGATTAGTTGTTATGACACCTTATTGAATTCACTGGATGCTGACGAAAATCAGGAACTCAAAAGATATCAAATTCTTGCCGAAAAAGAAAAAGATACTCTAGAAACCGCATAATGACAGGATAAAAGGGGCGTATTAAACGTGCCTTTTATCCTTATCCTCCTTTTTAATCCTCATAAGACAAAACGCGTTTTCTCCAATGTTTCGGATAGCGTCTTTTCCTCATGGTCTTTATAGCCATGAACTTTCTGTCTTATTTCATTTCTCAAAAGCGACGGCGAAGGCAAAACCAGCATGTCCACGACAAATACCGTAACCGAAAAGGCAAAAAGCCAGTTTGATAGCTTAATGGAAACCGCCGGAGAGCAAGATAACGAAGCCCGTTTAAAGGGATATGAAGAATGGCTGGCTTCTTTTTTTGCTGAACAGGAAAAGGATTTACAGCTTTATATTGCTATGATGATGGCTAATAAGGCCGTCTGCTTGGCTGCCATGAACCGGATTGACGAAGCCATTGCGGCCTATGACGAATTGATAGGTCGTTTTGTTGAAGCCGATGATATCAATTTACAGATTTTCGCCGGCAAGGCTCTCTTTGATAAAGCTGTTACGCTCCGCAAAGCCAAACGGAATGAAGAAGTTCACCCTGTCTATGATGAGCTGATTGATCGTTTCCGCGATAGTCAGGAATCCGAATTACAGATCTGTGTCGCCAAAGCCCTTTTCAACAAAGCGGGCAACCTTGATGCTGTAGACAAGGATGTTGAAGCCCTCGCCACTTATGACGAACTGATTTCCCTTTTTGCAGCTGCAAAAACCCCAGAGTTGCAGAATAATGTTGCCAAGGCCTTGTTCTATAAGGCGGTAACGCTGAAAAAACTGGAACGGACAGAAGACGAAATCGCCTGTTACGATCAGTTGATCAGTCTCTTTTCTGATGTGGATGACAAAGAAGTCCAGAACGGTATTGCCAAAGCACTCTTTAATAAAGCGGCGGCACTTTATCATATCGAACAGACTGATGAAGCTATCGCCGTTTATGATGCGCTTATCGCTCGATTTATCGAAACTGAAGACGACGCAACGGCTAAAATTGTTGCAAACAGCTTCTTCGAAAAAACAGGACTGTTAAGTGAACAGGGACGCATTGAGGATGAAATTGACGGCTACAACCGTTTCCTCGACCGTTTTTCCGGTTCGAATGATCCGTCTATCCATATCATGATTGCTACGGCTTTGATTAACAAAGCCATCAGCTTGGCACAGTTAAGACGGCTGGATGAATCATTGGCCAGCTATGACGATTTACTTAATCGTTTTGCTGACAGCGAAGACAAGAATATTCAAGTCTATGTCGCGCGCGCTTTGTTCAGCAAGGGAAGTCAGATCGGCGATAACGGCAATCCAGAAGTTGCCTTGCCTGTTTATGACGCATTTCTGGCGCGTTTTGGTAAAACCGAAGATGGCGGTTTACAGATCGGGGTTGCTACAACTTATCTGAAAAAAGCGATTTATTTAACCAATCTTGGCCGCTTCGATGAAGCAGAAGCCAGCTACGACCATCTGATTAACAATATGGACGCTGAAAAAAATATCACTCTGCGTCAATATATTGCGATGGCGCAACAGGGTAAAAGCGAGCTTGCAAAGCATCGCGTCTGATTTTTCAGATATCTTTTATGCATAAAAAAAGAAGCTCTGTCGAAACAGAGCTTCTTTTGTTTTCTGACAGGACTATCGCAAACTTTGGAATATTTGTTTTAACTGCATTGCAGGGCCCATAGCGCCTTTAACTTTAACCTTTCCGGTCATAAATGCCGTCATCGGGTTAAGCTTACCGTTGGCTAACGCCTGAAAATCAGCCCAGCTAAGGCTAATTATGCTATCGGCCTCTCCGTCATCTCTTTCTACCTTGCGGCTGATACCATCCAATAAGATGCTACCTTCCGGCCCAAAGTCGAATTTAATTTTCGAACCGGCTACATAGGCGTCACTTTTGGCGACTTTGGCGATAAACTGATCCTGCGTAAAATCCAAAATATATTCCTTCGTTGCTGCGAATCCGGTTCATCAAGCTTATTTTGCCAATAACGGATCAAGCTTGCCTTCGCTATTCAACTTCACCAGATCATCGCAACCGCCGACATGCTGATCATCAATGAAAATCTGCGGAACAGTCCGACCACCGGAACGCTTAATCATTTCGGTTCTTTTGGCGCTATCTTCCGTGACATCATATTCGTCAAAGCTCACGCCTTTTTCAGCGAAAAGGGCTTTTGCCCGCTTGCAATAAGGACAAACGCGCGTGGTATAAATTTCGATATGTGCCATGAAATAGTCTCCTAACGGTCAATGAAGCGAAGGCCGCGTCATCTCCAATCTTAAGATAAGAAAAAACCGACTGAATGTTACCGGTAACAAGCTACTATTTTAGCCATTATAGATAAAATAAAATATTGAAATCATAGTGATGCAATGAATAACAAAAATCCGAATATCGGGCTTATCCTCACATCATATTGATACCAAACAACAAAACATTCGGTTCTGGCCGGACAATTTGTAGATCCCCACCCCGTTCCTTGATCAGGGTATGGATCAGCCATGCCGCGATCAAACGAGGCGTTAATTGTTCCTGTGGTGTTTTACCCAACAAGGTCGCTTCAATTTGCTCATCAAAGACCAACCGCCGCCCTTCGGCGCGAATAACCATTTCATGGCCTTCGGCACCGATATCAAGATTACCCCCCCGAACCAAAGCATCGGAAGCAATAAGGGAAAGGTTAAGAAGAATACGGACGGCTTCTTTTTCCATGACAGGCTCATTCATCATCCAGCCAAGCTGAATACGATGATCAAAACCAAATAATCCGGCAATGGCTTCACGAATTTCCTCGGTATCTACCGCTTCGGAAAAACCACCGCCCTGCCCGAAAGCCAGCCGGAAAAATTTGAGCTTACTGGCTGATACCTTCGCACTTTCCGAAAGAAGGTCGATACAACGCGCCCGCATTTCTGGGTCATGTTCATCAGCCAATAACTCGATGCCGTTATTCATGGCACTGACAGGACTTAAGAGATCATGACAAAGCCGTGAGCACAGCAAGCTTGCCAGATGAATAGCTGTCATGGTCATAAAGTCAAAGATCCTTCAAACTGACATTTTTAATAAGGTTATCTTATTTTAAAATATAACGATTTAAGGCTATAGTAAAAAAGACTTTCCATAGCGTGTTGTTTAATATTGTCAGGCATATTTATTCAACAACAAGCCTGCAAGGGTGAAATATGCCTTCAACGGTTCCGTTTTTACCGGCATACCATCCTTCTATTTTATTGGAAGCGGCAATAATCCAATATTGCCCTTCATGCGCCAAGGCCGCATCACGGGGTGATGGACGGCAACTTCCTGAAGGATGGGAATGATAATGCCCAATGATCGAAAGTTGACGTTGGCGGACGCGCCGATGTGATTTAATCAGATCAGCAGCAGAGATTTCGAAAAAACGCTCTGGATATGCAGCTTTGTTCTGCATAGGCATAATTTCGATAACGCTTTCTCTTTTACCAATTAAAAGGCCACATATCTCCTTATCCGGGCTGGAGTGGCTAGCCTTTAATATCTTTTCCAGAAAAGATGGGGATACAAAAAGTTTCTTACCTTCTTTGTCAGAAGGCGGAATTCCATTAGTGAAAGTCATAAAGACTATCATGGCAAATCATCGGGACAAATCCAAGGGAGCTTGACGCAAAGTAATGCCGACAGAGCAAGTAATTTTAACAGAAGAGATGATCGGCTGGCGCTTGGATCGGGCTTTGGCCAATTTAATTACCCGTCTTTCGCGCGAAAGGCTGAAAAATCTGATTTCTTCTGGCTGTGTTTCGAACAGCCAAGGGGCATTGGTACGCGACCCTGCTTTTAAAATCAAAAGCGTTGATTCCTTTACAATCGATATTCCCCTCCCCCGTCCGGCACATAATGAAGCGCAGGATATCCCGCTGGATGTTGTTTTCGAAGATGAGCATCTGCTGATCGTGAATAAGCCGGCGGGCATGGTCGTTCACCCCGCCGCCGGTAATTATGACAAAACTTTAGTCAATGCCCTACTCCACCATTGTGCAGGCAAGCTGTCTGGCATTGGCGGGGTTGCCAGACCTGGAATCGTCCACCGTATTGATAAAGATACCAGCGGACTTTTGGTCGTGGCAAAAACCGATCCAGCACACACTGGCCTTGCGGCTCAATTCGCCGATCACTCAATCAATCGCCGCTATCAGGCCATTGTAGATGGCCATCCCAGCCTTCAAGGGCATGTTGATGCCCCCTTGGCGCGCTCCTCTGTCAATCGACAAAAAATAGCAATTGTCTCTGACGGGCGCGGCAAACGAGCGGTTACCCATTACCGAATGATTACGCCTTTAAAAAATGCTTCTCTAATAGAATGTCGATTAGAAACTGGCCGGACGCATCAAGTTCGAGTGCATATGGCATCAATCGGTCATTCTTTATTAGGCGATCCTGTTTATGGACGGAGCAAAAAGGCGCATCATGCGTTATTAGAATCGTTGGCTTTTCAACGGCAGGCTCTACATGCTGCCCATCTGGGTTTTATTCACCCTATTCTAGGTAAACAGGTGGACTTTGATGCGGAAATGCCCCAAGATATGCAGCTTTTGTTCAAGATGCTTATGATAAGCAATCGTAACTAAATAGCCAACTATTAGTAGGTAGCAAATTTGGGAAGACGGGAGAAAGATCAAAATGGCCACCAGTAGCACCCTTCCGGCAGTGGTTCCTGCATTGGGCGGTGACCAGAGTCTTAACCATTACTTGGCCGATATCCGCAAATTTCCGATTCTAAAACCAGAAGAAGAATATATGCTGGCTAAACGCTTTCAGGAACATCAAGATCCGAAAGCCGCCAGCCGTTTGGTCACCTCTCATTTGCGTTTGGTTGCCAAAATTGCGATGGGATATCGCGGTTATGGCCTGCCTGTTTCCGAATTAATTTCTGAAGGCAATATAGGCCTGATGCAGGGTGTCAAAAAATTTGACCCCGAACGTGGTTTTCGCCTCGCCACCTATGCCATTTGGTGGATAAAAGCTTCTATTCAGGAATATATCCTGCGGTCTTGGAGCCTCGTCAAAATGGGGACGACTGCGGCTCAGAAAAAACTGTTCTTCAATTTGCGGCGTTTAAAGAGCAATCTGAACGCTTTTGAGGACGGCGATTTAAAGCCAGATGAAGTCAAATCTATTGCGACCAATCTTGGCGTCAGCAGTGAGGAAGTCGTCAACATGAATCGCCGTATGGCGATGGGTGGTGACAGCTCTCTCAACGTCACAATTCGGGAAGATGGCGAAGGCCAGATGCAAGACTGGCTGGTCGATCAGGAACCCTTGCAAGATCAGCAAATCGCCGAAGAAGAAGAAAGCCTTGTTCGCCATAAATTGCTGATTGAAGCAATGGACAAACTGAATGACCGTGAAAAGCATATTCTGACGGAAAGACGGTTAAGCGATAACCCGAAAACACTCGAAGAATTAAGTCAGGTCTATGGCGTCAGCCGCGAACGCGTCAGACAAATAGAAGTGAGAGCTTTTGACAAGCTACAAAAGGCGATCATGGAAATAGCTGGTGACCGGAAATTATTACCGGCCATGGCTTAAAAACAGCCTTTTTCTGGTGTTATTCAAAACGCTCTGCCTTGATAAAGGCAGGGCGTTTTTGTTTTCAAGAAAAGAATTTCCTGACAGACTGATAGTAAAGTTTAATTGTCAGGCTAGTTCAGCTTTCTTTATAAAAAAACAAGCCCTACATACTGATGAATAGATGATTCTGTTTAGACAAATTTTTTCTTATAAGGACAGGACGAATGGCCAAAATCAATAGCATTTTAGAAGCGATCGGGAATACGCCTCATCTGCGCCTGAACAAGCTGTTTCCTGACCATGAAGTATGGATAAAAGTCGAAAAAAGTAATCCAGGAGGCTCAATAAAAGACCGTATCGCCTTGGCTATGATCGAAGATGCCGAAAAAAGCGGTAAATTGAAAAAAGGTGGCACTATTATAGAACCGACCAGCGGCAATACTGGTATCGGTCTTGCTATGGTGGCCGCGGTCAAAGGCTATAAACTGATTTTGGTGATGCCCGAATCCATGTCAATTGAAAGACGTCGATTGATGTTGGCTTATGGTGCCGGATTTGATCTAACCCCCAAAGAAAAAGGTATGGCCGGTGCCATAGAACGTGCAACCGAATTGGCCGCACAGACCGAAGGCGCATGGATTCCACAGCAATTTGAAAATCCAGCCAATATCAACATTCATGCAGCAACGACTGGCCCTGAAATTCTAAAAGATTTTGCAGATACACCGATTGATACACTAGTCAGTGGTGTCGGAACGGGTGGCCATTTGACGGGTATTGGTGAAAGCTTGCGTAAAGCATGGCCAGATATCCAGATTTTTGCGGTAGAACCAGCCACTTCACCGGTCTTGGCAGGCGGCAAGCCGGGGCCTCATGCGATTCAAGGCATTGGCGCTGGTTTTGTGCCAAAGAACCTACACCGTAATATTTTGAACGGCATTGTTGAAATTGAAAATGATGATGCCAAAAAATGGGCGTTACGTGCTGCTAAAGAAGAAGGCTTATTAGTTGGTATTTCAACAGGGGCAACCTTAGCCGCCATTGCTAAAAAGATAAAAGAATTACCGAAAAACAGCCGTATTCTCGGCGTTAATTACGATACTGGGGAAAGGTATCTCTCCGTGCCTGATTTCTTGCCAGAAGCCTGACCCAATCGCTTCTTAATAGTCTATCGGAAAGAGACGCGCATTAAGGCGCGCAATTTCCGATACGACGGGCATCTGCTTTAAAAGAAAAAGGCATCCGGCCAGATACACCTTGGCTATCAATACGGGCGCTGTGGCCGCTCTCAACATGAATAGTGGTACGCGCCCAACCAGCGTCACCACAGTTATATTCCATCACCGCAGAATCTGGTTTATTATCGACAACCAAAGCTTCACATTGATTGGATGAAATTGCACTATGCATTAACTGATGCGGGTTTCCTAAACAGACATCAGTTATCCCTTTGGGAAGCATAGATATCCGCCATTGGCCGCTTTCCAGCACAGATAACGCCATAGGTGTCGGTAAAGGTGGGGTTGCTAAAAGCGGAACCGCTGTAGAAAAAACAGTGACGCATAATAACCTGCTAAACCAAGAACGGCTTAAACTCAAAACTGCCATATTTTTTCCGTCACTGAATGATAGTAATTTTTCGATTTTGTACAAAAAATTGGTAATATTGTTAATAACACAAATATTATTTAATGTTAAAGCATTCAGGCCGATCACTTGATCTCTTCGTTGGGACCAACTCCCCATAAACTGCGGGTGTTCACATAACCAGTTTGTCCATGAATATTGAACAAGCACCAGTTTTGACGACATTTTGAAATACGCCCGATAACCCCACTTTCGGCACGCCAGACGATGGCCGCCGTTGCCGAAGGATCTGCGTATAGATTTTGTATTCCTGATCCATTCAGAATCGCTGTTCGCCGATCAGATAACAAAGCCGATGCAATCCATCCGCTGGCGCCATCAATATCTTCGACTTTTCTCCAATTCTCGTGACGGGCAACAACCTTCACGGGTAAGTCAGGGCGCTCATAATGCCAGATAGCAGGATAATTTGCGCCAGGACCGCTACGCATAAAGGCTTCGCTTGCACTGATAGAGGCCCAATAAGGTAAGCTTGTGTGGATTACCGCAGCCGATGCAGGGGCTGAAATAAAAAAACCAAGACTAAGACAAAAAATAAAAAATTGGGCTACAGCACAGAATAATATTTTTTCCCCTGACTGAAATACGCGCGCCATAATATCTGCCTAAGCCTAGCTATTGTTCGGAATATATCTTGATAACCAAGACTATTCTTTAATGGGACAGGAATATACTGATAAAAAAAGAACATCATGCGCAGGACAGGACTCTTCCGATCCTTTTGCATTTGATTAAAGCCCCTAAATCATATGTTCATTCTATCAGTCACGTCCTTATAGAGAAAAAATATCTAAATGAGAAAGCTTTAACATGCGTCATTCTTTAGAAAAAATACTTTCCTTATAAGATTTATGCTGCTACAGAGCGCTTTCCACACCGACTTCGATTGGTGACGATCGCATTTCTAAGCGGGAGAGGTGGTCGAGTGGTTTAAGGCAACGGTCTTGAAAACCGTCGTGCGTGGAAGCGTACCGTGGGTTCGAATCCCACCCTCTCCGCCATTTTTCTGAAAATTGTAATATTTCTGAAATCTATAAAAAGTAGCATTCAGGAAACAAATACAAGCTATAAATAGCGTAGCCATTAGTGTATTTTTGTTCTCTATATACCTAAAGGTAATTCTAAGAAAATTTTTTGTAAAAATACTTGGAGATTGAATAAGTATCTAGCTTTTCATGAAGGATAATAAATATGCTAAAACAGGAACAAATTGGAGATATACAATCTTCAAAAAACAATTTGATCCGTGAGCTTTTTGTCCGAACGGCTGATGAAAATTATATTACAGCGCGATGGTGTGCTATAAACCAGTTAAATGTAGATTTCTTCTGGCTTTCTGTTCATGCTTTAGAAAAATATCTTAAAGCAGTTCTTCTCATCAATGGCCAATCAGCGATAAGCCGACCACGTATAGACAATACGCAAAAATCTAAAGATTATTACGGTCATAACATCAAAAAATTGTACGCCGATGTAGAAGTATTATCCAAAAATTTGTTACCGAATAGTTTTTCTAAGCCCAATGATCTTCAAATCAATCGCTGGACAGACAAAAAGCCTAAAGAATTTATAGAACATTTATTCAAAAATGGAAACGCTGATAACCGTTACATGATCCATGGTTATTTAACAGATAGCCAAGATCTACATATGCTAGACCAGATGGTATTTGTAATTCGCCGTCTTATTTGCCCACTTAACCAAGTTTGGGGCATTGTGTGCAAAAACAGTGAAGGTAATAAAGACCCAAATATATCCAATAAAACAAACAAAGATATGCTCGCAGAAAATCCAAAATTCTATAAAAACATGGGAACAACATTAGATAATTTAATTGAGACAAGCGAAAATTCACCTAAACGTATAGCAGCCTTAAATTTCAATATAGAATTTGCGCCTAATAACTATCATCACACCCCTATTAGCTCAGGTAATTCTTTCCGTGAACGAACTATCACAAGCCGAATTATCACCCCTTTGAAGAGTCAAAACCCAGATCAAGTAGAGAATGGTATCGAGGTAGCCCATTGGTTTCTCGAAAACATAAAGATACCAAAAGAAATTGAGAAAGAAATCAGAAAGGCTATGGACGTGGCTGGATTCAAATGAAATATAAAATCTGATTTTAGCAATTAATAAAATTATAAACCTAATTCACTCAGTGACGGATGATCATCCGGCCGACGACCTATCGGCCAAAAGAAAAGGCGCTCACTTTCTTTTATCGAGATATCATTAATACTCGCTAGCCGCCGTTGCATCAGTCCGGCTTCATCAAATTCCCAATTTTCATTACCATAGGAACGAAACCATTCTCCTTCACTGTTGTGCCATTCATAGGCAAAACGTACGGCAATGCGGTTATCAGAAAAACTCCAAAGCTCTTTGATAAGTCGATATTCCTGCTCTTTTTGCCATTTATCACGCAAAAATTGGATTATTGCTTCACGCCTTTGAATAAAGGCACTTCGATTGCGCCAATAGCTATCAACAGTATAACTTAAAGCAATCTTTTCAGGATTTTGACTATTCCATGCATCTTCTGCCATTCGGACTTTTTGAGCGGCGACTTCCTTCGTCAAAAAAGGCGGTAAGGGAGGACGTGCATTATTCATATTTAAAGCCATTTCTATAAAAGGTAGCTTTGGTTTCAGCAAAAAAGCTATCTATTTCAAATACTCTATAATTTTTTACTAATCCCAAAATATATTTTTTCAGCAGGCATATCTTCATTCAAACCAACATTGGCACCAATATCTAACTGTATTTTTTTGGTTAACGCATAAAACAATGCACCATCGGCTTCATATTGGGTCGTTTTACCAGATGGGTCGCAATTTATTGCCAACCATAATTCACCGGTAATAGTCAGGCGATCAGTAATAGGATACGCCAAATTGCGCAAATTCTGAATGAAGCGGCGCTACTGTGGCCAGACTTTCTGCCAAAGATTATGCGAAATAAGCAAGTAACGTCCTAGGAAAAATGGCGCATCTCTATCGGAATCAAAAGATGGACACGCCATTTTCACCATGGAATAAATTGCAATTATTAAAGTGATTTAATGCAACGATTGCAAAAACACAGCTCGCAATTTTATTGTAAATTCATGAGACTAGCGTCTTTCACGGGTAGCCAAGAAACGGATAGCTGAATGGCGCTCGGAAACATAATTTAGTTCCCAACCATCCTTTGCCATAAAGATGGGAGCCTTATCACGATCCTCGGCAATCGAAGACTGATGTGTCGCAATAAAATCAGCCAGCATTTTTGGGTCATCACAGGCTAACCAACGGGCAGTCTGCCATGGCGAAGGTTCCAACGTTGCAGCAACCCGATATTCAGCATCCAGTCGGGAAATAAAGACTTCTAACTGCAATTGTCCGACGACACCGATAATCCATTGGCTGCCGATAACCGGATGGAAGACACGAATAATGCCTTCTTCGGCCATATCGTCGAGCGCTTTTCGGAGCTGTTTAGACTTTGTCGGGTCAGACAAAACGACGCGCCGCAGAATTTCAGGCGCAAAGTCAGGTAAACCAGTAAAGGTCAAACCTTGATTATTCTCGCTCAAAGTATCCCCAACCCGCAAGGTGCCATGGTTTGGAATACCAATAATATCACCTGGGAAGGCCTCATCAGCAACTTCACGGTTTTGAGCGAAGAACAGAATCGGGCTGTGGATTGAGATCGCCTTTCCTGTTCCAATCTGATTAAGCTTCATACCACGCCGGAACCGCCCTGAACAAAGCCGCATAAAAGCCACGCGATCTCGATGCGCCGGATTCATATTGGCCTGTACTTTAAAAATAAAGCCATTCACCGAAGGATCATCAGGATTAATCGGCTCCGGTTCTGCTGGCTGGGTTCGTGGGCCCGGCGCATGACGCGCAATCGCTGAAATAAGCTGCTCGACACCAAAATCTTTCAAAGCAGAGCCAAAATAAACAGGCGTCAAATCACCGGATTGATACGCTTTTTCATCAAATTCCGCATAGCCGACTTCAGCTAATTCGACTTCTTCCTTCAGACTATTACGGGCATTTTCTGAAATAAGCGTTTCCAGCTTAGGATCATCCAAACCTGAAATAACGGTTTCATCGCCTCGGAAAGCATGATTATCTTCATTCGAGGGCTTTAAGAGCTTTTTGTTTTCAATATCATACAGCCCCTCAAACAAGCCCCCCATACCGACAGGCCAAACCATAGGGCTAATATCCAAAGCCAACTGATCGGCAATTTCATCCAACAATTCGAATATCGGGCGCCCTTCCCGATCAACTTTGTTGATAAAGGTAATGATGGGCACTGAACGCAAACGGCAAACTTCAAAAAGCTTGCGGGTCTGGGCTTCGATACCGCGTGCAGCATCAATAACCATGACCGCAGAATCGACTGCCGTCAAAGTGCGGTAGGTATCCTCGGAGAAATCTTCATGCCCCGGTGTATCCAATAGATTGAAGGTCAAACCTTCATATTCAAAGGTCATCACCGAAGAAGTCACGGAAATACCGCGCTGCTGTTCGATTTTCATCCAATCCGAACGAGCGCGCCGGTTATCACCACGCGCTTTCACTTCACCGGCCAGATGAATGGCTCCACCGAAATAAAGCAATTTTTCGGTTAACGTCGTTTTACCGGCATCAGGATGAGAAATAATAGCGAATGTGCGTCTGTCTGGGCGTGAAGAATGAGCAGTCATGAAACCTGAATTCAAAAAGAAGCCTGTTAAAAAAACCGTCGTTTTCAACGATAGCAGGGTCAGGACGGCTTGATCTCCTAACCTTTGTCGCATGACATGAACAAAAATAATGTTTTTAGCAAGCAAAAGGCCAAAAGACGCGACAAAATGAATAACGACTATCTCTGATAAAGACGCAATATGCCTTACCCAAACGTCTTTAATCTAGAAATTTTATTGAGAAACCAAGCCCATAAGGGAAAGGCGCCGATTTTATAAAAACCGACGCCCAAGGGATATAGGGATAGGAGTGAAATTATAGGGTATAGCTATATTCGGTATTTTACTTCGTCTTCTTTTCGACAGAATCTTTGATGTCTTCGAATTTTTCCTGCGCCGTATCTTTCAAGTCTTCCAAAGTATCTTTGGCCTTGTCGATACCATCGCTGATGGCTTCTTTGGCACTACCGAAGGCTTTGGAGGCTGCACCCTGAGCCTGCTCAAGGATACCTTTGCTCTGCAATTCGGGATCATCGAGAGCGTTGCCGAGTTCTTCTTTACCCGCGCCGACGGCTTTTTGTGCTGTCCCTTTAATCTTGTTATAGGTACCTGACATATTTGCCTCCTCCGTTAAATTGAGACACTTAATCACGGTTATCTAAAGCAAAACCGCCTATTATTAAGTGAAATGACCATCAGTTGTTTTATAACTTATCAACGAAGGGGTAGATCAAAAGGTTCCCGTAACTATAAAATTTATTATCGAAAATGCTTTTTACAATTTACAGATAAATTTAACAATTTTAGCCTTCTTTGTTAAACTGATTAGGAGATGTTTTATGATTTATGAATTTTTGCAGATATCTATTAAAGAAAACGCAGAAGATTCTTTTATCGCGGCTGTCGAAAAGGCGAAACCTTTATTTTTAGACTCTCCGGGTTGCGAAGGTATGACTTTAACCCGCTCTCACGAACATAAAGGCCGTTTTTGTTTAGTCATTCGTTGGGAATCGATAGAAGCTCATGTCGAAGGCTTCCGCAAATCAGATGCTTTGCCACAATGGCGTGCCTTGGTTAACGAATATTTTTCAGAAGCCCCGAAAGGCGAACATCTCATTCCTGTCTTTGAAGTCTGATTGCCCTTCCTTTTTAGGCAAAAAGCGGACGCTAAACCTATGCTGGAGAAAAGTCCGCTTCAATAAGAAAAGCAGGCCAATAGCCTGCTTTTCCTGTTTTAAATTTTGATCTGATTATTAAATCAAACCAGCCAACGGACTGGATGGATCGGCATACATCCGCTTTCCCATACGTCCGGCAAGATAGGCCATACGTCCTGCCTCAACGGCAGATTTCATTGCCTGAGCCATCAAAATAGGGTTTTGGGCTTCTGCAATGGCCGTATTCATCAAGACTGCATCACAGCCCAATTCCATCGCGACAGCCGCATCAGAAGCCGTTCCAACGCCTGCATCCACCAAGACAGGAATTTTTGCGCCTTCAACAATCAAGCGCAACATGACAGGATTCTGTAATCCCAGACCAGAACCAATCGGCGCACCCAATGGCATAATCGCAACTGCACCGGCATCTTCCAGGCGTTTCGCCATGATGGGATCATCGCTGCAATAAACCATTGGCTGGAAACCTTCTTTTACGAGGGTTTCTGTCGCCTTTAAGGTTTCGACCATATCGGGATAAAGCGTGCGGGCTTCACCCAAAACTTCCAATTTAACCAACGTCCAGCCACCGGCTTCGCGGGCTAAACGAAGCGTTCTAACGGCTTCTTCCGCATTAAAGCAGCCTGCCGTGTTTGGCAAAAAACAATATTCTTTTGGATCGATGAAGTCAGTCAGCATGGGTGCTGATGCATCAGTCAAATTAACCCGACGCACAGCAACCGTTACGATTTCGGCTCCGGATGCCTTTAAAGCGGCGGCATTCTGGGCATAGTCTTTATATTTTCCCGTTCCGACGATTAAACGGGATTTGAATGTATGGCCTGCTACAGACCAGCTATCATCAGACATTATTTTATCACCTCCGCCAACAAAATGGACGATTTCCAATTGATCGCCTGATTCAATGGTCACATTACCGAGATCAGAACGCGGCACAATTTCAAGATTGCGTTCAACAGCCACCTTGGCGGGATTCAAGCCGAGCGTCTGAGCCAAGGCCGCAATCGTTATTCCGGCTTTAACCTGATGGGGTTCACCATTAAGCTTGATATTGATGAGACTATCACTCATGAAAAGCTGCCTTTGCCTAAGAAATCTATCCTGTTCTATAAAGAGCCTTTACCCCTACTCGCAACCGGAAGTAACATCATGGCAGAAAAGCCGATAATATTTATTCTGAATGGCCCGAATCTGAATCTTTTGGGATTGCGTGAGCCGACCATATACGGACATCAAACGCTTGATGACATTGCTAACAAGTTAAAAGTTAAGGCAGAAAGCCTTGATGTTACCGTAGAGATAAGACAATCTAACCATGAAGGGGCATTAATTGATTGGCTACAGGAGGCTCAGGCTGTAAAGGCAAAGGCCGTTATCTTGAACGCAGCAGCCTATACCCATACATCTGTTGCGATCTATGATGCGATCAGGGCTATAACGGTGCCAGTAATTGAGGTGCATCTTTCCAACCCCCATGCCCGCGAGGCTTTTCGCCATAAAAGCTATGTCGGAGAGGCCGCATTGGGGACAATTTCTGGTTTCGGCGCAAAAAGTTATGATCTTGCGCTGGACGCAGCCGCCAAGCTCTGACATGGCAGAGTCGGTATAACTGTCCGGTTATTACAGTTTATGCCTTAACAATTAATAAATGCCGGACAGACGGAATAATTTTCATGAGCGTAAGAATGACAGAAAAACACAAAGAAGCCATGCAAGTCGATCCCGAATTAGTGAATCAACTCGCAACTTTACTGGATGCGACGAACCTGACTGAAATTGAAGTGCAGGATGGCGACCGCCGTATTCGTGTCGTTCGCAACGCTACACCTGTCTATGCCCAGCCACCGGCAATGTCGGTTGCGCCAGCTATGATGGCAGCACCGGCAGCAGCAGCGACTCCGGCAGCAGCACCGGCGGCTCCAGCCGTAGCAGCGAATCATCCTGGCACGGTCTTTTCGCCGATGGTCGGTACCGTCTATCTTGCACCGGAACCAGGCGCTTCCAATTTTATCCATGTCGGTGACAAGGTTGAAAAAGGTGCCACCCTGCTCATCGTTGAAGCAATGAAGGTGATGAATCCGATCGTTGCACCAAAAAGTGGGGTTATCTCATCAATCATGGTTGAAAACGCCCAGCCGGTCGAATTTGATCAGCCCTTGGTTGTGATAGAGTAATTCCGTGGCCATTAAAAAATTCTTATCGCCAATCGCGGTGAAATCGCTCTTCGTATTCATCGCGCCTGCCATGAAATGGGCATCAAGACGGTAGCCGTTCACTCGACCGCAGATGATGACGCAATGCATGTCCGGTTAGCAGATGAAACTGTCTGCATCGGTCCCGCCCCTGCGGGTGAAAGCTACCTTAATATCCCGAATATTATTGCGGCGGCTGAAATCTCAGGTGCAGATGCTATTCATCCGGGATATGGATTTTTATCTGAAAATGCCCGCTTTGCTGAAATCGTTGAAAGCCATGAATTGATTTGGATTGGTCCCAAGCCGGAACATATCCGGATTATGGGCGACAAAGTTGAAGCGAAGCGCACTGCTGGGAAATTAGGTTTACCGCTGGTTCCAGGATCAGATGGCCCGCTCCATGATATAAAAGAAGCTAAAGCCGTTGCTGCCGAAATTGGCTACCCTGTTCTGATTAAAGCCGCTTCTGGTGGTGGTGGTCGCGGGATGAAGGTCGTTCAGGTCGAAGACGAACTTGAAACGCTTATGGCTCAGGCTAAATCCGAAGCGAAAGCCGCTTTTGGTGACGACACCATTTATATGGAAAAATATTTAGCGGCTCCACGCCATATCGAATTCCAGATTTTTGGTGATGGTGAAGGACAGGCTATCCATCTTGGTGAACGCGATTGCTCCTTGCAGCGCCGTCATCAAAAAGTACTCGAAGAAGCCCCTTCTCCAGTCATTACGGCAGAACAACGGGCTGAAATGGGTGGTATCGTTGCACAGGCCATGTCCGATATGCAGTATCGGGGCGCTGGAACGATCGAATTTCTGTATGAAAATGGGCAGTTCTATTTCATTGAAATGAATACCCGCCTTCAGGTCGAACATCCGGTAACAGAAGCTATTACCGGCCTTGATCTGGTACGGGAACAAATTCGTATCGCTGACGGCAAAGGATTATCACGCACTCAAGATCAGATTGTTTTATTGGGTCACGCGATTGAATGCCGGATCAATGCCGAAGATCCTGACAACTTCACGCCGTCACCAGGTAAAGTCAAAAATTACCATGTCCCGGGTGGCTTTGGCGTTCGTGTTGATAGCGGTCTCTACAGTGGCTATTCGATCCCACCTTATTATGACAGCATGATTGGTAAATTGATCGTGCATGGAGAAACAAGGCAGGAAGCAATCAACCGCTTATCCCGTTCTTTGGAAGAATTCATCATCGACGGAATTAAAACCACGATTCCGCTACAGCGATCACTTCTGACAAAAGAAGAATTTGTGGATGGTGATTACACGATCAAATCGCTTGAAGCATGGCTTGAAGAAAAAAGCCTGAAAAAACCCTGATTTAAAATCCATATAAATCAAAATAAAAAGAGCCGGAAATGTATTTTTCCGGCTCTTTTTTAATATTATCTACCTGCTTTATTTCTGAGCCGGTAAGGGTGGCTGCTCTGAACCATAGGCAATAAATCCGGGGTTCTTATAACCGGGCTTCCCATACATCAGATTTTCACCAGTTTCGTCGATGATATTTCCCCCCGCAGCCAAAAGGATGGCATGACCGGCGGCCGTATCCCATTCATGAGTTGGCGATAATCGGGGATAAATATCGGCTTTACCTTCGGCCAATAAGCATAATTTCAAAGAAGAACCGGCTTTAATCCGATCTGCGATAGGTAATTGTTTTAAATATTCTTCAGTTGCCGGATTATTATGAGAAAAAGAAGTCATAACATCCCATTTTTCACCAGCCTGACGAATACCAATACTTGTCCGGTTTTCAATCTGCAAATCCTCGGTGGTATACGCTGCCCATGCGTTCTTTGCCAAAACGTCCCCAACATAAAGACGGTTGATTGCTGGTGCGTAAATTACCCCAAGAATAGGATAAGCTTTCTTTATCAAAGCAATATTAACGGTGAACTCATCACGCTTATTGATAAATTCCTGCGTGCCATCAATGGGGTCAACTAGAAAGAAGCTATCGGTGTTATAGCCTTTTTTAGTTTTGGCATATTCTTCTTCCGCAATTACGGCGACACCCGGTTGCAGCTTTTTCAAACCCTGTAAAATAATCGCTTCAGCTTCGCGGTCAGCCTGCGTTACCGGGCTATCGTCGTCTTTCCTCATCACAGTAAATTCACCATGATAAATCTCGAGAGCTCTTTTTCCGGCCTGTAATGCAATCTGAACTAAACCATCTAATAAAGCAGCTTGCGGCGAAAGTGATGATAAAAGCATAATGTCTCCCATAAGGCGGAAGGCTTTTTATAAAAAACCTTTTCTCTCTATTTAAATCATTTTAGAAATAGATCGTAGTTTTTTTAACGATCCCAAACACAAGCCAGCTAAATGCCTTAAACACTTCATAAAAATCTAAAAAACCCTCGAGCAAAAGTTAATTTTTCTGATACCCAGAAATAATTGTCTTCCTTATATTCATATCCGACAATCAAATTCCAACGATGGGTGTCATGTTATGAATATCTGGCGGGAATCTGTAAAAGCGGCACATCAAGAAGATCGCCTTGAAATAGAAACATTTCTATCGGACTTTTTGCCTAACACTGATTTATAGTTGGTTATTGATGCCCGCGGTAAAGCCATTGGCTTTATGTTATTGATTGAAGCCTTTTTTATAAATCCCTATTTTTTGAGCAAAGTTTTGGGAACCAGTTCGTCTAGCAGGTAATATCTTTATGTGGTGGCATTGCTTCCGTTGATGCCAATCAACAAAATAAAGAGGCTCTCAACTTTTATAAACATCTTGGTTTTATCCTGACAAGTTGATCAGAACTCGACAACCAAGATCGCCCCGCCCCCTTAATTTTTATAAATTTGCCCAATAAAAACTCTAAAATAAAGACCGCCTAAATCTTGGGAGTCAAAGCATTTTCAAACGCATATTTATGATCTCAATGCATAAAAAAAGGCAGCGCTCCGAAAAGCACTGCCTTTTTCAACAGAAAGAATAATTAAAAATTATTCAGCTGCATCCGGTGTTTCGGTCTTGTCGCCATCAAAACTGATCGCAGACGGTTCGAAATCAACGGCCTTGTTAGCAGCGCGTAAAGCGGCATCACGGCTGTTGGCTGTGATCCGAAGACGCTTCATAGCAGCACCCGTACCAGCCGGGATCAAACGACCCACAATGACGTTTTCTTTCAGACCGCTTAAGGTATCGATTTTACCCTGAACAGCGGCTTCGGTCAGAACACGCGTTGTTTCCTGGAAGGATGCGGCAGAAATAAAGCTGCGCGTCTGCAAGGAAGCTTTGGTAATACCCAGCAAGATAGGCATTGCCTGTGCTGGTTCCTGACCATCACTTTCAAGCTTAGCATTAACAGCTTCAAAGTCTTCTTTTTCGACCTGTTCACCCGGCAAGAAGATGCTGTCACCAGCATGAGTAATTTCAACCTTAAGCAGCATCTGACGAACAATCGTTTCGATATGCTTATCGTTGATTTTCACACCCTGCAGACGATAGACTTCCTGAATTTCCGAGACCAGATATTCAGCCAAAGCTTCAACACCCAAAACTTCAAGAATATCATGCGGATCAGGGCTACCGCTGATCAGGTTGTCACCACGTTTAACGTGATCACCTTCCTGCGCATCAATAACCTTGGATTTCGGAACCAGATATTCAATTGCTTCAGAACCATCATCCGGACGGATGATGACTTTGCGTTTTGCCTTGTAATCTTTACCGAATTCGACGCGACCGGATACTTTCGCAATGATCGCATTTTCTTTCGGCTTGCGGGCTTCAAACAGTTCAGCCACACGCGGAAGACCACCGGTAATATCACGGGTCTTGGCAGATTCACGGCTGACACGCGCCAGAACCGTACCGGCCAACACTTCCTGGCCGTCATCAACAGAAATAACCGTTCCTGGTGACAACATGTAACGGGCGGTTTCGCCTGAATCACCATTCATCAAGGTCAAACGTGGACGTAAATCGTCCTTACCACGCGGGGCGCGATATTCGATAACGACACGCTGAGAAATACCGGTAGCTTCATCGACCTGTTCAGTAAGGGTCTGGTTCTCGACCAAATCCTGATACTTAACGATACCAGCGCTTTCCGTGATAACCGGAATGGTAAATGGATCCCATTCAGCCAGACGATCACCCTTCTTGACCATGTCACCATCATCATGAAGGAGATGTGCACCCAACAAGATACGGCTGGAAGCCAGTTCTCGACCATCAGGGCCAACCAAAGCCACTTCACCTGTACGGCTAAGGGCAATCTGTTTGCCTTGCGGATCAATAATCGTGCGAAGATCACGATATTCCAACCGACCATCGGTAACAGCTTCCAAATGGGACTGTTCGTTCAACTGAGCAGCACCACCGATATGGAAGGTACGCATCGTCAGCTGCGTTCCAGGCTCACCGATTGACTGAGCAGCAATAACGCCGACAGCTTCACCCATATTGACCGGCGTACCACGAGCAAGGTCACGACCGTAACAAGCGGCACAAACACCACCATGCGATTCACAGACCAAAGGACTGCGAATTTTAACGGACTGAATACCGATTTCTTCGATGACGGCGATATGGGCTTCATCTAACAGAGTGCCGATCGCGATCGCGATTTTACCATCGGTACCGATGATATCTTCAGCCAAAGTTCGACCCAAGATACGTTCACCCAAGGAAGCAATAACATTACCACCTTGTGTGATTGCCTTCATTTCAAGGGCGCGTTCTGTGCCGCAATCATCTTCAACAACAACACAATCTTGGCTGACGTCAACAAGACGGCGAGTCAGGTAACCAGAGTTAGCCGTTTTCAATGCCGTATCAGCCAGCCCCTTACGGGCACCATGGGTTGAGTTAAAGTATTCAAGGACGGTTAAACCTTCCTTAAAGTTCGAGATGATCGGCGTTTCGATGATTTCACCTGATGGTTTCGCCATCAAACCACGCATACCAGCAAGCTGTTTAATCTGTGCAGCAGAACCACGAGCACCAGAGTGAGCCATCATGTAAATAGCGTTCACTGGCAATTCGCGTCCATCCGGTCCTTTATGAACCATCTGGATTTCTTTCATCATTTCGCCTGCAACACGATCACCACAACGAGACCATGCATCGATGACCTTGTTGTATTTTTCCTGCTGGGTAATCAGACCATCCTGATATTGCTGCTCGAAATCCTGAACAAGACCGCGGGTTTCTTCAACCAAGGCTTCCTTAGCGGCTGGGACAATCATGTCATCCTTACCGAAGGAAATACCTGCCTTACAGGCGTATTTGAAGCCCAGCGACATGATCGCATCAGCAAACAGAACAGTGTCTTTCTGACCGGTATGACGATAAACGGTATCGATAACGTCACCGATATCTTTTTTCGTCAACAGACGGTTGATCGTTTCGAAAGGCACCTTGTAGTTCTGCGGCAAGGTTTCACCCAACAGCATCCGGCCTGGCGTGGTTTCCACCCGTTTCATATAGGGTTCGCCCTGCT
Organism: Zymomonas mobilis; assembly: GCF_006715975.1. Lineage (GTDB taxonomy): Bacteria > Pseudomonadota > Alphaproteobacteria > Sphingomonadales > Sphingomonadaceae > Zymomonas > Zymomonas mobilis_B. The sequence continues at coordinate 832,874 of NZ_VFOF01000001.1, read as the reverse complement.
CATTGACCTGAGGCACGCGGCTGGTGATTTTGGTATGCAAAGTGACAGCATCGACATTCAATGCCTGATGCACTTCCGTCATATTGGAAAGACGCATCCCCTCGCCCGGTTCATTCTCTTTCGCCATCGAAAGATAATAAATACCGAGAACCATATCCTGTGACGGCACGATGATAGGCTTACCATTTGCCGGTGACAGAATATTGTTGGTCGACATCATCAAAACGCGTGCTTCAAGCTGAGCTTCAAGTGACAGCGGCACATGGACGGCCATCTGGTCACCATCAAAGTCAGCATTGAAGGCGGAGCAGACCAACGGGTGAAGCTGAATAGCCTTACCTTCGATCAAAACCGGTTCAAAAGCCTGAATACCAAGACGATGCAAGGTTGGAGCACGGTTCAACATAACCGGATGTTCGCGGATAACCTCTTCAAGGATATCCCAAACTTCTTTACGCTCTTTTTCGACCCATTTTTTGGCCTGCTTCAAGGTCATTGAAAGACCCTTGGCATCCAAACGCGAATAAATGAACGGCTTGAATAACTCGAGCGCCATCTTCTTCGGCAAACCGCACTGATGCAGTTTCAATTCAGGACCCGTCGTAATAACGGAACGACCCGAATAATCGACGCGCTTACCCAAAAGGTTCTGACGGAAACGTCCCTGCTTACCCTTAAGCATGTCAGAGAGCGATTTCAGAGGCCGTTTATTACCACCCGTAATCGTGCGTCCGCGACGACCGTTATCGAACAACGCATCAACGGCTTCCTGCAACATCCGCTTTTCGTTGCGGACGATGATATCAGGCGCCCGCAGATCCATCAGACGTTTCAGACGGTTGTTACGGTTGATAACGCGACGATAGAGATCGTTCAAATCGGAGGTTGCGAAACGGCCACCATCCAAAGGAACCAAAGGACGCAATTCAGGCGGAATAACCGGAATAACTTCCAAAATCATCCATTCAGGACGGTTTCCGGAATCGATAAAGCTTTCGACGACTTTCAGTCGTTTAATAATCTTTTTCGGTTTTAATTCGGATTTTGTATGCTTCAGTTCTTCAAGCAGATCTTCACGTTCTGTTTCAAGATCCAAGGCTTCCAAAAGCTTTTTAACAGCTTCTGCACCAATACCGGCTGAGAAAGAATCTTCGCCATATTGATCCTGAGCTTCCAGTAATTCATCTTCAGTAAGAAGCTGAAATTTCTTTAAAGGCGTCAGCCCCGGCTCAATAACAATATAGCTTTCGAAATAAAGAACACGTTCCAGCTGCTTCAACTGCATATCAAGCAGAAGACCAATGCGGCTTGGAAGTGATTTCAAAAACCAGATGTGAGCAACTGGCGCAGCCAGTTCGATATGGCCCATCCGCTCGCGACGCACCTTAGAAACGGTGACTTCGACGCCGCATTTTTCGCAAACGATGCCTTTGTATTTCATCCGCTTGTACTTACCGCACAAGCATTCGTAATCTTTTATAGGGCCAAAGATACGGGCACAGAAAAGACCATCACGTTCCGGTTTAAAGGTACGGTAATTGATCGTTTCAGGTTTCTTAATCTCGCCAAAAGACCATGAACGGATCCGCTCGGGAGAGGCCAGACTGATCTGGATATGATCAAAATGCTCTGTACTAGCAAGCGGATTGGCAAAATTAGCTAATTCGTTCATTTTTCATCCCTCAGAAAGGGTCAACAAATAAGAAGGCAGCCTTACGCGGCATGATTAAAAATCATGCCGCATCTTAAAACTGGCCTCTATTCGGCGGCTACCTGAAAACTGTTATCGTCTTCATTCTTTGCCTTCGAGGTTTTCAGCTCGACGTTCAGACCCAGACTATGCATTTCCTTGACAAGCACGTTAAAGCTTTCAGGAATACCAGCTTCGAACGTATCATCACCTTTGACGATAGCTTCGTAAACCTTAGTACGACCGACAACATCATCTGATTTGACGGTCAACATTTCCTGCAAGGTATAAGCAGCACCATAGGCCTGCAATGCCCAGACTTCCATTTCACCAAAGCGCTGACCACCGAACTGTGCTTTACCGCCCAACGGTTGCTGGGTGACAAGACTGTAGGGGCCAATAGAACGGGCATGGATTTTGTCATCAACCAAATGGTGCAATTTCAGCATGTAAATATAGCCGACTGTCACCTTACGGTCGAATTGTTCACCCGTCCGTCCGTCATAAAGCTCAACCTGTCCAGAGTCATCGAGTCCAGCCAAATTCAACATGGCAGAGATGTCTTCTGGCTTGGCACCGTCAAAGACTGGCGTTGCCATCGGCACACCATTTCTTAACAAACCAGCCATTTCGACAATATCTCTATCATCACGGCTTTTGATGTCTTCGGCGTATTTCTCGCCATAGACTTCAATCATCCGTTCTCTGACAGCTTCTGGTGGGGAGAAATCCCATTCATAGCGGTCGGCATTGGCCTCACGCCATTCTTCAAGAGCATTTCTGACCTTCGCTCCAAGACCACGCGCAGCCCAACCTAAATGCGTCTCGAATATCTGTCCGATATTCATACGGCTAGGCACACCTAACGGGTTCAAAACGATATCAACCGGCGTTCCATCAGCCAAGAAAGGCATATCTTCGGCAGGAAGAATACGACTGATAACACCCTTGTTACCATGACGACCGGCCATTTTATCACCAGGCTGAAGCTTACGCTTCACGGCAACAAAGACCTTAACCATTTTCAAGACGCCTGGCGGTAACTCGTCACCACGCTGTGCTTTTTCAACGCGATCTTCAAAGCGTTTACGAATGGCTTCATCGGCACTGTCATACTGGTTCTTAATAGCTTCCAATTCAGCCTGACGGGCATCATCGGCAACAGCAAATTTAAACCATTTATGAGGCTCAACAGAAGCCAGCGTCTCGATATCAATTCTGGCACCCTTGATAATACGCTTATCTGGTGCAGCAGCAACAGTCTGGCCAAGCAGTTTTTCCTGAAGCTGGGCATAGGTTGCCCGATTCAGAATAGCCCGCTCATCTTCACGATCTTTGGTCAGACGTTCGATTTCTTCACGCTCGATAGCCATAGCGCGTTCATCTTTATCAACGCCATGACGGTTAAAGACGCGAACATCGACGATCGTACCAGCCACACCCGGAGGCAGACGCAAAGAAGTGTCACGAACATCAGAGGCTTTTTCACCAAAGATGGCGCGCAGCAGCTTTTCTTCTGGCGTCATCGGGCTTTCACCCTTTGGCGTGATCTTACCGACCAGAATATCGCCTGGCTGAACTTCGGCACCGATGTAAACGATACCAGCTTCATCCAAATTGCGAAGAGCATCTTCACCGACATTCGGAATATCGCGCGTGATATCTTCAGGGCCAAGCTTGGTGTCGCGTGCCATGACTTCGAATTCATCAATATGAATTGAAGTGAAGACGTCGTCCTTAACAATCCGTTCGGAAATCAGAATGGAATCTTCGTAATTGTAACCGTTCCAAGGCATAAACGCGACCAGCACGTTACGGCCTAATGCCAATTCACCCAATTCCGTAGAAGGACCATCAGCCAGAACATCACCGGCATTCACATAATCACCGACGCTGACTAACGGACGCTGATTGATGCAGGTTGACTGGTTGGAACGCTGGAATTTCATCAAGCGATAGATATCGACACCCGGCTTACCGGCTTCGACTTCGCCCGTCGTGCGAATAACAATACGGGAAGCATCTACCTGATCAACGATACCGGCACGGCGAGCAGAAATGGCAGCGCCAGAATCTCTAGCAACAGTTTCTTCCATACCCGTACCAACAAACGGCGCTTCAGCACGTACCAAAGGCACGGCCTGACGTTGCATGTTGGAACCCATCAAGGCGCGGTTAGCATCATCGTTTTCAAGGAACGGAATAAGCGATGCTGCAACAGAAACCAGCTGTTTCGGGCTGACATCCATCAACGTGATCTGCTCACGCGGTGCCATCAAGAATTCACCAGCTTCACGTGCGGAAACCAGCTCTTCAACGAAATGGCCTTCGGCATCTAATTCTGCGTTGGCCTGAGCTACCGTATAACGGCTTTCTTCCATTGCAGAGAGATAGATAACCTCGTTGGTCACCTTGTGATCGATTACCTTACGATAAGGTGTTTCGATAAAGCCATATTTATTAATACGGCTAAAGGTAGCCAATGAGTTGATCAGACCAATGTTCGGGCCTTCAGGCGTTTCAATTGGGCAGATACGGCCATAATGCGTAGGATGAACATCTCGGACTTCAAAGCCGGCACGCTCACGGGTAAGACCACCTGGGCCCAAAGCCGAAACGCGGCGCTTATGCGTCACTTCGGAAAGCGGGTTGGTCTGATCCATAAACTGGGACAGCTGCGAAGAACCGAAGAATTCACGAACAGCCGCAACGGCCGGTTTCGCATTAATCAGATCGTTCGGCATAACAGTCGAAACATCAACGGAAGACATACGCTCTTTAACAGCGCGTTCCATCCGCAACAGACCAACACGATACTGATTTTCTAACAGTTCACCAACTGACCGAACACGACGGTTACCAAGGTTATCGATGTCATCGACTTCACCCTTACCGTCTTTCAGATCAACCAGCGTTTTGACAACGGCCAGAATATCTTCCGCCCGCAACGTTGTGGTGGTGTCTGGGCAGTCAAGGTCAAGGCGCATGTTCAGTTTGACACGACCGACAGCCGACAGGTCATAGCGTTCAGGATCAAAGAACAAGCCATAGAAAAGCGCTTCAGCGGTTTCCTTCGTTGGCGGTTCACCCGGGCGCATCACCCGATAGATTTCAGCCAGAGCATGATCGCGGTCTTCAGCCTTGTCGGCCTTCAACGTGTTGCGGATCCATGGTCCTGTTGAAACATGGTCAATATCAAGAAGCTCGAGCGTCTCAACGCCAGCACTATCAAGTAATTCCAGATTTTCTGGCGTTACTTCGTCTCCAGCTTCAATCCAGATGCGACCCGTTGATTCATCAATGATATCATAGGCTGAATAATGGCCGTAGATTTCTTCGGTCGGAATTAACAGCGTTTCCAAACCATCGCGCCCTGCCTTATTGGCAGCACGAGGAGAAATTTTCTGCCCTGCCGGAAAAACAACTTCGCCGGTATCGCCATTAATAATATCAAAGAATGGCTTACGTCCCCGCCAGCTTTCAGTGACATAGGGAACTTTCCAACCACCATCACCACGAACAAAAGTAATCGTGTTGTAGAAATGATGAAGAATCTGTTCGGCATTCAGACCTAAAGCATAAAGCAGGCTCGTAACCGGTAATTTGCGCTTACGGTCAATACGAACATTGACGATATCTTTCGCGTCAAATTCGAAATCCAACCATGACCCGCGGTAAGGGATAACACGCGCAGCAAACAGGAATTTACCGGAAGAATGGGTTTTGCCTTTGTCATGGTCAAACAGAACACCGGGACTACGATGCATCTGGCTGACAATAACACGCTCAGTACCATTGATGAAAAAGGTACCATTACGCGTCATGAGCGGCATATCGCCCATGTAGACATCCTGTTCTTTAATATCGAGAACAGAACGTGTTTCTGTGTCAGGATCGACTTCGAAAACGATCAGACGCAAGGTGACCCGCATTGGGGCAGCATAGGTGATGCCCCGCTGACGGCATTCGTCAACGTCAAACTTCGGTTCTTCTAACTCATACTGGACAAAATCCAGCTCCGCGACACCGCCGAAATCGCGGATCGGGAAAACAGAACGCAGGGTTTTTTCTAAACCCGAAACATATCCGTCTTGAGGACGTGAACGCAAAAAGTTTTCGTAACTATCACGCTGAACTTCAATAAGGTTTGGCATATCCACAACTTCATGGATATTACCAAACATCTTGCGAATACGTTTTTTTACACTCGCGTGGCCGATAGCAGATGCCTTGGTCGCCATATAATCCTCACGCTTCACAACCAGCCGCCCTTTCGGGCAGATTACTGCCGATAAAAAATTCTTGTTCTAAACTGAATAAAAATATTTACCGGTTTTGGCCGAATGCCTTATGCACATTACTATAGACAACAAAAAGCCGCGACACATCTTTGGTATCGCAGCTGTCAGCGTCATATTCCTGATGTTTTCTATTCTTAGATCCCTGCGCAAGTTGGATCCTGTCCCGAAAAACAAGCAGGTAGCCTTTCCTTGTTAGGGCATAGGCTATGCGTATGCTTTTAATATAGGGATAGTGTTGGAGATTGTCGAGGGGCAAAAGACCAATTTCTCAAAAATTGATCCAGCAGTATTTCTCTTATCTAACCAAGAGGCATCGATGCCGTCTCAGAATACAATTTATGAAATTAAATATAAAAAAAGGCGGCCATAAAGACCGCCTTTTTTACCAAAGAAGCTAAATAAAGCTTACTTCAGTTCAACCGTTGCACCGGCTGCTTCAAGCTGCTTTTTCAGCTTTTCGGCTTCGTCTTTAGCGATGCCTTCTTTGACGGGCTTCGGAGCACCTTCAACAAGGGCTTTAGCGTCCGTCAGGCCCAGACCGGTGATGGCGCGGATTTCTTTAATGACGTTGATTTTCTTGCCACCGTCGCCGGTGAGAATGACGTCGAATTCGCTCTTTTCTTCAGCGGCAGCACCACCGGCAGCAGCCGGAGCAGCAACTGCAACAGCTGCAGAAGCGGAAACGCCCCATTTTTCTTCCAACAGCTTGGAAAGTTCAGCTGCTTCGAGAACGGTCAGCGCAGACAAATCTTCAACGATTTTTTCTAAATCAGCCATGATTAACTCCGTAACGGGATAACATATCCCGTGGTTTCAGTTGTTTACTCAAAAAAATTAGGCTGCGTCTTTGGCAGCATATGCACCAAATACACGAGCAAGCTGTCCGGCCGGAGCCTGAATGGTCCGCGCGATTTTGGTTGCAGGTGCACTGATGAGACCCACAATTTTGCCACGCAGTTCGTCCAGAGACGGCAGTTCAGCTAATGCCTGCACACCAGCAACGTCGAGAAGGGTCGTTCCCATGACCGCACCGACGATTTCCAACTTTTTGTTGGTCTTCGCAAATTCGACAGCTACCTTTGCAGCAGCTACCGGATCGGGGGACGTGGCAATTGCCGTTGGTCCTGTCAGCAAATCGCTGAGAGAAGCCTGCGGCGTTCCTTCGACTGCAATGCGGGCGAGCTTGTTCTTAGCTACTTTGAAGCTAGCACCGGCTTCGCGCATTTTTGACCGCAGCACAGTGGACTGTGCAACTGTCAGACCGAGATTGCGGGTGACAACAATGACACCTGCTTCGGCAAACGCACTTTTAAGACCGGCAACCAGCTCAACTTTTTGAGCTCGTTCCATGCCTCACTCCTTATACGTTACCTTAATGACCATCCATTAAGGCATTAAAGCTCTCAGATAAAATACGCTATCTGATTACTTTTGTCCGTGGGGCTCGGCAACCGAACATTGTTTTCACAAGCCGGTAAACACTGAAACCCCGTCTATGCGGGCGATTAAGATAGAGTAACTATCTCCCGCAGTCTCGGACGGCACTGGTTCCGGACAGGAAGCCCATCCGGAACAAACTTTAAATGCGAACAGGTCTTTAATTAAAGACTTGTAAAAGATCAAGCCGCTGCGGGAAGATCTGCAATATCAATGCTAAGACCCGGGCCCATCGTCGAAGAAATAGAAACTTTCTTCATGTAACGACCCTTGGCGCCAGTCGGTTTAGCTTTCAAAAGTGCATCGATCAGAGCATCGAAATTGGTACGGATATCTTCAGCTGAAAAGCTAGCCTTACCAATGCCACTGTGAATGATACCGGTACGGTCAACGCGATATTCAACCTGACCGCCTTTGGCTGCTTTCACAGCTTCGGTAACATTCATCGTAACCGTACCCAGTTTCGGGTTCGGCATCATGCCTTTTGGGCCAAGAATTTTACCGAGACGACCAACAACACCCATCATGTCCGGCGTTGCAATGCAACGATCGAAATCAATGGTGCCATCCTGAATGGCTTCCATGAGGTCTTCTGCGCCAACAACTTCTGCACCAGCAGCCTTGGCTTCTTCAGCCTTGGGACCACGAGCAAAAACACCAACGCGAACATTCTTACCCGTGCCCTTAGGCAGGGTAACAACACCACGAACCATCTGATCAGCATGACGCGGATCAACACCGAGGTTAATCGCCAATTCAATGGTTTCATCGAATTTGGAAGTAGCATATTCGCGAACGATCGCGATAGCTTCGGCTACGGTGTAAAGCTTGTTCTTGTCGACAGCGGCCGCAATGGCTTTTGCTTTTTTCGAAATAGCCATGTGATTAGCCCTCCACCACTTCGAGGCCCATTGCACGGGCAGAACCTTCGATGATACGCGTTGCAGCGTCAATATCATTGGCGTTAAGATCTGGCATCTTCGTGTTAGCGATTTCGACAATCTGCGAACGCTTGATCTTACCAGCAACCGCTTTACCAGGTTCTTTTGAACCAGATTTCAGGTTCAATGCCTTTTTCAAAAGGAAAGAAACCGGAGGCATCTTGCTTTCGAAAGAGAAAGAACGGTCAGCGTAAACCGTAATGATGGTTGGCAGTGGGGTGCCCGGTTCCATGCCCTGCGATTTGGCATTAAACGCCTTGCAGAATTCCATGATGTTGACACCGCGCTGACCTAAGGCCGGACCGATTGGCGGACTTGGGTTAGCTTTACCTGCCGGCACTTGCAGCTTGATATAGCCGGTAATCTTTTTTGCCATTTTATCACCCTTTTCAGGTTAAGCGGTTAACGATGACCCCCATGGTCATCTCCCGCACAGGTTTTAAAATAAAAACCTGAATTGTTTATTCGGCGCGTTCAACCTGTTCGAATTCGAGTTCGACCGGCGTTGCACGACCAAAAATAGAGACAGAAACTTTTACTCTGGCACGATCAAAGTCGAGATCTTCAACAACGCCATTAAAGCTGGCGAAGGGACCTTCCAGAACTTTAACCTGATCACCAATTTCAAAGTCAATTTTAATTTGTGATTTTTTGCCCGCGACTTCGGCTTCGGCCTTACGGTTAAGAATATGCTCGGCTTCAGCATCACTAATCGGCTGAGGCTTACCCGCGAAGCCTAGAAACCCAGTAACTTTGGGAGTATTTTTTACCAAATGATAAACGTCTTCGTTCATATTCAGCTTAGCGAGGACGTATCCCGGGAAGCATTTCCGTTCAACAGCTACTTTTTTACCACGACGAACTTCTACAGCCTGTTCTGTCGGGACTTCAATAGCTTCCACCAACGGCTCAAGGCCAAGGCGTTCTGCTTCAGCAGCAACGGCTTCTTTGACTTTATTTTCAAAACCGGAATAAGCGTGAATAATGTACCAGCGAGACATGAAACCCAAAATCCTTTAAGCCAGAAGCGACAAGAGAAGTCGAACAACATGGCTGAAAGCAGCGTCGACAGCAAAGAAAAAGACACCAAGCATAATTGCCATGATGGCAACCATAACAGCGGTCATGACCGTCTCACGTCTGCTTGGCCATACTACTTTAGCAGTTTCGGCCCGAACCTGCCGAAAGAATTCGGCCGGTGTTATTTTGGCCATGCATGCCTCCAGGCTGAAAATCTGTTTATTGACGCATTTGGCTAGATTTTCAAATCAGCCTTGCCTAAATTTTGTCACGTTACCTAAGACTACCGAAAAATGGCAGGAGCGGAGGGACTCGAACCCACGGCCCTCGGTTTTGGAGACCGATGCTCTACCAACTGAGCTACACTCCTACGGTAACGGAGGTCGCGTTAATAACCGGATGAAATAATAAAAGCAAGGGGATATTCACAAAATCCCTGTCAAATTATTATCCAGCCCACCGTAAAAAGGATAGCTATTATGATTTTGCTATCCCTAGTATGGCTAACACTCGATCATCAGAAACGATATAACCGTGGATAGCAAGATTTTTCCAACTTTATCGAGGTAATTTTTTAGCATCCTCAAGCAAACATAAAAGGGTCGATACTTTGCAGCACCGACCCTTTGTTATTCATAAATTGTCGAAAAAATTACCAAATGCGGATACGATCTTTCGGGCTAAGATACAGCTTGCTGCCTTCTTTGACATTAAAGCTGTTATACCACGGATCAAGATTCCGTACAGTCGCCACACGGTATTGAGATGGAGAATGCGGATCAGTCAAAAGCTGACGACGTTCAGCCGCCTCACGCTGTTTCACCCGCCAGACCTGAGCCCAGCCCAGATAGAAGCGCTGATCGCCAGACAGACCGTCAAGGATAGGCGCAATCTGGTTACCAAGGCTGGCATGATAAGCATCATAAGACAGGGTCAAACCAGCAAGATCGGCAATATTCTCACCCAAAGTCAAACGACCCTGTACATGGAAGCCTGGGATGGGTTCATACTGGTCGTATTGCTTGGCGAGCTTGTCCGTCAACGCATTGAAATTAGCCACATCTGAAGGCAACCACCAGTCAGCCAATGCACCTTTTTCGTTGTATTTCGCACCTTGGTCATCAAAGTGATGGCTCAATTCATGACCGATAACCGAACCGATGCCACCGTAATTGATTGCGGGATCAGCATTAGGATCAAAGAAAGGCGGCTGCAAAATAGCGGCTGGGAAGACTATTTCGTTCATCGTCGGGTTCGCATAGGCATTGATGGTCATGGGCGTCATTTCCCACGCACCACGGTCAACCGGTTTACCTAGCTTTGACAGATTATACTGATACTCGAACGCATTTGACCGTCTAACATTACCAGCCAGATCATCACGAATAATGGCTAAACCGGTATAGTCACGCCATTTATCAGGATAACCAATTTTCGGCGTGAAAGAGGCCATTTTCAAATGGGCTCTTTTCTTCGATTCTGGCGACATCCATGTCAGATTATCAATCCGACGTTCCATAGCTGCCATAATATTCTTAACGAGCTGATCGGCTGCGGCTTTAGTTTCTGGCGGGAAGTAACGCGCGACATAGATTTTACCGATATCTTCACCCAAGGCTGTATCGACAAGACCCGTTGCTTTTTTCCAGCGAGGCTGATCTTTTGGCTGTCCGGTCAAAGCCGTCCCATAAAAAGCGAAATGGGCATCAGAGAAAGGCTGTGACAGATAAGGAGACATCTGATCCAGAAGCCGAACCAGCAAATAATCTTTCAACGTCTGAAGCGGCGTTTTTGAAATATTCAGCGCCATGCCTGCGAAGGCACTGGGTTCACCGACCAAAAATTCTGACTGCGTATTGATGTGCGCTGCCGTCAGGAAAGCATTCCAGTCAAAATTCGGAGCCTGCTTTGCAAAATCAGCCCGCTGCCATTTGTTATAGGTGCGGTCGATATTGCGAAGGTCTGCCCTCGCCCATTGCACAGTTGCTAGATTGGTTTCAAAGGCCATAAGGTTAGCCGCACGCTGTTCTGCGTAAGCTTCACCAGCCAATTTCAACAATGTCGTCAAATAGCTTACATAAGCCTGACGCACCGTTTCTAATTTGGGATCTTTATTCAGATAATAATCACGGTCAGGCAAGCCGAGACCAGATTGCTGAAAATTAATGATATACTGATCAGGAAGACGGTTATCTTGCTCAACAGCGAAGGCAAAAGGCGCATCCACACCCGTTTGCAACATTGCGCCCATCTGGCGTGCAAAGTCATGCTGGTTTTTTAAGGCTTTAATCGTGCTGATTGTCGATTTTAAAGGGCTCAATCCCTTCAAATTAACCGTCTTTTCGTCCATGTAGCTGGCGTAAAGATCACCGCTTTTATTGCCAGGCGTCTTAACAGCTTCATCCAGAATGTCTTTCATCCGCTGGGTAGAAAGATCGGCTAACTTCGTAAACATACCATAGCGAGCACGGTCTTCAGGAATAGGGGTATTCTGATCCCATCCACCATTTGCGAAATCATAAAAGCTATCGCCCGGATTAACCGAACGATTCATACCGTTTTCATCGAAACCGAACAGGCCGATTTCCGGTTTACTCGGCAAAAGCTTCTCTCCAGCAGCCAAAGCTGGAGCGGCGACCGATGCCATAGCAACTATTGCAATGCATGCACGTCCGACAGAAAAACGAGGATGTTTCACAAAAAACCTTCCTTAAGAAAACCAGACCATTGTCTTTTCTTTTTTAAAACGCGGAGCCTACCATATTTTACACATAAAGATAAAATCAAATAAAAAGAGGTAACTTGTTTTCGCTAAATTTGTGCAAAATTACTCACAAATGAATCTTTACAAGCTAAGAACAACCTCTTTGTTTTAAGCATCCTTAAATCTTGTCACCCTTTGTCACGCAGCAATCTTGCCTGATCACGCTTCCAATCACGCTCTTTGATCGTTGCGCGCTTATCATGGGTCTTTTTACCGCGAGCAATTGCCAGCTCCAGTTTAGCTTTTCCCTTATTATTGAAATATAAACTGACTGGAATGACTGTCATCCCTTCACGGGAAACGGCGGTCACCATCTTACGAATTTCACGTTCGTGAAGCAGCAACTTTCTGGGTCGTTTTGGTTCATGATTGAACCGATTTCCGTGACTAAACTCAGGTATATTGGCATTGATCAGGGTAACCTGACCGTTTTTAACCTCGGCATAGCTTTCAGCAATAGACCCCTGCCCGAAACGCAAAGATTTTACTTCGGTTCCGGTCAAGGCGATACCGGCCTCGTAGAAATCTTCGAACGCATATTCGTAACGGGCACGCCGGTTTTCAGCGAGTATTTTGGATTTTTTAAACTGAGGTGGACGAAAAGCAGCCATCTTTTAAATTAACCTTGCATGGGAAAGCGCCGCATCGACTAAAGCCTTGCTCTTTTCGGTAGGCGGAACCAACGGCAAACGCAATTCAGACGAAAATTCCGGATATAAGCGAGACAAGGCATATTTGACTGGCGCCGGAGAAGAATCACTGAAAAGCGCAGAATGCAACGGATAAAGCTGATCCTGCAAAACCAAGGCATCCTGATACCGATTTTCGGCACATGCTTTTTGGAAATCTGCGGAAAGCTTGGGCGCGACATTGGCTGTCACAGAAATACAGCCGACACCACCCATGGCATTAAATGCCAAAGCCATATCGTCATTACCCGACAGCTGACAGAAATCAGCGCCACAGGCTAATCTTTGCGCAGAAACCCGCGCGATATGTCCGCTTGCATCTTTCATACCGACAATAGCAGGTAAACGCGACAAGCGCGCCAAAGTTTCAACCGAGATATCGCTTCCGGTGCGGCCTGGCACATTATAGATCAAAATAGGAATCGGGCTATTTTCAGCCAGATAGCTGTAATGAGCAAATAACCCTTCCTGACTGGGCTTGTTATAATAAGGTAAAACAACCAAACCAGCAGTGGCGCCTGCTTTCGCGGCATGTTGCAAATGTAATAGTGATACCTTGGTATCATTCGATCCACATCCGGCGATCACCGGAACCCGACCATTTACCTGATCGATACAGACAGCCATGACATAATTATGTTCTTCTATGGTCATGGTTGCGCTTTCCCCTGTCGTTCCACAGGGGACTACGGCGGATGAACCGCCCTCGATCATGCGGTCAACATGCGCTCTGAAAACCACTTCATCAAACTTTCCGTTGCGAAACGGTGTCACAAGAGCAGGAATTGAGCCCGTGAACATTATCATCTCCTTCCCTTTGGTATGAAGCTGTCTCATATAGTGAAGACCATGGCCCATAACCAAACTTTACTATCGTCTGATAAAGACGTTACGCCACGTCTGTCCAGACAGCGCGAACAGCGCAGGCAGTTTCTTAAACTGTTTGCGTCCATCATACCGGCTGGCCTGTTTCTTTCCGGGCAGGCTTACGGGCAACGCAATAGCATTGCCATAGTCAATCAGCCAGCCGAGACAGACAGTAAAATTGCAAAATGGCAAACGTTACGTTCTGGCACGTCTTTATCTTTTCAGGATTATGCCTCTTTCCTTATAGAAAATCCCCATTGGCCAGCTGAAAATATCCTAAGAAAGGCGGCTGAAAAAAATTTAACTGATGCTTTGACTGCTATAGGAGAAAAACCGCAGCAAGCCTTGCGTTTTTTTCAGCTTTATCCTCCGGTCAGCAATAATGGGCGTGCCGCCTATGCCTTAATTCTCGATCAATATAACCAACAGGGAGAAGCGGTAAGACAGGCCAAAGCCGCATGGACAGAAGGCTATCTCTCTCCAGATATTGAAAACAAGCTTTTTATCCGCTTCAATAATAGCTTCACAGCACAAGAACAGGCCATCCGTGAAGATCGGTTATTATGGGGCCATAATATCGAAGCGGCACGCTTACAGCTTAATCGCGTTAGTGAAGACCAAAAACCGCTTTTTGAAGCCCGTATGGCCTTACAGAGTATGGCACCCGAAGCAGAAGCCCTCTTATCGGCATTGGGTTCTGATGCGGACAACAATCCCGGTATTCTTGCCGATCATGCACTTTATTTGCGCGCTAAAACCCGCCCATTTGATGCAAGGGCATTATTGGCAGCCCCCCGTCAGTTGCAGCAAATGCCTAGTGATGCCGAAGAATGGCTTAGCCTATTGCTGACTTTTGCCAAGGCCACCGCCAATGATAAACAATATGCTCAAACTTTGGCAATTGTCCGGCAAGTTTACAGCATTTTCCCCGACAGTCGAAAGGTAAAGGAGCAATCCTTCACCATACGGGATCGCTATACTGATCTTCTGTTTTTAGGTGGGCGAACGGCCTTAAAATATTTAAACCAACCCAAAGAGGCTTTGGTTTTCTTTGGCAATTACGCCGCCGCCTCAAAAAGCCCGCAAAGCCGTAGCCGTGGTTATTATTGGGCAGGTCGGTCTGCATTGGCTATGCGCGATGAGGCACTGGCTCGTCGTTATTTTGCTGCCGCGGGGCAAGCCCCTGATCAATTTTACGGACAGTTTTCACTTGAATTACTGGGTCAGGCCGTGCCGATTCCGCCCTATAGTGCTTCGCTACCAGACTCTAGCCAACAAAACAGTTTTTATAGCCGCTCTTTGGTGCAGGCAACTATCCGTTTAGGACAGCAGCAAAACTGGCGTGACCAGAGCCTTTTCCTCCGTGCGCTTGCCAATAGCCTGACGCAACCCGATGAATATACGATGGCGGTCGATCTTAGCCAACGTATCGGGCGGCAAGATCTCGCTGTCATGGCTTCACGTGCTATGCGAAATAGCGATCTCATTGCCTATAATCGTAGCGGTTATCCCAGCTATTCGCTTCCAGAGTCAAGCGAACCAAGCTGGGTCATGGTTCATGCCCTATCCCGCCAAGAAAGCCAGTTCGACCGCCATGCCAAAAGCAGTGTAGGTGCATTGGGTTTGATGCAGTTAATGCCCAAAACAGCACGAGATCAGGCGCAAAAATTGGGATTATCCTACGATCCTTCGCGTCTTGTGAATGATCCTGCCTTTAACCTGACATTAGGCGCTAGTTTTTACGAAAGAATGCGCAGCTATTATCAAGGCAGTCATCTCCTCGCTGTCGCTGCCTATAACTCAGGGCCGGGCAATGTGAATCGCTACCTTTCCAGCTATGGCGATCCCAGATTACCCCATGCCGATGTGCTTGACTGGATCGAAGACTTTCCGTTGGATGAAACCCGAAATTATATACAGCGGGTTCTCGAAAATGCGGTTGTTTATAGTCGGATTGACCCCGACCCCAATCGCAGTCGTGTCGGTGGGCAAGCCTTATCTGACTATCTAGGCGGAATGGATCATATTGGCCCTACCCTCTCTCGATAAGCCTAAATAACCAAGGCTATATGAAGGAAAGAACCCTTTTCAAGGCGCCTTTGCCCTTTTGTGCAATGGGTTCTTTATAGAAAGAAAAAAGCCTGTTACCGCTAGGTAGCAGGCTTTATTTTTCAAAAACAATTTTCTCGAAATTCAAAAATAATCAAACAGGGCGAATGTCCAGTGACTACGAAGAATCCCAACTATATTACGCCAGAAGGCTTGCAAAAGCTGAAAGAACGCTACCACCATCTGATGAATGTTGAACGTCCGAAGATTGTAGAAATTGTTAGCTGGGCAGCCGGGAATGGAGACCGCTCCGAAAATGGAGATTACATCTATGGCCGGAAAAAAATGCGCGAAATCGACCGCGAATTGTCATGGCTGTCTCGCCGTTTAAAAGCAGCCCGTGTTGTCGATCCATCAGCTGTAGAAGATCGGTCAAAAATCTGGTTTGGAGCAACTGTTGTTATTGCTGATGAGGAAGATAACCAGCGCAAGGTTGTTTTAGTCGGTGAAGATGAAGCCGATGCTAGCAATGGTCGCATCAGTTGGAAGTCACCGATAGCCCGTGCGTTACGGGGGGCTTCTTTAGGCGACCTCAGGACAGTGCGTTTACCGGCTGGTGAAAAGGAATGGGAAGTTATCGATATCGCTTATCCTGCCCCTGTTGCCGGATAACGGTAATAAAAAATTTCTTTTGTCACATATGACCTTGATGTCCCGATATCAGGACATCAATCATAACCTTATTTTAATTCCCAATATCAATGCCAAATTTTTCTTTGGCCAGCTTGATGATTTCAGGATCAACCGGGGGCGGTGCCGTCGGCAGATTTTTTTCCAGCTCATCCGCAATCAGAGTCAACGCGTGGATTCGTGCAGCGGGTTTGTCATTGGCATCAATGATATGCCAAGGCGCCCAATGCATACTGCACTGATCAAACATATCGAGAAATGCTTTTTTATATTCATCTCGTTTATCTCGGGCATGAAAATCAGCGACACTGATTTTTACATGCTTCCACGGGTGATCCAAACGCCGTTTAAAGCGCTCATCCTGCGTTTTTGCCGTAATATGGCAAAATATTTTAATAATCTTCGTGCCATTTTCGCATTGCAGTGACTCAAATTCATTAATCTCGTCATAGCTGCGCTGCCATTCTTCGTCGGTCGCCAATTTATCAACGCGCTCAACCAGAACGCGCCCATACCAGCTCCGATCAAAAATCGAGACTTCTCCATTGGCAGGCATTTTCGACCAGAAGCGCCACAAGAAATGCCGAGATTTTTCTTCTTCAGTCGGAACGCCGATAGGCCACACTCTAAAATGGCGTGGATCCCATCCTGAAATCAGCCGTTGGATAATACCGCTTTTTCCGGAACTATCCTGCCCTTCAAACAAGATAATCGCCTTCTGACGATATACGATATAGGCTACCAAAATATGGGCGAGCCTCTTTTGAAGCTGTGCCAGCGTTTTATCGTAATCGCCCTTAAACGGCGTAGCTTGTTCATAATCGGCAAGATTAACGGACATCGCAGTATTATCCCCTCTGTTTACGGCGTTACCGAATTTACGAGCCTGATTTTTGAGTAGGCTTGGTTGCAATCCGCAACGACAATTCCTTTAACTGCCGTTCGCTTACAACTGCCGGTGCCCCCATCATCAGATCTTCGGCTTTTTGGTTCATTGGAAATACAACGACTTCGCGGATATTCGGTTCACCGGCCAACAGCATAACCATGCGATCAACCCCTGGGGCTGCACCACCATGCGGCGGAGCGCCATATTTGAAGGCGTTAATCATACCGGCAAAGTTTTCATCCACCATAGCCTGATCATAGCCTGCAGTTTCAAAGGCTTTATACATGATATCCGGTCTGTGATTCCGGATAGCGCCTGATGACAATTCGATGCCGTTACAGACGATATCATACTGATAAGCCAGAATATCGAGCGGATCTTTGTTTTCCAAAGCTTCCATGCCACCCTGCGGCATCGAAAACGGGTTATGGCTAAAGATAACCTGCTTGGCATCTTCGTCATATTCGAACATCGGGAAATCGACGACCCAGCAGAAACGGAAGCTGTCTTTTTCGACCAGATCCAGCAATTCACCGACGCGGTTACGGGCAAGACCAGCCAACCGAGCGGCTTCGCTTTCTTTACCCGCAGCAAAGAATACACCATCATTGTCGCCAAGGCCAAGATCAGCCAACAGCTTTTTGGTTGCTTCTTCACCCAAATTGCGCGCAATCGGGCCACCAGCTTCGCCATTTTTGATATTAATATAACCGAGACCAGCAAAACCTTCTTCCCGTGCCCAGTTATTCATATCATCAAAGAATTTACGGCTGTTTTTTCCAGCTTCCGGTGCTGGAATAGCGCGAACAACGGCACCCTTGGCAACCATACCGGCAAACAAACCAAAACCGGAATCACGGAAATGTTCGCTGACGTCGCTGATTTTCAACGGGTTACGAAGATCAGGTTTATCGGAACCATAATACAGCATTGCATCACGATAAGCGATTCGCGGGAATGGGGCTGGCGTAACTTTTTTGCCTTCGCCGAATTCTTCGAAAACGCCTGCTAAAACCGGTTCGATCGTCGCAAAGACATCTTCTTGGGTAACAAAGCTCATTTCGAAATCGAGCTGATAGAATTCACCCGGTGAACGATCTGCACGGGCATCTTCGTCACGGAAACAAGGTGCAATCTGGAAATAACGGTCGAAGCCTGCCACCATCATCAGCTGCTTGAACATCTGAGGAGCCTGCGGCAACGCATAGAATTTACCCGGATGAACACGGCTTGGCACCAAATAATCGCGTGCGCCTTCTGGGCTCGAAGCCGTCAGAATCGGGGTCTGATATTCATTAAAGCCCTGCTCGATCATCCGACGACGCAAACTGGCGATCACATTCGAGCGCAAAACAATATTGCGATGGAGACGGTCGCGGCGCAAATCCAGATAGCGATAACGCAGGCGAATATCTTCCGGATAATCGGCTTCGCCTGCAACCGGCAAAGGCAATTCCTGCGCAAAAGATTGGACATCGACATCGGATGCCCGAATTTCGATCTCACCCGTTGCCAGATTCGGATTTACAACTTCGGGTGCTCTTTCAACGACTTCACCTGTGATAGTGATAACCGATTCGAGTCGAAGTTGATCCAGTTTTTCAAAAACAGCCGAATCACTATCGGCAACAATCTGGGTCAGACCATAGTGATCACGAAGATCGACAAAAAGTAATCCGCCGTGATCGCGTTTGCGATGCACCCAACCGGAAAGGCGGACTTTCGCGCCAACATCGGCGCGTCTAAGGGCAGAACAATTATGGGTGCGATAGGCATGCATGTATTAAATTTCCTGATTGCACGAGATTTTTGTTTACTGTTGCGCTTCGCTCGGACAGCTTGTCTTTGTCAAGGCACACAATCCGGTTAATAGTAGGCTTAATGCAGATTCATCCTCTTATCACAGATAGCGCAACGCTAGCCGCTCTTTGTTCCCGCTTATCCCGGGCTGACTTTATTGCCATAGATACCGAGTTTATTCGGGAAAATAGTTATTGGCCGGAGTTATGCCTGATTCAGATCGCGGACGATAAAGAAGCCGCGGCCATTGATCCACTGGCTCCCAGCCTGGACATGACCCCTCTTACTGATTTGTTGGTCAATAATGAAGATATTCTTAAGGTTTTTCATGCCGGAGGGCAGGATCTCGAGATTATTCTTCATCATACCGGCAAAATGCCCTTTCCTCTTTTTGATACACAAATCGCAGCCATGGCCTTGGGAGTTGGAGAACAGGTCGGCTATTCTAATCTGGTAGAAAGATATCTTTCGATCAAATTGGATAAAGGCGCAAGATTTACAGATTGGTCACATCGTCCCTTAGACCGGCGGCAATTGGATTATGCCATTGCCGATGTCACCCATCTAGCCACCCTATTCCCGATGTTATTGAAAGAATTAAGGGAAAAAGGCCGTGGGGCATGGCTTAATCAAGAAATGGAGCGGCTCGCCGATCCCTCTCAATATATCAATGATCCCGAAAAATCGTGGTTGCGTATCCGTATGCCTAACCGGAAAGCCGATGTTCTAGGACGATTAAAAGCCTTGGCCGCATGGCGTGAAAACGAAGCTCAAAACCGGAACATTCCACGCGGACGGGTCGCCAAAGACGAAACTTTGGCAGATCTTGCGATTCACCCCCCTCGCCGTCAATCTGACCTTGTAAAAGTGCGCGGTCTCTCGGGAAGCTGGGGCAGCAATGATATCGGCCAAAGGCTGATGAGCACAATCGAGAGCGCCCAGCCCTTAAAAGCAGAAGAAATTCCGCAACGTAGCGACCGAAAAT
Source organism: Zymomonas mobilis (assembly GCF_006715975.1). Lineage (GTDB taxonomy): Bacteria > Pseudomonadota > Alphaproteobacteria > Sphingomonadales > Sphingomonadaceae > Zymomonas > Zymomonas mobilis_B. Next base: position 812,752 of record NZ_VFOF01000001.1, on the reverse strand, counting down.
TATGCATCGGCAAAGACGGTGCAATGATTGCTGATTTACTTAAATTGTTGTTGAAAATACGCGCCCGTGATGCCGAGGTCGCCGCTCGTCTCATCGCCAAAAGTGACGATATTGAAGCTATTATTTCAGGTGAAGTTGAAAATAATCCAGTTTTAACCGGTTGGCGCTACGAAGTTTTTGGGAAAGAAGCCTTAGCTTTAATTGAAGGTAAGATGGCTTTCAGTGTCCAAAAAGGCAAAATCGCAATGACCGTGCTTCAACAGGAATGACAAAATGCCCCGACCTTCGCTTTCCGATTTTGTATCGCCAAAGCGAAGGTCTTCTTTTTGAAGTTTTTATATCTTAAAAAACTGAATGCCTAATTTTGGTGATTTCAAAGAAATTCGACAACTTCACTGGCATCAAAGCTATTTGCCAAGGCTTTTAAACGGCGCAGAACAGTTTCGCCTTTCAACTTATAATTACCCAAAAATTGCAGAATAATTTTGTTATTCTGGTAAAGAATAGCGCTCTTTTTCAAAGTTGTGGTCACCCCTCCCGACAACCGCATCCCCAATCTAATTGCTTTACCCCAGCGGACAGCACAAAGATTATCAGCCTCACTAAGCAAATTATTGGTAATTTTTTTATCCATCACGCCATCATAGCTGACAGCCAAAGCCTGTCCGATCAAGGCGCGCCCATGCGCATCCAATCCGACCCAACGACCATGAAGAATAATACTAAGGATTTGATCTGCGCGGAAATCAGGATTGGTCTGCCATGCGCTATCCGCCAACAAACAAGCCGCATGCCGCAGTCGACGATAAGGCAGCGGATCACTCTCGAAAAGAGGCGTCATCCAATCATAGAGAGCCTCTCCTTGCTGGTAAAAACGCCCCGCAATTTCACCACGTTGATTGGCACTCCAAAGAAGCGGATCAAGCTTACGAGTCGCCTTGTCAAGGCTCAGATATAACAGCCCTTCTCTCAATCCATAGGCTGACGTAACCAGACACTGGCTTCCAAGACGGCGACTGACGACAGCCAGTAATGCGGCCGCATCTGAAAGCTGCTCTACGCGCGAGATAGAGATATTGGCCTTATTTTTTAGCTTTTTTAAACTATGGCGCTGAATGACGCGGATTAATTTTGAAGGCCGATCCGGCGGCATAATATAGTTATGCAATACCGGCACAGGATAATGCCTTACATGGATATCCAGCTTTGCCAATGACCGCCAAGCGCCTCCCACCATATAGAAAGGCAGGTCTCGGGCATTGGCTAACCAATCAATTTTTTTAAATGCTTCGGATATGAAATTATCCAAAGCATTCCGACTTTTCTTACGAATATCCGCTATTCTAAGAACACCTAACGGCAAAGATACTCTATCTTCAACCTGCCCGTTACAAACACGGATAAGTTCAAGGCTACCCCCACCGAGGTCACCGACAATACCATTGGCGTCCGGAATGGCGGACAAAACGCCATAACCAGAACCGTAGCCTTCTTCTTCCCCTGATAAAACTTCGACATCAAGGCCGATTTTAGCAATTTCCCCGAGTAGGAAAGCCCCATTTTTAGCATCCCTAACGGCAGCGGTTGCTACCGTTCTCAAGGAGCTCAACTTCATGATCCGCGCTAATTCCCAAAAACGCGTTAATTCAGATATCGCCAGCTCGATTGCTTTTTCATCAATGCGACCATCAACAGGAATATTTCGCCCTAATTGGGCTGAAATTTTTTCATTAAATAGAATTCTAGGGGCGCGGGTCAGTTGATCATAGATAACCAGACGAATCGAATTCGAACCGATATCAATGATGCCAATAGGGCCTTCCTTGTCCCATTTTTTCTGTTGGGGCACCGGATACTTGGTATCCACATCCTTGCCGCCCTGCCTCTTATTCAGCATCATGAAAAATCCGTCTCAACTGGTCACTAGGGAGTAAAATTGACAACGAAGCAGGGGGATTTTGCCCCTATTTCGCGATGTTCTTATCCTATAATAGGAAAAAATCATTGCTTTTTATGAAAAATGCCACCGCTATATTATTATAAAACAATATAGCGGCTGACATATCTCGTTATATTTCTTCGCGTAACTGTAATTTAGGAATTTTGCCGTCGACCAATGCAGTTCCTCGGCCAGACAAAGAAGGATTTGTCATAAAGTAATGATGCAGATTGAATAAATGCTCGGGGTCTTTAATCCGCTCATAACGACCATCCGGCAATAGACGCCAACTTTGTTCGCTATCCAATAAATTAGCGACCATAATCTGATCTAGCACCTGCGCATGGACAGTCGGATTTTCGATCGGAACCAAAGTTTCAACGCGGCGGTCAAAATTGCGCTGCATCCAGTCAGCCGAAGAAATAAAGACCAAAGCATCTTTATTGGGCAAGCCCTTACCATTTCCAAAGCAGACAATCCGACTATGTTCCAAGAAGCGACCAACAATGGACTTAACGCGAATATTATCGGAAAGACCGGGTACTTGTGGCCGCAAGCAACAGATACCACGGATAATCAGATCAATATGGACACCGGCCTGCGATGCCCGATAAAGACTTTCGATAATGGACGGATCGACCAAAGAATTTAACTTTGCCCAGATAACTCCGGGGCGTCCCGCTTTGACATGCTCAATTTCAGCTTCAATCAGCTTTTGTAATTTATCCCGTAAGCCATGCGGAGATAGGGACAACATTTCGAGATGCGGCGGTTCAACATAACCCGTAACATAGTTAAAGAGCTGGGCGGCATCACGGCCAGCCCGCTGATCAGCCGTAAAGAAGCTTAAATCGGTATAAATACGCGCTGTAACTGGATGGTAATTACCGGTACCGAAATGGCAGTAAGTTCGATAACTATTGCCTTCGCGGCGGACAACCATTGAAACTTTGGCGTGGGTTTTCCAGTCAATAAAGCCATAGACCACCTGAACCCCGGCTCGCTCTAACTGGGTTGCCCATTTTAAATTCTGTTCTTCGTCAAAACGCGCTTTTAACTCGACCAAAGCGGTTACCGATTTTCCCGCATCAGCCGCGTCAACCAACGAACGAATGACGGCTGATTGTTTACCAGCGCGGTATAAAGTTTGCTTGATCGCGACGACGTCTGGGTCGGCCGCGGCTTGCTGTAAAAAGGCCAGAACGACGTCAAAGGTTTCATACGGGTGATGGACGATGATATCTTTTGCGCGAATGGCCGCGAAACAGTCTCCGCCATATTCCATAATACGTTCAGGAAATCGAGGCGTGAAAGGCGCGAATTTTAAATCCGGTCGTTCTTCCTCCACCATACGGCTCAAATCAGAAATAGCGAGGAAACCGCTGCTCTGGAATAAAATCGCGTCACCACTGATTTCATCACAAACCAGCTTTTCCAAAGCAGGCGGCATATCCTTTTCCATTTCCAGCTGGATAACACGGCCTTTACGCCGCATTTTCAATGCAGAATGGAAAGACAAGACAAGGTCTTCGGCTTCTTCCTGAAATTCGATATCACTATCGCGAATAAGCCGGAAAGCGCCGTGACTGATGACATCAAAGCCCGGAAACAGAATAGAGACAAAACGTCTAATCAGGGTTTCAATCGCCACATAACGCGCCGGATTTTTTGCTGAGCTATGACCTGATGGTAAACGAATAAAACGCGGTAAGGTCGATGGAATCATCAACAATTCGCGTACCGGAATTTTATCAGCCTGACGAACCAGATCGAAAACGAGACTAAAGCCTTTATTCGGAATAAAGGGGAAAGGATGTGCCGGATCAAGCGCCTGTGGCGTCAAAACGGGAAAAACTTGCTCCCGAAAATGATTTTCCAGCAGTTCAGCATCTTCGCCGTTAATTTCGTCAATATTCAAAACTTGAATACCAACCGTTTTCATTTCTTCGCGCAAGATATGCCAACATTCCTGCTGGTTGGCCATCAATTCGCGGGTGCTTTCTGTCAAGGCTGCTAATTGCTGGCCAATGCTCATGCCGTCATTGGAATAGGCATTCAGGCTTTGCAGTTGCTGGCCTTTTAACCCTGCAACACGCACCATAAAAAATTCGTCAAGATTATTACCGGATATAGAAAGAAAGCGTAATCGCTCCAATAGCGGATGAACCTTATTACCTGCTTCTTCAAGGACACGATGGTTAAAGGACAACCAGGACAATTCTCGGTTAAAAAAACGCTCACTTAAAGGCAGCTCAGCGATAAGGGACATATTATTTTCTTTCATCCATTAAGCGAAAAATAAACCTGACTGGTAATATCGACAAAGATTACTAAGCGCTTTTTTCTGATTCTATAGTGACAAATCTGATTCTCGAATCAACTCTACCAAAAATATATGATACTTTTATAAAATCGATTTTTTCTCTTCAGCTTGCTTCCTGCTGGCAAAAAATTCTATCTCAAAATATATTTTTTCGGCCTCTTTTGTCTTCTTCTGGAATTTCTTCTCCGGCCATAATTGCCCGCACCATATTCAAGGTAAGAGGCCCTCGCCTTTTCAAGGCTGCCTGATCCAGCTTATCAATCCAGTCCAAAACAGCAATATAGTTATGCTCAATACGCGGCGTAACCCATTCCAATATTTCGGTTGAAACCGGCAATCCTCGCCGTCCGAGCCGCCGTTCAATTAAGGCTGCAATCAACGGTGTATCAGGCGCTTTGATGGCCAAATGAGGGCTAGCGATCATTCGGGAACGCAAATCAGGAAGCTTGATTTTCCAAAGTGGTGGCGGCTGGTCAGCAATCACCAGCAAAGGACGCTTTAACCGCTCCGCCCTATTCCATGCGTGAAAGATAAATTCTTCTGATCGTCTTTCCGCATTATCAATCAATTCGCCACCCGTACGGGCGACAAACAGCCGCCCTAAAAGGCTGCGACCAGATTTACGCATACCTGTTAAAAGTGCCGATTTTACAGGCCATTTTTGCCATAAGCGCAACTGCTCAACGGCGATATTATTGGCGTCGCTGACAATAAAATCTCCATCATTTTCCGGCTCGGGCCAGATCAGAGGCAAAGCCATCTGTGTGACAGGAGGAGAAGAGGTCATCGGTCAGGGCGTGGGCGCCAAGGGCGCCTCCTTTCTTTTTTCGGGGCTGGATAGGCCGCCGCTATTGTTATTCTTTAAAGCCATATTCTCATCACGAGGATACGCCGGTGCGGGTACGGATCTTTGTGTGAAAGTCGCAACCTCGGACGCCGGAGCTTCAATCGCAATAAAGGTTCGGTCATTGCCAAGATTGCCGCCAAACAAAGCCATCATATAGATAGCATCTATATGCTCAACACCTTGTTTTAATAAGACAGGTAAATTGTCGATAGAAGCAGCTTTTAAAGTAAAATGACCCAATATCTTTTGATCGATACCGTATTTCGCCAAAAAAGAAACTGAAACAGGACCTCCTGGCCAACTATAATGTATTCGTATTTCAGGCGTCAAAAGACCACTGGCACCATATTGTTCCAGAATATTCTGCCATTGTATCTGGTTCTGACTGCCAAGTTGTGTGGCATTCAATAAAACCGGATCAAGATTGTCACCTGTTGGCCGAACATAGGCGATATGACTATGGCTGGTTTTAAATTCAGCCCAAGCTTTCTGCCATGCATTCCGCCATTCAAAGCTGACGGGCGCCCCCGCTGTCCAAGTTAACGGCACCAACAACATGGGCGGTGAATGCCTATAATTTTTACGCAGCCCCAATAACGAACCACCCCGCGCCCGATCAAATTCAACCCCCAAAGTAGCAATATAGCGATTCGGACCAATCTCTTCCTTTTCGACCACGACAGAAGACACAATTGAATCAAGTTTCTTGTCAGAAAAAGGCGTGGTTGGATCTTTTAGATTGTCATCACGATCAAAATCATTCCGCTTGTCCCATAACAATTGCCAAGCCTTTCTTTCCGCCAAACGCCAGCCAATCAGTCGTGCATTTTCTCCTGATGAAGCACTGACATCGACACGAATACCGGTAACCAGTAAATTTTCGGTTGTTTCTACTGGCGGAATACCTCTATCTCCCGGTTCAAGCTGGGCATAGGCAATGGTCGGACACAAAGCGTAACCGGTCGTTATGACCGGTAACAACCCGAACAAAAAACGGGAAACTCCGTCAAAAAATGCTAATCTCCGCTTCACATGCAACCTTTTGAACAGTTCAGCTTAGAAATCCAAGTCTGATGGTGTAGGGCTTTTTTTATGACTAATAACAGCACGCAAAAATACAGTTATGCCGATGCCGGTGTTTCTATCGCAACAGGTAATGCGCTGGTCAAAGCCATTGCACCCCTTGCCCGTGCGACGGCGAGAGCCGGAGCCAATGCCGATCTGGGAGGCTTCGGCGGCTTTTTCGATCTAAAAGCTGCCGGCTTCAATGATCCGTTACTGGTCGCGGCCAATGACGGTGTCGGAACCAAGGTCAAACTCGCTATTACCGGCAATCGTCACGATCATGTAGGCATTGACCTTGTGGCGATGTGTGTCAATGACCTGATTGTCCAAGGTGCCGAACCTTTATTCTTTTTAGACTATTTTGCTTCGGGTCATCTTGATCCCGAATTGGCTAAACGCGTCATTGCCGGTATCGCTGAAGGCTGCAAAATCGCTGGATGCGCCCTGATTGGTGGCGAAACTGCTGAGATGCCCGGCCTTTATGCAGATGGTGATTATGACCTTGCTGGTTTCTCAGTCGGTGCCGTCGAACGCTCACAGGTATTAGAAGCAGGTCGCGTTCGCGCCGGTGATATTATTTTGGGTCTGGCATCTTCCGGTGTCCATTCCAATGGTTTCTCGCTGGTTCGCAAACTGGCAGAGGGTCAAAAATGGGATATGAAAGCGCCAGCGCCTTTCAAAAAAGACAGCCTGCTTATTGATGTTCTGATGACGCCGACCCGCATTTATGTGCGTTCTTTGTTACCGCTTATCCGTCAAAATGTTATTGCAGCCTTGGCACATATCACGGGTGGTGGTTTGCTTGAAAATATCCCGCGCATTTTGCCCGACAACTGTCATGCTGTCGTCGATGCTAATAGCTGGGAACAGCCCGATTTGATGCATTTCTTGCAAGACGAAGGTAGCCTTGATCAAGCCGAAATGGCCAGAACCTTTAACTGTGGTATTGGTATGGCTGTTATCGTCCGTCCAGAAGATGCAGAAAAGGTCAAAGCCGAACTGCATGAAGCAGGTGAAACGGTCTATTCAATCGGGGTGATCGAAAAGGGACAGAAAGGCTGCACCGTTTCGGGTAAAGCTGGAAGCTGGAATAGCACTTCAGACTGGAAAGTAACCCATAATGCCTGATGTAAAAGGTAAAAAGAAGGTCGGGATACTGATTTCTGGACGTGGATCGAATATGGAAGCCTTGATCAAGGCTTCCCATCGACCGGATTGCCCTTATCAGATCTCATTGGTCTTCTCGAATATCGAAGACGCCCTTGGCCTCAAAACGGCCGAAAAAGCAGGCATTAAAACTGCTTTTCTCGATCATCGAGGTCATGGCGGGCGCGCCGCTTATGATAAAAAAGTGCTGGCGATCCTCCAAGAAGCAGAACTCGATATTGTCGTTCTCGCGGGCTATATGCGGATTGTCACGCCGGAATTCGTTTCGGCATGGGAAGGTCGGATGTTGAATATCCACCCTGCTCTTTTACCCAGCTTTACCGGCCTTGATACGCATCAACGTGCCTTGGATGCTGGTGTTCGGTGGCATGGCTGTACGGTGCATTTCGTGACTTCAGAACTAGATGCTGGCCCCATCATCACACAAGCTGCCGTGCCGGTTTTTGAAGATGATACAGAAGACAGCTTGTCAAAACGCGTTTTGAAAGAAGAACACCGTATCTACGCGGAAGCCTTGGAAGATCTGGCCGCAGATCGCCTGACTATTAAAGATAACCGCGTTTTTCATAAGAAAGGGTAATCTTATGACGGAAGAATCCTCTGTAAAAATCGGTTTAATTGGTGCTGCTGGCCGAATGGGAAATGCCATTCAAGAAGCCGCAAAGCAGCAAAACAACCATTTGTCAGGTGGTATCGGACGGCATGGTGCTGAATTTGGGTCTTGCAATGACAGTAAAGCCTTAGCTGAAGCGTCAGATGTTCTTATCGATTTTTCTGCCGCTACGGCACTCAAAGAAAATCTTGATGCGGCGCTGTACTATAAAAAACCAATCGTTATTGGCACTACCGGCCTTAACGATGCTGATCAGCAGCTTATTAAGCAAGCTTCTAGCCAAATTCCGGTTATTCTTGCCGCCAACACCTCATTGGGTGTGAATATGCTGGCGGCTTTGGTCGAGCAGGCCGCCGCTAAATTAGGTGACGACTGGGATATCGAGATTGTGGAGATGCACCATCGCCACAAAAAAGATGCCCCTTCAGGCACAGCCCTCTTACTTGGCCGGGCAGCAGCAAAAGGCCGCGGCCAAAATCTGGATGACATCGCTGATTTACAGCGTTGCCCAGCAACAGAACCCAGAAAAATCGGTTCAATCGGTTTTGCCAGTTTACGGGGTGGTTCTGTCGCAGGCGATCACATGGTTGTTTTTGCGAATGAAGGAGAACGGATCGAATTGGGTCATCGGGCAGAAAGCCGGATCATCTTTGCTCGTGGTGCGTTGAAAGCAGCGTTATGGCTGGCAGATCAATCTGCCGGACTTTACCAAATGAAGGATGTGCTTGGTCTATGACCCCCGAGGTTATTGAGGAATTTTATAGGCGGTTAGCCAAAGACAACCCGAATCCTCGTTCGGAATTAGTTTTTAAAAATCCTTATACCTTACTGGTGTCGGTTGTTCTGTCTGCACAGGCAACCGATGTCAGCGTCAATAAGGCAACCGAACCATTATTCAAAATAGTTGATACAGCGCAGCAGATGGTTGCACTCGGTGAAGAGCGTTTAAAAGAGTATATTCGCTCTATTGGGCTTTATAATAACAAAGCCAAAAATATTATCGCGCTGTCTCATATTCTGGTTGAAAAATATAACGGTGAAGTGCCTGCCAACCAAAAAGCATTAGAAGCTTTACCGGGTGTTGGACGAAAAACAGCCTTGGTCATGTTAAATGTGGCGTTCAACCAGCCCACCATAGCTGTTGATACTCATATTTTTCGGGTGGCCAACCGAACAGGGCTAGCCCCGGGTAAAGATGTCCGCGCGGTTGAGACTGCTTTAGAAAAAATCACACCAGATGAATATCGGCTCCATGCCCATCACTGGCTTATTCTTTTTGGACGCTATATTTGCAAAGCTAGAAAACCGGAATGTCTCCGCTGCTTTGAATCCGATCTTTGCGCTGCCGTCAAGAAAAGCGGTATTCCCTTACAATCCTGATCACTACTCTACGACAAGGGCGGTTATGATGACCTTGGTCAGACATAGCCTAATATGCACTTCCTTTTTGTCTTTTGAGTGAGCTCATCCTGATTATTATTTTTGCTAAAAATCGGATTCTTCTTGGAATTCGATATCCTCTATATTGATTTTAAATACTCGGGCGATGATATCCGCTGAATGGCCAGCTCGTGCCATGGCTGAAAAATGCCGCCGCTTTACCTTGATATCGTCCCTATCCTCTTTCAGGTAGAACGGGCCTAAATGGCGTTTTTTTGCATAATGTAATGCCGTTTCCATGGCTGAATCGTTATTTCCTGTCAGGCTTTCAATAATCTTTTCATCAATACCAGCTGCTTTTAAGGCAGATTTCACCCTAATTCTGCCATATCCACGTCGTTTAAAGGCGTTGAATTTCATTTCTGCAAATAAGGGGTCGTTAATATAGCCAAGATTGATACAGTAAGAAATAATCGCATTGACGTCGGGTGACTCCTTACCAGTCCACCCCGACTGATTTATTTTTCGTTTCAAATACTCTGACAATTTTTTCGAAGATGTTGCATAACGTCCAACATAATATAAAGCCAGTTGTCGTAATGAATCCTCGTTAAGAGGTTTGCGTTGCTTGTTTTTTAAGTTGTGTTGCACGACTTGCGTCTCTGTCATAGTTTGATAAAGGATTGGGCAGTATTATCCCGGGATATGGGCGGGATATTTTCTGACAGCATAATCTAAAAGATTATGCCCCGGGGAGGAATAAACGTTGTCGACTTTGGTCGGAAAGAAAAATGCTGTGGGCGATCAAAAACCAGTTTTAACACCTACGCCTACCAATGATGATCATGTAGCACGCCGCCGCTGTGATTTTGGTACGATGAGCGAAGCGTTGGATTACGCGGCTCAATCGACAAAAGGCATGAATTTTCATGATGCGCGGGGAACGCTCATCAGGCCGTATCCGTTCAAGGAATTACGTGCTGATGCTTTAAAAATGGCATCAAGGCTGATTGCACGCGGGCTCAAACCTGGTAGCAGGCTGGCCCTGATTGCGGAAACCTGTCCTGAATTTGCATCTTTGTTTTTTGGTGCAATTTATGCTGGCATATGGCCAGTTCCTCTTCCTTTGCCGACTTCTTTCGGCGGGAAAGATGCTTATATTGATCAGTTAACGATCCAGCTCAAAAGTAGCGATCCTATCCTAATTGCTTATCCGAAAGAATTATCGGAATTTGCAGAAAAAGCCGCCGCTCGTAACTGTGTTAATGCGGTTGCATGGGATGATCTTCTGCTTGAAGATGCTACGGAAGTCGATCTACCAAAAGCGAAGAAAGACGATATCGCCTATCTTCAATATTCCAGTGGATCAACCCGTTTCCCACATGGCGTTATCATTACCCATCAGGCTTTATTAAGCAATTTGGCGGCGCATGGTCTCGGCATGAATATGAAGGATAACGATCGCTGCATCTCATGGTTGCCATGGTATCACGATATGGGACTGGTGGGCTGCATGTTGTCCATCATCGCGAACCAAATTTCGACTGATTACCTGAAAACCAATGACTTTGCGCGTCGTCCTCTGGCATGGCTTGATCTGATCACGCGGAATGAAGGCTACTCAATCAGCTATTCACCGACCTTTGGTTACGATATTTGCGCACGCCGCATGTCCAGCCAGACGAAGGCAGCCGATCGTTTTGATCTTTCCCGTTGGCGGGTTGCTGGCAATGGTGCGGATATGATCCGTCCTGATGTCATGCAAAAATTCGTTGATGCCTTCTCAGAAGCCGGATTCAACCCCAAATCTTTTATGCCTTCCTATGGCTTGGCAGAAGCAACCCTTGCGGTTTCTCTTATGCCGCTGAATGAAGGTATTCGGGTTGAAATGGTAAAAGAAAGCCTGCTTTCTGGAACCAAAACGATCGATCCCAATCAGCCAGAACGCTATCGCTCCATCGTCAACTGCGGCAAGCCTGTAAACAACACCACGATTTCTATCCGTGATGCTGATGGCAAAGACTTACCGGAAAGAGAAGTTGGTCAGGTCTGGGTCAAAGGCCCCGCTATCATGAGTGGTTACTTCCGCGACAAAGAATCGACGGATGCCTGCATGGTCGATGGTTGGCTTGATACCGGCGATATGGGTTACATGGCCGATGGCTATATTTATATCGTTGGCCGCGCCAAGGATATGATTATCGTCAATGGTTGTAACTACTGGCCACAGGATATCGAATGGGCAGTGGAACAGCTTCCGGGATTTAAAGGGGGCGATATCGCCGCTTTTGCTATCACCACGGATTCTGGCGGAGAAATGCCAGCCGTCTTGGTGCAATGCCGGATGTCCGATCCCGAAGAAAGAAAAAAACTGCACAGCGAGATCAATCAAAAAGTGCGGACAATGATCGGGATGCCTTGCCTTGTAGCCTTGGTTCCACCTCGTTCTTTGCCTCGTACCAGCTCCGGTAAATTAAGCCGTGTCAAAGCGCGCAATATGTATTTATCGGGCGAGTTAAAGGCCTACGATTTAAACTAATCTATTTCTGGACTTGTCCCTATCCGGTCTATTCTGGTCGGGATAAGTCCATATTCCTATAATAATTTGGTTTTTCATCTGTTATCTCTTCCTTAAAAGAGAAGTATGATGATGCGCCCTTTCTCTCTTTTCAAAACACCACATAATCCGAATTTTAAGGCAAGGCTTTTTTTGCCTAAAAGTTGGTTGGCTTCGCTTATACTTCCGCTAAGCATCGCCGTTTCATTGCCTTTAACGCCCGTTTTATCAGCCGTACCAATATCCCAATCATCCGCTCAAAATCTAAAACTAGGTCAATTAGACCAACTCATGGCTTTACCTCGGGATAGCCAACTCACTGGCGCGCATCATCATAGCCAATGGGCATTTGTGCGTTATCAAGCGGGACAGCATCAGCTCATCCTAACCAGACCTGATCCGAAAACAGGCAGTCTACCAATTAACTGCATTCTGGCAGATTATCCGGAAGATGATGGACAACCTCTTTATAATATCACTTTTTCACCTGACGATAGTCAGCTAGCCTATGTCCGCGGCGGGGATCCAGAATTCCCTGATGCCCCTTCCCCCAATCCAGTTCCGGAACTACAATCGCCACAAGCCACGATCCATTTGGTTGATATAGCTTCCAGCTCGGATAAAATAATCGCGTCAGGATACCAACCCAGCTTTTCTCCTGATGGCAAAATTTTAACCTATATCTCTCAAAATAGCCTTTGGTTCTATAACCCAGAAAACCATACGCCACCTGAAAAGCTATTCACCCTTAGAGGGCATATTCGTGATCTTAGCTGGTCACCGGATGGTCAATCACTTGTTTTTGTTGACGATCATATCGATCATAGCTTCATCATCATTTTTAACTTGGCTGCTCATCGTCTGCATTATTTGCCGTCAAGCTTTACCAATGACCTATTTCCTGTTTTCTCGCCGGATAGCCGCAAATTTGCTTTTATCCGCGCAACTGAACCACCCCCATCTCCTTCGTCTTCTGAACGATCACAAGGCTGGTGGTCGGTAATGGTCGCCAATTTGAATGATTTTACTGTAACCGAAAAATGGGTGGCGCCTGTCGGGCGCGGTGAAGTCTATGCAGGAACCCGCCATCAAAATCTCTATTGGACAGCCCAAAATCAGATACTTTTTCCTTGGGAAAAAGAGGGATGGCTCCATGTCTATGGCCTAAACCCAGAAAATGGAACTGTATCATCTTTAATGAAGGGCAATTTCGAGGTTGAGCAATTCATCTTCGATCAAAGCCAAAATCGTCTTATTTATACTACAAACTATAATAACCTCGATCATTATACGCTTTCGCTGAGGTACCTTTCTTCTGAAAAGACAGAACAGCTAGGCGATCAAAGCCTCCTTGCTTTTCAACCCGCCATCGCCAACGGGCAATTAGCCGCGCTCGTAAGCGATAGCAGGCGACCGCCTTATCCGGCTCTGGTGCAGGGCAAACAGTTTCAAACGCTGATATCCCAAAAATCGACAAAAGATTTTTCCAAAAGCTTAGCTCCGGTTCAAAGCGTCCAGTTTTCGGCTTCTGATGGGAAGAATAGTTTTGGTCAGTTTTTCTCTGCTCGCGATAACAACCAGCGCCTCCACCCAACTGTCATTTTTCTGCATGGTGGGCCCAGACGGCAAATGCTGGATGGTTTTCCTTCACAAAATTACTATCAGAATGCCTATATCTTTAATCAGTTTCTCGCCAATAACGGATATAATGTTCTAAGCGTTAATTATCGCGGTGGCAGCGGCTACGGCCATGATTATCGGGAAGCATCCGAAACAGGCCGCCAAGGTGCCAGTGAATATCGCGATATTTTAGGGGCCATTCATTATCTCAACACAAGAAAAGACGTCGATTCGTCTCATATTGCGATATGGGGCGGTAGTTGGGGGGGATATCTAACGGCTCTCGCTTTGGCTCGGAATAGCGATATTTTTAAAGTCGGGGTCGATTTCCACGGTGTTCATAATATGTTGAGGCCAGCTACGCCCAGCTTATCGCCTGACGACCAAAGAGAAGCTCAGAACGAAATGTGGCTTTCTTCTCCTTTGGCTAGTCTGGAAAAATGGCACTCGCCCGTTTTGCTCATTCATGGCGACGACGATCACAATGTGCCCTTCTCGCAATCCGAAGAACTGACCCGATTATTAAAAAATCGCGGGATTCCTCATGAAGACCTCGCCTTTCCAAACGAAAGGCATGGCTTCCTTCTTCATCGCCATTGGTTAGAAGCCTATCATAAAAGTTTTATTTTTATTTCCCGCTATCTATATGAAAACGCTGATAAAAATGATAGTGACATCCGCCCTTAGGGTAAATCGCCATAAAGCACATAACTATAGAAAAGGTCTGCTCGCATAATAATTTCAACAGAATCCCCGCCCATATCAATAGAACGGTCCAGCCAATAGCTTCTGTGCTCGACAAGTTGGTTTTTCAAAGTGCGGTCGGCTTCAATTCGAAGGTTTTCTGCGTAGTTTACTTCTTTTTTATTTTCCATGCCGCCATACTCGTTAAAAAATTATTACAATAATCGCCCTAAAATTTTAAAATAAAGTTACGAAAATTTGTTTTTGTTTGCGGGCATCCTCAGGAAGTATTTGTATTAAATTTTAACACATAGAACAATCAATATTTTGCAAAGACTTGGTCTCAAATTTTCGCATTGTGCATCCATGCCCTCCCCATGTAAGAAACTGAAATTATTGCGAAAAGCGGCCAAGCCCCCGATCACAATCAGAGCGTTAGCTGAAGCTATAGACATGCCCGCCTCCAGCTATGCTTTTTATGAAGACATGAATCGCTTCAAAAAAAAATATCTACCCTTGGAGCTAACTAGAAAGATTGCAGCCGTTCTGATGAAGCGTCAGATCAGGCCAGAAGAAATTTTGGCATTATCCGGTCTCACCAGCTATGAATTAAAAACTGAAATATCGACGATCAGACAATCATTCCCACCCATACAATTCGTCAAAATGAATATGGCGTTGCCCAACGAAACGCTTTTAACCGATATGTTTGAAACGCTGCTTTCATCTCTTGATCTGAATGCCTCTAAAAAAGACATTGCTCATATTTTGGCACAACGCCTGCCAGAGGCACTTTCCGAAACCACATATAAAATTCCGGAAAGGTTACAATAACAAGGAAAACCCTATAAAGGGCGGCATAACTGATTTCACAAGAGAGATATTATGGCGTGGCTGGTCATCACCATTGCAGGATTATTTGAAGTCGTCTGGGCATATTTTATGAAGCAATCCCAAGGCTTTACCCGCATTGTTCCGACTATCATCATGTTTATTACGATGTTCGCCAGCTTTGGCATGCTTTCATGGTCAATGAAATTCTTACCTTTGGGCAGTGCTTATGCCGTTTGGACAGGCATTGGCATCGTTGGCAGTTTCATCGTTGGTATTCTTTTTATGAAAGAGCCCGCCAATTTCATTCGCATTCTTTCGGTCTGTCTCATTATGGCGGGTATTATCCTTATGAAACTCTCAAACAAAGATATCTAACCGATTAGATTCAATGAAAAAGGGTTATAAATTTCAGTTCCTATAGAGCTCTTTTTTCTTCAATATTGACGATATGATGATGAAACTATAGAGAAAACATCATCTTGCCCCCGTAGCTCAGTCGGATAGAGCGACGGTTTCCTAAACCGCAGGCCGGAGGTTCGAATCCTCTCGGGGGCACCATTTTCATTAAAACTGTTTTTTTACGACAAAGCTTCTGGCCAAAAACCTGACGCCAAACATTCTTCTCAGAACATTTCCTAAATAAAATTCGCCTACGCAGCGCTCAAAAACCAACAATGTTTTTAGCGCTTTCTTGTCCAAGAAGACAAACTGTCAGATAAATCTGAATAACTTTGAGAATGACGTTGAAATAAAGCGTTTTTTTATATTTAAACGAAATAATAATAAAAAATGAAACGGATAATCTCGACGTGATGAAGAGAAAAGAGCGGCCATATTCCCATTATTCCCTTTTGCGGCTCAAAATCTTTATCAAGAAAATCCGAGAAACCCGCATATTCTGTCACTTGTGCTTGATGAACTAGGATATCGAACAAGTGATTTCGCACAGGATTTAAGCCGCGAAATCGAGTTTGCTATAAACAAAATGGATATGGCAGCGACCGCAAATGAAGCGACCTTTTCTTTCTTTGAAAAAGAAACGACTTCTTTTCATGCGGACACCAAAAAATCCGGTTTACTGGATAAATTGCTGCATTTTCTGCCTATCCTGAAACCTGAAAAATCCAATGAACCCGCCGCAATCCTTGCCACATGGACAGCAGAAGAGGCTCTTTCTCCCCAAACCTATCGCAAACCGGAAGATTTAGCCGCCGGAGATAAAAATGCGGTGGCTTCACTCATAAAAACGCGCTTACCTTGGGAAGAACGGGAAAAAGCCCCGCCCAGAAAAAAACTATATTATCAGATCATTCTTGGCTCCATCCGAATGAAGGACGCGACAGAACAGCTGATAAAACTCTTTGGCGAAGATGAAGAAACACGGCAAAAAATACAAGAAAAGGCAGCTATCGCGGCGATCTTAATCGATGACCGTGGATTCCTTGTTGAAGAAAATGGCATTGCCGTATCCAGCTTTGCATGGGCACTACCGCAAGCTTTAAAACGAAAACTGGATATTCTCGGTGCTTGGCCTGATATCGAACCCAAGGTCATAGAATATCTAACTTCTATTCTAAGCAACCAAGATAACGAAGGCAAAAGCCGTCCCGTTGATAATGCCATCCTGAAAGAAGCCTATCAATGGCTCGTCCTGCAATTTGGCTTATCCTCCGATCTTATCGAAGCGCCTAGCTTTGCACTTCGGATAGAACATCTGCTTTCATCCGAAAAACTGCCTCAGCTATCCCTTCTCAATTCATTTTTCCTTGGTGATCTAGCCTTGGCCGCGTCTCTGCTCCAACAAGGAAAAGCGAAATCCGGCTTGCGGCAATATTTAGGTGATGAAAAACCAAAACATATTTTTAACCTTCTAACCGATCATAACGCCGTTGAGAAAGCCGTCTCTCCTGCCATGATGCCTATAGCGCGCTGGCCTTCTGTTGGCGGCCATGCCTTGGTTTTGTTACAACAAGCGGCCGTCAACCTTACCCGCGATCAACTAACAAACAAAGATGGCTTAATTGCTGTTAACGGTCCCCCGGGAACCGGGAAAACGACACTACTTCGGGATATTATCGCAGCCGCTGTTGTTGATCGTGCAACCGCTATGACCGGATTTGATGATCCTGAAAAAGCCTTTATCCCGACGGGTAAAAAGATAACCCTTGGTGAAAAAGCCTTTTTTCATCTTTACGGTATAGATCCGGCTCTGAAAGGCCACGAAATTATTGTGGCCTCCAGTAATAACAAGGCCGTCGAAAACATCAGCCAAGAATTGCCTGCCCTAGATTCTATAGGCCGAACCGCAGAAGAAATCGGCTATTTCCGATCAATCAGCGACCAGCTTCTTAACCCATATCTGGCTTTTGAGAAAAATAACAAAAACACTAACTCAACAAAGCCCATTAAAAGTTGGGGGCTTATTGCAGCGGCATTAGGAAATGCTAAAAATCGCCATCAATTCCTTCAGTCTTTTTGGTGGGATAAAGAATATGGTTTCAGAACCTATCTAAAGGCTGCAAGAGGCGACAACGTTGCTCTACCAACAAAAGACCCTGTCACAAAACAAGTTATAGGTGAGCATCAGCCTGCTATCGTAGAAGCAGAAAATCCGCCGTCACCTAGAGAAACAAAAACCCGCTGGCAAAAAACGCGTATCAAATTTCAATCTCTCAAAAATGAAATTGAGATCGAATTAAAGACGCTCGAAAAAATCCGCCATGCCTGTCTCGATATAGCGAAAATACGTCAACCTCTGGCAGAAAGGGAGGCGGTCTTCTACCATCTGCAAAGATTGGCTTTGCAAGCAAAAGAACATCACGAATATTGCTATAAACAACTTACAAAAGCCAAACATCGCTCCGAAGGTTCTGTCGAGAATATCGCTCGCCATCAAACTGAACAACCATGGATATTCCATCATCTTTTCAAAACAAAGCGCTGGGCAATATGGTTACAGGAACATAGCAAGCTAGAATTGATCGCTTCCCGTTCGGAAATTGAACAAAAAATAGCCGAGCAATCTTATGCCGAGGCGGATCAGGCTTTAGAAAAATTACAAAGCGAATATGAAGCTGAAAAAAAACAGGTCGAAACTTTACGGCACAAGCTTTCAGAAGCTTATGACAAGATAGCCCCCTATCGGGCATCTCTGGGTGACCGGATTGTTGATGACCAGTTTTTTGTCAAAAGCCATGAAGAGATTAATCTAACTTCGCCGTGGTTACCCGACAGCCTTCATCGAAAAAGAGAAGCGCTTTTTATTGCCGCGCTAGAAGTTCATCATGCCTTTATTGATGCTTCAGCACAAAAATTCCTGCACAATCTCAGCGTCTTTATGAAGGTCTTTTCATCTGGCACCGCATCAAACGAAGATGAAAAAAGTCACCTTGGTGATCTCTGGTCAACGCTTTTTATGGTTGTTCCTGTTATTTCAACAACCTTCGCTTCTACTGAACGCATGTTAGGTAACCTTCCCCAAAACAGTATTGGTTGGCTTCTAATTGATGAAGCCGGTCAGGCAGTTCCTCAAGCCGCTGTCGGTGCTATGATGCGCGCAAAACGTTCGGTTATTGTGGGCGATCCATTACAAATCCCACCAGTAGTGTCTTTACCGGAACAGCTCACAGCCAAAATTTGCCAATTCTTTAAGGTCAATAAATCTATTTGGTCAGCGCCCGAAGCTTCGACCCAAACGCTGGCGGATCAGGCCTCTTGTTTCCAAGCCGAATTTAAATCGGATCAGGACGGCCGCCGCGTCGGTATTCCTTTGCTCGTCCATCGTCGTTGTCAGGAGCCTATGTTCGGTATTTCAAACCGAATTGCCTATGATAATCAAATGGTGCACGCAGCTGGAAATCGTCCGGCTAGCGACATTGCCAAAGTTATTGGCCATTCTCGTTGGCTGGATATCAAAGGAGAGGCCGAGACCAAATGGTGCGACGCAGAAGGGCAAGTTGTGGTTGATTTTCTTGGAAAATTGGCGGCAGCAGGGATTACAGATCCCGATCTTTTTATTATTACCCCTTTCCATATCGTCGCCAATGAATTGAAAAAGCGTATCAGCCAAGAAGCGGCACTTCTTGAAAGGCTTCACATAAAAAGCAGCGATTGGTTGAAAGGCCATATTGGAACCGTTCATACTTTCCAAGGGAAAGAGGCTGATTGCGTTATTCTGCTGCTAGGCGCTCCAGCCAATAGCCAAAATGGGGCGAGACGCTGGGCAGCCGGAACGCCCAATATTTTTAACGTCGCGGTCTCGCGCGCTAAAAAGAATTTGTATGTTGTTGGTTCTTATGAGGCATGGTCAAAAGTCGGTTATGCACAAGATATGGCAGACAGCCTGCCCTGCCACCGTAGCTAAGTTAGCAAGACGGTATATCGTAACCCTACCCTCAGCCCAAATTTTGTTCTCAAAGTCCAACGTATAATCGGCATCACTACGGTCTTGGATACAAAGATTAGGCATACCCCGTAGTCAGAGCTACCAAATGCTATTTTATTGGAGATGTTTTGCTGTAGGCATAAAAAAACAGCCTTTACTGAATAGTAAGGCTGCCTGATTTTTTAGCTTCCCCAAGGAGGTAAAGATGGTGGACGCGGCAAGGATTGAACTTGCGACCCCTGCGATGTCAACACAGTGCTCTACCACTGAGCTACGCGTCCTCCGTGGAAGCGGCTTCTATTGACAAATGACCAACCATGCAAGCCTTTTTTTCTATTTTTTTCAAAAAAAACAAAACACTTGTCTTTTTTTCTTCAAAAATCCCGAAATTTGGCGGTTTTTCGTTGAAGCAAAAACACAAAGAAAGAGACAGCGCTTTTATTATTCCGCCCGTACAACCATCAATTTTTTTATTCTTGAATATCTTTTTTTTCAAAACGCATTGCTGCCATAGTTTTTTATGATGAGGGCTTTTGGTTGGTAATCTCTATGTAATAAATTTATTGCTTATCTTTAAAAAATAATTTTAAAAAATTATTTAATTTCATAAAAATCAAAGAAAACAAACTTTAATATAAAAAACAAATTTCAAAAATTTTACTAAAAAACAAAAATTATACTACTGAAAAATAAAGATAAATTTATAATTAGATGTTACTGTATTCTATATTTATTTTAAATCTTTCTTGAAATTCTTACTATGAGAAATAAATAGGCAAACAATGAGGATGGAGGAAATCGGGAAAGAAAATATTATGCGGTTTTTCACTCCATCTGCTGCTTTAGCGATTCTGATTGCCACACCGGGTTTAGCTGCCTCAACAACAGCCTCATCGTCGCTTCATTCTATTCATACAAAATGGGAAGAACATAAGGCCGATCGTGCCTTAAATCATCTATCCGAAGACGGCCAATATGCCATGGTCGATATTCTTCAGGCCAAACATATTCTAGATTCCGGTCAAGCAACGGCGGCGCTTCCAATATTGCATACTGCATCAAAACGTCTTGTTGCCGCCGGTAATGCTCGCAAAAAATTCATTGCGGCTGAAGATAATCTGCACCCTGCCCCACAACATCCTGTTTCAGCTTCTCACACAGCGTTAACAGCACAAGCCACATGGATTCCAGTCGGTGGTGAATTTATTGTGGGTGAAGAACTCGCCCCTGAAAAGAAAACCGCCGTGGCAACCGCGAATAGTCAACTGAAATCCGGTCAGCGGCACGAAGTTGTCGAAACCATGAAGGTTGTCGGCGAAGATACCGATTTTATTGTCGCTCTTGCGCCTCTTGAACAGACCCAAAAAGCTATCAATCAAGCAATTGATCTTGCCAAAAATAACAAAGCGCAAGAAGCATCACAGGCCATTAATCGCTTGATGGACAGCCTCGTTTTCGTCTCTGATGATGATATCGAAACCGCTATGCCAACATCTAAAAATGCCACCGTCCGTCATACAAAAACGGCACAGAAAAAAGGCTAATTTCCAAATTATGTTCATTTTTCTCTATCAGGCCATAATTCCCTTTATTGCCTGATAGAGAATTTATAAAAATCATAATTATCCCTGAAGCCTTCTTTTCCTTATTCCTTCTTTTAAAAATAAAAATTTAAAAATCAGGGAAATAGAATCCGTCTCGGGCGTTGGTAAAATGAAGTCACAGTCAGGGATGGTTCTGGCTGATGAGAAATGAAACCGTTTCTTGAAAAAGAGAGCCGCGTTTTCATCAATAAGGGCAGATCTATTGTTATTCTGCCTTTCAAAGAATGAAGGAGTATATCCATGCCTGTTGATGCCAAATATCATGCCACCGCGATAGCAACCGGAGGCCGCGACGGCCGTTCCCGCACAACAGACGGTTCTTTGGATATCAAAATGACCGTGCCCAAAGAATTGGGTGGCCCAGGTGGTGAAGGTAATAATCCAGAGCAGCTTTTTGCTACGGGTTATGCCGCCTGTTTTCTCGGCGCGATGAAGGCTGTTGCTCCAAAACTCGATTTGACTGTTCCAAAAGACGCAACGGTTGAAGCCACGATCGGTATAGGCCCTCGCTCAGAAGGTGGTTTTGGTATTACGGCTGAGCTTTCGATCAAGCTGCCGGGTATTTCGAAAGAAGATGCCAAAAAACTGGTCGACACCGCTCATCAGGTCTGCCCCTATTCCAATGCAACCAGAAATAATGTCGATGTTGGCCTAAAAATCCTCTGACAGGATTGATTTTTCTTCATTTTTATAGATTTATGTGGCTTTCGGTGCCTATTCTTCACTATGTGGGGTGGCGCCGAAAGCCTTCTTACGTTACAAGAAGGCAAGCGTTTCCCAGACGCCTATTTATGTCCACTTAATCGGAAGATATGATCCCTTGGCCAGCGTATTGCCGTCCACAGACACCAACGATATTTCACCTGTTTCTATCATTGATGAAATGAAGTCGAGTTATCTCGACTATGCCATGTCTGTCATTGTATCCCGTGCCTTACCTGATGTTCGCGACGGGTTAAAACCTGTGCACAGACGTATTCTGTTCGCGTCACAGGAAGGCGGTTTCGTTCCGGGGCATCCCTATCGTAAATCGGCAAAAATCGTCGGTGAAGTGATGGGTAATTTCCATCCTCATGGCGATTCCGCGATTTACATGGCCTTGGCTCGTCTGACCCAAGACTGGTCAATGCGCGTTCCCCTTATAGACGGTCAGGGAAATTTCGGTTCTATGGACCCTGATGGTCCAGCCGCCATGCGTTATACGGAAGCACGCCTGTCTCCGGCAGCGATGATGCTTCTCGCAGATATTGATCGGGACACGGTCAATTTCTCGCCAAACTATGATGGATCACGGCAAGAACCACAGGTTTTACCTGCTCGTTTTCCTAATCTTCTGGTTAATGGTGCTGGTGGTATTGCGGTTGGTATGGCCACCAATATTCCGCCTCATAATCTGGGCGAAGTTTTGGCGGCTTGCCGCGCCTATATAGCTGATCCCGCTGTTTCTATCGAAGACCTTATTCGTCTTGTTCCGGGACCTGATTTCCCGACGGGTGGGGTCATGCTTGGTCAGGGTGGTGCAAGGTCGGCCTATCAGACTGGACGGGGTTCGATCATTATTCGCTCCCGTTACAACATCGAAGAAAAGCATGGCGATCGCCGTTCGATCGTTTTAACCGAAATTCCTTATCAGGTCGGTAAAAGCGCCCTCGTTGAGAAAATTGCCGAGGCTGCGAAAGACAAGCGTGTTGAAGGCATCAGCGATATCCGCGATGAATCCAACCGCGAAGGTGTTCGGGTTGTTATTGACCTGAAACGCGACGCAACGCCCGATGTCGTTCTGAACCAACTTTGGCGCCATACACCTGCACAAAGCAGTTTCCCTGCCAATATGCTGGCATTGAATGGTGGCCGTCCTGAAACGATGTCTCTCAAGGACATCATTGCAGCCTTTGTTCAGTTCCGCGAAGAAGTCATTACTCGTCGTTCTAAATACGACCTCTTTAAAGCGCGGGAACGGGCACATCTATTGTTAGGTATGGTGATCGCGGTCACCAATCTTGATGAAGTTGTCCGCATCATTCGTGCTGCTCCGACACCAGCAGAAGCGCATAGTGAGCTTTCAGCCCGCGAATGGCCGGTAAATGACGTTTTACCCTATATCAAGCTTGTCGAGGCGGTCGAAGAGTTCGAAGAAGTCGGACTTTATACCCTTTCAAAAGCTCAGGTAGATGCCATTCTGGCTTTACGTCTCAGCCGTCTTACGGCTTTGGGTCGTGACCAAATCGGTGAAGAGCTGAAAAAACTGGCAATCTCCATCAGTGAACTTCTTGAGGTTTTGCGTAATCGCGAACGCCTTTATGAAATCATGGTTGAAGAATTCGACGCAATCGAAGCTCAATTCGCGACTCCGCGTCGTACCGAAATTGTAGCGGCCAGCGATGCCATCGAAGACGAAGACCTGATCGAACGTGAAGAGATGGTCGTCACGGTAACCCATGGCGGCTATATCAAACGCACGCCGCTGGATACTTTCCGCACCCAAAATCGTGGCGGTAAAGGCCGCTCTGGCATGGCGACCAAAGAAGAAGATGCGGTCACCAATCTTTTTGTTACCTGCACCCATACGCCGGTTCTGTTTTTCTCTAATCACGGCAAAGTATATCGCCTGAAAGTATGGAGATTGCCGGAAGGCGCACCGCAGGCACGAGGCCGTCCGATGGTTAACCTTTTGCCTTTGGCCGAAGGTGAAGTGATCTCTACCGTCTTGCCCTTGCCAGAAGATGAAGCCGAATGGGGCAATCTGCATGTTCTGTTCACGACGGCAAAAGGCAGCGTGCGGCGGAACTCAATGGATGCCTTCACCAATGTGCCTAGCAACGGAAAATTCGCCATCCGCTTCGAAGAAGGTGATGATGATCGTTTGATTGGCGTCACGCTTCTTTCTGAAAATGATGATGTACTTCTTGCAACGCGCAACGGTAAAGCCATTCGTTTTGCGGCAACCGATGTCAGAGTTTTCCAAAGCCGGACTTCAACTGGTGTTCGCGGTATTACGTTAAAGGATGGTGACGAAGTTATCTCGCTTTCAACTCTGCGTGGTTTTGAAACGACTACAGAAGATCGCGATAAATATCTTCGTTCTGCTGCATGGAAAACGGATCCAGCTCCGGCCGAATTATCCCCTGAAAAGATAAAAGACTTCGAAGATGCCGAAGACTTCATTTTAACTGTTACCGCGAATGGTTTTGGGAAACGTACATCTTCCCATGAATACCGCCGCAGTAATCGAGGTGGTCAGGGTATCACCAATATCGAAACTTCGGAACGAAACGGGTCAGTGGTTGCAAGTTTCCCCGCTCATGACGGAGATCAATTGATGCTGGTGACTGATCAGGCAAAACTGATCCGCACGACCGTAAATGATATTCGGATTGCAGGTCGGAATACACAGGGTGTTACCATCTTTAATGTTGCCGATGGCGAACAAGTGGTCTCTGCCGCTCGGATTAGCGATGATAGCAATGACGAAGACGATACCGCTTCGGACAGCCCGAACGAGGAAGCATAGGCCGGATATAAGGCTTATCTGTCCATTATAAGAATAAGTGAATTTTGATAATGCAGCCTGTCAATATTATCGGCGGGGGGCTTGCCGGTTCAGAAGCCGCATGGCAACTGGCCACCCGTCAAGTTCCGGTTAAACTTTTTGAAATGCGTGGGCGTGAAAAAACGCCTGCGCATAGCACCGACAAATTGGCGGAACTGGTCTGTTCCAACAGTTTCCGTTCAGATGATCCCAACAGTAATGCTGTCGGCGTATTACATGCCGAGATGCGAAAGATGGGTTCTCTGATTATGGAGGTCGCCGACCATCATCGGGTGCCCGCAGGTTCAGCTTTAGCCGTTGATCGGGAAGGCTTTGCCGAAGCGGTAACAGAAAAATTACAAAATCATCCTTTGATCGAAATTCATCGTGAACGGATTGACCAGATCCCTGATGAAACAACGATCATTGCATCCGGTCCACTGACATCCGACAATTTAGCCAACGCTATCACGGATTTAACCGGTCGGGATGCCCTCTCCTTTTTTGATGCGATCGCACCGATTGTTTATCGGGAAAGCATCAATATGGATATTGCATGGTTCCAGTCCCGCTGGGATAAAGGTGACGGCCATGACTATATCAACTGCCCTTTAAACAAGGAAGAATACCTCGCTTTCCACGCGGCTTTGTTAGCTGGTGAAAAGGGTGACTTTCGCGAATGGGAAAAAGACACACCTTACTTTGAAGGCTGTATGCCCGTCGAAGTCATGGCAGAACGGGGTGTTGATACATTACGTTTTGGGCCGATGAAACCGGTTGGTCTTGATGATCCCAGAACAGGCCGCTGGCCTTATGGCGCTGTGCAGCTGCGGCAAGATAATGCCTTGGGTACGCTTTGGAATATGGTCGGATTCCAAACCAAATTAAAATATGCCGAACAAATTCGTGTTTTCAGAATGATCCCTGGGTTAGAAAATGCTGAATTTGCTCGATTGGGCGGAATGCATCGGAACAGCTTCCTTCGCTCTCCGGTTCTGCTCGATGAATATTTACGTCTCAAAACACGGACAGATATTCGTTTCGCAGGTCAGATTACTGGCTGTGAAGGCTATATTGAATCCGCTTCTATTGGATTATTAGCAGGTATCTTTACCGCCGCTGATAAGCTTGAACAGCAAGTTCCGCTACCTCCGGCTGAAACCGCTTTGGGTGCCTTATTAGGCCATATCACGAAAAATGCAGATCCTGATCATTACCAGCCAATGAATGTTAATTTTGGTCTTTTCCCACCTATTGAAGAAAAGCATCCCAAAAAACAGCGTAAAGCGATGATGGCAGATAGGGCGCGTCAGGCCTTGGATAAATGGATATCTGAAGACGCTTTTTTGAAGGCACCTCATGCGGAACAATAGCCTTTTTTAGGTTTTTTGTTCTGCTGCAAGATCAGCTATCGATAAAAGATAAATATCATTTATCTTTTATCGATATTTTTTATATTTATAGATTCAATCTTTCTGAACTTATTATTTCTCAAAATTAAAATATTAAAACAAAAAATTGGATATTTTTTCCATTTTTTTACTTCAATTTCGGCCTCAATAAATAGTTTTTAAAATTTCGAGAAATATTTCTGGCTCCATATAAGCTTGATAAAGCAGCATTAATTAATTTTTCTTCACATAAAATTATTCAAAACATAGAAGCTATGGTTAATAGCCGCCATTTTTGTCAAGAATTCCCTATTTCTTTTTAAAAATTATGCGGCAAAACTAATAAAAAAAATTTCTTCGAAATTAACGATCACCCACGAGAAATAATTATCTGACAGCGCTTACCAATCAGTATATTGCCGAATGAATATTACCGTATTAGGACTGTCCACAATCTAAACCGTTTTTCGGAAAATAAAGCTTTATAGCCTCATAACTTAAAGCCTCGGTCTTTTGCCGAATGTTTTCTGAAAAAACCGGCGGGTCAGATAACGGTTCCCCAAAGGCAATAGCGGATACGAACTTTATCTGAATTGTCGGTCAGTTAAGAAAGAAATAAGGATTATGACGAACAAAACCTCGTCTTCAGATAATCTTTCCAATGCTGTTTCAGCAACGGATGACAACGCTTCCCGTACGCCTAACATGACCCGCCGCGCTCTCGTCGGTGGTGGTGTTGGTCTCGCCGCTGCCGGTGCATTGGCAGGCGGTCTCAGCGCGAAAGCTCAGGCAGCGACCCTTCCGGCCGGTGCTAGCCAGGTTCCGACCACGCCAGCTGGTCGCCCGATGCCTTATGCCATCCGCCCGATGCCAGAAGATCGTCGCTTTGGTTATGCCATCGTTGGTCTGGGTAAATATGCCCTGAACCAGATCTTGCCGGGTTTTGCTGGTTGCCAGCATTCACGCATCGAAGCTTTGGTCAGCGGTAACGCTGAAAAAGCAAAAATCGTTGCTGCTGAATACGGTGTCGATCCCCGCAAAATTTATGATTACAGCAACTTCGATAAGATCGCTAAAGATCCGAAAATCGACGCTGTTTACATCATTCTCCCGAACTCTTTGCACGCTGAATTTGCTGTCCGCGCTTTCAAAGCCGGCAAGCATGTTATGTGCGAAAAGCCGATGGCAACCTCAGTTGCAGACTGCCAGCGCATGATTGATGCCGCTAAGGCAGCCAACAAAAAGCTGATGATCGGCTATCGTTGCCATTACGATCCAATGAACCGTGCTGCGGTTAAATTGATCCGTGAAAACCAGCTGGGTAAAGTGGGCATGGTTACCACTGACAACTCAGACGTTATGGATCAAAACGATCCTGCACAGCAGTGGCGTTTGCGTCGCGAACTCGCTGGCGGCGGTTCTTTGATGGATATCGGTATCTACGGCTTGAACGGCACCCGTTATTTGATGGGTGAAGAACCGATCGAAGTCCGTGCTTACACCTACAGCGATCCGAACGACGAACGCTTCGTTGAAGTTGAAGATCGTATCATTTGGCAGATGCGCTTCAGAAGCGGTGCCCTGTCTCATGGTGCATCCTCCTATTCAACCACGACCACTTCGCGCTTCTCGGTGCAGGGTGACAAAGCCGTTCTGTTGATGGATCCGGCAACCGGCTATTACCAGAACTTGATCTCGGTTCAGACCCCAGGTCATGCCAACCAGTCCATGATGCCACAGTTCGTCATGCCAGCGAACAACCAGTTCTCTGCACAGTTGGATCATCTGGCTGAAGCCGTCATCAACAACAAACCGGTTCGTAGCCCGGGTGAAGAAGGTATGCAGGATGTTCGCCTGATTCAGGCCATCTATGAAGCAGCCCGTACCGGTCGCCCGGTCAGCACCGATTGGGGTTATGTCCGTCAGGGTGGTTATTGATCCCGACTAACCTAAATCAGGTTTAAAACAGACTTTTCTTTTTCGGTTTTTTGAAAATCCAAAGTTTGACAAGACGCCATCAGTTTTACTGGTGGCGTCTTTTTTATAAAAACCATCAGACGGTCGTGGATCACAAACAATACCTGAACCCGAAAGCCTTCTGAAAAAGATAATTTTATTATATGAATTAATTCCGCGCCAAATTCGGAACACCCGACATAAGCCAGACAAAGGAAACAGTTATGCTAGAAGTTATTATAGCGGCTTTACTACCGATTATAATTACTTTGATGATAGGTTTCTTTGCTGGATGGCGAGGCGATTTTACAGCTAATCAGGCCGCTATCTTGAATAAGATGGTCTTGCGCTATGCTTTACCGATGACCTTATTTTCTGGGATTCTATCAATCCCAAAAGCGCAAATTTATCATCAGGTTCGGCGGTTTCTATCCTGATCTGTGCCATGGGCGGGGGATATTTCTTAACTTTAGCCATTAGCCATTTTGTCTGCCGCCGTCCTCTCAATGAAGCCGCGCTGATTTCTCTTTCTGTTGGCGCGCCAGCTGTCCCTTTTGTTGGTATTACAGTCTTGGGACATCTATTTGGCTCGGGTAGCACCTTATTGGTTTCCGTTTGTAGCCTGATGATGAATATTGTGCAGGTGCCTGTCACAATCATGCTTTTACCGGCTTATGCCCGTAAAACAGATACTGGCAAAATAGCCACGGGTAGCTCTTTTTTTCATCATCTAGCTCATGCCTTTACTGAACCGATTGTGATTGCTCCTATTCTTGCGTTGGCTTTTGTTTTCCTCTCTATTCCTTTTCCAGAAACAGTAAAATCGTCTTTAATGCTTTTGGGAAAGGCCACCGGAGGCGTCGCCTTATTTTCATCAGGCATAATTTTATATTCACATAAAGTTATTTTAAATAAAATCGTCGCATCATTAGTTTTGTCTAAAAATATTATTATTCCAATAATGGTATGGGTTCTTGCGTCGATAAATAAAATGCCATCCATTGTCATTGAACAGACAACAATCACTATGGCTATACCAAGCGCTGCCATTACCACCATGCTCGCAATACGATATCAACTCATGGAACGGGATATGGCTTCGACTTTATTTTTTAGCACAATTTTATCTATTATCTCTATGGGAGGATTTATTCTTCTAACTGCCAGTTAAATTATGTAAGGAAACTCCGGCATTCCAGAATCGGAAACGCTACGTCAAAAAGGTTCTTTCTTTTATGTCTGATACAAAGTCTACGGTGGCGAAGCTGTTAGTTAAATGCCTTGAAGCCGAAGGCGTCGAATATGTTTTTGGTATTCCGGGGGAAGAAAATATCCGCCTGATTGATGAAATGGCAGATTCCTCTATTCGTTTTATTCTGGTGCGCCATGAACAGGGTGCGTCCTTTATGGCGGATATGTATGGTCGCCTCACGGGGAAAGCCGGTGTTTGCACCGCAACTTTGGGGCCTGGTGCTATCAATCTTTTACTCGGTGTCGCCGATGCTCAAACAGATAGCACGCCTATGGTCGCTATCAGTGCTCAGGTTGGCCTCAACCGTATCTATAAAGAATCGCATCAATATATTGATCTTCAGGCGATGTTTGCTCCTGTTACCAAATGGTCAGACACCATCCTAACACCGGCATCTGTGCCGGAAATGATGCGGAAAGCTTTTGATCTTGCACAGCGGGAACGCCCGGGTGCCGTTTATCTGGCTGTGCCTCAGGACCTCGAAGAATCCGATGTCTCGGCCGATCTCAAGCCGATTACGGTTCATCCGGTTCATAAAACGGCACCAGATGCCGATCAAGTTGCTGCTGCGATCGATATGATCAAAACAGCCAAACAGCCGATCATTCTGGCCGGACATGGCGTTGCTCGTAGCCATGCGTCAAAGCAGCTTATTGCTTTGTCTGAACTGTTGAATGTTCCGGTTGCAACCACCTTCATGGCTAAAGGCGTTATTCCCGATCGCCATCCCAATGCTTTGGGCGTGGCGGGTTTCATGCGTCGTGACTATGAAAATTTTGCTTTTGATGCAGCGGATGTGATCTTGTCGGTTGGCTATGAATTGCAAGAATTTGCACCGTCAAAAATCAATCCGGCCCATGACAAAAAGATTGTTCATATTCATCACTTTGCTGAAGATATTGATGCGGCCTATCCTGTTGATATCGCGATCGAAGCCGATATTGATAAATCTTTAGAAGCCTTGATTGACGGATTGAAAAACACAACCTTCCCAAAATTCGACAATCACGCCAAAATCAAACAAATCAAAAAAGAAGAACTGGACGGAAATGCTGATGATCAGAGTTTCCCTCTGAAACCACAGCGGATTATTTCTGATATCCGAAAAGCGATGGGCGATGACGACATCGTTCTGGCTGATACCGGCGCTATCAAAATGTGGATGGCTCGCCTTTACCCAACCCAGAAGCCGTCCACTTGCTTGATTTCCAATGGTCTTTCGACGATGGCTTTTGCTCTTCCGGGTGCTTTAGCCGCCAAGCTAGCCTGTCCTGAACAGAAAGTTCTGGCAGTGATGGGTGACGGTTCTTTCTTGATGAATTCACAGGAAATCGAAACCGCGACCCGCGAAAACATTCCGCTGGTTGTCCTGATTTGGGTCGATGATGCTTACGGTCTTATCAAATGGAAAATGGATTTGGAAATAAAGCATCATCGTGATGTCGACTTCACCAATCCTAATTTCGTTCAATATGCTGAAAGCTTTGGCGCCAAAGGCTACGAAATCACGAGCGCTGACATGTTATTGCCCGTAATCGAAAAAGCACTGGCTGATGATGGCATTTCCATTATCGCCTGCCCAGTCGATTATGCGGAAAATAACAAATTAACGGATAAATTGGGTGATTTGACGATCACCATCTAATTATTCATTTATTTTGCAGCGACGATTTTTTAGAAAAAGCACAGGACAAATATTTTGTTCTGTGCTTTTCTATATCTGCATTCAAAAAGACACCAACAATCTCAAAACTCAAATTTAACGCATAAAAAATATAAATCAGAATTTTTTCTCAAAAATTAACAGATAATTACTTATCTATATTTCTTTCTTCATGAATTCTCTTTTTATCTATCGTTGCAAAGTCTTCTCTATTTAAAAAACCGTCATGATCTTGGTCAGCCTGATCAAAATGACTACTTGCCGACGCCGCATATTCATCAAAAGTTAGCACATTATCGTGATTTTTATCTAACCGTTCGAACGCTCTTCTCCGTCCTGCCAAATACTCATCACGGCTTATCTTTTGGTCATGATCCAAGTCATAGCGTTCGAAATGCCGGGTAATCTTGTTGTTGATATAATTATTCCTAGCATCTTCGGCATAAAGTCTTACCGGAGAAGTCGATTTAATTGTTTTAGAAATGATATCCGAAGCCCGACCAGATCGGCATAACAGGAAAACGCCAGATGCAATGAGAATAGCGACGCCTCCCAGAATAAATGCCAATTTTTCTTTCATGATCGAATATCTCACCTCTTGAAGAGGAGCCAGCCCCAAACATTATTTTTAAATTTTTCTAAACAATAGATATTTTTATTATTTTTTATTCATTATTATGTGATGCGTTTTCTTAACAGAAAAACCGAGTTTTGTCAGTAGACAAAAATTCATTTCATCTAAAAAGACAAAGTCATTCTTAAATATAAAATACTGTTCAGTATTTTTAAAAAGGCTTTCCTTATATTAATCTACGGCATCAACTCTTAAATATTTAAATTTATCTTTATCTATAAACATATACCGTACTATAGAGTATCAAATAGATTCTCAAAAAATTTAAATATTATCAGATGGTGCAAATGATCTTTTGCATCATTTATCATTTTCATTAAAATATAATGACAAATGTTATCATTTGAGAAAAAGAGGCTATTTAAAAACGACAAATAACAAAGAAGCCGTTACTTCAAGATCAACAAAAAGGATTTTTACATTTCGGCTTATGCTCAAACATAATCAACCAGACAAACGCCCCATTACCTCTCAACTTTATACTTATCGATAACATGAAACATGCCCTGCTTTTTCTATGATTTTTGCGGCCTCTTTGAACAAGGCTTCGCTGGCTATTCGGTCAATTATGCTAGAAACTTAAACTAAGCAGGTTTGCGGAGACGCAAAGCATGACCATACGCGATCAATCGTAAATATTAAAATCAGAAACAAAATATTTAAATTTAAAAAAACGGGATTAATCCCTAAATTAACCCAAAATAGAAATATCGATAATAATTTTAAATTATTTGCATTCTACAAATCATCCGCCACCCATTTGACGAATTAGCCAGAAACTGACTTCACATCAGAATATGGCCGTTTTTATCGCTCTTCACGGCCAAGGAATAACTGAATGTCCCAGCCTCACACCTCTAAAAACCATTCTTTATCCCGCATTTCAGATTACCCCATTGATCCTGTTTTTCTAAAACGTTGGTCACCGTTGTCTTTTTCTTCAGAAAAAATTACAGAAGACACGCTTTATTCCTTGCTAGAAGCTGCCCGCTGGACACCTTCTGCCTATAATTCTCAGCCATGGCGCTTTGTCTATGCCATGCGTGATACCGCGCTCTGGCCAGAATTTATTGAATTGCTGGTCGAAGGTAATCGCAGCTGGGCAAAGCAGGCCGCCGCTATCATTTTCATCATTTCAAAAACGACTCTGACCTCCCCGATCAGCGGCATCGAACAAGATGCTCCCAGTCATAGTTTCGATGCGGGTGCCGCATGGATGGCTATGGCCTTACAGGCAACCCAAATGGGGCTGGCAACCCGTCCCATGACAGGCGTTTATTTCGATAAAGCACGGGAAATTTTAAAGGTACCTGAAAGCTACCATATCGATGCCGCAATAGCGGTCGGACACCCGAATACGACAATACCACTCGAAGAATCGCATAGCCGCCGAATGAAATTTTCAAATATGCGACGCTCTATTCATGAGATAAGCGGAGAAGGTTATTTTAAATTTTAGTAATATTTCTTTTCGATAAAGTTATCGTTTCCTGTCTTAAATTCTATTTTTTGGCATTTTCTATTCAAAAGCTTGCGCTCTTATGTTGGTTACGGCATGGCCTTTAAAAACATTAGGTAGAAGGAGTGCCCCATGCGCATTGCATTGTTGGCCGGAGATGGAATCGGCCCCGAGATTACAGCTGAAGCCGTAAAAATATTAAAGGCAGTTGTTGGTCAGGAAATCGAATTTGACGAAGCCTTAATCGGTGGCGCAGCATGGAAAGTAACTGGAAGCCCGTTACCGGAAGAAACCTTAAAATTATGCCGTAGCACGGATGCTATTCTGTTTGGTTCCGTTGGTGATCCAGAATGTGACCATCTGGAACGCGCATTGCGTCCGGAACAGGCAATCTTAGGTCTTAGAAGAGAACTTGATCTGTTCGCAAATCTGAGACCCGCTCGCCTATTCCCTGAATTGCAGGCAGAATCGCCTCTCAAAGAAAACAGAATATCCGGTACCGATCTTATGATCGTCCGTGAATTAACGGGTGACGTCTATTTTGGAACCCCACGTGGCCAGCGCAAAGACGATCAAAACCGTCGCGAAGGCTTCGATACGATGCGTTATAACGAAGACGAAGTAAGACGCATTGCACGCATCGGCTTTGAAACGGCTCGCACGCGCAGCAGCAATCTTTGCTCAATCGACAAATCCAATGTTTTAGAAACCTCCCAATTGTGGCGGACTATTGTTCTAGAAGTAGCTCAGGAATATCCTGATGTTGCGCTCAGCCATATGTATGTCGACAATGCCGCGATGCAGCTTGTTCGCGCACCAGACCAGTTTGACGTAATTATTACCGGCAATCTCTTTGGCGATATTCTTTCTGATCTGGCTTCTGCTTGTGTCGGCTCCATCGGGTTGCTGCCTTCTGCATCCTTAAATAGCGAGAATAAGGGTCTCTACGAACCAATTCACGGTTCAGCTCCCGATATCGCTGGACAGGGCAAAGCAAACCCACTGGGTACGATTCTCTCCGGTGCGATGATGCTGCGTTATACTCTGAAACGTGAAGATGATGCCGCCCGCATCGAAAAAGCGGTCGCAACCGCTCTCGAAAAAGGCGCACGCACGGCTGATTTGGGTGGCAACATGTCCACGTCCGAAATGGGGAATGCTGTTTTAGCCGCTCTTAACTGATCTACCCATATCCCCTATAGGTATTCAGGCAGCGCTTTTCGCATTTTACAGAGACAGGAAAAAATTATGAAACGGTATACCGGACTTGACCGGAATATAACGCGTAAATGGCGTCCAGCGACACAGGCGATCAGAGGCGGTCTTGTCCGTTCGGAATTTGGCGAAACGAGCGAAGCTCTTTTCCTAACCTCCGGCTATTCTTATGAACGGGCAGAAGACGCAGCAGAACGCTTTGCTGGCGAGCAAGAGGGAATGATCTATTCCCGTATGCAAAGCCCGACTGTCATGATGCTGGAAGAAAAACTGGCATTAATGGAAGGCGCTGAGACCTCCCGTACGATGTCGACCGGCATGGCCGCCATGACTTCTGTCTTGTTGTCTGCACTTTCTGCCGGCGATCACTTTGTTATCGGACGGGTCGCTTTTGGCTCCTGCCGTTGGTTGTCTGATTCGTTATTGCCACGCTTTGGTATCACGGCCACGGTGGTTGACGGTGCAGATGTCCAGCAATGGAAAGATGCTATCCAGCCCAACACCAAGTTGTTCTTCTTTGAAACACCGACCAATCCAACGCTTGAACTGGTCGATATCGAAGCGGTCTGTAACGTCGCCAAAGAAGCTGGCATCCTGACAGTTGTCGATAACGCTTTCTGCACCCCCGTCATCCAAAAACCGATGGAATTTGGAGTCGATGTTGTTGCTTATTCTGCAACAAAAATGATGGATGGTCAGGGACGTGTTCTCGCTGGCTCCGTCGCAGGTAGCAACAAATTCGTCAACGAAACGCTGGTGCCGTTCATCCGTAATACGGGTCCTAATTTGTCACCTTTCAACGCATGGGTGGTCATGAAAGGACTGGAAACGCTTGAATTGCGTAGCATTCGTCAAAGCGAAAATGCTCAAATTTTAGCTAAGTTCCTTGAAACGCGTCTTCCTCGCATTTCTTATCCGGGTCTAAAATCACATCCGCAGTATGCGCTTGCGAAAAAACAGATGAAGACGGGTGGAACGGTTCTGGCTCTGTTCTTGGGTAAAGATCGCCAACAGGCACTTTCACTGCTGAATAATCTTGAACTGATCGACATCTCTAACAATCTTGGCGACACCCGTTCCTTGATGACGCATCCTTGCTCGACGACCCATAGCGGCGTCGCCGAACCAGAGCGTTTAGCCATGGGCATCACCGAAGATATGCTGCGTTTCAGCGTCGGGCTGGAAGATGTCGAGGATCTGAAAGAAGATCTGGATCAGGCACTACGTAAAATCGGATTATAAGCCGCTCGAAAGCATAGATTGTCAGAATCATAAGAAGGGTAGAGATGTCAGCAAAGGAATATCGGTTATGAAGCGGACACATCTACCCTTTAACGGCTTACGGGTAATGGATGCGGCAGCTCGCCACTTATCATTTACCCGTGCCGCTGACGAATTAGCCGTGACTCCTGCGGCCGTTGGGCAGCAGATCAGGGCATTAGAAGACACCTTAGGCGTTGTCCTATTCCGTCGTAATGCCAAAGGGCTTGAGCTTACCCCCGAAGCGTTAGCCGGACTCGATGCCCTAAGAGAGGGCTTCCTAAAATTTGAAGAAGCTGTCCAAAGAATGCAGGCCGGACAGTCGTCAAAAAGGCTAACAATCGCGGCACCTCGCGATTTTACAGAATCCTGGCTTCTTTCAAGATTGGCGGAATATCACCGTCAAAATCCGGATATCAAGTTTACACTTCTGGCTATTGAAAAAGACCTTGATTTCACACAAGCTAATCTGGATGTCGCGATCAATTATACGGATGATCCCGGTAATCATGAAGCCGTCACCCTCAGCGACGGTTTAATGGTGACTGTAGGATTACCGGACTCCCCAGAAATATTTATCGAATGGCCGGATGCCGAATATGATCCCGACACGCCTATTATTTTACAGGTCGCTCATGCAGGACTAGCCATCATCGCTGCCTTGAAAGGATTAGGACGCTGTCGCGTGCCACTCGTTTTGGCAAAAGACTTACTCGAAAGCCAAAAATTACAGCAATTCGGCGCTATCACAGAAAGTGAAATGCAATACTGGCTTATGGCCCCCCTGCCCCAATGGAGGCAGAAGAAAGTCAAAGCATTGACGGCGGCTCTGACCGCTAGCTTGGAAAGCGAGATATAGCCTTTTATTGAATAGGCGAGCCACCTGCTGCACATTCAGGATGTGCGTGATTATGGGGTATGGCGTTTAATTGGATAATCAAAACCTTGGCAGGCTGATTACCAACGCTTCCAGAAATATGCCCTTGACGGCCATTAATCATTTTGGCCGCCTGATCCCCGCCAAAAGACATTTCTCCAGCACCCATCTCCACAGATTTATCATCAGTCGTTTTGACAAACCAACGTCCTGACAACGGGATAATCCATTGAGGTTCTGGGTTTTTATGCCAATTTCCAATCCATCCGACTGGCATAATATTGAACACATATCGTTTTGTGGCATGATCTTGTTGTGACACCCATTCGGGATGATCAGTATGAGCAAAATCTTGCAATGCTAAATTATGAAGCGCGCATCGGGTTTGATGGGTTACCCCCTGATGATCAGCCCATACGCTCCAATAAGGGATAGTCGGAGGTGGTGCTTTTTCGGCTTTAGCAGAAACGCCCATAAGGGCAGAGAAACCAAGAATACAGGCAAGAGCAACGTTTCTCATTTTTTAATCACACTTCTTTGCCCCTCCCCTATTAGAAAATACTCATGGGAGAACATCTTGTTCAAAAGATGCCATGAAATTTCTAATAAGACGCTGCCTGACTTCAAAAAAACGACGATAATAAGGGGCGTCGAAATGGTACCGCAAAAAGAATCCACTTAGTTTCAACCCTTGTTGCAAAGCATTTTTGTCAGGTAAATCACAAAAGAAAACAGATCTCGGTATTTTCAAAAAAGGCGGCAATGCCAATAATTTTGTTTCATAGCCTTTTGCGGCCTGCTGACTGACGGCGGCGTGATGCTTGGGACTAACCCATTCCAGATGGTCATCTTGCCCTGTCATAACGCAACTGGACAGTTGCAGCCCATATCCCAATTCCGACAGCAATAATAATTCAAAGCGCACCAGCTCAGCCATCCACAGAAGAGGCTCAGCCGTTTCTTCGACAATATCCAAGAGCCTCTTTAAACTTTGGAATAGATAAGGTTCTGGCTGTGCTTCTGGCAAAATCGCGGCGGTAAACGGGCATATCCAACTTAAGAAAAGCGCTGGTAAGGGATGGCCTATTACCCTTGCTCGACTATGGAGCAACTCCAAAGTAATAGAAGGCAATGAACGGCCAAGTTTTTCACGCCAGCTCGCTTGCAAGTAATTCCCTGCAAGCAGCAAAGGGCGACGATAACGAGAATGCGCGCCCTGAACATATCCCGCCCGCAACCCGCCTGCTGTCAGCACCCGGATAATAGCTCCATTCTCAGCATGAGAACGGCTGGTTAAAAATAAAGCAGGAACAGAAACAGCCTTCATTACATCCTTGTCATGATTAGGGGTGTATTTGGGTTATCTTACGCAGGGCTATTATGGAAAAAGTCATAAATTTGTTGCGCTATAGCAGAAGAAATGCCGTTCACTTTTTCCAATTCCGGCAGTGAAGCATTTTTGACATCGCGTGCCGTTCCAAAATGTAATAACAACGCTTTTTTTCGGGTAGGACCAATCCCTGGCACATCATCCAAAGGACTAGCCGTCATATTCTTGGCTCGTCTTGCTCGATGGGTGCCAATCGCAAAACGATGCGCTTCATCCCTCAACCGCTGAAGATAAAAAAGCAAACCGCTATTCGGCGGCAAGGCATATTCACTGCCATCCACCAAATGGAAATGCTCACGTCCAGCATGACGATCAGGCCCTTTCGAGATACCCACTATCGACACATCTGAAATGCCTTGCTCGGCCAGAATCTCTTTCACAGCACGAACCTGCCCCTTACCGCCATCAACCAGCAAAAGATCAGGCCACTCGCCGCTAGAACGATCAGGATCACTGCGCTCCAATCGTGAGAAACGACGCGTTAAAACCTCACGCATCATTTCAAAATCATCTCCCGGATTAATTGTCTGGGATTTGATATTGAATTTACGGTAACTGTTCCGTCGGAACCCTTCAGGGCCCGCGACAATCATTGCACCCACCATATTCGTGCCCATGATATGGCTGTTATCGTAAACCTCTATTCGGTCGGGCATTTTGTCCAGATGGAAGAGATCAACCATTTCTTTTAACAGCTGTTGCTGAGTGGATGCCTCAGCCAAGCGACGCTCAATCGCTTCTTTGGCATTACGAACGGCATTATCGAGTAATTTTTTCAAATCACCGCGCTGGGGCTGATGAAATTTTACCTTATAGCCGCGCTGCGAAGATAACGCCTCTTCCAGAACCTCTGTGTCGCTAGGGATATAATTGGTCAGAATATCTTTCGGTGCAATCTTGTCTTCGTAAAATTGCCCCAAAAAGCTTTGCAGCACATCCGGCAAAGCTTGATCATCAACATGATTCAAGAAATAAGCGTGATGTCCCCAATTCTGACGGTTACGAATAAAGAACACCTGAATACAGACCAAGCCAGCCCGACTTTCTACGCCAAAGATATCTGTATTGCTTAAGTTGCCGCTATTGATCGCCTGATGGTTCTGAATAAAGGTTAAAGCCCTTAATCGATCACGATAAACAGCCGCTAATTCATAATTCTGAGCATCTGAAGCTTGCTCCATAGATGAAACGAGCTTTTGCTGCACATTCGTTGATTTTCCGGCAAGAAAGTCGCGCGTATCGACGACTAAATCATGATAATCAGCATCAGAAATACGATCGACACAGGGCGCAGAACAGCGCTTTATCTGATAAAGCAAACAAGGCCGCTTACGGTTTCTGAAAAAGCTATCCGAACATGATCGTAATAAAAATAGTTTCTGCAAACTATTCAAAGTCAGGGTGACCGAATCCGCGCTTGCAAAGGGACCATAATAATGTCCTTTTGCCCGCCTTACGCCACGATGCCTTTGCAATGATGGAAATTGCGGGAAAGTCCCCTCTTCTTTCAATAGAATATAAGGGAAGCTTTTATCGTCACGCAGCAAAATGTTGTAAGGAGGCCGGTATCGCTTGATCAGCTGCGCTTCTAACAGCAACGCTTCTGATTCGGTTGTCGTCGTGACAATCGTCATGCTCCGCGTTTGGGAGACCATGCGTTGGATACGACGGGATAGGCCCGATATCTGGGTATAATTGGCAACACGATTTTTTAAGGCACGAGCTTTACCCACATAAAGGATATTACCCTTACTATCATACATCCGGTAAACCCCGGGGCGCATGGGCAGCG
Organism: Zymomonas mobilis; assembly: GCF_006715975.1. Classification (GTDB taxonomy): domain Bacteria; phylum Pseudomonadota; class Alphaproteobacteria; order Sphingomonadales; family Sphingomonadaceae; genus Zymomonas; species Zymomonas mobilis_B. The sequence continues at coordinate 773,317 of NZ_VFOF01000001.1, read as the reverse complement.
TTTTTAAAACATTGCTGATCGCCGCAACGCCCTTTTCAAGGTCAGGGTGATCGGTTCCTTTAAAAACATCCAAAGGTTGTTTTTCGCTGAAACGATCTGCTTCTTGGGATTCACTAATCAGACCGTGCCTCATCCATCTTATTTTTGAAAAATCTTTAAAATGATCTCAATAATCATTTCACCAGATAAAAGAGTTAAGGCGACCTCTGATCAAAACAAGGCCGTTAAACTATTTTAACAAAAACAATCATGTCATTTGACTTTTACACAAGACAACAAAAAAGCGCCGTCGCAAAGGCGACGACGCCGATTTGGTCAGACATAACAATCCAATCAGTTAAGGCGTTTGCCCTGCTGGTTCAAAGAATCGATTGTCTGATCTATCAAAACCTTATCATGCGGCGCATCATTCTGTTTTTGAATGATTTGGGTCGCAGCTTGAAGTGCCAACTTGGCAGCCGTTTGCCGAATTTCAGCAATAGCTTCCTGTTCTGCAGCAGCAATCTGTTCGGTCGCCATTTTCTGACGACGTTCTACCAATTGCTGGGATTGAGTTTTAGCATCAGCAACAATGCTGCTTGCATCTTCTTTCGCCCGCTCGATGATCGCTTCGGCTTCACTTGAAGCCTGATGCGTTTTCTCATCATACTCGGCTTTTAAAACTTCAGCTTCCTTGCGCAAGCGTTCAGCATCACCAAGGCGACTACGAATTTCATCGATCTGTTTATCAAGAGCCGACGTAATAAGAGACGGGACTTTTTTCCAGACCAGAATGAGCAAAAAGACAATGATGGAAGTAGAAACCCAAGCCGGGCCACTTAATCCAAGAAAAGTCGACTCGTGGGCTTCCGGTTGGACACCACCCGGTGCCTCCGTTGTCGCCGTTACCTTCGGCGCCGCAGGGGCGGTCTGAGGCATCGCTTCAGACGTCGCCGGAGAAGCTGGCGCTGAAGTCTGAGTTGTATTAGCCATTAGGTAATCTCCCTCAGACCATATCAGCAGAAATAACTTGTGCTACAGCTTTGGTAACCTGTTCTTTGGGAACAGAGCGGCCAGTGATCTGCTTGACAATATCGTGAGCGATATCGGTCGCGATATTCTCAAGATCGGCCATTACCTTAGATTTCTCTTCGGCGATCCGCATTCTAGCGGAATCGATCCGATGATCATAATCGGCATTGGCCGCAGCATTTTGTTGGGACGCATCTTTAGAGGATTGTTCTTTAGCGGCCTGCAAGCGGGCCTGTGCTTCGGAACGAACCTTGGCGAGACGCGACTGGCATGCCTCATCCGCTTCTTTTGCTGCTTTATGGGCAGCTTCCGCAGCAGCAAGATCATCAGAGATTTTGCTATCACGGGAATCCATCGTGGATTCAACTTTCAAGAGCATGGTTTTGGCAATACCGAAATAGATAATACCAAATACGACAAGCATCCAGAAAATCTGGGAAGCGTAAGTAGAGGCAAGCTGGGCTATCTGAGGCATGATCGCATCCAGACTTTATCTAAGAACAGTTTTAACGCTGTTCCTTAACTGAACTTACTGCATTTTTCGAACACCGGCTGAAAAAACAGCCGGTGCGAAAAATACTGCGAAAACCTGAAAATCAGGCAACGAAGATCAGCAGAATCGAGATAACGAATGACAGAAGACCCAAAAGTTCAGCAGCGGCAAAACCGATGAACAAACGACCCTGCTGGCCATCGGCAGCAGCCGGATTACGCAGTGCACTTTCAAGAAAGCCAGCGAAAACGCTACCAACGCCAACGGAAGCAACACCGGCACCAACAGCAGCAACACCACCACCAACTAACTTACCGAGCACTCTTGCAGCTTCAACGTCCATGACAATACTCCTTTACCATTCCATATACTGGGAAATCAGTGAAGATTGATCGCGTCGTTCAAATAGAGCGACGTAAGCAAGGCGAAAACATATGCTTGAATGGCGCAAACCAAAAATTCAAGCGCAGAAATACCAATCATTAATAGAAAGGTCGGGATACCCACTAGGGTATAATAACCTGCAAGGAAAGCAGGCGAGGCAGATTGAACCGGCGGGTTGACAATAAAGTTAGCCAGAACTTCCAAAAGAACGTGCCCTGCAGTCATGGCAACGAAAAGACGAAGCGCAAGACTGAAAGGACGTAAAACGAAAGAAAAGGCTTCAATCCCGGGGATCAGCCAAATAAGTGCCATGGGGGTACCATGCGGCACAAACAGCTTGAAAAAGCCGAGTCCATGACGCGTGAAACCCACAACAAGCACGGTACCAAAAGCTATCGCCGCCAGCGTTGCCGTAACGGTAACATGACTGGTTGACGTGAAAGGCTCTGCACCCGGCAAAAGACCGAATAAAGGAACCAATCCAAGCATATTGGCGAAAAGGATGAACATAAAAAGGGTAAAGATCAGCGGGGTAAACGGACGGCCTTTTGGACCGATGTTTGTGCTGACCATATCGTTAACAAAGCGAGTCATGACTTCCACGGCCATCTGCCAGCGACCGGGAATCAACGCCTTCCTCCGACCACCTGCCATAAAAATAGCAAGAGCGGCCATTGCAATCACCATCCAGAGAGCGGAGTTGGTGAAGGAAATATCATATTTTCCGATATGAAGCCCATGCAAAGGCTCCACGGTAAACTGATGCATGGGGTCTACATTATTAGTAGCAGCCATATTACGAGCCCCTAGCTATCTATCCATTAAAGAACATACAGGATTCACTCCGGATGTTCACGAGAAATCCGTACCACATTTCTAAACGCAATACAGACCCCTAATAGAAGAAATATGATCAGAAATATTGGTTTAGTTCCAATCAGGCGATCGAACAACCACCCGATAAGTCCGCCACCAGCCGGGCCCGCAATCATCTCAGTCAACACTCTGTTTCCTTGAGCAAAACCTTTGGCTGCAGGTTTATTGGCTTTTGCCTGACGACTTTCAGAATCTCTTCTGCTCGTCGCAAGCATGGCCTCTAATTCTGCCATCCTCGGATCTTGTGGTCCCAGCCCTTTATTAGAATCGTTACTCACCATCGCCAACTCGCTATCCTTTGAATTTCAACCCCTTGAATTTCAAGGATAAATGCTATTCAGCATGACGAGTAACTATCTCGTCAAGTAGGTCTTTTTTAAGAAGACGGCCGTTGCAAGTCAACTCAAAGCACAGAGAATGAAAAACCGAAGTTTTTTTATATCTCTATCGTCTCTTTTATAAAAAAAGCGACTAACTTTGTAAATTATGGCCTATTTACAGGTAGAAAGTCACCTAATAGCCGCCCCTTTTTATCCACAGGTAGAAGGTAAAGCGATCAAGCCATTTTTTTTCTGCCATTTGCCATCTGACAAAGCATAGAACTGCCCGTTCTGAACACGGCTTGCCAAAGTTTTACAGCCAACCGCAACAGCCCATTCCTCAACAGTAACCCCACGTTTTGCGGCTTCTGAGGTATAGGCGGCTCGTCTTTTGATGTTCAAAGCATCAACCGCAGTCTTAACAGCAGGAGGGGGCGTTTGGGCAAAGCCCATATAGCCATCAATTTTTTCACCGATCACGCCATTGGCTATGGCTGATTGTAAAATATCATCACCGCCTTGAGCAAAAGAAGGGACAGCCAAAGACAAGCCTATAAACAGAGCTGCCTTGATAATGCCTTTCGGCCATTTCATTTTGATATCGATCATTGCGGGAATAACTCCGGATTATTTTGAATAAAGTCGCCAGCATCCTTTTGAAGATGAACGACAACCTCCTGCCGGACATTAACATTAAGGTTAATCTCAATGGGTTTATCAGGTGCCTTCACCGAGATACAGCCCCCCACCATCAACAAGCTGACGAAAAGAAAGCCTTTCTCTATTACTCCGGTCTTCTGCCTCATATTTCATCCTAATATAATTGTTGATATATGATCGTTTTTTCCTTTTTAAGGTCAAAAGGCTCCTTCATTAGACAACTCGGACTGATTAAGAACTGAACGCGGGTTATTATAAGAACGCATCGCGTTCAGTAATCCACGGAAAGGTGCCTTAACCTGAACATTGAAATGGAAAGGCAACTTTTCCATTTCGCGCGCCAAATATGAACGGGGCGCTTTGGTCTCAACCTCGCGAACGCCGCCGAACTGGATAGAACTGATAAAGTCCCCATCAAGGCTACCATTCAAACCAACGTCCAGATGCCCATAGCGAACCCCTTTTAAGACATCGAAGGTCAGCTTACCCAGCATGCCCTGATGGGCATTCGAAACAGGGCCCACATAACTAACGACACCCCCCGGTACTCGGCTCGCCAAATGGCCACCTTCAATCTTGCCGCTATTAGCGCTGAATTCGATAGGAAGTACGCCGTCGAAACGACCACTCACGAACAGATTTTTTAATTGGAGATTATCAACCAACGGGGCGCTATCCATGTCTGAAACATGGAAAACAACCTTGTGCATTCCCGTATGCCCAAAATCCAGCACCGCACCATCAAGGGTCAAATGGCCGTCAAAGAAAGGCCAATTGCCTTTTTCAATGACAATGACCCTGTTGGGTAAGAGCTGATAATGAATCTGCCCCCCCTTGATCGCCAAGCCTGCGTTGATTTCATCAACAGTCGCCAATTGATTGGCTGGCGTTTTCAAATTTAACAAATCAGAGAAAGCTACCTTACCTTTAAACCCAGAAACCGTCCCAAAGGCAGCCGCAAAATCAAGACCATTGGTAACGAAATCCCCTGTGCTGACAATTTTCTTGTTCTGCCAATCGATTCGCCCCTGACCTGACAAAGAACCTTTTACATCAGCGAAAATACCTAAGCTTAACGGCGTAATCTGTTCAGGTTGCAGCGTTTTATCAAAAACAACTTTATTCACATGAAATAAAACATGTCCGCGACTATCCGAAAAATGATGCTCTATTCTCGTATCCAAAAGATGGACCGAACGGATATCAATAGGCCTATCCAAACCAGCCGTAATATGAAGTCGCTCGGTATTGATTTGCATCAATAGATCTTGAGAACGCATCGGTAAAAATCGAGGTGAAGCTTGATCCGCATCGGCAATATCCACAGCACCATGCAACACGATATCGGTATTCTCAGATTTTCGCTCACCACCTTTATTTTGCCATTCCCAATGCGCTGCACCATTACTGAAAAGGAAAGGCACCATTCCTAAACGCCCTGACACACCAGTCAGATCACCCTCACCGTCCATTCCATTAAGATTGGCTGTCAGGTGATCAACAGAAAGATGCGTATCAGCGTCGCCTTCATCCCCTTTCTGATTAAATTGCAGACCGCTTAACTCGGCATATTGCCGTCCAAGAAACAGCGAAGAGGTTTTTACACGAAGGGTAAATGGCTGATTATTAATAACCCCAGAAATTGTAGGATTATCCAATCGCGCACCGCCTTCTATCAGGCGACCATTATCCACCCGCAAAAATGACTGTTCTACAGGACAAAGCGGTAAAACTATTTTTTGACTGGTAATGCCTGACATCACCAATTTCTCAGCACGCAGATTGAAACAGTTACGGTTAATAGCAATCCGCTTATCTTGGCCTTCAACATCAATAGGCAAAAGTAATGAATCCACATGCCCATTATTGCCAATCGGCCCTGAAATGTTGGCTTGCGTTTTCAACTCAAAATGCTGTTTTTCATATAAAAAGCTAACCGGCGTCAAAGTAATCGAAGCCAGATTGTCGCGGTAAGGCTCAAATTTGGCCTCTCCCTTCACACCATAAGTGCCTAACTGATTCAGATGAACTAAAGCGGTAGGAAGCCCTTCTCCTTTAAAAGAGAGATCGCCCCCAAAATGCCAAGGAATTTGGCGTTTCTCTTGCCAATCAGCAGCCCCCGAAAACTGTATTTTTTGGTCAGTAGCGCCTCTAACAACCGCTTTTTTGAGTGTCGCAGTCAAATTCCCTTGATGGTTATCAAGAGATATTTCTGTATCCGCAGAAACATCTCCAGCCAGCTTAGTTAAATTTTGCCGCAGCCGTTGCACTAAAGAGAATAAAGGCGTGCCGTCAGGAACAGATAAGCTAGAAAAATCGGCTTTCACATGTGCATTTTCCAAGGAAAGATGAGAATCCACCAATAGGCTGTCGCCTTTTCTGGCATCGGAAAAATAAGCAAAAGGCAGATTAAAATTACTGGCAAGGTGCCACTTTCCACCAGAAACCAAAGCCATCTGCTCTAGACCTGAAATATCCATCTGGCCTTTTGCCTGCTGAAAATCGCCTTTTGCGGCAACTCTACCGCTCACGGCAGATAATTGCCACGGAGATTGGCCAGATGATGCGATTTCGGGTGCTGATATTGAAGCGCCCCCTTCCCAGTTATCCAAAGCCTTATTCAAATGGCCGTCAATCACACCGTCCATTTTTCTAAGGAAAAGGTCCGCAGCCTTACAACGCATTGTTTCAGCAGTCACAGGGCCATGCAAATAAGGCTTACCAGAAGAAACCGATGTTTTTAGAAAGAGATGCCCTTTCTCTATCTGACAAGCCTCTGATGAGAAATGAGGCATCGAAACAGCAAGATTACCTTGAAATCCATTCGCCAGATTACCGCTACCATCAACCGCCATACCAATCGTTCCATAGGCGGTTCGCAATCTCATTCTGGCATCTTTCAGATCGACATCCAAAATAGGCAGTCCAGAAGAATTGCCCGATGTAGTCATATAACTTTTCAGAGCATCGAGGTTACCGAAATCAAAACCCTTCTGATCAAGACGCCCATAAAGCCGTAATTTATCAAAATGAATCGATGAGATAGCCAGCCCATGCCATAGCGGTTTTAAATGGATCACCACGCGATCTGCAGTCAAATCAGGATAATCCGGATCACCAATCACTAAATTATCAAGCTGCTGAATCGTAGGATCTAGACGCGTTAGCCGATAATGCGCCTTCATATGGAGCTGGTTTACTTCACGACCGATCAACCAGCGCCCAAATATCATACGCTGGGACCATAAAATAAGAAGAATAGCTATAAAAAGGATGATGGCGAACAGCCAGAAATGCCTTTTTTTGAACCAATACTGGTTGCGCGTTTTATTCGTCATCCCTGTTTTTCTTTATTAAGAAATCGATATATAGTTTTAAGATGTTACGATTCCGATGATATTAAAGAACGCTTTAGAAAAAAGGCGCCATTTTTATTTATTTTAGAGTTAAACAGTATTACATCCCGCTTCAATCCTTTATATCCGTTGAGAATGGACACAAAAGACATTGGCTCTCAAGGTCATCGTAGCCGATTAAGGGAGCGCTTACTTAACAGCGGCTCTGATGCCTTGCTAGATCATGAAGTGATAGAGTATCTTTTAGCTCTTGCCATACCGCGGAAAGATACGAAACCGCTGGCGCGCGCATTATTAGCCGAATTCGGTGATATCGAAACATTATTAACAGCCGATCCGGGTATGATTGCCCGTGTAAAGGGCGCAGGGCCAACGGCTATTGCCGCCTTGAAAATCGCACAAGTTGCCGCCTTAAGACTGCTTAAAACCAAGGTTAAAAAAGCCCCTATTCTTGCAGGTTGGCAATCGCTTATAGATTATCTTCATGCCGATATGGCATTCCGTCTAACCGAACGATGTCGATTGCTTCATCTCGACAATCACAATCGTCTTATCCGCGACGAAGTTCTTAGCGAGGGTTCCGTCGATCAAGTGCCTGTTTATGTGCGTGAAGTGATATGACGTGCCATTGAGCTCTGCTCGGTGGGTCTTATTCTGGTACATAACCATCCAAGTGGCGATGCCCATCCCAGCGAAGCCGATATCCAGCTAACGCGTTCAATTGTTGCTGCCGCCCGTCCTTTAAAAATATATCTTCACGACCACGTCATTATCAGCAGCAGCGGATCTTGCAGCCTAAGAGGGCTTGGCCTTCTATAACTACAGGCACAACGACAAGCCTTTATCACCCAAAAACCGTTTTTCTAAATAGTCGATTGATATTTTTAAAGATTGATAGCCCCTACCGGCTTTGTTAGGTCAAATGCCATAACCCCCCGCCGGAAAATGCCGGATGATTTCTTGAGGAGCTTTGTATTATGATCCCCCGTTATTCCCGACCAGAAATGGTAAAATTATGGGAACCGGAAAGCCGTTTCCGGATCTGGCTAGAAATTGAAGCCCATGCCACCGATGCTTTAGCCGAATTAGGCGTTGTTCCGAAAGATGCCGCTAAAGCCATCTGGGAAAAAGGTGCCTTTGAAGTCGAACGTATCGACGAGATTGAAGCCGAAGTGCGTCATGACGTTATTGCCTTTCTGACGAATGTCGCTGAACATGTTGGTGATCCGGCTCGCTTCATGCATCAAGGTATGACGTCTTCTGATGTCCTTGACACTTGTCTTTCAGTGCAGTTGAACCGCGCTGCCCTTATCCTTTTGAAGGATATTGACCAATTACTGGAAGTTCTGAAGCGTCGCGCTTTTGAATATAAAATGACCCCGACCATTGGTCGTAGTCATGGTATCCATGCTGAACCGACAACCTTTGGCCTAAAAATGGCCGAAGCCTATGCTGAATTCAAACGGAACCGCCGCCGGTTGGAAGAAGCCCGCAAAGATATTGCTACCTGTGCCATCTCCGGCGCTGTCGGTACTTTTGCCAATATCGATCCCCGTGTTGAAGCCCATGTAGCCGAAAAAATGGGTCTGACTGTTGAACCTGTTTCAACGCAGGTTATCCCGCGTGATCGTCATGCAATGTTCTTTGCAACCTTAGGCGTGATCGCGTCTTCGGTTGAACGCGTGGCTATCGAAGTTCGTCATTTACAGCGCACCGAAGTTCTGGAAGCCGAAGAATATTTCGCTCCGGGTCAAAAAGGTTCATCGGCTATGCCGCATAAGCGGAATCCGGTGTTGACTGAAAACCTGACGGGTCTTTCCCGCTTGGTTCGCGGTTATGTAACGCCGGCTCTGGAAGATGTTGCTTTATGGCATGAACGCGATATTTCTCATTCTTCCGTTGAACGGATGATCGGCCCTGATGCCACCGTTACATTGGATTTTGCCTTGGCACGTCTGACCAATGTTATGGATAAATTATTGGTTTATCCGGAACGGATGCAGCGCAACCTCGACCGCATGGGTGGACTTATCCATTCACAGCGCGTTTTGTTGGCACTGACCCAGGCAGGTACTAGCCGTGAAGCTGCTTATCGCTTGGTCCAGCGGAATGCCATGAAGGTGTGGGAATCTGATGGTAAGGTTTCTTTGCTGGCGCTGCTTAAGGCCGATCCTGAAGTATCTTTGAGCGACGAAAAGCTCGATGCTTTATTCGATCTCGGCTACCACCTCAAACATGTAGACACGATTTTTCAGCGGGTTTTTAACAAAGATTAATCCTGACTGGATATCAAACAAAAAGGCTGCCTGAAAAGGCAGCCTTTTTTATTCTGTATGGCCTTATCTTTTCAAAAAAGGCTTTCTAATGGATGAGATCATTCACCCGTCAGAATTGTTTTCAACTTCGAAAAAAAACCGGAAGATTTCGGGCATTCTTCACCCGTTTCCGTTTCACGGAACTGTTCCAGTAATTCGCGCTGTTTTGCCGTCAAGCGGGTCGGCGTTTCAACATCAATCTGAATAATCAGATCACCGCGTCCACGTCCATTTAATACCGGCATACCGGCACCGCGCCGCTTTAACTGCTTGCCTGACTGAATACCCGAAGGAATAGCGATTTCATATTGTTCACCATCAAGGCTTGGCACGTGGATGGAACCACCCAAAGCCGCTTGAGTGAATGAAATCGGAACATGAGCAAACAGGTTATAATTTTCACGTTGGAAAACCTGATGCGGCGTTACATGGATAAATATGTAAAGATCGCCTGCAGGGCCACCATGTAAACCGGCTTCGCCTTCTCCAGATAAACGGATGCGCGTGCCATCATCAACACCGGCCGGAATATTCACAGAAAGGGTTTTGTGCTTTTCACAGCGCCCTTCCCCATGACATTCAGGGCATGGGTCGCTGATGACTTCACCTTTGCCTTGGCAGACCGGACAGCTCTGCTCAACAACAAAAAAACCTTGCTGAACCCGTATCCGTCCAGAACCATGACAAGTGTCACAAGTCTTGCGGCCAGAACCAGCTTTAGCGCCAGAACCATGGCAAGCATCGCAGACAGAAGCGACATCGATATCAATATCGATGGTTTTACCTTTAAACGCTTCTTCTAAATTAATTTTCAAATCATAACGCAGATCGGCACCGCGCTGAACTGAAGAACGCGCCTGACCACGGCCGCCGCCCATGAATTCGCCAAAAACAGATTCGAAAATATCCGAAAAGCCGCTAAAGTCTTGGGAACCGCCACCAAAACCGCCGCCAAATCCAGCACCACCGCCTTGGAAGGCATCCTTGCCATAACGGTCGTAAGCAGCTCTTTTCTGGGGATCTTTCAGGCAGTCATAGGCTTCGGAAATAGCCTTAAAACGTTCTTCTGCTTCTTTATCATTCGGATTTCTATCCGGATGATAACGCATAGCCAATCGGCGATAGGATGTTTTGATGACTTTGTCGTCGGCTGTGCGCTCGACTTCTAACAAACTATAATAATCTAACTCAGACACAAGGCTCCCCCACTTTCACAACGGTACCACCACCGATTACAAGCTATAGCCCAAAAACCGATGGTGGTATTGTCGTGACTAGCCCTTTATTTCAAGGCTGATCTTCGGGTCGCAATAACCAGATTATTTCTTATCTTGGTCATCTATTTCCTGAAATTCGGCATCAACAACATTGTCACCTTCGGCTTTTTCCGTTTCCGGTGTGTCATGCCGTTCGTTGTTGCTCTGATCCTGCTCATAAAGAGCCTGACCCAATTTCATAGCGACCTGACCCAAAGCCTGGGTTTTTTCAGTGATCTGAGCCGCATCTTCGCCTTCGAGCGCCGTTTTAACAGCGGCAACAGCTGCTTCGACTTCGGTTTTCAAGGCTGCATCAACCTTGTCACCCAATTCACTCAGCTGACGTTCGGTCGTGTGAACCAGACTATCACCATTGTTCTTGGCTTCTGCCAATTCACGACGATTTTTGTCTTCGGCTGCAAATTGCTCTGCATCCTTGACCATCTTGTCGATGTCGCCCTCAGACAGACCACCAGAAGCCTGAATACGGATCTGCTGTTCTTTGCCGGTGCCCTTGTCTTTAGCGGACACATTAACAATACCGTTAGCATCAATATCGAAGGTAACTTCGACCTGCGGCACACCACGTGGCGCCGGCGGAATACCAACGAGATCGAACTGACCTAACATCTTGTTGTCGGCGGCCATTTCACGTTCGCCTTGGAAAACGCGAATGGTAACAGCATTTTGGTTGTCTTCAGCCGTTGAATAGACCTGCGACTTTTTGGTCGGGATGGTCGTATTGCGGTCGATCATGCGGGTGAACACACCACCAAGGGTTTCGATACCCAAAGACAGCGGCGTAACATCAAGCAACAGAACGTCTTTGACATCACCCTGAAGAACGCCGGCCTGAATGGCGGCACCCATGGCAACAACTTCATCCGGGTTAACGCCGGTATGCGGTTCTTTACCAAAGAATTCTTTTACGACCTGACGTACTTTCGGCATACGGGTCATACCACCAACCATGACGACATCGTCAATATCGGAGGCTTTAACGCCCGCATCAGCCAGAGCCTTTTTCACAGGTTCCAACGTACGATCGATAAGGTCAGCAACCAAACGTTCCAGATCTGCACGAGAAATGGCTTTAACCAAATGCTTCGGACCCGTAGCATCTGCCGTAATGAATGGCAGGTTGACTTCGGTCGTCTGTGCAGAAGAAAGTTCAATTTTAGCTTTTTCAGCAGCTTCTTTCAAACGCTGAAGAGCCAGACGATCTTTGGTCAGATCGATGCCTTCGGCTTTTTTGAATTCTTCAGCCAAATAGCTGACGATCTTGGTGTCGAAATCTTCACCACCGAGGAAGGTATCACCATTAGTGGCCTTCACTTCGAAAACGCCGTCGCCGATTTCCAGAACGGAGATATCGAAGGTACCACCACCCAAGTCATAAACAGCGATCGTCTTACCGTCGTTTTTATCAAGACCATAGGCCAAAGCAGCAGCCGTCGGTTCGTTGATGATACGAAGGACTTCGAGACCAGCAATCTTACCAGCGTCTTTGGTTGCCTGACGCTGAGCATCATTGAAGTAAGCCGGAACCGTGATAACAGCCTGATCGACGGTTTCACCAAGATAGGATTCTGCGGTTTCTTTCATCTTTTGAAGAATGAAAGCAGAAATCTGGGAAGGCGAATAATCCTGACCACCTGCTTTAACCCAGGCGTCACCATTGCTACCACGAACGATGTGGTAAGGGACTAATTCGGTATCACGCTTGGTTACGGGATCGTCAAAACGACGACCGATCAAACGCTTAACCGCAAAAATCGTGTTTTCAGAATTGGTAACCGCCTGACGCTTTGCGGGCTGACCAATTAAACGTTCACTGTCTTTGGTAAATGCAACAATAGACGGAGTGGTACGTGCGCCTTCTGCATTTTCAATAACTTTAGGCTGGCCACCTTCCATCACAGCGACGCAGCTGTTGGTGGTACCTAAATCAATACCTATAACTTTACCCATGTCCTACCTTCCTTCCCCAGGAATGACAAAATTTACTCTTCTAAAAATAAAAGCTTGCCTTTGGAACAAGTCTACATTGGGCGATATAAGAACGCTTTTGACAAGCGCAAGCCACTCACCCAAGGCAGCTTCCTATTATTTTGATTTTTAATAATATTTAATCGCATTGAATGGCGTATAGTGGGTTTTAAAATCCTAATCTTCAAGATTAAGACAATAAAAATAATTGACGCCCAAAAAGGCTAGTTATGCTTCCAGTCGAGGCAGGGCCAACCTTCTTTTTTGGCTAAGATTTCTAAACGACGACAAGGATTAATCGCAAAGGGTAAATCAACCCAACGGAATACAGGTGCATCGGAAACATGATCGCTGTAAAAACGGATGTGACAATCATCGCGATCCAAATCGGCTTCCGTCATCCAAGACAAAATCATCCGCAATTTGGCAGGGCCATAATTATTTTCACCCTCAATACGCGCCACTAAATGGCCATCATGACGAATGCTGCTATCGGTCGCAATAACATCATCAAAACCTAATTTTTTAGCAATCAATCCGGCATAAAGACGATAGGATGCCGTCGCCATAACTAACCGTCTTCCGGCTTTATGGTCAGCTTTTATCGCAGCCACCGCACCCGGACGGATATTATCGCGGATCGTTTTTTCAGCAAAACTTTCAGCCAAAGGCTTTATGTCTTCGGGATCAACATGCGATCCCAATAATAAAGCATGGGATATTTCCTTTAACCGACCCCGTGAAATCAGGCGCATGACATAGGAAAGCATGGCGAACACGACCAAAGGCAGAAAAAGTAGCCGCCACATTTGTCGGCGACAGGCAACATAGATCAGAAATGGTGTCCATGTCGGCCGATAGGTGATCGTGCGATCCATATCATAAATAGCGAGTTCTATCGTCATAGCTCCCTTGGGGTAGGTAATGGGGCACATTCACCCGAAACAAGATAATTACATAAAATATATGTTTTATTTTTTACAATATACCCTACCCTAGCTGAAAATATCCGACCTTGAATTATATATCCGACGCATATTCCAAAAAAAATTCATTCCCATAGGCTAAAAACAGTCTGTTTCAACCTGAAAGCCCAGAACAGCATTTGCCATTTTTATCAGGAATGATCTAGAACTATCTGCTTGGATATTCATCTTCCCGTCGATAAATAGCCGCTTTTTATTTTATCGGCCTTCATTCACAGACAAAGAAGGATTGGACGAAATGGCTGATATAATCAATGCCTGCGAACAGAGAATTTTAAAAACAGCCGCCGATTTTCCAATGCTGGATCTTCTGACCGGCTGGTCTAATATTAACAGCGGCTCTCATAACAAAACTGGCCTTGCTCACATGGCAGAGGCCTTAAAACAAGCCTTCTCCATTTTACCCGCTACCATTGAGGAGGTAACCCTCCCGTCCCAATCGGTTATTTCTGCGGAAGGCCAACCCATTCCACCATCGACGGCGACCCATCTGCATTTAACCGTTCGTCCCAAAGCACCGCTTCAAATTCTTTTAACTGGCCATTTCGACACTGTCTTTGGCGAAAACCATACTTTCAATACTGTTACTTATTTAGATGATGAGACATTGGGCGGGCCTGGTGTCGCTGATATGAAGGGCGGATTGGCAGTCATGCTGGCCGCACTCCAAGCCTTTGAACAGCATCCTGAAAAAGATCAGTTGGGCTATGAAATTGTCCTAAACAGCGATGAAGAAATTGGTTCTGGATCATCCGCTTCGCTTCTTTCGCAGGCCGCCGCTGGAAAAACGGCTGCCTTCACCTATGAACCTTCAACGCTGCCTGATGGCACCTTCGCCAGTGCCCGTCCGGGTAGCGGAAATTTTTCAATCGTTATCAAAGGCTTAGCTGCTCATGCTGGACGGAATATCGACCAAGGTCGCAATGCAATACTTGCCGCGGCGGATATGGCTCTTCGCCTAAAAGCCGCTAGTTGTGAAGGCATGACCGTTAACCCAGCAAAGATTGATGGCGGCGGCCCTAACAATATTGTGCCTGATAATGCGGTGCTTCGGGTCAATATTCGCGCTTCAACCACGGAAAAAATGAATTTAGCTCGAGATCTGCTGAAAAAAACAATTGCAGATATTTCTCAAGATCATAGTGTGACAGTTACGATTTATGGCCAATTCGGTCGTCCACCTAAAATTATTAGTCAAAAGAGCAAAAATCTAATGGCACTGGTTGAAAACAGCTGTCGCGATCTTGGGTTAACCGCTCAATGGAAAGAGACGGGTGGCGTCTGTGATGGCAATAATATTTCGGCAATGGATGTGCCCGTTATCGATACAATGGGGGTCAGAGGCGGTAGCATCCATTCCGCACAAGAATTCATGATCATTAAAAGCCTTGGGGAGCGGGCACAGCTTTCTGCGCTCGTCTTGATGCGGCTTTTAAAGGAAGGGGGAATATGAGTTACAGAATTCGTCCGGCACGTGCCGGTGATGAACAGTCTCTTTACACCTTGGCGCAGCTGACGGGGGGCGGTTTCACCAATTTACCGCCCGACCTCAAAGCGTTGGAAGACAAAGTCGCAAAAAGTTGTGCTGCTTTTTCGGAAACCGAAGACGCTGTTCGCGACCATGTTTATGTTCTTGTTCTAGAACATGCAGAAACGGGGCAGGTCGTCGGCACCGCGCAGATTTTTGCAAAAGTCGGTGTAAAACAGCCTTTTTATAGCTATCGTTTAAGCCAGCTCACCAAAACCTCGCCAGAGCTAGACCACCGCATCACAACCCGCATGTTAACCCTGACAACTGATCTCGAAGGTTGCTCGGAGGTTGGCGGTCTATTTTTACACCCTGATCATCGTACCGGCGGTCTGGGGCTGCTGCTGGCACGCTCTCGCTATCTTTTCATCAAAATGCATCGCGCCTGTTTTGCTGATCGTTTTCTGGCTGAATTACGCGGTGTCATTGATGAAAATGGCCGCGCACCTTTCTGGGATGGCTTGGGTAACAAATTTTTCGGCATGTCTTTTCAGGAAGCCGATTATCTCAATTCGATCAAAGGCAATCATTTCATCTCCGATTTGATGCCTGATTACCCGATTTATACTGCCTTGTTACCGGAAACGGCACGGGAAGTAATCGGGCAACCGCATACCAGCGGACGTCCTGCTATGAGAATGCTGCAAAAAGAAGGCTTCTCCTCTAATGGCTATGTCGATATTTTTGATGGTGGCCCAACCATGGTCGCAGAAACCGACCATATTATTTCAGTGGCGCACGCCAAAGAAGGCACGCTTCAGGGCGTTGTCGAAAATGAAGATGATGGGGTACTTTCTGTTGTCGCCAAAGGTCGTCTGAAAGACTTCCGTGCCAGCTACGCCAAGCTGACGGAAGGAACCAAAGATAATCCGCAGATAAAGCTTAACAAGAAAGCCATAGATAATTTACAGCTTACATCGGGTGATAATTTCGTTCATATCCCAAGATGATCGACCCAGTGAACTGTTAAAAATCAAGATATAGGCTTCCAGTTATGTATCGTCGTCCTAAACGGAATATATGAGTATTATGGCGCAAATTGAATTTACCCATATTGATAATGAATCCTTCATCAGTGACGTTAAAGCGCTGGCTGAAAAGGTTGCAACCAGCAATGAATATCCTGATTTTGTTGTCGGGGTTGGACGAGGTGGTCTCGTTCCGGCAGTTTATCTGTCTCATTGCCTGAATGTCCCGATGCTTTCGGTTGACCATTCATCCAAAGTCTTCGACTTTGCTGATGAGCTATTGCTGAAACTGGCTCAATTAACGATTGCGGGACGCAAGCTTCTTTTCATTGATGATATCAATGATTCTGGCGGTACAATTGCCTATCTACGTCAGATGATGGACAAAAATGGTGCCGTTGCTCAACATGTCCGTTTTGCGGTTTTATTGGATAATATCCGGTCAAAAGCACGGGTCGATATCACGGCACGCAGCATTGACCGGAATGTTGACAAAAGCTGGCTGATCTTCCCTTGGGAAGCGATGGGTAGCCAGGCTACCATTAGCGAAGAAGCCAATTCTATTCCGGAAAGGCTTGCTTAAACCGGATTCTAAATATTCAAAGGGCAATAACACCGGAATAAACCGCAATGTTATTGCCCTTATTTTTTAATTAAAGGCCTGTTTTTCTCAAAAATTCAAGAAACAGCCCGCCAAAAAGTCCTTAAAGGATGCTTTATAAGCCCCCTTCCCTGACCTTTCCTTCATAGTGAATAAAGGCGGCTTCTAACTTCGACTCTAATTCAGCTTTATTATTTTTTGCTAAGAACTCAGCGCATTTGCCTTGGGGTGCAGAGGTAAAATCAATACCTGCACAAACCGGTTTTACAGCCTCACCTGTCTTTTGCTGCCACAAGCTGGCGCCTGACAGAAAAGAATATTCCAAACTATCACGAGACAGCTTTTTTAAGTCACTATAGGAAACATGCTGTTCCTGTATCGCCCGCATATATTCGGTTGTCAGGTCGTTTCGGGAAACTCCAGCATCATCGGTCGAAATAACAACTGGCACATTATACTGACGATAAAGCGCAAAAGGATGCTGACTGCCTTTGACATTCAAAATCGCATCATTGCTGGATAAATTGATTTCAACCGGAATTGGGCGCTTTGCCATCTCTTGCAAAGTTTCAACCGAATTGTTCTCCCAACCGATATCAATACCATGCCCAATCCGATCAGCACCGGCATCAAAAACCGCTTTATGAATATGGTCTCTTAAACCGGCGGCAGGCACCAGCGGTGGTGCCAACTCTCCGGCATGGAGTGTGATTTTTACATCAGGATATAACCGCCGTAAAAAGCGAAAAAACTGCATATGCAGGTCATAATCCTGCATAGAAACCGCCCCGTCTTCTGGTGCGACAATATTCACGCCAACCCAACGCGGATCATTATGTGCCAAGGCAAATCCCAATGCCAACTGAGCAAAAACGATTTCAGGCGGTGCGGAACGCATCGCGAAAATCATATAGCGCATGGTAACCGCGCAAGCTGGATCAGGATGCCCGATATCACATTGTAATATCTGCCGTGCCTGAGCTTCGGCTTCTGATGTTTCTACCTTCGCCGCTGCAACTGCCGCCGGAAGCCGATCTTTTACGACCTTCCAAAGTGTATCCGGTGATGTCTGCCCTTTTGCGTCTTGCAAAATACCTCTGGCAAAAGCCGATACAATTTTCGGATTTTCCATCGTTTCAATATAAAACAAGTTATTAGCCGCAGCATCCCTACGACTATAAGCCAGCATCCGACCAAAATTTTTATCTAAAGCTGCCGCGAAATGGTAAAAACTGGCAAAGAAATGATCGTGACCCGAATGGTCTCCAGATACGGCATTAAAGTGATAATTCCGCATCGAAAAAGCATCTATTAAGCTTTCTCTTAAGGCAGGGTCTTGGCGCTCCAGATTTTTTGCTGGCTTTTTATTTGCAGCTGTCTCACAAGGAGGCGAAACCACAGATAATTTCACAGGATCGACGCATAAATTTTCATCTCCTGCCCATTGAAGCATCGTTTCAGCATCAATCGCACCTGCTAGATGGTGATGAAGATCGCCCCCTTTAGGAAAAGCTGACACAAGCATACGAAGACGAGGCGTGTTTGCTTTTGCGGCTTCGATTTTGGCAGTCACGATGCTTTCGCTATCAGACGATGGCTGGGCATTAAAAGCGTGACCTTGAGACATCAAAAACGAAGAAAAAATGAGAGGGAGAACAGCTGTCTTTGTTTTCAACGGGGATAATGAAATGTTTGAAAAATTCTGAAGAAACAACCTGCCAGTTCCTTTTCATCACCAAATTGCATAAAGATTTTCTACAGAAATCCGTCAATTTCCGATACATCATCTATCTTATAAAGACGTATCATTTTTATTAAAAAGATGCGCGTGAAATAAAAATATGAACAAAAAACCAGTATTTTATGATTCATCAGGGAAAAGAAAGCGACGCTTTGCATTGGCAATCGTGGCTTTTTTTGCGTTGCTTTTTTTGGCTATCGCTACCCTTTTTGCGACAGTTGCCATCCCTTCTATTGGTCAGAACTTGCCTTTTTCTGTAGGCCGTCCTCCGATCAAGGCTCAACCAAACGGGATAATGCCGCATCCGCGCATAAATCTTCATCATGCCTTATCGCGTATCGGTTTGATTAAAACCCCACCGAAACAGCCTAAAAACGCTTTAAGCATGGTCTTTTACACGCCATGGGATGATGCCAGTATCGCGTCATTATCACGTCATATCAATGATATTGACTGGCTCTCTCCCGGCTGGCTTTCTGTTACAGGTGCTGATCACCACTGGACAGAATTTCCTGATCCGCATGGGCACGCCATTATCAACAATGCCAAACAACGCCCAAAAATCCTGCCAATGATCCAGAATGTCAGTGGTGGCGAATGGGATGGAAAAAATGCAGCCTCTTTGATGCGCGATCCAGCAGCACGGTTGCAATTCCTCAATAATGTTGAAAATTTTCTGGTTAAAAATCAAGCGGATGGTGCCGTTTTCGATTTTGAATCCTTGTCGGCGCAGACGCTGCCTTTTTATCTGCAATTATTAAAAGAAACCCATGATCGTTTTGCTGCGCATCATTGGATTTTGACGGTTGCCGCCCCTGTTGCCGATGAAGCATGGAACTTGCCGGCCTTTGCCAAGGTAAGCGATAAGCTTATTTTGATGGCCTATGACGAGCATTACCCTGGTGGAGAAGCCGGTGCCATTGCGTCAAATGACTGGTTTATGGATGTCGTAGAACAGGCAACCCGTAATCTGCCTCCTGAAAAGGTAATCGTGGCATTAGGATCTTATGCCTATAGCTGGAAAAAAGGCGGCGATACCGATGCTATTTCAATAGAACAGGCATGGCTCACGGCGCATGAGTCCGGAACCTCCCCTGTCTTTGATAAAGATACGGGTAATACACATTTTTCTTATAGCGAATCTGGCATCACTCATGATGTCTGGATGCTGGATGCTGTCAGCTTTTACAATCAAATTAAAATGTCCCATCACTTGGGATTCGATGCTTTTGCTTTATGGCGACTTGGCTCGGAAGATCCCTCTTTATGGAATATATTCGGTAAGACGCATTTCGTCCATAACGGTGCAAATACAACAGAACCTGCAACAGATCCCTTTAAAGCTTTAACGCATATTCCAGCTGGTACCGAAGTTGATATTGAAGGTACCGGGGAAGTCTTGCGTGTCGCCAGCCGTCCAGTAGCGGGCGAACGACAAATTGCCGTTGGTAATGATGGCCTCATTACTGATGAGCGCTTCTCATCCATCCCCCTTCCTTATGCCATTGAACGGGCAGGTTATCGTCCAGGGATGATAGCTCTCACCTTTGATGACGGACCAGATCGGAAATGGACACCTAAAATCCTTGATATTCTCAAGAAAGAGCAAGCGCCTGCGACATTTTTTATTATTGGTGAAAATGCCCTCACCAACCGAAGCTTGCTACTACGAGAAATCGCAGAAGGGCATGAGGTAGGAAACCATACCTACACCCATCCCAATTTGGGCATGGCCAGCGTTCAAAGTACGGTTATCGAAGTCAATGCGACCCAACGCCTTTTTCAAGCTTTCACGGGACGATCACTAAGACTTTTCCGCGCCCCTTTCTTTGGTGATGCAGAGCCAACGACAGCCGATGAAATCGATCCGGTATATGCGGCTCAAAAACTAGGCTATCTTTCTGTTGGTTTGCATGTTGATCCCAATGACTGGCAACGACCACAAAAAGACGAAATTATCCAAAGGGTCATGGATCAAGTCAGTCAGGCTACCGATCAGCATAGCGATCAAATTGTTCTTTTGCACGATTCTGGCGGTGACCGCACCCAGACCATTGCTGCCTTACCAGAGATCATTCACCAATTAAGGGCAAAGGGATACAAACTTGTTCTGGTTTCGGATTTAATCAATTTGAAACGCGATGAAGCGATACCTCCCTTAAGCCCTGTCGAAAGGGTATCTGCGCGCTGGAATTTCGCACTCTTTTCCTGTTTGGGTGCCTCTGTGATTGCCCTTCGCTGGATTTTTGCGATTGCTATCACGCTAGGTATTCTTCGCGCGCTATTTCTTTCGGCTTTTTCTATTATACAGGCCCGAAAAGAAAACAGATTGGTTTTCCCGCCAATAGCGCCTGATCGTACAGTCAGCGTACTCATTCCGGCCTTTAATGAAGAAGCCGTTATCGAATCCTCTATCCATCGCGTTTTAGCCAGTAGTGACGTCAATAATATCGAAGTCATTGTTATTGACGATGGCTCAACCGACAACAGCGCTGAAATTGTCGAAAGCCAATTTGCAGACGATCCCCGAGTTCAGCTTATTAGGCTTGAAAATGGGGGGAAAGCACGGGCGCTTAACTATGGCGTAGCTCAGGCTAAAGGCGAAATTATCATAGCGCTTGATGCCGACACTCATTTTGAACCCCAGACTATTGCTCGACTAACCCGCTGGTTCTCAGATCCCAAATTGGGCGCTGTTGCAGGCAATGCGAAAGTTGGCAATCGGGTAAATCTTATCACCCGCTGGCAAGCGCTTGAATATATCACAGCACAAAATCTAGAAAGACGTGCAACGGTTCTTTTGGATGCTATGACCGTCGTTCCAGGGGCTGTGGGCGCATGGCGGGCTGAAACCTTACGTCAAGTTGGTGGTTTCCCAGATCAGACATTAGCCGAAGATCAAGATTTAACGATCACTATTCAGGAACGTGGATGGACGGTACGCTACGATCCTTATGCTGTTGCTTGGACGGAAGCGCCTGAAACTATTCGTGCTTTGGCACGACAACGTTTCCGTTGGGCTTTTGGAACGTTACAATGTCTGTGGAAACATTGGTCGATTATCAAAAATTGTCGTCCTAAAGGATTGGCCTATATAGGCTTGCCGCAGTCGCTTGTGTTCCAAATTGGCTTTGCAACGATATCGCCGATTATTGATCTTGCCTTGGTTATCAGCATTATCGCTACCGTTTTTGCGGTTTATCAACATGGCTGGGTGCAGCAAGGCGATAACCTTCAAAAAATGGCAGCCTATTGGAGCGTCTTTACACTCATCGACTTAATGTCAGGGGTCGTCGCTTTTGCATTGGAACGTAAAGAACGTTGGTCTTTACTATGGCTCTTGATCCCGCAACGGATCGGTTATCGTCAGATAATGTATTACGTTGTTATCAAAGCCCTGACGCAGGCCATCAGAGGCCCCAAAGTGGGATGGGATAAATTAGAAAGGTCAGGTCATGTCCAAACAGAAAGTAATAAATAAATTACCAATATAGATTATATAAAAATATATTCATTATTGGTTTTTTCATCTCATATATGGATTTTAATATGGCAAGCCGGCCTCAATACACTTTTAGATTTATCTTTTTTGCTGGCATTATAGGCCTTGGGCTATGGACAATCCGTCATTTCTGGCCGGCTCTGATTTGGAGTATTGTGCTCGCCATTGCTTTTTGGCCGCTCTGGCTCAAATTAAAAAATGCCATGGGAGAAAAACATGAAAAAGTTTTATCTCCGGCTTTGGCAACTATAGCCATTGGCGTTACGTTAATATTGCCTTTATTATTTTTTGCCTTTGAAATCATGAATGATTTTCAGGCAGCGATCCATTTCTTTCAGAATTTGAAAAGCCAAGATACAGCTCCCCCGACATGGTTTAGTAAGATACCTTTTTTTAGCGAAAATTTGATCAACAAGTGGCATCAGTTTTTTGCACCATCCTCACAAGATAGTAGCCAAATATCGTTACATCAGCTGTTGAACGGTAATCTGATTAATCATAGTCGGGCGTTTGGAATGAATATCGCCAGACGTATCACCACTTTCTTTTTTACTCTTATGAGCCTGTTTTTCCTGTTTCGATCGGGTACAGAATTACAAAAAATGTTCCTAAATGTCAGTCGGCGGCTCATGGGGCCCGATATGGAACGCTTTGCCCATCAGGTTGTTCTGTCGGTTCGTGGTACTCTCGACGGATTAGTTCTGGTCGGATTGGGTGAAGGTGTTTTATTAGGCATCATCTATGTTTTTACAGGAACCCCTCATGCGATTATGTTCGGTGGCATGACGGCAATCGCAGCCATTATTCCTTTTTGCGCTCCGGTTATGTTCTGTATTGTAGCGGCGATTCTCGCATCACAAGGTCATCTTGGGGCGGCTATTACGGTTATCGCTTTGGGAATGCTTATTCTTCTCATTGCTGACCATCTTGTCCGTCCAATTCTTATCGGAGGCGCCACAAGATTACCTTTTTTGTGGGTTCTGATCGGCATCCTCGGCGGCATTGAAACCTTCGGTTTATTAGGCCTATTTTTAGGCCCCGCGCTTATGGCTGTTCTCATCATGATTTGGCGGGATGTTGCTGAAGGCCCTCATTTGAACGAAGAATAAAAAAGGGGCGCTGTTTGCAGCGACCTATCCATAGAATCTAAAAATAAAGCTCACCTCGGTTACCGAGGTGAGCTTTATTAATTTTCAGCGTAATCTATTAAATATTTTAATGGCCAATTTCATTCCATGCAGAAAGCAAATCAGCTACCGCTTTTTGCGCCTCTTTAATATGGCTTGGATCTAAAGTCTTTATCGTCTGGCTAAAAACATGCCGGATATAGGCATAGCTCCGAAAAAGGCTTCTTGCGACCTCTCCGCCTTTTTCAAAGTCAAGAGAGCTCTCAAGGGTACTGATAAGACGAAAAATCTTTCCCTGTGCTTGATAGCGTTTCTCGCGATCGCCCTGATCAAGCGCCGATTTGTAAACATTGAATTCACGGATCAATTCTTCATACAGCAATGTAATCAACCCATGTGGGGTTGCGTTCATCACTTTCGTATCAATGTCGACATCCCGATATCGGGCTGCAGCCCGAGAAAAAGGTGAATAATTCATCTTCTACGGTTTAAAACCTCCCAAGCCCTTTTATCTTCTTCTAGCTGCTGCTTGAGCTGCTGCTATTGGTCCACAGCGCGACTTGCTGCTTCAAGAAGCTCAAGGTCGATTTATAGCCTGAAACCGCAGTATTCATAGCCGTAAATTGCGATGTCAATCGAGTCCGATAATCGGTCATTTTAGACGTCAAATCAGTTTCTTTTTTCGCAATAGAGGTCGTGACCTTGCTATAAGTATTGCTACTAGCGGTCAGGGCACCACCTGTCGCCGTCATATTCTTATAAAGCTGGTTTACAGCTCCACCAACCCCAGAATCGATTGAAATCGTCGAATCCGTAACGCTGCTTCCACTAATTTTCAGCACAAGACCTGCTGCTGGAGAATCGGAAGAAGCAATTAAGCTTTTTCCTGAAACCAGCATATCCTTACCATTTAATTTGGCACCTGTAATATTACCAGAATCATCATAAGTGACATCTGATAACTTATAGGTTCCTGGCGTCACTTTGCTGATGCTGCTTGTAATCGAAACAGCAGAGTTGCTGGTGCTTTGCGTTGGATTGAACAAAGCTTCAACAGAATCCGGATCATTGGCCAATGCCGTATCAAGCTGCGTCGTGTCAGCAGACAAGGTACCGTCACGGTTAATGCTGACCCCGACTTCACCTAAAGTAGAATAAGTACCATTTGAAGATAGCTTCTGGTTAATCATGTTATTCAAAGAAGACTTCAGCGTCCGGACACCTGAGTCATTTGCCAGAACGCCCGCTGTAGTAGAAGACGTACCCAAAGCCGTGTTGGTGCTGATATCAGAGTAAAGCTGGTTATAGGCATCAACAAAGTTCAAAATAGATTGCCGAACATTCGCCGTTTGACGCGTTGAGCCTAAGGTAACAGGCTGCGTTGATGTCGATTTTAAGGTGATGCTAACCCCAGAAACCAAATCATCAAAAGTGTTGGAGCTACGCGTTACATCGACATTGTTATAAGAAAGCTTGGCATCTTGAGCCGCAACATTGGATGTCATGCTGCCACTATTAGAGCTCTTGTCATAATTTATGTCGGAAACGCCGCCTGAACCGGAAATGCTAAAGCCATAAGCGTCACCGGTCATGCCGGTAACCATCAACTGCTGCTGCCCTGATGACTGGGTCAAAACGGTTGCAGTAAAACCGGCTTGTTTTTTATTAATTGCTTTAGCGACATCGGAAAGCGATGAACCCGCATCAATGGAAACCGTTGCACTACCATAGCTATTCGTAAAGGTCAGCGATCCAGCATCAAAGGTTTTGCTCGTATCATAACCTCCAGTGCTGATGCTCTGCGCCTGCGCCAGCTGCTTAACCTGAATAGAACCAGAAAGATTGCTTAACCGTGATCCCGTTTCAGCGGTCGCCGTCATAACAGAAGTATCAGAAACACTTGGCTGCGTTAAAAGCGAACCACCACTAATCAAACTAGCCAAAGAAGTGTTTAAAGTACTTAAATCCGAGGTAATTGTGCCTAAAGCCGATATCCGATTGGAATTGGTAGTACTTTGCGCATCCAACTGCTCTTGAACCGGATCTTGGGATGCCGCGACAAGCTCATTAACCAGATTAGAGGTATCAAGCCCTGACCCAGCACCCAAAGTCGTCAAGATCGAAGACAAAGAAGATGATGATGACGTTGTCGCCGCCGCCGTGGTGGCTGCCGTCGATGAGGATGTAGATGTTACGCCAGAAGTTGAGCTTGTCATAAAACAATCCTTTCACCCTTCATAACGGCAGAAGAGGTTCAAAGTTAAATAGTAAAAACGAACCATTCCGGAAACATAAAACGGCCAATTTGCTGGATTATAGGTTCTTAAAGTCTATTTTTTTGCCTGATGACCGTTTTCATCAAAGCGGACTTCATCCGGGACATCAATCACAGGTAGCGTTAACCCTGGCTCACCTGCATTAAGACGGAAAATAAAGGCCAGAATAGAGGCTACGGCTTTATATAACTCTTCCCGTATTAACTCACCTGAATTGGAGGTGAAATAGATTGCTCTGGCCAAAAGCGGATAATGCAAAACCGGCACATCATTATCATCAGCCATTTCACGCAACGCCAAAGCGAGTTCATCAACCCCTTTAGCCATGACGATAGGTGCTATATCCTCTCCGGCTTTATATTTTAACGCAACCGCAAAATGGGTCGGGTTAGCAATGACAACGGTAGAATCTTGAATGGCCTTACGGTTAGATGCTCGGAATACAGCAATTTGCCTCTGCCGGACAGCGGCCTTTATTTCAGGCGAACCTTCTGTTTGTTTATTTTCATCCTTAATTTCCTGCTTACTCATCCGAAGGCGCCGATTACGCCTCATAATTTGGATAGGAACGTCAATCGCAGCAACCACGGCCAAGGCTAAAGACAACACCAAGACTAATATTAAAAATATATGCCCGATTTCATTAATCGCTGCTTTAAAATCATGCCGCCCCAATTCCATAATCAGGGGCAATCGTTGCCATAAAATCCATAGACCAAGGCTACCGATAAGCAAAATTTTGACGATTGATTTTCCTAATTCCCAAAGGCCTTGCAGCCCAAAAATACGGGAAAAACCGGCAATTGGATTTAATCGATCTGCCTTAAAATTCAAAGCTTCCCATCGAAACCCCAAAGAACCTAGAACAGTTGGTGCTGCAATGGCAGCAACCATCATCAGAATAAACAACATCGAGAAAGGCAGAATAATACAAGCTATTAAACGAGAAAACGCAGAGAAAGGGTCAAAATTGCTAAAGGCGTTAAAGTCAAAAGAAAGTCCCATCTTTAGCATAACCGTCAGATCATGAACCATTGTATGACTGATCATCAAAAACCATGCCAAAGATGCCAACATGGCAAAGGCGATCCCCAATTCTTTCGATTGAAGAACATCCCCCTTTTCGGCAACTTCTCTTAATCTTTTCGCCGTTGGGGCTTCTGTTTTTTGGTCTTGTTCGACTTCACTATCAGCCATGCCCCGCTCCTGTTTTTGCTAGCTTATCTGCCATATCGAGGCCAGAACGTATGGCATCCATAAGCCCTTCACCAATAGCTGGAGCAGAAATGGCCATTAAAAGAATACCGATAATCAAAGCCATCGGCATACCAACTGCAAAAAGATTAAGAGCGGGTGCGGTTTTCGATAGAAAACCCATCATCACCTGAACCAGAATAATAGAAAACGTAACCGGCAGAGCAATCAGCAAACCAATTGAAAAAAGCTGCCCCGCAAATTCGGTTAATTTCAAAAATAGCCGGCTATCCAATCCCGGGCCCCCTACCGGCATCGTCTGATAGCTTTCGGCAATAATCCGTATCAAAAGAAGATGACCGTCAGCAGCCAAAAAGAAAAAAGCACCCAAAATAGTAAATATCTGCGTCAAGACATTGGAATTACTGCCATTGACGGGATCAATCATCGACGCAAAGCCCAAACCCATCGCGTTCCCGACAAGTTCACTGGTGCAATATCCTGCCGAATAACCAATTTGAACAGCAAAGCCGATGGCAATACCGGTAACAATCTCTCCTACTACCAAGAATAAACCGGTGAAGGAGACCAGCCCTGAATCGGGCAAAATCAAATGCGCGTCCATGACAGAAGGTAATCCGACAGCCAAAGCCAGCATAACCCTAACCGTAACCGGAAAGGCATTGGCGCCCAATAATGGTGCCGCAACAAAGGCAGCGCCTGGCCGCAACAAAGCAATTAACCATATCCAGAGATAGTTTTCTATCTCTGCCAGATGTGCTGGTATCATCGCAAACCGCTCATTAACGCACTAAATCCGGAATCCGGCCGTAGGTTTCATGCATGAAATCGACAATCAAACCAAAAATGCTACCGCCAAACAAAGCCAGAATAAGCGCAATAACGACCAATTTAGGCAAGAAACTTAATATCTGCTCGTTAAGCGATGTGGCGGCCTGAACCATACCAATTAGTAAACCCACCAACAAAGCCGGTATCAATATCGGCGCAATAGCCAAGGCCGTAATCCACATGGCCTGTTGCGCAACACCAATGAAATAGTCGGGATCACTGCTCATTGGATAAAGGATCCTGCTAAAGAACCGATCGTTAAGGCCCAACCATCGACCATAACAAACAACAATAATTTAAATGGCGCTGAAATAATCTGTGGTGACAACATCATCATACCTAAAGCAGTCAATGTGCAGGCCACAACAATATCGATAATAATAAACGGTAGAAAAATCAAAAAACCAATTTCAAAAGCCGTTTTCAATTCGCTGGTAACAAAGGACGGAACCAGCACGGTAAATGGAATAGAATCCGCATTTTCATAGCGCTGGTGATGCGCCAAATCGGTAAAGAGTTGAAGGTCATTTTTACGGGTTTGCTTCGTCATAAAGCCATGCAAAGCTGTACCAGAACGCATAATGGCTTCTTCGATCTGAATTTCTCCCTTTCCATAGGGAGAAAAGGCAGTCGTATTGATCTGATCCAGAACGGGACGCATCACAAAAAGAGAAAGAAACAAAGCCAAGCCAATTAAGACCTGATTAGGCGGTGTCTGCTGTAAACCGATTGCCTGACGGAGCAACGACAACACAATAATAATTCGGGTAAAACTGGTCATCATGAGAATGATAGACGGCAATACCGTCATCAAGGTCATCAACAGCAATATTTGCAGCGATAAAGTCAGCGGCTTCCCGTTATTAAGGAATGTATTCATTCCACGACTTAATGCGGCACTACTGGCTCCAGCGTTGCGATCAGCGGGCGGTGCTGGTGGCGTTGGAGCCGATGGAGGAGCCGGTTTTGCAGCCGGTGCAGGCCTTTCTGCTGCATGGGGCGCTGTTGGCGCATGCTGTGCTGTTGCCGGAACTGCAAGGGACAATGATGACAATAAGCCAATTAAAATAAGCCATTTTATTTTTGAAATGCCCAATTTCTCGCATTGTTTTTTCGAAAATTGCCCAGAAAAAACAGTGACAGGCTGTTTGTAATTAGCGGCTGTCATCAGATTACTTATCCCCTATTTCGGGTAGGTCAGGTAAAGAAAAAGCGGGTGAGCTATCTGTTTCGGATAAACAGCTAACTGTTGTATCTGTCACTGCCAGCAATAGCTTTTTATTAGAGAATTCAACAACGACCAGCTGCTGCCTACGCCCAAGTCTTAACGTCTCGATTAACTTTATTGTGCGCCCTTTTTGGGAGAATTCTGATTGTAACGCAGGCAACAGATTGAATTTCTTAAGCAACCACAATGTCAGTATGATTAAACCCGTAATAATAATTAGCGGAATCATCATACGCAGGAGATAGCCGCCGATCATGATAATCAATCATCCCCAACAGAATTGTTTTCGTTGGAAACAACATCAACAATCCGGACACCAAAACGGCCATTAACCGTAACGACTTCGCCTTTAGCAATCAACTTACCGTTTACGACTACGTCCAACAATTCATTTGCCTGACGATCGAGCTCAACCACACTGCCTTCAGCAAGATCCAATAACTCGGCTAAAGACAAAGAAGTAGAACCTACTTCCAGTGACATCTTTACCGGAATATCGGATAACAAGCCTAAATCTTTAGCGCGCTTTGACTTGACCGATTTATTCTCTTTTCCTGTTGAATCGTCGCTCATATTTCCCGTTCCTGTTCAAGTTTTTCAACTAGCAAAGCTGTTTTTCCGTCACGATCACCAATGCTGCCATAAGCGATTTTTTTCGTACCAGCAATCAAGGGTAATTGCTCTGGCATATCGATCGGAATAACTTCACCGACTTTAAGATTTTTTAGCTGCCCCATCGTAATTTGAGGGCGCGCTAAAACCGTTTTTATCGGAATGGGAATAGCCGAAACGGCAAGACGCATCCGCTTTGTCCAGTTTTCATCAGCTGGCCCGGCATCATCGTGCACTTTTGTATCAAGATGCATTTCGAAAGGACGAAGGGTTGCCCGAGGATAAACGATAGAAATCCTAGCTGCCCGACCGTTACCCGGAACAATAGTGAAGCGCTGAACAACAACCGCTTCATCATTCCGTATCATGGTAACATAAGCACCATTCGTCTCTCTCGAGAGGAATTGTGCGTTTAATTGCACCACGTCAGACCAGGATTCAACAACACTTTCAGCAATGGTATCTGAAAGGCGAACAAGCAACCGTTCTTCGGCTGGGGTAAATTCTTTGGCACGGGAAGGCGTAACAATACCCGTCCCACCGTAGAACGCATCAACCAGCCCCGTAATAAACTGAGGATCCATAACGATCATGGTTCCGCCCTTCAACGGCGCCAGACGATATAGACTGATACTGACAAATTCGGGCAAATCCCGCCGCCATTTTTCAAAGTGATGGATATCAACACCATCAACGGTGACTTGTGTGCGGGCGCGGGCAAAAGGCTCGATGATAAGCCTTAATCGACGCGCTAATTTTTCAGCGATCCGTTCCAGACCCGCCATACGGACGATAGGGTTAAGCGTTTCCTGACCGAAGACAAATTCCGTTTTTTCCTGCGGAGAATCTTCTTCAGGATCATCACTACCCAGCTCGGCCAGCAAAGCATCCATTTCTGCGCCGGATAAGGAGGTCGCCTCGTCCTGATCTTTTGAGGATTTCGGGGATTTACTCATTGGAT
Organism: Zymomonas mobilis; assembly: GCF_006715975.1. Lineage (GTDB taxonomy): Bacteria > Pseudomonadota > Alphaproteobacteria > Sphingomonadales > Sphingomonadaceae > Zymomonas > Zymomonas mobilis_B. Next base: position 743,081 of record NZ_VFOF01000001.1, on the reverse strand, counting down.
AAGAAAACTTGTAAAATAGACGCTATCAACACCACCAAAGCCTTCTTTATCTTTAAGAACGTTATTGATGACATCCTTAATTTGATTTTGAAGCTGCTTTTTACCGGCTTCCGTCGATATTGTCTGGTTGTCCTGATTAGAAATGGTCATCAAGATAGCTGATCTGATCGGCAGCTCATCCTTTTTGACATTATTAATCACCCTATCGTCATAATAGGTAGAAATGCCAATACCGATTTGCACCAGATTGCCACTATTCTGCACATTTGAGATAAAGGGCTTATCAAAAGCAAAATAGCTGGCTTTGAACTGTCCCGAAGAAGCATCTTTTTCATCTAAAGGTACTTTTTTAGGTAAGTTCTCATCAACTTTTGATGCACTCGCCTTGTTATTATTATTAGCCGTGGCTGGCGCAAAGATAGCGGGCATGTATCTAGGCAAAAAATATCCGCCCGCGACGCTACCAATAGCAACAAGCACGATAATAATGACTACTAAAATCAGGATTTTCCCAATAGATTTTAATAAACCGCCTTTTTTGGGCAATTTCGCGTCGTCTTCGCTCACTTACATCCCCTGTTAAGCGTAACGCGCACGATTCTTCTGCTCTTCAGCAAGGTCATCGTCCGGTTGTTCATTTCTTGTATTATTAATAATCGGATCGGCAACGTTAGACCGTTGCTGATAGGCCATTTGCTGATTAGCTTGCTGCCCTTGCCCCGATTCCTGTGACATGGTCTGGCTGTTTAAATCAATCCGTGCATCCGTGATATGTACTCCTTGAGAATGGGCTTCATTCATCAAATCATGACGAGCACCCGCAATAATGGACTGAGCAGCTTCGCTGCTGGCTGTCATATGGACAGCCACCCCATTATCCGCTGATTGCATGGATACATGCAGCATACCAAGATGGTCTGGATGTAAGTTAAAAGTCAGATTAGTATTGGAACCTGAAGCCGTCGCAATATCACGCGTCAACTGATCGAGCCATAGGCTCTGATGCGCTAAATCAAGCTGATTATTAACGCTAACTTGATCTTGACTGGGGACTATATTCCCTAATGCAATATTATTATTTTCTGCATTCGTTTTACCAGCCGTAGAAACCAAATTTGCAGCTAAGGCCATCGTCGTAGAGAAATCATTATTTCCCGTTGAAGAAACATTTTCGTCTGAATGAACGCTTTCAATTTCGACGTCTTTTTTAGAACTGACACGCTCGTCCGATATTGTGCTGACCGAACCCGTTTTAGAAGCACTAGCGCTGCCGGAAAATCCTGAAACCTGACTTTGTGAAGCCAAGGTATAAGCATTTCCTTGATTGTTATTACCAATCGCTTGAGCATTCAGTCCAAGAAAGTCATTGGATGACGCCATGCTTGCAGATGCAGAATCTACAGTTTGTTGGCTATTCTGTGCCTGATCTTCTGAACGGCTCAAAGAAGCATTTGCCGTCTCTTTACCATGGCTATCGCCTTTTTGAAGACGAGGTGCCACTTCGGCTACAATATTCGGTATTGCGTTGCTCTGATTTGCCGAAGCTGTGGTTATGGGCGTCGTTACGGCCGCTGTTGGCACAGAGATCGGCGTAGCAGGCCCATTTTCAGCCGCAGCGGGCTTCTCACTATTTTCAGATAAAGATTGCGGCATGTCTGTCGATACAGAGGCCGACACCACAGCAGAAGCCAGAACCGAAATATACGAATTGTCACTCACGCCCTGCTGTAAAGCATCAGCGAAATTGCCAGCGACAGAAATTGACTGTCTTGTCGGATCAGAAAATTTCGTAGTGTCGCTCTTAACGTCATTGGCCTTTGCCATAAGAGCAGAGGTTAAATCGGTTAGAACAGATTTTGAATCGTCCGCTTTTATCGTCAATACAGGTTTATCTGCCGTAGAAAGAACCGTATTTTGAGAACGCGCTGCATCCACACTTCCGGTATCAAGCGAAAATTTTGTCTCAGCTAATTTTACGGCATCATCATCCACAGAGACCATTTTGGGATCATTAAAAATGGCTGGAGATATCGATAGATTCGATACAGAGGCTGCCGTTGTATAACTGGTATTATTATCGGCTTGACCAGAAATCGACGTTACATCTTTTAACCCGGATGTGATGGGAGAGGAAGCCATCGCCGCATCATTCACATTATTCTGTTGAGCAATCGTAGCCTGAACGGCAGAAGCCAAAACAGGCGAAGCACTCATGGCAGCAGCCAAGCCAATCAAACCATTATCTGCGACATTATTGGAGATTTGGCTTTGATCATCGCTATCAGATAAATCTTCGTTGACTGTGTCACTTGCTTGCGCATCATCGGATGATGCGATTTTAGCGTCAGAGGCAGTCTCTGGATCGGTCTTCAATGCCGATAAGAAAGCAACATTATAACCAACATTTTGTTGGAGCGCCGTTTCAGCAGGCTGCGGCGTTTGGCTTTCTTCTGTTTCTGGTAACCATCCAGAAATAGAATCGCTGTCATCATCCTGATCTACATGAACACCGACCGAAGCCAATAAATCCATAGAGTTCTGCGACAATTTTTTAACAGAAGGCAAGGTGTAATCCGCGTCATCATCCGACAAAGCAACGACGGGATTGGCATCCGCATCATTCTGATTATCACGTTCTGATGTGTCTTCTTGCACCGTCGGCTTATCAGAAAGTATTTTCTGCTGAACCGCCACTTTTTGCGCAGGGACAAAAGATTTTGCCGGGGCATTTGATACAACCGAATCTTTGGGGCTTACGACCAATGTTGTTTTCGTCGATGTATCGGCAGCTGTGGTCTTATCGGTTTTACTTGCTTTCAATAAAGGTGCCGCCGTCATTAGATTGGAATCGGTCGATTTCTTGTCGGCAACAATTATCTTTTTTGCATCAGGAACCGATACTGCCTGAACAGAGTTCAACAGATCATCAAACGGATTCGCTTTCGCTTTTTGCGTACCGCCCACGGATAAACCAGAAGCAGAAGAGGTCGAAGAAGACCCTGCCGAAGATAGAATTGGCGTGACATCTGTCATAATGCTTCACCTCGTTTAGGGGGGCGGTGCCCGTTTATAGTCATCAGACGACGTTCTTGAGTCTTCTGTATTTCTTCTTTTACGGCATCATGTAACTTTTTTGCGGTCTCATGCTGAATTTTTGTTTGAATTTTTTTCTGGCGCTGTCGCTCTACGACTATTTGCGCCTGATCCAGCATCGCCGTCAAATCCTTATAAGCCGTATCCAAACGCAGCATCAACTCTCCAGCATTCGCCATAGTGGCGCCATTTACCCGACCTGTGACCGGTTTTAATGAAGACTGAATTTCGGTTAACCGCTCGACAGAGGCGGATAAACTGTTGACCCGACCTTCCGCGCGCATCAACTCATTTTGCGCCTGTAAATGCTGAACATGACGCACTTTAGCAATTCTTTTCCGGCGTGAAAGTTTCTGCGTCATCCAGCGAACCTTTCTATCAGAGCGGCAATCGAAGTGGACAGATCCACTCTCTCATTTTGTCCCTGCCGAATAAAGTCCAAAACATCTTTATGACGATTAATGGCTTCATCAATAGAGGCATCGGTTCCGCTACGATACGCGCCCATCAGGATAAGATCACGGTTTTCTTCGTAAACAGACCACAAACGGCGAAGATGCGCCGCCGCCTGCTTGTGTCCAGACGTGATAATATCACTCATCACACGGGACAGCGATCTACCAAGATCAATAGCTGGAAAGACTCCCTGCTCCGCCAAAGAACGAGACAAAATAATATGCCCGTCGACAATTGCTCTTGCTGTATCGACGATAGGATCATCAGGATCATCGCCATCGGCCAATACCGTATAGATAGCGGTAATCGATCCTTTTGAATGAATATCGATACCAGCTCTTTCGACCAACCGCGGGATAAGCCCCAAAGCAGAAGGTGGATAGCCTTTGATCGTTGGCGGTTCACCAAGGGATAGACCGACTTCACGTTGGGCATGGGCAATACGGGTCAAACTATCGATTAACAAAAGAACTTTTTTGCCTTTTGCTCGAAAATACTCGGCAATAGCCGTTGCCCGCATTGCAGCTCGCAAGCGTAATACAGGTGGATGATCGGCAGGTACCGCCACGACAACACTTTTGGGACGAACATCCTCGCCAATTTTGGTCTCGACAAAGTCGGTTACTTCGCGTGACCGTTCACCGATCAAACCGGTGACGATAACATCTGCTTTCGCACCAGCAATCATCTGCCCCATCAAGACAGATTTACCGACACCTGATCCGGCCATAATCGCAATTCGTTGACCAACCCCTGCCGTCAATAAAGCATTGATAGCCCGAACCCCCATATCAAAAGGCTGCGTAACGCGCCCACGATTAAGAGGGTTGCCCATTTTTCCGGTCAATGGCCAATATTCATCAGTAATCACAGGACCCAAGCTATCCAGTGGCTCCCCCAAGGCACCAATAACACGTCCTAGCAAACCATCTCCGACTTGAACCACACTTAACTGTCTATCGGGCTCAACTCTTGCACCGGGATTATGTGGCGCATCAGAATCAAGCGCCATAAGCAAAGTATGCTTACCCCGAAACCCGACGACCTCAGCGCGAGAAGACTGACCATTGGCATCCATGATAAGCGCCCCATGACCGATAGGCATGGGAAAGCCTGTCGCTTCCAACATCAAGCCATCATAGGCGACCAATTTCCCAATCCAACGAGGGGTGCCCTCGTCAATCGAGACATGACCAAGGATACGACCCGCATAGGCAGCCAGGCTTTCGCTCATGCTTCGGCTCCCACCTCAACCAAAAGACCATCCATTTTTTCCAAAAGGCTTTTGGTACCGTTTTCAATATAGCCTTGGCTGGTTTCCAGCCGAACGCTACCTTCCGGTAAAGATGGATCTTCTTTGATTTCAACAGGTAAAGCGACACCACCCAATCTTGAGATATCCGCCGGATTAAGAAACATGCAGCAAGGCTTCATTTCGTCGGTAATCATATCGGCGACCGCATCAATCCGCTTTCTCAAACGGACAACATCGATCGGAACTTCACCTATAATCTGGTGAACCAGACGATCGACGACATCGGCCAAAACAGAAGCCAAGGCACGTGGCGGTTCAGCCTTTAAGACTTCCAAAGAACGAGCCAATTGACCAACGGCCTGCCGTTCTTCTTTAACTTCAATTAGGGTACTATTCCGACCCTGCTGGAAACCCTGATCATAAGCTTCTTTTTTTATAGCTTCTACATCGACCGGAGGCGGCAATATCGCTTCTGGCTGAGGCATAGCTTCTTCGGCTTCTGCCGCTGCCTTTTTTTCCGCCTCGGACTGAACCGATTCTTCAGAAGAAGATTTTTCGATTTTGTCCTCTTCCTTGGGTTCTTCTGGCACCAAGCCAAAACGAACCACCCAAGGGACAAAAGGCGGCTTTGCCTTTTTTATGGCAACGAAAGGCGTTTTTTGAGCAGAGGTTTTATCTGCCTCTACAATCGCTTGAGCTTCATAAGGTTGGATGTCTTGTCTGGGGTCATCAGACATAGTCATCCCCCTTGCCTAACATAATAGAGCCGCTCTCGGCGAGTTTACGTGCAATATTGAGAACCTGCTTCTGGGCTTCCTGAACTTCGGATACCCGCATAGGTCCACGTTCGGCCATTTCGTCTTCGATCGCTTCGGCCGCACGTTTTGACATACAACCCAGCATCCGGGACTTAAGCTCTTCTTGCGCACCTTTAAGTGCCACAACCAGAATATCGTTATCGATCGCCCGCAACAGAGTACCGAGGTTACGATCATCAAGATCGTTAAGATCGTCAAAGACGAACATTTCGTCTTCGATTGCTCTTGCCAGCGATTTATCCATTTTGGAGACCGCCTTCATCAGACGCTGTTCACCATCGCTCATATTATTAACGATCTGGGCAGCTTCAGCAGCACCACCACGATGTGCACCACCAATAGCATTGGCACCACCACCATTGGTCGAACCCACTCTGGAAACTTGTCCCAATAACAGGCGTTCAAGTTCTTCTAAGGCTTCAACCGAAACAGTATCGAGGGTCGCAATACGGTAAATAATATCCGGTTGCAGACCATCATCCAGCTGTTCAAGAACATCGGCTGCCACAACAGGATCAAGACAAGCGAGCACCAAGGCGGCAATCTGCGGATGCTCGTTTTCGATCAGCGTCGCAATCGTGCGGGCATCCATCCATTTCAGGGTATCAAGAACCGTTGTATGGGCAACAGGCGTGATACGCGCCATAACATTTTCAGCACGTTCCTCACCCAAGGCCAGTTCCATGATGCTGCGAATTTGCTTATCCGCATCAAAACCGAGCGTTGTTCTGGCTCTTGCCCGCGTGGTAAAGTTATCAAGAACCGTTTCGATTTGCCGTTGCGAAATATCGGAAACCGCAAACATGGCTTCACCCAGACGCTGAACTTCTTCAGGATCAAGGCGGCTAAGAATAGAAGCCGCCTCTTCCTTCGACATCAACATCATCAGAATGGCTGCGGATTGGGTGCCGCTTAATTCTTTTTTGCTATCGGCGTCCTCAGCCATTGTGACTCTCCAGCGATTTGAGGTCTGAACGCATCATGTCATGCACAACCAAAGCAGCACGGGCGGGGTCTTGTTTGACGAAATGTCGTACCATTTCGACCCTTGCTTTATAGCCCGGAGCGGCATCAATCATATCCAGAGTAATGGCCTGACTATTGCTTTCTTCAGAAGGTTCTTCGCCTTCTGCGATCAGGTTGTCGATGTTGGTTTGTTCCAACTGCGGCAACGGATTTTCAGCAATGCGGCTTCTTTCAGCGGCTTCTGCGCGCGCTTTCAGGAAAGGACGTGCAAAGCCGAAGATAACCAAAGCCGCAACCAAAAGAGCCGAAAGGTTACGTGCCAATAACGGCACCCAGCTATTTTGATACCAAGGCAGGCTAAAGACACTGCCACCCATGAAGTCAGAAGAGCTGATCGCAACAACATCACCACGCGATGCATCAAAACCGATGGCACCTTTGATCAGCTTTTCAAGCTGGGCAACCTGTTCAGGGGACGGCGGTTTACCGTGGTTAATCTGACGAAGAGCCAGCGCAACAGAAACCCGTTTTACTGATCCAGTCGGATTGCGAACGACAGATACTTCACGGCCTAATTCATAGTAACGGTTGAAGTTTTCAGAGGTTCTAGACTGCGCCTGCTGTGCCGTTTCTGCCGGAACAGAACCAGGTGCACGGGCATTTTGTCCTTGCTGTGCCTGCTGACCATTCTGGCCATTTTGAGCATTTTGCTGATTATTGGGCTGCGCTGGTGGCTGCAAATTAGGCGGCGGGTTCTGGGTCGGGTTCGCAGGCGTCGGAGGCATGTTAGACATAGCACCCGGAATGCCGCCATTCTGATCAGGCCCACCGTCTTTATTCCAGCTACCACTTTCAGAACGAAGAGAGCCTTCTTTCGGATAGCTTTCTCTTGTTGCCTGACTTTCGGTGAAATCCAGATCGGTATGAACTTCAGCAGTAAAGTTGTTTTCACCCAATAATGGCACCAACAGCTTGTTCAAAGCATCCATATAACGGGCTTCGATGGTTTGCTGTAACCGCAACTGACGATCATTGGCATCATTATCAGCATTAGAAGTTGCCGATAAAAGATGGCCCGCCTGATCCACAACTGATACCGCTTCAGGTGCCATACCCGGCACTGAAGACGCCACCAAATTCTGGATAGCCTGCACCTGCGTATTTGACAGGTTGCGGCCAGTGACCAGTTTCAGCATGACAGAGGCTGTTCCATGCACCTGTTCGCGAACAAAGGGGCTCGGCTGTTGTTCAGCAATATGCACCCGCGCCTGACTAACAACGTCAATGGTTTCAATCGTGCGGGCTAGATCGACTTCACGTGCCGCCCGCAATCTCTCACCTTCAACCGCACGGCTCGCACCCAGCGGCAAAGAGCTGATCATATGATCGCCATCAGGTGCCGATTTCGGCAGGCCTTGCTGCGCCAAAAGCATCCGCGCTTTGTAATAGTCTTTTTCCGAGACCGAGATAACGCCATTATTGCGACTGATCGTGTAATGAATACCGCCGGTATCCAATACGCTGGCAATAGATGCCCGATCAGCATCGCCTGCACCCGGATATAAATCCCGCTGTGGTGGTGCCGATAACAAGAACCAGATCAACGCCCCGATCGCCGTCAAACTAATCAGCCCCATCAAGGGCAGACTACGTTTGATAGCGGGTTGCTGAACAAAGTCTTTCACCCGCTCGTAAACTTTGTTTACGCGGTCGTTATTGGCCAGAAAGTTAGCCAAAGCGCCAGAGGGTGCCGGAACGGCGACACTGCCAGCCGCATTATCCGGTGTAGGAACAACATCTGCCATTTATTACACCGACATATTCATAATGGTTTTATAGGCATCCATCAGGCGGTTACGCATTTGCAGGGTTGCCTGAAAAGCGACGGAGGCTTTTTGACGGCTTAACATGACCGAAGCGATGTCGGTGGTTTCGCCTTTTTGATAAGCATCCTGTGCTTCTGTGGACTGGATGTAGGAATCATTTACACTCGACATGGCGTCTTTAAGGGCATCATTAAAGCTTAAGATACCCCCGCTTTGGCTTCCGTCGGCAACAGCCGAGGTACCCCCTACCCCGTTCGTTGCCGAGGTTGATAATCCGGCAGCATTTTTTAACGTGCTGGCACGCTGCAAAATAGAATTTTGCATCTCGGTAAGGCTGGATGTATCAAGCGTGGTCATAGTTTTCCCCGAATATATCGGTTATAATCCGATTTTATTTTAATAATTGAATGGCAAGAAAAGATGATGGCGTTATGAAGCCGTGCGCATACCGGCGAGCCTGTATCGCAAGGTGCGTTCGCTGATCCCCAGCCGCTGCGCCGCCTGACGACGATGGCCATTAGTAGCCAGCAAGGCTTCTTCGATAACTTTATGCTCAGCCGCACGAGCCGCATCTGCCAAGCCCAGAGAGAGATTTTTTCTCGCATGGTCTCCGATGGAATACGGAGCGCTTTCAACAACAGCTGTTATAACCGGCGGGTTCAGAAGATCAGCAGAATCTATTAGAAGATCGCTCGCTTCGATCCGCACACCGCGATGTAAAAGAATGGCGCGTTGCAGGCAGTTTTCAAGCTCGCGCACATTTCCTGGCCAGCTATGTCTTTGCAAAAGATCAAGCGCGCTATTGGTCAACCACGGGAAATCCGTATCGGCAGGTGCATGACGAAGCAGCAAGGCTGCGGCCAAAACGCGGATATCCTGTTTCCGCTGTGCCAAGGGCAATAAAGTGACCGGCACAACATTTAACCGCCAATATAGATCGGCACGGAAATTTTTCGCAGCGACTTCCTGTGCAAGATCACGGTTTGCCGCAGCGATAATTCTTACATTAATCGAGCAAGGTTCAGAAGCGCCTATCGGAAGAACTTCCTGTTCTTGTAAGACACGTAATAATTTAGCTTGCAGCCCCAGCGGTAATTCTGACACTTCATCTAATAACAGTGTGCCACCATCTGCTGCACGGAAAAGCCCTTTATTATCCGCCATCGCACCAGTGAAGCTGCCTTTAACATAACCAAAAAGCATCGCTTCCAGCATGGTTTCAGGCAAAGCCGCACAGTTGACAGGGATAAAAGCCTGATCTGATCGGCGTGACATTCTATGGATATAGCGGGCAACGCCCTCTTTTCCGGTGCCGGTTTCGCCCTGCACAAGAATAGTTGCATTGCTGTCCGCAATACGGGCGGCGATATTTAACAGGTCAACGGTTTGTTTATCCCCGACAGCAGGCCGTCCAGCTGGTCTGACCAATCCCGCGATCAAAGCGAAACCAAAAGAGCAATCCGAAGATCCAAAACTGATTTCTGCGGGCTGCCCTGCCCTGTGAAATTTCAGCTTCGGCAAAGCTTCACGAAAATGGATAATAACGTCTCGTTGACCGGCTAAATGCCGTTCATAGGGAGAAAGCAACCGAATGATAAAAGCCGAAGGTGTTTTTCCCAACGGAGCGCAGCTTAGCCCCAGACTATTGAGCCATGGTGCTAATGCAGGCATCTGGTCGGCCACGATAGGGCTGACACCGATAGCTGCATCGGCCAGACTGTCGGTCTGACCTTGTTTTCCCCTGTTTCTTTCCATCAGGATTTCCGCCTTCTTAAAAGGATGCTTCCATCCGCTAGGCGCTGTTTTTACAGTCACCTAACCGTGATTGTTGGAAAAGCAAAAACTATGCCATTTTATTTCCCATTCTCTTATTTAACCGTCAAAAACCCTTTTAGGGGTTAAAATCAAGCAAGATTTTCTATCGAAATATTTCTGACTGATTGGGGTATAAGACTAACCGTACAGGCTGTTTCTTAATATTTTCAATAGCTTGAATGGGAAATTACACCCCGATCAGTCAGAAATAAGAAAGACAAATAACGGGATAGACCGCATTTTTATGTCTCCCTAGCGATAGGTCTATTTCGGATAGGGTTGATTAAAAAATGACACGATACTTCGAATATGGATAAGAGTCGCATCTAAAAGCGTCAAAATTCCGTCAACACTTTAATTATAAAAACAAGCTTATTTTAAGCTAAAAATAACATCTTCTTATTCTGGCAAGGGTTCAATTCTAAGGCTCAAAAAACGTAAAATAAAAATAAAAATCATTTTATTTCAATGATTTAATATTTTTAGAAGACAATTTTTTAAAAAAATTAAAGCGAAGAATTAAAAAAAAATCAGGACTGGTCGTTACTGAATTTATGGCGGTCACGGACCTGAAACATAGTCCTGCTGCCCCTCTCTAACGGCTCTTTTTTTTGAGAAGGAATTTATTTGTGACCGTTATTAATACCAACACCAGTGCTCTTCGCGCCCAGAATGCTTCACGTCAGGCTGATACTGCTCTGAACACCTCCATGACCCGTTTGTCCAGCGGTAAGAGCATCAACAGTGCTTCTGATAACGCTGCCGGTCTTGCTATTTCCAGTTCCATGACCGCCCAGATCAACGGTATGAACCAGGCAATCAGCAACGCCAACGATGGTGTTTCTTTGGCTCAGACTGCTGACGGTGCTTTGGGTGAAGTCACCAACATGGTACAACGCGTTAACCAGTTGGCTGTTCAGTCTGCCAACGGCACCTACCAGGCCAGTGACCGTACTGACATGAACACTGAAGTTACGCAGCTTCAGGCTCAGATCAAACAGGTTATCGGTGGCACCAACTTCAATGGTAAAGCACTGTTCAGCAGCACGGCTTCAACGAGCTTCAAAATCCAGACCGGTGCAACCAACGCAACTGCAACCGATCAGGTCACGATTTCTATCGGTAGCCTTTCTACCCTCGGTAAAGTCGTCAGCTCCTTGTCTGTTTCAACCTCAACGGCAGCTCTCGCAGCACTTTCCACCATCAGTGCAGCTCTGACCTCCGTCAACACGGTTCGTGCAGGTCTCGGTGCTTCCGAAAGCCGTCTGAGCTCGGTCGTCAACAACCTGACCACTAACGTCACCAACCTGTCTGACGCTCGTAGCCGTATTCAGGACACTGACTATTCTTCTGAAACGACCAACCTTGCTCGTTCACAGATCCTCAGCCAGGCTTCAACCGCCATGCTGGCACAGGCTAACCAGTCCCAGCAGAACGTTCTGACCCTGTTGAAGTAATCTTTACTTTAAAACAGTTTCAAAAGAACAAAAAAGAAGCCGCCCGATATTCGGGCGGCTTTCTTATTTTAAAGACAATTAAAAACTAAAAAGAATTAAATGCCATTCATTTTATAAGGAAGCTGACCGATATGTTTTACCTTTTGGGTAACATCCATATCAAACCACAGCTCATAACCAGAACTTCTTACTTTGACGCTAAAGACAAAATCTTCCCCAAAAATGGCTCTTTCATCTTTATCTTCATATTCCCGTAAACCAAAAAAGAAATAGGGTTTAGGAAGGTTATCAAAAACTGACATTTTAATCAGCAGGCAGCCCGTTGGAATAAAGACAGCAGGCAATAATCCATGATCGACCAAATCTTCGGGCTTTTCGACTATCTCATTACCAGCCAAAGAAAATTCTTCTAATCTTTTGCTATAATTAGCGCCGATAATATCCTTGTTATGGGACAAAAATCTTGTGATGGTATCTGGTGGCACATCCATATCACTGTCCAAAAAGAACAGATAATCGGCTTGAGCCTCCTGTGCCATCGCAACACAAGCATTACGCGACACAGAAATATTCGGCGATTTATTGTTAATCAAAATGAAGTCGACATTAGGTGTTTGTTGCATCATCAATGCGGTCGAAATCATAAAATCGACATGCACCATTGGGCCTGATGGAAAACAAAGAGCAATTTTCATCGGCGCATTGGATGGTTTTGCTGTCATGATACGGTCCTTGCAGCAAAGCGGGAATAGAAAAAGAACTTACCAAATAACCTGAAAGATCAGGCAGAAGGCGGTAATTGTTTGGCTTTTTCAGCTTCCAGTAGTTGCTGTTCCATATGCAAACGACGTTCTTCAATCTCTGGCATATGGTAAACCCGCTGACCAATGCGGCCAATATCGGCAGATAAATTGGCATCACACCAGATGTCATAGCCCAATTCACGGACGCGATCACAGAAGACGAAGTCATCGCCCATGACATCATCCTGAAATACATCATAATAAAAATAGGGTAAATTCGGATCGAGCTTTTTAAAGATATCGGCCTTCACCAATAAACATCCACCCGGCATATAGCGCATTTTCAGCAAGCCATTCGCCAAGTCTTCTTGATCCTGATTGTCATCAGTGATGCCCAGCAAGTTATAAGGCGCAATCGGTTTCGGATAAGTAACGCCAATGATATCTTTTTTATGGGCTAACAAACGATGCAAAACATCATTCGGGAAAGTAATATCACCAAATAAAAATAAAATATAATCGGCATCCCAATTTAGGGATTCTTTTACTGCTATATTTTTGGCACCGGCCAGAATAGAGGATCGACCACAAATAACATTGGTTTCCAAATCTTTTGCATGTTGAATCATACCCATGGCGCTGATTGAAAATTCAACCAAAATCATGTCACCCGGTGCAATAATCGCGATTGCGATTTTTGGCTGTTTGGTTTCGCCCTGTTCCATGTAGAATTCCTCAAAAAGGCCGGAATTGACCTTAAAATTGATGATAGCGATTGATAGTTGATAGAAGGATAATGACGATATCGGCAGTTTGCCTGTTTTTATCGTTTTTTATGGCTCTAATGCCGCCAATCCGTCATTTTTTGGCGTAGGCGATCTACTGCCGATTTTTTAATCTGACTAATTCTCGCAGTGCCAAGATCTAGAACTTCCCCGATTTCTTTCAGGTTCAATTCTTCAACATAATAAAGCTGTAAAACCAACGCTTCCCGCTCTGGGAGGGTTTTAATTTGTTCAGTCAAGGCTTCTTGTAAAGCCTCGCGTTCCATCCCGCTCGCTTGATCAGCATCATGATCGGTAAAAACGCTAGAATGATCAGAATACACGTCATCCAAAGATTCTTGCCGAATATTTATCGCGCCATCAGCCCATTCCCGATATTCGCTGGGCGACATACCCATTTTTTCAGCCATTTCGGAATCGGCTGGTTGACGACCAAGGATAGAGCTTAACTCGCCCCGAACCTTATTCATGGTTTTTTGTCGGGCAATGCTGGAACGCGCGGTGGCGGCATGTTGACGCATATAGTCAATCATCGCACCTCTTATCCGCATCGAAGCATAGGTCGCGAAGGCAAAGCCCCGATTTTCAAAAGCGTTTGCAGATTCAATCAGGGCAACCATACCAATTTGGATCAAATCTTCGACTTCAATCGCAGAAGAGACACGGCCATGCACATGCCATGCAATTTTACGAACCAGTTGAAGATGCCCTTTGATTAACGCTTCGACATTCTTTTTTGACGGGTGTCGGCTGTAAACGTCTGGTGAGGAGTCTGGAACGTCAAAATCATCAAGATGCACTCACCGTCTCCAAACTGGAAAAGAAATTACTGCGCCTTAGCTTTTTAGGTAAGGTATAGTCATTTAACCGATGAGCCAAGCGTTCAAACGCTTCTGATGCGCGGGCTTTTGGAAATAAATCCAAGCAGCAACGCTTTCTTAATACCGATTCTCGAATATGCGAGTCACGCGGGACGGATCCCAGATGATGTAGTTTTATGCCCAGAAAACGGCCAGACACATCTGAAAAACGCCGAAATAAATCACGCCCCTCTGTTTCGTCCTCAACCATATTAGTAACGACCAGAATTTCTTTTACCTTATATTCAAGCGCTAACAACTTGATAAGGGCATAGCCATCCATGAAAGAGGTTGGTTCAGACGAAAGAACCAGAACTACCTGATCGGCAGAAGCCATCAAAGAAAGTGAGCTTGCAGAGGCACCACTCGGATTATCCAGCAAAATATAGTCAAAAGATTTCACCCAAGGGCGCAAGCTGTCGACTAAACGGCGTTTGGCAACAGCATCCATTTCCATGATGCGTCCGGCACCATTGACGCCTGGCACCAATTTCAGGCCAAAAACACCATTTTGGACGACATCTTCATATTCACGCCGTCCGGTCAAAATATCTTCAATCGTCCGGTCGGAATTCATGCCCAATACAATACCGGCATCCGCCATGCCCAAATCACAATCTAACAGCAAAGTGCGCTGCTTTATTTTTGCAAGCGCTGCTGTCAAATTGGCAATGACATTGGTCTTGCCGACACCACCTTTACCACTGGCAACGGCGATCACTTGAAGGTTTCGTGTCACGTTTACGGGCATTAGGACACCGCCTCCGCCTTGTTAGCTATAGAAGCCGAAGATGTCTGGCCATCCCCGACAACAGCAACGACCTCTACCGGCTTTCCGTCTGGAATTTCAAGAAAAGATAGAACCGAAATTTCAGAAAAATGTGGCTTCAAAAGACGTGCCAAAGGCCGCCTGATAACCGGAGAAGTAACAATGGCAAAACGCTGTCCACTAGACAACAACGGATGCGCGGCCGATTCCAAAGCGGAAACAATCCGACTTGCAAGAGCAGGTTCAAATGGATGTGCAGCCTGTGGTCCTGACCGCACCCCTTGCGAAAGCAAAGCTTCCAGCTTTGGTTCAAAAGTCACCACCGGAAGCGGCATTTTAACCGGAACAATAGACTGAACAATGATGCCACCGATGCGAATTCTGATTGCTTCCAACAGGGCATTAGGTTCGGTTTCTTCTCTAACGGCATCTACCATGGCTTCAATAATGCGGCGGAATTCGTGAAGAGAGACACCTTCCCACAACAAAGAACGGCATATCAGCGTAATCACTGCCAAAGGTAGCGGCTGCGGTGTCACAGCGGACACAAGCTGAGGTGCAGTTTCTTTTAACATATCTAATAATTTTTGGGCATCATCCATGCCAAAGAGATCAGAGGCGTTGCTGATAATAGACTGATTAAGATGAGTTGCAATAACCGTCGCAGCATCGACAACTGTGTAACCCGCGACGATAGCATCAGAGCGGCGATTTTCAGGCACCCAGACTGCATCTAGCCCAAAGCTTGGATCTTTGGCAGCGCGCCCTTCCAAGGTGCCATCGGCTTCACCATTGTTAAGCGCCAAAAGCTGATCCGGCCAAACCTGATCTTCGCCCGTCACAACGCCCGAAACGCTGATGCGATAGCTGTTTGCCCCCAAAGAAAGGTTATCACGCACCCGAACCAAAGGAATAACAAAGCCTAAATCACGCGACAATTGCCGTCTAATACCCGTCACACGTGCCATAAGTGGGGCTTTTTTGCGCTCATCCACCAATGCAATAAGGCCATAACCGATTTCCAAAGCTAAAACTGCACCATCAGACACGTCATTCCATGAAACAGGCGGTGGCGTATCGGGAACCAAAACCGGTGCAGGTTCTTTTTTGAGTGCAGCTTCTGCTTGGGCCGATTTGTGCAATTTCCACGCCGTCCATCCAGAAAGCCCCGCCGCAGGCAGAATAACAAAATGCGGCATACCTGGAACAATGCCCAAAAAACCTAAAATAACCGCAACCGGCGTCCATGCCCGTGCTGAATTAAACTGGCTGACAATTTGTCCGGTAAGATCGAAGGTAGATGAAACGCGGGTAACAATAGAGGCTGTTGCAAATGACAACAGAAAAGATGGGATCTGCGCGACCAAAGCATCACCGATCGCTAACTGGATATAGTTAGAGGCTGCATCGCTAAAGTTCATATTATAGCTGAAAACGCCAAGGATAAGGCCGCCGATAATATTGACCAACAGAATAAGGACACCCGCAACGGCATCCCCTTTCACGAATTTAGACGCACCATCCATCGATCCGTAGAAACCAGCTTCGGTGGCGACTTCCTGCCGTCTTAACTTGGCATCTTCTGGCGTAATTAAACCAGCATTTAAATCGGCATCAATTGCCATCTGCTTACCTGGCATAGCATCCAAGGTAAAACGGGCGGAAACTTCCGAAACACGGCCAGCCCCCTTGGTGACAACAACCATGTTAATAATCATCAGAATGGAAAAGATGAAAATACCGACGACATAATGATCGCCGATCAAGAAATGCCCAAAGGATTCAATCACCATCCCGGCCGCATTTGCGCCGGTATGGCCATTCACCAAAACAACACGCGTCGATGCGACATTAAGAGACAACCGTAGCAGAGTAGCGAAAAGCAAAACGGTCGGGAAAGAAGAAAAGTCTAACGGCTTGGCAGCGTTCAACGACACCATAAGAACAGCCAGAGAGATCGTGATATTGGTAATAAAGCCGATATCCAGCACCGCTGTCGGCACCGGCACAACCATCAACCCGACCAGCACCAAAATAGCCACGGGCAAAATAGCCGTGCGCCCAGCGGCAAGCCAGATCGTTTTTCTGACGGCTGCGGTAGCCATTACATGCTTCCCTTTTTCACAAGACGACTAATTTTGCCTTTGCCGGTCATCCTCACTCCTGCCAAATTTACGACATCTTCCAAATTCACATTTAAAGGTAGCAATTTTTGTGCCACAATTTGTTAAGTTTTTTAAACAAAAAAACAACATAATATTTAGAAATATATAATGTTGTTTTTGGGTAATATAAATTTTTTAGGGAAATTTTTTTATAAAATGGGTTATTTTTTGGCATCAAAACCCAGACAGCAATCCATTTTGGAACAAAAAAGCGGTAAAACCAATCTTTACCATCCATTATGGCAAATAAATAATATCAAAGCACAATCGGGGGAAACCGTCATATTTATTATAAAGTGAAGGCAAAGTTGACACTTAGGTAAGGAAAAATCGTCAGACCTATGATCAAACTATTGAAATTTGCCTGTCCGCCGATAAGCCAAAGGCGCATCTGTTAAGCCATAAATAGCCATCTGGCTTAACAGTTTTTGCATCATGTCGGCGCTATAAAGACTACGCTGCCTGCCCGCTTCAGCTTGCTTCATCGCAAGTTGCAAGGTCTCACGTAGAGAATCAGTGGTATGCCAAGCATCCTGTTCTTTAACCTTTTGGACTGCGGCAGATACCTCTGCGCAGGCAGCTTCAATATCATCTACGCTCTGTCCGTCCAATGCGTTCACTAGACCGATAACGGCGTTTTTTAATTCACTCAAATATTGCTCACTCATTAAGAACCGGATGAGACAGAGGACGCAGAAGAAGTCGTCGAACTATCCGACGTCTCATACTGAACCATCTTTGCTGAGATCATGCTAGCACTGATAGGATAACGACCCTCTGCAATCAAAGCACGGATTGCCTGTATCTTTGCTTTATTAACAGGAGGGCCAGCAACTGCAAGCGCTTCTGAAAAGCTAGCCGCCGTTGACGTCGTGCTTTTGGCCTTGGCCGTGCTGCTGGTAGAAGATGCGGTTGACTCAGTCGATGTAGTACTCTTCACACCGGAGACCGATGTTACCGAAGAAGACTTTGAACTATCATCAGTCGTCGATACCGTCGTCTGGGCGGAACTTGCATCACCAGAGGCATTTGAAGTGTTTAATGAAACAGCACTGACTGGCGTTAACCCGCTGCTTGATTTTCCGATACTGTCGACCATGTAATTAGCCCCGATTGCAAAATACTAATAATAAAAAGCTCCTGATGCCTCTATAACGGCAAAATTTCCGATTATTTAAATCATTTTAATCATTCAAATCCGGGAATTCTTACTTTGCCAGATTCGACAACAACCGCGATAATAGGCGGTTTGCTCGGATCGGATTTAACCCGAATGTGATCGCCCAAGGCACCGTCCTGTTGTGCCACACCCTGAACTGATACCGTAAAGCTGTTATTACCGGCAACCAATTCTACCGGATCGCCTCTTTTAACTAGAATATCACCCTTGCTATTTTCTTTGGCATTACCAGAATTCTGGCTATTTTGCGGGTTTTCGCGGTTATGCAGCACACGGGCAGTGGTTCTTACCAATGGTACGCGAATACGCCAACCAAGGGAGGGACAATGCACAGAGACAGAACCGGTAACGGGCTTATCAATCACGACTAATTCAGGGCATTGTGCCAAATGCAAACGACGGTCAACGGGGGTAACGGCACCGCCTTCTGAACCGATAGGTGCACCAACACTGGCCGCGATTTGCTTATCTAAAGCCGCTAAATCTTGGAAATCAGCAGCCAAAACGGATGTAGTTGGCAATAAAAAAGCAAAACTACCTAAAAAAAATCCTAAACATGAGTATTTCTTTTTCATTATTGCCTTTTATCCCTCTGTTAATGCGGCCTTTTGGGGCTGTTATCTTTTTAATTTCTTTTTTAACGACCTAAAGGCAGAAGATTTTTCCTAAAAAGAAACTAGCCTCGGTCTATCTTTTTATCTTCGCCATTATTTTAAATTGGGCAGCGTATATTTTTACCCTTCGCCCCGAAGGCCACCATACAAACTGCTATCACTGGCATGCGGCGGCATCCATAACATAATCCCATGCCGTTTTATATTCAGGATATAAAACCAATAGCCAATATTTGGCCACAGACGTAAAACGCGAGGCGCTCCCTAATTAAGATGGATTTTTGCTGATAGTAACCAATAAATGCTGGCCATTATCCGATAACGGGTTATCCGGTGCCATCATAATTTTTAAATGAGTATCATCGATTCCTGATGATTTTATCACTCTTGCGACCGCCGCTGTGCGCGCTGCCGCCAATTCCCATCTATCAAAACGGGCGTTGCCATTACCGATGCCATGACTTTCGATCAAAAAATAAGCCGTTGACCGCATTGGCTTCTTCACAAAGCGGGTCAGCATATTTTTACCTTTGTCGGTTAAGATCGCTTCTTGCGGCTGAAACAGATCATCGGCCAAAAATTCTTGCGATGGACAGGCTGCCCCTGTCTTGGTCAGGCAATCTTCGTTTTCTTTAGCTTTGTCGGCTTTGGCATCATTGGCTTTTGTCGCATCATTCTGGCTCTGATTATCCGACAGAACAGGCTTTCCTGACTTGTCGGTTTTGCCACCTGCCCCACCATTATCAGTTTTTATGGCATCATGATTAAATGCGGAACGCAAGCTGGCCGCAACCTCTTTTGGGTCATGCTCTCTCGCATAGAGCAGCACGAAAAACCCAAGGATGGTCATCAACAAATCAATATAGCTGATTGTCCAGCGTGCGTTTCTTTTCAGTTTCACCGCAATCAGTCCTCTACAGCGCTGTTGTTTTTGGCAGGCGGCATCCGAAGAATAGGCATCTTCAATTCAGCCCAAGCGGACGAGATCAGATTATCGGCCACTCTTTTCCACCACTGTCCTTCCATTTCAGAAAGATATTCCAACCGTCCCGCAATAGGCACCGCAATCAATGTGGAAAGGCATAATCCATAAAGCGTAGTCAAAATAGCCATCGCCATAGACGGTCCCAAGGTATTGATGTCGCTTAGATGGGAAAACATATTGACCAACCCAATGACCGTTCCAATCATCGCAACAGATGGTGCGACGTCGGCAATAATATACCAGAAATTGATCGCGCCTTGATGCCTATTCTGCCGTTGTTCCAATTGCGCGGTTATCCATTGACGAAAATCATTAGGATCTTTGCAATCGGTCATTCTGATGACGGCTTTTTGCAAGAACAGCGGCGCGAAAGTGATATCTATCCGGTCAGCTGTCGCAATACCTTTAGCTTTGGTTTGCTGTAAGATCGTTTTTAACGCGCGATCAGCGGTTTCAGCCTCTTTTTCAGGCTTCGCCATAATCAAAGGACGAAAGGCTTTAAACGCTCGCAGAATATCCGCCCCTGTCGATCTGAATATGGCGATAGCAAAACTGCCGATAATCACTAGCAGGAAGGCCGTGGCGTCAAAAAAATGACTAACTGACGTCAGAAGATACATAAAGTCCCTCTTTTTTTTAGGGAAAACAACGCTGCATTCGGCAGTCTAAAGCGGCAACAAGCGGCAAACTTTTGCCGCATTCGGCAAAGCATCGCCTTTTTTCCGATAAAAAAGACCTGATAAAATCGCCTTTTCATGACATTTGCTCATTTGGCACAGCTTTTGAATAGAAATCCAACATATTCTTTTGGAACTTTTATTTTAAGGGGGGCGACATGGCGATCAGTTCAACTCTGTTCGGTATTCAGGGTGACGCTCTTGTGCTGAGAAATCAACGCATGGCGATGCTGGCTTCAAACATCGCCAATGCGGCAACACCTAATTACAAAGCACGGGATATTGATTTCAACAAAGCCTTGGGCGAGGCCACTTCCGGCAACGAAACGGAAGAAGCCGTCACCGATGCCATGGGATATCGCGTGCCGATTGATAAATCCATTGATGGAAACACGGTCGAGTTGCCAACCGAACAAGCGCAGTTTGCTGAAAACGGTCTGAAATA
The DNA here is from genome assembly GCF_006715975.1 of Zymomonas mobilis. Classification (GTDB taxonomy): domain Bacteria; phylum Pseudomonadota; class Alphaproteobacteria; order Sphingomonadales; family Sphingomonadaceae; genus Zymomonas; species Zymomonas mobilis_B. The sequence goes on along the minus strand of NZ_VFOF01000001.1, from coordinate 722,172 downwards.
CCGTTCGACGCTGACCTTTATTCAAGATCGCATGTCTGACGTTATGTCGTCATTAAAAGGAGAATAAGGCGTTTTATGGATCGGCCTCTTTCTATTTTTGATATTTCTGGACGGGCTATGTCCGCCCAGTTGGTTCGTCTGAACACCAACGCATCAAACCTTGCCAACGCCAATTCCGTGGCCAGCAGCAAGGAAGCCGCTTTTCATCCCTTAAAACCTATTTTTTCAACTGTTACTCAGTCCCCGGGTATTGCGACCGTGAAGGTCGACAAAGTGGTGGCAACCGATAGTCAACCGACCCAAATTCATGACCCGACGCATCCTTTGGCCGATGAAAACGGCGATGTGTGGTCGGCTGGCGTGGATACGGCACAGGAAATGGTCGAAATGATCGAAACTTCGCGCGATTATCAAAATAACGTGCAGGTTATGCAGACCGCAAAAGCGTTAACTCTCGATACGTTGAAAATGGAACGTTAATCAAAAATTAGAGTAAATAGGATTTAACATTTTGCGTTCCTGCGCTTTCTAGGAGAATATTCATGTCATCCACATCTTCGGTATCCGGCCAAAGCTATATCAACCAGATATCCAGCGGCTCCAGTACTTCTGCCAATTCAACCAGTTCTTCGAGCGATCCGACGGCCGCGCTCAGTTCAACTGACTTTTTGACGCTGTTGACGACCCAGTTAAAATACCAAGACCCCGATAGTCCGGTTGATAATACGCAGATGGCTGCCCAGATGGCACAATTCTCCAGCGTCGCCGGTATCAATCAGATGAATACGACGCTTAGCTCCATTCAGAGCGATGTATCCTCTTCACGCCTCGGCAATGTTTCTAACTGGATCGGTAAAGCCGGTTTGGTCAGCTCAAGCACGTCGACTTCGATTGATGGTACTTTTGCAGGTCAGGTGACCTTGGACAGCTCGGCTGCCGATGTCAAAGTCAGCCTTTCTGATAGCACGGGTAAAGTGGTCTATTCACAAGATTACGGCTCACAAAGTGCGGGTGCAATGAGCTTCTCATTCTCCGGCAATGACAGCAGCGGCAATGCCGTTTCTGGTCCTTTGTCCGTCAAAGTCAATGCAACCAATAGTTCCGGCGGCAGCGTCAGCACATCCACGTCTACATGGACGATGATTGATGCTGTTAATTCACCGGCCAGTGGCACCACGCAAATCGTGACGTCGCTCGGCACTTTCGATCCTAGCGATATTTCCAGCATCAGCTAAACTCTTTTTAACCCTTTGCCCTTCATTCAGGAGAGCTATTAAATGGCTTTTTATACGTCCTTAACGGGTCTTAATGCTGCCCAGACTGACCTCTCGGTTACGTCAAACAACATCGCCAACTCCGGTTCTTATGGTTTTAAGAAAACCACGACCGACTTTGGTGAATTGGTTGCAGATTCTCCCCTCGCCTCCGGTCAAAATATCGGTCAGGGTACTCGTCTCCGTGCCACTATTCAGGATTTTACCTCTGGTAGTATGAAGACCACCAACCGCGCCCTTGACATGATGGTCAATGGTGATGGCTTCTTCTTGGTTAAATCACCGGGTGCTTCCGGCACGATTTCTTTAACCCGTGATGGTAGCTTTTTGACCGACAAGAACAACAATGTTGTTACTTCCGATGGTCACTATCTTCAGATCTATGCAACCGATAACTCTGGCAGCATTTATACGGGTAGCACCTCAACGACTTCTGCCACGGGTGGCCGAGTTGTAAAAAATCTGACTCTGCCTTCTTACGAAGATCAGCTTACTATCAGTAACAGTGGCACGGGTAGTCTTGTTCAGGTTGGCACCAGCCTATCGGCATCTGGAGATATTTCTCTTACTAATACCGATGGTTCTACGACGAAAATTACTGGTGCAAAAATAACTCTGGGCGGCGCGACTTTTGCGGACTCCAGCACAACAAACCTTTCCGGTGGTGTCATGACGATCACTGGCGGAACGGCTACTACTACCAGTAGTGATGGAACCGTAGGCGCGGCAACACCAAACACGACCACGTATACCTCTACGGGTGGAACCGCAAAAGTTGATCCTTCAACTGGTTTATTGACAGATATCGCACTTGCAGCTGATGCCAAGCTGACTGCAAATGGTAATAACTATGAAGGTAGTATTACCAGTGCAACATACCCGACGACGACAGCTACCGATGAAAGCGGCGATACGTCTTCCGCTCTCAGCAACATTTCTGTTGGCACCGACGGGAAAGTAACCGCCACCTTCGCCAATGGTAACCAGTATATTCTGGGCGCCGTTGCTTTGGGTGACGTGAACAACCGTAACGGCCTTCATTCCACGGGTAACGCTAACTGGACAGTCACCGGTACTTCCGGCAGCCTGAACTATCGTGAAGCTGACACCTCCGGTCTGGGTTCTGTTCAGTCCGGTGCTTTGGAATTGTCGAATATCGATCTGACGCAGGAATTGGTTAACCTGATTTCTGAACAGCGTAACTTTCAGGCAAACTCCAAAGCCATCAGCACCGATAACCAGATGGTCAGCTATGTGATGAATATCCAGTCATAATTCTGGCTGAATAATCACCGGCAAACATAGGGAATAAAATGGACCGTCTTCTTTACACTTCACTGTCAGGTATGCGGGCAACGATGCGGCAGCAGATTGCAACCGCATCAAACTTGTCCAATGCCGAAACCCCCGGTTTTAAAAAGGAACTGTCGACACAGGCAGCTTTCTGGCTGCGTGGTGGAAACAGTAGTCGGGCTATGGCATCGCAAGGTATCTATTCGGCTGATTTACAAAAAGCCGAAGTACAGCAAACCGGACGAGATCTCGATCTCGCGATGGGGGGCGATGCCATGATCGCTGTGCAAGCAGAAGACGGTTCAGAAGCCTATACGCGTCGGGGTGACTTACAGGTCACCAATTCGGGTGTTCTGGTCAATGGTGAAGGCCATCCCTTGGTCGGCGAAAGAGGGCCGATTACGATCGGCGCTGCTGACAAGATTACAATTGATAAAGACGGTACCGTCTATGTCATTTTACCGGGGCAAAATCCGGTTCAGCCCGAAGCCATTGACCAAATTAAACTGGTTTCACCCTCTACCCAGCCGCGCAATCGCATTGCGAAAGGACTGGATGGCTTATTTCGTGTTGTCGATGGCGGCACGTTAAACCGTGATCCGGCGGCCTCTGTTCAGGCGGATAGTTTGGAAAATTCCAATGTCGAACCAACGCAAGCCTTGGTCGATATGATCCAAGCCAGCCGATCTTATGAACAATCTGTTCGAATGGTCGCAACGGCAAAACAGCTTGATGAAAGCAGCACTAGCCTGATGGACATCTCTGAATAGCTGAAACGCGGTTTATCTACCCCCGCTGTATGACAAGATTGAAACTGTAAGGAATACGAAGAATGCCAACGACGCCGCTGCAAGTTGCAAGAACCGGACTGGATGCTCAAAACACCCGGATGCGGATTATCGCAAATAACCTTGCCAACGTTAATACGACCGCCTTTAAACGTGATCGGGCAGCCTTTGAAACCTTGGCCTATCAAGCAGAGCGGCAGCCAGGTGCACAGTCCACCAACAGTTATTACTATGCAACGGGTTTAACGCTGGGTTCTGGTGTGCAAACCATTGCAACTGAACGGCAGGAAACTGAAGGCTCTTTGGTCAACACGGGTAACGCGCTTGATCTCGCGGTTTCCGGTGTCGGTTTTTTCCAAATTCAGTTGCCAGATGGTACCATCGGTTACACCCGCGCCGGTAACTTCCAGTTATCGCAGGATGGCCAGATTGTTACCGATGACGGAAAACCGTTAATCCCGAATATCAACATTCCGCAGAATGCTGAACAGGTAACGATCGGTGAAGATGGAACGGTTTCTGTTCAGTTACAGGGACAAACCCAATCCAATCAGGTCGGACAAATTCAGACGGTTCGCTTCATCAATCCGGCGGGTTTGCAAGCCACGGGGCAGAATCTTTACATCGAAACCCAATCGTCAGGACAGCCACAGATCGGTTTGCCGCAGCAAGATGGTATGGGCTATATTTTGCAGGGTGAACTTGAACAGTCGAACGTCAATATCGTTCAAGAATTGGTCGATATGATCGAAACGCAGCGCGCTTATGAAGTGAACTCGAAAATGATCAAAGCTTCTGACGAAATGCTGCAATATATTAACCAGCAGATTTCTTAAGATGATGCATTTCAAGAAACCTTCTTTTCCGGCATTGTTGCTGGCGATTACGGCCTTGGCTGTAACGCCTGTGCATGCGCGTAAGAAGGTTACCCAGCCCGACCCGAATTTTGCACCGACCTATCCAGATGATCCAAGGCCAGAAGTTGTGCCAAATGGCGCTATTTTTCAGCCTTCTTATGGCTATATGCCGATCATCTCTGGTGCGCGGGCTTCGCATGTCGGTGACATGGTGACGATTACACTGACGGAATCTTTTGCAGCCAGCAAATCGGCAAACACCACGACTTCGCGTTCTGGTGGTGCGTCGATTATTCCGCCAACGACTGGCCCCCTTTCCTTCTTTAAAGCAACGGATGCGACAGCCAGCAGTTCACATAATTTCAAAGGAACCGGCACGACAGGACAGTCGAACAGCTTATCCGGTGAAATTACGGCGACTGTTGCGCGGGTCTTTCCTGATGGGACAATGCTTATCCGTGGTGAAAAAATTATGACCATCAACCGTGGTGACGAACATATCCGTATTTCGGGTCTTGTCCGTCCGTGGGATATTGATGGCACAAACCATGTCTTGTCCACTCGTATTGGCGATGCCCGCATCAGCTATACCGGAACAGGTGATGTCGCCCGTGCCAGCCGCATGGGTTGGCTGGGTCACTTCTTCCAAATGGTCAGTCCTTTCTAATGGGCAGGAAGTCTATGGATATTTTTTCATCTGAAAGAAGCCTGATAGGCAAACTGTTCCACCGCACTATGTTGGGGCTGTTTTTGTCTTTTATAGCCTTAGTCATGCCTTTCATGACGGTAGCGAAAGCAGATCGCATTAAAGATCTGGGTTACTTCCAAGGCATGCGAAGCAACCAATTGACCGGATATGGCATCGTTACCGGCTTAGCCGGTACCGGTGACTCCAGTTTGCAGTATACCATCGCCGCTATGACGGCTTTATCGGCGCGTTTCGGTTTAAGCATGCCCAGCAATGTCAGCCCGACTTTGCAGGATGCCGCAGCCGTGATCATAACCGCCGATTTGCCGCCTTTTGCTAAACCGGGTCAGACCATTGATATCACCGTTTCGGCTTTGGGACGTGCGCGTTCCATTCGTGGTGGTGCTTTGATGATTACTCCGCTTTATGGTGCCGATGGTCAGATTTATGCCATGGCACAGGGTAACCTCGAGGTCGGTGGTCTTGGTATCAGTGGTCGTGATGGTTCTAACTTAACCGTCAACATTCCGACAGCGGGTCGTATCCCTTCCGGGGCAACGGTCGAACGTTCGGTTGATCCGGGTTTTGCATCCGCGCCTTACTTACAGTTCAATTTAAGCGAAGCCGATCTTACCAATGTGCAACGGGTAGCAACGGCTATCAACAACGCATTGGGGCCTGGTCGGGCGCATGTATTGGACGGTGTCTCGGTAGCGATTACGGCACCGGAAGGGGCTGAAGTTCGGACAGTTTTAATGGGTGAAATTGAAAATTTACCTGTTGATCGTACGGATGCTCGGGCTCGTGTAACCATCAATGCCAGAACAGGTACGATCGTTATCAATGGTGCGGTTCGTATATCGCCAGCAGCTATCACCCATGGACGCTTAACTGTCCGAGTGGATGAAAACTATGGTGTGTCTCAACCGAATGCTTTTGGACAAGGGCAAACAGCCGTCACGCCTAACAGCACGATCACGGCTGAACAAACCCGATCTCCAATGTTCCATCTTCAAAACGGCGCTAATCTGACGGATATCGTGAAAGCGGTAAATGCGATTGGTGCGACCCCGGGCGATTTGGCCGCCATTTTGGAAGGCTTAAAACAGGCCGGGGCAATGAACGCGGATTTGATAATCTTATGAGCAGTATTTCAAAAGTCACGAATAGCCAAGAATTGGCAGCCAGCATGGCTGCTAGTCAGAATGGCATTGCTTCTTCTAACGCATCTGTCGCAGCTACAAAGGCTTACGGCAGTGCAGCGGTGGCTAAGGGTAAAACCGAAGTTGCAGCTGTTGCGCAAAAATTTGAAGCTATCTTTAACCGCCAAATGCTTTCCGAAATGCGGAAAGCCTCCCTGTCTGATGACGATCTTTTCGGCAATGATGCCGGAGATCAGTTTCGGGATATGCAGGATGCTAAATTGGCTGAAAATCTGTCTGGTCATTCGGGGCCACATGGCATTTCAGCCATGTTAATGCAGCAAATGGGTGGTCAGGTTGCTACGGATGGAACGGCTACAACAAATAGTTAAGTCTGAATAAGGCTAAATTGAAACTGTTGTGGTTCGCTATTTTCGTAATGACAGACATATTTTCCTAAAAAAATTGCCTGCCGAGCCGTAAAATAACAAAAGAACTAATGCAGCCGGTATCCAATACCTCGCGCTGTGTGGTGACAGGATAGTGAAACGATAATGAGCGATATTCTTCAAATTGGAGCTTCTGGCGTCCTTAACTACGGTAAGGCAATAGACGTTATCGGCGAAAACGTTTCCAATGCCCAAACCGCAGGCTATGCAAGACGCGATGTTAAATTAACAGAAGCCCCTAATGGTGGCAGCGGCATTCTTGGCCTTGCGCAGGTTACCGGCAACGGGGTTACGACCCAGTCTGTAACGCGGGCATGGGACGGATTTGCAGCAACGCATGTTCGGAACACGGCTAGTGATGCAGGTGAAGCCAGCGCGGTTTCGCGTTGGATGTCGTCAACGGAAACAGCCCTTAACAGTGGTGATACTGGAACAGATGGCCAGTTAACGTCATTCTTTACCAGCTTGACAGCACTGGCAGCGAACCCAACCGGCGTAACGCAACAAACCGCATCCATAAGCGCGCTGAATGATGCTGCAAAGGCTATTAGTTCTTCGGCTTCTGGCCTTAAAAATGTTTCTGACGGTATCAAAGATGAAGCCGATGGCGGTGTATCGGTTATCAACTCTGATCTTACCACTTTGGCTAAAGTTAATGCGGCTATCATCCGGACGCCAAGCGGCACTGACTCTGCGGCAGGTCTTGCTGACCAGCGCGATCAACTGCTGGATGATCTGTCATCCAAGATTGGAATTAATGCCGATATCGCCTCGAATGGTACCGTAAAAATTACCCTAAGTGGTACGGCTAATGGTCAGACCCTATTGTCTAGCACCGCAGCTGGACAGATGGCAGGTTCCTTTACAGCCTCGATGGATTCTAGCGGTAAATTGACTATTGGCGTGAAAGATGCGCTCGATAGCAATAACAACAAGAATATGAACAGCTCGGCCGGTGGTTCACTGAGCGGATTGATAACTGTCGCTTCGACTGTCGCCGATGAACGCAGCAGCCTGAATACAGCGGCTAGCAGCTTCGCGACGCAGGTGAATGACTGGAATAGTCAGGGTAAAACGCCTGCTGGTGCAGCCGGTGGTAGTTTGCTGACTATTACTGATAACGATGCAACAACCCTTGCAACGACCACTTCTGACGGTAGCCAGATTGCTAGTGCCAATAGCTCTAGCCCAAATGGAAATCTTCAGAGTGTTTCTAGTGCGTTAAGAGGTAGCAATGGCATCGAAGCCAATTATGCGACCTTGGTTAGCACTAATGCGCAGGTAACCTCTTCAGCAGCCACGAACGCTACCAATACAGAAAATCTGTATACGACGGCGACAAAGACGCGTGACAGCTTGTCAGGGGTCGATGTTAGCACGGAAGCGGCTGAACTCCTTCGTTATCAGCAAGCATATAATGCTTCTGCAAAAATATTGCAGGCTGCTCAGACGACTATGCAATCTATTCTTGAACTGTTCTAGGAAGGGTTGGACGAATGACTACAAAGGTTGGCTTGGACTCTGCTATCAATAGCATGAAAGCTACGAGTAGCTTGATTGCAAAATATGAGAGCGAGATTAATAGCGAAACAAAAATACAGCAGCCGTCCGATGATCCTGTTACGGCTAAACAGCTTGATAACCTGAGACGTAGCTTAAGCGGCAATAGCGCTTATCAGACTAACGTCAAAACAGCGACGGCAGTTTCTGACCAATCTAATGCAGCTTTGTCTGATATTTCAACGCAGCTCAGCTCGATTCAAAATCGATTGCAGCAGGCGATGAATGGCACCAACTCGACTTCTACGCAGGCCATTCTTGCGCAACAGATTAGCAGCTCGGCCGATCAGATTAACAGCTACAAGACGAGCACTGATACGGATGGAAATGCGCTTTTTCCTTCTGATAGCAGCCAGTTAATCACGTATCCTATTGGCGATGACCGTTCGGTTGCAGCAACCCTTACCCAGACACAGGTTTTCAGCTTTACGGCTAGTACGGGAAGCACTGCTGGTTCGACGGTTGACCTATCGACTCTGTTAAAGAACACCCAAACCGCCATCACGAATAATGATTCGACGGGTATGAGTGATGCTCTGAACCAGATCAATGACGCAATCAAACATATGACTGATGCACAAGGGCAGCAGAGCGTCCTTGCTACCCAGATCAGTGATCAAAATGACCGTCTTTCTGATCAGGCTCTTACGATGAAAACGACAAAGACGTCTTTTCAGGCCATAGATTATGCTGAGGTTTATTCACTATATACGGCTAGCGTAACTCAGCAAAATGCACAATGGTCGGCATTAGCTCAGAATAAGTCCACCCTTTTTGATTTGCTTGGATAATATACCGATTTAGATAGCTTCAAATAGCTGGCAAAAGTCTCGGTTAAAAAATATAATTTTGAGTAAAGAATATTTTAATATCTGTATCCTTAAAATATTCTGAACCAATTATATTTACCTGCCGCTGTGTCTTTGTAAAAAGATATCTTAAATATTTGATAATTATAAATCGGGAATAAAATAACCCGAGGGAAAGGTTTTTAATGTTTGCGGCAATCGGCTTTACCATCTTGCTGGTCATGGTATTCGGTGGCTTTGCTATTACAGGTGGTCATCTGGCGCCCGTATTAGAAGCTATCCCTCATGAATTAATCGTTATCGGCGGTGCCTCCGTTGGTAGTGTCGTTGCCGGTAACTCTATGCTTGAATTGAAGCTTTTGCTGGGCGGATTCAAATCCGTCTTCAAAGGCCCCAGATTCAACAAAGACGATTATAAAAACACGATATTTCTTGTTGGAAAACTGATGCGCACCCTTCGGACAGAAGGGCCAGTTGCATTGGAAAGCCATGTAGAAAATCCTGAATCCAGTGCTTTCTTTGCAGAATATCCTAAGCTCTTAACCGATAAAACTTTGGTCAGCCTCATCACAGATACTTTGCGGCTTGTGGTGGTTTCTTCTGGCACGCTAGACCCTAATGCTGTCGAAGATGTTATTGATAATACGATCAAGACACATCACAGCGAAACGTCGCTTCCGGCTGATATTCTGCAAAATCTATCAGAAGCCTTACCTGCTTTTGGTATCGTTGCCGCTGTTCTCGGTGTGGTTAAAACCATGGGCTCTATTGATCAGCCGCCTCCCATTCTGGGTGCGATGATCGGTTCTGCCTTGGTCGGTACCTTCCTCGGTGTGTTGTTAGCTTATGGTATCGTAGCCCCCATGGCCAACCGTTGCCGTGCCGTTATCGAGTCAGATTCCCATATCTATCAGGTCATCAAACAGATGATTATCGCATCGATGCAGGGACATCCTCTTCCTTTGGTTATCGAAGCAGCACGCTCCGATATACCAGAAGAAAACAAACCTGAATTTGCTGAAATATTCGATGGTATGCGTGGGCGTTAAGCCATGAATTCCGAATTGGTAATGCAGCGTTAAATCTGAAGGCAAAAGACGGTGGCAAGAAGAAGCAACAAAAACGAGCCAGAGATACGGCCAATCATCGTCAAAAAGATTATTGACGAAGGTCATGGTGGTCATCATGGCGGTGCGTGGAAAGTCGCCTATGCCGATTTCGTGACGGCTATGATGGCGTTCTTTCTTTTGTTGTGGCTCCTTGGTGCGACTAATGAAAAAGAACGCAAGGGCATTGCCGATTACTTTAAGCCTTCTCTGATGTCAGAATCGGCCTCTGCATCGAATGGTGGGGTCGGCTTTTTGAAGGGGGATTCGCTTGCGGTTCCTCAGGAAATGCCAACACATTCAAAATTATCACCTGATGGTCAAAAACTGATTGCCAAAAGCCCAGATACGGTTGCGCAAGCAAAAGAGATCATCAAACAGAATGATCGTCAGCGTTTCGAAAAACTTCGCGAAATGCTTGAGGAACATATGAAAAAAGATCCCAGCCTTGCGCGCTTACAGCAAAGCGTTCGCTTGGTTGAAACCCGCGAAGGTTTGCGGATCGATCTGGTCGATCAATCTGATTTTGCTATGTTCACCCTCGGCACTGAAAATATGGTGCCAGCGGCACAAAAGCTTATCGCCGAAGTCGCAAGAGTAATTAAAGACGTGCCGAACATGATTATTGTTCGCGGACATACCGATGCCCTACCCTACACTTCTGGTCAAAGCGTGAATAACTGGACGTTATCGGCATCTCGCGCGGATGCAACCCGTCGTGGTCTCATCGCGGGTGGCGTGGATATAAACCGTTTTGACCGGATTGAAGGGGTTGCCGATCGCGAGCCTTATGTGCCAGAAAATCGAATGGATCCTCGCAATCGCCGTATGTCTATTACGCTTAGCTGGCTGAATAGCGATGATGCCCGCAGCCATCCTATTTCGCCTAGCTCCGGCCATTCCGATCCGACGCCGGAAGAACATAAGGCTGTTGCAAAGATCAATACGCCAATCGTCAAAAAACCAACTAAATAGAGTATGCCCCCGATTGGGATTAAACCTCCCAGTCGGGTTATCGCAAGCGGCCTGCATTGGTCTTTATAAATGGGTTACCGGCATCAGAAAAAGTCTAAGCAAAGTTGAATAATTTCTGACATTGGTTAATCAGATAAGGCATTAACTTCTCTTGCTTCTGTCGACATAGCAACTGTTTATAGAGCTATGTCGATGTCTTTAAAACTTTACTAACGGCAACGGCCAAATCCTGAATTGAAAATGGCTTTGGCAAAAAGGCTACATGTTCCAAGCTGATCGAACGTCTCAACTGTTCTTCTGCATAACCGGAAATAAATAGAACCGGCAAATTAGGCTTTAGCTTGCGGGCTTCGCTTCCCAGGCTGGGGCCATCCATTCCCGGCATCACTACGTCAGATATTAAAAGATCAATTTCCGAATTTTTCTTGAGAATGGAAAGCGCCTCTTCTCCATTCTCTGCGGTCAAAACTTCGTAACCCTGTCTGACTAAACCAAAGCTAGCCACATTACGGACAGTCTCTTCATCTTCGACCAATAATATTTTGCCGCTACCCCATACCAAAGAAGACGTATTAACATCTTGTTTTGGCTCTTCTTTTTGCGGTAGCTCACCTTCATAAATCGGCAAATAAATAGTAAAGCATGTGCCTACTCCGGCTTCAGAATCTGCAAAGATGAAGCCGCCTGATTGGCGAACAATACCGTAAACGGTTGCTAGCCCTAACCCAGTGCCCTTACCAACCTCTTTTGTGGTAAAAAAAGGCTCGAATATTTTATTCAAAATTTCAGGCGGAATACCGCTGCCAGTATCTGATATCGCTAAAGCCGTATAATCTGCGGCAGGGATCGAATGTCTATTCTGATGAGAATCTTCTTCCGTTACGCGATATGTCTGAATGGTAAGATGCCGTTCTTCGCGTCTCTCCAGCATTGCATCGCGGGCATTCACAGCCAGATTAACAATAACCTGCTCTAGCTGACCAGGATCGGCTCTTACCAGTCCAAGGTTGCGGCCATGCTTCACGGTCAGTAAGATTTTTTCACCCAACAACCGTTTCAAAAGATTAGAAATTTCTGAAATAACATCAGGTAACTGCAATATCTGAGGGCGCATGGTTTGTTGGCGAGAAAAAGCCAATAACTGGCGCGTCAATGCGGCAGCTCGATTGCTGTTATGCCGAATTTGCTGGATATCGTCATAATCACTGTCTCCGGGGACATGACGCATCCGCATGACATCACAATAACCAATAATGGCAGTCAGAATATTATTAAAATCATGAGCAACACCGCCCGCCAGCTGCCCAATCGCCTGCATTCGGGTGGTTTGTGCCATTTGTTGTTTTATTTCATTTTCAGTGGTTGATTCCTGCAAGGTAATCAACACTGCAACTTCACCCAAATGACGAATGCCAGTTAAGGTTAAAGTGACGGTTTCTTCTGGCTTGGCAATTAACCGGACAGAAATTTCACCGGAGAGGGATCGTCCAGACGAATAGCGTCGCACCGCATCAGCCACGGCAGCTTTGTCTTCTTGAACAACCCAGTCGCTCGGATACATAACAAATTTTCGAAGAGACATGCCTGTAATGCTAGACATCGACGGATTCATCAATAGAACCTGACCATCCAAACCGACGACAGCCAGATTATAGGGCAAAACAGGCAATAAATGCCCAATAATGTGAAGGCTATCCTGACCTTTTTGGTCACCATCCTGCGCTTCATCAAGCAACAGCACTAAATTGAAAGCTTTATAAAACGGTGCTTTGATATTTGTTTTAGACGACAGATCTATTTTGATGAAACGGATAGGAAGTTCTTTTTCACCCGTATTTTTAAAGAAAAATTGACCGTGACGGTTTGCCTGAAAAAAAGATAGGAAATCATGCCCCTCTATCGTCGCATCAATTTGGCCAGTGCTACGAAAAGTAAAAACCGGACTGGCAATAACAATTCGACCTTCTTCGTCCAGTAATACGGCCATAATACCGGCTTCCGCAAACAGACGACCGAGCCCGCCTTCAACCAAAGCAGCAACATGCTTGCCTTCTGGAACCGGGTGTTCCGATAGAATACGCCAGATCAGGTAATTATGATGAACGCCTGCCCGCCGTATCGAGAGGCTATAAATTCTGTGGTGATCCTCCTGCCATCTCAGGCTGGCACCCCCATTACGCCAGACAAGGCGTAAAGCTTTGTCGAAATCTTTTTGCGCCTCTGGCGGGAGATCAAATTTGTCAGGCAAAACCAAAGACGGAAACCACTGGTTATATAGGCTATTCGAAGCCAGCATTTGTCCAGAACGGTCGCTTACGGCGACAGCCGCTATATCATTATCAATAATAGAATGGAGCAATGCCAAGTCAGGCAAAAATTCTGTCGGCTGGATATGGGATTGTCCTAACCCTTGTCTTCGAGAAAAAACGACAAAGAAAGTTATAACAAAGTAGGCTGCCAGCGATAAAAGTAAGAGGCGGTAGTCTCCTAGAACCCATCCGAACAGGAAAAAAGCCAGAAGAGAAAGGATTAAAAAGGTCGCAACGAGCCACCTTGATACCAGAATGTCCTTTATTCCGGTCAAATAAGAAAATATGGCAGCTTTCATAAATATTTCATCGCCGAATGGATGAAGAAGGTCAAGCTGATTACTTTTATGAAAAGAAAGACGGATTTTCTTTTATAAAAGGCTTCTTTCCTTTTGCCAATTTTATGCCACAGACAAAAAGATGAACATCCTTTTATAAAAGAAAAACAGAAGGATAAAAATTATCCTCCGATATCCAAGAATTTTTTCCGACGCATCGACCGCAAGACATCCTGATCCATTGGCGTCAAAAAGGCCAATTCCTGAAGCAAGGCTGTTTTAAGAGCAGCAATAGCCGATTTAGGGTCACGATGTGCGCCACCGACCGGTTCAAGAACAATACGATCAACGATACCCAAACCATAAAGATCGGTTGCCGTCAGTTTCATCGCTGTTGCAGCATCACTGGCTTTACCTGCATCGCGCCACAAAATAGAAGCGCATCCTTCAGGGGAAATGACAGAATAGATGGCATGCTCAAACATTAAAAGGCGGTTTGCAGCGGCAATGGCGATAGCACCACCAGAGCCACCCTCGCCCACGATGACCGAGATAAGGGGAACACCTAAGGAAAGGCAGGTTTCTGTTGAACGGGCAATAGCTTCTGCCTGACCACGTTCTTCAGCATCAATACCGGGGAAAGCACCCGAAGTATCAACCAGACTGACGACAGGCAGACCAAAACGATCAGCCATCTTCATCAAACGGATAGCCTTACGATACCCTTCAGGCCGTGCCATACCAAAATTATGTTTGATCCGGCTGGCGGTATCATTGCCTTTCTCTTGCCCGATAATCATCACACGTTGATTATCTATACGAGCAAGGCCGCCGATAATCGCTTCATCTTCGCCAAAAAGACGATCGCCAGCCAAGGGGATAAAATCCTCACAAAGCCCCGATATATAGTCATGAAAATGAGGCCGTTCCGGATGACGGGCGACCTGCGTTTTTTGCCAAGGCGTCAGATGTGCGTAAGTATCACGCAGCAGCTTTTGCACCTTGACCTCGAGATCAGATATCTCGCGATCAAGATCCATTTCATCCGAAGTAGCTTTGCGAAGTTCAGCAATGCGAGTCTGCAACTCAGCTACGGGCTTTTCAAAGTCGAGATAAGAAACCATTATTGTTCGGTTAAGCCGCGTTTACAGGAACGTCAACGAGTGGATGACGTGAATTGACTAATTCTACCAGTTTTCGGCTGTCAACATGGGTATAAATCTGGGTAGTCGAAATATCCGCATGACCTAATAATAGCTGCAAGACGCGCAAATCTGCTCCCCCTTCGAGTAAATGTGTTGCGAAAGCATGTCGTAAGACATGAGGACTCACTCTTTCGCGTGGTAAATTCGCTTCGACAGCCAGTTCTTTGATAAGCTGGTAAAGCCTGATCCGGCTAATATGCCCTTTCCCTGATGGAAAAAGCCATAGACTTTTTTCTGGTACATGCACTAACCATTCGGCAACAGCTTCGGCTGCGCGATCGGATATCGGTACCAGACGCTCGCGCCCGCCCTTTCCTTTCAGAATAAGAAAAGGCTGTTTACGTGTAAAAGACTGTTTCGGCAAAGAAACAAGTTCGCTTGCCCGCAACCCTGAACCGTAAAGCAATTCCACCAAGGCAATCAGCCTTAAAGTCGGCGCGGTTGGTGCCCGTTGGTAGCGTTGCTGTAACGTTAAAAATAACTGTTCAACTTCTGCCGTCGACAGAATTTTAGGCAAATTCCGCGAAATGCCAGCATGGGGCAAAGACGCTGATGGGTCATCTGTCCTCATCGATTCTTCTAATAAAAACCGATAAAAATGTTTTAAGGCCGCCGATTTTCTAGCCACTGTATTGCGGGCATAATCTGACCACAAAGCCCCAAGACCCGCAAGATCATCTGTATCCGCTTTCACCAGCCCGTTATCAAGCTGCTGTGAAGCCAGCCTCAAATCACTACTATAGGCCATAAGCGTATTGGGAGAAGAGCCAGATTCTGCCGCCATCATTTCAAGAAAACGGAGAATAAGGCTTTCATCTTCGATCCGTGCTTCATTTTCAGATTTTTCTGACATCAGCCCATTCTCAGATTAAAACAGATGTACAATACCATCTTTTATGTGCGGCTCATCACTTCTGCCGCCATCATCCGTGCTTCACTTTCAAGGCCGACTTTTTTCATCGCTTTTAACATATGATAAAAAGTCGAAGGCGCGACCGACCGCCAAGAACGGTTTTGCATACCGATAGCGACAAGTAAAGCAACTGTCGCCGGAGCCTTAGCCCAGGCGGCTTTATCCAAGGCTTTTACCCAAGCATTTTCATCATAGAATGAAGCGTCATAATGATTTTGCAACCATCGGCTTTCTTCTTGATCAACCCGCTCTAACCCAGCCAAAGCGGCTATTGCCATGCGGGCGCGCCAAGGATCGCTTTGACTGGCTTTTTCTACAAAATGTCGGATACGGTTACGACTTAAATCCGTGACATTTTCAGCTGTGCCTAGAGCCAACAAGACCCATGCCGTATCGCTCTTATCTTCATCCATCGACTTGACGACAGTTGCCCACCGAGCAGCCGCCAGATCGAAACCGGCAGATAACATTGCTCCCAATAAATCAGGCGCATTATCACGATAACGTTGATCCGGCGTGATATAGCTGGCCGCTCTGGCGGTTAAGATCATGCCGGCATAATGATCATCAACTTCATCACCATTTTGGATCAAAGTTTCAACCGCCTTAATGCGGGCATTTTCGTCCCTGTTAATATAGGCCTGCTTTAAATCCGGAATGTCATTGGTAATAACCGTATCGTTATTATCATGCTCGCTATCATTGGCAGATAGGCCAGAATAAAAATCGACCAGAGCCGCATTAGAAAAAACACCCATAACGGCGGCTTTTCTGACCGCCGTTACTCTCGATCTTGCCGGAATCATCGTCGATCGAGCCAGAAACGCCCAATAAGCAGGATTGGTGCCGCCATAAAGATAATCAGGCAACAACAAACCTGCCGCCGTCGCCATACCAAAGCGCCAGAAGCTTAGATGTCCGACTTCACTACGATTAACATGGATCGTGTGATTGTCGTGACTACCTACAAGCGCCACTTTTTGCGCCAGCTTCCTGTCTGTTTGGTCACCTTTGTAATTGGCACGACTAAACAGCCAGTTCGAAACAGCATCATTCCCGCCAAGACCGGCACATAAAGCTCGCACCAAGGTTTCATTAGCGTCTTTTAACTCGGTATTGGCGAGATAAGGCAATAAAGGACAAAGGCCTGCCGGATCAGCTGTGGCTAAAACTGCCCTCGCGGTTGTTCCTAGTAAAGCATTCTCTGGAGGCAGCCCTGATTGCTGAACAAGCGCTCTTGCCGCATCCGCCTCCCCCAATTGCAATAACAGGTCAGCCCGCGCAGCAATCCAGTTTTCTGGAGAAATGTCTCTGGGTGCAGAGGCCTTTAATAATAAAGCGCGTCTGAGCGTAATTTCAGCCCAACGCGAAGCCAATGGCGTATCCACATGCTGCATCAGGTTAGCAAGATAGCGTCCCGATGGATTATTGCCCCAAGCCTCTTTTAAGTCACCGGCTTTGGCTCGGCTAATAAGTCCGTTATTCTGCCCTAAAAGATAATTTCCGTCTTTTTTTTCAGTTTTTTGTTTTTTTTCTATCCTAATAGGATGTTTTAAAGCATGAACTGAATAGGAATGGGTAGATGGCGTTTGACTCTGACCGAAACAAACGCCACTGCTTATTATTCCAGTGGACATGCCAAAAGATAGAAAGATCACCCATTGCCGCCAATAACGACTGATCAAGGGCTTCCGTCTATCTTTAGCCAATTTCCCCAAAAATGTTTTAGCGAGCAAGTACGTCATTACCGACGTCTTTTTCAATAGAGCGAATCGGGGCTTCAAAATGCATGAAGCCGAGGCTGAAAAAGCCAACGATCAAAATCAATATAATTCCCAGCAGGAAAGCGCGTAAAATTGACATATCCATCCTCAAAAGTCAGCCGATTTTGTTCATTTATTCGTTAACCTAGATAATTGTGTAATCTCATTTCTTTCGTGTATAGCGTCTTGGCCATGCTGCAAAGCCCTTCTTCTCCATATCCGCGCACAATTACCTTGATCGGTATGATGGGCGTTGGCAAGTCTACTATTGGTCGTCGTCTGGCCAGCCAGCTTAACATGCCTTTTTCAGATTCTGATCTGGAAATCGAAGAAGCGGCCGGACAATCCATAACAGAGATATTTGCCCATTTCGGTGAAACCTACTTTCGCAACGGTGAACGTCGCGTCATTTCACGTCTTATCGCTGGCGAGCCTAAGGTTCTGGCGGTCGGTGGCGGTGCTTTTATGGACAAAGAAACGCGGAAGCTAGTTCTTGAAAAAACATTGGCTATCTGGGTCAAAGCCGATATTGATACTCTGGCCGAAAGGGTCACCAAACAGGCTGATCGACCGTTATTAATCGGCCATGATGTCAGAACCCGTTTGCAAGAACTGGCGGATGTCCGTGACTCTTTTTATGCAATGGCACCTTTACATGTCTGGACTGGGGCACAGCCCCACGAAGAAATAGTGGATGCAATTATAATGGCGTTACCGCGATGAGCAGCGAAATTTCAAAAACCGTTACCGTGCCGATTGATCTTGGCAATCACAGCTATAAAATCGACATCGGGGCAGGTCTTTATCAGCAGGCGGTCTCTATTCTGACCCCTTATGCCCGCAATCAACGTTTTATTGTTATTACAGATGAAAACGTTGCCCGTTGCCAATTGCCTGAATTTGAGAAATCCTTTCATCAGGCCGGTATCACGGTAGATTCCATTATTCTGCCAGCCGGTGAATCCACCAAAAGCTGGCATCATCTTGCTGAACTTTGTGAGCAACTTATCTGGCGTGGCGTCGAACGTCGCGATGCGATTATTGCCTTGGGCGGCGGTGTTATCGGTGACCTCGTTGGCTTTGCCGCTTCTATTTTAAAAAGAGGCTGTCGTTTTATCCAGATACCAACCAGCCTTTTGGCACAGGTTGATTCCTCTGTTGGCGGCAAAACTGCGATCAACTGTGAAGCTGGAAAAAATCTTATCGGCGCTTTTCATCAGCCCGTTTTTGTTTTGATTGATCCAGATGCACTTAGCACCCTGCCCGCCCGTCAACTTCGGGCTGGTTATGGCGAAATCATCAAATATGGTCTCATTGACGATCCCGATTTCTTCACATGGTGTGAACAGCATGGCGTAGCTTTAATCGAAGGCGACAAAGCCAGCCGCCTTTATGCTATCGAGCATAGCATCCGCGCCAAGGCACTTATTGTCGCCGATGATGAAAAAGAACTCAGCGGCAAACGCGCCCTTTTAAACCTTGGGCATACCTTCGGCCACGCATTGGAAGCAGATACCGGTTTTTCCGATAAATTATTCCATGGTGAAGCGGTTGCCGCCGGTTGTGCTTTGGCTTTTGCATTTTCTTATGTCAAAGATTTGGCACCGAAAGAGGATGCAGAACGGATTATCCAGCATTTAAGAAAAGCGGGGCTTCCTGCCAGCCTTGAAGAAGCGGGTGTTAAAGCCTCTGGTAAAGAGCTGGTTGCCCATATGATGCATGACAAAAAAATGGAAGGCGGACGCCTGCCCTTCTTGTTAGCACGGGGCATCGGGAAAACTTTCTTGGATAAAGAAGTCAGCCTAGAAGATGTTGCGGCTTTCCTGGATAGCCCATTGGCTCGCAAAGGCGCGCTTTAAACTTTATCAATGTATTCAGAAAAAAGACCGTCCTGATCATTATCATGGGCGGTCTTTTTTATATCAAATCTTCATTCTTCCTCGCCAAATAAACACAGCTGCAACCAACCATCCGCCAATCATCAAAGACCCGCCAATTGGCGCAATATGGGCAATAATTTTTGGCGCGCCCAAGGCCAACCCATAAAGCGATGATGAAAAAAGAAACGCTCCCATTAAAAGAAGAAAAGCGGGTAGTCTATTCCCGACTTTCATTCTGATAACGATCACTGCAACGGCATGGATTAACTGAAAATCGGCACCCGTTTTTGCCCATAAAGCTGCCTGATCATGAAACGCATGCGCGCCTGCCGCTCCAAAGGCGACAGCAACAGCACCGGATAATGCCGCGAAGGCCGTTATATAGTCACGTTTCATAAAACGCTTTTTCCCTGACAAAAAACAAAAATCAGGCGGGTAAAGCCTCTGTCTTTGCAACGATCGCTGCGTCAAGAGCCGCAATAACGGTTTCAAAGGGCAAACAGATAGCCCCATGCCGTCCCGAATGGGGACGCGCCGCCGATAATGCCATCAGGCTAGGCCAGCTTGTAATTTCTTCTGTCTCTCCGGCCAGATATGCTTTCAACTCCCGCAGCGTTTCTTTCAATTCTGGCAAGGAACGACCTATAATATTTTGCCCCATCAACGCCGCAGAGGCTTGCCCTAAAGCACAGGCTGAAATTTCAATACCGATTTTGGTAATATGCTGTTTGTCATCAATGCAGACATCACAGGCCATATGACTGCCACAGATAGGCGCGCGCTTTTCGGCCTGACCATCCGCTATTTCCAACCGCTCTTCAAAAGGGATTGAAGTCGCTAATTTAATGATATCTCGCGTATAAAGCGTTTCGGCCATAAGAAATCTACCAAGAATGAAGTCTGAAAAGATAGCTTTTAGCTTATCATATTTTTCGACATTTGCTCCGGTATAAAAGACAGGAAAGCATCAAAATCAAATTATCGCTGATAACGGCAACAATTTAGGACTTCCCAGTAAAACCAGCGTTGTCGCTTTAAAATTCGATTTTTAATACAAAACCATAGCGCGTATTTTTCAACCAAAGCCTTTATTCTAGCAGTTTTGAACATCACACATGATCAATCTGTTTATCCTATCAGCCTATTCGCTTTTTAGAGGCGGCTTCTTATTATGGATTTTCTTTTTGGGGTCAGGTGACACCGTCTCGGATGTCTTATCACTATCTCCATCATCCGAAGGAAAAAACGCCGCCTCAATTGGTTTTGACATCATACGCTTTTTATAGGCCGCCACCTTATCCATTGGCCAACTTGTCGTTTCAGTTTTGCTATTTTGGCGAATATGCTGCCCAATCCAATTAGGGTCGGGAATACCGGTATAATCTAAAATAGCCGTGCTGCCATTTTGTAACCATGGATAGCTAACTGCCGATTCCAACCATAAAGGCACGCGGTGTTTGTAGTTACTGGAAAAGGTAGCATTGATCAGAATAATCACCAAAAACAGGCATTCTGCAATAATGGCGCCCTTAATCGCTCCAAATCCGGCACCCAAAACCCGATCGGGAAAGGCCAGAAAAGACCGTCTGACCTTGGCACCGATACTGTCGGACAACCACTGTCCGACAAAATAAACGCTTACAAATAACAAGACAAAAGAGATCAAGTTAGAACCAAATACGCCAACACCTAACCAGTTGTGGATTATGTTGGCGCCGGACACATGGCCTATTCTGACAGCGATAATCGCTGCCACCCAAGCAAATAGAGAAAGTGCAGCGCCGATAAAACCGCGCCAGAACCCCATAAATCCGCTGATAATCAACAGAGCGATGATCGCTAAATCGACTGGATGAAAATTGGTCATTAACGTCCCAGTAAATAATCCACACAATGACGAAGAGTTGAAAAAGAAGACACATTGATCTTCTCTTTGTTATCGACGATCTTAGGTATCAAAGCCTTGGTGAATCCTAGCTTAGCAGATTCCCGCAATCGCAATCGACTATGGGCAACCGGACGGATCTCACCCGATAAAGCAATTTCACCAAAGGCGACCGTTTCAGAAGGAATAGGTCGTTCGGCCAAGGCTGAAATAAGGGCAACGGCCACCGCCAAATCTGCCGCTGGATCAGTCACCCGATAGCCACCGGCAACATTCAAATAGACTTCTGCCGAAGAAAAATTGAGGCCGCAGCGCGCTTCCAATACCGCTAAGATCATAGCCAAACGGCCAGAATCCCATCCGACTACCGCACGTCTAGGCGTTGCCCCACTAGATAAACGAACGGTCAAAGCCTGCATTTCAACTAAAACAGGACGGGTGCCTTCCATCGCTGGAAAGACAATCGCCCCGCTCATATTTTCATCTCGGGTGGTCAAAAACAAACTGCTGGGATTGGCCACTTCGGACAGCCCCTGATCGGCCATAGAAAAAACGCCAATTTCTTCGGTTCCGCCAAAACGGTTTTTGGTCGTGCGTAATATTCGATATTGGTGGCTACGTTCTCCCTCGAAACTTAGAACGGTATCGACCATATGTTCTAAAACCCGAGGGCCGGCGATCGCGCCGTCTTTTGTGACATGACCGACCAAAATCAAGGCGACATTCGCTTCTTTGGCAAAGCGAATCAATTCTTGGGAAGAGGCTCGCACCTGACTGACCGTTCCCGGCGCACCTTCGATCATATCGGAATACATCGTCTGAATAGAATCTATAATCAGAAAATCTATGGCCGGTAGCTGTTCCAAAGTGGCGAGAATATCGCGAACCGAAGAGGCTGCCGCCAATTGCATCGGCGCTTGTTCGAAACCCAGTCTCTTGGCGCGAAGCCGTATCTGGTCAACTGCTTCTTCACCGGAAATATAGACGACTTGCTTACCGGATAACGCCAGACGAACACCTGCTTGTAGCAGCAAAGTCGATTTACCAATACCGGGATCGCCCCCGATTAAAGTCGCGGAGCCTGAAACAAAGCCCCCCCCCAGTACCCGATCAAATTCGGCAATGCCGGTTACAATCCGTTCTGGCAAAGGCTGTTCGGTCGCCAAATTGCCCAGTCTGACAATATTTCCACCAGTTCGGAGATTATGGCGATTCGAAAAAGGGGTTTTAGGCGCTATTTTTTCTTCAACTAAACTATTCCATGCACCGCAATCGGCGCATTGTCCCTGCCATTTGGTGGCAACTGAGCCACAGGATTGGCAGATATACCGTTTTTGTTGTTTGGCCATATTTTTTCATACGAACATAATGCAAACATGACAAGTAATGGCTCTAATTTGACCTTGCTTGATGAAAAACAATAAGAGAGAATAGCCCTATGCAATTTTTACGTACAATGTTCGCGGCGGTCATCTTCGCCATTTTTCTTACTTTTTGTGCCAGTAATTATAACATTTCTGTCAAGCTCCAAATGTGGCCGGGATGGGAAGCTGACATCAATATTGTTTTGCTATTGTTGCTGGTCTTTTTAATTGGGCTGGTTCCAGCATTGCTTTATCACAGTGCATCTCGCTGGAATTGGCGCAGAAGGATTGACAAGCTTAACCGTCAGATTGCAGATATGCAGCCAGAAAACCCGCCGTTAGAGACGCCATCACTCACCCAGAATGATCCTCGGTTTCCCGGCTAATAGAGTTTGATGCACTGTGCCCAATACTGACTTTTTATCTAATCCCGTTTTTGTCGCGCTTGATACGCCTGACCTTAAAAAGGCAGAAAAGCTGGCCAATATTCTTCGCCCCCATATCGGCGGCATAAAGCTTGGCCTCGAATTTTTCATGGCGCATGGCCATTACGGGGTTGAAAAAATAGCAGATCAAGGGCTGCCTATTTTTCTTGATCTCAAATTTCACGATATTCCGAACACGGTGGCTTCGGCTATCGAAGCCTTGTTCCATGCCATCAAATCGCCGCCTGCGATCTTAACAGTTCACACCGAAGGCGGCGAAGCGATGATGCGCGCGGCGAAAAAAGCTGCAGACAAAGGCTCTAAAGTTGTTGGTGTCACCATTTTGACCAGCCTTGATCAAAGTGATCTTGGCGTTATTGGTATGACCGGAACGCCGGAATCTCAGGTAGAAAAACTGGCACGCTTGGCACGTCGTTCTGGCCTCGATGGTATTGTTTGCTCCGGAGCCGAAGTCGAACAAGTTCATGAAGAATGGCGTGATGGCTTTTTTGTTGTTCCAGGAATCCGGCCTGCCGATAGTGTTGTTGGTGATCAAAAACGCGTTTGCACGCCTGTTGATGCATTAAATCGTGGTGCTTCGGTTCTGGTAATCGGCCGCCCGATTACCCGTGCAGATGAACCAGCCGAGGTCGCGTCTGCTATTGCCAGACAATTACGCCGGAAATAATCACTCTATAACCATAAAAACACTATGACCCGATGGATAATATCCTTTAGAGGTATCTGAACTTTCAGTTTATCTGACAGGTCTATCGGGTTTCTTTCCGGATGTAATAACAATGTCGGTTTGCACAAAAATATGTGGTTTATCCACGGAAGAGACTGTGTCCTCTGCGGTCAGAAATGGCGCGGACTATATCGGCTTTGTCTTTTTTGAAAAAAGCCCAAGGGCAGTTTCACCGGAAAAAGCAGCCATGCTTATCCGGCAGATCCCCGACCACATCCGGAAAATCGGTGTTTTCGTCGACCCCGACAACAGTTTACTGGAAAGAGCCCTCGCCTCCGGTTTAACAGGTTTTCAATTACACGGCCATGAAACGGCTGAACGGATAGCTTCCATCCGCGAGACATTTCCCAAGGTAACGATATGGAAAGCGCTTTCTATTGCCAGCAGTCAGGATCTGACACAGGCACCGCATTATCGCGGTTTAGCCGATCGGTTGCTTTACGATGCACGTACCGATGGCGTATTGCCGGGCGGTATGGGCAGGCGCTTCGACTGGCGTTTACTCAAAAATTATAAACATCCCTTGCCATGGGCTTTATCCGGCGGACTTGATGCCGGTAATATAGCTCAGGCTGTCGCTATCACCGGTGCAGAACTGGTCGATATTTCTTCGGGTGTCGAAACATCACCCGGTATCAAGGATATGGACAAGATTGCCCAATTCCTTCAAGCGGTTCGTCTATTATGAAACAATCCAATTCTGTTCTTCCGAATTCACTTCGCGCCCAACCGGATGCAGGTGGCCATTTTGGGACATTCGGTGGACAATATGTTCCCGAAACCCTGATGCCGATTATTCTCGAACTTAACGAAGAATACCGGCGCGCGTTGAAAGACCCGTCATTCATAGCAGAAAGAGATGATCTGCTAGAACATTATGTCGGTCGTCCTAGCCCGCTTTATTTTGCGCCTCGCCTGACAGAAGCATGGGGCGGTGCCAAGGTTTATTTAAAGCGCGAAGATCTCAACCATACCGGCGCGCATAAGATCAATAACTGCATTGGTCAGGTCTTATTAGCGAAAAGAATGGGTAAGACCCGCGTTATCGCGGAAACGGGTGCAGGACAGCATGGCGTTGCAACAGCCACCGTCGCCGCGCGCTTTGGTTTATCCTGCACAGTCTTTATGGGTGAACTGGATACAGAGCGCCAGCAACCCAATGTTTTCCGGATGAAATTACTGGGTGCCGAAGTCCGTCCGGTCAAGGCGGGTTCTCGCACTTTAAAAGATGCCATGAACGAAGCCCTGCGTGATTGGGTCGCTCATATTGATGACACCTTTTATATTCTAGGAACGGCCGCAGGCCCCCATCCCTATCCTGAAATGGTTCGCGATTTCCAATCCGTTATTGGACGTGAAGCCAGAGAACAAATTCAAAAAGCAGAAAACCGTTTACCTGATCTGTTAATTGCAGCTGTTGGTGGTGGATCAAATGCGATGGGTCTATTCCATCCATTCCTCGATGATACCGATGTTGCTATGATCGGCGTTGAAGCCGCCGGTGAAGGTATGGAAACCGGCCGTCATGCTGCCAGCCTGACAGGCGGCGCACCGGGTATTGTTCACGGAAACCGCACTTACCTGCTCTATGACGAAAACGGCCAGATCAAAGATGCGCATTCTATTTCAGCCGGTCTTGATTACCCCGGTATTGGCCCTGAACATAGCTGGTTAAAAGATATAAAACGTGTCCGTTATGAAACGATTACGGATAACGAAGCCTTGGCAGCATTCCAGCAACTTTGCGAATTGGAAGGCATTATTCCGGCATTGGAATCTTCCCATGCTTTGGCAGAAGCTGCGAAAATAGCGCCGACAATGGATAAAGATAAAATCATTATTGTTAATCTTTCTGGGCGTGGCGACAAAGATATCTACACAGTAGCCAACCATTTAGGGGTCAAGTTATGAGCCGGATTGCCGATACTTTTGCTAAAACAAAAAAAGAAAATCGGGCAGCTCTGATTGCCTTCATCACGGCTGGTGATCCGACACCCGATGCTACGCCGCGTTTGTTAGACAGCTTGGTTGATAATGGCGTCGATATTATCGAATTGGGCATGCCTTTTTCTGATCCAATGGCGGATGGCCCCGCTATTCAAAAAGCTAATTTGCGAGCTTTGGCTGCTAAAACAAATTATGGCGATATTTTCAAAATCGCGACCGAGTTCAGAAAACGTCATCCAGAAACGCCGCTGATCCTGATGGGCTATGCTAACCCGATGACTTTCAAGGGGAGCGATAGTTTTTCAAAATCAGCCGAAGAAGCTGGTGTGGATGGTGTAATCTGCGTGGACATTCCACCGGAAGAAGATGCCAGCTTGGGCGTGGCTATCCGTGACAAAGGTCTGGATATGATCCGTCTGGCAACGCCGACCAGCGATGAAGCCAGATTAAAAGTCATTCTTAATGGGGCTTCTGGCTTTCTTTATTATGTCTCAGTCGCCGGTGTTACAGGCCTTCAGCAGGCAACCGAAGCCAGCATTGACTCCGCTCTCGATCGCATCAAAGCTGTGACCGATTTACCGGTAGCCGTTGGTTTTGGTATCCGTTCACCGGAACAAGCCGCGGCTGTTGCTAAAAAAGCGGATGGGGTTGTTGTTGGCTCGGCATTTGTTGCTTGTATTGAAAATGCCGTTACCCATAACCAAGACCCTAATGCGGCATTAGAAAAACTGGCCAAAGAATTAAGTTCGGCCATTTCCCATGCCCGTAAGGAGATACGTGTATGAGTTGGCTCGAAAAAGTTCGTAACAAGATACCCTTCATCGTCAAACGTGAAACGCCTGACAATCTGTGGCATCGCTGCTCCAGTTGTCAGACCATGATCTTTAATAAAGATTATGAAGAAAACCTGTCGGTTTGTCCGAAATGCGGCTTCCATGGCCGCATCGGAAGCCGTGCTCGTTTCGACTCCCTGTTTGATGAAGGCGATTACAGCGTTCTTCCGCCACCTGTCGTGCAAGAAGATCCTTTGAAATTCCGCGACACCAAGCGTTATGCGGATCGGTTAAAAGCCGCTCGCTTGAAATCAGGCGAGAACGACGCCCTGCTTAACGCCAAAGGTCTTTTTGGTGGACGGCAAACGGTCATCGGGGTGCAGGACTTCTCCTTTATGGGGGGATCTATGGGCTTGGCCGTCGGTAGCGCATTTGTTGCTGGCGTAAAGGCTGCGATAGAATGTCGCTCTCCTTATATCATCTTCACCGCCGCTGGTGGCGCACGCATGCAAGAAGGCATTTTGTCTTTGATGCAGATGCCAAGAACCACAGCCGCGATTGCTGCATTAAGAGAAGCAGGACTGCCTTATATTGTCGTGTTAACTGATCCGACAACCGGTGGTGTGACTGCTTCTTATGCCATGTTGGGCGATATTCAGATTGCCGAACCGGGTGCCTTAATTGGTTTCGCTGGACAGCGTGTGATTGAATCGACCATTCGGGAAAAACTGCCAGAAGGCTTCCAACGGGCAGAATATCTGCTCGCACATGGTATGATCGATATGGTTGTTCCCCGCTTTGAAATGCGTGATCGTTTGATCTCGCTTATGGATTATCTGCTCCCTGTCAGCGAACCGGCCTGACAGAGCTTCCCTTTCGAGATATAAAAAATGGCTGATCACGCCCGTTCCGATAATCCTGATGTTCAATTCCAACTAGACCGACTGGCACGCCTTTCTCCGGGTAGTGACATACTGGGATTAAGCCGTATTAGCGAATTGTTAGAACGGCTTGATCATCCAGAACGCCGCCTTCCTCCGGTTTTTCATGTCGCCGGAACCAATGGCAAAGGCTCAACCTGCGCCTTTCTCAGAGCAGCGCTTCAGGCTGCTGGTTTATCTGTCCATGTTTACACCAGTCCCCATCTGGTGCGTTTCAATGAACGCATTCGGATAGCCGATAAGCTGGTTGATGATGAAACTTTGGCGGCTCTCCTGAAAGAAGTACTCGATATCGGGGAAGATGTCGGTGCCAGCTTTTTTGAAGTTACAACGGCGGCAGCCTTTCTGGCTTTCTCTCGGAAACCGGCCGATGCCTGTATCATTGAAGTTGGCTTGGGTGGCAAGCTGGATGCAACCAACGTTATAACTAACCCGATTGTCTGCGGCATTGCCCAGCTTGGCGTCGATCATCAGGCATTTTTAGGCGATAATGCCGAAGATATCGCTGCCGAAAAAGCGGGCATCGCCAAAGAAAATATCCCGATCGTCACGCAAGCCTATGAACCGTCTATTGCTGCCCAAATCAAAAATGTAGCCGAAGCTAAAAAAGCTATCTGGTTACCGCGTGGTAGCACATGGGAATGGACGATTTATCAAAACGAACTGCATTATCGTGATAAGGAAGGGCGCGTACATTTGCCCCTACCCCGCCTGAATGGCAGTCACCAGAATGAAAATGCAGCCTTGGCTATTGCAATGCTCCGCCATCAGAAAGTTATTCAGATACCGGAAGCTGCCTATAAAGCAGCCATGGGATGGGCTTTCTGGCCAGCACGGCTACAGCATGTCTCTGATGGAAGCTTGGTGAGCCAGTTACCCGTTGGTGCGGAATTGTGGATTGATGGTTGCCATAACCCTGCAGCAGCGCCCTCTACTGCGGCTTTTTTCAAAGAACATGTGGAAAGAGAGAAAAAGCCTTTTCATCTGATTATGGGCATGTTGTCCAATAAAGATGCAGAAGGCGTTCTTCGCTTTTTTGGCGCGACACAAGCACGCTTTTATGCCGTTCCCGTGCCAGGCCATGCTTGTTACCCTTCAGAAGACCTAGTCTCTCTGGCGAAAAAGAATGGCATGTCTGGCCGGATAGCGGCCTCACCGGAAGAAGCGCTTCGCCTGATATCTCGCGAAGCATCCCCCGATTACCCGCCTATTATCGCAATAATAGGGTCTCTCTATCTGGCAGGCTCTTTCCTGAAAGCCAACGAAACGCCGCCAGAATAATTGAAGTTAACGGTGGCGGAAGTTTTAGGAATAGTCTTCCGCCTCTGTAACCGACCGATCGACCATGCCCGACCGCATCATAAAGGCATAAAGGAAAATACTGGGTAACGCGATCAGGGTCGTCAGAATATAATAATTCACATATCCCATGGCTTCGATCAGCGCACCTGCTGTAGTTCCCGTCAAAAAGCGCCCTAGAACGCCAGCCAAAGCACTAAGCAAAGCAAATTGTGTTGCTGTAAAACGAAGGCTGCACAATGCCGACAAATAAGCGACGACGGTAACGCCACCAATACCGCTTGAAAAATTTTCAAATCCGACAGCAAAAATCAACATCGGCATGGAATGCCCACATGCTGCTAAAACCGCAAAGCTAACATTCGAAATAGCCATCAAAATAAGGCTCAACATAACCGAGCGTTTCATACCCATGCGGGCAAATAAAATACCCCCCACAAAGATACCCGCCAAAAGCGCAAAAAAGCCGATATTGATATCACCCAGCAAAATTTCTTGCTTGGTAAAGCCAAGGCTGACCAACAAATTACGCAGCATTAAATTGGCCATTGTATCTCCAACTTTATGGAGAAGGATAAAGAGCAAGACCATCCAAGCCCCTTGGCGCTGCAAAAAATCACGCAAAGGATTGATAAACGCCTCAATCATATCGCTGGGCTTTTTCAAAGGTTTGGGTTCACGATATTGGTGAGGTTCGCCCATAAAAATAGAGGTAACGGGCGCAATCAGGACAAAAGGCGCACAGGCCATATAACCAATATGCCAATTCCATTTATCAGCCAGCAACAAGACGCCAGAACTAGCTAAAAAAGAACCAATACGCCACCCATATTGAGATAATCCCGAACCAACACCCAAACGTGACGGATCTAACAACTCGATACGATAGGCGTCCAAAGTGATATCCGCTGTCGCACCACAGAAACCTAAGAAAAGCGCCCAGAAAACGACCTGCTCCAAATGTTGATAAGGGTCTGCCATGCCCAGCATAAAAATAGCAAAAGCGGTCATAATCCCGCTTATCCACAGCCAAGCCCGTCTTTGCCCGATCATTTTTGTCAAAAACGGCACAGGGCAACGGTCAATTAAAGGCGCCCATAACCATTTCAAGCTATACATCAACAAAGTCAGGGCAAAAGCTGATATCGATTTTTTATCAATACCGGCATCCGACAATCGATGAGTCAAGGTTGCGGCTAATAAAGTGTATGGTATACCGCTCGCAATACCGAGAAAAAATGCCGCAAGGGATGCTTTCTCGAAATAGGGCATAAAGGTATTTTCAATACGTTGCGCCCAATCCTTCATTCTTTTATGAATGGCCTGTTTCCTGCTAAATAGAAGATTGCGTCTGTTTATGGCCTAGCTTTAGCCGGAATTATAACGAACATCCACATCGGAAGGGATGACTTTGAAATAGAAAATATCGAGCCGTCTTCTTTAAAAGAATTTTGTTTATTTGCAAAAATAAAAAAATAATTTTTACATTTGTAAAAAAATTTCCTTTCTAAAAGAAATATTTTGTTTAAAGAACATAATCACATCAATTCCTGATCGGGAATTTCTTCTATCTTGTATTCGAATTAATTTATTGCTTTAAAATGATAGAATTTAAAAATTTTTTGTTTGATAAATAAAAATTAAACATTTAATTTTATTGAAAATATTGAAATTATATTTCTGGAGAAGAGAGTGGCAAAAAGGCTCACCTTTTGGATTGTGATAGCCTTAATCGCAGGCTTGATCGTTGGTGCGGTCATGAATTTGACTATTCATGATAAAAGCTGGATTGACTATCTGGTTGAAAATTACCTGTCATTATTGACCGTGATTTTCTTAAAACTGATCAAAATGATCCTTGCTCCTTTGGTCTTTGCTACATTGGTCACCGGTATTGCCCATATGGGCGACGGGAAAGAATTAGGCCGCATCGGTCTCAGAACCATGTGCTGGTTTATCGGGGCAAGTCTTATATCGCTGGCATTGGGGCTTATACTCGTTAATATTCTCAAACCGGGTAATGGTTTGAATTTTGTGCCTCCTGCGGTTTCGGCTTCCTCTGTCGGTGCCACGGCGCCATCCTTTTCATTAAAAGACTTTATCAACCATTTGGTGCCGCAATCCGTGGTTGATGCCATGGCACATAACGAAATTCTGCAAATCGTTATTTTCTCGGTCTTTTTTGGTTTGGGTCTCGGTTCACAGGGCAGAAAAGCCGCTCCGATTTTACGGGGTATCGAAAGCCTGTCCCATGTGATGCTGAAAGTGACCAATTACGTCATGTGGTTTGCGCCTCTGGCTGTTTTTGCCGCAGTGACCTCGGTTATCGCACAACGTGGTTTCAGCATTATTCTGACCTATGGTTATTTCATTGGCAGTTTTTATCTCGGCTTGGTGGTTCTCTGGGGCGTTATTCTTCTCGCAACCCGATTGGTTGTCGGTAAAGGCGCTCTCAACATCATTCCGCTGTTGAAAGCGCCAGCACTGATTGCTTTTACAACCTCGTCTTCCGAAGCCTCTCTGCCGCCGACATTGGAAGCACTCGAAGCTTTCGGTGTCCCGCCTCGTATTGCCGGATTTGTTCTGCCTTTGGGTTATTCCTTTAACCTTGATGGCACCATGGTTTATTGCACCTTTGCCACGATGTTTATTGCCCAATCATACAATATTCATCCGCCCATGGGTCAGCAAATCATCATGTTGCTGATGCTAATGATTACTTCAAAAGGTATTGCCGGTGTGCCGCGTGCCAGCTTGATCGTCATTGCCTCGGCACTCTCCTTCATGCAGATTCCAGAAGCGGGTATCTCCCTTATTCTGGCGGTCGATCATTTCCTTGATATGGGTCGTTCCGCAACCAATGTTATCGGTAATGCTGCAGCCAGCATGGTCGTTGCTAATTGGGAAGGTGAGCTGAAAATTCCGAGCAAAGAGGAAGTCGAAAAAATAGAAGCTGCATAAAATTTTATTTTTTATAGCCTGACCTGTCATAGGTCAGGCTATAGATGGTTGTTTGACAGAAGCTGTGATTCGCCTATGGCTGTTTCCGGTATTCTAAGCCTTTTGCTACGGCCAAGCATTCAACCAGATAAGGACTTATGGTTTTCAATCGCCCCCCGAAATCCGGCAAAGGCCGGCCCCCGTTATCCAGAAATCCGGCTCGCTCCAATACGACTTCAGAAAATAACAGACCTCATAAAACATTGCGTCCCAATTTTGATAAAAATGGGACTGATAAAAAAGCATCTCAGAATTTTGATTCACGCCCTGATAGAAATGGTTACAGGGACAAACCTGTTCATAAAAGAGCAGCAGGCTCTTCTGACAATACGTTCCGTCAAGACAGACCTTTTCGAAAAGATGTAGCGCGTCCCGATCGTCAAGAAGGCGACAACCGCTTTGCTCGTAACGATCGTAGACCATCGAACGATCGCAGACCGTCGAATGACCGCTCATCCAACGACCGTTTCGACCGTAATAATCAAAGACAAGACTTTTCAGGTCGGCCACGTTCTTTCGGCGATAAAGATGCTTCGAATGCTCGTTTCGCAGGCAATAAGAATAGTTTTCGTGACCGCGATAGAGATGCGGATAACAATTCCGGTTATCGAAAAAGAACGCCGGATCGTTTTTCAACAAATGAAAATCCGCGGGCTGCACGGGCTGAAAAACCATTCAGAGATCGGAATAGTGATCAACGCAGCAACGGTAACGGTGGCGAAAGCAGACCCTCTCGTTTTCCGCGTGATCAGCAGCGTAGCTCAGACCGTTTCGCACGGAATGATAGTTACGCACGGAATGATAGTTACGCACGGAATGACGGTTATAGAGGCAATCGTTCGGACGACCGCTTTTCTTCTGCCACGTCACGCGACCGGAATCCTTCCGGAGACAGGCGCTTTGAAGGCAGACGGTATAACCGCAATCTTGCCGTTAACCCGTCTTACTCGCCAGATGCTCGTCCTTTCAAAAGGAAGAGAGGCGTAACCGAACCCGCTTCGGCACGGACGCCTCGCGAAGATGGCGAACAACGGATTGCCAAGCTGCTATCCCGTGCGGGCATTGCCAGTCGGCGAATGATCGAAAGCATGATCGAAGAAGGCAGAATTGCCCTTAATGGTGTCACGGTCGAAAAACCAGCAACGCTGTTGACCTCACTTGATGGTGTTACAGTTGATGGGAAAGCGGTTGGCGCACCGTCTGCCACGCGCCTGTTTTTGTATCATAAAGCGACCGGACTTCTGACAACCGAACGCGATCCCGAAGGCCGGATGACTATTTACGATCGTCTGCCTGCTGATTTGCCACGGGTCATGCCCGTTGGTCGATTGGACATGAATACAGAAGGCTTATTGCTTTTAACCACCGACGGCGGCTTCAAACGGGCGCTGGAATTACCGGCTACCCATATTGAACGTTGCTATCGTGCGCGTGTTTTTGGTGATGTTTCCCAAGATCAATTAGAAGATTTGATTGAAGGTGTTACCATCGACGGTATTCATTATGGCTCGATTGACGCCAATCTGGAACGTCGGACAGGCCGCAATGGCTGGGTTGAAATGAAGCTTCATGAAGGGCGCAATCGTGAAGTGCGCCGTGTTTTGGGCTATCTTGGCTTACAGGTTTCCCGACTGATCCGTATCAGCTATGGCCCATTCCTTCTCGGTGACCTGCCTGTTGGTGCCGTTGAAGAGGTTGACCCGACGGCCTTGGATACTTTTAAAAGCAGCCTACCCAAAATGTCTTAAAGGATAAATTTTCATTATGAGAATTATTGCCGGAAAATGGCGGGGACGCAGTTTAAAAACGCCCAACAGCGATACTACCCGCCCAACAAGTGACCGTGCTCGTGAAGCCCTGTTTTCTATGCTTGAAAGCCGCATGGGTTCACTGGAATCTTTACGGGTCGCTGATATTTTTGCCGGCACCGGCGCGCTAGGTCTCGAAAGCCTATCGCGTGGTGCGGCATATAGTGTGTTTGTCGAACAAGATCCCGAAGCCTGCAAAATATTAAAGGCCAATATCGAAAAAATGGGTGCGCAAGCGGAAACCCGCCTGATGGCGCAACCGGTTTCTTCTCTTGCTCCCATATCACAGCCTTTCGATCTTTTGTTGTTCGACCCGCCCTATAACAGCGGCGGCGCGGGTGCCTTGCTGGAAAAACTTACCCGTCTTGGTTGGGCATCTCCATCGGCATGGGCAAGCATCGAAACAGCCAAGCAAGAACAACCCTCTGCCGGAGGATGGATTGTCGAAACCGAACGGACTTACGGCAAATCCCGTGTCACGCTGCTTCGCCGATCAATTGAAGTTGAAGCCTGATTGGTAACAACCCTTAACCGATCTCTTGCTGTGCAGCCTATCCACGCCTAACTTAATGAAGTGACTGACTCCTTGTATCCATCTTTTCCCGCCGACCCTGCACAGGAACCGGCCTATCTGAACCGTCTCAACCCTGAACAAAAAGAGGTTGTCCGAACAACAGAAGGGCCTCTTCTTGTTCTGGCCGGTGCAGGAACTGGTAAAACCGCTGCTTTGACGGCAAGACTTGCCTATCTGGTCGAAACGCTAAAAGCGTGGCCTTCACAGATATTGGCCGTCACCTTTACCAATAAAGCTGCCCGTGAAATGCAAATGCGGGTCGGGGAATTGATGGGAAGTCTGGCTGAAAACATGCCATGGCTTGGCACTTTCCATTCTATCGCGGCTAAAATGCTGCGCCGCCATGCGGAATTGATCGGCCTAAAATCCAATTTTATTATTCTTGATACTGATGACCAAAACCGGCTGTTAAAACAGCTTATTCAGGCGCAGGGTATCGATGAAAAACAATGGCCAGCCAAACAATTGGCCGGCATCATTGATCGCTGGAAAAACCGTGGTTTAACCCCTGATAAAATCGTAGGCAAAGAAGAAGATAGCTTTGCCGATGGTCAGGGGGCTGGTCTTTATCTCGCTTATCAGAAAAGATTACTCAGCCTGAATGCCTGCGATTTTGGCGATCTTCTTTTGCATATGCTGGTTATCCTGACAAAACACCCTGATGTTTTGGAAAGCTATCATGAACGCTTTCGTTATATCATGGTTGATGAATATCAGGACACCAATCAGGCGCAGTATTTGTGGCTCCGGCTTTTAGCCCAGAAAAAACGGAATATCTGCTGTGTCGGCGATGATGACCAATCAATCTATAGCTGGCGCGGTGCCGAGGTTGCCAATATTCTGCGTTTTGAGGAGGACTTCTCCGGCGCAAAGATTATCCGCTTGGAACATAACTATCGTTCGACGCCTCATATCCTCGCCGCGGCTTCTGGCCTGATTACCCATAACAACGCTCGTCTCGGTAAAACCTTGTGGACAGAACGCGATCAAGGCGAAAAAGTTAAAGTCGTCGGGGTCTGGGATGGCGCAGAGGAAGCAAGGCAGCTCGTCTCGGATGTCCAAAATTTACGGCGCATGCGTGTTCCTTTAAACAATATGGCTATTCTTATTCGCGCCCAATTCCAAAGCCGTGAATTTGAAGATATCTTTATTGCCAAAAGCCTACCCTACCGGATTATCGGTGGCTTCCGTTTTTACGAACGGGCAGAAATACGGGATGCGCTTGCCTATCTTCGGGTAATCACTCAACCGACTGATGATCTCGCCTTTGAACGCATCGTCAATGTACCAAAGCGTGGCATTGGTAAAAAGGCGATGGAAAAGCTTTATCAGACGGCTTATTTCAATCAGATTCCTTTGACGGTTGCCGCTGAAAAGCTAATTTCAGAAAAAACACTGGGCAGCAAAATAACCCAGTCCCTTGGTCAACTGATGGACTCGTTTGCGGACTGGCGGAAAAGTCTACAATTTATTGGCCATGCTGATGTTACCCGAAAAATGCTGGATGAATCCGGCTATAAAGCGATGCTGCGGGCGGTTAATGATGTGCAATCTGCCGGTCGGTTAGAAAACCTGACAGAATTAGCGCGTGCAATGGAAGAATATGATGATCTCAGCAGCTTCCTAGAACATGTCAGTCTGGTTATGGATCATGAAAATGACCCCATAGATGACAAAATAACCTTGATGACGATGCATGCCGCCAAAGGTTTGGAATTCGATTACGTTTTCTTACCCGGTTGGGAAGAAGGCGTTTTCCCTTCGCAACGATCCTTAGACGAAGGCGGCTTAAAAAGTCTGGAAGAAGAAAGACGGCTGGCCTATGTCGGCATCACCCGTGCTAAAAAATTCTGCACGATTTCCCATGCCGCCAATCGCAGAATCTATGGGCAGTGGATGGCCTCTACCCCTTCCCGTTTTATCGATGAATTGCCAGAAGATCATACAGATCAGAAATCACTTCTAAGAAAAAAAACTTCTGGCTGGCGTGATATATGGGCAGAGGGTCGCTCCAAAAATCCGCCCAGATATGATACAGCAAAAGAAGCCATAACGCCGCCTTGGCAATTAGCCAGCAATCGCGGTGCAGGATGGCAACGGGCGCAAAGGGCACAGCCATCCTCGACCTCGACACCGATCAAACCGTTTAAAAAGAATAGCGCCCCTCAATACAAAGTCGGCGACACGGTTAAACACAATAAATTCGGGCAAGGTATCGTCAACGAAGTGGACGGTGACAAAGTAACCGTCGAATTTCAAGACAAGGACGTCGGTGTCAAAAAACTGCTTGCCCAGTTTGTTTCTTCGTAATTTATAGATAGCCACGCCAAAAACGAGGCATACGCTATCTATAAATGGCGTCGATAATTTCAATTATCCTACGATTGAAAAACCTATCTGATACGCGATAGGTCAAATACCTTTTTTTGAAAATAGAGCATATCTGAACGACTTTTTTATACTGCAAATTGATCTAACAAGCCGACTTTCGACAATTTGGACATCGATTGAAGATAGGTTGCAACTTCAACCGGATAAAAAACGTCTTTGACGATCGACAAACTGCGAAGCTGCGAAAAAAGATGAAAATCATCGGTGGATAGCTCGCCATTAACCGCATTCGATTTTTCAATCAGCGGGGCTAACTCTTCCAACAGCTTATTTATTTCTTCCAGTAACGCTGCACTTTCACCTAATCGATGGCTGAATAAACCGGTCGCAGCTTCTTTTTTACAGACAAAATAAGCTCGTGCGGCAGTTGTCTCAAAATCTTTGAAAGGTGCACATGCCATTCTGGGAATAATCAATGATGAGAATAACGGCGCTACTCGTTCCAGCCATTTTGCAATCTTGGATGAAGTTCTTCCGGTGATTATCGGAGCAGCCTGCTGGTCAATATAGGCCACAATATCCATACTTTCGGCGATAAAGTGACCATCGACTTCTAAAATCGGCAACATTTTTTTGCCAATCATCCGTATTGGACCAGATTCATTGTCGTTCAAAAGGATGATTTTTTCGAAATCAATATTCTTCAAGCCAAAAATCATGCGGGCTTTGACGCAAAAGGGGCAATGTTCATAAATATATAGCTTAAAAGCCATGAAAACGGCCTCTCTTTAATGAGAATTAGGGCATCCCAATCATAATTGGGACGAACTAGAAATAAATGACCGTTATATCGGTTTGGCTTGTTACAGCTTGGAATATTCAGGGCAACCCTCGCGGTACATTTTTAGATGCTGCGCGAGAGCCCGCCAAATTCCCAAAAGAGACAAAAAATGCCTAGCTTGGGTTATCCAAAGTAAACAGATCAGATTCCTCGTCATAGGCAAAATATTCAGCATAGCGCGCCATGCTAGTTACCGCCTTGATCGTGTCATTTGCCGCCTCTTCAGACATATGATCTTGCAACTCATCACGGAAACGTTGAGCAGAAGCTTTATGGCCAGGCCTTTCGTCCAAGATACAGCGGATATGCGCAGCCAAAGGCACATAGGTTGAAAGCTGTTGCGAAAATAACCGCTTCCGGTCATCCAATTCGCTTTCAACAAAACGCTGTCCCAAAGCGGTTAAGCGGATATCGCCCTCTTCCATTTCAACAAAACGCAATAACTGCAAAGTTTCGCCGACAGGAAACAGATCATCAACACCCAGTCGCAAACTAGCCGCCAAAGGCGGTAAATCTGCCTTCCCATTATAAGGCTCTGCCGCCACTGTTTCGATCAAACCTGCCAATTCATTGATCGAAACCTTAGGCAAAACAATGGCAATACCATTACCCAAAAATGGCTGGGAATGAATAGTGTTGGTGCTACCGGCTTTGGCCGTCATCAAAGAATAAATCTCTTCCAGAATTTCTCTGAAAGCGGGATCAAGCCGATTTCTCGGCTGTGGCAAATCGACATGGATTTCACCGATAATATGCCCAGGATTGGAACCAAAGATCAAAATATGGTCACACATCAACACCGCATCTTCGATATTATGCGTCACCATCAAAATAGCCTCGATAGGCATCCTGCCTTCTGACCACAGATCTAACAGATCATTCCGCAAGGTTTCCGACGTCAACACATCCAAGGCTGAAAACGGCTCATCCATCAATAATAGCTTAGGATGAACCACAAGAGCGCGCGCCAGACCAACCCGCTGCCGCATACCGCCAGAAAGCTCTTTCGGATAAGCGCTTTCATACCCATCAAGACCGATAAGATCGATGGCTGACAAGGCCTTTTGCCGTCTTTCAGCAGGCTTAATACCACGGGCTTCTAAACCGATTTCGACATTTTCAAGAACGGTAAGCCATGGAAAAAGGGCAAAACTCTGAAACACCACAGCCACTTCAGAAGAGGTGCCCGAAATCAGTTTACCTTCAAAGGTAATCGTCCCCTGACTAGGCTGAAGAAGACCTGCAATCGCCCGTAACAAAGTGGACTTACCAGAACCCGATCGCCCCAAAAGACCGACGATTTCGCCCCGTTGCAGCTCCATATTTACTTTATCAAGCACAACAATCTGACCAGAGGCCCCATTATCATAGGTCTGGCAAACGTCTTGCACCGAAACAAGCGGCGGATTTTTAACGATAACAGAATTATCCATAACCAAGCTCCCAATCAGAAGATGAGATTAGTTGAAACGGATACGACGCTCGGCAAAGACATAGAGTGGTCGCCAAAGAATCCGGTTAAAAAAGGTAACAAAAAAGGCCATCACAACAATGCCCAAGACAACGCGCCGGACATCACCTGCGGTTGTAGCATTGGCGATATAAGCCCCCAAACCATAAGCTTCGAGCTGAGTATTCCCCCAACTGGCAACCTCGGCCACAATACTGGCATTCCAAGAACCGCCCGTCGCGGTCAACGCGCCTGTGATATAATAAGGGAAAATGCCCGGTAACATCACACGACGCCACCATGTCCATGACCGGATTTGATAAATCGCAACAGCTTCTTTCAAATCAGTCGGAAAAGAGGCCGCACCTGCAATGACGTTGAATAAAATATACCATTGGGTGCCAAGGATTATCAGAGGCGACAACCAGATATTCGGATTGGCACCTGTGACAACAATGGCGATCACCACAAAGGGAAACAGCACATTTGCTGGGAATGCTGCTAAGAATTGCGCAATCGGCTGTATGCGCTGCGCTAACGCTGGACGAAGGCCGATCCAAATACCCACCGGCACCCAGATAAGACTAGCCAATACAATCAGCACGACAACACGCAACAAGGTCATCAAACCACTGGTAAAAGCTATCCAGACATCGCCCCAAGAAAGTGCTTGCTGTAAATAATCAAAGGTAACCCAGCATCCCCAGCCGATACCGCCCAGAACACACAGAAACCACGCATAATCCGCAATTTTATTATGGTGATTGGAATCCGCAGCGTTGACCTGATGTTCGGCACTGGAAAAACGCACCATCATCAATTGCTGCCCTATCCAGACAAAAGGCACCGATAGCCGCTTCATCAAGCGCGTATGGCGAATAATATCATACACCCATGACTGAACTTGTTCTTTGCTCGCCGATTGTTCCAGCTTGAATTTATCTGCCCATGCCAAGATAGGGCGAAACAGCAATTGGTTATAAAGGACGATGATAATAACCATCGCCAAGACAGCCGCTCCGATAGCAGAGAAGTTTTTCTGATCTATCGCCAAGGCAAGGTAAGACCCAATACCGGGCAAACGGATATCGGTATTCCCCACAGTAATGGCTTCGGATGCTACCACAAAAAACCAGCCACCCGACATCGACATCATTGTGTTCCAGATCAAACCAGGTGCCGCAAAAGGCGCTTCTAATCGCCAAAAGCGCTGCCAAGCTGAAAGCTTAAAACTGCGGCATGCTTCATCAAGATCAGTCGGAATGCTGGTTAGTGACTGATAGAAAGAAAACGCCATATTCCAGACTTGGCTGGTAAAAATAGCAAATATGGACGCAAATTCAGCGCCAATTTGTTGTCCGGGGAACAGACCAAGAAAGAAAGTCACCGTAAAAGTCAGAAATCCCAGAACCGGCACAGATTGTAAAATATCCATAGCCGGAACGATAATCTGCCCTGCCCTGCTATTTTTGGCAGCAAACGTCGCGACAACAAAGGTGAAAATCAGCGAAACCAAAATACCGGCAAACATCCGCAAGGTCGTTCGCAACGCATATTCGGGTAAGTGACTAATTTTCAAAGAAATGGTTTGGGTTTTTAAAATCGCTAAAGAACCGCTCATATCCGCGGTGCCATGTACAACAAGGGCGATCGCCCCACCCAACAGAACAAAAGCTATCAAATCATAAATATTCGGCAATATCCGAATACGGGCAAAGGCCGCTACGGCGCGTTGCCCTGTGCTATTATGAGGAAGAAAGACCATAATAGACCTCATCCACAATAAGGAAAAATAAATATATCCCTATATAACACAGAGATAATAATAAATTTCACTTGATGGAATAAATAGCAATTATTTCTGCCTTATTATTTCGATAGATTTCAAAATACAAAACAAAAATTTATTACAATCGCTTTACTATATTATTACAGTGAGCGCTTTATCGGATGGGGTCAAGGAAGGGATAGTAATAGAAAAATTGTGGTATCGAATACCGCAAGAAAAGGCCGTTATTGATCATTTTTATCTCTCCCGAATTGCATTGGGGAGCTAAGACAGCCTTTATTAAGCCTTCTTAGACAAGAAACAGCAGACAAAACACCCATCAGATTATGGGGGTTTTCCGGTGCTGAATAAATTCAAAGCTATTTCGTAATAAATTGAAACAGTTTGAAACATATCTGCATCTGCGCTGTCATCTTACCTTTGTCAAGGTAAGACTGTTTCAAGAAACCTATAATCAAATACTCTTATTTTCAGAAAAATCGGCAAGAATGGATGCCAAAGAACGCACTCATTGGATAAGTGCTGCGTTGATAAATAGCGCTCTGCTTCCTTGCAAAAGAGAGAGACAAGCGGCTAATAATTTTAAAATCAATAAGGGGAATGGTCTTTCCATGCCGGCAATATGTAACCGGATAATGCCAGATCGGCAGTTTTTTTAAGGAAAGAACCGAATAGATTTTTTGACGTTTCTGGTACGGGTGGTCGGACTCGAACCGACACTCTATCGCTAGAAACGGATTTTGAGTCCGTCGCGTCTACCAATTCCGCCACACCCGCAGAAAAGCGCTTCTTTGAAGCACTTAGCTGTATAAGCAGCCAAGGCCATGGCGGATGCCACAAGCTGCGCCTTTCGTCCAGTCTATTTTTTACTTTTTTCGCATTTTTTATCAAAAAAAGCCAATTTTTTTAAAATTTCGGGCGTTTCACTAGCCGAAGAGTCGGCCAATCACCCAAAATCACCCGATCAGCCAAGCGCATGCCCAGGCGTTGATAGGCACGGCAGACAGCTTGTTCCTGTTCTGCGACCAATCCAGCAAGAATCAGTGAACCGCCATATTGTAACGCTGGCACGAAAGAATGTGATAATTCGATCAGGGGGCCTGCCAAAATATTGGCAATCAATAAATCATAAGGCGCACGCCGCTGTAAACGATGGTCATCCATACCGGCGGCAACTACCATATCCACCTGACGGCAACCTGATCCCAAAGGCACATGATTTACTTCGGCATTTTCCTTGGCGACTTCCACTGCAACCGGATCAATATCGGAAGCAATCACGCGTGAGGAACGCCATAAATAACGGGCAGCAAAAGCTAACAATCCGGTGCCGGTGCCAATATCGGCAACATTATTGAAATGATGACCATGGGCTTTTAAGCGATCAAGCATCTGAAGACAGCCAGTTGTGGTTTCGTGATGTCCGGTACCGAATGCCCGACCGGCATCAATAACGAACATCTTTTTGCCTTCTTCAGACGGAACTGCATTGGTCGGGGTGCAGACCAAAAAACGTCCGGCACGAACCGGTTCCAATCCCGATTGGGATAACACGACCCAATCTTCTTCTTCGATATGTTCTATAATTTCATTTTCAGCCGCCGCTGTGGGTGCCAAAGCCCGTATGGCGCCAACCTCACCAGAATTCGGCTCATGATCAAAATAGACATCCAGACGCCATTCTTCTGGTAACTCAGGGTCAGGCTCCGTCACCATAATAACAGGCGGCTCATCCATCAGGCTAAAACTGCCGATTTCACCATCAGCCACAGCCTGCGCCTCATCCTTGCTGCAAGGTAAAGTAAGTTTCCAGCTACCGTTACAAGGGGCGTTAAAAGGGAACCCTGTTATCATATCTCCATTCCCTTGTTTTCTGTTACCCATGGCGCCCAATCCATCCTTTTTCTATTTTGTTGTGTTTTAAAAATTTAAACAGTTCATCCTTTGCGTGATATCATCTATCAGCTAAAAGACATTTTTTGATATTTCCCCAGTTTAATCGGAGTATTTCTTGTGGCTCGGTCGACGGCTTCTTCTTCCCCTTCCCGCAAGACAGCATCGCCCGACTTTCAAAGAACGGCGGCTTTGTTGCATCGCTTAACAGCACTGGCAATCGCTTTTATCGGTTTTCCGCTTTTTACCCTATGGTTATTAGCAGTAGCAAGCAGTCCTGAAAATTATGCGCTTTTCTGGCATTACGCCATTCACTGCTCCGACAAAAATAGCTTTGCCTTTTCTGTTAATATAATCAGCCGTATTATAGGGGTCATTCTGACATGGTGTTTTTTCTACCATGTCATGTCTGTAATAAGGCTTAATACCCTTAAACGACTGCAAAGCCCGTCCCTTTACAAAAATTATTTTTTTTATTCCGCCACTAATATGGCGGCCTTTATTCTGACTTTTCTTGTCTGGGGCATTATTTTTCTTGGGGCGTAATTATGACTTCTTATAATGACAGCCCGTTATCCGGAACCCACCGCTATCGGGATATCAACAAAGCCGATTTTTATAAAAAGCTCACCGCTGCCGCCAATGTCTTATTATATATCTGGCTGACGGTTTCTTTTCTTGAATTGCCGGTCTACGATTTTAACGTCATCAGACGGTGGATATCCCAGACGATCGTCGCCCTGCCGATGATTTTTCTGGCCTTTTCAACTTATGGCTATGCCCGCTTTTTCATCGACAAACTATTTTCGAATGATCACTTTCCAAAAACAGGTATTTATCTACAAATACTTACCTATTTTTATATGATTATTTTTGGTAGTCTTGCTATATTCTCGGTTCTTAAAATAGCTTTCCATTCAGCTGTAAGCTAATTATCAATCGTCTATTCCTAATTCTTTATTACGAAAAAATATTAACAAGGGGTCTGTGAACAGACCGCAGACCCATATGGGTCAGGAGAAAAGAACAGATGTCGATTCTTGCCAATGCGACAACCAAAGTCATTACGCAAGGCATCACTGGCCAGCAAGGCAGCCATCATACAGCCCAATCTCTGGCCTATGGGACAAAGATGGTCGGTGGTGTTACCCCGGGTAAAGGCGGGCAAACGCATCTAGATCTGCCGATTTTCAATTCGGTAGCCGAAGCAAAACAAAAAACCGGCGCAGACGCTTCTATGATTTTTGTGCCACCTGCTTTTGCAGGTGATGCCATTTTGGAAGCCATTGATGCTGAAATTCCACTGATCGTCACCGTGACGGAAGGTATTCCGATCTTGGATATGGTGCGGGTCAAACGCGCCTTAAGCGGATCGAAATCCCGTCTTGTGGGCCCTAACAGTCCGGGATTATTGACCCCTAATTCTGCCCGCATTGGTATTATGCCGGGGGGTATTTTCAAAAAAGGCTCGGTTGGTATTGTTAGCCGTTCAGGCACACTGACTTATGAAGCTGTTTTCCAGACTAGCCAGCTTGGACTAGGCCAGTCAACCGCGGTCGGTATCGGTGGTGATCCGGTTAATGGCACCAATTTTATCGATATTCTGGACATGTTTTTGGATGACGATGAAACGGAATCCATCATCATGATCGGCGAAATTGGTGGATCTGACGAAGAAGATGCCGCCGAATTTTTGAAAGAACAGGCTAAAAAAGGTCGGAAAAAACCTATTGCCGGATTTATCGCTGGTGTTTCAGCGCCTCCGGGGCGGCATATGGGACATGCTGGCGCTATTGTTTCCGGTCATTCTGGCAGTGCCGCTGCCAAGATAGAAGCCATGGAAGCCGCAGGCATTGCGATGACCCCTGACCCGTCCAAAATCGGCCATACCCTTTTCAATTTATTGAAAAAATAATACAGGTCAGCCCTTTTTACAAAGAGCATAATTAAAACTATATGGCTGATTTTTAATCAATAATTGTTATTTTTTATTTATCAGCCATAGGTTATTTGAAAAAAAATTAAATCAAAATCTATTCAATATTACAATTGGCGCCCTACCCAGATACTTCTATTTTCGCCCGTTCCAAATAAATGAGCCTGTTATCAGACGGCATCAATTCCTGAACGAGGGACGAAATGGGCAGCATCAAAAGCCAAGACGCCGAAACCGCTTTACCTCACTCCAAAAGAGAAGGCTCTATCTGGACAGAACGAGGCAGCAAAAACTACCTTGTGACCAGCTTTGCTATGTTTTTGGTCGGCTTCATTACCTTTTCGCTTTTATACTGCGTTCAACCCATTCTTCCCGAACTGACTCATTATTTTCATGTGAGCGTTACCGAAAGCTCTTTTGCAATTTC
Organism: Zymomonas mobilis; assembly: GCF_006715975.1. GTDB lineage: Bacteria > Pseudomonadota > Alphaproteobacteria > Sphingomonadales > Sphingomonadaceae > Zymomonas > Zymomonas mobilis_B. The sequence goes on along the minus strand of NZ_VFOF01000001.1, from coordinate 677,452 downwards.
GCTAACCACGGGTTTTCTAGCAATATCCATTTTTTGCTCCGGTGCCACGGCAGAAAGCCTTGGACGAAAAGGCATTATGTTCTTTTCGATGGCATCGGCTTCCTTCATGAATATCTTTGCTGCTTTTTTGCCCTCATGGGATGTTTTTCTGATAGCCCGCGCCTTTGAAGGTTTTGTCCTTGGCGGGGTTCCCGCTGTGGCAATGGCTTATTTATCAGAAGAAATACATCCCAAAAATCTGGGCTATGCCATGGGGATTTATGTCGGCGGTACAGCCTTTGGTGGTATGTTTGGCCGTGTCGCCGTTGGAATCTTAACCGAGTTTACCACTTGGCAAATCGCACTCGGTATTTTGGGCAGTGTTGACCTTTTGGCCGCTATCGTCTTCGGGCTTTGCTTGCCGGATTCTAAAAACTTTATCAAAAATGCTCGCTTTGACATTAAATACCACGCGAATGCATGGTCTCAACATATTACTCGTTCTGGTATGTTTCTACTTTTCGCTATCGGTGGCCTTGCAGTGGGCAGCTTTATCACGATTTTCAATTATATTGATTTCCGTTTGGCTATTCCGCCCTTCTCACTGTCATCATCACAAATCAGCTTTATTTTTCTCTCTTATATTTCCGGTATGGTTGCGTCACCTACCGCGGGTTCATGGTCGGATAAAGTCGGTCGGGGTCCCGTTATGATTGCAGGCCTCGCTATCATGGTTTCAGGTATGTGGTTGACCTTGAATAATCATCTCCCCTTCATGGTTATCGGCGTTTTTATCTTTACGACCGGATTTTTTACGATCCATTCCATCGCCAGCGGCTGGGTCGGACAGTTAGCATTGCAAAATAAAGGGCATGCCACATCCCTTTATCTTCTCTGCTACTATATGGGTTCCAGCATTTTTGGATCTCTTGGCGGCATATTCTGGACATCAGGTGGCTGGCCAAGACTTATCGCCTATACGTCTTGCCTCTTGGCTATTGCGGCTATTCTCGCAACAATCTTAATCCGACGAAATATCACTACTGCGAAACAGCCCTAAAACAGCATTTTTTGATAAAGGGTAACCATCAAAAAAATGGGGACATAGTATCGCCCCCCCATAAATACCGTATTCTAAATACCCTATCAAAACGCATTTTGATGCTCTGTATATATAACCGATTAATAGACCTTGCGGCCTTTTTGGGTGCGCAAGGTAGGTTCGGCGGCGGCGGGATCTTCCGGCCAAGGGTGACGGGGGTATCGGCCACGCATTTCTTTTGCGACCATGCTCCAGCTACCCGTCCAAAAATCGGGTAAATTCTTTGTTGTCTGGATAGGTCGTCCGGCAGGCGACACCAGCCTTAAAACCAAAGGCACCTGCCCATTTAATAACATTGGATGTTTTTTTATGCCGAATAAAGCTTGTGGGCGGACTTCAACGGCGGGAACATCTGCATCTTTATAGTCGATTACATGGCTACTACCTGCAGGGGTTGTCAGCCGAGCAGGCGCCCATGAATCGAGTTGCTGCTTACCGTGCCATCCCAATATGTTTTCCAAAGCTTGCGACAAATCACCAGACTTTATTCGATCCAGCCGGCGGCATCCGATTAAAAGAGGATAAAGCCACTCTTCCGCTTTTTCCAAAAGAGCATCATCGCTTAGATCATATTCAAAGTTGGCGTTTTTGTCCGATTGATGTGCCATGACAAATGCCCATCTTTCCCGTAAGGAAAGCGCCGTTTCAGACCATGGCAAAATATCAAGCCCATATTGTCGGATAGCATCCATCAAAACTGAAGCGATAGTTTCTTCGTCGGGGGAATCATCTTGTCCTCGACTTAAAATAATTGCCCCTAAACGCTGAACCCGTTCCGTCTCGACACCTTTTATTTCAAAATTAAAGCGGACATTTTGTTCAACAACAATCTGTTCGGCAAAAAGAGCATTAATCTGATCTTTTTCCAAAGCGGCCGTCGACATAATACGAGCCGATTGCGCAGCTCCCTGTGCTTCAGCCACGGCAAGCCATTCGTTTTTTGCCAAAGGCGACAAAGGATCTAACCAGAATCCCCGTCCGCCGACAGAAATCCATTGCTCTCCCTTGCTATCACGCCTTTTGGCCACCCGATCGGGAAAGGCTAAGGCAACACAAGCACCCACATCTCCCTCACCCATATAATTTTGGGATATGCCAGCATTATTCAGGCCAACCAGTTTTCTCCACCGATTGGCAAGCTGGCGGGCTTTTTGTGAACGTGGCGAATTATCACGATAAAAGCGATTCAAGCGGCTTTCGATATCAAGATCGAGGCCGCCGACGCCCCGTTCTGAAAGCAAGACAGCAACATCAACGGCAAAAGCACCCAATCCTTTTTCTTTCGCCTTCAATATCATATGCCCCAAGGGCAACGGCATAGGCAGCGCAGCTAGATCATGACCATGCGGCAAAGGACGCTTATCGGAAGAAATCGCCTGTAAATTTTGTAATCGGTTATGCGCTTCTTCGACGGCTTTTTCGGGCGGTGTATCAATCCAACGCAATTGCTTTGGATGGGCTACCCCCCATAAGGCACAATCGAGCGTTAAAGCCGACAAGTCTGCTTGCGTAATTTCGGGCGGATCATAAGGCGACAACCCAGTTTGTGCGGCTTCTTCCCATAGCCGCCACACATAGCCCACATCTTGCCGACCGGCACGACCAGCGCGTTGTTCTGCCGATGCGCGACTAACTCTTTCCGTCACTAAACGCGTTAAACCCGATTGATGATCGTAACGCGCGCGCCTTGTCAAACCGGAATCCACCACGATACGGATACCGTCTAATGTCAGGCTAGTTTCGGCAATGGCACTGGCCAAAACAACTTTCCGGCATCCTTTCGGTGCAGGACGTATGGCGCCATTCTGTTCGCGGTGATCAACTGTGCTATGTAAACGGAAAAGAGAAATATCAGACGGCAAATTGCTTAACAGCGCAGCGGTGCGCTCTATTTCGGCGATACCCGGTAAAAAGGCAAGAATACCGCCTTCATTTTCCTGTAAGGCGCGTTTGATAACAGCCGCCATATTTTGTTCGATGGATAAATCCGAACGGCGGCCTTCATAATAATAATGTAAAGGATAGCTGCGGCCTTGGCTTTCTAAAACAGGTGCAGCACCAGCCTCCTCTTCAGCCATCAAATTAGAAAATCGTGCGCCGTCCATAGTCGCGGACATCGCGATCAATTTTAAATCTGGTCGTAGAACAGATTGAACGTCTAGAGCCAGCGCCAGCGAAAAATCACCATCGAGGCTCCGTTCATGAACTTCATCGAATAAAACAGCTGAAATGCCTGTTAATTCGGGGTCTTGCTGGATCTGGTGACGGAATATCCCTTGGGTCACGACTAAAATACGGGTTTTATCAGACCGACGGGATTCCATTCTGGTCGCATAACCGACCTGTTGCCCGACAGGCTCTCCTATAATCTGCGCTATTCTTTCTGCCGCCGCTTTAGCGGCTAAACGGCGCGGCGACAGCAGGATAACCTGCCCCTGACACCAAGCTTCCTGCAATAAAACAGGGGCAATACCCGTGGTTTTTCCTGAACCAGGGGGCGCGATAATAACGACATTGCTTCGTTTGCGTAGTGTTTCAGCCAAAGGCTCGAAAATACGGGAGACCGGCAATTCTGTAAGAAAGGCATTATTCTTCATCATATTGAAGGCTTTACGACTATCAGAATATTCCTTCTTTTTTAATATGCGCGGGCAATCGTAAATTCGACCGCCTCGATCAACGCGTCTTTTACCGTACCACCGGGGAAATCTTTCAAAGCATTTATAGCTTTTTCACCATATAAACGCGCCCGTTCCAGAGTATCGGCCAAGGCATCGGTATTGACTAAAAGCATTTTGGCAATGTCGAGATCGCTGTCAGCAACACGGCGACCTTCAATGGCTTCACGCCAAAAATCACGGTCATCCTTTTCACCACGCTGATAGGCAAGAATGACGGGTAAGGTTACTTTCCCATCGCGAAAATCATCGCCAACGCCCTTCCCCATGGTCTGGCTGTCAGACATATAGTCAATGGCATCATCGGTTAATTGAAAAGCTATCCCCAGATATTGCCCATAATCGGCAAGATTTTGTTCTCGACCTTCGGAACATCCGGCCATAACGGCGGCAATACGGCAGGATGCCGCAAATAAAACCGCTGTTTTTGCTCCAATAATCGACAGATAACGCGCTTCATCCGTTTCTATCTGATATTGAGAAACAAGCTGGTCAACCTCACCTTGAGTAATGATGGCAGCGGCATTCGATAAAATTTCAAGCGCCCGTAAAGAACCTGACTCCACCATCATTTCAAAGGCACGACTTAATAAAAAATCACCAACCAGAACAGTCGGGCCATTGCCCCAGATATTATTGGCAGTGCGTTTCCCACGGCGGAGATCGCTATGATCGACCACATCATCATGCAGCAAAGTCGCGGTGTGAATAAATTCGATCGCCGCCGCCAATTTATAATGAATATCGCGCGGCTCACCGACGAGATGGGAACAGGCCAGCATCAACATAGGCCGCATCCGCTTGCCACCGCTGGAAATCAGATGGCCTGCCAATTCGGGAATTAAAGGAACTTCACTTTGCATCCGGTCAAGAATAACCGCATTCACAGCTTGCATATCGGACGCCACCAGACGCATTAACGGCTTCAATGATGCCGGTGCATGTTGCTCGGGGGCGGGTTGAATAGCGGTCATGCTGAAAAAGCTGCACTGTGAAGCATGAAGAAATACAAGCGTTGACACTTGCTCAACTTGTTTGCAACCGTCAAAAAGATACCTCCATCGCTTCGATAACTAAGGATTTTCATTTATGCCCAATGATCGGTTGCAGCGCTATCGCAAAAGTATTGATAATATTGATACGGCTCTCGTCTGCCTGTTGGCAGAGAGATTCAAGATTACTTCAGATGTCAGTTATTACAAGGCCGAAAAACAACTTCCTCCTGCAGATCTTGCCCGTGAAGCCGAACAAGCCAAGCGACTGCGTCAGTTAGCCGAATCAACGGGACTAAATCCTGATTTTGCAGAGCGCTTTTTACGAATGGTGATCGAAGAAGCAACCCGGCATCACCGTCTCATCAAAGATGAGATGGAAAAAAGCTGGTCTAACTAACTTTATAAAAAAAGCGATGGAAGAAAAGGCCTTGGTTTACAAGGCCTTTTCTTTTTAAAATGAGAAAATATTACAATAAGAAAAGAATAAAAATTTAATCCAAAAGAGTGCAGTCTTTTTTGTCGTTTTTTCTAAACGCGCCCCTTCAATTAGGAAAGCGACGCCATAACTTTTTCAAATGCAGCCTTAAAGACATTCATTTCAGCAAAGGTTCCAATAGAAACACGAACCCAATCAGGATAACGTGGCCGTGTGCCAGAAATAAAGACTTTGTATTTTTTCAAAGCATCCGTCACCTGCTGTCCCGGCACGCCAACATGCACCATGAAGAAAGATGCTTCAGATGGCGTATATTTATAGCCGCGCTTCGATAACCAAGCAAAAATATCATCACGAACGGCTTTGTTGTATGCTTTCCGCTCCGATAATAATTTAGGATCAAGAAGGCTGGCCTCGGCGGCTGCAAAAGCAGGCATCGGTGGATTATTGGTATCAAAAAAAGCCAGCTTTGCCAGCAAATCGGGACGGGCAGCAGCAAAACCCAAACGCATCCCTGCCAAACCATAAATTTTCGAGAAAGTCCGCAGGACAACAACGTCTTTGCCTTGCGCCACCAGCGACATGGCCGAAGGCATCTCACTATAATGAATATAGGCTTCATCCACCAACACCACGGAACCAGCAGGCTTATGCGCCAATAACCATTCGATGTCGCGCATGGGGGTTACGACACCGGTCGGGTTATTCGGATTGCAAATATAATAGAGGCCGGCATTGGGGGCGGCAGCGAGCAAATCGGCCATACTGACTTGATGCTTATCATTGACCGGCACAGGTTTCAGAGGGGCAAACATCTCTCCATTCGGCGCTTTGAAAAAAATATCGAAAGTAGGAAACGGATAAGCAATTGCGCGATCTTTAGAAGAAAAAGCCATAGCAGCGGCATGGAGAGGAACGGTCGATCCAGCGAAAAAATGCAGATAATCTGCGGGAACATGCTCTTGTTGGCTAACGATTTCAGCAATGCTTTCGCCAAATCCTATGCCGTAACGGCCACTCAACGGGATAGTTTTTGCCAATACCTCGCGAGCTTTCGTGCAGGGCCCCAAAGGATTTTCATTGTAATTAATATAAACGCCGTCGGTTATGCTGTTGAGAAGGGTCTCGGGTGTTTCAAAAGAACTGCTGGAGGAAGAAGGGGCAGCGGCCAAAAGAGAGGCGTTATTCAAAAAGGGGCTGCAACAACACCTCCTACGGCAAGTTGCATGAAATGGCGACGAAATAAATTAGTATCACTCATTGTTATCCCCCTTCGCAAAAATAAAAATTTATTCTCACGAAAGGAAGATGTAAATACTAAAATTACATAAAAAAATATTTTTAAACATTAATATTCCAAATAGGACATATATTAGAGATACACCCCATCTGAAACTGATTTCATTTACAATAAAAGGATATGATTTTTATGCAAAATCAAGGATTAAAGCGAAATATTACGTCCCTGCTCACCGGCGATTTCAATAATATATTGCCATGCCATCCGGCCTGACAAACCACTTCTGGAACGAACCCAAGACAAAGCATGATCTTCATCCAGCTTTAATCCGAAACGAGCAGCATAGCCCCGTATCATTTCAAGATAGTTTTTCTGGTCGCATACATGGAAACCCAAATTGAGACCAAAACGGTCAGCCAAAGCTAACTGGTCATCAAGACTGTCGCGGGTAAAGGATTCCGCGGTATCCTGAACTTGGCGTGCAATAATATGGCGGCGATTGGCCGTCACATAGAGACGAGCATTTGCAGGCCGTGCTTCTGCGCCACCTTCTAATAAAGATCGCAAAATACGCGGTGCGGAACTGCCTTCTTCAAAACCAAGGTCATCAACGAACAACACATAGCTCCGTGGTTGATCCGCGATATAGCCGAATAATTCTGGCAAAGTATCAACCCGCTCTCCAGCAACCTCAATCAAAGCCAAAGCCGCGCCTTCTTGTTGCAACTCACCGACAACTGATTTGCATAATGCCGATTTACCGCTGCCTCTTGCTCCCCATAGCAAGACATCATGTGCGGCCAAATTATTGGCTAATCTCGCGGTATTATCCAGCAATGCCTTTTTTTGCGCATCCACGCCTGTCAAACAAGCAAGCGGAAAAGGTTTAAAAGAGCGGGCGGCAACCAAGTTCTGACCACGCCAGATATAAGCTGGTGCTGTTAAAGGATCAGCCCAAACAGCAGGCGGCGGAGCCAGCCGTTCCAAGGCATCAGCAATACGTTTTATATTCTCATCAGCAGCAGAAAACATTTTTATTATTCTCAATTTCATCAAATTAAAGTAATATTATTTCAATGTATAACTTGAAGCAGGCTTATTAAACCATTCAAGCAGAACAACAAGAAAAAACATTATAGCCGATTTCACCTCAATCTTAGAGATATGATTGACCTTGTTTCACCTTGCAATCTGCTAAAGATTTTATCGGCCAGGAGGTGCCAACCGGATTAGCATACCCCCCTTATTGTCATCATATATAAGCCACAAAGCGCCATCTGCTCCCTGCTGAACATCGCGTACAGGATGCCCCATTGGCCAACGATCAACCTCACGAACCTTTTCGCCTTTTATCTCCATACGAACCAGCATCTGGCTAGCCAAACCACCAATGAAAGCATTGCCTTTCCATTCGGGGAAAAGGTTACCTGTATAAAAAAGCAACGACGATGGAACGAGGCTGGTGCTCCAACTCCATTTTGGCTTTACGAATTCAGGATGGGGATTGGCCGTAGCCGAAGCAGAAGACGTTTCCGCCGCCGCTGTCACGATAGGCCATCCATAATTAGCGCCTTTTCGGATAAGGTTTAATTTATCCCCTCCATTCTGACCAATCTCATTTTCCCAGAATGATCCGTCAGGTGCAAAGGATAACCCCAAAGGATTACGGTGACCGGAAGACCATATCTGCGATTTCAAAAAGCTGCTGCCATTAAACGGATTATCCGCTGGAATACGGCCAACATCACTAATTCGAACGATTTTTCCAAGATTGATGCTCATATCCTGAGCAGAAGCAGGCTGGGATCTGTCACCGCTTGAGATGAACAGGCTTTTATCCGGTGCAAAAGTTATTCTGGCACCAAAATTGGCATTGCCTTCAGTTTTGGGTTCCTGTCGCCAGATAATAGATAAACCGGCAAGACGGCCGCCACCCTTGTTATCACACACTAATTCAGCACGACCAACGACGGCACCCATTGCTGATTTATCTTCGCCTAAAGAATCTTCAGCAATTTCCTTGCCGTTACGCAGCGCCTCTTTTTCTTTCAGCAGCTTTTCAGATTCTGTCCAACTTAAATACACAAGATGGTTTTTCTCAAAATCAGGATGCAAGGCAACGTCCAGCAAGCCTCCCTGCCCGCTACTCACAACATCTGGCATATTGCGGATAGTCCCGATTTTATTATCGGGATGCCATAATTTCAGCTGACCCGTTTTTTCTGCCACCAACAAATCGCCATTCGCCAAAAAGGTCATGGCCATAGGATGATTGAATTGCGCTATTTCGTGGATAATAAAAGGCCGTCGATCGACCGGCGTTAATTGGCCTTGCAAAACGCTGGAAGAATCCCCGCTTTCATCATGACCGGCAGCAAATTTTTCATCGACAACTTTGTGATATTTCTTAATCACATTACAGCCACTCAATAGAAAAGCAGACAGACAAAGCTGCCCCAACATAAAAGCAGCCTTACCGGATGGCCGTTTTTTTAAAATACGACCTGACAAAAAGTCTTTCGAACGACAAAGCATGGCTATTCTTTCTTCAAATTATGCTGAAAGATAAGATTTACAGGCGGCATAGCAGAAATTCAGAATAGAAAGAGCGAAAATAATCCCCGATTAACGAAAGAACCATTGACGACCTAAAAACAGATAACTTTGACAAAATATAAAACTGAATAGAGTGACCATAAAAGCGGGAAGATTCTTTATTCTCCCCTTGTAGAAATAACGCTTAATCTGTATATAATTCCTGTTTCCTCGACATCGACGGTCTTTGTTGGGGCTGGTATCTGACGATGCTGGCACGATAAGCTGTGTAAACAGACCTTATGACAAGACTTCGATAAAGTAATAAAGCGGGAAAAACGAGGCTCGCAAAACCGCCTGAAATCTTTCAGCTTTTATGGCATAACACGGAATAGACAAAGCTATGACTGATACGGCTCCAAAAGCCCCCGTTGTTGACATTCCAGCGATTACCGCATTGGTAGAGCCGGAGGTGAAGGCATTGGGCTTGGAACTTGTCCGTATTGCGATGTTTGGTGGCAAAAGTGATCCGACTTTACAGATCATGGCCGAACGTCCTGATACACGACAGATTGGTCTCGGCGAATGTGAAGCTTTGTCACGCCGTCTTTCGGAAATATTCGATGAACAAGACCCAATCGAAGAGGCTTACCGCCTAGAGGTTAGTTCACCCGGTATTGACCGGCCTTTAACGCGTTTGAAAGATTTTCAGGATTGGAAAGGCTTTTCCGCCCGCATACGGTTATCGGAACCACTCGATGGTCGTAAACAATTTGACGGGGAAATTATCGGTGTCGACGATGCTGATAATATTATAGTGGATTGCCCCAAAGTAGGGCAGAAAATTTTGCCTTTTTCCGCTATAGATCGGGCAAAATTGTTATTGACTGATGCGCTCATCGCCGCCACCCAACCGCTAGACAGCGAAGGCGCCGACAAGATTGTAAGAGAAGGATGATCGATATGGCTAATGCCATTTCTGCCAACAAGGCTGAATTGCTTGCGATCGCTGATGCCGTGGCGCGTGAAAAGCTGATTGACCGTGCTATCGTTATCGAAGCCATGGAAGAAGCTATTCAGCGCGCAGCACGTGCTCGCTATGGTGCCGAAAATGATATTCGGGCAAAAATTGATCCGAAAACGGGTGACATGCGTCTGTGGCGTGTCGTCGAAGTGGTCGATCAGGTCGATGACTTTTTCAAACAGGTTTCTGTCGCAGATGCACAGAAATTACAAAATGGTGCAGCTGTCGGGGATTTTATCGTCGATCCGCTGCCTCCGATTGAATTTGGCCGTATTGCAGCACAGGCTGCAAAACAGGTTATTTTCCAAAAAGTCCGCGATGCAGAACGCGATCGCCAGTATAGCGAATTTAAAGACCGCATCGGTGAAATCATCACCGGTATCGTCAAACGGATCGAATTTGGTCACGTTGTGGTTGATCTTGGTCGCGCAGAAGGCGCTCTGCGCCGTGACCAGCAGATCCCGCGTGAAACTTTCCGTGTCGGTGATCGGGTGCGCTCCTTGATTATGAATGTACGCCGTGAAAATCGTGGCCCTCAAATCCTGCTTTCACGCTCGAACCCGAATTTCATGAAAAAGCTGTTTGCCCAAGAAGTGCCGGAAATTTACGACGGCCTTATCGAAATTAAAGCTTGCTCCCGTGATCCGGGCAGCCGCGCGAAAATCGCCGTTGTCAGTCAGGATAATGCGATTGATCCGGTCGGTGCCTGCGTCGGTATGAAGGGTAGCCGTGTTCAGGCTGTTGTTCAGGAAGTCCAAGGCGAAAAGATCGATATCATTCCTTGGTCGGAAGATATGGCGACCTTCGTTGTAAACTCACTGCAACCGGCACAGGTTTCCCGCGTTGTTATTGATGAAGATGACAGCCGGATCGAAGCCGTTGTTCCTGATGATCAACTTTCTTTGGCCATTGGTCGCCGTGGGCAGAATGTCCGCCTTGCCAGCCAGCTAACCGGATCTGCTATTGATATTCTGACTGAAGCCGATGCTTCCGAGCGTCGCCAGAAAGAATTCGTCGCCCATTCGGAATTGTTCCAGCACGACCTTGATGTCGATGAGACTTTGGCGCAATTACTGGTCGCCGAAGGTTTTGGTAGCCTCGAAGAGGTCGCCTATGTTGATCAGGCTGAAATTTCCGCTATTGAAGGTATAGACGAAGAGCTTGCTTCGGAATTGCAAAGCCGCGCTCGCGAAGCTTTGGAACAACGTGAAGCAGAAGCGCGCGAAGAAAGACGCAAGCTTGGGGTCGAAGACGAACTGGCCGATTTACCTTATATGACAGAAGCGATGCTTTTGACCTTAGGGAAAGCTGGTATTAAGACGCTTGATGATTTAGGTGATCTTTCAACTGACGAACTGGTTCAGAAAAAACGTCAGGACCAAAGACGCCGTCATTCGTCTGATAATAACGAAGAAGATGGTATTCTGGCTGAATATGGCCTCAGTCAGGAACAGGGGAATGAAATTATCATGGCAGCGCGGGCCCATTGGTTCGATGACGCCGAAGATGAAACTGTTCCCCCAGAAGACACTGAAACAAGGTCGGAGAAAGCCTAATAATGGTTTATGGAATAACGTTCCATTACCTCAAGGCTCCTTTATGTAAAGGAGGCGCCTTGGCGTATGGAAGACAATGAAACCGTCAATGATGAACTGAAGACTGATTCGTCCCGCCGGTGTATTTTAACCGGTGGTAAGGACTCGCGCGATTATTTGATCCGACTTGCCCTTGCCCCAGACGGATCAGTGCACCCTGATGTCCGGGCCCGTGCGCCTGGACGTGGGGCGTGGATCAGTGTTGATCATACGGCACTTAGTCGGGCAATTACCAAAGGCAAATTGAAGGCGGCATTACAGCGTGCCTTCAAAACCTCTGATATCACTATTTCTTCTGATCTCCCCGTCCGTATAGCAAACGAGCTTCAACAGCAGGTGTTAAACCAGCTGGGCATAGAGGCGCGTGCAGGACGGCTGCTGTCCGGTTCCGAACGTATCATAGATAGCTGTCGAAACGGGCGTGTAGCCCTTTTACTTCACGCGTCTGATGCCGGTTCGGATGGATCTGGAAAGCTGGATTTCGCTTTTCGGGTCGGGAAAAATAGAAATGCCGAAAGGCAAGAGGTCACATCTGAAAAAGGTCTGACCCTGCCTGTCGACCGCATGGTTTTGTCATTGGCACTTGGTCGCGGGAATGTGGTACATATTGCATTAACTGCGCCAGTTACAGCTGATCGCATCAAAAAATCTCTGATGCGGTGGTGCCGATTTATAGGTTGGAACGGGGATACCGATATCTGCATCGACGATAATGCAGATACTATGGCTATCGCTGGAAATAATGTGAAGGGTTCGGATTAACAGATGAGCGATAACGACAAGCCGAAGCTCGGGATGCGGGCGCCGCTGGGAATAAAACGCACAGTAGAGACCAGCAAGGTGAAGCAGAGCTTCAGCCATGGCCGTTCAAATACCGTGATTGTGGAAACCAAAAGAAGGCGGGTTATCAATAAGCCGGGCAGCGGTGAAGCAACAGCTACGGCTGATGAAACGGTCAAAAAGACGACTGCACCAGCAGAAAATACCCAGAATAAGGATACAACCGTTACTCAGACAGCTATCAAACCTGAAACCGTGACAGCACCCACGGCTTCAACGCCCGAGAAAAAAACCGTTGCACCTGAAACGGTTGCTCAGGAAAAAAGCCAACCGGCACCCGCCGCGCAGCCTGCTCCAGAAAAAGCAGCAGCTCCTGCCAAGGAAGAAGCGCCTAAACCGGCACCGGCTATCAAAGTAACCGACCGTGGCGCCAAAAAGCCCGCTGAAAAAGCAGCACAGCCTGCAGGTAATCGCCCAGCTGGCAACCGCGCTCAAGATGGTCGCGGACGTCAGGGTGGTCGTGGTGGCCAGAACCAGAAAAACCAGACGCGCACATCTGGTGGTCAGCGTCCCGCACGGACTTTGCCGCATCGTGATTTGGCCTCGCGGCAAGAATTGCAGGCACGTCTTCTGCGTGAAGCTGAAGAAAGTCGCCTTCAGGCTTTAGAAGAAGCCCGTCGTCGCGAAGATCGCATGAAACTGGAAGCCGATCTTGAAGAACAGCGCCGTATCGAAGAAAAGCGCCGTCTTGAAGCAGAAGCCAAGGTCGAAGCTGAAAAGCAGGCTGTCTTAAAAGAACAAGAAAAAGCCGAAGCTAAAGCACGGGCAAAGGCTGAGAAAGAAGCCAAACCCGCACCAGCAAAAGCCGCAGGCACCGATGCCGATGACAAAGGTCGTCGCAATACGGCACCGAAGGGCGCTCCTGCTAATAAAGGTCGCACCGAAGAACGGAGTGAATCTCCTCGCTCACCGGCACCGCGCCGCTTTACGCCGGTTGCTCCGCCAAGACGCGAAGCACCCCGCCCCGCTATGCGCGACCGTAAAGGTGAAGATCGCCGCCAGTCAGGCAAGTTGACCGTTACCAAGGCATTGTCTGGCGATGAGGGTGGCGCACGCGCACGTTCCTTGGCAGCCTTGCGCCGCGCCCGTGAAAAAGACAAACGCGCTAATCAGAACAGAACCCAGCAGGTTCGTCAGGTTCGTGACGTTGTCGTTCCAGAAGCGATCACGGTTCAGGAATTGGCTAATCGTATGGCCGAACGCGGTGCAGATCTGGTTAAAGCCTTGTTCAAAATGGGCGTGGCTGTAACGCTGACCCAGACGATCGATCAGGATACCGCAGAATTGCTGGTCACAGAATTTGGCCACAACATTAAACGCGTATCTGACAGCGATGTTGAAATCGATAGCTCCAGCGATGTCGATCAGGAAGAAACGCTGAAATCACGGCCGCCAGTGGTAACGATCATGGGGCATGTCGATCACGGTAAAACCTCATTGCTCGATGCTTTACGTGGCAGTGATGTTGTCCGTGGTGAAGCCGGTGGCATCACCCAGCATATCGGCGCTTATCAGGTCAAAGCCCCTTCAGGCGACAAAATCACCTTGCTTGATACGCCGGGTCATGAAGCCTTCAGTGAAATGCGTGCACGCGGTGCCAATGTTACTGACATTGTTATTATCGTGGTCGCGGCTGATGATGGCTTAAGACCTCAAACGGTCGAAGCAATCGATCATGCTCGGGCAGCCGATGTTCCCATTATTATTGCTATCAATAAAATGGATAAACCGGAAGCCAATCCTCAGCGCATACGTGAAGCCCTGCTGCAATATAATGTGCAGGTCGAAGCTATGGGCGGTGATGTGCAGGATGTCGAAATCTCTGCCGCTAAAAAGACCGGCCTTGATGCTTTGATTGAGAAAATTTTGCTTCAGGCAGAAATCCTTGATCTTAAAGCCAATCCTGATCGTGCCGCCGAAGGCACCGTGGTTGAAGCAAAATTGGATCGCGGACGCGGCCCGGTTGCAACCATTCTTGTCCGTCGCGGTACTTTAAAAGTAGGCGATATCTTCGTTGTCGGTGAATTCAGCGGCCGCGTAAGAGCCATGACCGATGCACAAGGTAAGAACCAGAAAGACGCTGGCCCTTCCATGCCAGTCGAAGTTCTTGGTCTTTCCGGTGTTCCGCATGCCGGTGACACGCTTACCGTTGTGGAAAGCGAAGCCCGTGCACGTGAAGTCGCTTCTTATCGTGCAGAACTGGCATTACGCAAACGGACGACTGCACAACCTGCCAGCTTGGAATCAATGTTCTCGGCATTGAAAGATAAGCAGGCTGTTGAATATCCGCTGCTTATTAAAGCTGATACCCAAGGTTCTGTTGAAGCCATTGCCGGTGCCCTTAATAAAATCTCGAACGAAGATATTCGCGTTCGTATTTTACATCAGGGTGTTGGTGGCATCACGGAAAGCGATGTTTCCTTGGCTGCGGCTTCTGGTGCACCGATTATCGGTTTCCATGTCCGTCCAAACAGCAAGGCGCGAGATATCGCTCGTCGTGATGGTGTGGCGCTTAAATTCTACGATGTGATCTATGATCTGATCGACGAAATCAAAGCAGCTATGGCTGGCAAGCTTGGGCCTGAATACTTCGAAACGGTTGTCGGTAAAGCCGAAATCCGTGAAGTCTTCTCGGCTGGTAAACACGGTCGCGCAGCCGGTCTTCTTGTTCTCGAAGGCTATATCCGCCAGAAATTGCGGGCACGTGTGCTGCGTAATGACGTTATTATTTATAACGGTTCTATTGCGTCGCTTCGCCGCTTTAAAGATGATGTTTCCGAAGTTCGGGCAGGTCTTGAATGCGGTATCACGTTGGAAGGCTCAACCGATATCAAAGCAGGCGATATCGTCGAAACCTTCGAAGTCGAAGAACGGGAACGCACCCTTTAATCTATTAACCTATTATCTGTTTTGCGGTCAGGGTCATCGACCTTGGCCGCAATTCTTTTTCCAAACGATATCTTTTTAAAGTCTGCCTTAAACGGCCTTTAAAAAGGCACCGTATTTTTATTAAAAAAGACGATATCTTTTTACATTTTAGTTTTTAAGGTCAGCAGCCCATGCGTCGTAATCAAACGCCAGAAGGTCATTCTATCCGCCCATTAAGAGTTGGGGAGCAAATCCGCCATGTCTTAGCTGAAATGCTGATGCGGGGCGAAATCCATGGCGATGCACTGGATAGTCTTTTTGTTTCTATCAGCGAAGTTCGGATGTCTCCCGACTTACGGATTGCCACGGTTTTTGTAAAATCCTTGGGTGGCGTATCTGATGATACCGTGATTGGTATTCTTTCCAAAAATGCATCCTTCTTACAAAAAGCCATCGCCCAGAAAATAAGGCTGAAATATGTGCCTAAACTCCGTTTTCTGGCAGATGAAAGCTTTGAACAGGGCAGCTTGATCGACTCCCTGTTACGGTCGCCCCATGTGAAGCGCGATCTTGAAGAAGATAACGATCAGAAAGATGGTCCAGAAGACGGCCGTTAAACCAAGCGGATATTCTACGAATGGCTAAATTATATTTTTATTATGCCTCGATGAACGCTGGTAAATCGACCAATCTTCTGCAAGCAGACTTCAATTATCGTGAACGGGGAATGCAGACATTGCTGTTCACCGCAATGATCGATACCCGTTATAAACAAGGGGTAGTCCGTTCACGTATTGGCTTGGAAGCGCCTGCGATTCCTTTTGCGGAGCAGACATCGCTTTGGAATATTATCAAAGAGCGACACGAAAAGACGCCCCTCCATTGCATTCTGATAGACGAAGCGCAATTCCTCAAGAAACGACAGGTATTTGAGCTTGCCCGTGTCTGCGACGAATTAAATATTCCGGTTCTATGCTATGGTCTCAGAACAGATTTTCAGGCCGAATTATTTGAAGGCTCGCAATATCTGCTGGCGATTGCTGATATGCTTACCGAAATCAAGTCAGTTTGTTTCTGCGGCGCGAAGGCAACGATGAACTTACGAGTTGATGAAAATAAACAGCCTATCCGTCATGGCCAACAAACAGAGATCGGTGGAAATGAGCGCTATATTGCGCTTTGCCGCCGCCATTTTATAGAAAAACTGAATTCTTTATGACTCTTTCTCAACCGTCCCCTGCCCTTCATGGCTGGCTTGTTCTTGATAAAGCAGAAGGCTTGGGTTCGACTCAGGCTGTTTCTGCGGTTAAGCGCGCCATCCGTATCGCCGGATTACCCAAGGTAAAAGTCGGGCATGGCGGAACGCTTGATCCACTTGCCTCTGGTGTTTTACCGATTGCCTTGGGTGAAGCCACCAAACTGGCAGGCTATGCCCTTAATTCTGACAAAGCCTATGCCTTCACTATCGCATTTGGAACGGAAACCGACAGCCTCGACCGTGAAGGCAGCGTTGTTGCACAATCCGACACAAGACCTAACAGGGAAGCTGTCGAAGCGATTTTACCCTATTTTCAAGGGCCTATTCACCAAATTCCGCCTGTCTATTCTGCTTTAAAAATCGATGGCAAGCGTGCCTGCGATCGCGTTCGTGCGGGAGAAACAGTTACCGTCAAAGGGCGTGATATCGTTATTCATGACCTTGTTTTGACTGATTTCAGCCCCGATCACGCTTCATTTGTCGCGAAAGTTTCCAAAGGCACCTATATCCGCAGCCTCGCGCGCGACATTGCCCACAAGCTGAATTGTCACGGTCATGTCAGCTATTTGCGCCGGTTAAAATCAGGGCCATTTACGAGCGAACAGGCAATTTCACTAGACAAATTAATGGAAATGGCGCAAGCTGGAAAGCTGTATCAAATGCTTTTGCCTTTAACAGCAGGGCTGGACGACATCCCGGCTTTAGCAGTTTCCTCCGATCAGGCAAAAGCACTCCGTCAGGGGCAGAAATTGATCGGGGTTAACGCAAGATTCGGCTTAAATATGGCAATGGAATCACAAACTCCGATTGCCCTTATTGAAGTCATTGGGCAAGAAGCCCGGGTTTTGCGCGGTTTCAATTTTTAAAATAGAAAGGACGACTGATGTCGATCACAGCAGAGCGTAAAGAAGCATTAATCAAAGAATATGCACGGGTAGAAGGCGACACGGGTTCTCCCGAAGTTCAGGTCGCTATTCTGACCGAACGTATTGTTAATCTGACCGAGCATTTTAAAACCCACGCCAAGGATAACCATTCCCGTCGTGGTTTGCTGCACATGGTTAACAAGCGTCGCAGCCTGCTTGATTATGTCAAGAATAATGACAAAGACCGTTACAGCAGCCTTATCGCAAGACTGGGTCTTCGTAAGTAAAAGTCGGTACGGCCTCCTAAATGTGGGAGGCCGTTTCGCATCCGGGGATTTCGCAATCCGGCGAATCCGGAAAAAGGCCGCTCCAGACATAGGGTCGGAGCCAGAAGGAAATTGAATGTTCGATATAAAACGCCAGGAAATCGATTGGGGCGGGAAAAAACTGACGCTGGAAACCGGACAGGTTGCTCGTCAGGCAGATGGTGCCGTCATCGCGACCTTAGGTGAAACGGTCGTACTTTGTGCGGTAACGGCTGCAAAAACGGTAAAAGAAGGTCAGGATTTCTTTCCTTTGACCGTTCATTACCAAGAAAAATATTCGGCCGCAGGTCGTATCCCCGGTGGCTTTTTCAAGCGTGAACGTGGCGCAACCGAACGGGAAACGCTGATTTCACGGTTAATCGACCGTCCAATCCGTCCTCTGTTTCCGGAAGGTTTCTATAACGAAACCTTGGTCATTGCGCAGGTCATGTCTTATGACGGCGAAAATGAACCGGATATTTTGGCAATAATTGCGGCTTCCGCAGCCCTTGCCCTTTCCGGTGTTCCGTTCCTAGGTCCCATCGGCGCAGCCCGTGTCGGTTATCAGGACGGTGAATTCATTCTTAACCCGACTCTGGAACAGATCGAAAAGAGCGATCTTGATCTGGTCGTCGGTGCAACGCGCGATGCCGTTATGATGGTTGAATCGGAAGCCAACGAGCTTTCCGAAGAAATCATGCTGAACGCGGTTTCTTTTGCGCATGACGCTTTACAGCCGGTTATCAAAGCGATCATCAATCTGGCAGAACAGGCTGCAAAAGAGCCTTGGGAACTGGTCAGCTATGATGACACCGCATTGGCCGCTAAAGTTGAAGAACTTTGCTACGACAATTTCGACAAAGCTTATCGCCTGACCCATAAGGGTGAACGCGTCGAAGCCTTGAGCAAAGCCAAAGCCGTTCTTGATGAAGCTTTCTCGGATGCTGATCCGACAGAAAAACTGCGCATCCAGAAACTGGCCAAAAAGCTTGAAGCTAAGATTGTTCGGACGGCTATTCTGACAGAAGGCCGCAGAATTGATGGTCGCGATCTGAAAACAGTTCGCCCGATCAGATCTCAGGTTGGCTATTTGCCCCGCACCCATGGTTCTGCTTTGTTCACCCGTGGTGAAACGCAGGCATTGGTTTCAACGACCCTCGGCACAGCTGATGCAGAACAGATGATCGACGGTTTGACCGGCCTTCATTACGAACGCTTCATGCTGCATTACAACTTCCCACCTTATTCCGTTGGTGAAGTGGGTCGTTTCGGCGCTCCGGGTCGTCGTGAAATTGGACATGGTAAGCTGGCATGGCGCGCACTTCATCCTGTGCTGCCGAGCAAAGCTGACTTCCCGTACACTATCCGCGTTTTGTCGGATATCACGGAATCAAACGGTTCTTCATCGATGGCAACCGTCTGCGGTGGCTGCCTTGCATTGATGGATGCCGGTGTACCGTTAACGCGTCCTGTTTCCGGTATCGCTATGGGTCTTATCCTTGAAAAAGACGGATTTGCTATTCTGTCCGACATCATGGGTGATGAAGATCACTTAGGCGATATGGACTTTAAAGTCGCCGGTACCGAAAAAGGTATTACCAGCCTCCAGATGGACATCAAGGTTGCCGGTATTACCGAAGAAATCATGCAGAAAGCATTGGAACAGGCCAAAGGTGGCCGCGCTCATATTCTGGGTGAAATGTCCAAGGCTTTAGGCGAGGTTCGCTCCGAAATTTCCAATCTGGCACCGCGCATCGAAACGATGAGCGTACCCAAAGATAAAATCCGTGACGTTATCGGAACGGGTGGAAAAGTTATCCGCGAAATCGTCGCAACGACCGGCGCCAAGGTCGATATCGAAGATGATGGTACAGTTCGTCTGTCTTCATCTGATCCTGCGCATATTGAAGCTGCACGCGAATGGATTAACGGTATCGTTGAAGAACCGGAAGTTGGAAAAATTTACAATGGTAAAGTTGTGAATATCGTCGACTTCGGTGCTTTCGTGAACTTCATGGGCGGCCGTGATGGCTTGGTTCATGTTTCCGAAATCAAGAACGAACGCGTGAACAAAGTCAGCGATGTTCTGACCGAAGGTCAGGAAGTCAAAGTCAAGGTTCTTGAAATTGACAATCGTGGCAAGGTTCGCCTGTCTATGCGTGTTGTTGATCAGGAAACCGGTGCCGAATTGGATGACAACCGTCCGCCACGAGATACCAGTGATCGTGCGCCACGCGGTGACCGTCCTCGTCGTGATCGTGGTCCCCGCCGCGATGGAGACCGTCCGGCAAGAGATATGGAACCGGAATTTGCTCCGGCTTTCCTGCGTAAAGACAACTAAAGTCTTTCCAAATTTTATTTAAAAAAAAGGAGGGTCTTTAAAGATCCTCCTTTTTTTTAAATAAAAGTAAGACCATAGAGCAAAAAATGATAAGGACTGTTTCACACCGTCTTTAATAGAAAACACCAGAATAATGTATCTGGGGGAGGATGCATGGTCTTGATCCGGAATGCCCCGGTTGTGCACAGAATTTTAGAGCATTTGCCTCTGTGGCAAAATCGGCCATGGCTCGGGAATCTCTGCGCATTTATTTTTGTGGGATGCGCCTTCCTTGTTCGCAGTATTATTGGCCATTTTTTACCGGCTGGCTATCCTTTCATTACTTTCATGCCGACAATGCTTGTGGTCACTTTCCTTTTTGGAACAAGACCCGGCATCATTGCCGCTATTCTTAGCCTCATTGCTGCACCTTATTTTATCGAAGAAGGCAGTCGCTTTAACGGTGTCTTGGTCTGGTTTCTTTGCTTATTGGAAACCTTCACCGATATGGGATTGGTGATAGCCCTTCAACAAGGCAATTACCGCCTTCAAAAGAAGCGTGCCTATAATCAAATGCTGGCCGAACGGAATGAATTGCTGTTTCACGAGTTACAGCACCGCATTTCTAATAACTTACAGGTTATTGCCTCGTTGCTACGGATGCAAAGCCGCAGCATTACCGATGTAAAAGCCAAAGAAGCCATTGATGCCTCTGTGCGTCGGATCCATATGATCGGCGAATTACAACGAGCACTTTATATTAAAAATGGTAATCAGCTTGGCGCTAAACTCATCCTTGACCGCTTAATTAAGGATGTGATTGCGTCCAGTAATTTCCCCAATATCCGCTATAAAATAGAAGCAGAAGATCTTATTCTGCCTTCGGATATGGCTATTCCACTGGCGCTTGTTTCGGCAGAATCAGTTTCCAATGCTTTGGAGCACGGCTTCAAGAACCAAGACAAAAATGGCTTCATCGAAATAAAGCTCAAAAAAATTAACGAGCAGATCGAATTGACCATTTCCAACAACGGAAAGCCTCTTCCCCAAGGCTTTTCTCTCGAAAAAGTCGACAGTCTTGGTCTAAAAATTGCGACAATGTTTGCGCGACAATTCAAAGGCAAATTTACCCTCACCAATCAATCTGATAACTATGTCGTTTCTAGCCTTATTCTCCCCTGTGGCTAGGAATAAGGCATCCTTCCGAACAGATTATCCAGAGGCACAGACTTGACTTTGGGTCGGTTTTTGGTCTTAATAAAAAGACGGTAATGGAATCTGCCTGATCCTTTTTACAAGGATCGAACCGCCTTTCAGGCTGATGACTCCTGCTCAAACATATTTTTATGATTGAGGAGTCATGCCTGCTGTTGATTATTCCTACCGGAATTAGGTCTGGCTCCTCGATTGAAGGAAGCTAGATGTATCAACTATTTCTAAAATATAAACCTTATCGCCTTATTCTGCTGTTTAAATGGCTGGCTATCATTTTCCCGTTAGCTGCCATCATCGGTAGCTGTTGCGCTTTATTCCTATGGTCATTGGAATGGGCAACAAAAACACGTTTCATTTACCCTGCTCTTCTTTTCGGCTTACCCATTGCCGGTTTTCTAACCTCTTGGCTCTATGACCGCTTCGGTAAATCCGCCGCCGCCGGAAATAACCTCATTCTAGATGAAATTCATAAACCGAATGCGGGCGTTCCTTTGCGGATGGCACCGCTTATTTTCATCTCGACGGTTATTACCCATCTCTTTGGCGGTTCGGCTGGCCGTGAAGGCACTGCCGTCCAATTAGGGGGCAGCATCGCTAGCGGTGTCGGTAAAGTCTTTGGGCTTAATAAAGCCGATATCCGCTTGCTTCTTATATCCGGTATTGCCGCCGGTTTCGGCGCAGTCTTCGGCACGCCCGTTACTGGAGCCGTATTCGCAATGGAAGTACCGGTTATTGGCCGATTGGAATATCGAGCGCTTATTCCCGCTTTAACAGCCGCCATTCTCGGCGATTGGGTCTGTCGCCTCTGGGGAATGGATCATCTGCGCTACACAATGGCTTCTTTTAGCCAGTTGGGGCATTTTCAGCTCAATATCGTCATCTTTTTCAAGGTCATTGTGGCGTCTATTGCCTTTGGCCTTGTGGCTCGCCTGTTTTCAGAAAGCCTCGCCAACACCTCCCAATGGCTTAAAAAAGTTATTCCCTCTGCACCGCTCATCAGCTTTACGGGTGGGCTTATCATCATCGCCCTTGTCTATATCACAGGTACACGGGATTATCTGGGTCTCGGTACCATGGCGGTTGAACCTAATGGTTTACAATTGGGCAGCTTTTTTGACCCAAAACAATATCATTACTGGAGCTGGCTGCTGAAATTCATTTTCACGGTAGTCACTCTTAGCACCGGCTTCAAAGGCGGTGAGGTAACCCCTCTCTTCTTCATCGGGGCAGCGTTGGGCAGTGCCATAGCCCATGTTATCGGCGCACCTGTCGATCTTTTTGCAGGCATTGGCTTTATTGCGCTTTTCGGTGCTGCGGCAAATACCCCGCTCGCTTGTATCGTGATGGGGGTCGAAATGTTTGGCGCTGATAATATTGTTTATTTTGCCGCCGGATGCTGCACGGCTTATATCTTTAGCGGCTATTCAGGCATTTATTTGTCACAAATTGTCGGCACAGAAAAACCAGATATGCGTGCCGGACATAGCTTGGAACAAAGCCTAAAAATGCTGCAACGAAATTGGTGGACACCAGCCCATGATCCATTGGTCTTTGCCAAAATTGATCCGGCAGAACAAGAAACACCAAAGGCTGAAGCAAGAGAAGAAAAAGACCAAGATAATGCCCATGATGCAAAGTTTTTATAAAAAATTACCGACAGCTATTGCGTTTACGGGCAACCGACCTTAGCTAGAGAGCGTCACCTCGGTGACTACGATGGTAGATTGTTAAATGGAATAAACTCGACGGACCCGGAGGGCAGTACTCCGGCGCCTCCACCAACAACCGCGGATTAATCCCACTGTTGTTGATGGGGGCGAAACAGGATCGACGTGTGTAGTAAAGATTTGATTGCCATCCGGCGTGATTGAGCCGTTAAACCGATCATTTTTACAAGTGCCAACGATAACGAGGTACTCGCTGTTGCTGCGTAATGAAAACCTTCACGGGTAGACATTACTAAGTAAGAGCGCGGTCGGGCTGCACCGGGCAACAGAAGCAGATTCCAGCGGTTTGGGAAGCACCGGGCAACAGAAGCTTCCTACTTCTCTTTAAAACAGAATCGACTTCCTTAAAATGCCCGCAAGGTTTTGCTTTGCCTGTTTGTCGTACCATGTCTTCAAGACATCACCGCATGATAGCCTTGCTATGACATCTCTACATAAATCACATAACAATATTCAGGCACTGCACTGATTAATCTGCCAGTTTGTCAATCAATACCGAGCTGGCTTTATTTAAACCAATCACTTCTAGATCGGCTTTATGATGCTTGAAACGTTCTTGGACTTTCTGGAAGGCTTCAACTGCGGTCACATCCCATAAATGGGCATGGGTTAAATCAACGGTTACAGCACGCCCATCAATATTATTCATATCAAACGCATCTATAAACATATCGGCAGAAGCATAGAACACCTGCCCCCTGACCTGATAGATACGTTTATCCGCTTCATCGACGACCTGTACCTTGATCAAAGATGCAATCTTAAATGCAAAAAACAGGCTACTTAATAAAACGCCAACAATGACACCTGCGGCTAAATTGTGGGTCAATACCGTTACCAGAACGGTCACGATCATGATGATAATAGAGAGCTTCGGCTGACGTTTTACATCAGAAAAAGATTTCCAGTTAAAGGTGCTGACAGAAACCATCACCATAATAGCGACCAAGGCTGCTACTGGAATCTCCGATACCCATGACCGTAAACCCAGCATTAAAACCATCAGGAAAACACCAGCGGCGAAGGTAGAAAGACGCCCCCTACCCCCGTAACGGACATTACCAACCGTCTGACCAATCATACCGCATCCGGCGATGCCACCAAATAAACTGGCGGCAATATTAGCGAGACCAAGCCCCCATGATTCTCGATTTTTATCACTACTGCTATCTGTCAGATCATCGACCACAAAAGCCGTCATAATAGATTCTAACAACCCGACCATAGCGATAGCTAAGGCTGGCATCAGAATAATCTGCAAAGTCTGCCAATTCAAAGGCACCGCCGGTAATACCCAATGGGGCAAACTAAGGGGCAAGCGTCCCAGCTCCGAAACCGTTTTTACTGGCAAATGAAGGAAATGAGCCATCAACGTCAGGACAACAATGGCAATCAAAGGCGACGGAATGGCTCGTGTTAAGCGTGGCGCGCCATAAATAATAATTAGCCCTAACCCAATCAGCAGCAAACCTTGAATATTGGCACCTAATATTTGCGGCAATTGAGCCGAAAAAATCAAAATAGCTAAAGCATTCACAAATCCGGTTCTGACCGGACGGGCAACAAAACGCATCAAGATAGACAAGCGCAATACGCCAAAAACGATCTGAAAAAGGCCAGCCAGAATACCAGCGGCTAACAAATAAGATAAACCGTGGCTACGTACCAACGCCGCCGCGACCAAAGCCACCGAACCGGCCGCCGCAGAAATCATGGCAGGGCGGCCACCGGAAAAAGCAATGACGATACCAATGACAAAAGACGCATATAAACCGACTTCAGGGTCAATACCGGCTACAAAGCTAAAAGCGATAACTTCAGGAATGAGCGCAAAAGTCGCCACCATACCGGCTAATAATTCGCGTGTTACATAGGACGGTAGGCTTTTCAGGTGATCGGGCTGACTTGTTACGCTTGTCATCGGATATCCTTAAAAAATACAAAGCTCGCCAGCCAAATGACCGCCTACCCCTGTTACCAAAAACCAAAATTACACAGGATGATTTCGGGAATATTCTATCTCGCTCTATCGACTGATCTTCTCGATAGACGCTGAAAAAAATAACACTATGAGGTTGGCTTTTTTGGAAAGCTAAGGGCGCAATCTAGCAAGGCAGCGCCCTATCGTCAAAAGACAGGCGGAATTTTAAATAATACAAAGGTAAATCGGCAGGTAAAATTTCGCAAATTCTAAAATCATTGGCTTTCTAAAAAATTTTCATGGAGGAAATGAGGGGTCTTTGAAGGAATGATAAAAAAGCGGGCTTCTATCATCCCTATTTCAAGGCATTAAAACTACCCTATGAGGAATTCACTCTCTATTCTTATATTCGAGAAGATCGGCTTTAAGATTAATGCCTTTTCCCCTATTGAAAAAAGATATTTCAAAAAATTGATGAAGAACCCCCATCAATTCCAAGAATTGCCTATACAGACTATATTTCTTTTGTTCCTATTTTGATTGTGGATAACGGATGTCAAATATTCTTACGGAAATCTGCATAGCAAAGGCAAAATTTGTTGTGGAAAGAAAACAGCAGATTAGCCCAAACGACCTTAGCGATTTAATTAAAAACCAAACAGCACCGCGCGGTTTTCGGGCAGCTTTGGACAAGAAAAGAGCAAAAGGGCAATTCGGGCTTATTGCTGAAATTAAAAAAGCCAGTCCATCAAAAGGCTTAATCCGTTCCGATTTCACACCAGCTATTCATGCCCATGATTATGAAGAAGGCGGAGCCGCCTGCCTTTCTGTTTTGACAGATCGTCCTTATTTCCAAGGTCATGAAGATTATCTGATTGCGGCCAGAAAAGCGGTTACTTTACCCGTTCTTCGCAAAGATTTTATGATCGACCCATGGCAGGTGATCGAAGCCAGAGCAATCGGTGCTGATGCCATATTGATTATCGCCGCCGCCTTGGATGATTATCAGATGCAAGATATCGAGGCTACCGCCATGGAATATGGCATGGATGCTTTAGTCGAAGTGCATAGTCATGAAGAAATGGAACGCGCGTTAAAGCTGAAATCTCGTTTGATTGGCGTCAATAATCGCGATCTACGCGATTTCTCCGTCAGTTTTGAACGCACCTATGAATTGGTGGGTTCAGCTCCCAAAGATTGTACTTTTGTCGCGGAAAGCGGCATCCGCAATCACGATGATCTGGTCGCTATGCAGCGCCATGATATCGGTTGTTTTTTGGTGGGTGAAACCTTGATGCGGCAAAATGATTTAAAAACCGCGACAAAAAATCTGCTGGGTATTTCGTAAAATCACTAAGGATAAGAATGGGCATATATTCTGATGGGATGCCCTAAAAAGCTTTTCGCCTTATAGGGAAATAGCTTAAAATAAGTCCGAAAATCTATTTATAATTCCGGCTACCGAAACAGGCAGCCGGAATGGTAAAGTTTTAGAATTAAAGATGGGCAACCATCTCATCTGTAAACTGGCTCGTGGATAGAACCGCTCCGTCTGGCATAAAGCGCGCCAGATCAACGGTTGCCCGTTTTTTCTGGAATAACTTTTCCATAGCCTGACTGATAAGCTGGCCGACTTCAAACCATCCCAGATAGTCGAACATCATCGCACCAGACAATAACAGTGAAGACGGATTAGCTTTGTCTTCGCCTGCGATGTCAGGTGCTGTGCCATGGGTGGCTTCAAAAATAGCATGTCCAGTGGCGTAATTGATGTTTGCACCCGGTGCGATACCAATACCGCCCACCATTGCAGCCAACTGATCGGAGATATAGTCTCCGTTCAAATTCATTGTGGCGATAACCGCATAGTCTTCCGGTTTCAGCAAGGTATTCTGCAAAAAGGCGTCAGTAATGACATCTTTGACAATGATCTTACCAGCCTCTTTAGCAGCCTTCAAAGCCTTATCAGCAGCTTCGCTACCTTCAGATTTTTTCAGCTGATCATATTGATTCATCGTGAAAAGCTGATCGCCAAATTCACGTTCAGCTAAAGCGTAGCCCCATTGTTTGAAGCCACCTTCCGTGAATTTCATGATATTACCTTTATGCACCAACGTAATAGAAGGCGCTTTTTGAGCAATAGCATATTCGATCGCCGAACGAACCAAACGTTCAGAACCTTCGATTGATACCGGCTTAATTCCGAAAGAAGAAGTTTCAGGGAAACGAACCTTGGTAACGCCCATTTCTTCATGCAGGAATTTATAAAGCTTTTTGGCGTCATCAGTGCCTTCCAGCCATTCAATCCCAGCATAGATATCTTCGGTATTTTCCCGAAAGATCGTCATATTGACTTTTTCAGGATGCTTGACGGGTGTTTCTACCCCTTTAAACCAGCGAACTGGCCGCAGACAGACGAAAAGATCCAGTTCCTGCCGCAAAGCTACGTTCAAAGAGCGAATGCCGCCACCGATCGGCGTTGTCAGCGGGCCTTTAATACCAACCAGATATTCTTTAAAGGCGGTCATCGTTTCATCGGGCATCCATGAACCGGTTTGCTCGAAAGCTTTACCACCCGCTAAGACCTGTTTCCATTCGACACGGCGTTTGTCGCCATAAGCTTTTTCTACAGCTTTATCGAAAATGGTCTGGGCTGACTGCCAGATTTCTTTTCCGACGCCATCACCTTCAATAAAAGGAATAACAGGGCAATTCGGAACCTGTAATTTACCTTGGGTAAAAGTTATTTTTTCACTCATCACTATTCCTTATGGCTGGCCTGCCAGTCAAACCAGAGCTGACAGACCCGCCTCTCCTTGCCTATTTTATGAGGCTTTATATTCAGATCTTAATTTATTCAGGGCGCTACCAGCGTGGAACCATTCAATCTGCGTCTGATTATAAGTATGGCTGACTTCAAAGGAATCTGTTGAGCCATCTTTATGGGTCAATTTGACCGTCAGATTTTTACCAGGGGCAAAAGAGGGCAATCCAAGAATGCTGATTTTATCTTCTTCACCAACTTTGTCGTAATCGGCTTTATCGACAAAAGTCAGTGCCAGCATACCTTGTTTTTTCAGGTTCGTTTCATGAATGCGGGCAAAAGATTTAACGATAATTGCCTTCACATTCAAAAAGCGAGGTTCCATCGCGGCATGTTCACGGGAAGAGCCTTCACCGTAATTTTCTTCGGCAACGACAATCGATCCGAAACCTTCAGCCTTATATTTTCTGGCCAAGGCCGGAACCGCCATATAATCACCGGTTTCAGGATCAACCACGGAATTTGTTTTCTGATTGAATGCATTGACCGCACCAATCAGCATATTATTGGCGATATTATCTAAATGGCCGCGATAACGCAGCCAGACGCCCGCCATAGAAATATGATCGGTTGTGCATTTACCGCTAACCTTAATCAATAAGGGCTGGTCGATAATATCTTTGCCATTCCAAGGCGCAAAAGGTGCCAGTAATTGCAAGCGCTCGGAATCCGGTGCTACCGTTATTTTGATCTGGCTGCCGTCTTTTAGCGGTGCGACATAGCCGGCAGATTTCAGCGTAAAGCCTTTCTGGGGCAATTCATCACCGACTGGCTCTGCCAATTTGACCTTTTCACCCTTTTCGTTGGTCAGGCTGTCTTTCAACGGGTTGAAGCTTAAGCTTCCCGCGATTGAGAAGGCTGCAACGATTTCAGGAGAGCAAACGAAAGCATAGGTGTTCGGATTGCCATCATTTCTTTTGGCGAAATTCCGATTGAAAGAAGTGACAATAGAATTACGGGGTGCTTTATCAGCCCCTTCACGCCGCCATTGACCGATACAAGGGCCACAGGCATTCGCCATAATCACTGCACCAGCCTGTTCGAAATGGTTAATCAGACCATCGCGTTCAGCCGTTTCTTTCACCTGTTCCGATCCAGGATTGATAATCAGCTGAGACTGGACTTTCAAATCAAGCGCATTGGCATTTTCAATAATAGAAGCCGCACGGCTTAAATCTTCATAAGATGAATTGGTGCAAGAACCGATAAGGCCTGCTTCCATCTTTTCAGGATAGTCATGCTCAGCAACCGCTTTTGCAAATTCTGAAATAGGATAAGCGAGATCCGGCGTAAATGGCCCGTTGACGTAAGGTTCAAGGCTAGAGAGATCAATTTCAATGACCCGATCATAATAGCTTGCCGGATCAGCCAGCACGGCTTCATCTGCACGGAAGCAATCACCCAAAGACTGGGCAAGATCGGCGATTTCACCACGTTCGGTAATTTTCAGATAATCGACTGATTTCTGATCGAAGGGGAAGATTGAAGTCGTAGCACCCACTTCGGCGCCCATATTACAGATCGTCGCTTTTCCGGTCGCGGAAAGGGACGCTGCACCGTCACCGAAATATTCAATAATAGAATTGGTACCACCCTTTACGGTCAGGATGCCTGCCAGTTTCAGAATAACGTCTTTTGCAGAAGCCCAGCCAGATAATTTGCCTGTCAGCTTTACGCCGATAATCTGGGGCATTTTCAGTTCCCATGGCAAACCAGCCATAACATCGACAGCATCAGCACCACCAACACCGATTGCAACCATAGATAAACCACCGGCATTCGGCGTATGGGAATCCGTGCCGATCATCATGCCACCTGGGAATGCATAATTTTCTAAAACGACCTGATGGATGATGCCAGCCCCAGGCTTCCAGAAACCAATCCCATATTTATTAGAGACATCTTTCAGGAAGCTATAGACTTCCTGATTGCTCTTTTCAGCCGAGATCAAATCATCATGAGCATTTTTATAGGCTAAAATCAGATGGTCGCAATGAACGGTAGAAGGCACCGCCACTTTATCGCGACCAGAATTCATCAACTGTAACAGCGCCATCTGAGCTGTGGCATCTTGCATCGCGACCCGATCAGGGGCGAAATTGACATAATCCACGCCTCGTCGATAGGGCTTTAGTGGTTCACCTTCAGCTAAATGGGCATAGAGTATTTTTTCAGTCAGCGTTAACGGCTTACCTAATGCGATTTGTATTTTATGGATTTTATCACGATAGCCCTGATAAACACGCTTGATCAAATCAACATCAAAAACCATTTTACGCTTTCACTTCTATAGCTTCATTCTCTTTGCAGAATTCTCATATCATTCAATTATCAGGATTTATATTTATTTTTTTATTCAATGCCGCATTGCAATAGATATATTTTAAACGACATAAATTATAATAATATTACTTTATTTAAAAAATAACTATTTATAAAAATATGATTGGCCACAGAATAAAGAAAAATTTAATTACAAAATATGGCTTTAGGAATACCAATAAATAAATTTAAATAAGGCCGATCATGTAGGCTGATTTTTTATAAAATCTTATATCCAGCGCAAGCCCAACATATCTTTAATATATCGTCTTTTTATATAAAAAACGGCGCCTATTCCATGGAATCTATGTCATCAGAGACACCAAGGATAATCTAACATTTTATGATGTATGGCTATAAAGCTTAAATAAGATCAGATTGTCTAAAATTGCGATTTTTTAGCAGAAAAAGATTACAGGCCGTATTGATCAAGGCTTCAATGCTGGATCAGGCTCTGCTCTAAATAATAAAATTATTTTGGGAAAAATTAGGCATAGGTTTGGAAAATCTAAGAGACCAGTCTTTTAAAAAAGACTGGCGGAGCGGGTGGGATTCGAACCCACGAGAGGCGGTTAGCCCCTACACACTTTCCAGGCGTGCGCCTTCGACCACTCGGCCACCACTCCGCATTAATGTCTGCGGGGTGCAGCTCTAATCATCTCATGCGATAAAGGCAAGCCCTGCTTTGATTTTTTTGGTATTTTTTAGAAAAAAAGCAAAAAGAAAGGGGCTAAATAGCCCCTTCCCTCTTAAAATC
Source organism: Zymomonas mobilis (assembly GCF_006715975.1). Taxonomy (GTDB): domain Bacteria; phylum Pseudomonadota; class Alphaproteobacteria; order Sphingomonadales; family Sphingomonadaceae; genus Zymomonas; species Zymomonas mobilis_B. Next base: position 646,645 of record NZ_VFOF01000001.1, on the reverse strand, counting down.
AGATTTCAAAAGCTAATTAAGCTTCTTCATTTTCCAGTTCTTCACTCAGAACGGGACCTGAATCCTGACCTTTGGCACTGGTATCGCGATCCACGAATTCAATCACAGCCATCTGGGCTGCGTCGGAAGCACGAATACCGGCTTTAATGATACGGGTATAACCACCGTTACGGTCTTTGTAACGATCAGCCAAAATATCAAAAAGCTTTTTAAGCTGGGTATCATCCAACAAACGGCTATGGGCTAAACGACGATTGGCCAAGCCACCTTTTTTAGCCAGAGTAACCAGCTTTTCGGTGTAAGGACGTAATTCACGTGCTTTGGCTAAAGTCGTAATAATCTGTTCATGCTTAATCAGAGCAGCGGCCTGATTGCGGAACAAAGCCAGACGATGGCTGGAGGTACGTTGCAGCTTGCGGCCGCCTACACGATGACGCATTTTTTATCCTTTCGTTTGTTCTCAAGGCCGTTTCAGGTACCTTGGACCACGCTTTTTTTTAGAGAGCGCCTAACTCTTTCGCGAAAGACCGGCCTGACCTTTCAGGCCGGCTTTTAGGAATTAATATTCCTGTTCGAGCTTCTTAGCCATTTCTTCGATATTTTCAGGCGGCCAGCCGGGGATTTCCATACCCAGACGCAAACCCATACCGGACAGAACTTCCTTGATTTCATTCAAGGATTTACGGCCGAAATTCGGGGTGCGCAGCATTTCAGCTTCGGTCTTCTGAACAAGATCACCAATATAGATGATATTGTCATTCTTGAGACAGTTAGCCGAACGAACTGAAAGTTCTAATTCGTCAACCTTCTTAAGAAGATTACGATTAAGCTGGTTGGCGCTATTTTCAGCTTCACTGCTGGAAGACGGCATCGAACTCTGTCCAATGGCAGAGGTCGGCGGAGCCAAACCATCATCAAAGTGAACAAAGAGCTGAAGCTGATCCTGAAGGATACGGGCTGAATAAGCGATCGCATCTTCGGGCGAAATGGTACCATCGGTTTCGATCGTCAGCAGAAGCTTGTCATAATCAAGTTCCTGACCGACACGGGCATTTTCGACCTTGTATGCAACTTGTCTAACCGGAGAATAAAGCGCATCAACCGGGATAAGGCCAATAGGCGCATCCGCCGGACGGTTAGCCACAGCAGCGACATAGCCTTTGCCGGTATCAACGGTCAATTCGGCATTAAAGATTGCACCCTGATCAAGATGACAGATCACTAATTCCGGATTCATCACCTCGATATCGCCTGTAACAGCAATATCACCTGCGGTAACAACACCTGGGCCGGTACGAGAAATATGCAGGCGACGGCTACCGTCCCCTTGCATTTTAATCGCAACCTGCTTGATATTAAGAACGATATCGGTCACATCTTCCCGAACCCCGCTCAGGGATGAGAATTCATGCAACACGTTTTCGATCTTTATAGCCGTGATGGCTGCCCCTTGCAGTGAAGATAACAGCACACGGCGCAGTGCATTACCGAGCGTCAGACCAAAGCCGCGCTCTAATGGCTCAGCAACAAAAGTTGCCTTGCATTTGCCGTTCCCGCTCGCTTTCTTTTCCAGGGCGTTGGGCTTTTTAAGTTCCTGCCAGTTCTTAGCGTTGACAGCCACGTTCGTCCCCTTGTGAGTTGAGCCGGCGGGGCTGCCCGCCGGCCACCAAAAAAATGGAAAAGGAAGGACATTGATGCCCTTCGCCAGATCGATCAGACACGACGCCGTTTAGAAGGACGCACGCCATTATGCGGAATCGGGGTCACATCACGGATAGAAGTGATATGGAAACCGACGGCTTGCAAAGCACGAAGTGCGGATTCACGACCCGAACCTGGACCTTTGACTTCGACTTCTAAAGTGCGGACACCATGTTCAGCGGCCTTTTTACCGGCATCTTCTGCTGCAACCTGTGCGGCATAAGGCGTCGATTTACGGCTACCCTTAAAGCCCATCATACCGGCTGATGACCAGGAAATAGCATTTCCCTGTGCATCGGTGATGGTGATCATTGTGTTGTTAAAGCTAGCGTTAACATGTGCCACGCCGGCTGAAATATTTTTACGCTCGCGTCTTTTAACGCGCTGCGGTTCGCGTGCCATATACTAAAATTCCTCAGGCTGGATGATGTAAAAGCAAAAAGACACCTTCTAAAAAGATGTCTGCTTATTTCTTCTTGCCAGCGATGGGCTTAGCTTTACCCTTACGCGTGCGTGCATTGGTGTGGGTGCGCTGACCACGGACAGGCAACCCTTTGCGATGACGCAAACCGCGATAGCAGGCAAGATCCATCAAACGCTTGATATTCATGGCGACTTGGCGGCGAAGGTCACCTTCAACCGTATAGTCAGCATCAATAGCTTCACGAATCTGCAATACTTCGTTATCGGAAAGATCCTGGACACGCCGTTCCGGCGTAATACCAAGTTTCGTAACAATTTTTTTAGCCGTGGTCGGGCCGATACCATGGATATAGGTAAGGGCGATCTCTACACGTTTGTTTGTCGGGATATTGACACCCGCAATACGAGCCATGTCTTTAATCTCCTGCTCCACGAGATATGTGGCACATATCTCATCTCAGCGCTTTTATTTCATTACAGTCGTCACCCCAGACATGCAAAAACATCCCTGCGATTCACAACTGCAAAAGAGCAAGTTTGCTAACCGTTAGGCAGGCATGAGTCAAGGACAACTGATACAAAACCAGCAATTATTCTCTTTTTCTATAAAAAACCTTTTAAAAAATAGCAATAAAAAGCCATTTTAAAAAGTTAACCAAAAAAAAGACTTTAAGACGCACTATTCAAATATAAAAAAGACAGGCCAAAAGACCTGTCTTTTAAAAACTAAAAAGGAAAAGCTGAACAGCTTTATGCTGAAACGGGCTTTGCCCCCTTGTCTGTTAAAATCTGATGGATCTTGGTAGCGACTTCTTTCATCGGAAGCATACCATCCACATAGGAAACAAGACCTCTTGCTTCATAAATAGGCAGGATCGGTGCCGTCTTTTCGTGATATTCGACCAGTCTTGCCCTAACCGCTTCGGCGTTATCATCTGGACGACGTTTAAATTCCGTCGAACCACAGACATCACAAACACCCTCTTTTTTCGGACGTTTGAACTCGTCATGATATCCGGCACCACATTTGGTGCAAATATAACGGCCGACAATCCGCTGAACCAAGGCATCTTCGTCAACTTTGATTTCAATCACGCAATCAAGTTTACGGTGACGCTCTGCCAACAATTTATCTAGCGCTTCAACCTGCGGCTTTGTCCGTGGAAAACCGTCAAAGATCACACCATTCTGGGTGTCTGGCTTATCCAAACGTTCACCTAAAATTTTATTCATCAGATCATCAGGAATCAGCTTACCAGCTTTCATCAGCTCTCCAGCGATCTTCCCAACTTCAGTGCCTTCTTGAACGGCCTGACGCAGGATATCGCCAGTAGAAAGCTGAACCATGCCAAAGTCATGAACCAGATGATGAGCCTGTGTTCCTTTACCAGCCCCCGGCGGGCCAAAAAGAATAATATTCATTATGTAGATTCCGCTTTGTTAAACAGGAAAACCTATTTCAATTTCGGACGCCGCCGAATGCTTTTGCCCCGCAATTTCGACTTGCGGATTAAATCGCCATATTGATGCGCAATCAAATGGCTTTGGATCTGGGTCACTGTATCAATCGTCACGTTGACAACAATCAACAGGCTGGTTCCGCCAATCGCAAAAGAGGTCATCCCCAATTCGCTGGCCATGAATTCTGGTACCAAACAAATGCAGGTCAGATAGGCTGCACCGATAACCGTGATACGGGTCAACAGATAATCAAGGTAATCTGCCGTTGCTTTCCCCGGACGGATACCAGGAATAAAGCCACCATATTTTTTCAAATTATCCGCGGTTTCTTCGGGATTAAACACAATCGCCGTATAGAAGAAGCTGAAGAAAACAATCCCAAGCCCATATAACAGCATATAAAGCCATGTGCCGTGAGCCAGATACTGATTAAGAGTAATCAGAATATTGCTCCAACGGCCGCCTGCGGTAACGCGCTGTCCGGCGAATTGCGTAATAGTTAATGGCATTAACAGAACAGAAGACGCAAAAATCGGCGGAATAACATTCGCAGTATTCAGCTTCAAAGGCAGATGGCTCTTGTCAGCCTGCATCATTCCATGTGCAGATTGCCGTTTTGGATACTGAATTAGCACGCGCCTTTGCGCTCGTTCCATGAAGCAGATGAACAGCACCAAGGCTGCGACCACCGCAATTACGGCAATAATCAGCGCCGGATTAACAGCCCCGCTCCGTGTCCGTTCCAGCGTATTTAAAATAATAACAGGAAGCTGGGAAACGATACCGGCCATAATAATAAGGGACGTTCCGTTACCGACACCACGGCTAGTGATCTGCTCACCTAACCACATTAAAAACATGGTGCCGCCAATCAGGGAAATTACACAACTGACTCGGAATAACCAACCTGGATCCACAACGGCTGAAAAGCCCGCAGGCGTTTTCCAGTTTTCTAATCCAACAGCAATAAAATACCCTTGGATGGTAGTTAGAAGAACCGTACCCAACCGCGTATATTGGTTCAGTTTCTTTCGACCACTTTCACCTTCCTTTTTCAAAGCCTCCAGATGAGGACTAAGCGAGGTTGAAAGCTGAACGACGATAGAGGCCGTAATATAAGGCATTAATCCCAAAGCGATTAACGACATACGGCTTAAAGAACCACCTGAGAAAGTATTGAAGAAATCCAACACACCGCCATGAGTCTGCGCAAAAAGCGCTCCCATCGTGCGCGGATCAATACCCGGTAACGGCACAAAAGAAAGTAACCGAAAAACAATCAAGGCCAGAAAGGTGAACCACAGACGCTTTTTAAGATCAGTAGCCTTCCCAAACTGAGAAAGATTGAAATTAGAGGCAAATTGATTGGCTGCTGATGCCATTATTCAGTCGAACCCCGAAAAAGTTGCTGATAGATTTTTTAAAAAGCTATCATGACGTATGATCGACATGCCGCAAAAGACAAAGACAAAGCCTAAATATAGAGCTTATCTTCTTTCCACGACCCCCCGAGTAATAAAAACTCAGGAACCGGACATAGTGGGTTTAAGCAGTGAATGCAAAATTGACAACCAAGCCTTTGCTTAAAATGGCGTTTATTCCAGAAAAAACGGCCTGCAAAGCTAAATACCTTACAGACCGTCCTTCTTAATCAGGCTTGGCGCCTAGTATATTAGGCGTCTGTCTTTTCTTCTGCATTGCGACGTGCAATGATTTCGACTGATCCGCCAGCTTTTTCAACAGCTTCACGGGCAGCTTTAGAAATTCCGGCAACCTTGAAAGTAACCTTGGAAGAAATTTCACCTTTAGCAAGAACGCGAACACCGTCTTTACCACCGCGGGCAACGCCAGCAGCTTTCAAAGCCTGATGATCGATCGGGTTCTTAGCATCCAGACGACCTGATTCGATCAGCTTCTGGACAACACCAAGGTTAACTTCAGCATAGTCTTTAGCGAAGATGTTGTTGAAACCACGCTTTGGCAGACGCATATAAATCGGCATCTGACCACCGGCAAAACCGTTGATAGAAACACCAGAACGGCTCTTCTGACCTTTTTGACCACGACCGGCAGTCTTACCCAGACCAGAACCGATACCACGACCAACGCGGACACGACCAACGCGTGAACCTTCGTTATCTTTCAAGCTATTTAATTTAAAAGTCATAGTAAGCACTCGCTTTCGCTTTTGGCGCGCATAAAAAATTTTAAGGAAAGCTTATGCGCAGAAAGCTTTCCAAGACAAAAACAGCGCCCCTCTTGTCGAGGTGACGCCGTTCTTTGCCAATTTCCCTGTCAAAAGACAAGGAAAAGATTAGTTCTCAATCTTAACCAGATGAGCAACCTTGCGAAGCATACCCCGGACATCCGGTGTATCTTTCAGTTCGCGGGTGCGATGCATCTTGTTGAGGCCGAGACCAACAAGCGTTGCACGCTGGTCAGGGCTGCGGCGGATAGGAGAGCCAATCTGAGTAACTTTAAGAGTCGCCATCACATTTTACTCCACAACCGCAGCAGCATCAGCTTCAGCCTTAGCTGCAGAAGCACCACCACGGCTGAAGAGATCAGCAATCCGCTTACCGCGACGCTGTGCGACGGCTTTCGGACTCTTCTGATCATTCAGCGCTTCAAAGGTAGCACGGATCATATTGTAAGGATTGCTGGTGCCGACAGACTTCGTCACGACGTCAGCAACACCAAGGCTTTCGAAGATAGCACGCATTGGACCACCTGCGATGATACCGGTACCTGACGGTGCCGAACGCAGATAGACAAGACCGGCGCCGAAGCGGCCACGGCCATCATGATGCAAGGTGCGACCTTCGCGAAGCGGAACGCGAATCATGGTTTTCTTAGCTGCAGCAGTTGCCTTGGAAATTGCTTCCGGAACTTCGCGAGCCTTACCATGACCGAAACCGACGCGGCCTTTGCCGTCACCGACTACGACCAGAGCAGCAAAACCGAAACGCTTACCACCCTTAACCGTCTTTGAAACACGGTTAATGTGAACCAGCTTTTCAATCAGCTCTTCACCGGCGTCTTCGTTGCGACGGTCATCGCGACGACCACGGCCATCACGACCACGGCCACCACGGCCACGACCACCACGGCCACGACGTTCGTTGTTCGGATTGGTGCCGTTAGCAGCATTGGCAACTTCGGCATTTTCCGTTTTCTGGATTTCGCTTTCGTCAGCCATTTAGAACTCCAATCCGCCTTCACGGGCAGCATCAGCCAGAGCTTTCACCCGCCCATGAAATAAAAATCCCCCGCGGTCGAATACAACCTTGGTGATACCAGCCGCAGAAGCGCGTTCTGCTAAACGTTTACCCGTTTCAGCAGCAGCCGAAACAGTGGCACCCGTTTTGTCTCTTACAGCTTTTTCAAGCGTAGAAGCAGCAACAACTGTGCGTCTCTGGTCATCATCAATGACCTGAGCATAAATATGCTGGCCGGAGCGATGGACAGATAAACGGGGACGATGATTACCCTTGGCACGCAGCGTAGTACGAACACGCTGACGGCGCCGCTCAAAAAGAGAAAGACCTTTGGCCATTATTTCTTCTTCCCTTCCTTACGGAAGATGAACTCACCGGCATACTTAATACCCTTACCCTTATAGGGTTCAGGGCGACGCCAGCGACGAATCTCAGCCGCGACCTGACCGACTTTCTGCTTATCAATACCAGAGATATTGACAGTCGTCGGTTCGGGCGTCTGGATCGTGATACCTTCCGGTATAGCAAAATCGATATCGTGGCTGTAGCCAAGCTGCAGCTTCAGGGTTTTGCCCTGTGAAGCAGCGCGATAACCGACACCCGTGATCTGAAGGGTTTTGGAATAACCTTGAGTCACACCATCGATCAGATTCTGTACCAAAGTGCGCTGCATGCCCCAAAAAGAACGGGAGCGCTTGGTATCATTGATCGGCTTTACAGAAAGCTGGCCATCTTCAAGTGAATAAGTCACTTCAGAAGACAAAGGCATAGAAAGCTCGCCTTTGGGACCTTTTACTGAAAGCACACCATCTGCAATATTTGCGGTGACGCCCGTTGGGATAGCCACCGGTTTTTTACCGATACGGCTCATCAGAACACCTCCGCAAGGACTTCACCGCCGACATTCTGGTCACGGGCTTCTGCATCAGAAAGAACACCCTTAGGCGTTGAAACGATCGTGATGCCAAGTCCATTACGGACACGCGGTAATTCGCGTGAACCAGAATAGATACGACGACCCGGTTTGGAAACGCGAGCAAGATGATGAATAGCCGGCTGGCCTTCAAAATATTTCAGCTCAATGCGCAGTGCGTCATGATTGCCAAGCTTGGCTTCAGTGTAACCGCGAATATAGCCTTCACGTGCCAGCACATCTAATACGCGAACGCGCAATTTAGATGCAGGAGATACCACGCTATCTTTGCGGGCATGCTGGCCGTTGCGAATACGGGTGAGCAAATCACCCAGAGGATCGGACAATGCCATTTTATATATCCCCTACCAGCTCGACTTGGTGACGCCTGGAATCAGGCCTTTATTAGCCAGATCACGCAACTGGATGCGGCAGAGCTGGAACTTACGATAATAACCGCGCGGGCGGCCAGTTAATGCACAACGGTTGCGAACACGAGTCGGATTCGCATTCCGTGGCAATTCAGCCATTTTCAGCCGTGCGATAAGACGATCCGTCTCATCGAGGCTTTTGTCATTGGCTACAGCCTTTAACCGGGAATACTTACCGGCATAGGCTTTAGCCATTTTTTTGCGCTTTTCGTTCTTGTTAATCGAACTCAGTTTCGCCATGACTTAAGTTCTCTTTCCTTAAAGAGCTGCCTGATTCATAAAATCAGGCTGCCTTTTTCTGTGTAGTGTCAGCCGGAAACGGGAAGCCGAACAAGCGAAGCAATTCACGTGCTTCATCATCCGTCTTGGCCGTAGTGGCAACGACGACATCCATACCGCGGATGGTGGAAACCTGGTCATAGCTGATTTCCGGAAAAATCAGCTGTTCTTTGATGCCGGTAGCATAGTTGCCACGACCATCAAAGGATTTTGGATTCAACCCACGGAAGTCACGAACGCGAGGAAGCGCAATCGTTAAGAAACGATCGAGGAACTCGAACATACGTTCACGACGGAGCGTGACCTTGACACCGATCGGCATACCTTCACGCAATTTGAACTGCGCGATAGATTTCTTTGCACGGGTGACAACAGGCTTCTGACCAGCAATCAGCTCCATTTCAGCTGCAGCTTGGTCAACCTTTTTCTTGTCCTGAGTTGCTTCACCAACGCCCATGTTAAGGACGATTTTTGTGAGTTTCGGAACTTCAAAAGCATTTTTATAACCGAATTTCTCGGTCATTGCTTTGACGATCTCGTCCTCATACTGCGTTTTCAGGCGTGGAACATAGGCTTTAGCCATTGATCGCCTCCCCTGACTTTACCGCGACGCGTATTTTCTTACCGTCACGTACATCAAAACGGACCCGGGTAGCTTTACCCGTTTTAGGATCTTCGACTGCAACCTTAGAGGCAGCAATCGGCGCTTCCATACGATCCAGCCCGCCCTGGGGGTTAGCCTGGCTCGGTTTACGGTGACGGGTTACAATGTTGATACCCGAAACAATAACCTTGCCTTCTTTTGGCATAGCCTGGGTTACTTCGCCGTGCTTACCCTTATCCTTACCGGACAAGATAACCACGCGATCACCTTTTTTAATTTTAGCCGCCATCACAACACCTCAGGCGCAAGCGAAATAATTTTCATATGGTTACGCGCCCGTAATTCACGTACCACCGGACCAAAAATACGAGTACCAATAGGTTCACCACTCGTTTTGTTGATCAGGACAGCCGCATTACCGTCGAAACGAATCACCGAACCATCGGCACGATGAATATCTTTGGCAGTGCGAACGATAACGGCACGATGGACGTCACCCTTCTTAACGCGCCCGCGCGGTGCGGCTTCCTTGACTGATACAACGATAACATCGCCAACAGTCGCGGTACGACGCTTAGAACCGCCCAGCACCTTGATGCACTGCACCCTCTTCGCACCGCTGTTGTCGGCAACGTCAAGGTTCGTTTGCATCTGGATCATATATCAGACCCTTCTTTTCAAACCCGGACTAGCCGGGAAAGCCTCTCTATACCTGCAAGCTTAATAATTAAGCAGCAGGCGCTTTATCTGCTTTTTCAAGCACACGCCATGACTTAAGTTTTGAAACTGGCGCGCATTCTTCAATACGCACAATTTCACCTTCATGATAGGCGTTTTGCTCGTCATGAGCATGATATTTTTTCGACAAGCGGATGATCTTACCGTAAAGGGGATGTTTCACTTTACGCTCGACCAAAACCACTACCGTTTTGTCGGTCTTATCAGAGACCACGGTTCCCGTCAGCACACGTTTGGGCATGATGAGAAATCCTTACTTGGTTGCCGAGCGCTGACGCTCGGCCTGTAAAGTCTTAATCTGAGCAATAGTGCGACGCACTTCGCGAACCCGGGCGGGTTTTTCCAGCTGACCAGTGGCCGACTGAAAACGCAGATTAAACTGCTCACGCTTCATTTCACCCAGCTCGACGGCAAGTTGATCGTCACTCTTTGCTTTGAGATCGTCAATCTTCGCCATATTTAGGCCTCTTCATATATGGTTTCACCCAAACGGGCAACAACCTTCACTTTGATGGGCAATTTCGCTGCGGCGCGTTCAAAAGCAACGCGAGCGATCGGGCCAGGAACACCATCTAATTCAAAAAGAATACGACCGGGTTTCACACGAGCGACCCAAAATTCCGGAGAACCTTTACCGGAGCCCATGCGGACTTCAGCAGGTTTGCTGGAAACAGGCACATCCGGGAAAATACGGATCCATAGCCGTCCCTGACGGCGGATGTGACGGGTAATAGCACGACGAGCAGCTTCGATCTGACGTGCGGTAATCCGATCTGGCTCCATAGCCTTCAGACCATACGCACCGAAATTAAGCGTTGCACCGCCAGGTGCGTTACCATGAATACGACCCTTGTGGGCCTTACGAAATTTAGTTCGTTTCGGTTGCAGCATTTTAATTCGCCTTCTGACACCGATTATCCGGTCGATCAGGCGACGCTGATAAGGGGGTTACCCCTTACCGCGTCGGCCGGACCCCCGACGTCTGAGCTTCTACCATCAGCCGATCTTGAGCTAAGGGATCATGTGCCATGATTTCGCCCTTAAAGATCCAGACCTTGATTCCGCACACACCATAAGCGGTATGAGCCTCAGCTTCGGCATAATCGACATTTGCGCGCAGGGTATGCAACGGCACACGGCCTTCACGATACCATTCGGTCCGGGCAATTTCAGCACCACCCAAACGTCCACCGCAAGTAATTCTGACACCTTGGGCACCAAGACGCAGAGCTGACTGAACGGCACGCTTCATAGCACGCCGGAAAGCAACACGCCGTTCAAGCTGATCGGCGATGCCTTGGGCGACCAACTGAGCATCGATTTCCGGTTTACGGATTTCAACGATGTTCAGAGAAACACCACTTTCAGTCATCGAATCCAGTTTTTTACGCAGCTTTTCGATGTCTGCGCCTTTTTTCCCGATGATAACACCAGGACGGGCAGCATAGATCGAAATGCGGCATAATTTAGCTGGACGCTCAATCACCACTTTTGAAATCGCAGCCTGCGGCAGCGTTTTCATGATGAATTTGCGGATCTTGATATCTTCAAGCAACAGCTGGCCATAATCGCTACCTTGGGCGAACCAGCGGCTATCCCATGTGCGATTAATCTGCAGCCGCATACCGATTGGGTTGGATTTATGACCCATCTTATTCAGCCTCTTCCTGTTCGCGAACAACGACACGGATACGCGAAAATGGCTTGATGATCTGAGTCGAACGACCGCGGGCACGGGTTGCGAAACGCTTCATCACGATCGATTTACCGACCGATGCCTCTTTCACAATCAGGGCGTCAACGTCGAGATTATGGTTATTCTCGGCGTTGGCAATAGCAGAAGCAAGAACCTTGCGGACATCTTTTGCCATTGCTTTTGTGGAGAAGCTCAAAATGTTCAGGGCTTCACCAGCTTTCTTGCCACGGATTAAACCCGCGACAAGATTAAGCTTGTAAGAGCTACCGCGAACGGTGGTGGCGACGGCTAAGGCCTCCTTTTCACCGACGCGACGGGGAGCTTGCGGCTTAGACATTAGCGCTTACCCTTCTTGTCAGCGGCATGGCCGGGGAACGTACGCGTTGGCGCAAATTCACCCAGTTTATGACCAACCATTTCTTCATTGACTGATACCGGCACAAATTTGCGACCGTTATAGACATTGAAAGTCAAACCAACAAACTGTGGCAGAATCGTCGAACGACGCGACCAGGTCTTGATGGGAGCCCGGTTGCTGCTGTCCTGAGCCGTCTCTGCTTTTTTCAACAGAGACAGTTCGACAAACGGACCTTTCCAAACGGAGCGGGCCATGCTTACCTCTTCTTCTTCGCGTGACGCGAACGGATGATGAACTTGTCCGTCGCCTTATTCGAACGGGTGCGAGCACCCTTGGTCGGTTTACCCCAAGGTGTTACCGGATGACGACCACCTGATGTGCGGCCTTCACCACCACCATGAGGATGATCGACCGGGTTCTTTGCAACACCACGGGTCAACGGGCGACGACCAAGCCAACGGTTACGACCGGCTTTGGCGAAGTTCTGATTAGCATTGTCAGAGTTGGATACAGCACCAACAGTAACCATACAATCGGAACGGATATAGCGCTGTTCACCTGAGTTCAGGCGAATCATCACCATGCCTTTGTCACGGCCGACAATCTGAGCGTAAGCACCAGCAGCACGAGCGAGCTGACCACCTTTGCTAGGTTTAAGCTCAATGTTATGCACAATGGTACCAAGCGGAGCCTGGCCAATTTCCATGGCATTGCCGGGTTTTACGTCCGCTTTGCGGGAAGCAATGATAGAATCACCAACACCCAAACGCTGCGGAGCAAGGATATAAGCTAAGCTCTTATCCTCATATTCGACCAGGGCAATAAAAGCAGAACGGTTCGGATCATATTCAATCCGCTGAACCGTAGCTGGCATGTCCCATTTACGACGCTTGAAATCAACAAGCCGATATTTCTGCTTGTGACCACCGCCGATGCCGCGTGAAGTTCTGTGACCTTTGTTGTTCCGGCCACCGGTTTTGTTTTTCCCTTCGGTGAGGGACTTAACCGGGCTACCTTTCCACAAAGACGAGCGATCGACCAGGATAAGGCCACGGCGGGCCGGGCTGGTCGGATTATAATGCTTAAGAGCCATCGTCCTAGACCCCTGTCGTCACATCGATTGACTGACCTTCAGCCAGAGTCACGATCGCCTTTTTGACGTCTGACCGCCGATAAGGACGGCCTTTCCACTTTTTGGTCTTGCCTTTGGTGATAACGGTATTCACCGATTTGACAGAAACCCCGAACAAAGCTTCAACAGCTTCTTTAATTTCAGGCTTCGTCGCATCAGCAGCTACCTTGAAGACCACCGCATTAAATTCAGAGACCATAGTCGATTTTTCGGTGATGTGCGGACCGAGCACAACATCATAGTGGCGAATTGCCACCCCATCCTGACTTTTAGCCATTGAGACGAGCCTCCAGCTTTTCAACAGCAGCGCGGGTCAGCACCAGTGTATCATGTTTCAGAATGTCATAGACATTGGCACCCAAAGCCGGCAACACATCGATACCGACAAGGTTGCTTGAAGCAAGGGCAAAATTTTCGTTTACCGCATCACCATCGACAACCAAAACCTTCGGACCAAAGCCTAAAGACTGGATCTGTGCTGCTAAGAGCTTGGTCTTTGATTCGTTGATATCCAAAGCGTCAACAACGACTAAAGCGCCGGTTTTTGCTTTGGAAGACAGAGCCATACGAAGACCAAGGGCGCGAACCTTCTTGTTCAAAGAAGGATTGAAAACGCGCGCTCTTGCACCATGGGCTTTACCACCACCGATAAAGATCGGTGAGCGACGATCGCCATGACGGGCGGTACCACCACCTTTTTGGCGGCCGAACTTTTTACCCGTGCGTGCAACATCAGAACGTTCACGCGTAGCGCGGGTCGGTGCACGACGTTTTTCCAACTGCCATGTTACGACACGATGCAAAATATCAGCACGCGGTTCGATGTCGAAAACGGCATCGTTAAGCTCGATGCTACCCTTCTTAGATGCATCGAGGGACTGAACTTCTAATTTCATGATCAGCCCTCCTGACCTTCTGCGGCCACCGGCGCAGCCGGAGCCTCGTTGCCATTCGCGGCTTTAACGGCAGCCGGATAAGGAACATCGGCCGGACGAGCTACTTTAACAGCATCACGAACGATCAACCATGCACCCTTTGAACCGGGGACAGAACCACGAACAAAAATCAGATCGCGTTCAGCATCGGTGGAAACAACTTCCAAATTTTGCTGAGTACGCTGGCGGGCACCCATGTGTCCGGCCATCTTCTTGTTTTTGAAAACGCGACCCGGATCCTGGCGATTACCGGTAGAACCATGGGAACGGTGAGACAAAGACACACCATGGGTGGCACGCAAACCACCAAAGCCCCAGCGCTTCATAGCACCGGCAAAACCTTTACCCTGAGTCTGACCCGAAATATCAACCAACTGACCTGCAATGAAGTGATCAGCTGAAATCGCTGTTCCAACTTCTAAAACAGCATCTTCGGAAACGGGAAATTCGACCAATTTCGCTTTAAGCTCGACTTCGGCTTTAGCAAAATGGCCACGAACAGGCTTGGTAACGTTTTTAGCTTTTGCAGAACCTGCACCAAGCTGAACAGCAACGTATCCATCCTGATCTTTATTTTTGACGGCCACGACCTGCACATCTTCAAGCTTCAGGACGGTTACCGGCACATGCCGACCATCTTCCTGAAACAGACGCGTCATTCCGACCTTCTTGGCGATCACGCCAGTACGCATGATCCATTACTCCTTCAGAGGCTCACGACAGCGGCGAGCATGATAAACGAAAAGCTCCTACGTCCGAATGACGAAGGAGCCGGCCCCTTTTACAATAGAAGCCCCCGCCAGGGCCATATACTATGAAACATAGTAAATAAGGCGGGGACGCATGACACCAGTAAAAACTGGTCGGTATCCCTGCTTGTCTGCAATGGTGAATATCGTATTTCACTAAAGAAATCTACCCTTCCCTTTTCAGGAAAGTGAAAAAAATATCACCATGGCAGAAATTAAGAGAGAACCGGTTGTCTTGGTATCCGGCTCAAAAGCTTTATTAAGCTAATTTGATTTCAACTTCAACACCTGCTGCGAGGTCAAGCTTCATTAAAGCATCGACAGTCTGCGGGGTTGGCTGAACGATATCCAGAAGGCGTTTATAGGTACGCACTTCAAACTGTTCACGCGATTTTTTATCGATGTGAGGACCACGGTTAACCGTGAACTTCTCGATGCGCGTTGGCAAGGGAATCGGTCCGCGAATAAGAGCACCAGTCCGACGAGCGGTGTCGGCGATATCTCCCGTAGCCTGATCTAAAACACGATGATCAAACGCCTTGAGGCGAATGCGAATATTCTGCGTATCCATATTCCCTAACCATTTCAAAGAACGAGGAGGCGCCTAAGACAAGAGTCTTTCGGCGCCCACCTAAAAAATGAGAGCTAACCGGCGGGATGCCGGTTAGCTAACGAAATTATTTAATGATGGAGCTGACAACGCCAGCGCCAACGGTACGACCACCTTCGCGGATAGCGAAGCGAAGACCCGGATCCATAGCGATCGGAGCAATCAATTTCACACCAAACGCAATGTTGTCGCCTGGCATAACCATTTCGACATCTTCAGGCAAAGTGATTTCGCCGGTGACGTCAGTGGTGCGGAAATAGAACTGCGGACGATAGTTCGCGAAGAACGGGGTGTGACGGCCACCTTCATCTTTCGACAGAACATAAACTTCTGCCTTGAATTCGGTATGCGGCGTGATGGAACCCGGTTTAGCCAAAACCTGACCGCGTTCAACTTCCGTACGAGCCGTACCACGAAGCAGAGCACCGATGTTATCACCGGCCTGACCTTGATCCAGCAACTTGCGGAACATTTCAACGCCCGTAACGGTGGTCTTTTTGGTGTCACGAAGACCAACGATTTCGACTTCTTCACCGACCTTGACGATACCAGTTTCAACACGACCGGTAACAACCGTACCACGACCAGAGATGGAGAACACATCTTCGATCGGCATCAGGAAGCTTTTGTCCAGCGGACGTTCCGGCTGAGGAATGTATTCGTCAACAGCAGCCATCAAAGAAAGAATAGCTTCTTTGCCGATTTCCGGATTTTTGTCTTCCAGAGCAGCCAGAGCAGAACCCTTAACGATAGGAATATCGTCGCCTGGGAAGTCATAGCTGGAAAGAAGTTCGCGGATTTCCATTTCGACGAGTTCCAGAAGTTCTGGATCATCGACCTGATCAACCTTGTTCATGAAAACAACAAGGGCAGGAACACCGACCTGACGAGCGAGCAGGATGTGCTCACGGGTTTGGGGCATAGGACCATCAGCAGCGGACACAACCAAGATTGCGCCATCCATCTGGGCAGCACCGGTGATCATGTTCTTCACATAATCGGCATGACCCGGGCAATCGACGTGGGCATAATGCCGGGTTTCGGTTTCGTATTCAACGTGAGACGTTGAAATCGTGATACCGCGTTCACGTTCTTCCGGAGCTTTATCGATGTTGGCATAATCAACAAAAGTGTTGCCGCCGCCTGCTTCAGCCAAAACTTTGGTGATGGCTGCCGTCAGGGTAGTTTTACCATGATCGACGTGACCAATGGTACCGATATTGCAATGCGGCTTATTCCGCTCAAACTTAGCTTTCGCCATTAGTTACCTCTTTTTGTTACCGCTTTTATCACTATTGTATTGAGCGCGCCGCGCTTCTTCCGGCGCGCTCATAACGACATTTTTCGGTTTATGCCAGTATTTAATTAAGCCATCTTCGATTTTAACTCGTCCGCGACATTTGCCGGGACTTCGTCATAATGCGAAAACTGCATCGAATACTGGGCGCGTCCCTGTGTAAAGGAACGTAGCTGGTTCACATAGCCGAACATGTTAGCCAGCGGCACCATCGCTTCAACGACCTGGGCATTACCGCGCGTGTCGGTGCCCTGAATCTGGCCGCGCCGCGAATTCATATCACCGATCACGTCACCGAGATAATCCTCCGGCGTGATCACCTCAACCCGCATTACTGGTTCAAGGAGCTTGATTCCCGCCTTCTGAGCGGCTTCACGCATAGCACCTCGGCCAGCAATTTCAAAGGCAAGAGCCGAAGAATCGACATCGTGATACGCACCATCAGTCAAATGGATTTCAAAATCGATAATCGGGAAGCCGATTAAAGAACCTGTTTCTGCGGTTTCACGCATACCTTTTTCGACTGAAGGGATATATTCACGAGGAATATTACCGCCTTTGACTTCATCGAAAAACTGAATACCAGCACCACGTTCGCTCGGAACAAGGTTAACTTTTACGCGACCGAACTGTCCAGAACCACCGGATTGTTTCTTATGCGTATAGTCAACATCGATCGGACGGGCGAGTGATTCGCGGTAAGCAACCTGCGGAGCGCCGACATTTGCTTCAACTTTGAATTCACGTTTCATACGATCGACAAGAATGTCGAGATGGAGTTCACCCATCCCTTTAATAATCGTCTGACCGGATTCGAAATCAGAAGCAACGCGGAAGGAAGGATCCTCAGCGGCCAAGCGGTTAAGCGCCAGCCCCATCTTTTCCTGATCCGCTTTCGTCTTCGGTTCCACAGCGACTTCGATCACAGGTTCCGGAAATTCCATCCGTTCCAGAATGATCGGTGCGTTAGGAGCACAAAGCGTGTCACCGGTGGTTGTTTCTTTCATGCCTACCAAGGCAACGATATCGCCGGCATAAGCCTCATCGAGATCTTCACGGCTATTGGCATGCATCAAAAGCATACGACCGACTTTTTCGCGCTTGTCTTTTACCGAGTTTAAAACGGTACCCTTGGTAAGTTTACCGGAATAAATACGGGCAAAAGTCAACGATCCAACGAAAGGATCGTTCATGATTTTAAACGCAAGCGCCGAGAAAGGCTCGTCATCAGACGGCTTACGACTATCTTTCGTTTCGCCATCCATCTTCACGCCTTCGACCGCAGGAATGTCCAACGGGCTCGGCAAGAAGTCAACGACTGCATCCAAGAGAGGCTGAACGCCTTTGTTCTTGAAGGCCGATCCACAAAGAACCGGAACGAAATCCTGAGCCAACGTACCCTTACGGATCAGCTTTTTCAGCGTAGCAACGTCTGGTTCAGTTCCCTCAAGATAGGCTTCCATAGCAGCATCGTCTTGCTCAACTGCCATTTCAATCATTTCAGCGCGCGCAGCTTCTGCGTCAGCTTTATACTCTTCGGGAATTTCCTGATATTCGAATTTTGCGCCCAGGCTTTCTTCAAGCCAAATGATAGCACGATTTTCGACCAGGTCGACCAAACCCTTGAAATCACCTTCAAGGCCGATCGGCAAGTAGAGCACCATCGGGCGAGCGCCGAGGCGATCACGAATCATGTCAACGCAGCGGAGGAAGTTTGCACCGGTGCGGTCAAGCTTGTTCACGAAGCACATACGTGGCACGTGATATTTTTCAGCCTGACGCCAAACTGTTTCTGACTGCGGCTCGACACCGGCCACACCATCGAAACAGGCAACTGCGCCATCTAAGACACGAAGAGAACGTTCAACTTCAATCGTGAAATCGACATGTCCTGGCGTATCAATGATGTTGATCCGATGGTCGTTCCAAAAACAGGTAGTAGCAGCAGACGTGATCGTGATCCCGCGCTCCTGTTCCTGTTCCATCCAATCCATGGTCGCCGTGCCTTCATGGACTTCGCCGATCTTGTAGGACTTACCGGTATAGAAAAGAATACGCTCGGTTGTGGTCGTTTTACCGGCATCAATATGAGCCATAATACCGATATTACGATATTTATCGAGCGGATATTTGCGGGCCATGATCCTTAGTCTCCGTGACCGGACAGATTATACACTGCCCGGTATAGGGTAAAAGCCGTTACCAGCGATAATGCGAGAACGCACGGTTGGCTTCAGCCATGCGATGGGTATCTTCGCGCTTCTTGACAGCATTGCCGCGATTGTTAGCCGCATCAAGCAATTCACCAGACAGGCGAGCAGACATGCTGTGTTCCGAACGGGCACGGGAAGCAGCGATTAACCAACGGATAGCCAATGCCTGCGCACGATCAGGACGGACTTCGACCGGGACCTGGTAAGTAGCACCACCAACACGACGGCTGCGTACTTCAATTCCTGGTTTCACATTGTCCAAAGCTTCATGGAAAACTTCCAAAGGAACGCGTTTTGCGCGTGCTTCGATAGAATCCAGAGCAGAATAAAGGATGCGTTCAGCGACGGATTTTTTACCGTCCAACATCACAGAATTCATGAATTTTGAAAGTACCACATCCCCAAATTTAGGATCTGGTAAAATTTCACGTTTTTCCGGGCGACGACGACGTGCCATATCAGTTCAACCTTACTTACTTGGGCCGTTTGGCGCCATATTTGGAACGGCTCTGCTTACGATCTTTGACACCCTGGGTATCGAGAACGCCGCGCAGAACATGGTAACGCACACCAGGAAGATCGCGGACACGACCACCACGGATGAGCACAACCGAATGCTCCTGAAGGTTATGGCCTTCACCTGGAATATAACTGATAACTTCGCGCTGGTTCGTCAAACGCACCTTAGCCACTTTACGAAGTGCCGAGTTCGGCTTCTTCGGGGTCGTGGTATAAACACGGGTACAGACACCCCGCTTCTGCGGGTTGGCCTCCATAGCAGGAACTTTTGAACGTTCCTTCTGTAACTGACGGCCCTTACGGACCAATTGATTAATCGTCGGCATGAAGCCCTTCACCTCAAGAGTTACTTTACCAAAATATGCAAAAAGCGCCTGACTATAGTTTAAATTATACAAACAGCACCGAGCTATTAAGCTCGGATACGTTAATTCTTTAAAAGAAAGACGCGCATATATGGCAATGTTCAAGCGCACCCGTCTGACGCCAAAGATTCACCGTCGACAGGATATGTAGACGGGCGCTATAGCGACGATAACGGCAACGGTCAACGGAAAGCATCTTTCCGCCGACAAAACTACGCCATTTTATGAAAAAGAAATATTACACAGATCGGAATTGATCCTCAATGTGGCATTTCCATCATAGCATATAGAGAATTTTATTCTGTCATGCCATAGCAATTTTATAAATATGGATTTTTCTTTTTATCGCCATAATCAGGAAGCTGGTTTGCCTTGTTTTGCATGCGCTTTTACGTCGTCATCCTGCTCATCTTGCATTTTGATTGACAGAGCATCCGCATGACGAAGCCCCCATTGTTCACAAATCTCATAGCAAACAAGAAGCCATGCACTACCGGCAACCCATCCGGCAATAACATCACTAGGCCAATGCACGGCTAATGCCACGCGAGACAAACCAACAAAAAGCGCCAAAGCGATAGACGCATAAAGCCAGCCGAGCCGTCCACCATGGCGTCTTATTAACAAGGCCAGCATCGGATACACAATCATCGCATTAGTGCTGTGACCACTAGGAAAACTGGCACCATCAACATGATCAAGATGGAAAAAAATTAACGGTCTAGGGCGATTAATCACTAATTTTAAAAGCGAAAAAAACGCCCATCCACCCAAAGGCGCCAGAATAGCAAAAAATGCCCCTAATTTATCCTTCAAGCCTATCATCGTCACAAAAGCGATCAAAATCAGGCTGACGCGAACCGATACATTGCCAGTAAAACTGCCAACACGGGCAATACAGGCCACCCAATGATGACGGGAGGCAAAGCCCCCAATCAAATGCAATAATGTAAGATCAAAAGCGCCAGGTGCTTCACATGCGGTAAGAAAGCCGATCAAAAAGGCTATGACGCAAAAAAAGACGATAGCAACCCAGCGCCACCCACTCAAAAAAAAAGGCAAGTGCCCTCCCCTTAAAAATGCAACGCGCGCCCGTAGGCCGCCAGCACACTTTCATGCATTGCTTCCGAAAGCGTCGGATGAGGAAAGATCGTTTCCATAATTTCGGCTTCTGTCGTTTCCAACGTTCTTGCAACCGTGTAGCCCTGAATCATTTCAGTCACTTCGGCACCGACCATATGTGCCCCCAGAAGAGCACCGCTGTCAGCATCAAAGACCGTCTTCACAAAACCGTCGGTTGAACCCTGAGCAATCGCTTTTCCATTAGCGATAAAGGGGAAGTTACCGACTTTGACGTTATAACCCTGCTGACGCGCTTTTTCTTCGGTCAAACCAACGCTGGCAACTTGCGGTCTGGCATAGGTGCATCCCGGAATATTTTGTGCATTCAAAGGGTGAACATGCTCACATCCCGCAATCGCTTCGGCAGCAATCACACCCTGATGGCTGGCCTTATGGGCAAGGCAAGGTGCACCAGCGACATCCCCGATCGCCCACACATTTTAACATTAGTACGTCCAAAGCCATCGACAGCAATAAAGCCACGATTAAGCTCGACACCTAATTTATCAAGACCGATATCTTCGACATTGGCGACAACGCCAATGGCCACAATAGCATGAGAAAAACGCTCTTTGACGACTTTGCCATCTGCTCCGCTGATCTCGGCTGTCACGCCTTCATCATCAGGCGTTAAATTCTGCAAAGCCGACTGAGTCAGGATGCGAATACCCCGCTTTGCGAAAGCCTTGGCGACGTAAGCACTAACTTCGGCATCTTCCATTGGCAAAATCTGCGGCGCATGTTCAACAATGCTGACTTCAGCCCCGAAATCGGCATAGAAGCTGGCAAATTCGACACCAATAGCGCCAGATCCGATGACCAATAACTTCTTTGGCATCTCGGGTGGTTTCAAGGCATGGTGATATGTCCAGATATGCTTGCCATCTGCACGCACATTCGGAAGTTGTCTAGCTCTGGCACCCGTTGCGATAATAATATCTTTGGCTTCGAAAGCCTTTTCTTCACCCTCGGCTGTAGTGACCAGCATCTGATGGTTGCTTGTCAGCTGACCTACACCGCTAATCACCTCAACCTTATTTTTCCGTAACAAGGTTTTGACTCCCGAAGCCAAACGGGCAGCAACCTCACGAGAGCGAGCAATAATTCTATCGAGATCGAAATCCGGTTTAAATGACGTCAAACCATAGGCTTCTGCATTTTGCATCTCGTGATAGACTTCAGCCGAACGTAAAAGTGACTTAGTCGGAATACAGCCCCAATTCAGGCAAATTCCACCCAAATGCACCCGTTCAACCAAGGCCACTTTCAGTTTTAGCTGGGCTGCCCGAATTGCCGCAACATATCCACCGGGGCCTCCGCCCAAAACGATCAGATCAAAATGATCAGCCATGAATTCAGTCTCTTTCCCTTTATAATTGCCGAAGCTTTTTAGCTGCTATTTATCGGCTTTATCGGACAACAGCCGCGTTTCATTAATGGGCGGCACCCGACAAGGGCGACGATCCTCGTCAATAGCGACAAAAGTAAACAAGCCAGAAATTGATTTTACCGTTTCCAATTCATGCCGAACGCGCCGCCAGCCTTCGACTTCGATTTTCATCGATGTGCGTCCGACTTTTACCAACCGAGCATAAAGCGAAAGCTCATCACCCACCAAAACGGGGGCATGAAAAGTGATCGAATCCGCAGCAACAGTAACAACGCGCGCCAAAGCATGACGGGCAGCAACCAAGCCAGCGGCCTGATCTAACATACCCATCAACCAGCCACCAAACATCCGGCCATCGGCATTAGTATTGGCAGGCATCGCAATAACGCGGATCTCTGGATTACCAACAGGAGGCAAAACTTCCGAATTTTCTGATTTTGTTACCTGATTACTCATTGTGCTAAAATCCCTAATGGCTTTTCAACCAGATGCTTGAAGGCCGACATAAAGGCGGCAGCATCGGCACCATCAATAACACGATGGTCAAAACTGCCTGTAACCGTTGCAATGGTAGCGACCGTCACAGCATTATCGACAACACAAGGCCGTTTCTCTCCGCTGCCAATAGCCAAAATAGAGGCCTGAGGCGGATTGATAACAGCATTGAACTGTTTAATGCCGTACATTCCCATATTAGAAATACTAGACGTTCCGCCCTGATATTCCTGAGGTTGCAACCGCCCTTCCCTTGCGCGTGCAATCAGCTCTTTCATCTCAACCGAAAGCGCAGACAAAGACTTGGTATCGGCATTTTTCAAGATAGGTGTAATCAAGCCGCCTTCAACAGAAACAGCAACAGAGATATCAGCTTGCGAAAATTGCAACATCTGATCGCCATCAAAGGCAGCATTCACGCTAGGCGTTGCTTGCAAAGCCAAAGCCTGCGCTTTGATGAGCATATCATTGACCGAAACCTTGATATTTTTAGAAGCTAGCGCTTCATTTAGCTCGGATCGAAGCTTCAACAAGGCATCCATCTGAACATCGACGGTCAAATAAATATGCGGGATATTCTGCTTTGACTCAGTCAGACGACGGGCAATAACACGACGCATATTGCTAAGTTTGATACTCTGATGCGGCGTGTCATGGGTTATATTGCTCTGGATTTCTGGCGCAGCAGCACAAGGGCTAGAAGCGGCATGCGCAATAAATGCTTCGATATCAGCTTTAACAATCCGGCCATGAGGGCCACTGCCCGTAATATTTTTCAGATCAACATCATTTTTCTTAGCCAAGCGCTTAGCTAAAGGGCTTGCCTTTATACGGCCAATTTTGCCTTGATCTGGGACAGAAACCGCATCAGCTTTCTTGCCATAACCAGCATTGCTGATCGCTTTTGCTAAGGAATCATCAATAGACAGTATTTCCGAAGCAGGTTTCGCCTCAGGCGCATCTTCGGCTTTTTCAACTTTAAGTGCAGGTTGAGATTCCTCTGACAAAGCAGCCTCAGCTACCTTTGCGACGTCTTCACCCGCCTCGGCCATGACAGCGATAACCTGTCCGACAGCCACATTTTCGCTGCCTTCTGGCACTAAAATCTTAGCAATCACACCGCCATCAACCGTTTCGAATTCCATAATGGCTTTATCGGTTTCGACTTCGGCCAGAATATCGCCCGCCTTAACGGTATCCCCTTCTTTCACCAGCCATTTCGCAAGGTTGCCTTCTGTCATTGTAGGCGAAAGCGCTGGCATTTTGACTTCAATCGACATCCGGACATGGTCCTTTTTCTATTCACGGCTGTTTGCCAGAGGCAGGAAGCCTTTAAAATTAACTTACTTGAAAATAGCCCTAGAATGCCTCGAATTTCTCTAAGGCCTTCTAGTTAAAAGACATTTCCATTTCATATAAGACTAGACAGAGTCAAGAAACAGACCCCAATCCAGCATCTTCAACGATTGGGATAATGAAAATTATCGTCCACAGAAAGTCTTCAATCGCTCCAAAGTCATTTTCAACAGAAAATTATCAATATCCCCCGCCACAAACGTAACTTTACTGGGGCTGATATTCTTCCCGTTCGTCATAGCTAACGCCCCCCTGCCGTGGGGGATCGGAACGCCAGCCGCCTGCATCATCCTCTGTCATCGGAGAAACAGCCTCACCTTCCGGCTGTTTATACTGACGCTTACCCACAGTCGAAGGCGGAGGGGGAGGCGGCGGCGGTGCAGGCTGATAAGCGCCACCATAATTATAATAATCAGGATAACCTACAGGCGGCGCATAATAATTTCCGCCGACATAGCCATTATTCCCATAATAGCCATCATAATAAGCCGCTGGCCCATTATTCTGCCCTGCAACCGCTAGAATATTCCCAACAGAATCAATCAAAAAGATATCCTGATAATATCGGATCCACTGCTGATTATTGCCGGGTGCCGGTAATCCGTAATCAGACCAATCCGACAATCCTTGGCTATAAGAATGCCATTGAGGGGGCAGCCTTTCACCCCGACGGAATCGGCGTTGCTGCCTAGCATACCCTTGATTGCCGCGGTCACCATTATTCTGATACCCTTGATCTACGCGGTTATAATCGGTTCCATAATTACCCGATCTTTGACCATCGCTGGATCTAGGCGGGATGATATAGGGCGATCCACGATCTACTGATCGGACAACCGGATCCTGAGAAAAATCACCAGAATAGCCCCCTTGTGCATATACAGGGCAAGTAAATCCCCCCACGATCAAAGTAGCCAAGATAGAACGTATTGTATGTAAGGGGATTTTCATCATGTGACCTGCCTTTTGTCTATTTATAGAATAAACAGAGGCATCAGTAACCTTCAAAAGAAGAAAATAATTTTAGAATTTTTGATTATCCAACCGGATAATTTTTCACCATTCTTATTTCTTCAACATCGCGTTCAAAAAAGCACGCCCCCACAGCTTCAAATCCAAGGCGACGATAAAAATTCTGGGCTGGCAGGCGGGCATTTAACCATATTTCTGATAAATCGGGTGTTACCAGCTTTTCCATAGCAAATTTCAAAAGCGCACTACCCAGCCCTTTTCCTCGATATTCAGGTGAAACCGCCACACGCCGAATTCTTTTTTTATGATCTTCCAGATGGTGAAAAGAAGCACAGCCTGACAATTTACCATCAACAAAAACACCAAAATGGGTTGCGTTTTTATCGCCATCGGTAATGCATTCTTCCTCTGCCAGACTTGGCCAAAGATAAGCCTGACGAAGGGGCAAACAATCAGCAAGGGAGATTTCTTCGATAGAATAGGCGATGTCGGACATCAAACACGCTCCGCAACAAAATGTTATCCTAAGAAAGGCCCCAAGGCTTCCATTAAACGAGAACAGCCTTCGACATCTTCCGTATCGAAACGCCCCATAGTCGGACTTTCCAGATCGATAACAGCCAAAATTTGATTTTGACGGCCTCTTATCGGAATAACCAATTCCGATGCGGCACTCGGATCACAAGAAATATGCCCGGGATAGACATGTACATCACGCACACACTGAATTCTTCCTGTTGCCGCCGCTGTGCCACAGACACCTCGACCATAAGGTATCTTCACACAAGCGACTTTTCCTTGAAAAGGGCCTAAAATCAGATAGCTACGAATGGCTTGATAAAACCCGACCCAATTCAAATCAGGTATATAGGTCCATAACAAAGCCGCTGTATTCGCCATATTAGCGACCGGATCACCCTCTTCAGAAAGTAACTCTTTAAGGGCGACCAACAAATCGCTATACAGCGTTTTTTTGCTGCCGGTATTGATCGAGAAAGAAAACATACAGGGGAGAGTAACGGGATTCTTGATATCCCTCAATCCACGATATGGTCACAGAAGAAAATATCCATATAATAACAAAGAAAAGGCTATTCTGAGTAGAATTTTAGTTCAATGGCCAAATATTTTATTACTCAAAAAATCAGCATCAGTTCAGACTGTATAGAAGAATACTTTATCAGAGCATCTGGTCCCGGTGGACAAAATGTCAATAAAGTCTCTTCGGCAGTAGAGTTGCGCTTTGATATCGCTAGCTCAGGACTGCCTGAACTTGTTATTACCCGCTTGCAAGAAATCGCAGCATCTCGGATTAATAATAAAGGCATTCTGGTTATTCAGGCACAGCGTTTCAGGGATCAACCTTTGAATCGACAAGATGCGATGGAGCGTCTCGTTGCCCTGATCAGATCAGCTACATTTATTCCCAAAAAACGGAAACCGACGAAAGCAACCTATGCAAGTAAGAAGCGACGGTTAGAAGGCAAAAATAAACGTGCCTTGGTTAAATCAGGCCGCCGCCGCCCCGATTTTTAAAATTTTGACCATAGACAAGACACACCAGAAATCCCTATCAGAGCCAGCCTAGAATAAGCCTCTCCGAAATAGATTCCAAAATCACGAAATAGGCGCAGGCATCCCTGATATTAGCCTTTATTCTTAAAACCCAAATCAGCAAAAGCTTTAGGAAGCGGGGCAACCGCCGCGATAGCTTTTTTCTCCGAACGTTCAATTTCCAATGAATGGGCATGCAACATCATTCGGGGTATTTTCTGATTCTGATCGGCGCCATAAAAAGGGTCACCCACGATAGGCAGTCCTAAGCCTGTTGCGGCATGGACTCTTAACTGATGCGTGCGTCCGGTTTCAGGACGAAAAGCAATCAAGCTCAAACCGTTATGTTCAGCTAATAATTGCCACTGCGTTACAGCTCTTTTCCCTTTACTGTCGGCAACAATGCGCCATCCAGTTTGCGGGGAAGATATTTTGGTTAAAGGTAAATCAATAACCCCTTCGGTTTTATCCGGCACACCGCTTAAAATAGCCCAATAGCATTTCTTTACCTGCCCCTGATTAAAGGCTTCGCTCAAACGGCGATGCATTTTGGGGTTCCGCGCTAATAACAGGCATCCAGAAGTATCCCGATCCAACCGATGGACAATACTTGGCCAACGCTTAAAACCAAAACAGAGCGAAGCCAGATAATTTTCAAGGCTAAGTGAGCCATCACGAACGGGCGTCACCGGCAAACCTGCAGGTTTGTCGATAATCATCGCTTCGGCATCAATAAAAAGAACTCGTTTAGCGAGTATAGGCATATAAAAAAGTAACCTTAAAAATTATGCTGAATATATCGCCCATACCGCAATTTTCAGCCCTAACGGCAATGCCCTCAAATGAGGGCATTACCTGATTTTGATATCGAATTTAAAAAGAAAAAGCACGTTACTACTTACGTTTTGGTTTTTTCACTCTTTCCCAAATAAGCTTGCTAGCGGCTCCGAAATTAAAGGCAGCACCAATCAAAGCACCTGCCAATCCAGCCAAAGACCAGCTAGCTGTCCGATGGATAGCCAATTCAGCCACGCCGATATTGGCCAAAGCACCAATGCTGCAAATCAGGCAGAATAAAATCAAACCCGGGACGAATGCCCAGCCTTTTAACTTGCGATCACGATAGGTCAGCTCGTTATTAACAAAGAAGTTAAACAACATCGCACAGCCAATCGCCGCCGCCTGTGCAGGCAAGAAAGCCACCTGATAGGATTTTAGACAGAATAAAATCCCTAAATGAACACAGAGACCAAGCGCCCCTACGGCACTAAATAAAACGAACCGCCCCGGAATAAGGCCGTGAGACATTTTTTCAATAATCTGGAATAAAAATTCAGCCATAACTTGTAGGCTGATTTTGCTTTCACCCTCGCGCCGATTTCTAAAAACATAAGAAACTTCTTCGATATGCAGAGGTTTCGGCGACGAACTGATGATATCCAGCAAAATTTTATATCCCTGCTGGGACAAATCATACACCGATGATTCAATCACTTCACGACGCAGCATGAAAAAACCGCTCATTGGGTCGGACGTCCTGTCACCCACCAAAATACGGCTCAATTTTGTTGCAAAATCACTCATCTGGCGGCGGGTTTCATTCCAATTACCCACGCCACCATCACCGGCATAACGGGTTCCGACAACCAGATCAGGATCTTTCGCGATCATTTTTTCATACATTGGTTTCAGAATTTTTTCGTCATGCTGGAAATCGGCATCCATCACGGCAATAAAATCACCATTCGCAGCCAAAGCCCCTTCAACGACCGCCGACGATAATCCGCGCCGCCCTACTCTTCTAATACAATGAAGGCGGGGCTCCTTATGGGCTAATTTAAAAGCCAATTCATAAGTTTCATCGGGACTATCGTCATCAACAACAATCATTTCCCATGGAATATCGCCAAGGGCATCTCTTACTGCATCCACCAAGGCTGCAATATTCCCTCTTTCATTATAAGTAGGGATAATCACTGACAGCATAGGTGCAAAATTTTTATTCTTCTGGTTTATTTCCGAAGAAAGAGAAGATATCGGTTTATTCACGGTATCATCATACATTAAATAGCGCGTCCTGATCGCGGGGGGTTAGCCTGAATTGAATAGAGGAGCCTTTTAGGCGTTAAGATCGGGGTTCAAAAGAGAGATTATAGTTTTTTTGTAATTTTATCCTGTCCTCACTCTTTTTAACCTAAGCATTCTTTATACAAGAAAAGCAAATCATCTTGCACATCGGAACAGGAAAATGGATAAGCACAGCAATGTTTTCTTTTCGACCTGCATCCCGATTTTCCCGATCATTCTTTAAAAACAGCAACTGGTGGCAGAATCCATTTTATATTTTGGCTCTGATCCTACTTTCTGCTGTGCCTTTGTTCTGGCCGGAATTGCCTCCATTAACGGATGCCCCCGGACATCTCGGGCGATATCGGGTCGAATTGGGTATCCATCAGTCACCATGGCTACATCAATGGTATAGCTTTGATTGGCATTTGGTCGGCAATCTTGGCTTCGATCTTTTTATAATCCCGCTTGCTCATTTATTCGGGCTAGAGCTGGGTTTGAAAATCGGCGTTATCATAATGGTCTTGATAACGGCAACGGGCATGTTCGCCATTGCGAAAGCGGTTCATGGCAAAATTCCACCAACGGCGGCCTTTGCACTTCCTTTTATATACGGCTTTCCTTTTCAATTTGGCTTTTTGAATTATTGCCTATCCATGGCATTGGCACTTAACGCCTTTGCCCTTTGGATTACCCTGAAAAAAAATCCTTATATAAGGGCGCTTCTTTTCGTTCCTGTCGGAATCATTATCTGGCTATGCCATAGTTATGGCTGGGGTGTTCTTGGCCTTTTATGTTTTTCCTCTGACTTTTCGGCCAACTACCATCACGCCAGACAGACAAACAAACCGATTTTATCGGCACTTTTAACAAGCGGTTATCAATCGGGATTGGCGATGCTGCCTCTTTTGCCGCCGGTTCTCTTGATGATTCTATGGCGCTCCGGTCATGTTAGCGACGGCAATGGTGACTGGTTCCGCTTCGATCTTAAAATCGAATGGGTTATTTCTGTTTTAAGAGACCGTTGGCAAAATTTTGATATGGCCTCTCTTGGCATCGCTGTTTTTATTTTGCTGCTCGGGCGTTTTCGATTGGCGCGCCCAATGGGGCTTGTCTGTTTTGTTCTGTCACTCGCCTATATCTGCCTACCTCGCATTTTGCTGAGTGCGGCTTTTGCCGATATGCGGTTGGTGCCTTATCTATTCGCTTTGGCTTTGCTGGGCTTAAAGCCTCCCAAAAATCAGAATTTCGCACGCATAGCCGCAATCGCCGCCTGTCTGTTTTTTGTTGTCAGAACCAGCGCCACAACAGCTAGCTTTTGGCTTTATAACCAAGCATTCCAAAAACAATTAAAAGCCATTGATTCTATGACACCGGGATCTCGGGTATTGGCGATGGTTTCGACGCCCTGCCTTATGACATGGGTCAGCAACCATATGAGCCATTTGCCAGCCATGGCGACAGTCAGAAAAGACGCCTTCACCAACAGCGAATGGGCAATCGCTGGACAGCAATTACTGACTATCCACTTTCCAGAAGCCAAACGTTTCATCCATGATCCTAGCCAGTCGCTTTATCCTCATCAGTGCCGTTTTAGAGGCTCTGCTGATCTGGATAAAACACTAGAATATTTTCCAAGATCAGCCTTTGACTATTTCTGGCTTATGGATATCCCGCCGTCTTTATGGCCTCATGAAGATGATCTGATACCCGTATGGTCAGGCAAGAATGGTATTCTGTATAAGATTGACCATCGCTTTAATGATACGCCTCCCCTTCAGGACAAGGCAAAAGCTTCCTAGCTTTTGCCTTTCATTCCCTGCGCTTTTTTACTTTTTAGATGAAGGGCGAAAAACCCACCGGCGGTTCAGCCAGAAACTGACCAAAGGCGTTACAAAAACCATAAAAGGCAGGGGCGTCCATTTCATCAGATGCAAATGATTGACCATAAACCACACCCAAAGACTATTCAGCCCTAATCCCAATAAAGAGGCCAGACAAAAACGTAAAAATAGCTGCCAATGCCTGTCTTGGCAGCCATGGCCTCGAAAACTAAAATAATTATGAAGTAGATAACCGACGATCATCGCGACAGAATAGCCGAGAAAGTTCGATAACAAAGGGGCGATATGTCCCCATCGGGCACCCCCATAATAAATAGCCGCGTTCAAAAAAGTGGTAAAACCGCCGGTAAGGCCAAAACGGATAACCTGTCCCAAAAACAAACGCTTTTCTTCATCAAGAAAAGACTCTACCCTCGACCAGAAAGACCGGAACATTAGACCTCATCTTTTTTACGGATTATAAACCCGCAACCTCGGCGGATTCGCACGGATACCTACTAGCTTCGCATGGCTATTGCACCGGCTGGAAAAAAGATTAAAGCCCAATTCATAAATATTTTATCTCATCGGTCGTTCATAGGCGGGGCAATTATATTGTTGGGGGATGCAGAGATTTGCTATGATTTTTCGTTCCGGAAATAATAAAGTTTTTTGTTAATGATCAAAAGAAACAATCCGGACAAATTCTCGATGACCGATCATGAAACAACATCGGCCTTCCAATTTCTTTCCTCCGACAAATGGGGAAAAAGAACGTTATGGGATCAACTCAGCCATAATCATTGGCGAGTTATCACCTTTCTATTTTGGATTCTGACTGCCGGTTTCCTGCTTTATACCCATCGCCACGGCATTTACTGGCTTTCTCTCTCTGATACTGATGACAATTTACGCCTTGCCGAAGTCAGGGATTGGCTTCACGGTCAAGACTGGTTCGATCTTACACAGCACCGTTTAAACCCACCCAAAGGCGCAAATATCCACTGGTCGCGGCTGGTAGATATGCCGATCGCCGCTTTAATTGCGGTATCCCAACCTTTTTTGGGCGCAATGGGCGCAATCCGCTTTGGAACGGCTATTGCCCCGCTGCTTCCTTTGGGTCTTCTTATCTTCGGTAATGCCCTTACCTGCCGTCGCCTTATCAGCCCGCAAAGCTTTCTGGTTGCCAGTGGTCTCCTTCTTTGTGCAGGCATAACGCTGGGGATGTTTTTACCGCTTCGTATCGATCATCATGGTTGGCAACTGGCATTTCTTAGCCTGATTATCGCCGGAAATGCGGATGCCAACAAAAAAAGAGGCGCTCTTACCGTAGCGATCGCGTCCACGCTTTCGCTGGTTATCGGTCTGGAAATGCTGCCCTATATTGCGCTTGCCGCTGGTATGCAGACGTTATTTTGGGTCAAAAACATTCATCATGCCCAAGCCCTCAAATATTATGGCCTAACCTTAGCTTCAACCAGCTTGATCGGCTGGCTCGTTTTTGCATCCTATGCCAATCGGGCACCGGTTTGTGATGCCCTATCACCCGTCTGGTTAACCGTTACAATCGGCGGCGGGGTAGCCGTAGCTCTGATCTCAACCATCCGCGCTGAATGGCCGTTGCGCTTTATCGCAGCCATCATTGCAGCCATCTTGGTCGGCGGATTATTCGCCTATAATTGGCCACAATGCCTTGGCCGACCCGAAGCGATTTCGCCAGAATTATACAAATTATGGATGTCACATGTCGGTGAGGCAAAACCTGTTTACAGCCGCGATATTAAGGTCATTATCCTGATATTGTCATTACCGCTTGTCGGACTACTCTCTCTTTTCCCCGCTTTGTGGCATAACCGTTTTTCGCCTAAGATCGGTGGCTGGCTCAATCTGACATTGCTCTTTTTATCAGCGTTGGCGATGACCGCCTGGCAAACAAGAACGGCACCAGCCGCACAATTACTATCTGTTCCGGCTTGCTGCTGGCTGATCATGAGTCTTTTGGCAAAGATGGACGGCCAAAAATCATGGATAAAAATGTTAGGCTACAGTCTGGCACTTTTTTCTATTCTTGCCATAGCAAGCAGCCTACTTCCGCTCAGAATAGCAGAATGGTCTCATCAGGATCATAAGAAATTCTTCTTTAAAAATTTATTATCCAAAAAAAGCACAGCACCTGCAAAACCGCCCCAAAATCAAAAAACAGCCAATGATAACAAGGCATCTTCTCATCCAGAGCGGAGATGCCCAACCATTCCGGCACTAAAACCAATCGAAGCGATCCCCCCTGCCACGGTTCTAACTTTTGTTGATTTCGCACCCAGACTTATCTCGATGACCCATCATCGGGCGATTGCAGGCCCCTATCACCGCAATGCCGACGCCATCTTGGATGTGCATCATGCCTTTCGCGGGACATCCGAACAGGCAGAAAATATTATAAGACGACACGGCATTAGTCTGGTATTGATTTGTCCGGGGATGCCCGAATCCTCAATTTACCTTAATGAAGCAAAAAATGGATTCTACGCCCAGCTTGCAAAAGGTCAGGTGCCGTCATGGTTGGAAAGCATGCCGTTACCAAAAGAATCGCCTTTTCGCTTATGGCGCGTTAAAGCTGCTACAGAAACAGCCTCCCGTCAGCATAATTGATGCTCCCTTTTCTCTTTAATTGACCCTGAAATGAGCCGGAAACCTTCAAAGCCCCCTCAAAATCGCCCCAAAAGAAAACTATTGCGCATTGCCTTGATCGTCAGCGGTATACTGGTGACTATTGTCTTGGCCTTAGCCGTGCTTTTGGGAATAGCTGTCTATACGACGAAGAGTAGCCTTCCCGATTTCGATAAGCTGAAAGCATCTCCCAATGGTCAAACCATTCGGGTTCATGCCAATGATGGCACGGTTATCGTCAATATGGGCCCCGGCTATGGACGCTGGATTCCTTATAACGATATTCCCAAAGCCATGACGCAGGCAATGATCGCAACCGAAGATCGGCGTTTCCGCTATCATCTCGGTGTTGATCCGGTTGGTATGATGCGGGCTGTCGGGGTAGCCGTCATTCGGCATGGTCAGGGTAAACGCTGGCAAGGTGCTTCCACCATTACCCAGCAATTAGCCCGTAATGTCTTCCTTACCAATAATTACAGCGTCGCTCGAAAAGCGCGCGAAGCCTTGCTTGCTTTGGCAATCGAGCAGAAATTCACTAAAAATCAGATATTAGAGCTTTACCTCAATCGGGTTTACTTCGGTGGTGGTGCTTACGGTATTGATGCGGCCGCTCGTAAATTCTACGGCCATCCCGCGACCCAGCTTTCTCTTCCAGAAGCGGCAATTATCGCTGGATTGGTAAAGGCTCCCTCTAACTACTCTCCCACCGCCGACCCCGAGGCGGCTGTTAGCCGTGGACGCGTTGTTTTAGGCCTAATGGCGGAACAGCATCTGATCAATCCAACTGAACAGATCAATGCAGATCCCCAAAATGTCGCCTTATCAGCCGAACCCCGTCAAAATGGCGTCCGCTATTTCACTGACTGGGCTTTGGCACAGCTAGATTCCCTGATCGAACCCAGCAATGAACCGATTGATGTCTGGACAACGCTTGATCTTGGAATGCAGCGAGCAGCCGATACCACGATTCAAAATGAAACCCCAAAGGGTGCACAGGGTGCTTTGGTTACGCTGGATACCGATGGTGCTGTTCGAGCAATGGTCGGTGGACGCGACTATGTTTCGTCTATTTATAATCGCGCAACACAGGCGACCCGCCAACCGGGGTCTTCTTTCAAACTGTTTGTCTATCTCGCAGCTTTGGAAAGCGGTGTTAGACCGGATGACCGGATTGTTGATGAGCCCATTTCGATTAACGGCTGGAGCCCAAGAAACGCTTCGCGGCATTTCTCCGGTGATATCAGCATCAGAACGGCCTTTGCCTTTTCTCTAAATACGATTGCCGCCAAACTCGGTAATCAGGTTGGCTTCAATACCGTTGCCACTATGGCGAAAAGACTGGGCATTACCACGCCGATCGACGTTGTGCCTTCAATGGTGTTGGGAACGTCTGATGTTCGCCTCATTGATATGACCCGCGCTTTTGCTGTTGTAGCCAGAAAAGGCATCGCGGTTACGCCTTACGGTATCAGCCGTATCACAACCAGCTATGGCAAGTTGTTGTATCAGCATGAAGACAACAGCGATCAGGTCTTGGTTGCCCCTTGGGTGGCCGCCGAAATGACTGACCTGTTACAAACGGCGGTTGCAACCGGAACCGCACGCGCCGCACAGATAGGCCGCCCTGTTGCCGGTAAAACCGGTACGACATCATCAAACCATGATGGTTGGTTCATCGGCTTTTCCAGTGGTTTGACCACGGGTGTCTGGATGGGACGGGATGATTCCAAACCTATTCCGGGTTTGTCGGGTGGTCATGCTCCGGCAATGGCTTTCTCGAAATATATGCGGGTCGCTGTCGCTGATCGGCCTATCATTCCGTTCGAAACGCAGGTCACCTTGCCGGATTCTCAGCTTGAGCCAGATGATGAAACCTATTTCGGTGATGCTGCAGCTGCAGTTCAGCCTTCTATTCCTGCGGTTTCCCCTGATCTTACCTCCGCTCCTGCAGTAGATAAGCATTCAGGCGATACTGATCAGTCGCCAAAAGGCAATGATAAGCCATCTGCCAAGCAAGATGGAGCCAAGGAAAAACCAACTAACCACAATACCGATACAGCTTTGGATAAAAACTGGCTCGATAATGTGCTTGGCCACAATCCAGATGGCGATCACCCACCCCGCTAAATGGCAAAAAAATCCGGCTGCACGAAAGTGTAGCCGGATTTTTTAATTTATTGCCCTATGAACAAAGCCATAAGAAATTCGGTAAAAACCAGATTCTCTATTATTTCTTCTTTTTCCTCTGGCGAAATTTCTTCGCCCACAAAGCTTTATTTTCCTGCTCTGATCGGGCAATGGCCAAACTATCATCCGGCACATTATGAGTTATCGTCGATCCCGCAGCAATAATAGCACCCGCCCCAATACGGACAGGGGCAACCAAAGCGCTATTTGATCCAATAAAAGCTTTCTCACCAATTTCTGTCCGGCTCTTGTTGAAACCGTCATAATTACAAGTAATCGTGCCGCCACCGATATTGGAACCAGCCCCGATGGTAGCGTCCCCGATATAGGTCAGGTGATTAACCTTAGCGCCTTTTTCGACTTTGGATTTTTTGATTTCGACAAAATTGCCAATCTTCGCTTTTTCAGCAATTTCAGCTCCCGGCCGTAATCGGGCGAAAGGGCCTATCTCGACATTTTCTTTGATATCCGCGCCTTCAATATGACTGAAACTATGGATAGTCACACCATTGGCTACTTTGACATCCTGCCCAAAGAACACTTCTGGCTCAATGGTCACATCCCGCCCAATTTCGGTATCATAACTAAACCAGACGGTATCAGGCGCGATTAAGCTCGCCCCTTCCTTCATAACTTCCTGCCGTTTTCGGTTTTGCCAGATAGCTTCAAGGCTAGCCAGCTCTGCACGGTTGTTAACGCCAGAAACCTCCCATGCCTCGGCTTCGACGGTTACAGCCTGACGGCCTTCAGCCAAAGCCAACATAACAATATCCGGCAGATAATATTCGCCAGAGGCATTGTTATTCTGGACACGGGATAATAACGGCCACAGATCTTCCGATCTTATGGCTAAAAGTCCACTATTACACAAAGTAATTTGGCGCTCTTCTTCACTCGCATCTTTATATTCGACCATTTTTTGGATATGTGCTGATTGATCGGTCACAATTCGCCCATATTGACGGGGGTCATCAGGTCGAAAGGCCAAAACAGAAACAGCAGGCTTATCTTCGCCATGCAAACGCGCTAACAAGGCTTTCACCGTTTGGGGTTGCACTAAAGGAACATCCCCATAAAGAACGACAATATCCCCTTTAAATTTGTCTAATGCCGCTTTAGCCTGCGCCACAGCATGAGCAGTCCCCAATTGCTCTTCTTGGGTAACCGGAGTAACGGGCAAATTAGCCTGTTCCAAATAATTTTCGACTTGCTCCCGCCCTGAACCTGTCACGACCACGATATGGTCAGGCGACAAAGGGGCAATGCTGTCAAAGACCCATCCTAAAAGAGGTCTGCCAGCAAGGGGATGCAATATTTTATGGGTATCAGAACGCATACGCGTTCCCTTACCCGCAGCCAAAATAACAGCAGAAAAAGGCTTATGAGCAGTCATAACAAAAACTCTCCTATATCCGGCTTTTGCCATGAAGTTGTTCTTATTTCCAGAACGGGAGCAGACTTAATTTTGAAGGTAAGCCCCCTTATAAATCCGCGTATTTTTGCAGGGTTTTAAATCACTATACTGTTTCTGTCTTTTTTTTGCTGGCTCCCCAAGGGGATAAATAGCCTTATATTATATTCAATCAGGGAGTTTTTTGTCCGTTATGTCCCGGATTCCTTTTGACTTTATCGGCTTTGATCTCGACGGTACGCTGATAGATAGCTCGCCCGATCTTCATGCTGCCCTTGATTATGCTCTGGGACAAATGGGACGCCCTGTTCCGACACAGGAACAGGTTGAAAAAATGATGGGAAAAGGCATCCGGCGATTAATGGAACAAGCCTTGGAAGTCACTGGCGGCATCAATGAACAGCTGATGGAAAAAGGCTTTCCGCTGATGCTGGCCTATTACAAAAAACATGTTCTGGTGCATACCAAACCTTATGAAGGCGTCGAAGACATCTTAAAAAGCCTTCAGGATCGTGGCATAAAACTGATTGTCTATACGAATAAGCCTGAATGTCTGGCACGCCCTATTATTCACCAATTGGGTTGGGATCATTATTTTTCTGCCGTTATTGGCGGAGACAGCTTTCCGGTCAGAAAACCTGATCCAAAACCGATATTAGATGTCATAGACGAAATGGGCGGCGGCAAAACAGCTTTTGTGGGCGATTCCATTACAGACGTCAAAACCGGTCATAACGGCCATTTACCCGTTATTGTTGTCAGCTTCGGCTACTCTGATAAACCCGCAAGATCGCTAGGTGCTGACCGCGTCATCAGCAACTATCAGGAACTTCTGCCAACCCTCAAGAGTTTATCAGAAAACCATATGCCGAATGCCTCGGCAAAGCCGGATTGATGCTCTTTTTTCATAGGCCTTTTTTCTCTACGTCAAAAGAAGCGGCCTGTTTCAGAAAAAAATTACAAAAATATGCTGCATCTTGGTTGATCGCAGCCACAGCCTTTCTTGTTTATATCGAACCGGTAAAGGCAAAATCACCCCCTGAAAAAACGGCTCCGACCGATAATAACAAAAGCTTCTCGATGGCACCTTTGGATAACTGGTTTGATCTGGGCGTAGAATGGCCTGATCTGAATAAAACAGATTCTAGTAGCGAAACAGTTACCAGCCCAGATAACGGGTTATCGACAGCCTCCAATAAAAAACAAATTCCCCAATTGCGGTAGCTGCTCAAAAGAAGTCATCCGTTTCGGAAAGCAATCTTGGTTACCATTACACGGTCAAGATTATCGGCCTCCCGCCGCGTGAGCATATATGGCAAACCAGTTTCAATGGTCTTTCCACCCTGTATTCGACAAGGCGCAAGCGGGCGAATATCGCCCAAATCAGAAGAAGAATCAGGGATGACAGCGAAAATCTAACCGCCTTATTACAGGCAGGCGGCTATTATGATGCTTCGGTCGAATCCCAACTGACACCGATCATCGAAAAACATAAAATCGTTATTCAATTTTCAGTCAAAGCCGGACAGCTTTACCGTTTTGCAGACATCAAAATTAACGGCCTTGAAAAAGAAGACACCCCCAAACTCGGTTTACAAAAGATTTACCCGCTCCATAAAGATGATCCGGTTGACCAAGGTGCCATCATCTCGGCTGATCAACAGCTGGAAAAAGAACTCGGTCATCAAGGATTTCCTTTTGCGCAATTATCGCCGCCGGATGTTGTGGTCGATCACCAAACCCATTCAGGCAGTCTGGTCATGAATGTGGATACAGGTAAGCCCCAGAAATTTGGCGAAATTATTCTTAATAGCAACGGTCAAGCTCTAGATACGCATCACCTCAACGAAATCGCCCGTTTCCACCCCGGAACACCTTACGATTCCGTATTAATTGATGATTTACGGCGAGCGGTTGTCCAAACCAGTCTAGTCTCAACTATCCAACTAAAACCGGTTGCTGACCCTAACCATCCCAATGTCACTAATATTGTTGTCACGACAGAAAAAGCACCACTTCATACCATCGCTGGAACGGTTGGTTATGGTAATGGTGAAGGTGTCCGCTCGGATGTCAGCTGGACGCATCGCAATATGATCAAACCGGAAGGTGCGGTTACTTTCTCTGGCACATTGGGTACCCGCGACCAAGGCGTCGGAGCCTCTCTCAGACAAGGGAACAAAGGCGCAAGAGATCGAATATTATCTTCAAGCCTTTCCGTCGTGCATACCAAACGACGTGCTTATGATGCCCGAACTGCGACCTTATCTGGCCGTTTCGAACGAGAAACAAACATTATCTGGCAAAAAAAATGGGTCTGGTCGGTTGGTGGCCAATTTATCGCCTCAGATGAACGCGATAACGGTTATTACAGCTATGGTGCGGGTCATCACCAATATCTGATTGCCGCTTTGCCGGGCGAACTTGGTTACGACAGTAGTGACAACTTGCTTAATCCGACCAAGGGCGTTCGGATCAGCGCTCACGCCTCACCCGAAATTTCATTTCTGCATAAAACCGTGCCCTATATTCGAACCCAAATAGATGCGAGCGGCTACCAACCCCTTGGCCATAACATCGTTCTTGCTGGACGGGTTAGAATGGGGTCTATCGTCGGCAGCGACAGCAGTGATCTTGCCCCATCTCGCCGTTATTATGTTGGTGGTGGTGGCTCCGTCCGTGGTTTCAGCTATCAGGCGATCGGTCATCTTAATCAGAATAGAGAACCACTCGGCGGCTCCAGCCTTGCAGAATTTTCGATCGAAACACGCTTCCGTTTTGGCGACCTTGGTCTGGTGCCCTTTCTTGATGCCGGTAATCTTTATACCTCGACCTTACCTCAAATGAGCGGTCTGCGCTTGGGGACAGGTTTGGGCTTGCGTTATTATACCAGCTTTGGACCTATGCGTGTTGATCTGGGCACACCGTTACATCGCCGTCCGGGTGAAAATCGCATCGGTGTCTATGTGTCATTGGGACAGGCTTTCTGATGGCTCAAAATCAAGATATGCCCCCTGCCCCTAACGAAGAGACCGCCGATCAGATGGCGGGTAAAGGGAATAGGATAACGCTGAATAAAAAGACGGGTCGAAGCTTTCCCAAAGCCCGCCTTCTCTGGCGCTTTATCATCCTCCCCCTTTTAATTTTTATCATCGTTATCCCATCGGCATTTCTGCTTTTTCTGGACTCATCTATTGGCCATCGCCTTATTGTCGATGAAATCAAAAAACAGCGCCTTGCAACGGGTCTTCATTTTTCAATAGACCATATCGACGGCTCTATTTGGCATAAAATGCACATAGACAGGCTCCGTTTTTATGATCTTGATGGTGTATTTCTGGAAATACCAACGTTAACCCTTGATTGGCAGCTATGGGATCTATGGAAACGGCATTGGGATATCCAAAACTTGCAGGCATCATCCGCCCGTTTATGGCGTTTGCCCCATCTTCGCTCGCAAGGAAAACCCTTCAGACTGCCCAATAACTATATCAAAATCGACAATCTGGTCATCACGCATCTTGAGGTTATTCCTCAAAATACATCCGCCGAAAAACAACAAAAACCGCTTATTCCGGTCATGAATATCATGGGTCATGCCTTATCTACTGCGGGTCAGTTAAAAGCCGACCTGACCATTACGTCGACCCTAAAGGACAACTTCCACTTTCTGGCGGATATCAACCCTGAAAAGAACAGATTTGATTTAAGGGCTGACCTCACAGCGCCTGAAAAAGGCGTTATTGCTGATCTTGCTGGTTTCAAAAAAACGCTAACCGCTAACCTCAACGGCAAAGGGCAATGGCAAAATTGGCAAGGACATATCCATGCTTTGCTCGATAACAGTGTGCTTGCCGATATCAGCCTGCAACAGAATACAGGCCATTGGCATATTGTTGGAATGGCGGCGTTGTCCCGTCTCGCTCAGCCGAAAACGGCGCGTCTATTGGGTAGTGAAACGCATATAAAGACAGATTTTTACCAACAAAATCATGCCATTGATGGCCAGATACAGCTTTTGTCACCAACCCTTGATATCAAAGCGAAAGGCAGCATCGATTTTGGAAAAGGCTTCTATCACTCGGTTGTTATTGAAACCATTTTAAGGCAAACAAAAGCTATCGATTCCAAGATGGAAGGTGAACATATCACGCTTTCTAACCACCTTGATGGCAGCTTTGAAAAAGGACGTCTAACCTATCAATTAAAGGCTGTCTGGCTCTCTTTTGGAAAAGAACATTACGAAGATGCTGTTTTGGAAGGCGAAACCCTCTTATCGGATGGCGTATCCCGCATTCCATTAAAATTGACGGTCAAACACATCTCGCACACAGATCATACGACCGAAGATTTAACACGTGATCTGGTTGTTAATGGCTTTTTCCATATCAGCGACAATCATCTTATCTGCGAAAAAACGACGCTATCCTCCCATTTTCTACGCGGGCAAGGTAGCCTAAACATTAATCTAAAAGACGGAAGTTATCAGGTTCATGTTCAGCCTCATATCGACCGTTACCCGATACCTGAATTTGCTCTTCTTAATATAGAAGGTGATATTAACGCCGAACATCGCACAGGTATCGACGGGGTAAAATCGACAGGTCATTTGAAGGCATGGACAGAAAATTTTGAAAACGCTTTTTTAAAAGGGCTGATGGAAGGCGCGCCAACCCTTAATCTCGATTTTATACGCAATACCGATGGGAATACCGACTTTCAAAAAATAATTTTGCAATCCCCTGCTCTTCAACTGACGGCACAAGGGCGACGGGATAACAGCACGGGCAATCCGTTGCATCTTATTGGCAGCGGTAACCAGCGTAGTTATGGTCCTTTAAAACTAAAATTGGATGGCGATATTGCCCATCCTCATGTCGATCTTCAACTCGACCATCCGGTCGATAGCCTTGGCTTAAAAACAGTCAGCCTAACTTTAGAACCCACAAATAAAGGCTATGACTGGCACAGCAATGGCAGTTCACCCTTGGGAGCATTCAAAGGCCTAGGTCGGATCGATATTCTTCCACATCAACCCACTTTAATTCATGTTCAAAATCTGGATGTTTCAGCCTCTCGCCTTGCCGGTGATCTCACTTCTGTCGGACGAGGTTTCAACGGGCAGCTACAATCCAGCGGTGCGATGACGGGCAAGGTCGATTTTCAACTTCCGGCGCATCCCGATATGAATAATCAGCAACAGATAAAAATCGACCTCGCCAGCAATAATGGTCGGCTTGGCGGTATCTTTGAATCCACTGTCCGGCATGGTGCTATCACTGCCCATATTCAATTAGGGCAAAATAGCTCGATCGTTGATGGCATTCTCTCCGGTGAAGATATCAAAGGCAGACTATTCGATATCGGCCAGTTGAAAGGCTATTTCCATTTGGATCGGGATGATGGGGTTTTCCATTTGGTCGCTTCCGGCAATCGCGGACAACCTTTTACGCTGGATAGTCTGGTTCATTTATCCCGTGACCATTTCTCAATCGAAGGCCAAGGTAGCATTGCGCATATCGGGCTTCATCTTGATAAAGCGGCTGAAATTACCAAAGATAAAGAAGGCGGTTTTCGCCTTGATGAAAGCCGAATACAAATTGTCGGCGGCGGCAGCGCCAAATTAAAAGGCTATCTGGGTAACAACAAAACAGAAGGCAGCGTTACCCTCGAAAAGATACCGCTTTCTTTAATGGATGTGTTCCGCCCTGGATTGGGACTGGGCGGATATGCCCATGGCCAAATTACATGGCAACAAGATCAGGTAACCGCCCTCAATGGCATGGTCAATCTTACCTTAAGGGGCTTAACGCGATCCGGTATTTTCTTGTCATCCCGTCCGGTAGATGCAGGCATCGCAGCCATTCTTAACCCTGAAAAATTGGCCTTAAGAGCGGTCATCCAAGATAATAACCAAATCGTCGGAAGAGCGCAGGTCGAATGGTTAAAAGAACGCAACTTAACGCCAACGATTGCACAATTTCGTCAGATGCCGATGAGGGCTCAAATACGTTTCAAAGGTGCCAGCGAAACCCTCTGGCGGCTACTTGGTATCGACAATATCGACCTTTCAGGTGGTCTCGCCTTCTTTACCGATATTAATGGCAGCATCAATCATCCGATCATGACAGGCAAGCTAGCCATGAATCAAGGTCGTCTCGAAGGTGCCACAACGGGGTTAACTATCGACCAAGTTCAGCTTCAAGGTAACTTTGCTGATACCAGCCTGATTATAAATCATTTCAGTGGTGATACTTCCAATAAAGGAAGGGTTGATGGCAAAGCGACTGTCGATTTTGCCGCAGCTCAAGGCATTGGTCTCGCCATCCATATGAGAGCAGAAGATGCCGTTCTAATTAACCGCGATGACTTTAAGGCAACGGTCTCCGGTGATCTTGCTTTGGATTCTGAAGGCGATGGTGGCCGTATCAGCGGAGACATCCAGATCAAACGCGCCAACTACCAACTTGGTAAAACTTCCAACGCATCTATCCCTCGCCTGCCTATTCGAGAGATCAACCAGATTGAAGAAAATCCAGTTTCCCAAACACCGCCTAAAGCATGGGTATTAGATTTAAAAACCCATGCGCATAATCGATTAAATGTAACGGGCATGGGGCTGGATAGCGAATGGCGGGCAGAACTCGATATCGGTGGCAGCGTCGACAACCCGTCTATTCGGGGTCGAACTGATCTTATTCGCGGTAATTATGATTTCGCGGGTCGCCGCTTTACCATTGATCGTGGCAATATTCGTTTCCAAGGTGAAGTGCCGGTGGAACCCGCTCTTGATCTCACAGCAAGAGCAACGCTCAATTCGACCGATGCAACCATCCATGTGACCGGCACGGCTTTGAAACCAGAAATCAACTTCACCAGCAATCCTGCGATGCCGGAAGACGAATTGCTGGCACAGCTCCTCTTCGGAAGCTCTCTTACCAACTTATCTGCACCAGAAGCCTTACAGCTAGCCAGCGCGCTTAACCAGCTACGGCATGGCGGTGCCAATGTTGATCCGATTAATAATGTGCGGAAACTTGCCAGGCTTGACCGGCTTAGAATTACGTCATCCAGCCAGAATAGCCAGAAAACAGCAGTGGCCGCTGGGAAATATATCGGACGGCACACCTATGTTGAGGTAGAAACCGATGGTCAGGGTTATTCCCTGACCAGTGTCCAGTTTCAAATCAACCGCTGGCTTTCCCTGTTATCGTCAGTATCAACCTTGGGACGTTCTAGTGGCAACATCAGAATATCGAAAGATTACTGACCTTCTTTGGCAACAAAAAGCCGTCCTCTTTCAGCCCATAAGATAACGGCAAGGGCAAACAACCCATAAACAGCATTACCAATGGTCATCGGGAAAATAGTGTTATTAAACATCTGTCCCAATATCGCACCAAAGAAGTCGCCACCAACCAGCCAGATAAAGCCTTGGATAGACGAAGCCATACCCGCGATATGTCCCATAGGCTCCATAGAAATCGCAGAAAAGTTAGCGATACAAAGCGAGAAGAAGAACATGGTAATGCCCTGCATCACGACGAAAACATAGGCAGATTCAAGACCGCAATATCCTAAAAAGGCATGCGCGATGGAAGCCGAAATCATCATGAATAACGCCCCATGCCCCAAACGATGCATCCCGATTTTCTCGACCAGAAAAGAATTGGTCAAACAGGCGATAATCATGAAACCGCCACCAGCCGCAAAAGCAAGGTTGAAGACTTTGGGCGTGGCGTGAAAATTATCGGTAAAGATTTCAACCACTGAATTCAGATACCCCAGCAATCCACCTTCGATCAGCATCAAAGCAACGGTATAAGCAACGGTATCTCTGTTCTTGAAAAACAATCCGGCGGCCTTGATCGTATCTGTCCAATCCAATGCCCGCCGGTCTTCTGGATGCAAGGTTTCCGGCAAACGCCAGATAATCATCGCGATAAAAAACAGGGTAAACAGTGTCAGGGAAAAGAAGATAAAGCGCCAAGACGCAAATAAAAGAACAGCCGATCCCAAAGAAGGTGCAAAAATAGGCACCCCCATAAAAATGATGACGGCAAACGACATCACTTTGGACATACGACGCCCAGAAAAACAGTCACGCACAATAGAGGTGGCTAAAACGCGGGATGAAGCCGCAGCGACACCTTGAATCAATCGAGCAGCCAATAACAACGGATAGCTTTGTGCCATACCGACCA
The DNA here is from genome assembly GCF_006715975.1 of Zymomonas mobilis. Classification (GTDB taxonomy): domain Bacteria; phylum Pseudomonadota; class Alphaproteobacteria; order Sphingomonadales; family Sphingomonadaceae; genus Zymomonas; species Zymomonas mobilis_B. The sequence continues at coordinate 601,755 of NZ_VFOF01000001.1, read as the reverse complement.
AAAGGCTAGTCAAAATAAACAGGATATATCCCGTTATTAAAACCGGTTTACGGCCAAAACGATCAGACAAAGGTCCATAAAAATCTGGGCAAAACCGATTCCCAGAAAATAGACAACAATAACCCACTGCTGGGCATTGTGAGTCGTAATTGAAAAGCTTTCCCCCATCGCTGGCAAGGCGGGCAACATGGCATCAAAAGCAAGCGACGGGATAGCCATCATTCCGGCAATAAACAGAACAAAAGCCGGAAAAGATAAAGGCTGGCATCCTCTTTCCGCGGGACGTTCATGGCGTGATGTTACAGCCATAAGAGACCTCTCTTTAAGATTATAATATGAAGAACGGACGTTTTTTAATTGTCCCCCGACAACCCGAAAGAAAATACGCCGCAATATAATAAAACAACAGACACTAATAAAAACAGGGGATGCCCGATAAGTTCCGGACATCCCCTTTCTAAAAACCTCTATTCTGTCAAGAGACAGAATGAATTGAGATTAAAATTAGAGAGAATAATACATTTCGAATTCAACTGGGCTGGGGGCCATTTCCCAACGCAACACTTCAGCGCGCTTGATTTCGATGTAAGATTTAATCTGATCTTCGGTAAAGACATTACCTTTGGTCAAGAATTCGAAATCTTCAGACAAAGAATCCAAAGCTTCACGCAAAGAACCGGCAACGGTCGGAACTTTGGCTAATTCTTCCGGCGGCAAATCATAAAGATTGCAATCCATGGCAGCGCCCGGATGAATCTTGTTCTGTATACCGTCGATACCAGCCATCAACAAAGCCGTATAGCAAAGATACGGGTTGGCCGTAGCATCAGGGAAACGGATTTCAACACGGCGGGATTTTTCACCGGTGCCATAAGGAATACGGCAAGAAGCAGAACGGTTACGGGCAGAATAAGCCAAAAGAACCGGTGCTTCAAAACCTGGAACCAAACGCTTGTAGCTGTTGGTTGAAGGGTTGGTTAAACCGTTAATAGCCTTGGCGTGACGGATAATACCACCGATGAAGAACAGGGCATTTTCAGAAAGACCGGCATATTCGGAACCAGCAAAGGTTGGCTTGCCATCATCCCAAATAGAAATATGGGTGTGCATACCAGAACCGTTATCGCCAGAAATTGGCTTCGGCATAAAGGTTGCGGTCTTGCCATAGGCCTGTGCGATCTGATGCACGACATATTTATAGACCTGCATACGGTCAGCCGTCTGCGTCAGGGTACCAAAGGTCAAACCTAATTCATGCTGAGCAGGTGCCACTTCATGATGATGCTTGTCCATGGGAAGACCCATTTCCAACATCGTGGAAACCATTTCACCACGGATATCGACAGCAGAATCAACTGGTGCAACTGGGAAGTAACCACCCTTGACACCCGGACGATGGGCAAGGTTGCCGTTATCGTATTCACGACCGCTATTGGTCGGCAATTCGATATCATCAACCCGATAGAAGCTGCCGTTATAGCCGCTGTCAAAACGGACATCGTCAAACAGGAAAAATTCGGCTTCAGGACCGATATAAACGGTATCACCAAGACCTAAGGTTTTGACATAGGCTTCAGCGCGTTTTGCGGTCGAACGCGGATCGCGGCTGTAGAATTCGCCATTTGACGGTTCAACAATGTCACAGATCAAAATCAGCGTCGGAGAAGACGAGAACGGATCAATATAGAATGCGTCCAGATCCGGTTTCAGGATCATATCGCTTTCGTTGATCGTTTTCCATCCTTCAATCGAAGAACCATCGAACATGAAACCGTCATTCAGATCGTCTGCGCCGACGACCGTGCTTGACATGGTCAGATGCTGCCATTTGCCTTTGGGGTCGGTGAAACGAAGATCGACCCAGTCGATTTCTTTTTCCTTGATAAGCTTAAGCAAATCAGATGCCGAATTGGCCATAATAGATTACCCTTTAAATGTCCTGACAGGGATAAGACGAAAAACAGATGCGTGTGCGTAGCTTAAAAGCCTGTTCTTTACAATTAACCAATCTGGCTTAAATCGCCTCAGTGCCTCTCTCTCCGGTACGAATACGGATAGCGTCCAACACATCGCTTATAAAAATCTTTCCGTCCCCGATACGGCCTGTTCTGGCAGCGACAGTCACAGCCTCGACAACATTTTCTACCAATTCATCCGGCACAACGGTTTCCAGTTTTACCTTGGGCAGAAAGTCGACGACATATTCAGCGCCCCGATACAGCTCGGTATGCCCTTTTTGTCGGCCATATCCTCGGGTCTCTGTGACGGTAATGCCGGATATACCCGCATCCGTCAGAGCGGCCTTCACGTCTTCCAGTTTAAAAGGCTTGATGACGACTTCAATTTTTTTCACAAGCGCTTCCTCTATCCCGCGCATTCAAACGCATTGTTGTTACAGTTAAGCCAGACTTCTCGCAAGGATTCTATAAAATATCACCTATTTTTTGTTAAAAACATTGTTTCCTATAATATTTTTCATATAATCATTACCCCTCCAAAGGCGCAGTCATCGCTTTCAGCCATTCCGCTTCCTGTATCGACAGGAAAGGTAGCAATTTTTGATAAACTTCATGGTGATACTGATTCAGCCAATCAATCTCTGATTCGCTCAAAAGAGAGACCTCAATCAAATTGCGATCAATCGGCGTGAAATTCAGGGTCTCAAAACCGAGACAAGGCTTCTCTGCTCCGGCAACCTCAACCGGTTTAGTCAGCAACAGATTTTCGATGCGGATACCGTAAGCACCTGATTTATAATAACCGGGTTCATTGGACAGAATCATCCCTGCCCGCAAAACTTCATTACTACCGGCAAAGGCACCGCCAGAAGGTGAAATCCGCTGAGGCCCTTCATGAACCGATAAAAATGACCCTACGCCATGCCCTGTTCCATGGGCATAATCGACACCGGCCTGCCATAAATACTGACGTGCAAAACTATCTAATTGACCGCCAGAGGTTCCCGCCGGAAAGACTGCCGTTGCCAAGGCAATGTGGCCTTTTAAAACCAAGGTGAAACGCTGTTTCATTTCAGCCGTTGGCGTGCCGATAATCACGGTTCTGGTCACATCGGTCGTGCCATTCGGATATTGGCCGCCGGAATCCACCAGATAAATTTCACCCTTTTTCAAAGGTAAGTTACTGACTTCCGTCACCCGATAATGGGGAATCGCACTATGCGCCGCCGCAGCTGATATCGTTTCAAAGGAAAGATCAACCAAATGACCACTTTCCTGCCGGAAGCCCAATAACTTTTCAGCCGCCGATAATTCCGTCACATCCCCCTCAAGGGCAGCGTCAGATAACCAACAGAAGAATTTAGCTAAAGCAACGGCATCCCACAGCTGGGCTTGACGGTGACCTTCAATCTCAGTGTGATTTTTAATCGCTTTCATCAATACGACCGGATCACGATCTGAAAAAAGATGGGCGCCCCCCTCCCGCAGCAAAGACGCAATAGCCGCCACGGTTCTTTCAGGGTCAATGACCACCGATTTACCTGACAACTGTTTTAAAGCTTCGGGGAAAACCGCCTGATCGTGGAAACGAACGCTATCGCCCATAGCTTTCTTGAAAGTATCATCGACTTTCACCGGATCAATAAAAAGATCAGCAGAGCCATCTTTATGCGTAAAGGCAAATGCCAAAGCGACGGGTGTGCAGGTGACATCACTGCCCCGCATATTGAACAACCACGCGATCGAATCGAGCGCCGTCAAAACCAGCGTATCCGCCTGTCTTTTTTCTAACCAGCTTGCGACTTCCTGCCGCTTTTGCTCGGAAGTTTTTCCGGCCAAATGCTCTGGCTGGATAAAAACGGGAGCTTGAGAAGGCAACGGCCGATCAGACCACACCTGATCTATTGAATTATTCGAAACCGCAACTAAGCTTATTTTATGGTCTTCTAAACGGCGACGGGCCTGTTTTTCCCAACCAATGCTGGCTAACCAAGGGTCATAGCCAATTCTGTCGCCAGCTTTTAAATTGGCAATAGCCCATTCAACCGGATCATCAGCGGGTAAAGATTTGTAATCCCATAATTCGGGATCAACCTGTTCTTTCACCTGAATAGTATATCGACCATCGACAAAAATCGCGGCCAATGATTGCAACACCACGGCAGAGCCTGCGGAACCGGCGAATCCGGTCAACCATTCCAATCGACATGCATAGGCGCCGACATATTCGCTCATATGCTCGTCGGTTAAAGGGACAAAAAAACCATTCAGATTTTCACGGGCTAATTCTGTTCTTAACGCCCCTAAACGCTGCCTATGACTGGACATGCTCTTCCTTCGGCCTATCTTTTAATAAACAAACACATAACATTACTTTCTAACGCTGTCAGATCATATCGTAAGAATATATCCGACAATGTCAGAAATTATAAACAAAGGTGATTTTCTGTGTCACGATCGTCGTCTTCCTTGCCTCAGGCGCCCCTTGCCCATCCCACGCCGCACAGTTTTACCCTTCACGGAAAAACGGTTCAGGATGAATATGCATGGTTAAAAGATCCTCATTATCCCACGGTCGATAATCCTGAAATTCTGGATTACCTCAAACAGGAAAACAGCTTTTTCGAACAGGCGATGAAACCACGGGTGGCTTTGACCGATCAACTATTTTCGGAAATGAAGGCTAGACTTCAAGAAGATGAACAAGCCATGCCATGGCAGGATGGCGATTATCTCTATTGGTGGTCTTTCCAATCCGGTAGCCAATATCGGGCATGGTATCGCCGTTTAATGGCCGATAGCGACGACAAACGGCAACTTCTGATTGATGAAGCCGCCGAAGCAGAAGGACATGACTATTTCCGCATGGGCGCTTTAGCGATTAGCCCCGACGGACAATTGGCCGCATGGACATGTGACAATAACGGCGCCGAACGTTTCACCTTGAAAATACGTGATCTCGAAAGCGGCGAAGATATCGAAACAGTCAGCACGGTCGTCAATGGTGCAGTCGTCTGGTCAGCGGATTCACGCGCCGTTCTTTATACCGAGGTCAATGATAATTGGCGCAATTATCGGGCAATCCGCCATTTCATTGGGCAGGAAAGCACCGATGATCGTGAAATTTACCGTGAACAGGATGAAGGCTTTCGGGTTTCGATTTCCCGCAGTCAGGATAGGGAATGGATTTTCCTCGAATCCAGCGATCACCAAACCAGTGAAATTTACCTCATTCCAAGTGATGACATCGACAGCCAGCCTAATCTGATCAGCCCCCGAAAAACCGGACGGCTTTATTCCGTCGATAGCGGCCAAAACAAACTCTGGATTCTGACCAATGATCAACATGTCAATTTCAGATTAGCCAGTGCCAGCCTCGACACACCTTCCGATTGGCATACTGAAATTGCTGGCTCTGATCAGTTATATCTGACCGATTTGCACGCTTTTTCTAACCATTTACTTCTTTCAGCCAGAAAAGAAGGTCTCGACCAGATCATCCTTCGCAATCCCGATGGTCAATTAGAATATATCGACTTTCCTGAAGCCAGTTACAGTGTCAGCTTTGATCACAATCCATCCTATGATCCGGTTTACTATCGCCTGCGCTATGAATCGATGGTCACTCCGCCGACAGTCTATGATTACGATCCCGATTCAAAAACGCTCCATTTCCTGAAAAGACAGGAAGTGCCCTCTGGCTATGATTCAGAATCCTATACCAGTGAACGTTTGATGATTCCGGCACGGGACGATGTTCTTGTTCCTGTCACGGTTGTTTATCGGAAAGATTTCAAAAAAGAAGGGCAAGGCAAATTACTGCTCTATGGTTATGGTGCCTATGCCATCAGCATCGCCCCTTATTTTTCAACCAGCCGTCTCAGCTTACTGGATCGGGGCTTCGCCTATGCCATTGCCCATATTCGCGGCGGCGATGATCTGGGTTATCAATGGTATCTTGATGGCAAACTCGAAAAGCGTTGGAATAGCTTCCATGATTTCAGTGATGTTGCCAAAGGCCTTATTACCCATAAATTCACCCAAGCCGGAAATATCGCAATCCACGGCGGTTCAGCGGGTGGTGAATTGGTGGGCGTCGTCAGCAATACCGATCCTGAATTATGGGGTGCTGTCGTTGCCGAGGTGCCTTTTGTCGATGTTCTGAATACGATGCTGGATGAAAGCCTGCCTTTGACGCCGGGAGAATGGCCGGAATGGGGTAATCCGATTACAGATGAGAAGGCCTTCGACCTTATCCTGTCCTACAGCCCCTATGACAATGTCACGGCGCAGTCTTATCCCCCCATGCTTATCACTGGCGGACTAAATGACCCCCGCGTCACCTATTGGGAACCGGCCAAATGGACAGCCCGTCTCCGTGCGACAAAAAGCGATAACAACGAACTTCTTTGCAAAATCAATATGGGCGCAGGTCATGGCGGAAAGTCTGGACGCTATGCCCGTCTGGAAGAAACCGCCGAGGCCTATAGCTTCATCATCAGCCACTTGGCTGACTAAATACACTTGCTCTTTACGTTTTAGAGCGGAAAAACAAGCAGTCCCTATCTTTCAGGATAGGGACACAGCTTGGTTCTTAATGCTTACACATCATTGAAGCGCGCAGGCTTTAGGCTATGAGCGCCTTCATAATAACAAAAAATAGATTCTCTCTTCTCTAAAAACTAATCATTTTCTTTAGCCCACCCATCCGGCAGATAGCAGCTCGATAAAAGGATGGCCGTCGTTAGCTAGAAAATAATCAAACCTACATCGCTATTTTACTTTTAATATCCGTTGCCCTAGCGCCCTGCCATCTTCCTCAGTTAATAACTTTTCCTGCTAGTATCAGAATGGGACAACTTGTCGCCCTAGCCTTCTTGCGCTCGCCCCTAGCAACAGAACATCCGCGTTAAGAAACAACAAACGCAGCCTTTTCTCAACAAGGTCGCGGCAGTCGCCATTCATAAACAAATTACTAGAGCACTTAATAGAAAACAACATTAATAATGAACTGCACATACATCTAAGTATAACAATAAAATGCACCATCATCGCCACAATGCACTTAAATGATCAGATAATAATATAAAAACGCTACAAATACAGGTGGAGCAGATTACAATATTTTCCATCAATCACTTCACCTATTCTTCTTAAGCAAAAATTGGCGCAGAGTAATGGTATAATTTCACGAGATAAAATAAATCAGCACTTAAGGTTGACAATAGATAACTCATTATAGTAATATAATTATGTTATTATAAATAATATTACATTTTTATTTTAAAAAGAGCGGAAAAATAGATATATAAAAAAGACACTTAAAACAAATAAAACTACATCCAGTAGGACTTTGGCGACAACCCTTACACACTTTATATCAGAGCATAATGCTGGCGACATTACTGAATTCGGGACAGTTTGTGGTGCTTTTCATCGGCTAAAACCTCGGCGCAAAAGAAGGCGGCATTGCAGGTAGCTTTGCAGGCACTACCGGGGCGACTGTCGGTATCGCTAGTGATGTCATCATCGGCGGAACCATATGTTTCGGTGCCTATAAAACCAAAAAATTTTTGAATTGCAAAAGGTTAGATCAACACAAAAGAACGGCGACATACCATTGAGAATAATCAATAGATAATAGTTTAAGGAGACCTTTAAATGTTAAAAAACGTAGATTGCTCATATTAGCAAGTCTGCTTGTTTTCGTTGTGTTATGCATTCTTAACAATTTTTTCGTCAAAGATACCCTCGATTTTTGGTCTCTCCAATTTATATCTACCATTATACTTACATGCCTAGAACTTGCCGTTTTAGCGCTAATCAACCCACGCGGGCGGAGTCGCCTTCGGCTGTTTTTCCTGAATGCCTCCATTGCGATTTCAATGATTTCCTTGGCAAGGATTTTAATAAGATATCTTGCTCATCATTTTAACTGACCGAAGCCGCAGAACTATTAACTTCTGGAGAGCCGCAATAACTCGTAATCAGATGGCTATCTCTTTAGCCTGCGCGAGGGGAATGGCTAAGTATAGCCTTATGCGTTTTGATGCAGGGCAGAACCACTCATAGCGCCACGCTTTCAATGCCAGAACCAAGAGGGACAACCTATCTGATCATCGGATAGACAAAATCACTTTGCACAGATCAGCGTCTAGTAAGACAAAATAATTAATAACGTGTCACCCCGCTCGGCTTATGCCTCTTACCGATGCTCTGATGACATTTCGCCCCCTTCGCTCTTAACTTTTAATGGAAAGAAGCATGTTAAGAGGTATACGGCCTTCGTTCTAGGATGCCTGTTCGCACAACTCTAAAATCAAAAAACTTTATTGGAATATAGCTGCGTCGAATTTTCCTCGATCTGCCTGATCAGAATGCCAGAATTTTCAGACCATGGCCGCAACGGCATATTGCGCCGAATAATATCGGGGCAGAGACAACCAGACATTCAGTTTTCGGCTTTTTATCTCTTTTCCTGAATAAAAAAAGCTCTACTCTCACACAAATAAGCCGCTGGAAACGCAATTACGCCCAAAACTAGGCAGAAAAAAAGGCTACGATCTCTTAAATTCTGATCATTTTTGCCAAAAAATGCACTTTTTATAAAAAAAATCGCTTTTCTTTGCATTGAGTTGTTGATCATAGATCAGGAGATGGTTATAGCCCGTTTCCACAAGCCATCATTGAAGCGCTGGAGACGTGGGTGAGTGGCTGAAACCAACGGTTTGCTAAACCGTCGTAGGAGTACAACTCCTACCGAGGGTTCGAATCCCTCCGTCTCCGCCATTTTCACCTTTTTCGGTTACATTCCTAAAATCTTTAATCGAATAAAAGCTCAGTCGAGCTTAGCTGTCTTGCGCTCAAAAAGCTTTGGTTGATTCCTGTCCTAAAATAGATGGATAGTTTTTCGATACTTCGCTATCGAATTATAATGAGACTCACATTTCTGTCTTCGGCTCTTCTCGTCGCCACCGCTGGTCTTTCAGCTTGTAATAATAGTAATACGGCACAAAAATCTTCTAATCGTGATTCAGATGCGCCAAGCATAAAATTTGGGAAAGAGGCTCAGGCTGGATGCGATGAGGGTGTTGATGATTATTTAAGAGCGAGTCCACATGGTTTTTCATGGAATGACGAGGGTAACCACAGCTTTGATAATGTAAAAGCCAATCCCGAGAACCCTGATATTCTAACATTAACAAATAATAGCGCGAAATTGGCAAATGCTAGCCATAATTTTTACCCAATAACGCTTAATTGTATTTATAATGTACGACAAAAAAAGGTTCTGAAGTACACGCCTTCCCAACCTTCATTACAAAAAGCAGGATCCAACATTCAAAACGACGCAATTATTTCTCAAACGGCAGAATATATTCCATCCACAGAGCCTGTGGATAGGACAGAAAAATTTATTCCCCTATCGGTTTCACAGAAAGAAGTGCCTTCCACTGGCATTGATCTTGAAATACAAGCAGCAAGTTTCTTATCGGAATATTACCAAGCGGCTCAAGATAACCCCGAACAAGCTATCCCATGGATGCTTGCACATTATAAACCGGTCATTAATTTTTTGGTAAGCAACAATCACTAGATCAAATTATAGCACAAAAACGAAATTACCTTATTAGATGGCCAATCCGCTCTTATCGATTGATAGCTGATACGGTCACCAACCAATGCAACAAAATAAATATGACCTGCCAATCAAACGGTACATTAGATTTTGAAGTTCAGAGTCTAGAAAGAAAAGCGTTTTCAAACGGGAAAGCCTCTTTTAGCCTTTCCATCGATTTCTCAAATAGCACACCATACATAACAAGCGAAAACAGTCAGATTATATCCCGCTAAAGTTGCCAGTTGCCAGTTGCCAGTTGCCAGTTGCCAGTTGCCAGTTGCCAGTTGCCAGTTGCCAGTTGCCAGTTGCCAGTTGCCAGTTGCCAGTTGCCAGTTGCCAGTTGCCAGTTGCCAGTTGCCAGTTGCCAGTTGCCAGTTGCCAGTTGCCAGTTGCCAGTTGCCAGTTGCCAGTTGCCAGTTGCCAGTTGCCAGTTTTACACTTCAAAAAAAGATGTAAAGTCTTTTTTGATAGAAAACGCGTTTCCCTAAATAGGCGTTTTCCATCACCCGATGCAGAATATTTCTAGCCGCTCGTGCGACATTATTATTTTATTACGGTTAAACCGTCTTCATTTTCTCTGAACGCGCCAAGATAGCTCGGGCACGAATACGAACAGGCTCGTCTACCATGGCACCATCAACCCTTTGCGCCCCTTCGCCTGCGGCTAAAACGCGATGAGCCCACGCGATTTCACTATCATCTGGCAAGAAGCCTTTGAATATCGGGGTGATTTGGCGTGGATGAATACAAAGCTTGCCACCAAAGCCAAGGCTGCGGGCATAACGGGCATCGGCTTCAATCGGTGCTGGATCATCAATGGTTGTCGTTACCCCATCCAAAGGAGCAACCTTCTTCCCCAATCGCGAAGCCAGAACCAGTTCACTGCGAGCAGATAATAAAACCTCGCGACTATGAGAACATCCCATATCAGCACAAAAATCGATAGAACCGAAAGCCAGTCTTTTGACCTGAGACATCTGCGCCAATTGGCGCGCATCGGCTAACCCTTGCGCCGTTTCGATCAAGGCGATCAAGGCTATTTTTTCATTTAAATTTTCAGCGAATGCGGTCAGGGCTGTGCCTATTTCAGCCTTAGGGAAAATAACGCCTGCCAAATCCGGTAGAGCGGCTACAGCCTCAACATCACCCTGATGCCAAGCCGTATCAGCCCCGTTAATCCGAATAAAAACGGGTAAATCGGTAAAACCCGTATCAAGGGAAGCTCTCGCCTGATCTTTATCTTTGTCAGCGACAGCGTCTTCAAGATCAATAATGACTGCATCTGCGCCGCAGCTTGCTGCTTTAATGAAGCGTTCAGGACGGGAAGCAGGAACAAAGAGAGGCGAAATACAAGAAAAGTTAGTCATCGAATACAACCTCAGCCTTCATAGCGACAGCGCCGCCTTCACGACATGTCCATAATGACAAACCTTTTTCATTCACCGTTGCATTTAATGAAAAATCTGCATCGTCGAATAATGGCGACCGACTTTGAAACAAAAACTGTTTTGGCAAAGTGCCTTTAATTTTAGCTGCAAAATGAATCAGCAAAGACGCCTGCAACGGGCCATGCACCACTAATGCAGGGTAATGTTCTTCATTGACGGCATAATTCCGGTCATAGTGGATACGGTGACTGTTGAAAGTGATCGCGGAATAGCGAAACAGCAAAGGTGTTGTCGGTGTTATGTCATGCGTATGCTCTCCCCGACCAATGGCAGGTAATGGAGCTGCGGGTTGTGGTGCTGGCTTGGTTGCAGCTTCCCGATAAACAATATCTTGCCGTTCGCGTATTTTGGTTTCGCCGTCCACTTTCATTTCATGTTCGACGGTAACAAAGCAGAGTAAGCCGCTACGGCCTTTTTTTGGTACAACATCGACGATACGACTATGACGGCAAACTTTATCCCCGATACGAAGCGGAGAAAAAAAATGGATTTCACCCCCTGCCCACATACGACGTGGCAAAGGTATAGGTGGTAAGAAGCCACCTTTGGCAGGATGTCCATCCTCACCTAATTCTTTTCCCGACACGACAGCAGGTGCCAAACAGAAATGAATGAGCTGCGGAGCAACAGCACCTTTTTCTAATGAAGAAGATGGCAAATCGAGAACCGCGGTGTAGCGTTTGGCCAATTCTTCCGAAATGACATCTTCGGCCGTCATTTCACGGCCTATCCAGCCCCGCAAAAATTCAACATCCAACTCGGCTTGTGTTGATGAGGTGCTATTCATAAAAACCTCCTGCAAAAAACTGGAGAGTTGCCTCTCCAGTCATCATATCGGGGAAAGAAAGAAGTTTAGTAAGAGCGCGGCATTCCAAGAACGTGCTGACCAAGAAAGGCCAGAATCAGATTCGTTGAAATTGGGGCGACCTGATACAGTCTGGTTTCACGGAATTTTCGTTCGACATCATATTCTTCAGCGAACGCAAAACCGCCCAAAGTCTGGACACAGGCTTCTGCTGCAGCCCATGAGGCTTCTGCTGCCAACATTTTAGCCATATTGGCTTCTGCCCCTGCCCGTTCGCCTTGTTCAAACAAATGGGCGGCGTGATACACCATCAATTCGGCTGCCCGCATTTGGGCATAGGCTCTAGCAATAGGAAACTGGATACCCTGATTGGCGCCAATCGGCCGACCAAAAACCACACGTTCTTTAGAATAATCGCGTGCTTTTTCGATAAACCATTTCGCATCCCCGATACATTCGGAAGCGATCAAAACGCGCTCGGCGTTCATCCCAGACAGAATATAACGGAAACCCTTACCCTCTTCTCCGACCAGATTTTCAGCAGGAATTTCCATATTGTCAAAGAATACTTCGGTCGTGGAATGATTCATCATTGCCCGAATAGGACGAATGGTCATACCACCATCAGCCAAAGCTTTCTGCATATCGACCAAAAAGACAGATAAACCATCAGTCTTTTTCTCAACTTGATCTTTAGGCGTTGTCCGAGCAAGAAGCAGCATCAGGTCAGAATGTTCGGCTCTTGATGTCCAAATTTTTTGACCATTAACAATATATTTGTCGCCTTTTTTCTCGGCAAATGTTTTTAAAGAGGTTGTGTCGGTACCGCTGGTTGGCTCGGTAACCCCAAAAGCCTGAAGTCTTAATTCACCAGAAGCAATTTTCGGCAAATATTTCTTCTTTTGCTCATCATTTCCATGACGCAGCAAAGCACCCATAATATACATTTGGGCGTGACATGCACCGGCATTGCCGCCGCAATGCTGAATTTCCTCAAGAATGGCAGCACCGGCTGAAAGCGGTAAACCTGATCCACCAAATTCTTCAGGAATCAGTGCCGCCAAATAGCCTGCATCGCTTAGTGTTTTCACAAATTCAGTCGGATAAGCGCTTTCCCGATCCAGTTTGCGCCAATATTCACCAGGGAATTCTGCGCATAATTTGCGCACTTCATCCCGAATATCCGCGTAATCATTTTCCAGCGCTTCTAATGGACTTGATGTCATTTTTTGCTCCATTCACTAAGCCATGATATCTATTTCGGTAGGTTAGTCTTACAAAATTTACCGTCAATCTTTCACCGCTTCGTGATCTGTTACTCTGATGTTTTCTAACAAGCTTACCATGTTGTAGTGATATATATTATCTTTATCACTCGATATTTATGAAAAATTACAAACAAAAAGTCGCTTATATTGTTATATTTTTACAATTTTTAATTTCAAAAAATAAAATTAAATAAATGACAATCAATAGCAAAAAAATATAATCACAAATCGCTATTCCACGCGACATGCTGAATATTTTCCCAACCCTCAATCTCAATCGCGAGATTGCTTAATGCCTGGGTATCTGAAACATTATGACCAAGATGTATGGTCATCTCAAAATATTCGGCATCATGTTTTTCTAACTCAACTGAATTCACCTGATATTGGAGAGAATCGATTTTATCGAATATTCTTTTTTGAATTTTAGAATGGTCATTTTTCTTCAAAGTGACTGTTAGATAATAAGATGTGTCAGGTTCAGATTTAGAAATGGGTAAGTGATTTATCCATTTCACCAAAGGACGCAGTAACGTATTACCTGAAATAACAAAAAAAGTGAGCAATGCGGCCACAGCATATTGGCCGATTCCAACACAGGTACCAACCGCAGCTGAGCACCAGATTGTGGCTGCTGTATTTAAGCCCCGAACATTCATGCCGTCTTTCATAATCACGCCAGCACCCAGAAAACCAGTGCCGGAAACAACAGAAGCAATAACCCTAATAGCATCTGTCGTTGACCCCATACGCATACATAAATTTACAAAAGAGGTTGTGGCTAATACGACTAATATATTCGTTCTCAGCCCAGCAATCCTTTGATGTATTTGGCGTTCTAGACCGATCAGACCTCCGAGAAAAAAAGAAATGCTGTAAGTCAGCAATACAGAACAAAAGCCACTCAAATGATCAAATACCGAAAACACAAGAGAGCTGCCTTTCTTTTGGGCTAAGGGAAAAACCGCCCTTTTCTCCAAAAATTTGTTATGCTTCTGATCTCAATTTTCTTTATTTAAAGGGCTTCATAGGCGTATCAAGCTTGAAATAAAAACGCTGTCAGGGCAAGTAACTGCTAACAGGCAAAATTTATGGGATATATATGGTGCAGGGCTTGCGAATAGCATTAGCCGGCTTAGGAACGGTCGGTTGTGGCGTACTTAAATTATTGAAAGATAACGCCGATCTGATTGGACGCAGAACAGGCCGCAAAATTGAAGTTATCGCAATATCAGCGCGAAATAAAAATCGCGACCGTGGTATTGATCTTTCTGGCTATGACTGGGTTGATAATGTTGTTGATCTTCCCAAAAGAGACGACATTGATTTAGTCATCGAATTAATCGGAGGATCAGAAGGCCCCGCCTTGGAACTGGCTCAAGCTTGCCTCAAAAAAGGTATCAGCCTGATTACAGCCAACAAGGCTATGGTAGCGCATCACGGTCTCGAACTCGCCGAGTTAGCTGAAAAAGCGCATATTCCCCTTGCTTATGAAGCCGCTGTTGCAGGTGGTATTCCTATTATTAAAGGTATCAAGGAAGGCGCTGCCGCAAACGAGATTAGCCGTATTTTCGGTATTCTCAACGGAACCAGCAACTTCATCTTGACCACCATGGAAAAAGATAAACGCGGATTTGAAGATGTTTTATCCGAAGCGCAAGCTCTAGGTTATGCAGAAGCTGATCCGACTTTTGATATCGAAGGCATTGATGCCGCGCATAAGCTGGCCATCTTGTCGACTTTGGCTTTCGGGACAAAACTCGACTTTGCCTCAATCAAAACGGCTGGTATCCAGACAGTAACCCTCGCGGATATGGAAAAAGCGGCCGATATGGGTTACCGCATCCGCCTCATTGGACAAGCCAAAAAGAACGATCAAGGCTTGTTCCAAAAAGTGTCCCCTTGCCTTGTTCCTTGTAATCATCCCCTTGCCCAAGCTGCTGGCTCACTCAATGCGGTGGTTGCTGAAGGTAATCAGGTTGGACGGCTGCTATTCGAAGGTGCCGGTGCTGGTGCTGCCCCGACAGCATCTGCCGTTGTCGCAGATTTAGTGGATATCGCCCGTAGCGGATACACTGTGCCCTTTGGTATGCCTGTTGAATATTTAGAAACAGCAGCAACGAATAAAGCCGATAGCGATAAGCAAAGTGCCTATATTCGCCTTTCTATTGCCAATACGCCAAAAGCGGTTTCAACCGTAGTCGCGACGATTGCTGATGCTGACATCGCTTTAGAAAGCTTAAATCAGCAAGAAGGCAAGGATGACGCGACCGCAGACGTAATTTTGGTAACAAAACCATGCACGGAAGAGGCGCTAAAAACACTGTTGAAAGCGTTAAATATCCTGCCTGAAATAAAATCATCACCCGTCACAATGGATATTCTTAATATATAGAATAAATCATTATGATATGATGACAACTATTCGTTAGGCGACAACGCTTTATCAGGTTCATTTATAACTTGTTTCGGCTGTATTCTTGTAAACATTTTAAAGTCAGAGAAGGCGAATACTCATGGCTAGACAAGAAAATGAAAGACTAAATCCTGCTCTGACGCACAACATGGCCTATGTCACACAATCGGCTGCCTTGGCGGTATCCCGATTGGTTGGCCATGGAAACGAGAAAGCAGCCGATGCGGCCGCCGTCAAAGCCATGAGAGACGCCTTTAACGAGCTTTCGATTAATGGGACTGTCGTCATTGGCGAAGGTGAACGTGACCAAGCGCCAATGCTGTATATCGGCGAAAAAGTTGGTCTCATGGGTGAAGACGATATCTCGATTGATATCGCGCTGGATCCATTAGAAGGCACAACCTTGGCCGCCAATGGCAGCGCGAATGCTATAGCCGTTTTGGCGATTGCACCGAAGGGAAGCCTTTTAAATGCGCCTGACGTTTACATGGAAAAAGTCGCAATAGGCCCCGGATATGAGCCAAATTTGGTCAGTGTTGAAAAAACACCATTAGAAAACATACAGGCGCTGGCCAAAGCAAAGGGCGTTTCACCCCAAAATATTCGGGTCTGCATTCTAGAGCGGCAACGGCATCAAAAGATTATTGCAGAACTTCATGAAATTGGTTGTCCAACCATTCTTATTGAAGATGGCGATATTGCAGGCGTTATCGCAACTGCACGCGAAAGCAGTAATATTGATATCTATATGGGGGTTGGCGGCGCACCAGAAGGTGTTCTGGCTGCGGCAGCTTTAAATTGTATTGGTGGACAATTCGAAGGTCGCCTTCTTTTCAGAAATGACGACGAACGCAGCAGGGCGCATCGCTGCGGAATAGAAAACCTTGATCGTATTTATAAGCTGCATGATTTAGCAAAAAGCGATACCATCTTTGCGGCAACTGGCGTAACCGATGGCTCGCTGATTAGAGGCGTTTATAAAGACTTGCGGGGCGTCTCCGTTACCCAAAGCCTTATTATGCAAGCTAGCACTGGGCAGGTCAGCTATGTCACAACAGAACACCGACACATTCCTGATATCGCATCCTTTATGAAATAAGATTATTTCTAATGCAAAATGGGCAAGTATCTCTCTTGGGAATGGTAGGTGACAATGCCATTCTCAAAAGCATGTTACGATCCATTTTCTTTTTTGCCATAAGTGCTTTTATTTGTAGTGCTACCTCCGCTGCCGATTTTTCAATAAAACAGCAAGGTACTTCTATTCGACCCGGTTATTTCCGCCTGATCGCCGCCTCGCCATCTTATCTCATTACAAATTGTCTAATCTCATTGGGGTGGGAGGCCGCAACTGATGAGATGAAAGACGAAAATGTCTGGCAAATCGCTGTCAGCTACGCCCAACACCCTAAATTCATCAATTTAGAAAACAAGGCCACCAAGAATTTAGAAAATCTATCAAAGAATAATACGACATGGCAGAGTGACATGACGTGGCTCTTTATAGCCCCTCATCCAACCGATAATTCAGCGAAAAACTATTCTATCAGCGGCTATAAAATTTGGCGTATTAATATAGATCAACAAATATCGGAAAAGATGGCACAAGCTTTTTGCGCATCCCTCCAACATCATTCCAAAACGCCTATAAAACCTACTCAGGATCAACAATAAGCGGCAAAGTCACGACAAAGCACGTGCCTTTGCCAAGCGTGCTTCGGCAGTCAATATGACCATGATGCCGGAGAATGACTTTATTAACGAAAACCAATCCCAAACCGATTCCTGATATTTTCGCTGCGGGGCCATTTGAAGCCCGCCTAAAGGGACGAAACAAAGCCTCAATCTGCTCTGGGTCCATACCAATACCTTGATCGCAAATAGCAATTTCTACTTGCTGATCTTTTTTCTTTACGATGCAGGATACTAGGCTTCCATCTGGGCTATATTTTACAGCATTATCGATAAGGTTAATAAAAGCTCTTTCCAACAATGCCGGATCACCTTCTACAAATAAAGGCTCTTCCCAATCGTTAAGCGTAATCTGGATATGACGCCGATTAGCCTGTATCCATAATTCATCAACAGCGCTGGTCATGACGCCTTCGATTTCAACGTCCATCCATTGATATTCTGGCGCTTCCGCTTGAGCCAAACGGGTGAAGTTATCAGCAAGACCCAATGTTCGACGGGCATAACTCGAAATTTTTGTAATAATTTCGCCCGCTTCCTTTTCCTTGCTGCAAGATGTCCGCGAGAAGCGGTCAATCAAAGCAAGAATAGAGATTTGAGGAGAGCGCATGTCATGGCTTAAAAGATGCAAAATACGCTGACGCTGCTCTTCAGCTGATTTAACCGCGCTAATATCAATCAGCATAACCAGCCAACCATCTGGCTGACCAACGACCTGACGACAGGCGGCTACACGTAAATCGAAAGCTCGACCATTTTCAGCATAGCATTGGCTACTAATCTCATTATTCCGCACTTGATCTAGATCAATTCGATGCCCTTCTTCATTATGCAAATGATCTAATATAACAGAAATAGGCATTTTAGGATGATATTGGGCACCTAATTCCGCAGCTAAATTTTCGGCAGCTTTATTCGATAGGACAATATTATTATCTTTATCGGTAACGAAGAAAACATCTGGTAGATAATACAGGCTATCCGAAATAAAACGCCGCATAAAAACAATGCGAGAAATAGCTAGTTTCAAAAGCTGCTTTTTATATTCTAGCGGATCGGTTGCGGTAATATCAGGTAATTTCTGCCGTGGATCCGCATGAAAATCACCGGGTAACTTTCCTAATTCATAGGAAAAATATTTACTCAGACTTGCCAAGCGGCTCCATGCCCAGAAAGGATATGTAAAAGCGACCCCGATGACAGAAGTAATTGGCGGAAACCAATAATTAAAAAACAGGAATAATGCGGCACATAGTAATGGAACACCAGAGCCTAAAAAAACAGTTAATAATATAGTTGCTCGAGGTGAAAGAAAACGAAATCCAATTAGCAATATCCATAAAGAAATCAGAGCGACAATCAGTTTTGTAACATCACTCGCTTCATGAATTGAACGATCGTGAAGCAAAGTATCTAGGATATTAGCTTGTATTTCGACCCCTGACATTACGCCAAAGGGTGTCGGATGCAAATATTCAAATCCCGAAGCCGTTACACCGACCAGAATCCTTTTTCCTACCAAAAATTCTGGTGGCACCTCGTTACGCCAGATAGATGCCGCAGAAATAGCCGGAAAACGATTTTGTGGGCCATCAAAAGAAAAGAGTTTCTCAGTCAAATCCGCTTCTGAATAATGCTTATTGGGATTATCCATCAGTTCAACCAAAGCAGGCCAATAACGCCCTTTTGCGCTTAAGGCAGGCCAATACCGACGCACCATGCCATCCCGATCAAAAGGAACACTAACATGCCCAACATTGGTTACAGAAGGCGCAAGCAAAGGCAAAACAGCCACTATTTTTTTGTTATGATTGCCGGATTCAACGAGCATCGGCAAATATATCGGTGTTTTGCTGGATTCTAGGGCGTGCGATAGATTTTCAGTCGCATGGGATTCCGATGGATCAAGAAACAGGACATTATATCCGATTTGTAGCGGATGACCGTTATTCAGCTGTTTTATAAATCTGGCATGCTTGTCAGGAGACCAAGGCCAAGGGCCTATGGTTCTCAGCGCATTGTCGTCGATCTTAACAATAAGAAGCGAAGGATCAGGCTTATGGCATCCCAGTCTTACGACAGTATCATAAAAGAAGAGATCCAACTGTGAAGTCATACCAGCCCAACTGATGACCACAACCGCCAAGGTTGCCGCAACAGCTAGAAGCGACCATTCAAAAGCCAATGTATCCTTTAATTCAGTTTCTACTCTTTCAGTGTTTTCTGTATTTAGACTGTCAAAAACATCATTCATTTTTTTTCATCGGGTTATTCCCTGAAACATGCAGCTTGCGAAAAGGGGGCATTATTTGTCCGCCTGTGGGCCATGCTGCAATAATACGCCAGGAATAATCCCCTTCCGGCAAAGAGGAAATTTTTACAAGCCCTGTCTTACCCCCTAATTGGTCAACAATAGGGATAGCAGTTTCGCTTATTTTACTAGCGACAACCTGCAAACGACTAATAACTACTTCATCATCTGGTATTTTCCATTGGAAAACTGCCCCCTCAGAGATTGCATAAGCCGAAGCTTCGAGATGGCCGGTTTTATGGTCAATAAGAAAAACTTTTTCTTTGCCTTCAAGATCATGATTATCAACAGCAGAAAGCCGGAGATAATAATGCCCATCGCCTAATCCATGTAATTTTACGTCCGTATTATCGAGCCAGCTTTCAGAAAGCAAATCAGAGAAGTTCTGATCTTTTGACAATTCCGCATGATAGACAGCAGCTTCAGGTACTTTGTTTAGAAGAATATCTGGCTCGGCATCCCGTAACACAGTTAGACGATTTAAAGGATTGGGTGGCGGATCTAAAGGAAAATCAAGATTTTCCGTAGAATTTGTCCCATACCCTCCGGGTACAGCATAAACTTTATTATGATTACCGGTCGTAACCAAGCCTTCTAATACTTCGACGATATTTTCTTTTTTTCGCGTTTTGCTGTTCTCTAGGTAATGAACACGAAAATCAGTTCCCCTAACGGCCGTCAAAGAAGCCGGAGTGGCGATATGAAAATAACTATCAGAACGGAATAAAGGCACGGCATGAACACGAACATGTCCTGCCTCTAATTTAAACGACCGTTCAACGGCCTCCGTTAAAGCTACTTTCCGTAAACGCGTGATCGTCATTTGGCTCATGGAAGGCATGCTGACATAGGAGCCATCAGGCAAAAGAAGGGTTACAAAACCCGAAGCGCCCGTCTCGATCGTCGTTTGTTCCGTTACAGGTTGCCCCTGTTCCAAAATGCCTGTCTTGCCATGGATAGAGATCGTGACCGGACCAGACACATGCGAGGCTACAGCAGCAGAAATCTCTCGCCGCAAGAAGGCTTTAGGAATATTAAGATGGAAACCCGCATGTAAAGGTTGATTTAAAGAAACTTTTGCGCGTTTTGCAACGACATCCATGTCGCTTATTCTATCAAAATAGCGTTGAGCGATTAAACGGGGCGTATCTCCAGGCTCAACCACATATTCGATAGATTGGCTATTCTCGAAATGCGCGGCTACAGCCTTTTCTACATGGCCGCTTCCCAAAAATAGAAGTGAGCAGCCCAGAAGAAAAGGCCGGAGGCTTCCGCGCTTCCAAAGCATTTTTTACTGTACGGCCTCTATCGGTGTTGCTTTCTTTTCTGTTAATCGTTCCAAGCGATAGCCGTATGCGTAAACAGGCGCCAATCTATAACCATTTTCCGGCCGCAAGTTTAACTTGGTTCTGATTTTTGAAATATGGGTGTCAAGCGTTCTGGTCGGAAGATCAGGATTACGCCCCCACAAAGTTTCAAAAATATAACCCCGCGATAGCGGCCGATGAAGATTACGGAACAACAGCAAAGAAAGCATGAACTCTTTTGATGTCATTGGGATAAGCGTGCTGCCTAAAGACACCTGCTCTCTTGAAACATCGAAAGTATAATCATCATAATGTTCGATGCCGTCGGAAGGCGGTGTTGGGTAGCTACGCCGTAAAACAGCCTTCACCCGCGCCAACAGGATTTCAGGTTGCACGGGTTTTACCAGATAATCATCTGCTCCGGCATTTAGACCGGTTACGATGTCTTCGGCTGCCGTTCTGGCTGTTGACAACAAAATGGGCGGCTTCGGATCACAATGCCTGTTCACCCATTCTATGATCTCAATCCCCGAAAAATCGGGTACATTCCAATCAAGTAACAGCAAATCGACAGTTTCACTGCGCAGCATTCTTAAAAGCGCATAGCCTTTATGGAACGACCGGCAATCGTAACCCGCCTCAGTTAAAATCGCGTTTAACTGAGCAGCGGTTTCCAGATCATCATCTAGTAGGGCTATTCTCACGCCCGTTATTCTCCATCAAAATTACAGATATATATAATGCATATTTCTACGAGACATGCCACTTTCAAGTGGTAATATCCAAATACAACTTAACCATTATGAAGATAATTTCTAAATTTCAAAAATTTATACGGAAATAATCTTTTTTATGTTCAAAAAACATTTGATCAAAAGCAGGGCTGGTGATTTTCCGCAAACCCTATAAATTACCTGATATGGCTCGAAACAAAATCTCTATTTTATGGCAGGATATCAATGCTTTTATCCGGAATCATGGGCATATCAGGCCGGTGATTGCTATTCTTTCCCTCGCACTGACGGGGGGAATGGTTTCAATGATGTTTTTCGGCTCAAAGATAGAAAAACCAGATCCTGAGATTATCTTTGTTCAAAGGATGAATGGTCCTCGCAGTGACGCAGAAATTCAGTCACAAAATCTGGAAGATCAAAAAAGCTGGAAGCAAGACAACTGGAATCTCAAAAACGTTGGCGCGAATTCGGCCACATACTAGGATATAAAATAAAAGACTAAGCCTCATCGGGCGATTTAAAACAGGCTGCCAATTTGACCAATTTTGAAAATGATGCTCGCTGGATGCAAGCGGCAATAGCCCTAGGTGAAAAGAGCAAGGGCCTAACGGCACCCTCACCTTCCGTCGGCTGCATTATCGTTAACAAAGATAATCAGGTGATCGGACGCGGATGGACACAGCCGGGCGGACGACCTCATGCCGAAGCCGTTGCTTTGGCGCAATGCAGCCATCTCAATCTAAATGATGCAACGGTCTACGTTACATTGGAACCTTGCGCCCACAAAAGTAAACGCGGCCCCACATGCAGCGAAAGTCTTGTTGCAGCGCATCCTAAAAGAGTAATCATTGCCTGTCATGATCCAGATCCACGGACAAATGGACAGGGCATCGCTCGAATAGTCTCGGCTGGTATTCCAGTAGAATGTGGCCTGTTAGAAAAACAGGCGCGTCAATCAATGTCAGGCTTTTTTAGTCGTCAGATAAAAGGACGTCCCTATGTCACGTTAAAAATGGCGACCTCTCTTGATGGCTGTATTGCCTTGGCTAATGGTGAAAGCCAATGGATTACCGGCGAAAGAGCAAGAGCCCACGCGCATTTAGAAAGAATGCGGTCAGAGCTTATTGTAGTGGGCAGAAAAACGCTCGAATTCGATAAACCTGGTCTTGATGTTCGGTTGGAAGGACTTGCTGATCGGTCACCACAAAAGGCGGTTTTAGGGCATGGAAAAGTACCCTCTGGCTGGATCGGGTTAAAGACACCTTCCGACATTATTCAAACCGCCGCCGACCATGTGCTCATTGAAGGCGGCGCACAGACTGCCTCGGCCTTTATAGAGGCTGATCTGGTAGACAGGATATTACTTTACCGAGCACCGATCGTGATCGGAAAAGGTTTACATGCGCTATCTGATATTGGGTTAACACAGCTATCGAAAGCGCATAATCGCTGGTATCTTAAAGACAGAACAACGCTTGGCAATGACCAGCTAGAAGCCTATTTACGGGTCTAAAGAGAACTTACTTTTGTGGAATAATTTTACTATAAACCCCATCATTATATAATTTGATTACCTTTCATATATGAACGGAGCTTACCCCCCATGTTCACCGGAATTGTTACCGATATTGGCGAAATCATTTCTGTAGCGCAGGAAGGCGACCGCCGAATTCGCATCGCCACAGAATATCCCATGGATAAAGTTCTAACCGGTTCTTCTATTGCCTGTTCTGGGGTTTGCCTGACCGTTGTTGATAAAGGCACAACGCCCCGTAATTGGTTTGAAGTAACGGTTTCCGGTGAGTCTGTATCTCGCACTGCTCCGGGTAGATGGGAAGAAGGTCAAAAACTTAATTTGGAACGCGCCTTAAAAATAGGCGATGAATTGGGCGGCCATATCGTTACAGGCCATGTCGATGGTGTTGGTAAAGTTATTTCTATAACGCCCGTTGGAGATTCTCAGAATTTTCTAATCGAAGCAGGCCCTGAAGTTGCTGCCCATATTGCAGAAAAAGGCTCAGTTTCGCTCGATGGCGTTTCTCTTACGGTCAACGAAGTCGAAGATGTTGATGGTAAAGTCCAATTTTCTATCAATATCATTCCCCACACAGCAGAAAAAACCACACTCGGTATTCTGACTGCGGGTGATTATATTAACATCGAGATTGATATTCTTTCGCGCTATCTTGCACGGATGAATGCTTTAGGAAATGCCGCGGTATGAGTAACAATACCCCCTTTGTAAAAGGATCAACCAAACGGCATCCTTTTCTTTCTTCCGTTGAAGAATTGGTCGAAGAAGCCCGAAATGGCCGAATATTTATTCTGGTCGATGATGAAGATCGCGAGAATGAAGGCGATCTGATTATTCCAGCTCAAATGGCGACTCCTGCCGCGATCAATTTCATGGCGACCCATGGACGCGGTTTAATCTGCCTTGCCATGACAAAGGAACGTGTCGCGGGATTGGGGCTCGCCCCGATGTCCAGCCAGAATAACGCACCGTTACAAACGGCCTTCACCGTCTCGATCGAAGCCAAAGATGGCGTCACTACTGGAATATCGGCAGGTGACAGGGCAAGAACAATAGCCGTCGCTATCGACAGCTCAAGAGGTGCTGAAGACATTGTCACACCGGGGCATGTCTTTCCTCTCGCTGCGAAATCGGGCGGTGTTCTTGTCAGAGCAGGTCATACGGAAGCAGCCGTTGATATCGCTCGTTTGGCAGGATTAAACGCTTCCGGCGTTATCTGCGAAGTGATGAAAGAAGACGGGACGATGGCTCGTCTTGACGATCTCGTCAGCTTTGCTCAAAGACATAACATAAAGATAGGCACCATTCGCGACTTGATCGCATGGCGTCGTGAACATGATAACAATGTCGAGTTGGTTGAACAAAAATCTTTCAACAGCCTTTATGGTGGTGATTGGCAGGCTATCCGCTTTAAAAACAAAGCGACCGATAGTGAAACACTGGCTTTGGTGAAAGGACAGATTTCTGCTGACCAGCCTATCCTTGTGCGGATGCACGCCATTGATCCCTTTACCGATATGTTGGGTCAAACAGGTGCTCGACAACAGCTATTATCGCAATCAATGAATATTATTGCGAAAAAAGGGGCTGGTGTCGTTGTCCTTATCCAACGTTCGCAAGAAAATACAGCAGATAAAACTTCAGTTTGGGCAACCAGTCGCAATCAAGAAACAATACATCGGGATTATGGTATAGGCGCTCAAATTCTGGCTGAATTAGGGGTCAAAGACATGATTCTGCTGACCAACAGCCACCATATGCCCGTCGCATTGGCTGGATATGGCCTTAATATCACGGGCGAACAGCCTATTACCGAAGGAGCCTGAGATGGCTAAATTTTTAATTGTCGAAGCACGTTTTTATAGTCACCTAAATGATATGCTGATCCAAGGTGCCAAACAGGCCATTGAAGAAGCCGGTCATGAATGTGAAGTCATCACCGTTCCAGGCGCGTTAGAAATTCCAGCAGCTGTTTCAATGGCGTCTGACACCGGTCTTTATGATGCCTTTGTCGCTTTAGGTGTCGTCATCCGTGGCGAAACCTATCACTTCGAAATTGTCGCTTCGGAAAGCGCACGCGGAGTCATGGCTCTAACTTTGGATGGTTTTGTTATCGGCAATGGTATCTTAACTGTCGAGAATGAACACCAAGCTTTGGTTCGAGCAAATCCGGAACAAAAAAACAAAGGTGGCGATGCAGCGAAAGCCGCTATTGCCATGCTCAATCTGAAAAAGAAACTTTCCTAAAATAAAGATGCGTGGTCTGTTTTATTATAACAATATAACAGACCACCTTCCATATTTATGCATATTTACAACCACTGCGATCTCATTCGCTCTGGAACAAAAAACTTCATCTAACATTCACAGCTAATATGTTGACCTTTTTGATAGTAATAGCAGTATTGCAAGGGTTACTTTTATAAAAGGCCATAATTTTTGGATTATGCCTTATGATAGCTTTTTGAGAAAAAAGATTTCCTCTAGGCTGTGAAGGGTTATTATGACAGACTCCTCCCCATCGGGTAGCAATCCCGATGAAATGACATTGGATCAAATAAGACAAATTCTTGCTCCAAGCCTTCCTGAACATGTCGCCTTTGATGGTTGGAGCGATCAAGCTCTGGCATTGGCCGCTTATCAACATAAAATACCGATCGAGCGCGCAAGATTGGCTTTCCATGACGGCCGTATCCAGATGATAGACGGATGGTTTGCGGCTGTTGATAAGGCGTTAAGCGAAAAAGCGGCAAGCCTATCGCTGGACGATATGAAGGTCAGAGATAAAATCCAAACATTGGTCATGGCTCGCTTCGAGATCATGCAGCCTTACCGCGAGGCACTTCGACGGGCTCTTAGTATTCTGATGACACCCAGCCATATTGCGCATTCATCGCAGCTTAGCTGGCATACAGCAGATTTAATCTGGAAGCTTGCAGGTGATAAATCGACCAATTTTTCTTACTACACGCGGCGACTGTCACTTGATGCCATTTTCATGGCAACGCTTTATGTCTATCTTGATGATAAAGACGCAGAACTGAGCAATACTCGCCAATTTCTGGCACGGCGCATCCAAAATCTTATGAGATTTCATAAGGTAAAAAGCTGGTTCTCGCGTCCAGAAGAAAGTAAATTCTCTTTTTCTCGTCTTTTGGGACGTTTACGTTATCCCGATAAATAACGTTCAATAATCGAGTTAGATAAGGCCATATTTTATGGCCTTTACTCGATCGGTGGATGTAACTCATTCCACCAATGACGTTCCATTTTCCCGATCACCCAAGGGGCTTTCTGAAAACGCTGGGCTAAGAAACCTAATAAAGCTCGCACTCTTGCCGGACGCGCGCGTCCTGGTGGCGTTAACAAGAACATGCCATAAGGCGGGATTGTCCATTCAGGAAATAATTCCTCGAGAATACCATCTCGAAGTGCTTGCCAGATAAAAAATTCTGGCTGACAGGCAATACCAATACCTGACAATAACGGGCCCATGGCGACATCGCCATTATCCACATGAATGCGGCCATCGACTTTAACCTCTACTCGCCCCTCATCTGGATGAGAAAAACGCCAAACATGAGGGTGCTCGATATGAGAATAGATAATCACTTCATGCTGACTTAATTCTCTTGGGTGCTTGGGACGGCCATAGCGATCAAGATAAGCCCGTGAGGCAACGACAGGTCGCCGGATCGAAAATAAACGCCGAGCCCGTAAAGAGGAATCCGGCAGATCGCCCATTCTCAAAGCAATATCAAACCCTTCGGCAATAACATCGACTCTCGAATCGCTTAAATGAAGATCAACGCTGACCTGAGGATATTCAGCCAGAAATTCGGGTAAAATAGGGCCTAATGCCTGAATACCAAATGATATAGGGGATGCAATCCTAACAACACCGTAAGGATTATTGGCATCTTCTGAAACCTCGGCTTCGATAGCCTCCCCTTCTTCTAATAAATGGGTAGCACGGGTTAAAGCGACACGACCACTTTCTGTCAAAGAGATATGACGAGAGGTTCTGTGAAGAAGAGAGGTTCCCATACGTTCTTCGAGACGAGAAATCGCTTTTGATACAGTTCCTTTTGATAATCCTAAGGCTAAGGCGGCCTTGGAAAAGGAGTTTGATTCGGCAACTTTTGCAAAAATAGCCCAGGCTTCAAAATCAGGCAGGTGGCGCATTGCCGGTTCACTTTACTTGTCCATTCACAGGAACCACGTCTGTTCAACATGGTTACGTTATTGACAAGCGAAAAAGCTGTTTATTCAATAAAAATTGGAATAAAATGCATGGCATATAAGGAAAAGGCATTTTTGCCGTTGCGATAAATACTATAGTAAGGAAATTCTCTCTATAAGGGGAATTAGCCTATATCGGCCCTCTGGATACTCTCTTATCACGCAAGGCTGATACTGATTGTAGAAGGGTGTTATGATAATCCAAGACGATAAGAAGACGATATTTTCTGCGGTCAACGCATCTGAAAAATGGCTCATAAACCATAACACAGATCAGAAAAGCCCTTTGGCTACTGGACATTTTAGCCAGCTTGAATGGGATGTTATCCATCTAGGGCTAAGAGAAGCCAAACTGAAACATCGGAAAACCCATGTAAAAGTGACCCGAAAACCTAATGGTCTTCGTCGCTTCTGGCATTGGATGACGGGTATCGAACCACCAAAGACATTAGCCGATGAAAAACTGGAAACCCTTCGTTCTTTTGCCTATGCCCGCGCCAGCAAAGAAGATCATCACCATCTAGAAAAACAATTAAATCGTCATGGCTATAACGCTCAACAGATTAAAACGATTAATCATCTAAGCGCACAAAAAAAGCCTTCTCTGCAGCGGGGCTACAAATAAAAAACGGGAAATTTATTCCCGTTTTTTATCTTTAGTTTTTACGCGTTTGCAGATTCTTGCAGAAGAATTTCATTCTGTGCAAAGGCCTCGCGGGCTGCCGCCATCAATGCGCCAGCTTTCGCTTCGCACTCACGCTGTTCTGAAGCGGGATCACTATCTGCGACAACCCCCGCTCCGGCTTTGATATGCAAGACACCATCCTTCAGGATGGCGGTTCTCAACACAATACAGCTATTCATATCACCATTGGGTGAAAAATATCCAACGCCACCGGAATAAGGCCCTCGCGTTTCAGGCTCTAATTCTGCAATAATTTCGCATGCCCGAACTTTCGGAGCCCCTGATACCGTCCCCGCTGGGAAACCTGCAAAAAGGGCATCAAGCGCATCTTTATCCGGTCTTAATTTACCTACAACATTCGAAACCACATGCATCACATGGCTATAATATTCGATGCTAAAGGAATCTGTTACTTGGACGCTACCCGCTTGAGAAACACGGCCAACATCATTCCGACCAAGATCCAATAGCATTAGATGCTCGGCTCTTTCCTTGGGATCTTTTAATAACGAATCCCGAAGTTCTTGATCCTCTGCGCTGTTACGGCCTCTAGGTCTGGTTCCAGCCAAGGGACGAATAGTCACTTCGTTATCCGTTACCTTGACTAAAATTTCAGGACTGGAGCCGATCAGCGAGAATCCCGGAAAATCAAGGAAATAAAGGAAAGGCGAAGGGTTAATCCGTCGCAAGGCACGATAGAGTGCCATAGGAGGCAGCGGGAAATCGATCGTAAAACGTTGCGCCGGTACAATCTGAAAAATATCCCCAGCCTTAATATATTCCTTGGCACGGACAACGATATCTTCATAGGCTTCAGCTGACATCGCCCGCTTAATTTCAGGCAATTGGTCAACTTTTACAGCCGGTAAGGACGGCACCGGCTTTTTCAGAGTATCAACAATATTCTGAATAGCCCCTAATGCGTTTTCTACTTTTTCTTCAGGGCTTCCCTGACCTTCCGGCCAAACAGGTGCCACCATGTAAAGGGCGTCGGTAACCTGATCCAAAACTAGAAACAACGTCGGCCTTACAAAAAGCATATCTGGAACATTTAACGGATCAAATGCCGGTTTAGGTAGCTTTTCGACCAGACCTACAGTTTCGTAAGAAAAATACCCGACCAGACTGCTAATCGTCGAAGGAAGTTCGGACGGAACATCTATCTGACAAGAAGCCACCAGTTGACGCATAGCCGATATGGCATCTCCATCAACAGGCTGGAAATCATCATGATCTTGCAACCAGTTATGGTTTATTTCAGCTTTGTTGCCAAAAGCACGAAAAACGAGATCAGGGGCTAGACCGATAAAAGAATACCGCCCGCGATTTGTGCCACCTTCAACAGATTCCAGCAGAAAATCGCCGCGTTCGGACTGGTGAACACGCAGCATAACACCGACCAGCGTATCAATATCGGTAATGGATTTCCGCCAGAGCAAGGCCGGTTTGCCTTGCTTCAACTTGTCCAGCGCATCTTGATCGCTGTTCTGTCCGTTATTCTCTTTCTCGATCGCTATCTTCGATTTCACTGTGCTGCGCTCCCGCCACTGCTAAGAAAGCGTTTTTCTAGCTTGATAGCAGCGGCCTGATCGATTGCCGCCGGAGATTTCTGCATTACGGCATTTGAAAATTGTTCTGCGATGTCACCCGTCATCATATTCTGGAACTGATTTTGAACAGCAGCCGTTAACCCTGCTTCTTTTGAAGGATCGGAACTGACTAAACGTTCCATCTTCATCAGCATCCAACCACTTTCATCTGGCGCAGGGATTAGAGCAACTTCACCGGGTTTCAATTCAAAGAAACGGATGATTGCAGGCGGCAAAGATTGCTGGAAACGGCTCAAATCAATTTGACGGAAAGCCAATGGCGTAACCGGCGGTAATTTAACACCAGCCTGTGCTGCTAATTGAGCAAAAGGCACGCCCGCTTTCGCCTTCGCAAGCATATCATCAGCCAGCTTACGTGATTTTTCGACCATCTCATGATGGTGAATATCCGTTATGATCTGGCCTTTTACTTTTTCGAGTGGCTGGGCTGCCGGTTTAATAATACGGTCAACCATAGCAATCGCATAAAGCTTGTCGGGCGTAATCGTCGCAACAAAAGGCTCACTGCCATTCCCACTTTCAAAAGCAGGGGCGATTAGGCTTTTTACAGTTTGATCGTCATTGGCATCACGACGCAGAGGTGCAGTCTCGATAACTTCCAATTTTTCTTTATGAATAATGTCAGAGAAACCGTTCCCATTGGAAATATTATCCTGAATACGGTTAATCTTAGCCGTCATCTGCTTTGAAGTCAGGCTTTCAGAAAGCTGGCGTGTAATTTCACCCCGAACCTGCTCCAAAGTAGCCGACGGTTTACGTTCAATCTTATCAATATGAACGATATGCCATCCCAAAGGAGAACGGAGCACACCGCTCACCGCGCCATCATCAAGCGAGAAAGCTGCATTTGCAGCATCAGGAGATGCTTTTTCCGAATATTGCTCTTTAGTCAAAGCACCGACATGAATATCTTCAGCAGAAAAGCCGACCGTCTTTGCAGCTGCCACAAAATTCAAACCACCTTTGATTTTCGCCAATAAAGCTTCTGCTGCTGCTTTATCCGGCAAAACAATCTGGCTCAAATCACGTTTTTCTGTCGCCGCATACTCACTGGCATGGCCGTGAAAATAGTCTGCAATCTGGGTTTCTGTCGGTTTCACTTCATCAGGCTTTACCAAAGCATAACGGATCACCCGTTGTTCCGGTAAAGTGTAACGATCGATATGTAATTTATAAAAATCAGCAATGCTCTTGTCATCCGGCGCTTTGTCTGATGCGGGCATCACTGTCGTCGGGATAGCCAAGATCATGCCTTCATGCCGCTGCACCAACATGTGGGCAAAAGGTTCAGCCATGGTATTCGGCGTTTTCAATCCCGCAACAATCGGGATTAAAATTTGCCGCCGAACCAGATCTTCAGCAATATCGGCACGCAGCTGATCAGCAGACATATGCTGCTGTGCCAAAACGGCATCAAATAACTTCTGGTCAAATTTACCATTGGCACCGATAAAGACCGGAATACTGGCAATCTCGCCATCAACCATTTTCTGGCTAATTCCGATACCGTTATTCTTCGCCCATTCGCTCATGGATTTGGCAGAAATATATCCGCTAATAGCCTTACTGATACCGCCACTGGCAATAAAGGTCATTGCATCAATAGACGGATTTTGTTGACGCACGGCTAAATAATCACGGCGGATATAATCATAGGCTTCGGAGGCAGAAAGTTTCCGCTTTCCAATTTTTGCTATGGTTCCTCCGTCTCCACTACTACTTCCACTGCCACCAAAGCGGCTAAAACCGCCCAACGCCCCTGTAAAAATAAAGGCAAGAATGACGATACCGAACAGAAGCGTAGCAAAGCCGTTTTTGGTCATACGGCGAAAAAAAGCAAACATCGGATATCCCGAAAAAATTATAATAAACACAATGCCATAATCTGACCTTGGCTTTGCATCAAGCCAACGATACACAGATCGGCGTTAAAGAAGGTATCTCTATCGCATGAAAACAGTTTTTTAGCAAAAATAGTTATTGGCTTTGATAAAAAATATTCACGGCATTACCTTTTTGTTAGAAAGGTTATTAACTGTGACGACAAAAATTGAATTTGTCAGCACGTTTTTTATTTACCTCATTTATTCCATCACGGCATAGCGTGTTTTAAGAAGAGAATGATTGTAGATATAAGGCGATATGAAGGAATAGGCTCATGACAATACGCAAGCTCATCGCCGGCAATTGGAAAATGAACGGTTCTTTAGGCATGTTGCACGAACTGGACGGTATAGCCAAAGCAACCTTTGCCCATCCGGAACTTGATGTTGTGATTTGTCCGTCCTTCACGCTGATTGCTCCCGCCATTGTGCGCCAACCGGATATGACTTTCGGGGCGCAAGATTGTCATTATGATGAAAGCGGCTCGCATACAGGCTGCGTTTCAGCTCCGATGCTACGTGAAGTCGGGGCTA
Organism: Zymomonas mobilis; assembly: GCF_006715975.1. Taxonomy (GTDB): domain Bacteria; phylum Pseudomonadota; class Alphaproteobacteria; order Sphingomonadales; family Sphingomonadaceae; genus Zymomonas; species Zymomonas mobilis_B. Next base: position 569,707 of record NZ_VFOF01000001.1, on the reverse strand, counting down.
GCTATGTCATTGTCGGGCATAGTGAGCGCCGGATAGAACAGAATGAGACCAACGAAGAAATCAGGGCAAAGACAACCACGGCCATAGCCAATGGTCTGATTACGATTGTGTGCATCGGTGAATCTCGGGCAGCGCATGCGTCTGGTCAGGCGTTACCCATTATTGGTGCGCAGCTGGACGGCTGTATTCCTCCCGATGCGACGAGCGAAAGTCTGGTTGTCGCCTATGAACCGATCTGGGCTATCGGCACAGGAAACACACCGGCACCAGAAAATATTGCAGAAATGCATGCTTCGATTCGTGATCGTTTATGCCTATTGCTCGGCAGCGAAGGTAAAAAGGTTCGTATTCTTTATGGCGGCTCAGTCACGGGCAAGAATGCAGCCGAGCTGATGGCAATCCCTGATGTTAACGGAACACTTGTCGGCGGTGCCAGTCTGACGGCAGAACAATTTGTACCTATTATCGAAGCTGGAGGACGTTTAACGGCCTAGCTTTAAACCCCATTATCTAGACCAAAATACATCTCATACCGAATTATATATAACATAAAGCCTTGGATGATTATAACCCGGTTGAAGAGAACGCCGCCTTTCGCTAGAGCTGATCCCAGTCTCTATTTTTACAGTCTTGGCCACTGAATATCAAAAAAACCGTTTTCAATAACCGGATAGCCTGACCATAACCGTCAGCTTTATTGAATATGGGTTTTCGCTGTTCAGACCATCACTGACAGCATTATTTTTGCCGGAGAATACTTTCCTGATGTTGTTTACTATTCTTATAGTCGTTCAGGCCTTGGTCGCAGCGGCACTTGTCACTGTTATTCTGATGCAACAATCAGAAGGCAGCGGGATAACCGGTGGCTCGAATCCGGGCGGATTGATGTCAGCCAGTGGGGCTGCTAACTTTCTGACCCGCTCGACGGGTGCTCTGGCGGGACTGTTTGTTGTATTGTCCATCGCCCTTGCCGCATTAGCCAGCGTTCAGAATAGTGCGCCTCAAATCGATACTTCACTGGCTCATAAGCCTGTTCAGAGTGCTCCAGCGCCTAGCCAACCAGCACAACCGCAAACCTCTCAGGTTCCGTTGGCTGATCAACCGGTGACCACTCCGCATAAATAATTTTTAAACTGGCAGAAGCAAGATAACAGCATTGGCTGGTATTTTAGCCATTCTGCCAGTGATAAATTTTTCGTTATCGATAAATTTTTATATTCTTCGCTTGCTTTTTTATCCCTCTCAGTTTTAGGCATTTAGTCCCATGGCGCGGTTTATATTTATCACCGGCGGTGTGGTGTCATCCCTTGGCAAAGGTCTGATGGCGGCCAGTTTAGCTGCTTTGTTACAGGAACGAGGCTTTAAAGTCCGTATCCGTAAATTCGATCCTTATCTTAATGTCGATCCAGGCACGATGAGCCCCTATCAACATGGGGAAGTTTACGTCACCGATGATGGTGCCGAAACGGATCTCGACCTCGGACATTATGAAAGATTTTCAGGCGTTCCTTCTCGTCGCTCTGATAATATTACGTCTGGACGTATTTATCAGAATATCATCGCCAAAGAACGGCGTGGCGATTATTTGGGCGCAACGGTTCAGGTTATCCCGCATGTTACCGATGCGATCAAAACCTTTGCTCGAGACGATACAGACGATCTTGATTTCGTCTTATGTGAAATCGGTGGCACGGTCGGGGATATTGAGTCCCTTCCCTTCATCGAAGCTATTCGACAGTTAAAAAATGATCTCGGTCGTGGCAAAGTCGTTTTTGTGCATCTTACCCTGGTGCCTTATATTGCTGCAGCCGGCGAACTGAAAACAAAGCCGACCCAGCATAGTGTCCGTGATTTAACTAGCTTTGGCATCCAGCCCGATGTTTTGGTCTGTCGTACAGAACATCCGTTGCCAGATGGTGAACGATCAAAAATCGCTCTTTTCTGCAACGTACCGAAAGAAGCGGTTATTCCGGCCTTGGATGCGAAAAGCATCTATGATGTGCCGTTGCATTACCATGCAGAAGGCTTGGACAAAGCGGTTCTTTCGGCTTTTGGTCTCAATATCGAAACGCCTCTGGATCTTAACCGCTGGAAAGAAATTTCTAACCGACTCGCTAATCCCGAAGGTGAAGTCACCATTGGTGTGGTTGGGAAATATGTTGGTTTACCTGATGCCTATAAATCACTGCACGAAGCTTTAGTGCATGGGGGCATTGCCAATCGGGTAAAGGTCAACATTGTCTGGCTTGATGCTGAAATGTTTGAAGGCAACAATCCAGAAGCGGCTGAAGCCCTGTCTTCCTTGCATGCTATTTTGGTGCCGGGTGGATTCGGGGAACGCGGATCAGAAGGCAAAATCGCTGCTGTCAAATTTGCCCGTGAACATAAAGTGCCTTTCTTTGGCATTTGTTTGGGTATGCAAATGGCTTGCATCGAAGGTGCTCGCAACACAGCTGGGCTAAAAAATGCTTCAAGTAGCGAGTTTGGCCCATCCGAAGAACCTGTAATCGGTCTAATAACCGAATGGGAACGGGACGGCGAACGTGAAGAGAGAGCTGCTGATGGCGATCTTGGTGGAACGATGCGCTTGGGTGCCTATCCTGCTGTTCTAAAAGCAGGTAGCCAGATTACCGAGATTTATAACAGTCGGGAAATCACAGAACGGCATCGGCATCGTTACGAAGTCAATATCCATTATAAAGAAGCTTTGGAAAAAGGCGGCTTAGTCTTTTCTGGTATGTCACCCGATGGCTTATTACCTGAAATCGTAGAGCGTCCAGATCACCCTTGGTTCATTGGTGTTCAATTCCATCCAGAATTGAAATCAAAACCATTCGATCCACATCCGCTTTTTTCTAGCTTTGTTGCAGCGGCTCTCAAACAAAGCCGTCTGGTTTAAGAAAAGAATAAAAGAAAAGGCCATCAATCCAATGATGGCCTTTTTTGTATAAAAAAACGCCCGGGTCAAAACCCGGGCGTCTCGCGTGACGGTAAGCGTCAACCCCCTTGCTCGACTTATAGTCTTTCGATTACTTCCCCCCGAAAGCATCAAAAAAAGACTTTAGTCTTTCAGACCAATCCCCCTGAATTAAGGCCTGTATTGAAGGCTATGCGACTTCTTCGATCTTGTCATCGTGCTTTTCATGTCTGTGTTAAAATGAGCGAGAAATGTGTTATAGATGCAACATTATTTATATGGTGCTCGCTGACTTCTAACTTTGCGCCCAATTTTACCCCAATCGCTTGTTCGGCTCTTTTGCTCAAAACTTCTTTCTGTTTTTTTCATCATTAAAGTTGATTGAAAAAGAAAAAGTTCAGTTGCAGCAACGGGTTCTGACATTTACAAGCATTAAAAATAACCTTTTTATGACAGATGAAGTTTTTATCCTATGCGCTTATCCCGTTATTTTCTTCCTGTGATGAAAGAAACACCGGCTGATGCCCAAATCATCAGCCATAAATTGATGCTGAGAGCTGGCATGATTCGCCAGACGGCGGCCGGTATTTATGCATGGCTACCTTTGGGATTGCGGGTTTTGCGTCGGATTGAAAATATTATCCGCGAAGAACAGGCTCGGGCTGGATCTCTGGAATTGCTGATGCCAACGCTCCAGACGGCTGACCTCTGGCGCGAATCTGGTCGTTATGACGCTTATGGTCCTGAAATGCTCCGCATCAAGGACAGACATAATCGCGAATTGCTTTATGGTCCGACCAATGAAGAAATGATTACCGCGTTAATACGGGATAATCTTCAAAGCTATCGCGATATGCCGCGTATCTTTTATCATATCCAATGGAAATTCCGTGATGAAGTGCGCCCGCGTTTTGGTGTGATGCGTGGCCGTGAATTCTTGATGAAAGATGCCTACAGTTTCGACATTGATGAAGCTGCCGGTCGTCATAACTATAACCGGATGTTCGTCGCTTATTTAAACAGCTTCGCTCGTTTGGGATTGAGGGCTATCCCGATGCAGGCTGATACAGGCCCTATCGGCGGCGACTTATCGCATGAATTTATCGTTCTTGCGCCCAATGGGGAAAGCGACGTCTTCTATCACAGCAACTGGGAACAGCCGGGTCGCCATATCGAGGCGGACTTCGATGATCCCAAGGCACTTCAGAGCATAGTCAACGATCATATCGCCGACTATGCTGCCACCGATGAAAAGCGCGACCCATTAAGAGAAGCACAAGCTGGCGAAAAGCTCTGTCAGTCACGCGGTATCGAAGTAGGCCATATATTCTTCTTCGGCACTAAATATTCGAAACCCATGGGCTTCACCCTTCCCGGCCCCGATGGTAAGCCAATCCCAATTCAGATGGGTAGTTACGGTATTGGTATTTCCCGTCTTTTGGGTGCCATTATCGAAGCCAGCCATGATGATAATGGTATTATCTGGCCAGAAGCCGTCGCACCTTATCACGTTGGGCTCATCAATCTTCGTGTTGATGATGAAAATTGTCAGGCGATTGCGGACACACTTTACAAACGCTTGGAAGCTGCGGGTGTTGATACGCTTTATGACGACCGTAACGAACGTGGTGGAGCAAAATTTGCCACTATGGATCTGATTGGCTTGCCATGGCAGGTCGTTATCGGTCCAAAAGGCGCAGCCAAAGGCGTGGTTGAGCTGAAAAACCGCGCCAGCGGTAAAAAGCAAACGCTTACGATAGAAGAGGCCTTTAACCTTCTTAAGACAGGCCATTAACAACGATGATTCTTTCTGCCTATGAACGAATAATAGCCAGAAGATACCTGTTACCGGGGAAAGGCGAAGCGTTCATATTTTTGGTGGCCTCTATCAGCCTTCTGGCTGTAACCTTAGGGGTCGCCGCCCTCATCATTGTGATGAGTGTCATGAACGGGTTCAGGGCAGAATTATTTGATAAAATCGTCGGCATTAACGGTCACGCGGTTATCCAAGGCTATAATGGCCAACTTGGAAACTGGCGACCAGTGCTGGATGCGACAAAAAAAACACCGGGCGTAACCAGCGCCATTCCTCTTATTGAACAGCCTTTGATGGCAACCCATGCCGGTCGGGTCGAAGGTGTGCTTTTGCGGGGCATGGCACTGAATGATGTCAATAATAACAATTTGATCCGCTCAAATATTCGAGAAGGCCATCTGAATGAACTGAAGGTCGGATCAAACAACGTTATTATTGGTATCAGGTTGGCTGAACAGCTAGGCATCCACGCCGGAGATGATATCAGCCTGATTTCACCTGCCGGACAGACCACCCCTTTCGGAACTGTGCCAAGGATTGTTTCCTATCGGGTTGCAGCTGTGTTTGAAGTCGGTGTTTACGACTATGACAAAGCTTTTGTCATTATGCCGCTGCCGGATGCCCAAACCTTTCTCATGATGGGTGATAATATTGGCATCATCGAGATAAAAACCAATAATGCTGACCATGTAGGCCAAATACTTGATCTGTTAAAAGACAAAGTCTCTAATGTCGGGGTTTTACAAGACTGGCGCAGCATGAATGCCAGCCTATTTCAGGCACTTTCGGTTGAACGGGTCGTGATGTTTTGGATTCTGGCTTTGATTATTCTTGTCGCCGCTTTCAATATCCTGTCCTCCTTGATTATGCTTGTCCGTGCTAAAAATAGAGATATCGCTATTTTAAGAACGATGGGTGCATCCCGTATTGCCATGCTCAAAATATTTATGGCAGTCGGACTCGCCATTGGCAGTCTCGGCACTCTGGCGGGCGTAATTTTGGCTTTTATTATCCTCTATTTCCGGCAACCTTTGGTAAATGCGATTCAATATTTCAGTGGTCAGGATTTATGGGATCCCTCTATCCGCATTATCACTGAATTACCGGCGCGGGTGGATCCGATTGAAGTCATCGGCATCATAACCCTATCGATTGGATCTAGCTTTCTTTTTACGCTTTATCCTGCATGGAAAGCTGCCAGCACAGATCCGGTCGAGGTCTTACGTTATGAATAGCCCATTTTCGTATAACAACGTTATTGAGGTCACCGACCTTCAACGGGCGTTCAAACAAGGCGACCAAGAAATCAAAATCTTGCGTGGCATTGATCTCATTGTCAGACGGGGTGAAATCTTGGCTCTTCTGGGGCCATCTGGCGCAGGAAAATCAACTTTTTTGCAAGCTGTCGGTCTTTTGGAAAACGGATTTACAGGCTCTATCAATATCCTTGGGCAGGAAATCGGCTCTTTGAACGACAAAGCCCGAACCGCGGTCCGTCGAGATCATCTCGGATTTGTTTATCAATTTCATCATTTACTACCCGACTTTTCTGCCTTGGAAAACGTCATGCTTCCCCAGCTAATCCAAGGGGAAAGCCCTAAAAAAGCCAAAAAACATGCTCTTTTTTTGCTGCAATCTTTAAAGCTGGAAGACAGAGTAAAACATTATCCATCGCAATTATCGGGTGGAGAACAACAACGCGTTGCTGTAGCGCGCGCGCTAGCCAATCGCCCCGCCTTGGTTTTGGCTGATGAACCAACCGGTAATCTGGATGAAGCGACCGGTGATATTGTTTTACATGAGTTTTTGCGCTTGGTTCGTCGCCAAGGCTCTGCGGCAATCATCGCCACGCATAATATGGCTATGGCGCGTAAGATGGACAGAATCGTTACATTACATGACGGCCGTCTAATCGAAGAATATTAAATTTATTATTTCTTTTGTGATGTTTGAGACAAAGGCAAAATGGTACTGTGCTTCAATTCTTCCATCGAGAAAATAGCACTGACATCTGTTAATTTTACACGACTGACCAGCTTTTTATAAAGGCGATCATAATCGTGAATACTCGCCACCTGTAACTTTAGAAGGTAATCAATATCACCCGCCAAGCGGTAAAATTCTATGACTTCTGGTGATTCATTGACGATTTTCAGAAAATTATCCAACCAATCCTGAGAATGCTCAGCACATCGGATACAAACAAATACAGTAATACCAAGCCCGATTTTCTGGGGATTAAGCAAAGTAACACGGTTTTGAATAACACCATCAGATTCTAAAATTCGGATACGTCGCCAGCAGGCATTAGCCGATAGACCCGTTTTTTCTGATAATTCGGCCATCGTGACCGTAGCATCATGCTGAAGTAAGTCTAAAATTTTGACGTCAAAATCATCCAGCTTTCTGCTCATAATTTGGTATTTTTCCCAGAAAATTTTAGTTTTTGTTTAAAAATTTATAATATCAACCTCCACCATCTGCAAAGTTTTTAAAAGCTATTAATGCATAAACAGATCATAAAAATTTAGGCATGGTCGTGCGAGAACAAAAAACCACGTATTTTTTTTAAAAATTAGGACAACTAATCGCTAAAGGTCGAGCACGAGCCGTGCTGAATGTGCGCGAGAACAGCAAATAGCGATCTCTTTATTTTGTGCTTTTTCGGCATCCGACTGGATATGATCTCGATGATCGGCTTCACCCAATACCAATCCGACCATACAGGCACCACAGACACCCTGTTCACAGGCAATCACCGTTTCAATGCCAGCATGCTCCAAGGCATCTGCAATAGTTTGTCCGGATCTAACCGGAATAACTTCACCACTTGAAGCTATCTTGATTTCGAAATTGTCTTCTTTGGTACTAACAGAAGACTCCGAAACCGGCAGTTTTTTGCTATCCATATTTCCTGATATCCAACTGTACAATTTTACTTAACGCTTTGATTTATCTGTTAAGGTCTGAATAACCTTGGCCTAGCTTGAGAAAGGTCAGGCTCGATGCATTTAAGTTTATTGCTGACAAAGCAATAATGAATAATTCTTTTCCAGCGATAAACTTAATAAATCCTTATGAACAAAACTGGCTTTGATACATCTCTATATAACCTCATGCCTGACCATATATTTTTTGACCTTATATTTAAGGAGAGCGCCTTATCCTACTTTAAAATGACAGCATAATATTTTTTCACATTGTAATATTGTTATTTGATATTTTCGAAAAAAATTTATCTAAAAGACCTTATTTCGTTATCTGTTTTATTGTCTTACATAGCGGCTAAGAATAGACAGAGCTGCTATCTGCCTTTTTAAACTTCTCACTGAATTTACTATTTGCTTTTGGAGAGAATTCTATGCTGAGCGATATCGAAATCGCTAGAGCCGCAACCTTAAAACCTATTACAGAGATTGCTGGCCGTCTAAATATTCCTGATGAATCCGTTCTGTCTTACGGACATACCATTGCCAAGTTGGATGGCAATTATCTGAACAGCTTATCTTCAAAGCCAAAAGGCAAGCTGATTTTGGTTAGCGCCATTACTCCGACGCCAGCCGGAGAAGGTAAAACCACAACGACTGTCGGCCTTGGCGATGCTTTCAACCGTATCGGGAAAAAGGCTGTTATCTGCCTTCGCGAACCGTCTTTAGGTCCTTGCTTCGGCGTCAAAGGTGGCGCTGCTGGTGGTGGTTATGCCCAGGTTGTTCCAATGGAACGAATCAATCTGCATTTCACCGGTGATTTCCATGCCATAACCTCGGCGCATGATCTTCTAGCTGCCATGATCGATAACCATGTGCATTGGGGTAATGCTCCGGTCATGGATCGCAACAGCATCACCTTCCGTCGCGTAATTGATATGAATGACCGGATGCTTCGTAACATGGTTATCGGTCTGGGTGGAAAAGCCAATGGCTACCCACGAGAAGCCGGTTTCGATATCAGCGTCGCTTCTGAAGTCATGGCTATCCTTTGCCTTGCTTCTGATCTGAAAGATCTGCGTAGTCGCCTTGAAAAAATTATCATCGGCGAAGACAATGATCACAGCCCTGTTGCTGCTGCAAAAATCAAAGCCGCAGGTGCTATGACCGCGCTTTTGAAGGATGCTTTACAGCCAAATCTCGTACAAACCTTGGAAGGCAACCCTGCCCTTATCCATGGCGGCCCCTTTGCGAATATTGCTCATGGTTGTAACTCGTTGATCGCAACCAAAGCTGCCTTGCATCTTGGTGATATTGCCATCACCGAAGCTGGTTTCGGTGCTGATCTTGGGGCAGAAAAATTCTTTGACATTAAATGTCGTCAGGCCGATCTGGAACCTGATGCAGTTGTTTTGGTTGCGACTATCCGCGCATTGAAAATGCATGGTGGCGTTGCCTTAGCTGATCTTAAGAGCGAAAATATCGCAGCCATTGAAACAGGCTTTGCCAATCTGGCACGTCACGCAGAAAATCTGGCTAAATTCGGTGTTAAAGTTGTTGTTGCTATCAACCGCTTCCACAGCGACACAGAAGCAGAATTAGACAAGCTTCAGGATCTTTGCTCAACCATCGGTTTGGATTCAGCTGTCTGCACCCACTTTACGGATGGTGGTGCTGGGGCCGAAGATTTAGCACGCAAGCTGTCTGCTTTGCTGGATGCACCGAAAGAAGATTCTTTCCGCCTTCTGTATCCGGATGAAATGCCGCTTTGGCAGAAAATCGAAACGATCGCCAAAGAGATTTACCGCGCAGGTGAAGTCATTCCACAGGGTGCCGTCTTGAAAAAGCTGAAAAGCTTCGAAGAGCAAGGCTTCGGTAATTTGCCCGTTTGCATCGCAAAAACGCAGTCGTCCTTCTCTGCTGATCCTAAAGCCAAAAATACCCCCACAGGTCATAGCTTCCCGATCAGAGAAGTTCGCCTGAATGCAGGTGCAGGCTTTATTGTCGCAATTTCAGGTAATGTCATGACGATGCCGGGTTTACCGCGTCATCCGGCTGCCGAAAATATCGACATTAACGACGATAACGAAATCGTCGGTCTCGCTTAATTCAAGCAACTTCTACAAAAAAAGCTTCCTGAGAAATCAGGAAGCTTTTTTTAAATCCAAATCAATCGAAAGGATTATCCGGCGCTCGGAAATGCAGCCGGATCGGAACTGATCCAAAACCCAAATCTGACCGTAAACTATTTATAAGATAACGCTCATAGCTTGTCGGCAATTGATCTACGCGCGTTCCAAATAAAACAAACGTCGGTGGCCGCGTCTTAATTTGCGTTAGATAACGCAATTTAATTCTTTTACCACCCGGAGCTGGCGGGGAATGATGTGCAATAGCCCGAATAAGCCAGCGATTAAGCTGCCCTGTCGAAACACGGCGGCTCCATGCTTTTCTTGTTTCAAAAGCAGCCTTCAACAAAGGATCTATACCACGTCCGGTTAAAGCCGAAATGGTAATGAGAGGCACACCCTTTACCTGTGCCAAACCATCATCCAACCCTTGGCGAATGGCTTGTAAGAAAGCAGAAGGACTTTCGACCATATCCCATTTGTTAATGGCGATGATCAAACTGCGGCCTTCTTCAAGGACACGATCAGCAATCCGTAAATCCTGACCTTCAAGGCCTTGGGTGGCGTCAAGCAACAAGACGACGACTTCGGCATAATCAATAGTGCGGAACGTATCCATGACAGATAAACGTTCCATTTTATCGACAACACGCGCTTTTTTCCGCAATCCAGCCGTATCAACCAAGCGGACGGGACGACCTTGCCATGACCAATCAATCGCGATGGAATCGCGGGTAATACCAGCTTCAGGACCCGTAATCAGGCGATCTGAACCAATAAGGCGATTAATAAGCGTCGACTTACCTGCATTTGGACGACCAACAATCGCCAATTGTAAAGGCGACAGGTCAACTTCTTCTTCGGTTTTTTCTACGTCTTCATCTTCAGAAGGTTGTTCTGCTACAACAGCACTACCTTCAATGAAAGGCCGTAATTCCTGAAATAAACCAACGATACCTTCGCCATGCTCGGCCGAAAAAGGAAGCGGCTCCCCAAAGCCCAAAGCATAGGCTTCCAGAAGGCCAGCTTCACCGCCCTTTCCTTCGCATTTATTGGCAAGGACAATGACAGGTTTGCCCAATACTCTCAACCAGCGGGCAATTTCCTCATCAAGAGGCGTTATGCCCTGCCGCGCATCAATTACAAATAAAGCAACGTCACATTCTTTGACGGCGGCTTCCGTCTGAACACGCATTCTTCCCGGAAGGCTATCTGGATCTTCATCTTCGAAACCAGCCGTATCAATGACCCGAAAAGGCATTCCGATAAGATCGGCGTCCCCTTCGCGACGGTCACGGGTAACACCTGGCCGATCATCAACCAGAGCCAGTCTTTTTCCAACCAATCTATTAAATAAAGTGGACTTTCCGACATTCGGGCGGCCAATAATGGCAACGCTTGACATATTATCTTCCTATTGTGAGCAAAAACTCACTTAAAATAACGGGGAATAACCTAACTTCACTGCGGATCAACGCCATGCCTGTAACTGACCATTTTCGCCCAACAAATATAGCTTATCGCGGGCAACAACAGGGGTTACAACCATAGGCAGACCGACACGACGTCTGGAAATCATCTGACCATCAGTCGGATCGACTTCGACAACCTCTCCGCGGTTATTAGTAAGGATAAGGCGACCACCAGCAAGGACTGGCCCGTTCCAATTGATCGGCCCTGTTTTTTTAGCCGGATTAGCCCAAGCTTTTAGTTCACTCATCCAGCGGATATGACCTGTTGTCCGTTGAATGGCGAGCAATTTCGCGTCCATCGTCACAACAAAGATCCATTGTCCGGCCACCCATGGGGTCGAAAATCCGGATATGTTAAGTTCCCACAGACGCTGGCTGGTATATAAATCGACGGCGACCATCCGACCACCCTGTCCAACGGCATAGACATGGCCAGAATCAATCACAGGGAAAGCGTCAATATCGGACAAACTACCAACTGTGGTAGAAATACTGGTACGAGACAAGGCATCCTGCCACACCTCGTAGCCATTTTCATAACGATAGGCGTTTAACTCTCCAGAAGAGAATCCGGCAATCACCGTTCCGTGTGAAATAGAAGGCGCGGCAGCACCAAAAATAGCGGTCGTTTCCAAGGTCGCCGCATCAGACCACTGCACTTCACCGGTATCTTCAGACAAAGCAAAAATCTGATTGTCACGAGAAATGACGTATAAATTTCCAAGCCCCACACCTGGAGCGCCACGCAAAGGACCACCAGGACGCTTAATCCAAAGCTGTTTTCCGGTTTTGGCATCGAAAGCGGCCACGTCCCCGATACCGGAGGTCGCAAATAGCCGATCACCGTCAACACTGACACCACCGCCAAACATTGCGGCACCGTTACCGCTGCCCCGCCGTGGTTTTTTATTCTTTATTCTAATCTTTTCGGCTCTCAGCCATAAACTATAGGCTTGTTTGTCCGAACGTTTGGGCGCGGGTAAAGGCTCTTCATTTTCATCATCAATGTGAATGCTCTTGATAATGTCATGGCCATCACCGACCATCTTTTTCCAAAGCAGCTTCCCGCTATCGGCATCAAAAGCATAAAGATGAGCACGGGTATCAACAACGTATAACCGACCATCGGCAATAACAGGGCCTGAGGCCATTCGGGCACGGGTGCTGCCGCCACCGATCTTTGCCTGCCAGATACGGGTCGTAGCCTTACCCAGCGCCAAATGCCCCATTGATTTTTCGGCATTACCACCCGGCTGTTCCCATGCTTCATTCGAGAAGGGATCAGGAACCGTCACGGCAACTGAAGCTAGACCAGGGTCAATATCGACCCCATTTTCGGTCATAAGAATAGGGGTGCGTTCGCCGATAAGCGGAGTTTTCGGCTTATTTTCTTTTGCCATGTTGCAGGACGCGACGGAAAAGACGCAGATACAACCCATTGCAACATGTCTCAACAGACGTGTCTTGCTCAACCAATTTGCCATTAACGTTATCCCCAGCTACTCTTATTTTTTGTCCGACGCTGGTGTCGTTGCTACCGGATTGCCCGGCTTTTCTTTATCGTTACCCAGTATATCGGCGTAAGAATTAGCAAGTGATTTTGCACGCTCACGGATATCTTCAGGAACAGACGTGTCGGAAGCTATTCTCTGATAAATTTTAACAGCCTGTTCCGGTTTATTTTCTTTCAAATAAGCCGCTGCCTGCATTTCGCCGGCACTGCCTAACCAACGGCTACCGGGTGCAACCAAAGGCTGAAGCCGCTTAATCACATTTTCAGGTGGAACCGTATCCATTTCGATCGCGCTTAAATGTAAAGTCGCAACGGCATGTAAGATGTCACCTGCTGCCGGATCATTTAAAACGGTCTGATATAAAGCTGTGGCGCTTTTAACATCGCCTTTGTCAGCAAAAACGCCCGCCTTCAGAAAACGGCCAAGATTGGCATAGACAGGATCACCAGATGCAATCAGCTTGTCCAGCGTAGCAACGTCTTTTACTTGCCCACCTTGGATAACTGGCGCAATCGCTGCAGCCAAAGCATCTCCACGGCTATTGATCGCCTCTTGTTTATGACGATGATATAACCAACAGCCTATGCCACCAATGCCGACCAGCAGCAGAATTGCTATAATAGAGGCCGTAATACACCGACGATGTGTGGCACAAAACGGCTCTTTTGTCTGATCACTCGTTTCAGAAGCCGTCTGTAACGTATTTTGGTTATCGTTGCTGTTATGTGGCAGGTCAGCCAAGATCGTCTCCAACATCAATCAACAGTAACACCTTAAAGCTCAAGGCGAATCAGTTATTTTGAGCCGCTAAGTTTATAGGGTGTCTTTTTGTCTTCACAAAGATTTAAGCAGATAACGTCTCGGATAAAGAGAGAAAGCCGTCAATGGCTGATATTAAGAAATTATCACTTAAATTCTTAGAACGTAGTATCGCCCAATCTATGAACGGACGCTATCTAAAAAATTAATTTTGTGGGGAAATATTCTTGCTTGAACAGCAGAGGCTGCTTTATTGAGGAAAAGCATAAACCCTAAGGAAGCGCCATAAAAAATGGCGCGAGTGACGAGACTCGAACTCGCGACCTCCGGCGTGACAGGCCGGCGCTCTAACCAACTGAGCTACACCCGCTTGGGATGGCCAGTCCTCTAAGCGAGGTTGGCTATGCCGTCAAGAACTATTTGAATTTTTTTTCATTTTTTTCAAAAAAAACAGCTAAATTCGACTTTTGAAGGGGGTAATCAGGCACGCCCTCTTGAGAACAGGCCTTTTTCTAGAAAAATTATAGAAAAAAATAGATCGAGCCGTTATAGCGACCCCACCCTTTCATTGAGTCTTTCAATGACAAAAATTGAAAAATCCATTCGTCCGGATCAAATAACCACTGCAATTTACCGCAGCAAAGAAACGGACAGCCTTGTAAAAAGTTCCGATGGATTGACCAAGGGGAAATAGAGCGCCACCAAGAAGACGGCCACTTAATTCATCCATCTTGGATGCTATTAGGTCGGCAAGACGTGATTATTCTGCTGTCCCAAGATTAACGATATTCTTGCATTATTTATGTGGGTCAGCCGAAAATTGCGCAGGTTATGGAGTTGTCGATGTCCGCTTTAGGACATTTATTTTGTAAAAAATGGGCAAAATTTATTTTACCTGTAGCCGCCATCACCTTTCCGGCACATCAGGCCATAGCTGCCGCCCTTCCTTTGGGCGTAACCTTGGCTAGCAATATTGCGATTGCAAAAAGCCAGCCCGTAGCCAATTCGACTTTTGAGCATAATAACGACACTGTAGCCAATCATGCCCGACAGGCATTGGCCAAATCAGCTGATTATTCTGAAGATAGTGAAAATCTCTCGGCTGATGAATTGGAACAACAATCCGAAGGCACACAAACGATGTGCATGGCCAAAGTTGTTTACCATGAGGCTGCCAATCAGCCCCGTGAAGGCCAGATTGCAATTGCGCAACTGATTTTAAATCGGGCAGAAGCCGGTGGACGTTTCCCGCAAACCGTTTGCGGCGTTACCAATCAACCCGGACAGTTTTTCGATACCACACGTTACACGCCACCTCGTCAGGATCGTCGTTGGCAAAAAGCAATCGAAATCGCTCATGAAGTTTTAACCGGTAGCAGTGAAGACCTTACGAAAGGTGCTTTATTCTATCATGCGAACTCTCAGGCTCCTAACCACTTCTTCAAAACGCGCACGCGCGTTAATGCGTTAGGTAGCCACGTTTTCTATCGTTAATCTTTACGATTCAGGAGGCTGAACAGCCTCCTCACCTTCCTGATTTGAAAAATGAAGCGCTTCTAGCTTCTTCCAATAACGGTGTAGAAAATCTCTCGGCGCAGAAAGACCGGTTTTTACCGTCATATCGCGCCAGCTATCCGCCGTTGCTACAATCGGGGCTGTCCATGCGGTAGGTGCCAAGGCATCTGCCCAATCAGCAACAGCCTCCGCATTTAAAAGTGCCAACAACAAGCTTGCTGTCGAAATAACCATCCCTGTCCATAAGCCAGCCCGTTTCCGGTCATTGATATTGGTCGGTAAGTCTATCGGTGAAAAGTCGTTACGCATCACGTATCATCCCTTCCCTATTAAAACTGGTAATAAATAAAGGGCGCCACGCCTTCGTAGCGCATGGCATCGATAACCAAAATCAAAACAGCAATCGCAATGCCAACAGACCATGCTGGCCAGTTTTTCATTTTTAACGCGATATGAGTCATCGTTTCGCGAGGCAAGAAATGAATCAGAAGCCCGAATAAGACCAAAAGCCCCATTAACGGTGTCACCTGCCCTGCCGTCCATGCACCTTGCATCATATTCTGCAGGTAATTAACCGCCGACGAAAAGCTATCGGCTCTAAAAAATATCCACCCAACAACGACAATATGGAACGTAAAGACAGTTCGTATCCAGACAGGCAAGCTCGGCCAACTTGAGGGCTTTATTCTGCTCCAAAGGCGTTCACAGGCAAGAACACCGCCATGCAGCGCGCCCCAGATAACAAAGGTCATATTGGCACCATGCCATAACCCACCAATCAGCATGGTTATGAAAAGGTTGAAATATGTTCTAAAAGCACCTCGCCGATTACCACCTAACCAACCGATATAGACATAATCACGCAACCATGACGAAAGACTGATATGCCAGCGGCGCCAAAAATCCTGTAATGAGGCGGCTCGATAAGGCTGATTAAAGTTGATTGGGAAACGATAACCTAATAACGCCGCCAACCCGATGGCCATGTCACTATAGGCTGAAAAATCACAATAAATCTGTGCGGCATAACCATAGGCCGCCATAATCAGCTCTAAACGTGAATGGGTTGATGGATCAAAAAAGACTGGATCCACTAATTGCGTTGAAAGTTCCGAAGCAATAACGGCTTTCTTAAACAGCCCCCAAATAATGAGGAGCAAAGCCATTGATATCTTTGACTTTTCAAAAGGCGGTACCGTTTTAAATTGCGGCAAAAGCTCTGATGCCCGAACAATCGGCCCTGCAACCAAATGGGGAAAGAAAGACATTAGCAGCAAAATGTCTCCCAAAGAGGCCGGCGGCACTTTCTTTTTTTCGACATCAACCAGATAAGACATGCCTTGGAAAGTAAAAAAGCTGACCCCGACAGGCAGTACAATTTCCATAAACGGTAAATGCGGGGCATATCCCAACACCCCACAAAAAGCGGCTATCTGGTTGAGCAAAAAAGCATAATATTTAAAGAAAGCCAGAATAGACACGTTGCCGATAATACCGGCAACCATAATCCGCTTACGGGCTTTGCCTTCGTAATGGGATAAAAACGCGGCCATGCCCCAGTTGAATAAAGCAGACAAGATCAACAGGGCTACAAAACGCCAATCCCACCAACCATAGAAAAACCAGCTTGCGATCAACAGCGCTATTTTTCGCCAGTCATTACTGCCTCTAAAACAGCAAGCTATGGAAAAGACGACCAGAAAAAATAAACCAAAAGTCAAAGTCGGAAAAAGCATTCTTGGAACCTAAATCTTGCCCATTAATAATGGGCTCTATCGCGCCGAGGATTGATCCATAGCGTTTTTTATATCGTTATCCAGACGGTTTGCGATAATTTGTCCACCCAAGGATGTATAATGGACATAATCACGCCGCATCAAGGAAGGATAGGCTTTTCCCCAACGAACGGCGGCGCAATCCCCTCCCATACGGGCATGCCAATCCCAAAAGGCAATACCAAGCTGAGAAGCAACCCGCTGTTGAACCCGACGAACCGCAGCAAGACCTGCAGGCGGGAATAACGGATGGGTTGTCACCTTCCAGATGACGTTAGAGGAAGGCACAACATTCGGCAGCGTATTTTGTACTGAATTTGCATCATTCCCCGGAGGCTGGGATACGTCTGGGCCATTTCCATCAGAACCAAAAACGCCTTGCTGGCGAAGCGTCGACATCACAGCATCAACCCCCTTTGGTTGGGCAGCATTGCTGGATGCGGGGTTATGCGTGCTACCAATTGCTGAGTTGGGCATCGTTGTCACAGCAAAATTATCGGAAGGAATCGGCTCGGAACAAAGCGGAGGTGAAACACCGGGTGTATTATGCAGCATTTCCTCACGCCGGCTGGAAGCATCCGGCGCGCCCAACATCAAAATAGGCACATCGCCCGACAAACGGCGTATTCTTGAAATTTGCGCACGCAAAATAGATTCAAAAGCGCTGGGGTCAAAGAAGGGTGAAAAGCCTTCATTTGTGCCGAAAGCCAAAACGATCAAATCAGGGTGATAAACCTTCAATTCTGTTGCAATGACCTGATCGCTACTTCTCTGCAAATGGATTAATTGGGAACCGACAACACCTAAATTAGAAACAGCGACTCCGCCATTATCGCGAAAACTTGCCCAAGATGTTAAGGTGATAGGTCCTTCGGCGGCAACAACATCGGCATGAACCTGCGGCATGTCGCTCGTTAACGTGACGCATTGGGTATGCGACCAATCGCTATTAAAATCGACCCGCTGAAATTGTCCCCCCATCGAGACCACAACAATTCCAGCTCCTGCCTTGGCAAGACCGCAGACCGTAAAGCGGTTGAAAGCTTCTTCAATGCCGCTATCCAATGAAATCTGGGCACCATTTTTATGCGAAGTCAGATTAAAACCGCTAAATCCGACAGGCGGCATATCGCTGCTGTAACGGGAACCAAAAATCGAACCGATATTCCACCCGTCCGACATCGAGACATGCACCCCATGGGCGATATATCCTTTATAAGGAATACCAGGTGCTAAAATTCCACGCCCACCTGATCCATAGCGATTTTGCAGAATAGAACGCCACGCCCCAGAAATAGAATCCCCTGCTGTATGACTGTCTCCAATCTGCAAGATGTGCAGTGGTTTGACATGCTTGCCATGCGGGGCTTCTGCCAATTTTTTGAAAAAAGGCAGGATTACTTCAGGATTTCTTAAAGCGTTCGGCGTTTCGGGGGGCGTGAAAGGCACCCCGATAACAGGAGAGGATGATGCCGATGCCGTAGGCGCAACAGCGCGCGCCACAAAAGCACAGGAAGCGAGAACAGATGTCAGGGCAAGAGCTAATTTTAATGAAATCGGGCGTTTCACCGGTTCACTTCTTTTCCACGGGTCACAGCAGTGGCTGCTTCATTCGAGGCTGGCGTATTCGGCTCTTTCTGACGATGCTGATCAGCAAAATGACGAATTTGCGAAGCCAAGCCACGGCTTAACCTTACATATCCGGTCATTGACATATGCACCCCGTCATTAGCCCGCATCAATGTCATTTTTTTAGATGCCTCATTTACGCCATCCATAAGATAAGGCGAATATTGCCCATTTTCGTCCACTGTTAACGAACGTGTCTCGATAAAGGGAACATTTAACTTGGCCATTTCGGCGGTATAAAAGCTATTCATACTACTGATACTGGCATCAAAATCGGGTTTGCGCATAACGGGCAAACCAACCCAATAAACACTGATCCCCTTTTGTCGCAGCATCGTGACGAAACTTTCTATCCGGTCACCAATGACTTGTCGCCATTCTGCGCTGAGCAAGGGTGCTGCATGATGCCCGACTAAAACGCCTTGAACATCATTCGCACCAAAACAGATAACCGCAATATCCACTGGCTGGCTTACCAAATCAGCCTTTGCCTTTTCTTCGACATTCTGACTTTGATAACGGGTAAAGCCGGTTGATTGCTGGCTGAATTTTAAAACGCGATAGCCTTCTTTGGCGGGCAACAAACGATAAAGAGCCGACCAAAGCCCATCACCATAACTGTCACCGAACACCCCAACTCGCAGGGGTTCACCTTGCGCTAAGCGCTGATTCAAATTTGCGCTTGAGGGTTCGGGAGGTAAAGCCGAATGCGGTGGCACGAAAGGTTTATACGCTTCGCCGGATGTATTCTCCGGTATCGTTGGATTTTCTGCCGCTGTCACAGAATTAGCGACAACAGGTTGATCGGGTTCAGCCTGACCCGTTGTATAACCTTTGTTGTCAAGAGAAGTGACCGACTGGGTAGAGGGCGGCACAGGCACTTCACCGGATTTCCCCGATGAACCGAAAGCGTAGCCTATGGCTGATCCGACCGCGACACCTAATAACAATACAACAGCCCGATCAGCTAAAAAACGCGCTGATTTCATGAAATCTCCCAGTCTCCGGCCTTGGATATCCGATAAGTTATAGTTTCTATCAATGGCGGCTTTTTCTAACAAAAATTTTAAAGAGAGATAGCCCCTCTTTTTATCTTTATAGCCATAAACAGCGATGAATCACAAAAGCGGCCATTTTGGCTAGGTCACAGATAAAATTTGAGTGATTTTTTTGATAAGCTATTTTTATATATTCTATATGTATGGCTACTAAACTTTTTATAACACTATATGTAGAGTCCTACATCTTTTTCAGAATCGACAGGCTAGCATCGCCAGATTCGATCGACATCTCCATTCTACAAAGGAACAGCCATTATGTCCCTGCTTAAGGCATCGCCCGTTTACAAGCCTTTCGAGTATCCATGGGCTTTTGAATTTTGGCAGCGGCAGCAACAGCTTCATTGGCTTCCCGAAGAAGTGCCGCTAGGCGAAGATTGTCGGGATTGGGCGCAAAAGCTCAGCGATCACGAACGCAATTTGTTAACCCAGATTTTCCGTTTCTTTACACAAGCTGATGTCGAAGTGCAGGATTGCTACTTCGATAAATACAGCCGGATTTTCCGCCCGACCGAAGTTAAAATGATGCTGACGGCTTTTAGTAATATGGAAACGGTTCATATTGCAGCCTATTCCCATTTGCTTGATACCATCGGAATGCCCGAAGCCGAATATTCGGCTTTCCTTCAATATAAAGAAATGAAAGACAAACATGATTACCTGGCCACCTTTGATGTGGGCAGTGATCAGGATATTGCCCGCACGCTCGCGATGATGGGTGGTTTCACCGAAGGGCTCCAGCTTTTCGCCAGCTTCGCGATGCTGATGAACTTCCCTCGCTTTAACAAGATGAAGGGCATGGGGCAGATTGTTTCATGGAGCGTTCGTGATGAATCTCTCCATTGCGAAGGCATTATCCGGTTGTTCCATACCTTCTGTCAGGAACGCCAATGCCTGACCAAAGAAGTCAAAGAAGACATCCTCAATGTTTGCCAGAGAACAGTCAGAATTGAAGATGCCTTTATTGATCTGGTTTTCGAAATGGGGCCTGTTGAAGGTATGACCCCGAAAGAAATCAAGAAATATATCCGCTATATTGCGGATTGGCGCTTAAGCCAGCTTGGTCTTTCACCGATTTATATGATCGAAGAACATCCATTGCCCTGGTTGACCCCGCTTTTAAATGGCGTCGAACATGCGAATTTCTTTGAAACCCGCTCAACTGAATATTCCAAAGCCGCCACTAGAGGTGACTGGAATGAAGTTTGGGGTGCATTTGATCAGCGTCGAAGCGCTCAATCGAATATAGCGTCGATTGCAAATGCAGATGATGAAAACGGCTTATTTCCAGCTTAAGACAAAGCTGAATCAAACCCGATGAATCAAGAAAGGCCATGCGTTTGCATGGCCTTTCTTTTGCATTCCAGAGAAAGCGCTTAGAATTTAGTCTTTCATATTACCAGAAACCATCGGAACCACATCAATTACCGGCATATTGGCACGTTCAGCGGCCTCAAATCCGGTCACACTATCCTCAAAAACCAGACATTTTTCTGGCTTAACACCCAATATTTCGGCCGCTTTCAAGAAAATATCCGGTGCTGGTTTCGGTATGCCGATATCGTCAACTGAAAGAACGACATTAAACAAATCGAACAAGCCGACCATTTTCAAGCCTTCGACCAACAAAGCACGCGGTGCACAAGAGGCTACAGCCATAGGAAAAAACCCATAGGCATTACGCGCAATATCAGCGATCGGGGTGATTTCGACAACATGCTGTATGTTGGCAAGATAATGAGTTCTGATCTTCTCGGAAATGGCGGTATGATCGACTTTCTTGCCGATTTTTTCTTCAAAAGCCGAGATCAGATTATCTTCGGAAAATCCGGAACGAGGCTGATACCAGCTATGATCCATGGAATAGCCTAATTCACCCCATGTTGCGCGCCAAGCGCGTTCATAAACGGGCAAACTATTCAACAAAGTGCCATCGCAATCGAAAATCAAAGCGAGAGGGGCTTCGCCTTCCCCCAAATCATTTTGGGCTAAAAAAGCCCATGATTTTTGCCCTGTCATTTCAGCCATCCTTCCTTTTAACCGGTTTTGACCGTTTTTAGTTTGTATTTACCAGACTGAAAAAACGGGCAGCTGCTAGAAAATCACGACGTCGGCGCTTAAGGGCGTTGGCCGCAACTTCATCCTGCCCCCATTGTTCAGCCTGCCATATTTCGTCGATATGAGCGGCATCAAAAGCTTTTTCAGGTGTAATTTCATCTGCCAGTATAGCAAGCGGAATAACCAGTGATCCTGAAATAGTTGATAATTGCGTCAGTGCGACGATCTCAAAATTATTAAAATCGGAAACAGCCGTCCCGATACGTTCCAAGGTTAATTCAGGCTGTTTTTTATGAATAATACCGGCAACCCGATGGAAATGGATATCAAAGCGTTTTTCTGCCCATTCCAGCAAAGGCTCCCATAATTCAATTTCTAAATTGACCAAACTTTGGGGGCTTTCAGCACGGTAACAGGTCACATCGCTTTCCGCGAATTGCCGAATACCAGCGACGAAGTCGTCATATCTGTCCGGCACTAGATCAACCGCCGCATTAGCATAGCCGGTTATAGGCATCGACTCTGGATCTATTTCCTTTGTTTGTTTGCTCCATTCTTCGGCAATGGCTTCAGCCAAAGCGCGAGTCGGCAGAATTAAAGGATTTCTGGCCGGAGTCATGATCTGACGATTATCGAGTTTTACGATAAAGCCGGTTTCTGCATTTTCAACCGCGACTTCTTTATAAAAACGTTTTCTTTTCATGTCAGGAAAACTCGTCTCTTTTCAATTTATGGCTTTTGCCACCTGATCAATATCTGAGGGATCAGCATAATAACGAAACTGGTAACAACCATAGCATCCAGCCACCGTTGATCCCATGGAAAGAAACGGGGCGTCTGCAACAGGAAAATAGCAAAAGTCAGCAATAAAGCCCCAACCACCCGACAAGCTGACAGGACAAACATCCGCCGCCGACAAGCCTTAACAATACCGAAGGCACTTTCCTTCCATTGTCGGCTATTTTCTCCCGCCTGATTTAATTGTCGGGCTATCCGGTTATAGGCATTTTTGGGAATCACGCTGCCACACTTCTTTTGCTATTGCCGGTAGGATAGATAATAAAATGCTATGCTGCACCAAAGCAGCATAGGCAAAGTTCAAAAGCAAAACCAGAAAAAGGACGGCAAACTACCGTTTCCGATCCTGTCCCCGCAGTGAAGAGCGGTTACGTCTTTCCCCTTTTCTTGCTCGACGGCGGTCACGCGCGCGACGTCCCTCGGCAATTTTTTCGGCTTCTTTATCAATGACTTTTTCGCCATTCAGAGGCTGATCATAGCCATTTTCGAGATCAAAACCGAGCAAGCTCATACTTTCCAGAAAATGCTCCGGCAAATCGGCATGCACATCTAGATTGCCGCCATTGGGATGGGGTATAACCAAACGTCTGGCATGAAGATGCATTTTCCGGCTGACACCACCGGTCAAAAAGGCTTCTTTGCCACCATATTTACCATCGCCGACAATCGGAAAGCCAATAGCAGAAAGATGAGCACGCAGCTGATGGGTACGACCAGTCAAAGGCTGTAATTCTAACCAGCATGCTGCATTGCCGGCACGCTCGATAACGCGATAAAGCGTTTTTGCATGCGCACCGTTTTCCTCATCCACATGCATTTTTTCGCCGCCGCTGCCCGGCTGACGTGCCAAAGGCAAATCGATCAGACCTTCGGTAATGGATGGCACACCCACAACCAATGCCCAATAAACTTTATGGGCAGTCCGTCCTGAAAAGGCTTTGGAAAAAATACTGGCATTGTTTGCCGAACGAGCGAGCAGCAGAACACCTGATGTATCTTTATCTAGACGATGCACCAATTTCGGACGTGATGGGGCATCAAACTGCAACCCATCCAATAAACCATCCAAATGGTAATGCGTTTTTGTCCCGCCTTGGGTGGCCAATCCCGCCGGTTTATTCACAACGATTGCGGCATTATCCCGATGGATGACTAAGGAACGCGCAAACTCAACCTCGGCTTCGGATAATTCCGGACGTGACGGTTTTGTCGGGCGATCATTTTGGACATTGGGCTCCGCAGGCGGTACCCGAATGGACTGTCCGGCTAAAATTCTTGATCCGGGGGAAGCCCGATGACCATCCAGACGGATCTGCCCGGTTCTTGTCCAACGCGCTATGCGGGCAAAACCAGTATCCGGTAAATGGCGCTGAAACCAACGATCAAGACGGATACCATCATCGTCATCATCGACGATAAAATTACGAACATTGTCGCTCATTAACCTTCCCCTCCGGCAGGAACAAAATACAGAGTTAAATAAGATAGATTCCGAAATAATAACGTCCGACATCGCTGACCGGATATTTCGGTTTTAACAGGGAAAGGCATAGATATCCTTGGAAGAAAATCTGGAAATAACGGGATTTTATAAAACGATTGGCAAAAATTAGCCAGAGAAAGGCAGCGTCACCGCCCTTCTAAAACAGCATGTCATTTTACCTAATACATTAGAGATGGAACGGCTTTCCCTAGAAAATGCCTCCACCAATAATAAGGCGGAATAAGCCCAGCAAAATAGCCAATATATTAATACGGCGACCACTCATTTTTCTGGAAAGACATCCAATCGCTAAACCGATGACAGGTAACGGGATAATAATCCAGTTCAACCATCCAAAAAAAGGCAGGAAAGCGACAGCAACTGAAATTAAAGAGACAAAACCAATAAGCACCGAAAGTATATTGGCCATAGCTATCTATATCCTGTCTAATTTACGATAATATCAGTGACGATAATCATCGATTATGGCGGAATTATTGATTCCCCAGAATCCTTGGTTCGGGATAAAATTTTCCACCCCATAACAAAAAGGCTATCACTAGCCCAAATACAAAAGGATTTTTATGACCAAGCCGCCTGAATTTTACCTTTTGGGTATAGTGTTATTGCTGGCATTATTACAGATTTTTTTGGCTGCCCATTTCAAGACACGTCAATACGGCTATAAATGGAATGTCGGTACGAGAGACGAAACCCTTCCTCCCCCTTCTCCCATGGCAGGAAGATTAAGCCGCGCTCAGGCCAATCTCTTTGAAACACTTCCCTTATTCATTGGCGCATTACTGGCGAATCTCTATCTCGGGCATAATGGTTATTACAGCGAAATAACGGCGGAATTATATGTCGGTTCTCGCCTGATTTATTTACCACTTTATGCTTTTGGTGTTCCCTATTTACGCAGCATCATATGGATAGCCGGTATTATCGGCCTAATTGGACAGATCATCCTTATTTTTTGTTGAGATTTGGATAGAAACATTTCAATTGGCTGTTCTATTTCTTAATCCTACGCTCATATTTAAGGTTGTAAAAGTAACTCAACAACACATCATTTTTTATGATGCTTAAATAATTTCCGAGCGAGAGGACAAAACAGTGAAACGGTTATCGTTTGCTCTGGCACTCATATTGATGGCGCCTTTATCAGCGGTGCAGGCGCAACCGCCGGGAGGATCACCTCCGCCGAATTACTACGGTGACCGCAATGATGGCAGATATCAGGGGCGGGATAATAGAGATGACCGCGGTGGTTATCGCGGTGGCAACGGTGGTGGCCGTGATGATGGCTATTATGGTCGCGGTGGCGGCGGTGGTCGTCGCGGCGGTGGCTATCGTGACTCCCGTTTAGGCCCCAATGATCGTATATATCGCGGCGGTGATGGCCGTTATTATTGCCATCGCTCTGATGGTACGACCGGTACCATTATTGGTGCGCTGGGTGGCGGCTTACTCGGTGATGTCATCGCGCCGGGTGGTTCCAAGACCATTGGTACCCTTTTGGGCGCAGGTGGTGGCGCTCTTATTGGTCGACAGATTGATCGCAACAAAATCCGTTGCCGTTGATATTATCGTCCGAACAAAACTGATTCCTTCAAACAAGGGCGCATTTTCCAAAATGCGTCCTTTGTTATTTCTATAGCCTTATATTATATTCTATTTCTGCGTTATTCTTATCTTCTCCCCCTTGACCTTCATCTCAGCTTAGGCAAAAGGTTGCCATGCCTTCAGCTAATTTTCGACTAGCCCGCCGTGGACTTCTTTTTGTCATATCCTCACCCTCTGGTGCAGGTAAGTCCACTATTGCCCGTAGAATACTTGCCGATGATGAAGAAATTCATCTGTCGGTCTCTGTTACCACCCGCCCGAAAAGGCCGGGGGAAGTAGATGGCGTTGACTATCATTTCGTCGATGTCCCTACTTTCAAAAACATGGTCGCCGAAAACCAGCTTCTGGAATGGGCACATGTTTTTGATAACCGTTATGGAACACCTCGCGCCCCTGTCGAGGATATGCTTCATAAAGGACAAGACGTTCTTTTTGATATCGACTGGCAAGGTGCGCAGCAACTCTGGCAACAAGCCAGCGGTGACACCATCCGCGTTTATATCCTGCCGCCCTCTTTTGAAGAGTTGGAGCGTCGATTAAGAGGACGTGGAACGGATTCTGAAGAAGTCATCCAGAAAAGAATGGCACGCGCTGCCAGCGAAATCAGTCACTGGGATGGCTATGATTACGTGTTAATCAATGACGATATGGATGAATGCGTTAAGCAAGTAAAAAATATTCTGACGGTCGAAAGAATTAAGCGCCGTCGTCAAATCGGCCTTATCGGCTTTACCCGCAAATTATTGGCACCACCTGAAGACTAGAAATTCCTATCATTTTCCGCTTTTCCGGTATCTTTACCGGAGGGCGGTCAAAACCACTTTGATTAAGCTTTATCTAAATCGCTTTCTAAACTGCCTTTTCATATCCCAACTCTATTTTGATAAGTCTTTATGCCCCTTCGAAATTGGGCATTCTTTCCTAAAAACTGCTTTTATTTCCAGCAGGAAATCACTCCACAATTCGTGATCTAGCTATTTCTGGGTTAATTTAGCTCTTAGATCGAATGATTAAAGATATAAGCCTATTCTGACACGATTTCTTATTTTCAAAACAGATGACCAAAACAACAAAAGGCCGGCATAATACCGACCTTTCATTGAATAATTCTCGCAAGAAAACTTAGTTTTGAGCTTCTCTCAACAGCTGGTTAATGCTGGTCTTTGAACGAGTGCGTTCATCGGCTGTTTTAACAATAACGGCACAATAAAGCGAAGGTCCCGGGCGACCATCCGGCAAAGGCTTACCCGGCAAGCTGCCCGGAACAACCACAGCATAAGGTGGCACTTTACCCATGTGGATTTCGCCAGTTGCACGATCCACGATACGGGTCGAAGCCCCAATAAAGACGCCCATCGACAGAACGGCACCTTCACCAACAGTAACACCTTCGGCAACTTCAGAACGTGCACCGATGAAAGCATTATCACCAATAATAACAGGGCCAGCCTGCAATGGTTCAAGAACGCCGCCGATGCCAGCACCACCTGAAATATGAACATTGGCACCGATCTGAGCGCAAGAACCAACGGTTGCCCATGTATCAACCATGGTGTTTTCGCCAACATAAGCACCGATATTAACAAAGCTCGGCATCAAAACCGCACCTTTTGAAATAAAGGCGCCCCGACGAACAACTGCACCTGGAACAGCACGGAAACCGGCTTTTTGGAACTGCTCTTCGCTCCAATTGGCATATTTCAGCGGCACTTTGTCATAACCACCATTCATTGGTGCATTACCGGTCAGACGGAAAGACAAAAGAACAGCCTTCTTCAACCACTGGTTGACAACCCATTCACCGTTTGCGCCCGGTTCAGCAACGCGCCTTTTACCGGAATCCAATAAGGCCAAAGCTTCTTCAACGGCTTCGGCAATTTCACCACCTGTAGCCGGCGTAATTTTTGCACGGTCTTCAAAGGCTTGGTCGATAATCTTGATAAGATCAGACATCCTGATTTCTTTCTTTATAACAATAAATTGAATTTACGCTGTTATCTCTTTTAACCAAGAACCGACATCATAAATTTCGTAATCAATCTTTTCATGGCCTTCCGTAATATGGCCATCCTGTCCTTTCAATCCATGATTGACCCAAACGGTGGTCATACCCTGATCTTTGGCCGGCAATAAATTACAGGCCATATCGTCAACGAAAAGCGATTGCTCCGGTTCAGCCTGAAACTTCTCTAACATTAGTTGATAACAGGATGGGTCAGGTTTCGGACGATATTGCGAAGAATGAATATCGAAGACTCCTTCGAACACACCGGACAACCCACGGCGCTCTAAAACCTGTTCTGCATAAGGTTGATCGCCATTGGTGAAAATCCATTTCCGCCCCGGTAAATTCTCGATTGATTTTCTCAATTCAAGATCGGGAGACAGGCTGTTCATTTCGATATTATGGACATAGGCCAGATATTCATAAGGATCGATATTGTGATACCGATATAACCCAACCAAAGAGGCACCATATTTCAAATAGTAATCCTGCTGCAATTTCTGGGATTTCTCCAGCGGCAGGTTCAACTTCACCGAAATATAATAAGCCATGCGCTTATCTATATGGGTAAAAAGATCAGCGTCAGGAGGATAAAGCGTATTATCGAGGTCAAAAATCCAATTCTCGATATGCTGTAAACTAGAATTCATAACTGGCGCCTTGTCACTGAGACAATGTAGAAGTCATCAATGTCTGCCTATAACGGCTTGTTTGTCAAAAAGAAAATTCGACAAGGTCTTAACATCTAACAGTTTTCTAAGGAAAACGCGTTTCTTTAATCCATAAAAATAGAATTATCAGACGGTAAAACTTTCGCCACAACCACACATACCGGTCGCGTTTGGATTTTTAAACTGGAAGGCCGCTTGGAAATCATCTTCGATCCAATCCATTTCTGAATCGATCAGATAAAGAAGCGAAGCGTTGTCGATAAACAAAACCGCGTCATCAACAATAATGCGCTCGTCCAATGCTCCAGCTTTATCCGTATATTCAAGGGAATAGCTTAACCCCGAACATCCTTTTTTAGGCGTAGAAAGCTTTACACCAATCGTGCCTTCAGGGGCTTCGGATAACAACTTTTTTATACGGGCTTTTGCACTAGGCGTTAAGGTAATTACAGCAGAAGTATTCGCCATTTCTGCACTCCCTTTAAATCTGTTCGTCGTTATTAAAGAAGCCCTAACTCAAGCTTGGCTTCATCGCTAATGCGATCCATACCCCAAGGCGGATCCCAAACCAGTTCGACTTCGACGGCACCAATACCTTTAATCTGGCCAACCCGTAATTCGATTTCGGCAGGCATTGATCCTGCGACCGGACAATTCGGGGTGGTCAACGTCATTTTGATAACCGCGTGATTGTCATCACCGATTTCAATATCGTAAATCAAACCGAGATCATAAATATTGACCGGAATTTCCGGATCATAAATATCCTTCAAGGTTTCAACGATTTCAGCCTTCAGCTTCTCTTTATCTGGCTTTTCTGCGCCAAAACCTTCCAGATAATCCTGTTTCCGAGCGACTGGTTCGTTTCCAGAAGCCTCTTCTGAAGGTGTTCCCGAAGGTATTTCCGATTCTTGTTCGATATTAGTCATAAGAAAATACTCACTACTCTCGAAAGCCCGGCTGCCAAACGTTCAATGTCTTTTTCTTCATTATAAAGACCAAAGCTGGCTCTTGCCGTCGCAGGCACATTCAAATGAGCCATAAGAGGCTGAGCGCAATGGTGACCGGCTCTAATCGCGACACCCTCTTCATCCAAGATAGTGCCGATATCATGAGGATGAATACCTTCGATCGAAAAACTTAAAATAGCGGCGCTATCATCAGAGCCAAATAAACGGAGTCCTTTGACATCTTTCAAACGCTTTCTCGCAGCTTTGGTCAAAGCGGCTTCATGGCGGGCAAGCGCATCCATGCCGATCTTTTCCAGATAATCAATGGCCGCAGCCATGCCCAAACTACCGACAATATGCGGCGTTCCCGCTTCAAAACGGGCAGGCGGATCCAGATAGGTTGTTTTTTCAAAAGTAACCTGATCGATCATGGCACCACCACCCTGCCAAGGTGCCATTGAAGCTAAAACATCCGATTTAGCCCATAAAACACCAATGCCGGTCGGGCCATAAAGCTTGTGGCCGGAAAAAACAAAAAAATCACATCCGAGTTCAGCGACATCAACCGACAAATGCGGAGCCGACTGGCAACCATCAATCAAAAGCTTGGCACCGACACTATCGGCAATTTTTCTGGCTTTAGAGACATCAAGGACAGAACCCAGCACATTCGATATATGCGCAAGAGAAACCAGTTTATGTTCTGGTCTGATCATGTCAGCCGCCGCATCAAGATCGATCCGATCTTCGTCATCCAAAGGAATGACATCAATCGCAAAACCAATACGATCACGTAAAAGCTGCCATGGCACGATATTGCTATGATGTTCCAATTGGCTGATAAGAATGCGGTCGCCTTGCTTTAAATTGGCCGCGCCCCAAGTCTGGGCAACCAAATTGATCGCTTCTGTCGCACCACGAACAAAGACGATCTCATCGGCTGTTTTGGCGCCAATAAAGCGCGCAATTTTTTCACGTGCCTTTTCATAGGCAATCGTCATATCAGCAGACCGACTATAAACGCCTCTATGCACAGTCGCATAATCGACAGCGTAGGCTTTATAGATAGCGTCTATCACCTCTTTTGGTTTTTGGGCGGTAGCGGCGCTATCCAAATAAGACCAGTTTTCAGGGATAGCCGGAAAATCAGCACGATGCTTGAAATCAGGAATGCTGTCGATCTCTGCTAACGAGCTCATCATTTTTCTCCTGCCCAATGTTCTGTATCATGCAGCCATGTCGAATATAAAAGGCTATCCGGCTTCGAAATAAAGGCTTCCATGACAAAAGACTGAATCAAAAGGTCTTTAGCCTCTTCTGGGTCAATACCACGGGATTCCAGATAAAACAGTGCCTGTGGGTCAAGTTCACCAACGGCAGCACCATGGGCGCATTTAACGTCGTCGGCGTAAATTTCCAGCTCCGGCTTCATATTAACCGTCGCATCGCGAGATAAGAGCAAACCTTTCAAAGATTGCTCGCCATCACTCTTCTGGGCAGAGGATGCAACTTCTGTCCGAACCGCCAAACTAACCGTTGATTGATCGTCAGCTAACGCTCTTAATTTCTGACGGCTCTGGCACCCTTCAGCAATATGACGAGTGATAATCATGATATCATGACGCTGCTTTTCTCTTGCCAGAAATGCGCCACCGCTCATTAATTCTGCACCGGATGCATTTAGATCAAAACGTTGATCTATCCGACTATCGGCACCTTTGTTGCCAATCCAATCGGTTATCAGGCAAGCTTTTTCACCAAGGCTGCCTTCTTCGATCAAGGACGTAAAACCGCCTTCGCAGGACAAACGCGCCAAACGCTGCAAGCGAGCATTCTCACCGAGGTCAAAATAGGAAAAACGGTTACTCCAGCCCTGCCCTGCATAAGTCTCAACCAAGGTCGCCGAAACATTTTTAGCCAGTCGGATGGATGAAGGCATATGATATGCCCCGCCACTACCCAAATACAAAATTTCGATAGGTTCAGCGCAAGTTTCTTCGAGATTGAGCGTCCAGCCGATCTGACCATTGGTCATTTTCCCCAATGGGTTTTGGCTTTTTTCTGTAACCGCTTCAACTTTGACAGGGCCTGCATGGCTAGCTTCTGCCTGATATACTCCATCCACAAATAACAATTTGGGGCCCGTCAAACCTGACCAGAAAGAAGACTGATTAGGTAACGGAAACTGCCCATGCTCTTCGCCTGACAAGGCTTCCAAAGCATTCAAACGAGACCAATGCCAATCCTCGTTATGCGGTGAAGGCAGCGTTAAAACAGGTTTTGCAACTGCATCCCCCCTGCTTTCTTCGACTTTCGTCATGCTACCAACTCCCCGTAACCTTCCCGTTCCAGTTCCAAAGCTAATTCAGGGCCACCGGAACGGACAATCTGCCCTTTGGCCAAGACATGGACAAAATCGGGCTTCACATGGTCAAGCAAACGTTGATAATGGGTAATTAACAAAACCGAGCGATCCGGCTGCCGCATAACGCGATTGATGCTTTCACTGACAATCCGCAAAGCATCGATATCCAGACCCGAATCGGTTTCATCCAGAATAGCCAATTTGGGCTGCAAAACGGCCATTTGCATCATTTCGTTGCGCTTCTTTTCGCCGCCTGAAAAGCCAACATTAACCGGACGTTTTAACATCTCGGGATTAATCCCCAAGGCTTTGGCTTCTTTACTTGCAATCTTGATGAATTCTCCGGCAGAAATTTCATCTTCCCCACGGGTTTTCCGCTGGGCATTGGCGGCAGCTCTCAAAAAATGAAGGTTCGAAACGCCTGCAATCTCAACCGGATATTGGAATCCTAAAAACAAGCCAGCAGCGGCGCGCTCATGGGGCTCCATATCAAACAGGTTCTTGCCCATGAAAAGTGCTGAACCATCGGTCACAGTATAACCGGGCTTACCGGACAGAACATAGGAAAGAGTGGATTTACCCGCCCCGTTTGGCCCCATGATGGCGTGGATTTCTCCGGCACCTATCTCAAGATTCAAGCCTTTAAGAATCTGCTTGTTATCGACTTCAGCGCGAAGATTACGAATTTCTAACAACTTACTCATTGAATTATCTCCTGTTAGCCAACCGCACCCTCAAGGCTGATCCCCAATAATTTTTGGGCTTCGATTGCAAATTCCATCGGCAGTTTTTGTAAAACATCACGAGCAAAACCATTGACGATCAAGGCCACGGCCTCATCTTCATTCAGCCCACGCTGTCTGGCATAGAAAAGTTCATCATCAGAAATCTTCGAGGTGGTCGCTTCATGCTCGACTTTGGCAGAAGGATTTTTGACCTCGATATAGGGAACTGTATGCGCTCCGCATTTATCCCCAATCAGCAGGGAGTCGCACCGGGTAAAGTTACGGACATTCTCGGCGGCACCACCGACCTTCACCAGACCACGATAGGTATTGTCGGAATGACCGGCAGAAATACCCTTTGAAATAATGGTGGAACGACTGTTCTTGCCGATATGCACCATTTTCGTGCCGGTATCAGCCTGCTGGTAATTATTAGTCAGGGCAACTGAATAGAATTCCCCAACCGATTCCTCCCCTTTAAGAATACAAGAAGGATATTTCCAGGTAATCGCAGAACCCGTTTCAACCTGCGTCCAACTGACTTTGGAACGGGCACCATCGCATAGCGCCCTCTTGGTCACAAAATTATAGATACCACCACGGCCATTCTCGTCACCGGGATACCAGTTTTGCACCGTTGAATAGCGAACTTCGGCATCTTCATGGACAAAGATTTCAACAACCGCCGCATGAAGCTGATTTTCATCCCGTTGCGGTGCCGTGCATCCTTCCAGATAAGAGACATAAGCCCCTTTATCTGCGACGATCAGAGTTCTTTCAAACTGTCCGGTATTTGCGGCATTAATCCGAAAGTAAGTCGATAATTCCATCGGACAGCGCACGCCCTCCGGAATATAGACAAAGGTTCCATCCGAAAAAACAGCACTATTGAGGGCAGAGAAATAGTTATCTCTAACTGGGACAATCCGTCCTAAATAACGTTTTACCAAATCAGGATAGGTTCGAATTGCCTCTGAAATAGACAGAAAAACAACGCCCACTTCCTGCAATTTTTCACGAAAAGTTGTCGCCACAGAAACGGAGTCAAAAACAGCATCGACAGCCACTTCACGCGCGCCAGAGACACCGGCCAGAACCTTCTGCTCTTCAATCGGAATACCTAACTTTTCATAGGTTTTTCTGATTTCAGGATCAATTTCATCCAAAGACTCAATCTTTGGCTTGGCTTTAGGCGCGGCATAGTAATAGGCGTCCTGATAATCGATTTCAGGCAGCTTCAATTTTGCCCAATGGGGCATCTCCATTTCTTGCCAGCGCTTATAGGCTTCTAATCGCCATTGCAGCATCCATTCGGGCTCGTTTTTCTTGGCCGAAATAAAACGGACGATATCCTCGTTTAATCCCTTTGGGGCGAATTCCTGATCTACATCAGATGAAAAGCCCCATTCATAACGGTCATTGCGGGCTAATGCTTCCAGTGCAGCTTCGTTTTTTGTCTCACTCATTATGATGCTCCCGCAAGACTTTTAAGACTTATACTTTCAAGGGCATTTCTGACGGTGCGGTTTACTTCAGGCCAGCGTGGACGCATCTCGCATTCGGCAGAAAATTTACAAAGAGGTTCTTTGTTCTCACATGACGACATAGCGATCGGCCCTTCTATGGCTTCAACAACATCTGCAAGGCTAATATCTTCCGCTGGACGCGCCAATGTGAAACCACCACCCATTCCTCGTAAAGAAATCAACAGATGGGCCGCCGCCAACCGTCCCATCAGTTTTTGCACAGTCGGTAATGGCAGCCCTGTTTTTTCGGCCATAGTCAATGTCGTCAAACATTTCGTGCTCGCGCCATGATTTACAACCTGACGAAGTACAACGACTGCATAATCTGTCAGATTAGAAAGACGCATAGTAACCAAAAACCCTGACTTTAAAATAATCTTTTTTCAAAAAAACAGAAAAAAGTAATATTTTTTTACAAGACCAAACCGAATCAAAAACAAGACCAAATTTGTCTGATTAAGCATGGAGATAGTTGATATGATCGTCAAGGTCAGCTAATTTGATTACAGCGATCGAAAAAACATATATGCGTTTTGGATAAAAATTCATGAGTAAAAAAATTAAAAAATTTATGTAAAAATTAAAAAAATAAAAAATACATATTTTTTACCAAGAAAAATTAAACAATATCACTGATATGTACTTTTATTTTTACAAATATTTAAAAAATTAACTTATCCAACGACATGTTTATTTGCATTTTTACTTACATGAAAAAACGGCAAAAATTTCATGAATAATGATATAAAATCAAACCGTTTTGTTCTAAAATGAATTAAAGACTATTAAATATCGAGGATAGCCTTTAACGCGCGCCATTATTATCCGGATTTTAATCAAAGAGCTATTATGACTGCACCTGAACTTCGTCCGAAATCTTGGATTGACAGTATCGCGCCTTACATTCCGGGATCATCCAAAACATTGGATGGCCGTCCGGCTGTAAAGCTTTCATCCAATGAAAACCCACTAGGCACCAGCCACAAGGCTCAAGATGCCTATCTGCAATCTGCAGATGACCTTTCTCTTTACCCTGATAGTGGGGCAACTGCCCTGCGTGAGGCCATTGGCTCTTGCTATAACCTCGATCCGGCTCGGATTATTCATGGTACGGGCTCGGATGAAATTCTGCATTTGGCAGCAGGGGCCTATGCCGGACAGGATGACGAGGTTCTATACCCCAGATATAGCTTTTCTGTTTATCCTCTCGCGGCCAGACGTGTCGGCGCAACGCCGGTCGAAGCCCCTGATGATGACTATCGCTGCTCTGTTGATGCCTTGCTAAAGGCGGTCACGCCACGAACACGGGTTGTCTTCATTGCCAATCCGAATAATCCGACCGGAACGTGGATCACCAAAGCAGAAGTAGAAAAGCTTTATAACGGCTTACCGCGCAACTGCTTGCTCGTTATTGATCAGGCCTATGCCGAATATCTTGATCCTGAATGTGACGATGGGGCATTGGCACTTGCCAAAAATGCACGGAATGTGCTGGTCACACGCACCTTTTCAAAGATCTACGGATTGGCAGCGGAACGTATCGGTTGGGGCTATGCTTGCCCTGAAATCATTGATGCGCTCAACCGGATACGTGCGCCTTTCAACGTCACCATCGCTGGACAAAGAGCTGCATTAGCGGCCCTTCAAGATCAAGAGTTCATCCAAAACAGCTTCAAGCATAACAAAAAATGGCGCGGCTGGTTTGAAAACGAAATGGCACAGCTTAGCAATGCTGGCATTCGTGTTATTCCTTCTTCTGCCAACTTCTCCCTGTTGCTGTTTGAAGGCATGGTAAACGCCGAAACCGCCTATAAAGCTTTGATGGATCAAGGCTACATTACAAGATGGTTGCCGGGACAACGCCTGCCCCACGCTTTACGTATTACCATTGGCAGCGAACAACATATGCGAGACGTTGCCCGTATTTTAACTTCCTTGGTTAGACAGGCGCTCTAGTGACGGCTTTCAAGCATATTGCCATTATTGGATTAGGACTGATAGGATCATCTCTCGCACGGGCAACCAAGACATATTGCCCTGATATTACGGTCAGTCTCTATGATAATGCAGAATCTGTTCGAGAAAGAGCAAGCGTGCTCAAACTTGGGGACGTGGTCGCAGATGATATCCAAGAGGCTGTCTGCGGCGCTGATCTAGTTCTGCTATGCGTGCCTGTAAGGGCTATGGGCACGGTCGCGGCAGAAATGGCTCCGGCTTTAAAAAAAGACGTTATTATCTGCGATACTGGCTCGGTAAAAGTGAGCGTTGCTAAAACGCTTCAAGATACATTACCTGACCATGTGATCGTTCCCAGCCATCCCTTGGCAGGAACAGAAAATAATGGCCCTGATGCCGGCTTTGCGCAGCTATTTCAGGGTCATCCCGTTATTCTGACCCCAGATTCCCATACTCCAGCACAGGCGATTGCCCATATTGCCGAATATTGGGAAGATATAGGCGGTCGGGTTAATTTGATGTCCGCTGAACATCATGATCACGTTCTGGCATTAACCAGCCATTTGCCCCATGTCATTGCTTATCAGCTTATTGGTATGGTCTCTGGCTATGAAGAAAAAAGCCGAACGCCGATCATGCGCTATTCGGCAGGCAGCTTTCGGGACGCAACACGGGTAGCGGCTTCTGAACCTCGCATTTGGCAAGATATTATGCTAGAAAATGCACCAGCACTTTTACCGGTGCTAGACCATTTCATCGCTGATCTTACCCGCATTCGGACAGCCATTGCCTCCCAAGATGGTGATTATCTTCTTGATCATTTCAAGCATTCACAAAAAGCCCGCTTGTCATTGAACAAGGATCATGAAATCCACCATCCTTAAAATCTGGTAACAACCCTATCACGCCAAGCCGTCAAGACAGCTGTTTTGACGGCTTTTCTATTGCATTATTCAAACTGTTAATGGCTGCATGGACGCATGCTTCGGCTTCCTTCCTTGGCAATCCAGCGGGAATAACGTCTCCTGCTTGGAAATGCACAGTACCAGCTTTCTTATTCAAACCACTGCCCCACAACAAACCGCTATCAAGCGCGATCGGCACAACAGGCAAATTCAACATTTTATAAAGCCCATAAAAACCAGCACGAATAGCCGGTGCATCACCATGAGCAACTCTGGTTCCTTCTGGGAAAAGCAATAACGACCGCCCCTGCTTTTGCGCATCACCGGCCAAACGCAACATGCGCCTTAACGCCACAGCAGAACGTGACCGATCAACCGGAATAGAACCATGCGCTTTTAACAAACGACCAAATAACGGCAAATCCACCAATTCTTTTTTCAGAATGATCGCTGGATGTCCTAAAAATCGCACCAACTCCAAGGTTTCAAACATGGATTCATGCTTGGCCACGACCAGATAAACGCGATCTTCGGTAAAAATATTATCCGGTTTATTGCCCAGCCATTCGCTATGGATGCCAATGATATGGCGGGATAAAAAACTATGAAGCCGTGCCCATCGATTAGCCTGACGCCACATGGCGGATTGCTTTCCCAACAACAAAGGAAAAGCCATAAAAATCATCACAACCGTCAGGGTATAAAATAGTACCAGAAACAGCGCGGCGCGTAACTTGGCGATCATGTATTCAGTTCCAAATTCCGGATAAAAATGAAGCTATTATCAAACGGTATAAATTTGACAGCTGAGTAAAATATTCTTTTTCTAAAAGCCAACAAAAATCATTTCTGATGAAAATAACGCCAAATAGAGGCCGGTGCCGAAGGATAGGCCATCGAATTAAAACCGATCGCGACGCTAAAGCGCCGCCAAAGATATTTGCAATATTCGAGAATCCAAACGCGCCAGCCAGCATGGCTTGGGATCGCATCCTCAACAACCTGAATATTTTTGCCGATCACTAATGACAGCTCGAAACGCGCTCTCGCCATATGCCAATCTGTCGTAATCAAACGGACAGAATGATATCGATGCAACGTGATCCATTCTGCCGTTTCTTTGGCATTCGAGCTCGTGTCAACCGCTTGCGTTCCAAGATCAACACAGCATTCTATCAGATTGGACGGTATATTATAAAGCGCTGCCAACTCTTCAGCTTTGACTTGGCGATTAACGCCTGAAACCAGCATCCGTTTAGCCTGATGCCGCTCCAACATCATCAAGCCACGATCAATCCGCCCTGCTCCACCGGTCAAAACGACAATACCATCCGTCATTTTTTGGGTTGCTGGATGGGCATGGAAAGACAGAAATAACCAAAATCCTCCAATCCACAGCAGAAAGACACTGATCAGAAAACAGAAGGATCCAACCAGAATAGCCTTTGCATTCATAACTGAAACCGTGGGAAGAATCCGCGTCCTGTCATTTTTTTTCAACCATCCGCAAAACGATTATATGAGCTGTCATAACGCCTATTATAACGGCCACCATAGGTAAAAAAGCGATAAAAAACAGTGGCAAAAAATTTATATTGTCAGAATGTAAAATAGGCGTCGGTAAAGCGACCAATAAACGGATACATAAAATAGCAGACAAAACGGCGATCCCACTCCCGACAATACTGCCCTTTAAAACCGCATATCCGGTTTTGTATCGAAATAATCCGGCAATCCGGCTTCGTTCAGCACCCAACAAGGACAACAAGATTATTTTATCCTGACAGCTATTAACCGCTGAACGGACAGCCAAGGCGATAATCGCGATTGTTGCAATGGCGATCGAAAAGATAACGCCCCACAGTAATCCGGTTACCAAATCTAAAAAAGCCAACAAAGCAGCCCCACTCGAACCGTGGTCATCTAATGACGCAGACGGGGCAACGCGATGTATTTTCTCTGCGATTAACTGCCGATTTCCATGAGGTAAAATCGTAAAGTCGACCAAGGCCGGTAAAGTGATCTCGGATTCAGCATCAGGCCCCAACCATGGTTCAACCAGTTTTTCTAATTCCTGCTGAGACAAAGCATGAACCGATTTAACCGAAGGCAAAGTTTGTAATATTGCAACCGCCGTGTCTTTCTGCCTATCTCGACTGGCGGGATCGGCCTCAATAATCTGAACCGTCAAACGATCAGCCAACTGGCCGTGTAAAAAAACAGCTCTCTGGTGAACCGCTACAGCGAAAAGCAACGCCAAGGCCATCAGCGCCACCATCAAGGCGACAAGCCATGAAAGCGTTTTTGAAAGAGGCGCCTCTCCCAAAAGATTTTGATCAGGAAATGTGAATAGTTGCGGCTTTTTCATTTCACAGGCGACCATTGGTCAAGAAGCGCCACAGATTCCACTCTGCCTTTTTTCC
This sequence comes from Zymomonas mobilis, assembly GCF_006715975.1. GTDB lineage: Bacteria > Pseudomonadota > Alphaproteobacteria > Sphingomonadales > Sphingomonadaceae > Zymomonas > Zymomonas mobilis_B. Next base: position 530,705 of record NZ_VFOF01000001.1, on the reverse strand, counting down.
CTAAACGGATATGTCTGGCACCTGGAACTCTATCTAATAGATGCGTGTCATGGGTTGCCATAATAACCGTCATGCCTCTTTTGCTCAGCGCTGATAACAAATGCAAAATAGACGTTGCCAGTCCGACATCAATATTACCCGTCGGTTCATCTGCTACCAATATTTCAGGACGACGGATAAGCGCCCGCGCAATGGCTATCCTTTGCTGCTCACCACCGGACAAAGTTTCAGGAAAATGAAACGCCTTATCTGGCAAATCAATCTGCATTAAAATTCGGCCAACTGTGGAACGGATAAAGCTTTCTTTTTTTCTATCCAACCGCAAAGGCAACGCAATGTTATCAAAAACATTCAGCTCGGGGATTAAGCGAAAATCTTGAAATACAATGCCAATACGCTGCCTCAGAGCTGGGATATAGCGCTCCGGCAAAGTCATTATGTCTTCACCAAATATCCGGACAGTGCCTCGATAAGGACGCAATGCCAAATAGATCATTTTCAACAGAGATGTTTTGCCCGCCCCTGATGCGCCCGTGACAAAATAAAATTGTCCTGGCAAAAATGTCAGATTGAGATCGGATAAAATATCTGTCCCTGCATTATAAGCAAAATGGACATGATCAAACTGAACGATAGCGCTCAAAAAGGCCTCTTTTTTAAAAACAAAGTAAACTATCCCACAAGACAAAATTAAAAAATGCCTTTATATCAGTAAAGCACCTTATTATTGAGCATGTTTTGGAAAAAGCAGTTCTCATTCCGAACAACCGGATGCTTGCTCCGGTCAGCAAGGCGTGCTTTACCGGATTAAGTGGCATAAATACTCCTCATACAAGCGTAGAAGAGCCATGATTTTAACCTGTCCAGCCTGCCATACCCATTATGAAGTTCAAGATGGCATGATTACGACCAATGGTCGTCGCGTTCGTTGTGCCAGTTGCGGTCATAGCTGGATCGCTTATCCTGATAGTCGTGATGATACAGAACCATCGATCTCTGAATCAAAAAATACAGAAAATTCTGTTTCTTCCTCTTCAGAAGATGCTCTTCAGGAAGAAAACACGCCCAAGGAAAATTTTGAATCCTCCTTATCGCAACAGCCTTCTTCTTCTGACAAAGACCAAGATATCCCATCATCATTCGATGAGAATGTCGCAGAAAAAATAGCACCAAATAATTTTTCGACAAAATTTGCGGTTCCGGTGCAGGAAGAAAAAAACGAGCCCAAAACGGAATCAGCCTCTTTTTCTGCGGGACAGTCTGCACAGGAAAAACCTTTTACATCCGGCAAAGATAAAACGGCCGAAACTGAAACGGATGTCTTTTCAGCACAACAACCCGATTCTGAAAGTTTCTTATCCTTCAGTTACAAGCTTTCTTCTTCCAGCCCTGAATATGATTTTTCAAATGATCCGGAAGAGGATCTTAGCCAGAATTATGATTACCGGAACCGTCGGGCTTCTTTGCCTGCCAATCCGACAAAGCCATGGATGAAAAGCTGGGTCTTGGGAAGTGCTGCAGCCCTCATCGTTTTGCTTATTGCTGCAACTACTTATTATTTTGTGCATAAAAAGCCGTCTACTGCCGCATCGGTAGCCGCCAAAACAGCCGAGAATACTTTGACGATTGAGCATGTCACCAATGAAAGACATCGCACCAATAGCAATAACGAACTTCTGTCTATCTCGGGGCAAATCGTCAATCACGACAGCAAACCCTTGAAGGTGCCGGACATACGGATCGACCTTCTCGATGACAAAGGCCAATCTGTTTTCAATTGGGTCGCGCCTGCGCCAATCGCTAGTTTAAAACCAGAAGAAGTCGCTCAATTCGATAGCGCTACTTTTAACATTCCTCCCACAGCCAAGAATATCAGCATTGATTTTCTATCGGCACCAGGCAAATAATTCCAGTAATCAGGATGATATTAAATGGTTTTAATATTACAAATCATATATTTTATGCTCAATATATTGTGGTGGGTTATTTTGATTCAGGCTTTATGCTCATGGCTCATCGCTTTTAATGTCATTAATTCTGACAACGAATTTGTTCGTAAAATTGTCTATACGCTTGATCAGTTAACCGAACCGCTTTACCGACCGATTCGCAAGATATTACCTGATTTTGGCGCGATCGACCTCTCTCCGGCTGTGGTGCTGATGGCTATTCTTATCATCAACCAGTTTATTATTCCCCAAATGGTCAGCCATATTTACATGATGCCGTTCCATGGATTCACTAACGGCGATATATAAAGTGATAAAAATTACCGTTTCATGACATAAAATTTTTAATTTTATCTTGAAAAGATAATATAACACAATAAAATGGCAGATAGATTATTGCCCATTTTAATAAAAAAATTATAATTTTCTCTTTGAATTTCGGTAATGGCAAGCGTATTGACGGCGTTTCTTTTTTGTCTGGCTTTTTGAGCTTTTATTTATGCTAACTCTCTTTGTCTCAACATTTATCTCGCTGTTTGTGGTCATCGATGTGCCAGGATGCGCCCCGATTTTCGCAAGCCTTACCAAAGCGGCCTCCCCCGCTGAACAACGGGCTATGGCGATAAGAGCCGTTCTTATTGCCTCTGGGGTTCTGGTATTTTTCGGTTTATTCGGCGAAAGCTTCCTTAGTGCAGTTGGCATTGGTTTGGCCGCATTTCAGATTGCAGGCGGCATATTGGTGTTGTTGACTGCTATCGAAATGGTCTTTGAAAAACGCACCCAAAAAAGAGAAGATCGGGCAAGACAGGTTAAAAAGATACCGGCCGAAGCTGAAGATATTTCGGTTTTCCCAATGGCAATTCCGATGATTGCGGGGCCCGGTGCAATTGCAACGATGATGTTGCTGATTTCCAAAACAGAAAATTGGGAACGACGCGCCATCGTCTTTTCAGCATTGGGTGCAGTTCAAATACTGATGGTCGTGTCACTTATTCTAGCCGGTCCGATTATGCGGATACTTGGTCGCCGCGCGGAAGCGATGATAACCCGTGTATTAGGATTGATCTTGGCGGCTTTAGCCATACAATTTATTCTAGAAGGCTTAAAAGAATTTTTTCATTTTTAAGATTTATTCACTAAAGTTATTTTTTATTGTGACGCTACTGCTCTTTCCTTGTCTTATACAGTGAATACGCTTACAAAAAAAGCATGGTGGATCCGTTCCACGATGCAGATTGTCCAAGTTCCGCCATCAGTCATGATGGCGGAATTTCAGTTTCCTGAAAGACATCAGCATTATTTGACGCAGGTTTTATTCAGGCTAAATATCCATAGCAGCTTCATCGAATTGGGCTGCATTAGCCTGAATAAAAGCAAAGCGATGCTCAGGCTGCCGTCCCATCAAACGATCGACTAATTCCGATATTTTTATTCTGTCCTGATAATCTTTAGGCAAAGTCACCCTTAACAAGCTACGGGTTTTCGGATCCATCGTGGTTTCCCGCAATTGCTGAGGATTCATCTCACCTAAGCCCTTAAAGCGTGAAACTTCGACCTTCCGCCCCTTAAAAGCTGTTTTTTCCAATTCGATCCGATGACTATTATCACGGGCATACAACGTCTTGGCACCCGCCTTTAAACGATAGAGAGGCGGCTGAGCCAAATAGATGTGTCCGTTACGAACAATCTCCGCCATTTCGCGAAAGAAAAAGGTCATCAGCAAGGTCGCGATATGGGCGCCGTCAACATCAGCATCAGACATAATGATAATACGCTCATAGCGAAGCGATTGCGCGTCACAACGATCACGCACACCGCATCCCAAAGCCTGTGTGATATCCGATATTTCCTGATTGGCTAAAATTTTGGCGTTAGTTGCCGCGGCGACATTCAAAATTTTTCCTCGGATAGGCAAAATCGCCTGCGTTTTCCGGTCTCTTGCCTGCTTGGCAGAACCGCCAGCAGAATCGCCCTCGACAATAAACAATTCGCTATTTTCGGCTGTATCTTGGCTACAATCGGTCAACTTACCAGGCAGGCGTAATTTTCGCGCTGCGGTTATCGTTTTCCGTTTGATATCTCGTTCAGCCCGCCGTCTCAGACGCTCTTCCATCCGCTCCATAATAAAGCCGATCAAAGCTCGTCCACGCTCCATATCATCGGTCAAAAAATGATCGAAATGGTCACGGATAGCTTTCTCAACCAAACCCGCCACTTGCGGATTAGTCAGGCGGTCTTTCGTCTGGCTTTGGAATTGTGGCTCACGAATAAACAGAGACAACGCCATATCGGCACCCACGATGACATCTTCGGGCGCAATATCCTTGGCTTTTTTCAAGCCAACTAATTCACCAAAAGCGCGCAGCCCTCTGACCAACGCTAACCGCAAGCCTTGCTCATGGGTGCCGCCATCAGGCGTTGGAATCGTATTACAATAATAAAGAGAAGAGCCTTCAGACCATAACGGCCAAGCCACAGCCCATTCAACCGATCCATCTTCGTCAGAAAAGCTTTGGCGACCTGTAAAAAATTCTTTGGTCGCACATTCCCTTTTACCGATTTCTTCTTTCAGATAATCAGCCAGCCCACCGGGGAAATGAAGCGTTGCTTTTTCAGGCACGTCTTCTGACACAAGGGTCGGATTACAACGCCATATAATTTCAACACCAGCAAAGAGATATGCTTTGGAACGCACCAAACGATATAATTTAGCCGGTTTGAAATGCAGGTTTTTCCCGAAAATTTCAGTGTCAGGAATAAAGGAAACGGAAGTCCCTCGCCGGTTAGGCGCATTACCCACCTGCTCCAAAGGCGCAACCGGAATACCTCGGGAAAAAGACTGACGATAAAGCAGTCGATTGCGCGCTACTTCAACAGTCGTTTCCGATGACAATGCGTTGACAACCGAAATCCCGACACCATGCAAACCGCCAGAGGTTGCATAAGCTTTATTTGAAAATTTTCCGCCGGAATGAAGCGTTGTCAAAATGACTTCTAACGCTGACTTGTCTGGAAATTTGGGATGGGGATCAATGGGAATCCCGCGCCCGTTATCGACAATCGTCAGACGGTTGCCTGTTTCCAGACTGACTTCGATACGGGTCGCATGGCCTGCGACAGCCTCGTCCATCGCATTATCAAGGACTTCGGCTGCCAAGTGATGAAAAGCACGTTCATCAGTTCCGCCGATATACATGCCGGGTCGGCGCCGAATAGGCTCCAGCCCTTCTAAAACTTCAATAGAATCAGCATTATAGCTATCGGCAGAAGGGGTTACGGTAGATTTGAAGAGATCATCTGACATATAGCCATGCTTTATAGAGTATTTCTATAGACAGCAAAAGCGTCTCTCCATCCACCCATCAAAATATGCCGATAATTCAGTCGATATCGCCAGGGAAAGTATAATGCTGACCACAAAACTCACAATCGATTTGAATGAGGCCATCTTCATCGCACATTTCAGCACGCTGTTCTTTCGGGAAACGCATGATAATTTTTTTGAAGCGCTCTTCATCACAACGACATAAGGTCGAGAAAGCTTCCGATCCGGTGATGTTGATGGGCTTTTCTTCGTGGAACAGCCGCCAAACAATATCTTCACAGCTCAAGGCGGGTTCAGTCAGTTCTTCAGGCTTAATCGTTTCACCCAAGGTTCGAACATGATCCCAATCAGGATTATCCAGCCCTTGATGCGTTAATCTTTCTCCATCGACTTCATTCTTGGGTAAATGCTGTAACAGCAGCCCCCCCGATATCCAGCCGCGCCCATTTTCTGGCGGCTTGACTGCAATCCTGATCAAAGTCGGGATTTGGTCGGACTGGGTAAAGTAATTTTCAACCGCCGAAGCCAGCGTGTCTCCGGTCAAAGGCACAATCCCTTGATACCGTTCACGGGTCGCAGACTGATCAAAAATAATGGCAAGATAGCCTTCACCGACAATATCCGTCAAAGCCAGATTTTCGGGTAAAGCCGCTTCACGTTCAGCATTAAACTCAAGATAACCGCGAATAATATTATCTTTGAAATCGCATACCAATAAATCGACTGCACCGCCTTCTGCTCTAATTTGCAGAGTCAGCTGGCTTTCTTTATCTTCCAGCAAACTACCAAGCAGACCGGTAAGGGTCACGGCCTCAGCCAAAAAACGCGCCAAAGACAACGGGTAAGGGTGATAAGACAGAATTCTGTCTAAAACGCTATTCAAGCGTACCATTCTGCCCCGTACATTCAGCACAGGCAGCGTAAAGCTCAGATAACGATCCAGATTTTCAGAAGGACTATTCTGGATATGCTCACTCATTTTTTACCTCGCATCGTCTGACCCATAAAAAGTAAGCTGACAAAAATAATGCCAGCTTACCTCCTCAATATGATGAGCGATCCTACCTAGATAAGGCAGGATAATACTTATTTTTAGGCCATATAAAGCCGTATTTTATAAAACGCCTAATGACCAGAGCAAGACCGACTTCTGGGCATGAAGACGGTTTTCAGCCTCATCCCAAACCACTGATTGAGGACCATCAATCACGGCATCGACGACTTCTTCACCGCGATGGGCAGGCAAGCAATGCAGGAATAAGGCCTGATCACTGGCTTCAGCCACCAAGGCTTCATTGACCTGATAGGGTTGCATAGCCGCTATTTTAGCTTCTGCATGCTCTTGCCCCATAGAAATCCATGTATCAGTCACGATAACATCGGCACCTTTGACCGCCTTTAAAGGATCATCGGTGATCACAACATTACAGCCCGATTTGCGCGCAGCTTCAATGAATTTCGGATCAGGTTCATAGCCATGCGGGCAAGCCGCCGTCACCGAAAAGCCCATAAGACCGCTGGCTTCGATAATAGAATATAAAACGTTATTACCATCGCCCAACCAAACCCAATGGGTGCCTTCCAATTTGCCTTTATGCTCGATAACGGTCAGCATATCGGCCATAATCTGGCAAGGATGGGATAAATCCGTCAAACCATTGATAACCGGCACCGAAGCATAACGCGCCAATTCTTCAATTTTGGCATGATCATCGGTTCGGATCATAATCGCATCAATGAAACGGGATAACACACGGGCAGTATCGGCAATAGTTTCACCACGGCCAATTTGCGTTGACCCTGATTCCATAACGATGGTTGTGCCCCCAAGCTGCCGCATTCCGACATCAAAAGAAACACGCGTCCGGGTTGAATTCTTTTCAAAAATCATACCCAGAATAGAATCTTTTAACGGTGCATCGGCGTCAACACGTCCTTTTGGCCAGCCTTTTCGCGCTTGCTTGCGCGCCAAAGCATCCGCCAGCATAGCTTTAACAGCCGTTGCGCCAGCATCTGCAAAATTCAGAAAATGACGACGTTTTGTTGAATGGGGCACAGCAACCACCTTTATTATATGGCCGAAAAATTAGGCCGCTTTAGCTGGAACATAGCTTTTCAAGCCAGCTTCCAGTTTTTCAATGAATTCGACAATATGCGCTTCTTCGATGACCAAAGGCGGCAATACACGCACCACATTATCAGCCGCAGCAACGGTCAACAAAGCATGGTTATCGCGCAGATAGGCAACGAAATCACGGGAAGGCACGGACAATTTGATACCACGGATCAAACCGCGGCCACGGGCTTCCACGCAGAGATCAGGATATTTTTTAACAATAGCTTCCAGCTTATCTGCCAAAATATTCCCCATTTTCTCGACATGATCAAAGAAGCCATCTTCAAGGATAATATCAAGAACAGCCTGGCCTGCTGCCATAGCCAACGGGTTACCACCATAGGTTGAACCATGCGTGCCGAATACCATGCCTTTGGCAGCATATTCGGTTGCAAGGCAGGCACCCAATGGGAAACCGCCACCGATACCTTTGGCAACGGCCATGATATCAGGTTTGATGCCGTATTGTTCATGGGCAAAGAATGTGCCGGAACGGCCATAGCCACACTGGACTTCATCAAATACCAGCATCAGGCCTTTTTCGTCACAAATGCGACGCAGGCCTTTCAGGAATTCATCCGTTGCCGGACGAATACCGCCTTCACCCTGAATAGGTTCAACAAGGAAACCAGCTGTCTGATCGTCAACAGCAGCTTCTGCGGCTGCAAGATCATTGAATTCCAGCACTTCGAAACCGGGTAATAACGGTTCGAAACCATCTCTCATTTTCGGCTGATTGGTCGCAGAAATCGCGCCCAAAGTCCGACCATGGAAAGCATTGGAGAAGGCAATCAGCTTAAAGCGTTCCGGGTTACCATTGACATAGTGGAAACGACGTGCGGTCTTAATCGCACATTCAATAGCTTCAACACCAGAATTGGTAAAGAATACGGTATCCGCAAAGCAATGTCCCAAAAGGCGCTTAGCAAAGGCTTCGCCTTGTGGTGAACCATACATGTTCGAAACATGCATCAGGGTAGCCGTCTGCTCCTGAATAGCTTTCACCAAATGAGGATGGCCGTGTCCTAAAATATTAACGGCAATACCTGAAGCAAAATCCAAATAGCGTTCGCCCTGCTCACCGATGAGATAGCAGCCTTCGCCTCGAACCGGACGAACGGCACACCGAGGATAGACAGGCATTAACGGCGTTATGGCCATAGTTATTCTCCCTATCAACTAGACCGGGCGCTGGCATGGGCCGCGTCAGGCGTAGAAAATCTAACCAAGAAAAAAAGGCAGCCAATAGGCTGCCACTAGTCAAAATTTATACGCACAGGATTCTGAAGGTGCAACCCGTATCGCCTAACTTTTTTAAGAAATCTTGATAGGATTTAAAGGCGGAGAAAGTCACCCTTCCCCGCCTTTGATCGCTCGAGTTCTATTTTAATGGTTATGAACGATTCCGCGGGAACGGAATCGTAGGCGTTGGCCGGCGATCACGGCGAGGTAACTGCGCCTGATAAGCCACCGAACAATGTTCGAGACAATAAGGAAATCCTGGGTTGACCGGCTTTCCACAAAAATGGAAATCGGGTTCACCTGGATGCCCCATCGGCCAGCGACAGATACGATCGGTCAAATCCAAAAGAGATGTTTTGTTCGCAATTTCAGGCGAAGGCTTGGCCGGAACAAGACGGCGTGGTGGTGCTGGCGGAATAGGCGCCGTCTGCTCACCGGGGACCTGACGCTGAAAACCTCCAGGGCCGATAGAACGAATAAGCGGAGCCGATTCAGATTTCTTCTCAGCCGCCGCTGGGGTTGCCACAGGTTCTGCTGCTTTGACCGCCTTCACAGGTTCCTTTTTGTGGACTTCATGAGCAACCGGTGCCGCTGCCACATTTTTGCTTACCGCAGGTTTGGTGTCTTCTTTCTCTTTATGTCCATGATCGGCAGCCTCACCATGGTCACTATTTTTCACAGGAGACGGGCGTGCCTGCAACCCTAAACGATGGGCTTTTCCGATCACGGCATTCCGGCTGACATCGCCTAGTTTTTCCGCAATCTGGCTAGCTGTATCGCCGGCTTCCCATAGCTTTTTAAGCTGCTCAATTCGTTCTTCGGTCCAGGCCATTTAACTCCTCACGATCTTTCAATCCACCAACCCGACAAGGCGGTTATTTCCACGCTACCCCGATTAAGGGAATGTAAATTCTTTCTCTCGATACAATTCCAAACAGGAACCTACTTGCAGCCAAAGCCAACAAGCTTTAGCGAATAGATATGGTCAAACTGTCTTCTGCTAGTCAACGCCCTTTTGGCAAAGCCACAATAACTTCTCTCAATTGGGAAGGCCTTTATGCCCTCTATGTGAAGGAGGTCAGACGTTTCTTCAAGGTTCAGATGCAGACAATATGGGCCCCTGTTGTCTCGACTTTGTTATTTTTGGTCATTTTTACCGTTGCATTGGGAGGCGGGCATAAAACGTTGGGTTGGGACTTTGCTGCATTTGTCGCCCCCGGCCTTATTGCCATGGGCATGATGCAAAACGCTTTTGCTAATGCCAGTTTCTCACTTTTAGTGGGTAAAATGCAAGGGACTATTTTAGATTATCTCATTCCACCCATCGGCACAAAAGAAATTATTACTGCATTAACGGGTGCCGCGATGACGCGCGCTTTTCTGGTCGGGTTCTTTTTATGGGTCGCCATGGCCTTCTGGCCAAATGTTCATTACATTCCCACCCATCCCTTTTCTGTATTATTATTCGGATTCTTTGGCGCCATGATGTTGGCCTTAATTGGGCTTATCACTTCGATTTGGGCGGACAAATACGATCACGCCGCATCGGTTTCCAATTTCGTTATCCAGCCGCTGGCGCTTCTTTCAGGCACTTTCTATTCTGTCCATAGTCTGCATGGCATATTTTATTGCTTCAGCACATGGAATCCTTTTTTCCATATCATTTCCGGTTTCCGCTATGGTTTTCTCGGGGTTGCTGATGCCAATGTTTTCGAAAGCGCTGCCATCGTCATTGGGATTAACGTCATTCTCGCCACCATCGCCTATCTTCTGGTCGATCGGGGTTGGAAGCTGAAATCCTAATTACAGCCCTAAAACACAAAACAAAAAAGCGGACTTTTTCAAGCCCGCTTTTTTTGTAATTAGAAAAGATCCACTAATTCGATAGACTTAGGATTCGTCTAAAGTTTCGCTGGCTTTCTTGCCGCTCTTTGGCTTCTTGCTCACAGAAGGCGCGCCGGGGACAATTTCAAAGCTTGGCTCATTATCTTTCATATGAACCTTGACTTCGCCACCATCAGCCAACTTTCCGAAGAGCAACTCTTCCGCCAAAGGCTGCTTGATTTTTTCCTGAATCAAACGCCCCATAGGACGGGCACCATAAAGACGATCATAGCCTTTTTTACCCAACCATTCGCGTGCTTCATCATCAAAGGCGATATCGACTTTGCGATCAGCCAACTGGATTTCAAGCTCAAGGATGAACTTGTCTACGACCCGCTGGATCATATCCGGCGACAGATAGCCAAAGGGTACAATAGCATCCAAACGGTTACGGAATTCAGGCGTAAACATCGTTTTGATAGCTTCGAAGTCTTCCCCTTCCCGCGTCAGATCGCCAAAGCCGATCGTTTCCCGAGCCATATCTGATGCACCCGCATTGCTGGTCATAATCAAAATGACATTACGGAAATCAACCGTTTTCCCATGCGGGTCAGTCAATCTGCCATTATCCATAACCTGCAACAAAATATTGAACAGATCAGGATGTGCCTTTTCAATTTCATCCAGCAACAAGACAGAATGAGGATTCTGCTCGATTGCATCGGTCAACAAACCGCCCTGATCATATCCGACATATCCAGGAGGCGCACCGATCAAACGACTGACCGAATGGCGTTCCATATATTCAGACATATCGAAACGTTTCAGCGGGATACCCAGCAAAGAGGCCAGCTGACGCGCAACTTCTGTCTTACCAACACCAGTTGGCCCTGAGAACAGATAGCTACCAATCGGTTTATGCATTTCGCGCAAACCGGCGCGGCTTAACTTGATCGCAGAAGCCAACGTCTTGATGGCCTTATCCTGACCAAAGACAACACGCTTCAAATCGGTCTCAAGATTAGCCAGAACCTGACTATCATCATTGGATACGGTTTTCGGCGGGATGCGCGCCATGGTAGCCACCACAGCTTCAACTTCCTTAGCCGAGATTACTTTCCGTCTTTTAGAAGGCGCCACCAACATCTGGGCGGCACCAACCTCGTCGATGACATCAATCGCCTTATCTGGCAATTTCCGGTCATTGATGTAACGGGCAGAAAGCTCAACCGCCGAACGAATAGCATCCGCAGTATAACGAACATTATGATGCTCTTCGAAAGAAGGCCGCAAACCGTTCAGAATTTTGACGGCATCTTCGACATTAGGCTCGACCACATCAATTTTCTGGAAGCGCCGCAGCAATGCCCGATCTTTTTCGAAATGGTTACGAAATTCCTTATAGGTCGTCGAACCAATGCAACGGATCGTGCCACTAGACAAAGCCGGTTTCAAAAGGTTGGAGGCATCCATTGCTCCGCCTGATGTTGCACCTGCTCCGATAATCGTGTGAATTTCATCAATGAAGAGAACGGCCTTAGGCTGCTTTTGTAACTCGGTTACAACGGCCTTCAAACGCTCTTCGAAATCACCCCGATAACGGGTTCCAGCCAACAAAGCTCCCATATCCAAAGAATAGATAACCGTGTCTTTCAAGACTTCGGGAACCTGATCTTCGATAATTTTACGGGCTAAACCTTCTGCGATAGCCGTTTTCCCGACCCCAGGATCACCGACATAAAGAGGGTTATTCTTGGATCGGCGGCATAAAATCTGGATGGTACGATCAACTTCGGCCGACCGACCGATCAGCGGATCAATACGCCCAACTTCAGCTTTTTCATTCAGATTAACCGTAAATTGCTTTAAGGCGCTCTCGTTCTTTTTCGAGACTTCTGCTGACCGCTGCTGGGTCTTTTCGTCTTCGGCAGGTTTGTCGGCAGCAACGCCACCTTTTCCGACGCCATGACTTAAAAAGCTGACTGCATCCAAACGGCTCATATCCTGCTGCTGCAGGAAATAGACAGCGTAGCTTTCCCTTTCGGAAAATAACGCGACCAAAACATTGGCACCGGTAACTTCATCCCGTCCAGAAGACTGGACATGCAAAATAGCCCGCTGGATAACGCGCTGGAAACCGCTCGTCGGAGAAGGATCACTATTGCCTTCTATTTTCAAAGCGTCCAGTTCAGTATCGAGATAGGTCGTAATAGAGCGCTTTAATTCCGCGAGATCGACACCACAACCAGCCATCACTTGCGAGGCATGTTCATCATCAATCAAAGCCAGCAATAAATGCTCAAGCATGGCATATTCATGATGACGACGGCTCGCGATAGCCAAGGCATTGTGAAGTGTCTGCTCAAGGGCTTTGGCAAAAGATGGCATATTCCCACTCCCTATTCCTGATGCATCGGATAAAATCAGATGCCTAAATAAGCTCGTCTTACTGAGTATATTGGTATGGCATTGCTATTTATCAACACAATGAATTATCAATAATCGAAAAATAAACAGTTACGATCTGTAGAATTTGAAAGGCGATACCCTTGGCTTAGATAAGCCGTCCTTATGTCGGTTTCAGCCATCAAAGACTCCCTCAGTGAAAACAAGATAAAGCCAGAACAGCCTACACAACAAAATAACCCCTAAGCGCACAGCTTTCGCCATATGTTTTTAGGGTTAACGTGATTCCACAACAGGCAAGGTTCACGTTCCGTTATCGGGAGTCAATAGAAGTCTTTGTCAGAAGGAAGAAAGATACGACCAGATCAAACCACTTTTACGCTGTCATCATCACTGAGCAACAAAACGTAATTTAATTACAAAAAACTAAAAATAAGATTACTAAGTCTAATGCCAAACCCCTAAGAAAAAGGCGTTTTTTTTAGGACAACAAAAGGCCGCATTTTGGTAAATTAAAGGCTTATTTCCAATATAAATCGAAGAAAAAAGATTCCACCACGCGGCCAAAAAAATCTCTGAAACAAAAATCAGAAAATAATGCTTTAAATGCAAAGATAACAGAACATAAAGAGAGCATAATTTGTGGAATGAATAAGCTTATAAAGGGTTATGCAGTCTCTAATACTGCTTTTGGATAAGCTTAAATTTTAGAAAGGTATTTTTTGATTGGATGCCCCGTGTGGATTCGAACCACAATTGACGGAGTCAGAGTCCGTAGTCTTACCTTTAGACGACGGGGCAACATTCGAGCTGCGAACTAATGCTGTCAGACGCCACTGTCAAGCCTATTTTACAAATTACTGCAATTTTTGTTAATTTTTTTATTCAGCATCCCTTCTGATCAGCCATGATAATTAGACGTGCTATGCTTGCCGCAAGTAAACCGTATCTATACTATCGCTTGTAACAAATCGGTAATTTTGCCGTTTAATTTCACCAGTAGGACAGGACGATCATGGCCCCACCTCTATTCAGGGCCGTTCCGACTTTTAAACAACGGTCGGGCGGCCGTTATCCAACCAATTCCGCTTTAGTGGCCAGCCCTAAAAATACGTTCAACTTTACTCGTCCGCGTGTTTATGGTGCCCTTGACCTTGGTACCAACAATTGTCGTCTTTTGATTGCCCGTGCTGAAAAGCACGATTTCATGGTTATTGATGCTTTTTCCAGGATTGTGCGCCTTGGGGAAGGTCTGGCTGCCAGCCATCATCTTTCGGATGCCGCCATCGAACGCGCCTTATCTGCGCTAAGCGTCTGTGCTGAAAAACTCAGAAAGCGGAATGTCTTTCTGGCGCGCTCCGTTGCAACAGAAGCTTGCCGTCGGGCTTTGAATGGCCGTAACTTTGTGGAACGCGTCTATGAAGAAACAGGATTGTTATTAGAAATAATCTCGGCAGAGCAAGAAGCCCAACTGGCTGTCCTTGGCTGCCATATGCTTTTGACTCAAAAAGATGTTCCTTCTCTCATCTTTGACATTGGCGGCGGCTCGACAGAACTTATTCTAACCATGAGCGACCATAACGGTCCCAGAGTGTTAGACTGGATCTCTGTACCTTGGGGCGTTGTCTCTCTGACGGAAAGTATGGGTTATCGTGGCGGCAGCCCGACAGAAAGAAAACAAGCCTATCATGCAATGAAAGAACAGGTAAAAAAACTATTTGTCTCTTTTGCTGATCGGCTAAAAAAACAAAGGCTCACACCACGCAGCTTGCTGGGGACAAGCGGAACAGTGGCAACATTAGGCAGTATTTATCTCGAATTGCCGCGCTATGACCGACAAATGGTCGATGGATTGATTGCACCAACAGCCGCCCTTCGCAAAATTAGCCGGATGCTTTCCATGATGTCGATCAAGGAAAGAGCAAAAATTACCTGCATCGGTGAAGATAGAGCTGATTTGATTGTCGCCGGATGTGCTATTCTGGATGCTATTGTCGAAATATGGCCGATTAATGCTGTGCATATTGCTGATAGAGGCATCCGCGAAGGTATATTGCGTGACCTGATCGCCCGTTATGGCTATTGCAGCAGACCATTTAACCGAGAAAGGTTCCTATGAAAACGCCGGGACATCAAAGAGTAAAAACTGCACGCAGAAGAACCGCTGCCTCCACACGCTGGCTAGAACGCCAACTTAACGACCCCTATGTGCAAAAAGCACAACTCGAAGGCTATCGTTCCCGTGCGGCCTTCAAGCTTCTTGAACTGGACGAACGCTTTTCTCTGCTTAAAAATACCAAACGTATTATTGACTTGGGTATAGCCCCTGGCGGCTGGAGTCAGGTTGCAAGAAAAAAAGCACCACAAGCAAAAATCGTCGGGATCGATCTTCTGGAAACGAAACCCATTGAAGGGGTTACGATTTTCCAAAACGACTTTACTGATCAGGATGCGCAAAAACAGCTGATAGAAGCTTTAGGCGGCGCAGCTGACCTCGTTCTTTCTGACATGGCCGCCAACACGATCGGCCATGCCCAAACCGATCATTTAAGAACTATGGCTCTCGTCGAAGAAGCCGCTGTATTTGCGAGTGAAACACTCCGTGAAGGCGGTGCCTTTGTGGCAAAGGTTTTGGCCGGAGGCGCTGACAAAGATTTAGTCGCTTTATTGAAACGGCTTTTTGGCAACGTCAAACACGCAAAACCGCCTGCCAGCCGTAAAGAATCTTCGGAATGGTATGTTATTGCCCAGAATTTCCGTGGCACGCCTTATCAGGATGAAGATAACATTTAGAAGATTTAATCAAAAAAATCACTTTCTGTAATAAATTTTATTGAAAATAATCTAGAGTCCCGTAATATCACCCCAACAACCTTGTGATAAAAACCAACATTTTCCGTATTATTAAATAACAATCGGTATATTCAGCCTGCCTATCAGGTATATCTGGTTTCAGAGATACTACCCTTGATGGAGCAGGCAGAACAGGAATTGCCTGTCATGCTTACAAAAAATAAAGCCGTCAAACATGACAGGCGTTATTTTCCACGACAGAAGACTGTTCTTCTTTACAGAATACGGCATTTCAAGAGCCATTACCTTCATGCCATTCGGGCACACATCCATAAAAATCACGCACTAAATATCAGTTATTTTAAATTTAATATAAAATTTCGAACCATTTTAACGTTATCTTTAATGTTCACACTTATCTCTGTGAACAATGGTTCATTGTTAAAGGTTTTAATAAATTACTTTCACCAGAGTAATATTATTATAATTTTACTGGCGGTAAGTTTTTGTAGTATGTTACTCTTTAGGCATTTTTGCCGGAAACAGAAAAATAAGGCTGAATTACCTCCAAATCCGACGAATCTACTCCGTCTTATGGCTCAACTCGTTTTTGTGGGCTTTATAACTATTCCGGTTCTTCTCTATACGAATACCGCTCGGAACAGTATTTTCAACGATATTATTTTTCCTTTTATCCCGACTATCGTTTTTGGTTGTTTTTGCATTTACCGCCTAAAAGCTAGTTCTTTCATTCTGTTCTTTATAAGCCAGTTCATCTATTTTCTGAAGTTATTCCAATGCTTATCGCCACAATTCTCTTCCATTTTGGAGGATGTTGAATTTTTCTTTTGTAATGCCATTCTACTCTATCTGTTTGATGCGTATCGCCTTTCCTCATGGTTTTCTATGGAGAAAAAAAACGAAGCGGAATCCCCGCCTTCGCTTGCGATAGAGGCTGAAATCGAACAGCAGGCAAACTGCTATGATACGACCACCGGTTTAGCCAATCGGAAGCAATTTTTTATAGATATTCAGGCTGTCAGCCCGCCTTATAAGGAAGATAATATCCCTTTTTCTATTGGGATAATTGATATCGATGGCTTCAAAAGGATCAATGAAATCTATGGTCACGATGTTGGGGACTTCATCCTCGACAAAATAGGCCACAGATTATATCTGGCGCTCCGTCATAAAGCCTTGGTTTACCGGATCGGAAATGATGAATTCGGTTTTATCCTGCCGGGGAACAAGGAAATCAGCGTTCTCAATCAGGAACTAAGCTCTATTATTGAGGCTATTTCCACGCCGATTTATGCCAGAAACAACCACATTGTCATCAGTTGTTCTGTCGGCTGCGCCAGCTCCTATTTCGGTGCAGCAAATAACTCACAACAGATATTCGAACATGCTGATTACGCCCTTTCCAATGCCAAAGACCAAGGTGGTCAAGGACAAGTTGTGGTATTTGACCTCAATCACGAATTGAGATTGAAAGAACTTGCTCTGATTGAAAGGGCTTTGGAAAAAGCCGATTTTGGCAAAGAGTTTTTTCTCCAATTCCAACCGATCATTGACTCTCGAACTGAAAAAATAGCAGCTTTTGAAAGTTTGGCGCGGTGGAAAAGTCCCGGATTGGGCATGATTGCTCCAGACAAATTTATCCGTGTAGCAGAACAAACAGGCGTTATTTTACGACTGACCCCTATTTTTTTCCAAAAAGCCTTACAAGAAGCCCAAAAATGGCCATCCTCTATCAAGATTTCTTTCAATTTATCGGCACATGATATCTCTCGCGAGAAGCAAATTGATCATTTGATCGATATCTTGAGATTATCCAATATTTCACCCAGTCGGATAGAATTTGAACTAACCGAAACGGCCGTCATGCATAATTTTGCAGCGGCCTTTAGTAATGTAAAAAAGCTCCAAGCAATTGGGGCTAGCATTGCTTTGGATGATTTTGGAACCGGCTACTCTAGCCTTTCTCACCTCCAAAACTTTCCTCTGAATAAAATCAAAATCGACCGCAGTTTTGTGACAGGTTTGGAATACGACAATAAAAATTATAAAATTATCAAATCCATCATAAATCTATGCCGCGAAATTGGCCTAGAATGTGTTGCTGAAGGGGTCGAAGACAAAGAAAAAATCGATCTTTTGTCCCATCTCGGCGTTTATCTTATTCAGGGATATTATTATTCCCCGCCCTTATCGTCCGAGCCTGCCAATATTTATATCAGAAACCATCTCTCAATATAAAACATTGTGTCTATTTTGTATTTCAGGCAAAATTTTACAGAAACCTACCAAAGATCCATTTCTAAAAAGAAGCCCTTACAAGTGTATACACGCTCAAGGCATCCAAAATCCGTAGAAACGATGACTATCTGGCTGGGGCGAATAACTGCCTGCCATATCTCCCTCTGAAAGCTGAAAATTCTGTAACATAGAATATAAACGTTCGACCATTTCTTCAGCTTTTGCTTTATCATATCCCGCTTGCCCACACCATAATGCCGCCTTTAATGCGAGCGCAGTTTGATCGGGATTATCACCATCGGCTTCAGGCTCCTGACCAGAAAGAAAAAGCGAAGGCAGCGATAGCGCGGCGGGATTACTATCCAACCAATTAACCAACCAATCCATGAAAGAACAGGCGATATCTTGCGCCAAAGCCGTTGCTTTTTCTGCCGCAGTGCCATCAGCTTTAGCGACAACAGAAGCTGCCATCATCCTTGCCCAATAGTCGGCGACATTATGAAAAGCCCGATACTGGAACCCTCCCCATCCCCAATTCGGATCAGGGCCTCCGAAAATGAAATGGTAAGGCGCGCCATATTGCTCAGCATCCCATTGAGCGAAAATATAGCAAGACGTGAATGGTCCCGATAACGCAGCCGTATTTTCCGTCGCATAATGCGTCTGCGCATCTTTCATCAATTGAAGCATATTACAGGCTTCCTCATGACGATTTAACAACATCCACGGCACCGGATTTTGATATCCGATATAGGCAGAGCCCTGCCATAATCCGCCACCACCAGAGGGTAATCGCCCCGATCCGATCGTTGCATGTTGAAAAGGCAGTAATCCAGGAAAATAAGGCTGATAAATCGTCGATGCTTTTTCGATCGAAGCACCCCCTATCTGAATCGTTACCACATCAGCCAAACTGCAAGACACCGCCGCCGATACTATTTTGGCCTGATCCGGTATTTTGGCAGGCATTTTATTATAAGCTGCGACCAAATAAAGATTTTGCGGTGCTGTAACGGTTTTTGGGATCTGAAATTGAATTGTCTTAAGCGCACCGCTTATATCCGGTTTAGTGGGTAGCGATGCTGTATTGGTTTGATATGCAGCTAATGCAAAATTTCCCCACGCGAAGCTCTGTAAAGCGGCATCCGCATTAGCCGGCAACGCTAGCTGCCAATACCATCCGGCATTATCCACGACGACCAATAGAATATCTGTGCTGGTCGTTATATATGATAAAACCAATGGCTCCGCGCCATCCCATTTTTGGTTGGAAGCCGCCGTAGCGAAACCTATTCCAGCAGAACTATCGGAAAGAATATAATGGCAGGCAATAACCGCTTTACCTTCATCCGTTAAAATACGCTCGGTAGTCGCAGTTGCTTTGCCATAAACAAAATCGGTATTACCCGGAACCCATTCAGCAACATCGGTATAATCCATAAATTGCTGAAGCGGCACACTATAAGATGCCAGCGCCGTATCTGGGCAAAAGTTATATTTATATTGTCGCTTCTGATCATCGGTTAAAATAACCGTTAAATTGGCCGATTGGGAAACGGCTGCTTCAATGCTCAAATTTAGATCAGACGTAATGCCCAAATTCAAAGCATCATTTTGAAAAACCCATCCCAAGCGGTGGGCATCTTTCAGTAAATCAAAATAGGCAACACCCGTCGTTTTATCCCGCCCATAACGACAATAATCAGTTGGCGGCGTATAAGAGATATCATCTGCGGCATAGGCATAAAAATAGGTTAATGGCCAGCTATCATAGGTTCCAATAACGGAACGCTTGAAAAAATGCGTTTCTGATGAAGTCAGGACGCAAGCCGTCTGCCATAAGGCTAACATGCCCTGATAACAGCTTTCCCATTTTGCGCTATTATCCTGATCAATCGCCCGCATCAGATAAAACAGATCAATAAACCAATGAATGGCATCATTCGCCATAACCTGTTCATCCGGCATCAAATGCCGCCACATAGGCCAGCCTTCAAATTGACGGCCATAGGGAATGCTGTCATCCGTATAGACTGAATAGCTGACCCGATATTCGCCACTCAAAGCGGTGTTTTTCATTTGCAAACAGCCAGCAGGTACCGCTGTTTGAGGTTCGGCATCAGAAGTAAAAACGGCATCTGCCGCATATCCGCTTTGCCAGCGGAAAAGATACCCATCACGGTCGACGAAGTAATCTATATCAAAAAACTGGCCTTTGGATAAATCGGCATAAACATTTTGCCAGCTCGTTTCGCCCGAAAAGACGTTGTAAACATTAGCCAAATGAGCAGAAAGCTGCGTCTTTCCATTGGTAAAAGTGATAGCTTCTCCGACATTACCGTCATAGGCATGCCCATTCGGGTTGGACGGACCTTTAACATTAAAGACCTGCCCCGCATTAACGACCCAATGATGATACCATAACCCGTTCGCAGGTGGCGTTTTGCTGGCACAAAAGTAGCTCAAAGCGGCATCGGCCAGCTTACGGGCATTGTTCAATGCCGTGATATCACCTGATGCCAGATAATAACGGGCATATCCCCGCGCTAACAAAGCCTGACTTTCGCTTGTCGCCGTATCGCTCGGCAGATAGCCTGCTCGCCCGTCTTCGACATGCATGTTATTGCGTACCAACCCGTCGCCCGAAACAAGATAAATATCAGGTTGGGTAGGGACATAAGGTGCCGGAGAAGCTGTCATTATCTTAAGCCTGTTTCTGCGCCAACTGCGCTTTTAAGGCATTAATTTCAGCTTGCTGTTTGACAATTTCACGCCGCTGCCATGCCGCCTCGATGGCCTGACATTCGCTGTAACGCAAACCATAGGCCTCACCAGCGGGCACGATGACATCATGATAGACTGGCTTGCCGTTCTTTCCCAAATTTCCGCTTTTCTCACGGCGGGTATGGGCTTCCCAATGGTCATGGCAAATCATGCCCAAGCTTTCAGCATCAAGGCCAGCATCCTTATAGGCATCTTCAACTTCTTGAGCGATCAAACCGAAATGCCAGCGGGCGTTATCAAAACCCTTACTTTCAACCGCTTTTCTGAATTTAAATTGCCGCCAAGACAGATTGCCCCAAACATCCAAGACATCTTCAGGGATAGAATCTATATCCATTTTCTGACGGGCATCCGACGTGTTGATGGCACCATTGGCAGCATAGATTTCGGCCCATTTACGATTAGGCTGCCCCAAGGTAATCACACCATCCGATGACGGGTTAAGGTTGCCACTAAGTTCACCGCCCGTCGTCAGAACGGGCGCCGCCCCTCTGACGGCATTGATTTTTGAAACCAACCCCGTGCCATCAATATTGGATAGATCTTTATTGGCGGGCTCAAATCCCAAACCACCGGTAATCTGACCATAAGAGAAAGAAATTTTCTGCTGGAACGCCGCACCATTAAAATTGCTGAAATCAGCATTCAATGGTTCATAGCCGAGACCTTTCGTGATCTGGCTATAAGAAAGAGCAACTTTCTGCTGAAAAGTAGTGGCATTAAAGTTGCTCAAATCAACGCTGACCGGCTCATGTCCCAAAGCTGCAACCACGGAATCATAGTTGGTCGTCAAATTCTTGATATAGCCAATCTTGGCTTTATAGGTGGCATAACCATTGGCAACAGGCCGAGAAATTTCGACCAAATCATCTTCGGTAACGGATACAGAATCCGTCATTTCCGAAATAGTTAAAGTAGACATGGCATCACTCCATAGAATTATTAGAATAGTTTTTGATAAATTGAGTTAATTGTCCGGCGGCATTCAACGCCTTGTTCATTGCCGCGATCGGCAATTCCGCAATACGGGTGCCATCGGGCAAATCTGCCGTCCCGCCTTGCAACTGGGATTCATCGTAAATTTGTACCCGCGAAAGGGTTATTTGGATTTTCCCGCCATAACTAATGGTCAAATTATAAAGACCATCGGCCACATAGAATTCGAAATAGCCAAGGCTATCCGTTCGCAATGGCTGGGAAATTGCGGTTGTCCCATTGTCGGAAAAAAGAGACGCCAGACTGCCGTCGGTTTTATAAACGAAGATCAAGGCTCCCTGACCGGCTTCCCATCAAGGGCGCTTGCGACGCTATCAAAATATTTACGCATGAAAATTACCTTGTAAAAATACAGTGGACTTCAACCGAACCGGTGAAGCCATTCTGATCGGTAATGTCGTCACGCAAATAAGCAGAAGCCGCGCGCTTATGAGGCACCCCATCGGCTCGAAAAGTCGTTGTTGCCGAGAAAGGAGAAAGAGCCATCACACTGTCTGCATTCTGGCAATTCACAAGAGACCAGCGATGCTGATAAGGGGGCAGACCACCTAAAACCTGCACGGTCACCGCTGATGAAATAACAGGGTTATGACGGGCATAGCTCTGAATTAGGGGTGACGAGACAGAGACTTCCAATTTATGGCAAAAAATCTCATGCAGAGATTCATCATGGCCTCTAATTCGAAGCACCCCAATAGAATGGAGCAGACCACCCGCCCCCTTAATCGCGATAGCCCTTATCTGGCGGGTAAATTTATCCTGATCTTTAATCTCGATGGTCATACATATACCAACCAAATATCACCGGGCTGACTTGTCGGGTCAGCCGCCTGACTATTGGTCAGATAAATTCGACCACCGGAAAAACTACCATCGGCAAAATAAGGAAAAACACCCTGCCCTTTGCGGCGCAACAAGCCATCGACATCGCCACCATTACTTGCCAAAGCACCAATAGCCTGACGAAATGTTGCCATATCGGCCGCTTGCAACGCCGTATCCATCGCCTGATTGATAGCTGATCGCATCTCAGCCATGGCCTCGCGCAAGGCGTTATTTAAATTGCCCGGTGGACATCCTTCGGCAATACTGATTCCACCAATATTACTGTTACTATCTGCATTTTGCGACCAGTCTGAAAAAGACATAGCGCAGCCCTACCCTCCCTTATAAGAGCATAAAATAAATACATATTTTAATGATGATATTCTGATTGCATCGGGTTAACTTTAATAAGAACCCGATATCCAAAGTATCTATTGTGATACTCTATGAACAAATCCAACTTTTTAAGTTTTTATTCAAAAACATCATTCACAATGGATGTTATTTTTTCCTAAAAAGCATTTGTTCTGTCATTCTTCTTTCTGGATCATTGGATGGCAAATTCACAATGCGGCTGATCATCCGCTCATGCTCGCTTGGGGTTGGCGCATCGGGATCACGAAGCTGGGTTGTTTCACCTGTTAAGGGATTTAAAGATAAAACTCGGCCATCCGTGCCAAAATGATACTGTGGCTGTGCGGCTTTCGCGGCCAAATTGGCCTGCTGCTGGCTCAATTTCGAGCTAGCAAGGTTATTACTAAAATCCCGTTGCTGTTGCTGCGCGCTTTGCTGCTCAATACGCCGATTATGCTCCATCACCGTCGGCAGATAAAGCGGATATCGCCCATTTGCCAACAAGAGGGCATCTCCGATAACCCCTGCAATGCGCTGTCCAATGCCTCCATTTGAAAAAAAATGATGAGGTGCAGAGGTCACCCCTTGTTCGACTTGAGGCATAGGGGATACCGCTGGGCTATTCCCTTCTGGCATTTCGCCTTCATTCTCTCCTCGGTTTACAATCGGCTGGAAAGAGGCAGCAGCAGACGATGCCGTTGGCATATCGCGGCTATTATCTTTCTCTGAATTTTCTGACGGAAATACAGAACTGTTATTCAAACTTTCCATTGCCTTATTAAGGGCAGAGTTGTCCTGATCGAGAGCACTTCCAAACATAGCCATAATAAAAGGCTCCTAAACTTTAAAACCATTGGCAGCCCAGCCCGACAATCCAGCCCCCGCCAAACTGGCTAATGTTGATCCAATTCCTTGGCTTTGGGTTGTCGTGTTATAATTCCCCAATAATGAGGCCATATTGCTCGCTAAAACCGAAGATGAAGATTGCGGTAGCCCCGCTGTCGTGGTCAGATAATTGCCAAGGGTATTGATGCCACTATTTCTGGCATCGCTCAGATTGGCCGCATTTGTGGCTGCCTGCTGTTGATAACCACGCTCGGTATTATAATTATTGTAGAGAAGATTGCTGTCCGTCTGCCCTAATTCTTTTGCCAAAAGTTGGGCTTGAGCAGAACCGCCAGTTAATCCCCTCGTTCCAATAGCGCCATTGACGCTATCCGAAACATCTTGATTGGTGTTTTTGACAATATCGGACAAGGCAGGATTAGTTGAAGGCGAAAGATATTGCCCCGATAAAACAGACTGATTGTAGTTATCCGCCTGATCCACATCACTATTATTCAATGTTTTACTGGCAACATTTCCGATATTATTCTGCAATAACGAATTGATATTGCTCACATTATCCTGATTATCACTATAGGCTTGCTGAACAGCATTGGCGCCATTAGTGATATAAGGTCGGGCAAACTGGCTCGGTGCCGTTGTTGCCTTGCTTTTTTTACTCATTTAATTTTCCTTCAATGCTTTTTCATAGGCTACCGTTTTTTCCTGCCATCCTAATTTTGCCAAAGGCCGCCGCCACCCTGTCCGTCCATAGGCACGGACAGCAATACAGCCGATTTCCTTGGCTGAATGGGCAATTATTTCCGACAGATCTGCAATCCAAAGGTCAAAATCACGCCCACCGACAAGATAGATTTCGGCAACCTCTCCGGCTTGGGTAGTCACAATGCGGGTAATGGCCGCGGCATAAAGTATGTCGCAATCATTATTATCCGACTGCAAAACCGCCCATAATTGTAAATGCCCTTCGGCTAATTCAGGCAGAATATTCGACCAATCTTCATCTGATCGCTTTAACGCCGGTTCCAAAAAATTTCGGGCAGCAGGCCACCCTACCCATTCCAACGGATGGGCAACTATGCCTATTTCCATTTTCAGCTTATCCGTGTGTTAAAACAGGCGATACCGCTGACGAAACATGGCTAATCCCACAGATTTTGCCATTTTGAGCCATCCCACATCATCGCCTTTTGGGTTGTGTTATTGAAAAACCACTGCCCTTTTTCGGGATTATCCGGCGCTGCATTGCTGACGGGTATCGGGCAATGATAATGGCTATCTATTAGATCAGATTGCTTATCAGCATTGACCATCAAATTATTAACGGCCATCGCCGCCCGCCTGATCCAATCTGCAACCGAAGCTGCGGCTATCGGTAAACGCAGCATCATCGCCCTTCTCCGGCGACGATCTCCCAATCAAAACCTTGAATAAAAGACCATGCCGCACCGCCTTCGATTTCTAACAATACGGAACAATAGCGATTATTGACCCTTAACGGGATACGACCGGATAAGGTAATATGACGCGTAACCCGCCCTGAAACTGGATCACCCAAACGATGACACCCTTCTATGGTCAGACTAGCTTTCTCGGTTAGATCACCTAACAATCTGGCTGATCGTATCCGGCTATGGATGCCGCCATCAGCACTAAAAAAACCACTTTGGAAACGGGCGGGTAAATTCTCTCCCTCCAGAATCCCAAAATTATTTTCGCGATCCACAAAAATAAAAAGAGGATCGCCACCTGAAAAACGTGGGTCATCAAGACTATAAGGCATGGAATCCAAACCATCTGGATAAAGCTGGTTCAGCGCCTCCAAAGTCGTATTGGCTGTAAAACCAGAAAATAGACCAATGGCATCGATATCCAAACGGCTCCAACGATCAATCGCCCAATTATAGACCAAAACCATAGACGGATTACCCGACATCAACCAGGCAACCATATGTTGCCTTGGGTCGATCGCCGCCGTCATCTGATCGAGGCTTTCTCTTGGCCAGCTTTCAAAAAAGCTCCGATCAACGCGCTCATTTCCGATAGGCGTTACAGAAACTCCATCGGTCATCATAAAACCACGATCGGAAAGGAAGAAAACCTGCCGCCCAGCTTGTGCAATGGAGCCTGATGCAATAGCCCCGATATTGGCGCTTATTTCATCAAACTGCCAAATATAGCTGTCACCAGTATAGGTCATACGGACAATACGGGATCGCTGGATAATAATCCCATATTCGCCCCCCATAATGCCCATAATATCGCCACCGGTCAGCATCGGCTGATAACCTGCTTGATCAGTGCCAATAACATTGCTGTTTTCATTGTTAAAACCTGACCATTGGATCAGATTTTTCTGGGCAGAAGCACGCCCATAAACAACAAAATCACGAATGGTCGTCACCATCTCGGCGGTGGGCGCATCGGCAATGCTGTCCGCTTTTCCGGTCAAAATATCTATCTTGCGGGTAGCACTCCCATTAACCGCAATAATCCGGTCACCAAATTGGGTAAAATGCCATTTCCCATAGGCGGGCAATGCCGTTAACAATGCTTCCCAATGACCCGAGACATAGCGGTAAAGACTGTCTTTGGTGCCAGCCACTAACAAGGTTGAACCATCAGACCCTAAAAAAGCAGAAGCCCCCATAAAAGCATCCGGCAAAGCTGATGCAAAAGGCTTAAAACTACCAACAGGCCGATATCCATTCGTTGTGGCATAGGCATTGCTTAAATGAACAAGCGCACTGCTTAAATAAGGCGGCTGATCAGGTTCATAAGCACCGAATAAAAATCGCTGACTTACCATCGGTAAGCCCCTCGAACGGCCTCGGTTACTGGCGCTGCCGCTACCAAGGCGCTGCCACCATAGCGCTTACGCAACCCTGCCTTATTCAACTCATCCAAGGCCTCATCCAAAGCGGCCTTAATCACGGGCAAACGGTTGTCATTCCATCCGAAAAATTCGGCCTGTAACAAAGATCCAAATAGATAAATATCGGGATGCGCTGCCAACAACCAATTACTCTGCCGATTCAAAGATAACGCTGGCAGTGACGCTCGATAGACTAACGAAAAAGAAACCTCTTTTTCAGGCGCTGGGGATATCCATAACTGCCCGGCAATAATGGTAAAAACACGCCGATCTTTTTCTTCATTTTTACAACGTTGAAAAAGCTCAGGCGAAACCTGCAAAAATCCCTGATTTTTATTTCCGCCCGACAGATAAAGGAGACGCAATGCGTCAAAATCCTCTGGCAATGGCACCGAACCATCGGATGCTATTGATATTTCAGTTTCTAGCTCAGGGTTAACCAGTAACCGCCTAAAACGGGCTTCGGCCAGTTGAATAAAATAAGGCATTTGATCGGCCAGATCATCCCGTTCCAGCCACAAAGCAATCGCCTTTAATAAACCATCATAACGGGTGAGACTGTCCAAATTTTGGGCATCAATAAAAAGAGCCATCGGCCATGCTCACATAATAAAGTGGTTAACGCGCAAATAGCGGTAATCCGGATGGTTGAGTAAGCGGCGAACCGCAGGCGCATGATTTTTATCCCAATATCGAACGCCATATTTCACCAGCCATTCCATCAAAATAACGGCAGGGACATGGGCGGCATGCCACATATACAATCGACGATCGAAATCTTCATTTTGTGACCGTTTATTGGCTTCCAAAGCCGCTGAACAATCCTGTTCATAACGAATATGCCAGCTCCCCTGATTATCATCCGAAGATGAAAACCAACTTTTCATTCCCGTTACAGGATTGCAGGATAGCAAACGTTCAACCGTCATCCCGCCCTCCCAGAAACAACGCGATATTCGCCTGTCTGTTTTCTCGAAACAGTGACCCATTCAGAAAAAAAGGCATCATCATTTCCTTTCCGGATTTCTACGGGAAGATGCTTCTAAAAAGGCACCTTCCCGATCACGAAAATCAGGCAGCGCTTAAATCTGCCAGAACACCGGATGCGGCTTCATTGTGGCACCGCAAGGCGATTTCAGTGTAAAGGGCATCCCGATCGGCAAGACCTGTCGTTGCCAAAGATCGCTTCTGAATGGGGTCTAATGTCGCAACCGACCAATATTCGGGATCAATCACCAAAGCGCTGCTATTGTCACAAAAACGGTCAGGCACGAACTGCACTTCACCGACATCGGAAACATAGATATCAGCACCGGCAATAATGCGCGCTTTCTGGTCACCTGTATCGCGCCGATTAGCAGCCAGACCGGGAAAAGCCGCCGCAGTCTGTTTCAATTTCAAAGAGGTAATCACCATATTCGGCTGACCACCACTGACCCAGATATCGCCCAAGACCTCTTTTAATAAATCTTCGGTATAAAGCCGTGCCTTACCAGCCGTAGCCGCAACCGTGGGATAACCGCTGCCATTGTCACCGCCAGACATAACAGGATTAATGCCGCCGTCGCCACGATGCGCATTACTGCGCAGCCATGCCAAAGCACCGGCGGTTTCTCTTGCGACAACGGCACCATCGCCAGGGATCGCGGCAAAATTTCCGGTAAAGCGGGCTTCGATATCGCGTTTTAATTCCTGACCAGCTCGTGCCAGTTGATAAGCATGTTCATCCCCACGGCCAGCATTATGCACAGCACGATCAGTGGTTGATGTGCCGACTACTTTGGTCATGATTTGGGTATAGTTGCCAACCCGCACCGTCGGTTGACGGCTTTCATTGGCAAGATCAGCCCCTTCAACCTGCTTATTCTGGGCGTTGGCACTGGCCAGATTATCAGTCTGCCATTCAGTATAGGTATTTTTGGCGGTCGTTTGACCGATAGCCGTTACAAAAGGTGTTTCCAGATTGTTACCGCAAAGGCTCTTTATCCCTTGCTTCCTTACATTCCTGCAAGGCTCAGACTATATCATCGCTTTCGCGGGCGGCGCTCGTGTCAGCATTTACTGTCATAGATAGAAAAACAGACTGAAATGCGTTTAAGAGATGCATTTTTCTAAAGATATTTCCGGCATTTTTCGTGAAAATGAAAAGAGTCATACCCGCCTCTTTTTCGGAAATAACGATATCAGTTTTATTGCTTTTCTATCCGTAGACTCGGCTGTTAGTCGTTACACCTTCAAGAAATTTTCATCTCAAGCTTGGCTCGGGATTATCCTCGTTTCTTACGGTTGGACGTTCCCCGAATTCACCGCCTTTTCATTTAATGCAATTTTCAATAATTGATAAGAAACTACATTAACGGACCAAGAATCCAGTCGGGCTGATATTATAAATAATATCGGAAAGATCTTCACGGATACCGACGCGTGAGTAGGTTTGGACGGTATTAGAGGCAACAGACATAATTAAAAAATATTCCTTGGTATAAATTATCTAAAAAGGGCGTTCATCGCCGCCGCCGCCGATCGGACATCACCGGTTTGACGTAGCTGCCCTAATGACTCATTCAGCTTTCGACTTTTGGCAGCACCATGCGGTTGGGACGTTCCTGGAACAGCGCTTTTTCGTGATGTTTTTGCCGCTTTTATGGCGGCGGTTTTACCCTGTTGCAAAGCGTCCCACTGGGCAGATTTCTTTCGCCATTCATGCGCCTTTTTCAAAGCCAAAATATCGGTAGAATCGGCCTGCGCCAAAGCATGATCAGGATAACCGAGATGACGACCCGTTTCCTCAAAGGCGGCCAAAATATCCGGTCGCTGATTATCGTCTCCCCATTCTGGAAAAACCGATAACAAACGCTGATGCTCGGCCTGCGCCCATGCCTTTCGGGCTTCCAACTCGGCGGCCTCATTCTGGCTCGAAATTTGGATAACTTCCTGCACGATCTGATCACGCTCGGCCGTCAAATCCTCATAACTAGCTAATTGCGCGGCATAGCTGGCGGGATCGGTTACCAATAACTGCGGATCAGGCTTTTTGGGCATGATCGCGGCGGCGTATTTGGCAAGCTGATCGGCATAATGATAATGAAGCGCTCTATAATGCTCCTGCCACATCGCCCCCATATCCGGCTGACCGCTATTCGCTTGCGCATCGCCTGCTGTCACTGATGCACTGGCATCGGTATCTTGATTGGCCGTTATTGGGTCATCAGGCGATGCGCCAACATCGCTACCCGTCATCTGATCTTCTTGATCAGGCGAAAAATTGGCCTGTAATGCCTCGGCTGCGTCCTGAATTGACCCACGGGGTCTTTTCAAAGCCGCGCCTTTCATATGTCTCATTATAAATATTCCCGAATTTCTAACCGGCTAGTCGGGGCGAGCAAAGGCATTCTGATGACGGAATATTCGCCACCCGACCGGTTATATTTCAATTAAATAGGATTAGACCGTTAAAGGCTGATCTATAGCCAGCGACGTTTTCGCTCGGGTAAATTCTCAATCTTGCGGGCATGTTCTTTGGCCTGATCTGCCAATTGCCCGTCTGCAATAATAACCTGAATTAAATTATCAATTTGCCCCACAATGCGGTTCGCCATCGCTAAACGTAATAATTTCCGCTCAGCCTCAGCTTCCCATGGTGCAATCTCGGACATACGTTGAATATAACGGGTGCCGATTTCTTGCAAAATCGCTTTTAATCCCCCTTTTTCTTCATAAAATTGTTTCCAACGTTTCGACCGTAAAATTGGGTCTTGCTCCATTATCTATCTAATGCACCCCCTGCTTTATCTTGTGGCACCTGCGGCGTTTTTTTGTTGGCGGAAACCGACTTACCTTTCTCTGCCAATTTTAAGGCAATTTGATAATTGCGATCAGCCGTTTCTTTGGCCAATGACGCTTCAAAATCAGACCGCTGTCGAGCCAGTGCGGCATCTTCGGCAGCTTTGGCTTTCACCAAGGACAAACGTTGTTCATGCTCTTCTTGTTGCATCGCCAGCTTGGCTTCAGCTTCCTGTTTTTTTAAAGCGAACTCGGCCATATTTCGTTCTTGATCAGCCACCGCTTTCTGCATAGCCAGACTAGTATCTTGCCTTGCTTTCAATTCTGTATCATCGAGATTCTTTCCTACACCACCAGCAGAATTTTGCATCGAAATCGGATGAATATCCTGACCATTTTCAATAGAATTAGAAGATGACGCAGTATCAGGATCAATAAGATAATCAGTCGGATTACCCAAACCACAATCTCGGATCATTGCTGCGATATTGTTATAAACTTCCTTTGATCCCGTTAAACCGACCGGCAAGGCTTGCTGCTGAATAGATAAAAGCTGCTGACGATAAGCGAGCCGTTGATCTTTGCGCCCCGAACCTAGCCCAACCGTAATCCGAACACGCATATCCGGCGACCACAAGGCCGGATCAACCGTCCGGTATAGCCCCTCAACTTTGATGGCGACCGGATCGCCTGATGCAATCATCAACCATAATTTTTTCTGAAATAACCGTCCCAGACTTTGCGCAAAATTACGGGCAACATATTCTTCCATTTGCTGCCCTTGCGCCTGAAGCAACGCTTGCCCAGTTGCGGTTTTGTTTAGGCTATCGGCATCCAATCCTTGGTTAAGACGGGTAATACCTGTCCGGCTTTCCTGAGCCGACTGCATATATTCCATCATGCCCAAAGATTTTTGGATATCAAAACCGGCATTTAAAGGCGTTGGCGGAATGCCACCTCGATAACGAACAATAGCCCCCGGCCGTATCGTCAACAGATCATCGAAAGTATCTTCGGTCAAACCATCAACATTCACCGCCATGCGCGGGGCATTGGTTTGATAAACACCATCTAACGCCTGACGCATCAAAACCGATTTGACCCGCTGGATATCCATCACTTTTTCAGCCAGAGAATTCCCGACCATCCGATGGGCACGCGGAAAAGGTGTCCATACGACAAAAGGCGCTTCATCCACTTCTTCAATCGAAAGCAGAACCTCTTTTACCCGAAAAATCTGTAATAATTCGGCGATGCCATCACCATCGCGATCTATGCGGACATATTCTTCATATAACAGCACTTCGCGGTTTGGATTACTTCCTGATAGCAATGTTTCATCCCGCCATCGGGCATCGACACGACCATCCGCATAAGAAACACTGTAATCAGTCGGTAAACTTTCGACTACATCGCGATCAAATCCCATCGCAACCAAATCAGACAGCGTTTTATAACTGACATGTGCCTGATAATCGGCTTCGTCTTCATGACGGGTTCTTGCCGAAAAGCGATACTCTTCGGATGGTATCGGCATATCAATATAGCGTTTTTGCTGACAATAGCGGGTAATGGTCACATCATAGCCATTGGCCTCATTTTCACTATCGGCGACCGATATCTGTATATCTGGATTGCCTTCGGCTTCCATTAACAAAGCCGCCAAGGCATCTTCTTCTAAATGAATATGGCGGATCGTTGCCCGCCTTTCAGACAAGATCGCTGTTTTGATAATGCCTATTTTTTCAATTAATCCGGACTGTATCCAGTCATGCAAAATTTTATAGCCATCTTGACCATGCATAAAAGCATAGCTGACCGCTTCGGTCGCATCATCGGCATCTTGCGCTTGATCTTCGGCCACAGGCTCAAATTCAACGACCCGATCACCGGATACAATTGTCCGTAACAGACTGATCGTCATATAATCGACGACTTCGGCGACATCAGGACTGACAACTTGACTTCGTCCCTCTTCTTCATCGCCAAAGGGACGCGCCTCATAAAAATCTATGGCATTAGCCTGATCTTCGGCCAGCAAGCTATTATGCCAGCTTTCAGCATGATCGGCCTTTTCCTGTAGAACGGCTAATAATGCACTATTGGATAAAAACGATATCCGCGAAGAAGCCTTCTGTTTTTTCTCGCTCTTTAAATGCTCCACATCCTCATTTTCGAAAGTCATAGCGCCCCTCTTGGGCAGAAATGACATATTCAGCCCGCTTCATTAGAATATTCCTTTATTACTATAGGTGATTTTTCGGCTGGTAACGGGCGGTTCCCAAGCAATGGCTGCCAAACCAAACGCATCGGCAGAATGGCTCGACCAATCATGCTCTGGACCTAGCCCTATGCCCCGTATTTCATCGCGTTTTTCGTGATACCATCCCAAGGCTTCTAAACCGCCGCGACAACGGTTTTCATCAAACCACATCTGGGGAAATAACCGGCGCGCGGCTTCTATCCGCTGCATCGCCGCCCCTTTGCCTTGGTTGGGAATAACCCGCACCGAAAATCCGGCTTCTCGCAACGCACCTTCATAGGTTGTCGCTGCAATTTTATCATGCTGCGCCCCGTCATGAGGCAAGATACACAACGCGCCCCCATATTCATGAGAACGCAACCAATGGAGATGCGCTGACAAAGGCTGACCTTGCGCTTCATAGTGATCCAAAAAACGAATTTCGCGCCCAACATATTGGACAATCCAGATCGCCGTCGCATCGGCTTTCGCACCTGTGCCGCCGATATCCCAGACAGCACGCAACGTCATTAAAGGGTCAGCGGCAATCACGCCTATCCGCCTTTCAGAACGCGCTTTCGCCAATGCCTGCGCATAATACGCCCCTTCGGTTATTTCTGCATAACCCTCTTCCCAAATATGGCGGTATTTGTCGGGATCTTGCGCCAGACAATCTCGTCTTTCCTGATCTAGTGGCGAGGGAAACCATGGGTTATTTTCCCAATTCGCCTTCACTACAACCGCACCTGTTGGTGGTGTTTCACCACGGAACATCCGATCAACAGGATCAGTTTTGAAACGAGGATTCCATGAAAACCATAATTCGGAATCGATGGTTCTAATTGTCGGCCTTAACAGCTCTAAAGAGCGTTGCGACAAGGTTTGCGCTTCTTCAACCCAGGCTCGTGAAAAGCCTTCCAAAGACTTGATGCTTTCAGCGGTATGATCTTGCATACCCTGAAAAATAATCACCCCATTCCCGGGCGTTCGAATATGATCACGAAAAACTTTAAAACCGACATTACTGCCGAGATTATAAGCTGAAAGCTTGGTTTCGATCAGCCTTTTAGCGGAATCTTTCAGGGATTTTTGCACTTCCCGAATACAGACAGCCCGCAATCCCGATATCCGAAGACAATCTTCAACCAGCATTTCTGCAAAAAAATGAGACTTTCCCGAACCTCTTCTACCATAGGCACCTTTGTATCGTGCCGGTTTCAATAAAGGCTGGAATATCTTGGCCGTCGGAATCCTTAATGCCGGAAAAGACATTATATTTTTTCCGCATGGACAAGACTTTCGTCATCATCAAAAGGCGGCTTATTTCTATCAGAAGAAATATTATTTTCTTCAACAATAACCCGCTCTATCCGCGCCAAAATGGGTCCCCCATTTTGACCCGTTATTTCTGACGTCTGTTTTTCATTCCATTGTTTCGGCCGCCGATTGCGCAGCCAAAAACTACAGGCTGTAATATCAGGGGGGAGATGCTCGACAAATTCTACCACCTCGGGCTTACCAGAAACCATGACCACTTTTTGGCAGTCATAGCTGTAGCCTACCGCTCTTTTATAAAGGGAGGCTTCCACCCGATTATCCGCTGCTGTTTTGCCCACCCTGACCGCCTGCGCGAATTCAGGATATTTCAAAACCCAACGGTTAATCGTGCGTTCGCTTACATCAAAAAAATCGGCAAGATCACGATTAGTCGCGCCTAATTTGGCAAGACTATGGGCTTGTGTGATATATTCAATTTTAAAAGTAGAAGAAGCAGTCATGTAAATTCTATTAATTCAGAATTTACAACAACAGGGAGTAGGCAAGAATGCGGTTAAAAATAAAAACAGAAGCGTCTAAAATCAATAAACGGCCAACTCACTCAAAATAGTTTTTATTTGTATATTGATGCCATAAAAATAACGCCATCACACTTCTGTATGGGCAAAAATCATTTCCTAATTCGCGAGATTTTTTAACATCAGGTCTCTCTGGTATTTTATAAAAACATCCAACGGCAATACGAATACCCAAATCAGCAGCAGGCCAAATATCAGAACGCCTTTCTGCAAAAATCAGATAATTTTCAGCTGTCCAACGACCGATACCATGCACCGACATCAATAAATCAATCGCTTCCCCATCATTTTGAGGCAAAAGCGATAGATCAAGATCAGTCGCAGACCGCTTTGCCAAATCCTTCAAATAATTAATCTTGGCCGGTGATAAACCACATTGCCTTAAATCTTCTTCATCAACAGATAAAAAGGCATCCGCACTGACTTCACCCAAACATTCGGAAACTCTCTGCCATATTTGGTCAGCAACTTTGGTATGAAGTTGTTGCCCAATAATAGTGCGGGCAAGGCTAGCGATCCCTTTTTCAACAGCTTTATAATGTGGATAGCCGTATTGATGTAATGCATCCTTTATCAAAGGATTGATTATTGCCCATTCATCCAGCTTTTGCTCAATATTCTGTTGGCTCAAAGATTGCGTCATATTATCCCATCACTATATCTTTGTTGTGAAGCGAAAATTCTTATTATTATTCATGCACAAAGTTTTATTTTATGCTATTTTAAATTCTTTGCCCAAATAAGTTATATTCCTGATACACGCCCGTGATTGAACCCAGAAAGATCGACACCATATTTATGAAAAGGCGTGAGCATTTTGCCGCCTCAGTGGAGTTGTGATGACAGAAACCCTTCCCGTTTTACCGCTGCGCGACATCGTCGTATTTCCCCATATGATCGCGCCGCTTTTTGTCGGTCGTGAAAAATCGGTAGCAGCGCTTGAAAGCGTGATGGCAGCAGAGAAAACCATTTTTCTTGTTTCCCAACGCGACCCGGCTGAAGAAGACCCCAATCGTGAAGCGCTTTATGATGTTGGCGTGGTTGCCAATGTGCTGCAGCTTCTGAAACTACCTGATGGAACCGTTCGGGTGCTTGTTGAAGGGCGTAAACGCGCCAAAATAACTGGCATGGATGATTCTAGCGGCCATTTGGTTGCCGAAATCGAACCGCTCGAAGACGCCTCGGTTGAAAATAACGAGGATGAAGCGCTGATGCGCTCCGTCAAGGACCAGTTTGAACATTACGCTAAACTCAATCGCAAATTACCGGGCGATATTGCCCATGAAATCAGCGAAATTGATACCCCTTCTCGACTGGCTGACGCCATTGCCGTCAATCTAGCCGTCAAGGTAGCCGACAAGCAGCCTCTGCTTGAAGAGCTGAATCCGTTCAAACGTTTGGAAATGACTTTTGGCCTGATGGAAGGCGAACTCGGCGTTTTGCAAGTCGAGCGCAAAATCAGAAGCCGCGTCAAACGCCAAATGGAAAAGAACCAGCGGGAATATTACCTCAATGAACAGCTAAAAGCTATTCAGAGAGAACTTTCCACGGGCGAAACAGCGGGTAGCGAAGAAGAAGATGACGGTGATGAACTGTCCGAATTCACGCAAAAGCTGAACAATCCCAAGCTGCCGAAAGAGGTCAAGGCCAAGGCCACGTCCGAATTGAAAAAATTACGGACGATGGGACCCATGTCCTCCGAGGCGACGGTTGTCCGCTCTTATCTTGAAACCCTGTTGAATATGCCATGGGGCAAAAAAACACGGGTCAAAAAAGATATCTTGGCTGCAGAGAAAATTCTGGGTGAAGAACATTTTGGCCTTGATAAGGTCAAAGAACGGATCCTCGAATATATCGCGGTTCAGGCGCGCACCAACAAGCTGAAAGGCCCGATCCTTTGCCTCGTCGGCCCTCCCGGTGTCGGTAAAACCTCTTTGGCTCGCTCTATTGCGAAGGCGACAGGACGCGAATTTGTCAGACAGTCATTAGGCGGCGTCCGCGATGAAGCGGAAATCCGTGGCCATCGTCGGACATATATCGGCTCACTTCCGGGTAAAATTGTAACCAATATCAAAAAGGCAGAAAGCTTTAATCCGCTGTTCTTGCTGGATGAAATTGATAAATTGGGACAAGATTTCCGGGGCGATCCAGCGTCAGCCCTGCTCGAAGTCTTAGACCCCGAGCAGAACAACAAATTCCAGGATCATTATCTGGAAACTGATATTGATCTTTCAGACGTCATGTTTGTTGCAACCGCCAATTCTTTGAATTTGCCGGCAGCCCTGGTCGACCGCATGGAAATCATTCGTCTTGAAGGTTATACCGAAGATGAAAAGATCGAAATCGCTGTCAGCCATCTTTTGCCACGACAAATTAAATCGCATGGCCTGAAAAAAGGTGAATTTGCGGTTGATAAATCCGCTATTCGCGATCTTATCCGTTACTATACCCGTGAAGCGGGTGTCCGTGCACTTGAACGCGAATTAGCTAAAATTGCTCGTAAGGCATTACGGCGGATTCTCGAAAAGAAAGATAAATCAATCACGGTCACCGCTGAAAATCTTAGCGATTTTTCGGGTGTTCGCCGGTATAAATTCGGGATTTCGGAAAAAGAAGATCAGGTCGGCATCGTCACCGGTCTCGCATGGACGGAAGTTGGCGGTGAATTACTGACCATTGAAAGCGTCACCGTACCTGGCCGTGGCAATATCCGCACGACGGGTAAACTGGGCGATGTGATGAAAGAGTCCATTCAGGCCGCTTTATCTTTCGTTAAATCCCGTGCCCCTCTCTATGGTATTAAACCCAGCCTTTTCAGCCGGAAAGATGTCCATATCCATTTACCCGAAGGTGCCGTCCCGAAAGATGGTCCTTCTGCCGGTATTGGCATCGTGACGGCTATCACCTCGGTTTTGACGGGCATTCCAGTGCGCCGCGATATCGCCATGACGGGTGAAGTCACCTTAAGAGGCAATGTCTTACCTATCGGTGGATTGAAAGAAAAACTTCTCGCTGCACTGCGAGGAGGGATCAAGACTGTGTTAATTCCAGAAGAAAATCAGAAGGATCTGATCGAATTACCGGAAAACATCAAAAAAGGTCTCAAAATCATTCCGGTTTCGCATGCTGATGAAGTTTTGGCGCTTGCCTTAACGGAAAAGCTTGATCCGATTGACTGGAGCGAAGCCGATGATCTGGCGGCCTTCCCGCCTACGGCTTTAAGCCACCATAATTCTGATGGCTTAAGTCAGGTTCATCATTAAATAAAAGTCATTAACCCTTATCCCTGCTAGTCAAACCGGCTGGCAGGGATATTTTTATAATTTACTCTGCTATTTGAAAAAACTCTGGACAAAGCTTCAGGTTTTTCTTACTGCTTCGCAGCATAAAGGGCGCGTAGCTCAGTGGTAGAGCACTGTGTTCACATCGCAGTGGCCGCTGGTTCAATCCCAGCCGCGCCCACCATTCTCAAAATTTCATAAAAATTGATGTCCGGTTTATTTAATTCCGGATAAGGACGTCGTTTCCAGCTCTACCTATTATTCAAATGATAGCGCAGAATAGAAGGGAAATAGTCTGCCTGATGCCTTAGCGACGATCAGGGAAAGGCCATACCGGCCATGCATAAGAAGCCGGAATATAACCATAATCCATCACTTCAGTTGCAAAGGTTTCGTGTCCCTGCAATTCGACGCGAATGGTCGGTGCCAGGGTGCCACCTGCAATAACTTTTCCGGTCTTGGGATCAATCAATTCATTGATAAAGGATTCAACCAGACCATTATTCATAATATAATGGGCGTAGGCTTCGGTTGGCTGAGCAGCAGGACCACCCAAGACAAGACCTGAACCATTTAACGGCTCATAAGGGCCAAAAATGCCATTTTCGGAAACAAAACCATAAAGACCATCAGAACCGGTCAGGCCGTCTGCATAGGTTGAATCATGGCTAATCGTGAACAAATAGGTCAAACCATTCTGGAAAATGACATGGGGCCGTTCCATCTGGTCATTAACACCAAAAGCGGTCAGCAATGGCGGTAACAATTCCCATTCCGTGCGGTCTGACGACAAACAATGAGCAATGCCGATAGAAGCCGAACATAAACAGGCATCTTCCGGAACAACCGTATCTTCAGGCACTGGTCCAATTTCATCATCGCCTATATCTGTTTTTCCACGGATAGTGGCAACATTGCCTTCGAACAAAGCATAGGTCTCACCATCCTCAGGATTGACGAAAACATGAGGATCACGGAAATTCCAGAGATTATTTTCTGCATAATTTTGATAAAACAGACCATCAGCCTGAAATATATCCGTTGATTGATCGAATCCTTTAAACCAGACCCCTTCACTGTCGGCATAGATCCGGCCTTTAGTCACAGCGGCGACGGCTTCGGCAACACCATTTTCATTGAACAAAGTAGAGGTGAAGAAGGTTTCGACCTGATTGCGTGAACCTGGTGCCATAATTGTGCCACCAGACCATTCGGCAGTGCGGGTATTGGCAGA
This sequence comes from Zymomonas mobilis, assembly GCF_006715975.1. Lineage (GTDB taxonomy): Bacteria > Pseudomonadota > Alphaproteobacteria > Sphingomonadales > Sphingomonadaceae > Zymomonas > Zymomonas mobilis_B. The sequence goes on along the minus strand of NZ_VFOF01000001.1, from coordinate 491,715 downwards.
TTCCTGCAAAAGATGGCCACCAAAAACCCAACTTTTTCCATCTTTCGAATAGAAATAGCCGATACGAGCGTGAGAATGACGATCATTCCACGGGATATTGCGGTCAGCGACCAAAGAGAAAATAACCGTCCAGCCTTTAAAACTGACAACATTGCCATTGATATCACGCAGCGGCCAAGTGTCCCAAAGCCACAAATCGTCACGCATAATAGGAAAGCTGGTGCCGATTTCCGGCATAGAAGTAGTCAAATCGAGTTTATTTACTTTCATCGCTTGGGCTCTCGTCCAGCGACTGGCATTAAAATTAAACATTAAATCAGTATACGCTTTCTTAAGTTTCTCAAATTTTTATAGGAATAGGATGGGTATTCATCAGGGCAAAATGCCCTGATGAACCCGTTTTTAAGTTGAAATAAAATTAATTAATAATTATGCTTTATTTAAAGCATAAACAGACAAGTCATTTACAAAGAATAACGCTTATTTATTCTATAAAGACAGTGTCATTGCAGAACGAGAAGATTCATCTTCTGCTAACCACTCGATCTGTGGCGGGATATAGCCGTAGCCTTTTACTTCGGTAACGAAGCTGCGATGACCGACCAATTCCAATTTAACCGTCGGTGCCAAGGTGCCACCATAACGGAAAACCGTTGGGTCAGAGCTCGGAATGGTATCAATAAAGGATGTTACCAAACCATTGGTCATCACATAATGTGAATAGGCCTGATAAGGCTGTGACGATGGATTACCCAACACCAAACCAGAGCTATTCATCGGTTCATAAGGACCAAAGATGCCTTTTTCGGAAACGAAGCCGTAAACACCATCAGGGCCAGACAAACCATCTGCATAGGTAGAATGATGGCTGATCGTGAACAAATAGGTCAAACCATTCTGGAACACGACATGCGGCCGTTCGGTCTGATCATTAACACCAAAGGCCGTTACCAAAGGCGGTAACAATTTCCATTCGGTGCGGGCGTCATTCGTGGCTTGGGCAATACCGATCGCGGCGGCGCAATAACGGGCACCATCTGGCGTTTCCGTTTTAGGCGGCACTGGACCGATCTCGTCTTTACCAACGGCGACCGTGCCCCGTTCCATGGCAACGTTACCTTCAAACAAGGCGTATGTTTTGCCATCTTCAGGATTGATGAAAACATGAGGATCACGGAAATCCCAGAAATTATTTTCCGCATAGTCAGCATAATAAAGGCCATCTGCCTGAAACAGATCAGTTACTGTATCAAAGCCATCAAACCAGACCGATTTATCATCGGCATAGATATAGCCTTTGCACTGAGCGGGAACCGACTGCGACGGCGTATCATTCACAGAGGTAAAGAATACTTCGACGGCATTGGCCGTCCCGGGAGCCATAATAGTGCAGCCGGACCATTCCCAAGAGCGGGGATTTGCACCATCTTTTAAAAGATGGCCACCAAAAACCCAATTGCTTCCACCACGAGAGTAGAAATAAGCAATACGGGCACCATCATTTCGATTGCTCCAATTATATTTGGCACGATCGGCAACCAAAGAGAAAATAACCGTCCATCCTTGGAAGCTGACAACCTGACCATTAATGTCACGTAACGGCCATGTGTCCCATACCCAATACTGATCCGTCATGATTGGGAAATCATAGTCAATAATAGGCATGGTTGCGGTAGGATCATCGCTCTGAACCTTCATTGCATCCGCACGGGTCCACAAGCTCGGCTCTGCAATGCCTGCTTTATTCAACATAAGAACTATCCTATAAATGATGAAATAAAGCCGAAAAAAGACACAACTCTTCTTTTCGACTTTCCAAAAAGCAAAATATTTAAAAAAATTGCCTTTTCGAAAGTCGCGCTTCAATATTCAAAGCGTAATATTATTATTTATTTTTGGATTACTTATTTAATAACAATTCATTATTGTTATTTTCGAAACATATATCTCAATATTTAGATGAGATAATATAACCAACGGATAATCAGCTAATTATCTCAATAATCACAACACAGATAGGAAAAGATATTTTTTATTAAAAAGCTATAAAATACCCACATAAAAAACTCCTTTAATTTTAATTAAAAATTAAATAAAAACATATTTTCTTTATATGATTTTGATAATTCTAAATTTACAACAAGTAAAAATAAATTTTATAAAAAGTATATTTCATTAAATTTAAGTTTTTACTGTCGATAACTCATTGTATATTTTTTAATATCCAACATTAAAATATATTTTTTAATTTTTTATTATTTTTTATAAGATGAAATACGAGGAGGCTTTAAAAGGCCCATTTCTTCAAAGGTAATGAGAAATCGTCTCGCCGTCTGTTTATCAAAAATATGACAATCTCGAGCTAGCTTACTCAAAGAAACGGGGCCATATCGCCGCCAATATTCTAAAATTTCTTTACGGCGCGGTGTAAGCTTTCCACTTGGTCGACCCAAATGATTCCGGCAATCTTTCATGAGACTATTCTTATTATCTACTTAATAAGTCTAGTATTCTGAATATTATTACAACAATACAATATTATTTTTATCAAATTTAACATTTTATTTATACATCAACCTATATAAACATTACATCAGCACAACTGATTACTGAGATAGGTGATGGTACAAAAAGAAATCATTGCTGAATGGCTTTACACTATCCAGCAAAAAATGGATATAAGCTGGGCAGAATTGGCACGTAGAGCCAATATAAGGGCGGCGACAACACTCTCTCGCGCTGTCGACATGAATCATAGCTCAATTATGTCGGTAAAAAATTTGGAAGCAATTGCACAAGCGGCAGAAATACCTTCTATTCTCGATTTTTTACTCTATCAAAGCTGCATGGCAACATTACACAAAAACAAAGTACATCAGATTAAGACTCTCGCACAGAACAAGATAGATGGACAAAAAATACTTTATAAAAATACAAAGTTATTAACAGATAACCTAGAAAATAATCCTTAAAACCAAAAACCCAATTCATTTCTATATTAAATCTTAAAAAATAATATTATATATAATTTGTGGGCAATGAAGGTGAAAGTTTTACTGTTTCCATAGAGATATAAGCCGACATATCATAGAAGGCGACATGTTTTAGTATCTGTTTATAAATGATATCGTAATATTCAACATTCGGTAAAGCTAACTTTAAAATATAATCAAAATTTCCAGTCAGCCGATGTACCTCAACAATCTCTGGAATAGCACTGACGGCCGCATGAAATTTCTCAAGATAATCCTTTGCATGTAATCCGGTTTTCACCAGCAAAAAAATAGTAGTTGGAAGATTGATCTTCTTCCTATCCAGCAAGGCTATTGTGCCTTTTATATACCCTTCTTCGCGTAACCGAGCCACACGGCGTGAACAGGCCGAAACTGATAGAGCTACTCGCTCGGCAATGTCAGCCAAAGGCATTTCAGCATTAGCCTGTAGCAAAGATAAGATATGTTTATCTCGATAATCGATCATAAGAAATATGTAGGGCACTCATTTCAACTACGCAATATTTTTGCATGTAAAATCAAAATCTATATATTTTTTTGCGCTTTCATGCCTTGATTCTTCAAAGAATGCGCGCTTTTTTTTCAAAATCAGTGGCATTCTTAAAGCTATAAATAATCAGGCAACGGAAATAAACACATGAAGAAAATTGGCCTCATTGGCGGTATGAGCTGGGAATCAACGGTTACCTATTACCAGATAATCAATGAAGCTATACGCGACCAGCTGGGTGGATTGGTTTCTGCAGATCTGCTTATGCATTCTCTGAATTTTTCCGAAGTTGTCGCTCTCCAGAAAGCCGATCGCTGGGACGATGCTGCAAAGCTTTTAGGCTCAGCAGGCGCAGGCTTAGCAAAAGCTGGTGCGGATTGTGTTCTTATATGCACCAATACAATGCATCTTGTTGCTGATGCCGTAGAAAAGATGTCTGGCGTAACGCTCATCAATATTGTTGATGAAACAGCCAAAGCCCTGAAAAAAGATGGTAAGAAGCGCCCTCTCCTTTTGGCTACGCGCTACACCATGGAACATGGCTTCTATACCGATCGTATGCAAAATCAGGGTCTCGATGTAGTCACGCCGGACGACGCAGATAGAGGCGTTGTTCATGACGTTATCTTCGGTGAATTATGCCAGGGTGAAGTCAAAGACTCTTCTCGTAAACGTTATCTCGAGATTATTGAAAAAGCCCGTTCAAAAGGTATCGACTCTGTTATTCTCGGATGCACCGAAATTCCTCTGTTGATCAAACAGGACATGCTCGATTTGCCGAGCTACGATTCCACGCAGATTCATGCTGAAGCGGCTGTTCGCTTTGCATTGGCATAAACATATTTTAAAATATCTTGGTGCATATTTTTTCTGATCTGAGATCAGATATTGAGGTAATAGCCGCCTTTAATCTTTACCAAGATTTTTCTAATAGCCTGCTCTGCAATCCAGCGAGCGGGCTATTTTTTTTAACCTATCCGCTATGACCGCTATGAAGACGTTTATTTTAAAAATACTTCAGCGAATGTCTTCTCATAAGCGCAAAAAAAAGAGCTACCTTTCCGTCGAAACAAAAAGGCAGCTCTTTTAATTCAGCGAATAATATTCAGAAAATACTATTCAACCTCAGAATACTTATTGGCATAGGCAGCAGCAGCACCCAGCAGTCCAGGCTGCGGATAAGTAATTAACTTAACCGGGATCTTGGACATGACGCGTTCAAAGCGTCCTTTGGAAACGAAGCGCTGACGGAAACCTGATTCCGGCAAATGGGATGCGATACGCAGACCGACACCACCACCGATAACAACACTGGTAGCACCCTGAGCCAAAGCAAGGTCACCAGCAATAGCACCGAGGCTCAAGCAGAAGCGATCCAAAGCGGCTTCGGCAAGGTTGTCTTTGCCTTCCAGAGCCATCTGCCATAATTTAATATCATCGAGCAAGCTGAACGGCACGCCTTCAATAGCAGCCAATGCTTCGTAGATATTACCAAGGCCTGGGCCAGAAATAATACGTTCGATAGAAACACGACGGAAACGCTCACGCAGACGCGCCAGAATTTTATCTTCCAGTCTGTCTAACGGTGCGAAATCGATATGACCGCCTTCGGTTTCGATAACGAAATAACGACCTTCAGTGCGCAGAAGGTGAGCAACGCCTAAACCGGTTCCCGGTCCAAGAATCGTGATAACACCATCGCTAGGCAGCGGCGCATCAGGACCACAGATATGATCGAGATAAGAGGCGTCCATATGCGCTACGGCATGAGCCACAGCACCAAAGTCATTGATAAGAACATGCGTATCAATGCCCAGCTTTTCGTTCAAAGTAGCTGGTCTTAATACCCACGGGTTATTGGTAAGTTTTAAAACTTCACCATGAACCGGGCCGGCCCATGCGATAGCGGCTGCACGGGGTAAAGGACGTCCCAGTTTTTCACCGAAACGTTCCCATGCTAACTGCAAGCTGGCATGTTCTGCTGTTTTGAAAGTGGTTTCTTCTCCAAGAGAAAGAACCCGACCATTGCTAACTTCCGCGATAGAGAAACGCGCATGCGTTCCACCGATGTCAATCGCTACAATTTCCATGAATACTTCCTTTCTAAAATCAGAAAGTCACCATAATAGGACCAAAAACAAATCTGATTTCAGTTCTGGTATAGGTAACCCTATACCAGAAAAGAGTTTACAAAGTCCAAGTGTATAATTTTTCAGCAGAAAAATTAAATACCGGCACCTGAGAAAATTGCGACTGCACCGTCTTCAGCTTTAGCAGCATTCTTACGGAAGATATCAAACAGTTCACGTCCGGTACCCGGCTGGAAAGCAGGGGCTTCAGCATGCGGACGAGCATTCCACTCATCAGCAGGAACCAAAGCTTCCAATTTGCCTTCTTCAACAGAGATGCGAACAACATCGCCATCACGCAATTTACCGATAGCACCACCACCCAGTGCTTCGGGGCTTACATGCAAGGCAACTGGAACTTTACCGGTAGCACCCGACATACGGCCATCGGTCACCAAAGCGACTTTGAAGCCATTATCCTGCATGACACCAAGAGCTGGGGTCAATTTGTGCAATTCAGGCATACCGTTAGCGCGCGGGCCCTGGAAACGAACAACAACGATAACGTCTTTGTTCAATTCGCCAGCCTTGAAGGCTTTCTGAACATCGTCTTGATCAGAGAATACGCGAACAGGTGCTTCAATGGTCCAGAATTTAGGATCAACAGCACTTGACTTGTACATTGCACGACCAAGATTACCTTCCAGAAGGCGCAAGCCGCCATCTTTAGCGAAAGGATTTGAAGCCGGGCGCAGAATGCTGTCATCGCCTGGCGTTTCATCAGCCGGTTTCCAGACCAATTCGCCAGCATCGTTCAACGTCGGTGCTTTTGCGTATTCTTCGATACCGCCTTTAGCGATGGTCACAACATCACGATTCAACAGATTAGCAGCAAGCAGTTCTTTGATGACATAAGCCATACCGCCAGCATTCTGGAATTCGTTGATATCGCGAGGACCATTCGGATAGATACGAGCAATTAACGGAACAACTTCAGAAAGATCATGGAAGTCATTCCAGTTAACGATAATACCAGCAGCGCGAGCGATAGCCGGAATATGCATGGTATGGTTGGTTGAACCACCCGTTGCAAGCAAGCCGACGATGGCATTGACGATTGATTTTTCATCAATGATCTTACCGAGCGGACGGTAATCGTCGCCCTTCCATCCCAGTTCAGCAACACGATGCACAGCAGCGCGCGTCAATGCCTGACGGAGAGGCGTTCCTGGGGTAACGAATGCCGAACCTGGCATATGCAGACCAAGGACTTCCATAACCATCTGGTTGGTATTTGCCGTACCGAAGAAGGTGCAAGTACCTTCTGCGTGGTAGCAAGCAGCTTCCATGTCCAGAAGTTCTTTCTGACCAACTTTACCCTGAGCATAAAGCTGACGGATACGGATTTTTTCCTTGTTCGGAATACCCGTGGTCATTGGACCTGAAGGAACCAGAACGGTTGGGAGATGACCGAAACGCAAAGCGCCGATCAAAAGACCTGGGACGATCTTATCGCAGATACCGAGAAGGGCTGCGCCTTCGAACATACCGTGGCACAAGGAAACACTGGTAGCCAAAGCGATAACATCGCGGCTGAACAGGGATTCTTCCATGCCTGGCTGACCCTGGGTCACACCATCACACATAGCAGGAACGCCACCGGCGACCTGAACCGTTGCACCGACTTCGCGAGCAAATACCTTCATCTGCTCCGGATAGCGGTAATAGGGTTCATGAGCGGACAACATATCGTTGTATGAAGTCACGACACCGATATTCATGCTATTGAAGTCGCGCAAAGCCGGCTTGTCACCGTTCATTGCTGCGAAGCCATGAGCAAGGTTGCTGCAGGACAGGTTTGGACGATCTACGCCTTTTTCCCGTTCATTCTGGATCAAGTCCAGATAAGCCTTACGGGTTTTCCGCGAGCGTTCAATAACGCGCGCGGTAACCTGTGCTACCGTTGAATGCAGATCAGTCATACCAAGTTACTCCATCACGTTCGGCCAAAGCTATAGCAGTTGAAGGCCCCCATGTACCAGATACATAGGTTTTTGGCTTCATGCTGTTGGCTTTCCAGCCTTCACGAATTCCATCAATCCAAACCCACTGCGCCTCAACTTCGTCACGACGCACAAATAAAGTAGCGTCGCCTTCGATAAGATCAAGCATCAGACGTTCATAAGCGATGCGACGCTTACGATCTTTAAATACGTCTGTAAGGGAAAGGTCGAGCCAAACTTCACGCATATGCGCACCATTACGGTCAAGGCCTGGTTCTTTAACCATCATAGAAATCTGGATGGTTTCGTCAGGCTGCAAGACAATGCGCAGTTTGTTCGGCTGTAAAATACCACCCGAAGATGAGAAAATTGAATGCGGAACAGGTTTAAACTGAACCACAATTTCAGAACGACGGGCTGGTAAACGTTTACCGGTGCGGATGTAGAAAGGAACACCCTGCCAGCGCCAGTTATCAACATGTGCTTTGATAGCAACAAAGGTTTCAGTGTCAGAAGGCTGACCCAGTTCATCAATATAGCCAGCGACTTCTTTACCACCAGAAACACCAGCGCCATATTGGCCAGTGACGGTATGGGTGAAGACCGAGTCATTATTGATAGGACGCAGAGCGCGGAAAACTTTTACTTTTTCATCACGAACAGCGGTAGCTTCCATATGGGCCGGTGGCTCCATAGCAACCAAAGCAACCAACTGAAGAATGTGGCTCTGAATCATGTCGCGCAAGCTGCCTGATCCATCAAAGTAACCAATACGGCCTTCGAGTCCAACAGTTTCAGCTACGCTAATCTGGACGTGATCGATACCTTTTGAATTCCACAGCGGTTCAAACAAAGCATTGCCGAAACGCAGGGTCAGAAGGTTCTGAACCGTTTCTTTACCCAGATAATGATCGATACGATAAACTTGCTTTTCAGAGAAAACCTTCAAAACCGCATCGTTAATATGGTCAGAAGAAGCAAGATCGTGACCTAATGGTTTCTCAAGCGCCAGGCGAGAATTTGGACCAGCCAGACCAGCCTGTTTCAGACCAGCGATTGCCCCTTCAAATAATGAAGGCGCAGTCGAAAGATAAATGGCGATACCTTTTTCGACCGGACCACAAAGTTCAGCTAATTTTCCAAATTGGGTCGGATCAGTAATATCGACCGTAGCATAGGACAGCTTGGCAAGAAATTTAGCTTTGGCTTCATCATTCAACCGGTCAGGGGCGACGAAGCGATCTAAAGATTTTTCTGCGAAATTACGGAAGCCGTCCGTGTCAAAATCACTACGGGAGGTGCAAACAATACGCAGATCTTCTGCGAGCAAACCATCGGCATCAAGACCATAAAGCGACGGCAACAGCATGCGCTGCGAAAGGTCGCCAGTCGAGCCAAACAATATCATCGTCGAAACGGTATTTGTCATTATTCTCGTCCTTAAAACAGAGGCCGAATCCCTTTAGCCTGTTTCTAGCGTGTCTACCCCGTTTATACCATCGTTCTAAACAAAAAGTATAATTGGTTAAGACTTATCTAAAAAAGACAAAAAGGATTCAGCCAAAGCAAGTTTAACTACTTCTGGGAGCGCCACATCTCCTCGATTTCATCCAGACTCCGACCCTTGGTTTCCGGCACGAAGCGGGCAACAATCAAGCCACCCAAAATGCTCAATGCTGCGAAAGCAAGGTAAGAGAAGCCGTGGTTGAAAGTCTGATTCAATGCAGGAGAACCATCGGCAAGCTTAAACAGGAAGTTAACCAAAATATTAGCTAACCATTGTCCAGTAACAGCGATAGGCATCGCTGCGCCCTTGATGGAACTCGGGAACATTTCTGACAGAACAACCCAGCAGACAGGGCCCCATGACATACCAAAAACTGCAATGTAAAGAAGCACAGAAGCCAAAGGTAAAACACCACCGACTTTGAACCAGAAGCAACAGCCCAAAACTGCCATCATTGCGGCCATACCGAGAGCACCCCAAATAAGCAGGGGTTTGCGACCGAAACGGTCAACAACACGAGAAGCAATCATGGTGAAGATAAAGTTCACAACACCAATAGAGATGGTCTGCAATAATGCCGTATCTGCGCCAAAACCTAAATTCTGGAACATCTGCGGTGCGTAATACAGCACGGCGTTAATACCAACCAACTGCTGGAATGCAGCAACTGCGACACCGGCAAAAACAACGGTGATACCAAAAGCAAACAAACCTGCACTGCTTTTGTCCATAGCTTTATCAAAGCCGGCTCTAATTTTTTGAATCGTCAAAGAAGGATCGACTTGCGGTTCCAGACGAGCAAGAATCTTGCTGGCCTCGGAATGACGTCCTTTCATCACCAACCAATGCGGCGTATCCGGTGCCGTTAACAGCAGCAGTAAGAAGGCAATACCGATCATGCCTTCCGAAGCCGGAGACCAGAACCAGCCATTGGCATTAACCCAATCGATAGAACCGAAATGAGCCAGTAACCAGGTAAAGATATAACCAGTTAAAGCACCCGTCACGATGGCCATCTGCTGACCAGAAACCATCTGACCGCGTTTGTCTGGCGGAGCGATTTCAGCAATATAGGTAGGGGTCAAGGTTGAAACGATACCGATACCTAAACCGGCAAGAAACCGGAAAAAGCAAAAAATCTGTAAAGCCGAACTACCGGTTCCAAAGAATTTTTCGGTCAGCGCAGCACCAAAACCGGCGGCGACGAAACAAATAGAACTCATCAACAATCCGCCGCGGCGACCGAAGCGAATACCAATCCAGCCAGACAGCAAAGAACCGGTAACACAACCGACCAAAACAGCAACAACGACCATCCCAGAAAGGGAAGCCGCAGCCGTAGCAGACAGATGACGAGGGGCAATAAAATGGATATCAACCGGTGTACCGATTGCTGCAATAACAGCTGAATCGTAACCGAAAAGCAAGCCACCTATAGCAGCGATTAGGGCTAGTCGTGTGACTAGACCCTGACTACTTTCAGAACTCATGGCGATTCCTCTCCCGCCTTAATCTGTAAATCTTAAAACCGCCGAGTATCGGCAATGTTAAACATCGATCTTATTTTAGTTTCTGACCGAAAATAACATCACAAACCGAATCCTTGGCGATGAACTGAATACGGATTACTCCTATTGAACCGATTTTGGAACCTCCTTATCATTATTGGAATAATATTTGCGTCGATCATATGCGATCATTTTTTTACTTATGCTTGATTGATGACAACGCAAGTAAAACAAAATTTTCTAATAAAGAGATGCTTTAAGTGTTTAAAAAATATGTTTTCTTTTTAAAAAATACTAAAAACCAATAAAAATCTAAACTTGGAATATAAATTTCAAGAAATGGCATTGCATTTATTAAATTTTAATACTGTCCAACCCTTCATTTTTTACAATCTCGTGCCATCTCTCCTCGTCTATAATCATAATCCCAAGAGATTCCGCTTTTGAAAGCTTAGAGCCCGCAGCCTCTCCAGCAACGACCAGATTTGTCTTCCTTGATACCGAAGAAGCGACCTTGGCACCCAAATTTTCAGCCTGTTTTTTGGCCTCATCTCTGGTTATTTTTTGAAGGCTTCCAGTAAAAACGATAATCTGCCCCGATAAAGGCGATGATGACAGTTCAAAATAAAGCGGCTCAATCTGAAGCTCTCGCAAAAGATCAGAAACCACCTCGTCATTATGTTTCTCGGCAAAAAAATCTATCAAACTATGAATGATTTTAGCGCCAATATTCGGGATATGAATAAAAGAGACTATCTCTTTATCTACCCTTTTTTGGTATTTATCTGCGGTTTCACCGATTGAAGGCTGCAACACCCCCCGCAGACTGGCGACCTCATCCAAGGCAGCTCTGAAATTTTCCCACGTCTGATAACATTTGGCCAAATCACGCGCCGTTACAGTGCCCACATGACGAATACCCAAGGCGTATAAAAAACGATCAAAAGGTATTTTTCGACGTGTTTCTATAGCCGATAGCAAATTATCAACAGAGAGCTCACCCCACCCTTCTCTTCCGATCAAAAGCGATCGTTTCTGAGAAAGACGAAAAATATCGGCAGGCGTTTCAATCAACCCGTCTGAAAAGAAGCTTTCAATATGGGTGCGGCCTAAGCCGTCAATTTCAAAAGCCGTGCGTGATACAAAATGGCACAAGCGTTCTACCCGTTGAGCTGGACAGATCAGTCCTCCGGTGCAGCGCCAAGCGACTTCATTTTCTTCCCGCTTTGCCAAAGACCCACAGACAGGACAATGATGGGGAAAATGCCATGCAGGCCGATCAACGTCGATAGTCAAATTTTCTACGATTTGAGGAATAACATCGCCAGCACGCTGGACAAGCACACGATCCCCGGGACGAACAGCCAAACGATCAATTTCATCCGCATTATGCAAAGTGGCCGAAGAAACAACAACACCGCCAACGGTAACCGGCTCTAATTTGGCAACCGGTGTTAAAACGCCCGTGCGTCCAACTTGTATATCAATCTCAATAAGGGTGGTTTGCGCTTTTTCTGCTGGAAATTTATGCGCCAAAGCAAATCGAGGTGCGCGTGCAGAAAATCCTAACCGCTTCTGCCAATCCAGCTGATCTAATTTATAAACAACGCCATCAATATCGAAATCCATATCAGCACGCGAAGCCTCTATATCGTTATAGAGCTTCAATATCTGATCGATATTTTCAGCACGTGCTAAAAGCGAACTAACCGAAAGCCCGTAACTTTCTATCGCTTTCATCATACCATATTGGGTATCGGCAGGTAAGGAAGAGACATCTCCCCAACCATGCGCCAAAAAGCGAAGGGATCGTCTGGCTGTAATATTCGGGTCGAGTTGCCGCAAAGAGCCAGCCGCTGCATTTCGCGGATTGGCAAAGACTTTTTTATTCTCTTCTGTCTGACGGGCATTCAAGGCAGCAAAGTCACTCTTTGCCATGTAAACTTCACCCCGAATTTCGATGATATCCGGCCATCCTGATCCTGATAGCGCTTTCGGGATATCCTCGATAACACGAACATTCGGCGTAACATCTTCACCAATAACCCCGTCGCCACGGGTTACGGCTTGGGTTAACACGCCTTTTTCGTAACGAAGAGAGCAAGACAAGCCATCAATTTTCGGCTCTACAGTACAAATAACGGCCTGAGTTTCACCCAATTTGAAAAAACGGCGCACTCGCCCGAGAAAGTATTCGACATCTTGATCTGAAAAACCATTATCCAAACTCAGCATTGCCATACGATGCGCAATTTTAGGCAGGCGAGAATTGGGACGACTTCCGACCTTTGTGCTGGGTGAATCTGGTCGGATCAGTTCAGGAAAAAACTGTTCAATCCGACGATTACGCAATACTAACGCATCATATTCACTGTCTGGAACCGCCGGATTATCTTTGTCATGGTAAAGATGGTCGTAATGCCGGATCAGCTTGGCCAATCGCTCTAATTCATGCACCGCCTGTTCACGGGATAAATCCTTAGGCGATATAGTCGAAAAATCCTGTTTCTCAGGGTCAGAATACGAAAAAAGGTCAAGGTCTGCGCTCATAATGCCATGCTCTAGCTTCGTCTGCCCCCGATAAACAACCGAAAATTTTAACTAGCTATTTCGTGCGAAATAACGCGTCCGGAAATCCTGTGCAAATTGCGAAAAACGGCCTTCAGCAATAGAATCCCGTATTTTCTGCATTAACTGCTGATAAAAGGCAATATTGTGCTCTGTCATCAACATGGCACCCAAAATTTCACCGGCACGGATCAAATGATGGATGTAAGCACGGCTCCATTTTTGACAGACAGGACAGTGACATTCGCTATCCAAAGGATTCAAATCTTCTGAAAAACGGGCATTTCTGATATTGATAGGGCCATCCCATGTAAAGGCCTGCCCGTTACGGCCGGATCGCGTTGGTAAAACGCAATCAAACATATCAATACCGCGCTCGACGGCACCGACAATATCATCCGGCTTTCCAACTCCCATCAAATAATGGGGTTTATCATCCGGCAACATCGGCACACAGAAATCGAGGACGCGGAACATCTCTTCCTGTCCTTCACCAACCGCCAAACCGCCAACAGCATAACCATCGAAGCCGATCTCAGCCAACGCATCGGCCGATTGCTGGCGCAGATTTTCAAAAACAGAGCCTTGCTGGATACCGAATAAAGCCGCATTACGGGCTTGTTCTTCCGTATTATTAAAAGCTTCGCGGGATCTTTTCGCCCAACGCACCGACCGTTCCATAGAAGACGTCGCACGCGAAGGTGTCGCGGGATAGGGCGTGCATTCATCAAAAGCCATGACAATATCGCTACCCAATAAATGCTGGATTTCGATAGACCGTTCCGGCGTTAATACATGCCGTGAACCATCCAAATGACTTTTAAAGGTGACACCTTCTTCACTCTGTTTCGTCAAGGATGAAAGGCTCATTACCTGATAGCCGCCACTATCGGTCAAGATCGGACGATCCCATCCCATAAAAGAATGCAACCCACCCAATTTTGCGAGACGTTCTGCTCCGGGACGCAGCATGAGGTGATAGGTATTACCCAAAATAATATCAGCGCCCGTCGCCCGAACTGTTTCCGGTTTCAACGCCTTCACGGTCGCCGCCGTTCCGACCGGCATAAAGGCAGGCGTACGGATATCGCCCCGCTTCATTGATATAACGCCGGTACGCGCTTTTCCTTCTCTTGCCGCTATTGAAAAAGAAAAACGCGGACGATCCGTATTTTGCGCTGTTGTTTCTACCACCTTTATTCCTTTGATTACCGTCATCTATTGCCAAGCTTTTCTCCGCTCGAAGAAAAGTCAATCCTGCCAGCGGCATTTACGGAATAATGATATAGCTATAAAAATGGAATACCCTGTCTCTATTGATATTTTCATCATTCAAGACAGGGTTTCTGTTTGATTATCTGGAAATCAATGCCCGCGCGATCGCAACGGTTTTTCGCCCGTTTCCTGCTTCTCTTTTTTGGAAGCCCGCACTTCTCTGGCTTTGTCGCTTCGTGTTTTTCGAGTTCCGGGACGCCCGGCTTCAGAACGCCCCTGTATCTCCATCGATTTTTCCGGTGGCAGACCTAATTCTTGCCGTTTCAACTGCTGTAAAACGTCCCGTAATTCAGCCGCTTTTTCAAATTCCAAATTAGCAGCCGCCTCCAACATTTCTTTTTCAGTTTCCGAGATAGAACGCGCCAGCATTTTCGGATCGCGGTTTTCCGGCTTAGCCGATTTATCCTGATCTTCTACAACACCAAAATGGCCGACAATATCGTCAACCTGTCGTTTAACTGTCGTCGGCGTTATATTATGCGCTTCATTCCACGCGATCTGCTTGGTGCGACGGCGTTCGGTTTCGGCCATTGCTCGTGCCATAGAGCCGGTAATTTTATCGCCATATAAAATTACGCGTCCGTCGGCATTACGGGCAGCGCGTCCGATTGTCTGAATCAACGATGTTGCAGAACGCAAAAAGCCTTCCTTATCGGCATCCAAAACAGCGACCAGCCCACATTCAGGGATATCCAGCCCTTCACGTAACAGGTTGATACCGATCAAAACGTCATAGACGCCTAATCTCAAATCACGAATAAGCTCGATACGCTCAATCGTTTCAATATCGGAATGCATGTAGCGAACTTTTAAACCCGCTTCATACATATATTCGGTTAAATCCTCGGCCATTCTTTTGGTCAAGGTTGTCACCAAAGAACGCCATCCCAAAGCCGCCGTTTTTTTGGCTTCAACAATCAGGTTATCCACCTGTTCTTCAATCGGACGCACTTCTATGACGGGATCAACTAACCCAGTCGGCCGAATAACCTGCTCGACAAAAACGCCGCCAGTTTGTTCTAATTCCCAAGGGCCAGGGGTTGCAGACACATAGACAGTTTGTGGCCGCATCGCATTCCACTCTTCAAAACGAAGTGGGCGGTTATCAATACAGGAAGGTAAACGGAATCCATAATCAGCCAAAGTCGTCTTACGGCGATAATCGCCCCGTGCCATACCGTTAATCTGCGGCACCGTCTGATGGCTTTCATCCACAAAAAGCAAAGCATTGTCGGGCAGATATTCAAATAACGTTGGCGGTGGCTCACCCGGTGCGCGTCCAGTTAGAAAGCGGGAATAATTTTCGATACCGGAACAAGCGCCCGTAGCGGCCATCATTTCCAAATCGAATTCGGTGCGCTGTTCCAATCGTTGCGCTTCCAACAATTTACCTTCCGCCTGAAACTCCTGCAAACGATTACCCAATTCGCGCCGGATCGCGTTATTAGCCGCTTTCAAAGTCGGCTCCGGCGTCACATAATGAGAATTCGCATAGATCTTAATCTGATCAAGCTTGGCAATTTTGACACCTGTTAAAGGATCAAATTCAGCGATTTCCTCAATTTCATCCCCAAAAAAGCTGACCCGCCACGCCATATCTTCATAATGGGAAGGAAATATCTCGAGGGTATCACCTTTCACCCGAAAGGAACCCCGTCCAAAAGCAACATCATTCCTCTTATACTGCAATGCCACCAAGCGCCGAATGATTTCCCGTTGGTCAGCCATCTGCCCTTTCAACAAACGAAAGGTCATAGATGAATAGGTATCAACAGACCCGATACCATAAAGACAAGAAACAGAGGCAACGATGATGACATCTTCCCGCTCTAACAAAGAACGGGTTGCCGCATGGCGCATCCGGTCAATCGCTTCATTGATTGCACTGTCTTTTTCGATGTAAGTGTCCGTTCTTGGGACATAGGCTTCTGGCTGATAATAATCGTAATAGCTGACGAAGAACTCAACCGCATTTTCTGGAAAGAAGCGTTTGAACTCACCATAAAGCTGAGCGGCCAAAATTTTATTCGGAGCCAATATCAAACTGGGACGCTGCAATTTCTCAATGACTTTTGCCATCGTAAAAGTCTTACCAGAGCCCGTTATGCCCAATAAAACCTGATCCCGCTCCCCTTTTTCAATGTCTTTACACAAGCCATGGATTGCCTGCGGTTGGTCACCCGCAGGTTCGTAATCAGATACCAGACGAAATGGCTTTGATGGCTCTGTTTTCTCGGGGCGGCTGGGGCGATGAGGCACAAAATCGGCATGATTTTCTGGCTCATCAAGCGTCGTGCGGATCGCAATAGTCATATTCAAGATATGAGAGCCCCATCGCAGGAAACAAGCACCGAAAGAGGTTAAATTTTATATTCAAAACCATTCTGGATAAGGCAGCCAAAAAACGACTAAAAAACCATATCAAAAGCGACCTGACCGGACAGACTTTCAGTCGTATTCTTCCCCCAAAAAGGCGTGGAGACACCAGCGATAATACCATAACGGGCAGACCAGTTATATTCGACAGCCGGAGCTACAACCCAGTCACCAGATCCCTGCCCCGTTTTATTCACATAATCGACCCCGTTATTATAGCCTTTAACCTTCGATCCATATGACCAGTCACGAGCGACATCACAGGCCAAAACCCAACGCTGATTGATACCATATTCAACGGAAACACCACCCTGCCCATTCATACCAGTTTCGGCGTTACCAATAAAATCTTGGCTGGTGCCATAACTACTAATGCCATGAATTTCAGCATCACGGACAGAACGACGCACATTCGCCCATCCACGCACTCTCAAGGCATGACCAGAAATACGGTATGTTGACTGGGTAACCAAAGCAGCACGGAAGACATAGTTACCATTGCCTCCGGCATTGGTTTTTGTTGCGTTTAAGCGATCGAACCGACCGGTAGGGAAAGAGATACCCGCCTGAATCATTACGGCTGGAATAAGACGGCTTTCATTCGGGTCAATAAAACGCCAGATAAAATCCAGCGGAAGATCCCCAATTCTAGGCTGCCCACCACCATTTCCGTAACTGGATTTCCATTTATAGAGAAACTGAGGATGCAGCTGGATGCTCAAATGATTGGTAATACCGTATTTAACAAGCGTTGTATTAGCGACGCTCTGGGTGCCACCATAAACAGGTGATTTGTGACCAAAGGCATCCACGTTATCAATAGGACGATTATAAGATATATAGGGTTCGATTGTGACGCCGCCCTGACGCAAAGCACCTGAAGGCGATAAAAGCGAACCTGTGTACCATTGCTGGTAACTAGAAGATAAACTGCTTTGAGTAGCAAAAACACAAGAGGGTACAAGGAATAATCCGAATGTTATTCCAAAATTACAGATTAACTTCATGTATATCTTTATTTCCATTCATAGTTTTCAAGTATAAAAAGCCAAAAATAAAAACTCTATAATCAGCCATACTTTTTCTATGTGAATTGATATCAATAGCGGAAATATCTAATTTTTTACTATCCACCCCCTCTTTTCATATGGTTAATGCAGGATGGGTAAATCAAAGGAAACAATAAGTAAATTAAAAAAAAATTAAAAAAATAGAAATAATTTGTTATTTTTATACTATAAAATATATAATTATTTCAATTTTGATAAATGTGACCATGAATTAGAATTATAATACAGCGATATATTTTATATATTCACTTCATTAAAATTTTTAAAAATAAAATTCACAGATGTAACTGGTTATTATTATTTATTTTTATAAAAAATTATTTACATACAATTTTTATTCACAAAAAATAAGAAACAAACATACGAATTTTAATTTCTATTCTTAATAATAATATAATCAATGAAATAAGTACATCTTACAACACAATAATACAATATTTTTAAATCATAATATTATTATAATAAATATATTTTTATACTATTAATTTAAATTGACGAATTGAAGTATAAAAAATTAGATAGAACAAAACAAAAAATACAAAATATCAAAAGCAAAGAAAGCCATAAAAATATATATCTCAAAACATAGAGATATAAACATTATGCAACTGGAAAGAATGTAGAAGACAGAAGATATTTCGTTTAAAAATCAGGTAATTAGAACCCTTTTTTCGGGTAACGGGTCCAACGATCAATAGCCATCAATAGCCCCAGACAAATCATGACATTCATCATGGCAGAACCACCATTTGATACCAAAGGTAACGGAATGCCCACGACAGGAGCCATTCCCATAACCATAGCCAGATTGATCGCCACATAAAAGAAAATGGTCGAAGCCAGTCCAGCCGCTGTCAGCTTCGCAAAACGCGATGGCGCATTCAACGAAACGCGCATGCCCCAACTAATTATAATCATAAAGCTGACAATGATAAACAGGCCACCAATCAGCCCCCATTCTTCCGCCATCGTCGCAAAGACAAAATCGGTATGCCGCTCTGGCAAATAATCAAGATGACTCTGAGTGCCGTTCAAAAAACCTTTGCCGAAAATACCGCCAGAACCAATAGCAATCTTCGATTGGCTAATATGATAGCCTCTACCCAAAGGATCACTTTCTGGGGTTAGAAAAATCAAAACCCGATTACGTTGGTAATCATGCAATAGAAAAAAGAATGCGAGAGGTGCGATCGCGGCAAGCGAGACACCGCCGCCAACAAACAGCCATAAAGGCAACCCTGCCAAAAAAGTAACGATAATGCCGCCCGCAACAATCATGAGCGCAGTGCCAAGATCAGGTTGAACCGCAACCAGAAGGGCGGGCACTAAAATCATCACCGCTGCAGGCCACATTGCAGAAAATGTTCGAATTTCACCGGCGGGCAGCAAATCGTAAAAACGGGAAATCGCCAAAACAATCGCTAATTTCATCAGTTCCGAAGGCTGAAGCGTCATAATCCCCAAATTCAGCCATCTT
This sequence comes from Zymomonas mobilis, assembly GCF_006715975.1. Classification (GTDB taxonomy): domain Bacteria; phylum Pseudomonadota; class Alphaproteobacteria; order Sphingomonadales; family Sphingomonadaceae; genus Zymomonas; species Zymomonas mobilis_B. The sequence continues at coordinate 472,358 of NZ_VFOF01000001.1, read as the reverse complement.
CGGCTACCACCGCCAACGAAACCGAATAACTCAACAAATAACAGCAACAACAACAATCCGCCATAAAGCGGCCATGACACGCGCTTTAACGTATCCTGATCGATGCGGCTGATCGCAATGGCGACAAAAATAAAGAAAACAAAACGCAACCCTTGGTTCAATGCCCAAGGACGAATGCCGCCACCTGCCGAATATAAAACGACCAAACCAAAACTGCCAACAGCCATAACCAGAAACAAAAGCTTCCACGGCAACTGCCGGATAGGAGCAGGAACTAAGGATAACATCCCGATTTCGCCTAAGTCACATTGGGTTTAGGAGGTGTTTTTTGGGCATTATTTTCCGAACGCATACGCATCCGGCTCATAAGATCCCCACCCCATGATACTTCCAGAGCATTCAGTGTAGCCATAGCGCGATCGGGATCAAACAAATAAGTGAGGACATCGCGCGCAATGGCGGGGCCATCCGTTGCAGAGTCAATATGTCCTCCATGTTCGACAACCACCGAAGCGGCATAACGTGGATTATCTGTCGGCGTGAAACAGACAAACAAAGCATGATCGCGCATTCGCCAAGCTAATTGCGCATTTTTTAGCACGCCTCGGCCACGTTCAGCCATGGAAATACGACGGACCTGAGCCGTTCCGGTTTTACCTGCTAATTCAACCCCGGGGACATATAATTTGGCAGCACCGCCGGTGCCGCCACCATTAACAACATCCCGCATAGCCTGTCGGATAAAATCCAAATGGGATTCTTTGACATTTAACTTTGCGGGTGCGGGTGTCTCTTTTGATAAGATCAGCCTTGGGGTAATTTGTTTGCCCGAAGCCAGCCGTGCTGCCATCACCGCCAATTGCAAAGGATTGGCTAAAACGTCCCCTTGACCAATAGATGCATTTAATGTGTCGGCAGCCGTCCAATTGCGATGATATTTTTTAATTTCCAAGCCGGATCAGGCACCGTGCCATAATGCTCCGACCCCAAAGGCAAATGATAACTGGCACCTAATCCTAACTGCCGCATCATATCGGCCAAGGGCTCCATACCGACCCGATGCGCCATGGCATAGAAATAGACGTCACAACTTTGGGTAATCGCCGTATGCATATTGACAGGGCCATGCCCCTGTCTCCGCCAACAATGGAAAATACTGCTGCCGAGTTGATAACTTCCAGTGCAGTTTACGGTTTCGTAAGGGTCGACCCCTAACTCTAATAAAGCCAATGCATTCATCGGCTTGACCGTCGATCCGGGTGGATACAGACCGGCAATTGTCTTATCAATCAACGGATGATGGTCATCTTGGGATAAATTCTGCCATTCCCGCCGACCAATCCCATCAGCAAAATCATTGGGATCGAAACAAGGCATCGACACTTGAGCCAGTATGTCACCATTTTCTGTATCGATAACAACAACGGCGGCACTATTATCGCCAATCCGGCGGGCGGCATAATCCTGTAAACCGGCATCAATCGTTAAAGGTAGTTTTTTACCGGGCTGATCGGGCTTATTTTCAAGATCACGCACCAATCGTCCACGCGCTGTCACCTCGGAACGTTTTGCTCCGGGAACACCCCTTAAATAATCATCAAAGGTTTTTTCTAACCCTTGCTTCCCGATTTTGAATCCGGGGGTAATCAGCAAAGGGTCATGCGTCTTTTTATAGTCTTCTGTCGTTGCGGATCCGACATAGCCGATCAAATGCCCGACAGCAGACCCGTTTGGATAATATCGGGCATAACTTCTTTGGGGAGCCACTCCGGCCATTTCTGGCAATCGAACAGAGATAGCCGCAAAATGTTCATAATCGAGATGCTCGGCAACCGGAACAGGTTGATAACCGGCGGCTTTATTCAAATCTTCACGGATACGATCGACATCATCCGGCGAAAGATTAAGAAGCTCTGCCAAGGTAATAATAACCCGCTCACGATCCTGCATCTGGTCAGGAATAATATCAACGCGGAAATCTGTGTGGTTGATGGCCATCGGGCGATTATGGCGATCAACAATCCACCCTCTTCTCGGCGGAATCATTACCGTCTGCACCCGATTATCTTCGGCCATCAAGCTGTAATGCTCGTTTTCAGCCACAGATAACCATGCCATCCGCATCGCCAACAAACCGCCGGTTGCCAATTGCAATCCGCCAAAAAGCATAGCACGGCGGGAAAATGTATACCCAAGCGAATGCTGGGTAATAAGGTGACTACGCTTTTTCACAGAAAAATAATCCGGCAAGTATTACGCAACAGAAATACGGCTTTGGCAGAAAATATGGACAATATTATAAAAAACAAGCACTAGAACTGGGTATGCCACTCTCTATTATTATTGTTTTTATCCTGATTTTATAATCCAAGACGCCAACGATCGACAACAGAGCAGAAAAATTCGATAACCGGAAACAGCAAAATAGTGACCAAAATCCTTGGCATATCCGCGACAATCTCAATACCAATATGCCCCTTAAAGCCATAAGTTATCAACAGAGCCAGCAAACTGCAAAAAAGAATAGCCACAGTCGCCAATACCCAATCTTGCCAATAATTCCGCCACACTAACCGATTATCAACAATATCCATCATTAAAAAACAGAATGTCCATGTAATCATGGATACAGCAGGTGGCTGACCATTAATGATATCATTCGCCATGCCCAAAGGCAGCCCCATCCATGCTTGCCATAATTCAGGGCGAAAAAGCCGCCATCCCAAAGCCGTTAAAAAGCCTAAAGACGGCCAAAGTGATAATACAGAAACAAAAGGACCTGTTTCAAACAAGCTCGCCAATAAAACCATAATAATGGGGGTTATTTTGGCTCTGATCGGCAGAAAGCCCAAATCCTGATCTTGGGAAATAATCGGCCTTACCGCATGACCATTAACGGGCGTCAAAGCCATGACCGTTATCCTTTCATTCGGATTGGGAAGCCGATGATACGCTGTTTTTGTTGACAGAATTAACCGGCACCTGCCCTGCCAAAGGCTGAGTAACAGCCTTGGCTGTTGGATTATTTTTCGCTGTTTTTTTACGGGAAAGCTGTTTTTGCGACGGCTGTTTATCGGTAAGGGAAGGTTCCGGCGGCGCATCAGGCACAAATATCTTCTCAACCATAATATAGTCGATCGAGGCCGGATTAACGGCGGGTAATGCCAAGGCACCATCATTATTTAATGATGTAACAAAGGCGACCGGAATATCAGGCGGATAAATTCCTCCCGTTCCTGATGTCACCAATAAATCACCCAATTTGAAAGGCGACTGCCCCGCAATCAAAGGCCGAACATCCAAAGGGCCATCCCCTCGTCCTGAGGCTAATGCAGGGACACCCGAACGGGCAATTTTAACCGGCAAAGTATTCGAAGAATCGATTAACAACAAAATACGTGATGAAAAATGCCCCGTTGCCAGAACACGCCCAACCAACCCTTCCGAAGCTAAAACGGGCATTCCACTTGCGACACCGGATAATGAGCCTACATCAATAATCGCTGTCCGATGACTAGTCGCTAAAGGCGAACCAATCATATGGCCGACCGCGACTTTTTCAGGCGTATGTTCAACCAAATTCAACAAGCGTTTCAGCTTATTATTATCCGCTTTCAAAAGCTGCAATTCAACAAGATCAGGATGCAGCTTTTCTAAGTCTTTTTTCAAACGGATATTTTCGCTGCCCGCATTGATATAGCTTCCAACATTACTACGGGTATTATCAAACAAGGAAATAACCCCGTGACCAAAACGAGGCCACGGGCTAGTGCAATCGGTAACAAAGCCGATCACACTATTATAACTGGCAGGATAAAGATTGGCGAAGATCAACATGACCAAGGCCGCAACAATCCCCCCGACAGCAACGACATAACTTGCGAATAAGCCTAGTTGCGCCCGCCTTGAAAAGCCGAAATTACGTAAGCGCGGCGGTGCCATGCTTCAAAAGATCCTTTGCCTGCTAAAATTAGGCTGTTTGTAGAACAGCTCTAAAGGTTGGATCTTCTAAAGCACGTCCGGTTCCCATGGCAACACAGGTCAAAGGATCGTCGGCAATCGTCACCGGCAAAGAAGTTTCCTCACGCAAAACAGTATCCAAACCGGATAACAAAGCGCCCCCTCCGGTCAAAACAATACCTTGATCAACAATATCAGCTGCCAATTCTGGCGCTGTATTTTCAAGCGCTAAACGAACACCTTCCACAATCGCGGCAACTGGTTCAGACAAAGCTTCTGCGATCATCGCCTGATTAATCTGAATTTCTTTTGGCACACCATTGACCAGATCGCGCCCCTTGATGCTGATCGTCATACCAATGCCATCATCAGGCATTCGCGCAGTACCCATTTCTTTCTTAATCCGCTCAGCCGTGGCTTCACCGATCAACAGATTGAAATTACGACGGACATAGGAACCAATTGCTTCATCCATTTTGTCGCCGCCGACACGGACAGAAGTGGTGTATGCCAAACCACGCAAGGACAAAACGGCAACTTCCGTCGTGCCGCCGCCGATATCGACAACCATCGAACCGATTGGTTCGGTTACAGGCATTTCGGCACCAATAGCAGCAGCCATAGGCTCATCAATCAAAAATACCTGACTGGCACCGGCATTTGAAGCAGCATCGCGGATCGCGCGGCGCTCAACAGAGGTGGAACCGGATGGCACGCAAACCACGATTTCAGGAAAACGCCAAGGACGAGCTTTTCCGCCATGCACTTTTTGAATAAAGTGCTTTATCATCTGTTCGGCGACATCAATGTCAGCAATCACACCGTCCCGCATAGGGCGGATAGCCTGAATACTGTCCGGCGTTTTGCCCATCATCAGCTTGGCATCATTACCGACAGCGCGAACCCGTTTTACGCCATTCAAGGTTTCGATTGCCACAACCGAAGGTTCATTCAATACAATACCACGGCCACGGAGATAAACGACGGTATTCGCCGTGCCGAGATCAATCGCCATGTCATGCGACATAAATTTAAACAGGCGGGTAAAAAGAGACATTCAAGCATCCGTCCGCTAACAAGGGGCTTTAGGAAAGAAGCCAGAAAAGCTATAAACTTTCCAGACCAAAAAGAAACCAGTATATTGCGCATATACCGATATAAGGGGATAGATCAGGACTACTATTTTATCGACCCTATATCGATCCTGAACATCATATACTATGATTTTAAAATGTTAAAAAAAAGCCGTTTTCCGGTTTTATATGAATATTAAACCAGAAAGCTAGAGAACCGATTGGGGCAGGGTTAGAAATATGTCAATACGCCGTCTGCCAGAAGACGTAATAAATCGCATTGCAGCGGGTGAAGTGGTCGAACGACCAGCCAGCGCGTTAAAAGAACTGGTAGAAAATGCTATCGATGCCCAATCGACCCGTATCGCCATCCGCCTGATAAAAGGCGGCTTGGATGGCATAGAAGTTATCGATAACGGCATTGGCATTCCTATGGATGAAATGCGTCTGGCCTTAGAACGCCATGCAACGTCAAAGCTTCCTGAAAATGATGCTATCGAAGCTGTTACGACCTTAGGTTTTCGGGGAGAAGCCCTACCCTCAATTGCCAGTGTTGCTCGCCTGACGCTTGAAAGCCGAACATCCAAAAGCGATAGTGGCTGGCAAATCATCGTCGATAATGGACAATTCGAAAAAGAAGGTATCGCCGCCCTTCCCAAAGGAACAAAAATAAAGGTCGATTCCCTCTTCTCTCGCATTCCCGCCCGCCGGAAATTCATGCGCAGCGCTAAAAGCGAATATATGGCCTGCCATGATATTGTCAGACGACTGGCAATGACCCGCCCCGATATCGGCTTCTCCCTTGAACATGATGGCAGACGCGTTTTTTCGCTAAATGCAGGTGAAACCCGTCAAAGACGCGTAGCCGCCCTTATCGACAGGACATTAAAGGACAACAGTGTCCCGATCGAATATCAACGTGACCAGATGTATCTAGAAGGTGTAGCCAGCTTACCGACCTTCCATCGGGGACTGGCCGATCACCAATATCTTTTCGTCAATGGCCGCCCTGTCAAAGACCGATTGCTCATCGGATCAGTGCGCGCTGCCTATCATGATTTATTAGCTAAAGACCGCCATCCGGTTCTAGCACTCTTTCTGACACTTCCGGGAAGTGACGTTGATATCAATGTTCATCCGGCAAAAGGCGAAGTCCGTTTCCGTGATGCCAATGCTGTGCGCAGCCTCATCGTCGGCGCACTTCGGGAAAGCCTCGATCTTTCAGGATTCAGAAGCGCACAACCCGCCGATGTCCAAGCGATGGGCAAATGGCAAAAAAGCAGTGAAGCCTCTATTGAGACCACATCTTCGCCCAAAGAAGACGCTCTACATGAATCCAAATCTTCGGTTTCGGATTCATCCCTCCTGTTCAAAGCCAAATCACCGGACGCTGTAAGACCACATTCTTTTTCTGCAAAACGACCTTCCCCTTCTACTTCAGATTTATGGAGTGCGGCGGCGCAATCCTCCTTGCCGCCTATGGGACGGAATACGACGACCAGCCCCAGCGAAACATCAGAACAAACAGACTTCCCGCTCGGTCTCGCCAGGGGTCAGATCGCCGCCACCTATATTGTCGCAGAATCTCGAGATGGCTTGGTGATTGTCGATCAGCATGCCGCGCATGAAAGATTGGTGATGGAGCGGATGCGGCGTGCCTTGGAAAACGGCCAAGTCACCAGCCAAAGGTTGCTGATGCCTGAAGTTGTCGAGATGGACGAAGTTTCTTGCGATCTATTCGAACAAAGACAGGATGAATTTGCGGCATTAGGGCTTGAAACCGAACGTTTTGGCCATGAAGCTATCTTAGTCCGCGCTACTCCGGCGATGCTCGGGAATTGCGCGGTCAAGGCCATGATAAAAGATCTCGCAGGTGAAATCACAGCTTATGATCAAAGCCTTCTTCTCAAAGAAAAATTTGACCATATTGTCGCAACAATGGCCTGCCACGGTTCGGTCAGAGCAGGCCGGCTGTTGTCAGTTGCTGAAATGAATGCCCTTTTACGGGAAATGGAAATCACACCCCATAGCGGCCAATGCAATCATGGCCGCCCGACATGGGTCAAACTGGGGCATAAAGACATCGAAAAACTGTTCGGGCGCAGTTAAACGCCTGCAGTCTTTATCAATAAATATGCTTAATCAGACCGGTTTGGGGATGCTCCAACATCGCAATCACCTGCCTGCTCACTATCTCAGGATCAAGACAGATAGCCGGATCTTCATTGGGGAAAGCTTTTCTTCGCATCGGGGTATTGGCGCGTCTTGGGGCAATGCAAGAAACAGCGATATTATCATCTGCCCATTCTTCGGAAAGCGCTTGGGTCAAATTCACAACCGCCGCCTTTGATGCGGAATAAACGGCGGAATTGGCGCGGCCTCGAAAATAACTGCTAGAACTGACCATAAACAGATGACCAGACGATTTTTTCAAATAAGGAAATGCCGCCAAAGCTACATTCAATGAACCAACTAAATTGACATCAATCATCTGGCTAATTTCTTCGCGCGTCATCTCCGTAATCTTGCCGGTTTTCAACACACCAGAAAATACCGCAACTGCATCAATATCAGATGTTTTAGCTGCCACTTCTTTGAAAAAACGGTTCACCTGTTCGGGATTACAAATATCGGTTCCCGTGCTACGGGATGCCGAAAATACCTGCCAGCCCTTCGCTTCCATCGCTTTTACAGCCGAAGCGCCTAATCCGGATGAAGCTCCAAAAACAACTACCGATTTTTGGCTCTTTTCTTCCGACAATACAGAACGGCTTGCGGCCTGCCCCGAATAGAGAATTTGCTCGGCCAAGAAAAAATCTATCGGCGTGGTAATCTTAATATTTTTATCATCACCACAAACAACGCCGATATCCGCATCAGGATATTGATAGAGAAAAACACCACAATCATCAGAAAACTGATCCAGAATTTCAGAATCAATTGCCCTATAAGCGGCGGTCAGCCCATCGCTCCAAAAGCCTTGCGGGGTCTGCCCCCGCCTTAACAGGCTCCGCTTGGGAATAGAGACCAAGCATTCTTGCGCATTATCGACAGAAACAATGGTATCGGCGGTCGGGATAACCACATCAACGGCTTGATGCTTGTCCAAAGCAGCCAAACTATCACTAATAATATCATGTGAAACGAAGGGCCGCACCGCATCGTGAAACAGAATTTTCACATGACGATCACCAATAGCCGACAAGGCGGCCATCGTCGTTTCCATCCGAGACGCCCCACCAGCAACCAGCGTTACCATTTTCTTTGCGGCAAAAGGCGCTGTAATCTTTTCGATCTCCTTCCGGTATTCAACCGGATAGGTCACGATGATTTCATCAATGGCCGGATGCGAAAAAAAAGCTTCCAAGGTATATTGGACGATCGGTTTTCCGCCCAACACCTTGAACTGCTTGGGTAACGGATCACCAAAACGGGTGCCTTTCCCGCCTCCCAAAATAACGGCGACTGCCATATTCTTCTCCGGCCAAATAAATTAAAGGACTAGGCTTCTGTTGCTTTTATAAGGCAATATGCGCCTGAATATCATCGACAATGCGTTCAGCCGCTTTTCCCGGCCAAGGCATCATCATTTCGAAATTCTCTTTTCGGATTGCGGCTAACGGATCATCACCTTGTTGACGGTAATGATCGACAATTTCCCGCGCGGCCGGAATAGTGGTGGCGTTATAGGTGCCACGCATAATTTTTTCACCCACGGCATTAAATCCACGGTGACGCTGGCTATCCAAAAAGATCAACGGCTTGTCATCGAATACCTGATATTCGGCCAAGAAGCTGACACCTTCTGTTATCATTGCATCGGATGCCGCCAATAATGAACCATAATCTCCACCTTCACTTAAAGCGGTATTAGGCAAACGGTTCCACAAATTCTTGAATTGCTCCAGTTGCTGTTCGTTAAATATTTTATAAAATAACAAAGAATTGAAGAGCAAAGGATGAGGCCGCAAAACAAATTCGATATCGGGCGCTTCTTCTGCCCATTGCAGCATGGCACCAAATGTCTGAGGAAAGATTCCAAAGTCTAACCAGCCATTTCCAACGGTATGGTGCGGCGCCCATATCAGACGGAATTTTTTCTCTCCATCAGATTTGATCGGCCATTCAGGATGCTTACGGGCTTCCCATAAATGATCCAGCTTCGGATGACCGCTGACAACAATGTTATCCCCACCTCTCAAGGATTTTTCTTTCATCCGCTGATAAAGGGGCTCGTTTTCGCAATACATCCGCCAGCACATACGATGGAAATACTGATCAGCTGAAAAGTCCTGTTCGTCTTCCTCGGTTGTCAATTTTTCTAAAATATTCAGGCCATAATAAGGGACATAACACAGCTTAGCAAAATTAAGATGCTGCGTCTGGAACGGCTCCGGCGTATTCACTTCCCAAGGCATTTGCCGAAAAATAATATCCGGGACGATGGCCTTTATTACCTGAAGCGCGGCCTCAAAATCATCCTTGAAACGAATATGAGGAACGCCCTGCTGCTCGAGCCCTTGATGAACTTCATCTTCTGCCTGATAATCCTGTGTCGCCGGAAAAAAACGGGGCGATGTTGCGACGACAACTTCAAAATTATCGCGTTCGCGCATAACTGCATAAACATCCCGCAGACTATCCCACAAAGACATATTATGGATCAGAAACAACACTTTTATTTTTGATGCAGAACGACTTGTGCGTTGGGAAACCAAATTCATGGTATCCCGCATATGATCAAGCTTCCGCTCCAACATAAACAAAGCAGGGGTAATATCCTGTGCCGGAGCCAAGTTTTTTTCACCACCGGCATTCTGTTCAAAGAGAATGAAACGGGCTTTGTCGTTCCTACCCTGCGCCGCTTGGCCAAAAAAGGCAAAAAGATCGCTATGCTCAAGACAGCAGGCAAAAATAATCGAAGGCGTTTTATGCTCGTTGGTTAAAACAATTTGGGAGCCCAAGATAGACCAATATTGGCGATCAAAATGCTGCGCGCCCAAGACCTGACCATTCTCCTGAAAACGAATATTCTTTTCCAAAAGGGTGCCATCCTCCTGAAAAAGGTCAAAAGTCTTTTCAGTCAATTTCATCTTGCACTCCATCGATCTTTTTTAACTGTTGGACTATCCCACACAAAAAAAGACCGCCTTATTTTTTATAAACTAAACGCCTGCTATAAAAACGAGAACGGATATCGCAGCCATAAGTTAAAAATAAACCACCTTATCCAACAAATCCGAAAATGTTTTTGTTAAAAAAGCCAATTCCTGTTTTTATACCCTATTCTCTTTAGGCCACCGGCAACACAGTCTTAGTTTTAAGACGGTCAGCTTCAAGCAAGGCAACCAAAGCATTATGCAAATGTTCGGCAGCGCCCTCTTTATCAACCCACCAATCGGTTGACCAAACGCGTACCAGCTTCCACCCTAATTCTGACAATATCGCTTCTCTGACTTTGTCTCGATCACGGGCAGTCGCAGCACTGTGATAAGTCGCACCGTCACATTCGACACCGGCCAAATAATCTCCTGGACGATCAGGATGCACCACGCCTAGATCAATTCTGAAACGAGAGACCCCAATCTGGGAAGCCACCTGCCATCCCCGTTGCATCAACTCTGCGGCAACAGCCTCTTCAAAAGGCGAATCATATCCCCCCAATGACCCATGCACCGCTTCAGCAAAAGCCTGAGGACCTCGATCTGCAAATTCAATGAAGTGTTTCAGATCAATCACGGCACGCGAGGTTGTCCGGTTAAGATCGATCATTTCAGGGCCAAAGGATGTGAATAAAATCATTTCCTGTCTGGCACGGGTCAAGGCCACGTTCAGCCGCCGCCACCCGCCTTCTGCCGACAACGGACCAAAAGACATCAACATCGTTGGAGATCCTGGTTCAGTCGGGCCAAATCCAATACCAAAAATGACTAAATCGCGCTCAATCCCTTGAACCGTTTCCAGATTTCGAACCGTTACCGGCTCAGGTAATAAATCGCTAAAATGAGATTCTATTTCAGGATGATCACGACGCGCTTTATCCAGCAAATCTTCAACCAATCTTTGCTGATCGCTGTTCAAGGTAATAATACCCAGTGACCAACCTTGTCGGTTAAATTCAGGATCAATCAAACGGCTAACCGCTTCGTCCACCATGGCTTGCGCTTCGATCGAGTTCACGCGATTGCGACCACGGCTGTAAACACCGTTCACGCGCCGCCAATGCACAGCACTTTCTTTCCGAACAGGTGCTGGGAAGGTAATCAAACTGCCATCATAATAACTATAGTTTGAAAAGGCGATCAGGCTTTCATGGCGACTACGATAATGGAAGCTTAAAGAATGCATCGGAATACCTGCACTCAAGCATTCATCCAAAATACTTTCCATGTCGCGTTCAGTATCTGCCACCAGATCATCATTTTGAACAGAACGATTAAAGAAGCTTGTCGGCGGCATCTGACGCGGATCACCGGCCACAATAACTTGCTTACCTCGCGCCATGGCACCGATTGCATCCCAAGGCGCAATTTGCGACGCCTCATCAAAAATGACCAGATCGAATAGCGCATGATCGGGCGGTAAAAACTGGGCAACCGATAACGGACTCATCAGCATACAAGGGGCTAACCGCCCAAAATCATCTCCCATTTCGCTAATCAACTGCCGGATCGGCATAGGATGCTTGACCTGAAGCTGACGCTTCAAGGTTGCATAACCGGCAGGCAATCCATCATTCTCATCGACAGCAATCTTCTTGGCTAACTGCGCGCGAATATATTGCACTGACAATTCAGAAACATGGTCATCCACTTTTCTAAATGCCGCGATATCCGCCATTTGCATAGCTGAAGAAAAACGCCGCAAGCGTGGTTCAGCATCAATCAGATTGCTGGCAAACCAACGCGCATAGGCCGCTTCAAAAGTTGTCGCTACCTGTTCGCTCGGAATAGCATGACTTTCGATGGCATCGACTAATGGCTTCAATCCTGCAGAAACCGCCTCATAACGAATTCGTTGCCAATTTGCCCAAGCCTGCAACCGGTTTTCATAGCTGATAATCGTTTCAGCCAATTCTAACCATGCCTGCGGTTCATTTGGAACTGCGGAATCCGCCAAAGAAACAAAGCTGTTTTTAGCCCGATCAACCACCTGCAACGCTTTCTTCAATCGGCGCGCTGCAATCATCAAAGGTGATGCCGGATCTAATAAGGCATTGGCTTCCATCACCAAATTTTTCACGGCCTGCCGTAACTCGACTAAATGCGTCGGATTGGCAGCCTGTGTGGTCACTGCGGCTTCCAATTCATCAGAAAAAGCGCATTCATCTGCAATCATCGCAAGATTGCTACTGATACCCTTCCAACCTGAAAAATACTTCAAGGCAGGGGTCGCTTTTCTTAACCGGTAAAGCTTTTCATAAAGCCGCCCCATCATCACTAGACGGGGCAGATCATGCGCGGCATCAATGCGCCCTTTGGTTCGCCCCGCTTTAGCCAAATGCTTGATGATTTTCTTCTTTTCGAAAACAGAAAAAAACCAAAAACGTTGGTCAGCTTTTTCCCATTCCTGCCATAACTGGCGCGGATGACTGCGTAATCGTCTTAAAATATCGCGATCATAACGTACTGACAGACCGGAAGCTTCTTTGCGGTAGCTTTTTAAGATTGTAATAAGCTGATAGGCAGCTTCAATGATTTTACTTTTTTGGGAAGAAAACGCCAAATAGCAATTCCTCCCATGTGCTTTTCCTAACAGATGCACAAAATGGCTTAACTGCTCCAAATCATCGCGGGTTTCGGCAATGATCGGCAAATCAGACGCTTCAATAATCGCTTCTTTGGCCGCATTTACTTCTAAAACAGCGACTTTTAATTTTTTAGCCGCAGCAACAATAGATTCCTGCCAACCATTCGACCATTCACTGACGGTAACAGCATCGAAATCCTGCGGAATATCGTCGACTTCTTGCCAAGCCAGCCCCAAACGCTCCGCCAAATCACGAAAACGTGCTAAATCTTGCTCGGTATGTTGAAGCGGATGATAAAAATTTAACCGAGGAACGGCACGACCGCCATCTCGAACCACGACACCAATCGCCTGATAAAGTGTGAGGCCATTCGGCTGGCGTTGATGCAGCAACTGGACAACTTCATTCAAATTATCGCGTAACTGCCGAAGCTTTTCAGCTTCTGTCTTCCAATCTTCTTCAGGAATATCGCGACTAGCAGCCCATGCTCGATTAAGCTGCTTGATAACTTCAGTTCGGGTCGCCTTACTGGAATGAAGCTCTAGGCAAAAATCACCTAATCCATTGGCATTCAAACGGCGCTGAACCACATCCAAAGCCGCCTTTTTCTCGGCTACAAATAACACCCGCCGCCCCAAAGCAAGGTTATGGGCAATGATATTAGCAATCGTCTGCGACTTACCCGTTCCCGGTGGGCCATCCAGAACGAAATCGCACCCCTTGGCCGATGCTACAATCGCCGCCAATTGTGAACTATCCGCCGGTAAGGGCGTAAATAATTCTCCGGGATTAACCGTTTTATCTAGCGTTTCTGCCGTTGGGAAATGCTTATTCTTAGGCAGATTTTCTTTTGTCCGATCTAACAGATAATGGACAATAGGGCTTTGTTTTAACTGTTCGGAACGATCGGTCAGATCCTTCCACATCAGATATTTCACAAAAGAAAAAGTACTTAAAGTGACATCAGGAATCAGCTCAAAGCCTTTAATGTCGCGAATAGCATGACGGATGATATTCCAGATTGCTGCAATATCGACCTGCCCGTCCCACTCCGGCAAAGTATTATTTAACTCTGGAATCGTCAGACTAAAATCATGATGCAGCATTTCCAAAAGCGTCAGATTAAAGCGGATTTCATCTTCATGCCTGACAAGAACAAGCCCCGATAAAGCATTTTTTCGTTCCAGAGTGACCGGCAACAAAACCAAAGGTGCATGATATTCTCGGGTTTCTTCCGGATGCCGCTTCCATTTCAAAAACCCGATAGCCAGAAACAGAGTATTGGCCCCGCCTTCATCAATATCGCTTCTAGCCTTGCGATAGAGATCAATAAGCGCCGCTTCCAAAGCATTCGCGGGAAGTGACGACATAATTTCGCCGCGCGCCATCGCGGCCTCAGCCATATCCTGAAGCAAATCGCCTTGATTTTGCGAGGCATAAAGCTCTTTATTCCGGCCATTGGCTGAAAAATCGGACATCGCAATGACTTTCAGCTTTTCGCCATCACTCAGCCCAATTTCCAACCGCATCGGATCGGAACAGATCAAAGGCACCTGCTTGCCCTTGGCTGGTAAATTCAACAACCGATTACGTGGTGTTAATTCCAAAAGCTTCCGTTGCCAGCTTGTTAGTCGGTCTTTTGCAACATTCTCGGCTTCCGGCCTTTCGACATCAAAAGCGGGTAAAACAGGTGCCGTTTCAAATGCTTCCGCAGGCTCCCATTCCGCCAACGAAAATTCAGGCAAGACACCCACTGTGCTATTTAAAGGCCGAATTTTCTGCAAGCGCGCCCGATGAATATCGACGGCCATAACGAAATCGGAAACCCGCTCTTCAGAAACCTTTCTTAAGGCTTCTCTTTCTGCAACCGATAAGGCTGAAGGTATTCTCTGCAATAAAAGCCGAGAATCCAATAACAGCATATCCTTAAGATCGACCCGACGTCTTAAGGCAGCCGCTTCATCGGTAATCAGGGATGCAAATTCAATCGGTTGTAACCAGACACCGACGAGCACCGCTTCTTTTAAAAGAACGATCAGCGGATTTAAGCCAGCCTTTTCCAAAACCGCAGCCAATAACAAGGCACAATCAAGACTATTCGCTATTTGCCCTGATAATATCCGTTCCGGTGTCCGTATCTTCTGGCCATTTTCGGTATATTGATCGGGCATCGCCGCTTCGGAAAGATGCAACCCACATAAAGCCGACCAAATGGCAGAGGTAATTTCCCAAACCCGCTCACGGGATTGGGATTGATAACCCTCGATAGAGGCGACCCTTCCAGCCTTTTCTAAAACCTCTGATGCCGATTTCAACACATGATCGATAACCGGATCATTGGGCATGACAAAGGCAGGTAACAACTCTGACATTGTCTGATAACCGCCCCATTGGTCATAAGACAAAAGCTCGACCGGCAACACCATTTCGGCGAGCGTATTTTCTCCTTTCGCCAGAGAAAAAGTCAGATGTGTCGTCAAGTTTTCATTAAGATCATGTAAAAAACCAGCATCAAGAACCACTGGCTGCAAGGCAACTTGATGGGTTTCTTCTTTTTTCAAAAAAGGAATTTTCCAACGGACTTCTTCCATGAAAGGAAGATCGGCCTTCAAAATCAAAGTCAAATCCTGAAAATCTTCAGAAGTCGAATTGGTTATTTCCAGATCATGAATTAAAGGAACCGCATTCTGATGAGAAGCAAAGCCAATTTTACTGGCGACAGAAGCGCCAATTTTGATACGCATGCACAATAATCCCGAACCTCGCGCATGGACAGGCGCTTGGTTATCCTCACCAGAAAACAACATCCAATATAAGGCAAGCTTTGCCCAAATACCCTATAGAACTGGATAGCAAGCGTTATTCAATCGCTTTTTAGTAAAAAAGCCCGAAAAAGGGCAAAAAAAGATAATTCACTGAAAATACATAGGGATATTTAGAAAACAAGGCAAAGGGATATCATGCTTCACACATGTTTAACTTGTGGTGCGCACCATCCGGGCAAATAAGATGCCTTTTTGTCATGGGCAAGAATCGACGCTTTTTCTAAAAAACTGTCAAAATTATGCGCAATCGCTGCGCCGTTGAGTTGCCGCCGTAAATAATCTGCCCATAAAAATTCACTAAAAGGCGTTACATCTTTTGCGTATCCCCCTGCACGCCGCAAAGCGCCCGCTAATGAACGGTAGGGATCGTCTTTCAAATCACTAAGATTGTCAGGAATATCCTGATAAGATCGCCGGACACCCTGTTCATCAAAGGGATGCATCCATCGACGACTATCCATCACGAACCAAAAATGATCTTTTTCCAAGGCAGAGAGATCCGCCATCACCGAAAGCGCTACTTTATTGACCCCTTCTTCCAACAGGGCGCGGCATAAATGATGGTGATCGACCACGAAAGGCTGGCTATCTTTTCCTAAAACAACCGGAATTAAATGATTACCAAGGTAGAGAGATTTTTTATCATCTTCCTTTTGGCGCCAGTTATCCCGCTTAACATCGACTTCTCGCATTCCGACAGAAATTTGGGTCGGATGCAAATCTGTTAAAGAGGCCGTTAAAAGCACAGGGTCGCGGACGTCTGCCATATTATCTCCTTTGCCCAGATAAAATTAGATATTTATCCAATCCTTGGAGCCATTTTTTCGACTGTGTTGGGATAATATAGTTGGAAAATATTTTCATCTACAAAAGAAATATATCAAAAAGTAAAAGACATTATCTGTCGTTAAGCCTGCCCAACTTTCACAGCTAGACGATAAAGATCGACACCAGACTTTTGATAGCTCTGCTGCCAGCGATCTTCCGCAGGACAGGCAAAAAGTAACTGGTCATCCGCTTTGGAAACAAACCAATCCGCCTGCTTCATTTCCTGATCCAGCTGCCCGGCACCCCATCCAGCATATCCCAAAGCCACTAACCAATGTTTGGGGCCGTCACCTCGGCTAAGCGCATGAAGCACATCCAAGGTGCTCGTTAATGCCCAGTCTTGCCCGACCATCATACTATCCGGACTTTTCCAGTCACGGCTATGTAAAACCATGCCACGCTGGGTTTCACAAGGGCCACCATCATGGATAGGTCGATCCGGTGCAAGACCAGGTTCAATATTCAATTGGCGCATCAACGAATGCAACGTCACATCAGGAACAATGCGACTAATATTTAGCCCCAATGCCCCTTTTTCATTAAAGGCACATAACGCAATAACCGCGTTTTGGAACTCTGCATCCCTCATTGTGGGCAAAGCTAAAAGCAATAGCCCACTTAGATCAGAACAAGGATTACATATAGCCATAAGAAAGGGTCTTAGTCTTCCTATGAAGAAAGATGCAAGTGCTCCGGATCGTCTTCTGATTCAAGGATACCTTGATACAGAAAACCGAAACGCTCCACAAAACGGCCCCAATTCTCATCGGACATCCGAACGTCATATTCCATTTTTTCGGTCTGATCGTTCATATTCTGATTCACGACTTCGCCATTGGCATGCAACCAAGCCATAGCCTGACCTTCTGTCAATGGCAGGTCGATATGACGCAACCGATGGGCTTCGGACAAACGCTCTGAAACAAGCTGACGTAAAGCTTCAATGCCTTCGCCGGTCCATGCTGATATCAAGGCGACATCTTCACGACGGGCAGCTTCTGCGGCAAGGCTGGCATGGGCTTCTTCTGACAACAAATCGCTTTTATTCCAGGCTTCAATAACCGGAATAGCAAACTCGCCGCCGTCTTCGACCGGAGCAATGCCGATCTCCGCCAGAACGCGTTCGACATCATTCCGTTCAGAATCGCTGTCTTCTTGGGCAATATCGCGTACATGCAAAATCAGATCAGCCGCCGTCACCTCTTCCAAGGTTGCACGGAAAGCCGCAACCAACTGGGTCGGCAAATCCGAAACAAAACCCACGGTATCGGATAAAATAGCCTTATCAATGCCAGGTAAAGCAATCTGCCGCATTGTCGGATCAAGGGTCGCAAAAAGCAAATCCTTGGCCATGACATCGGCACCGGTCATCCGGTTAAACAAGGTCGATTTTCCAGCATTGGTATAGCCCACTAAAGCCACTACCGGCCAAGGAGCACGCTTCCGTCTTGCTCGATGCAAACCCCGCGTCCGAGTGACCTGCGCTAAATCACGACGCAACTTTGCCATACGATCACGAATCATCCGACGATCGGCTTCGATCTGGGTTTCACCTGGGCCACCCAAAAATCCGAAACCACCTCTTTGACGTTCCAAATGGGTCCAGCTTCGAACCAGTCGCCCCGCCTGATAGTCGAGATGAGCTAACTCAACCTGTAACCGACCTTCTGCGGTGGCCGCTCTCGCACCAAAGATTTCGAGAATAAGGCCGGTTCGGTCAATAACCTTTACATCCAAGGCTGTTTCAAGATTGCGCTGTTGGATCGGGGTCAAAGGGCCATCGACAATGACCAAATCGACTTCTTCATCTCTGGCTGCCGTCACAATTTGCTCGACCTGACCAGAACCAAACAACGTCGCCGCTTTCGGGGAACGCAAATGGAAAGCCAGCTTCGAAACGACGTCCAACCCGATGGCACAGGCAAGGCCGGTGGCCTCTTCTAATCGAGCTTCAGTTGAACGCTTATTATTATCTTCCAATTCAGGAAGAACTACCAATACCCGTGCGCCACTTGAAACGCCATCGGCCTCAGACCGGACAAAACCACTCAATCCTCTTCTCGCCTTTCTGTCATCGTCAAATCTACAGATTTAACAGGCTGCACTGTCGAAACCGCATGTTTGTAAACAAGCTGGGCATCGTCATTGCGGGTCAATAAAACGCAAAATAAATCAAAGGCCGCGATTTCGCCTTGTAACATCACTCCGTTTATCAAAAACATCGTCACCGGCTCTTGCTGCTGCATTATCGCCGATAAAAAGACATCCTGAAGCAAACTGGATTTACGCTCTGCCATTAAACTACGGCTTTCCCTAAGCTGCTCCAAGGGATGCGCCGGAATTATAGTAGAAATGGCATGCTTATAGACCAGCTGTGACTGCCCGTCCCTCCGTAATAAAATAGAAAAGTTGTCAAACCAGGTGATAACACCCTGTAATTTAACACCTTTTACCAAAAACATCGTCACAGGTGTTCGGGTCTTGCGCAAAGTATTAAGGAAAAAATCCTGAAGATTGTTGACCTTTTCGGCCATTGTCCGGTTCTCCGGTTTGTTGGCTGGACAAAATCGTCACAAAGCACCCACGTCCAGCAAATATGGATGCACGCCTTCATGAAGATACTCTAAGATATGATAATATAGTTTAAAATTTCAAATGTCACAGAAACAATTTACTAGACCAGTTCATTTTCCTATCCTTTATTACAAAGGATAATAAAATATAATTATATTATCATAGAACTTAAAGAGAAGAAAAAGCGTATTAAAGCTACCTTAAAATAAGAGATCTCATCTGATTTTCAAGTAGAATAAATAGAGCCATAAATTTTTGAAAGAAAACAAAAACCAGGCCTGATAATTCAGACCTGGTTTAAAAATTATTTTATATCAAAAAGGCTATCTTGAGATAAAAACTTCAAAAAAATTAGAAGTTCATATTGTAAGCCCGTTCGTCATGTTCGCTGATATCCAGACCGATAGCTTCTTCTTCTTTCGAAACCCGCAAGCCCACCAGCTTATCAACGATATAAAAAGCAATAGCAGAACCAACGGCCGACCAGATAACGGCAACCACAACCGCAAAAACCTGCAAAAAGAGCTGATGCCCGATCATATAATCAGCTTTACCGGGGCCCCCCAATAACGGGGAACAGAACAGTCCGGTTGCAATCGAACCGATAATTCCGCCTACGCCATGGACACCAAAAGCATCTAACGCATCGTCGAATTGTAATTTGGGTTTGACATAGACGACCATCCAGAAACAACCAAATGAAGCCAACGCGCCGATAGCGATAGCACCCATCGGCCCCGCATTACCGGCCGCAGGCGTGATAGCAACCAAACCGGCAATGGCACCAGAACAAGCGCCCAGCAAAGAAGGTTTGCGACCAACAAGCGCTTCCGTTCCAATCCAGACCAGAATAGCGGCGGCGGTCGCGACAAAGCTGTTTATCATCGCCAAACCGGCGGATCCGTTGGCGCCCAAAGCTGAACCGGCATTAAAACCGAACCAACCAACCCATAATAATCCGGTGCCGATCAAGGTCATCATCATCGAATGGGGAGCCATCAATTCTTTATTGTAACCGCTCCGCTTACCTATCATCAGACATCCCACCAACGCGGCAACACCGGCATTGATATGAACGACCGTTCCGCCAGCAAAATCCAAAACACCCATCTTGAAGAAATAGCCATCAGAAGACCACACCATATGGGCTAACGGTAAATAGACCAGCAACAACCAAAGCGGGGTGAAAAGCATGACCGCACGGAATTTGATTCTTTCTGCAAAACCGCCCAACGCCAAAGCCGCCGTAATGGCTGCAAAAGTCATCTGATAACAAACAAAGACATATTCAGGTATGGTGCCGTTCAGACTATCCGGCGTGACCTTTTTCAAAAAGGCATTGGCCAGATTGCCAAAGAAAGGAGATGAACCGCTAAAGGCAAGAGAATACCCCACCAAAGGCCATATAACCATGACAAGGGCTGTCATGCACAAAATCTGGGTTAAAAGAGACAATGCATTTTTAGCCCGTACCATACCAACATAAAACAAAGCGAGGCCTGGAACGATCATCAACAGCACAAGCGCCGTCGATATCAACATCCATGCCGTATCGCCCGTATCAGCCACAGCTGGGGCTTCTGCCAAAGCTGGAACGGCACAAGATAACAAGGGTAGTGCAATAATTTTTTTACAAAACCCCATCGAATTAGCCATAGAGCGCAAAAGAACAGGCGCCTTTAATGTAAATCTCTGCATTCCCCGATATATCCCTAAAGACTCTGAGCGAGCCGGCATCATGATAAAATTTCTAATATAAGGCCGAGATAACTTTTATATTTCAAAAAATTAACGCAGACACAGAAGACTATACAATAAAAATTACTTAGTCAGCTATTTTCAACAGGATTTATACCCAAAAAATGACATAAAAATTCATAAAAACAGCTTTTTTTGATAAAAATTTTAAAAAACCGGCGACAGAGCTAGTCTGGCCCATACAGGCAGATGATCAGAAGCCTGCCTTGCAAGGGGGGTGTTGTGAACGCCACATTCCAACCATTTAATTTCTGGTGTTGTGATAATACGGTCTAATCCTACCAAAGGATGATTAGCCGGAAAGCTGGCGCCAGTCGGTAAAATAGAAAATTCATCCGGCAATAAACGTAGGCAGCCTTCTCTCTTTCGCCATTGGTTAAAATCGCCCATAATAACAGTAGGCAAATCGCGGGGCAGATTTTGAAGCCTATCAAGGATAAAAGCCACTTGCCGCCGCCTAAAAAGACCGGAAAGATCAAGATGGGCGCCGATAAATCGCCAGATACGCCCTTTCATTTTTATATCACAAATGATGGCGCCACGTGGTTCCAGACGAGGCAAACGAACCCGTTCATACCCAACGCAACTGGCAAAATTCCGAAACAACATGGCGTTGCCATGCCACCCCAGACTGCAAGACCTTAAAGACAAAGGCACATAGGTATAACCATGCGCGGTTAACGCATCGAAGGGCAAAATAGCCCGCCTTTTACCCAATCGGCGGTCAGCTTCCTGAAGAATGACACAATCAGCATCGATTTCATCCAACACAGACAAAATGCGTTCAGGGTCGCGCCTTTTATCCGCACCGACAGCTTTATGAATGTTATAAGAGGCCACTTTTATTGAATAGTCCAAAATTGCCACTTTTATAGGCCTCTCCTCACATGCTTTTTATACTCAAAGGGATAACCGAAGATAAAATTTCTCTCTTGCGGCATCCCACAACAGTATAAATTGCTTGCTCTGATTTTGTCTTTCGACAAAAAATTGATTAAAAAACAGGATATATCCAAAAACATCCTACCTAAAAAGCCATTAAACAATAAAAAAACCTTATAATAAAATAAAAGAATTTTTATCTTTACAAGCTATCTTTTAAAAAAAGCGGGGTAACAACTACCCCGCTTCTCTCTAATTATTTGAAATATTTTCTGACTATTCGGAGGCGGTGCCACCAACAGTCAAGCCTTCTACCAATAAAGTAGGTTGTCCAACACCCGCAGGAACAGACTGCCCCCCTTTGCCGCAAATTCCGACCCCTTCATCCAGAGCCAAATCATTTCCGATAGCCGCAATTTTGTTAAGAACCGTCAGGCCATCTCCAATCAGGGTAGCCCCTTTGATCGGCGCGCCAATTCGGCCATTTTCAATCATATAGGCTTCGGTGCAGGAAAAGACGAATTTACCACTAGTAATATCGACCTGACCGCCACCAAAATTCTTGGCAAAAATACCTTTCTTGACACGAGACATAATCTCGGCGGGATCATCTTGTCCGGCCGCCATAAAGGTATTCGTCATTCTGGGGATCGGGGCATGGACATAACTCTCACGACGTCCATTACCCGTTGGCTTCATCCCCATCAGCCGAGCATTCAGCCTATCTTGCATATAAGATTTCAGAATACCGTTTTCAATCAAAACGGTGCGGCTCGTCGGCGTGCCTTCGTCATCAATAGTTAACGACCCACGGCGGTTAGCTATAGAACCGTCATCAATAACGGTCACACCTTCGGATGCCACTCTTTCGCCAATTCTACCCGAAAAGACAGAAGAACCCTTCCGGTTAAAATCGCCTTCCAAGCCATGACCCACCGCTTCATGCAGCAAGACGCCCGGCCATCCGGGGCCCAATACTACCGGCATTTCTCCAGCCGGTGCCGCTACCGCATCCAGATTGACCAAAGCCGAGGCCAAAGCCATATCAATTCCCTTTTGCCATTCGGCTTCTTCAAAAAGGAAATCGTAAAGATACCGGCCACCAAAACCATAAAAGCCAGATTCACGTCGGCCATTCTTTTCGACAACAACCGAAATATTTAAACGCACCAAAGGACGAATATCCTGAGCAACGAAACCATCAGGGCGGACGATTTCGATAACACTCCATGAAGCGGATAACCCGACCGAAACCTGACAGACATGGGGATCTCTTGCCCGTGCCGCCGCATCGATTTTCTGGCAAAGAGCCACTTTATCCGCAAAAGGCTTCAAAGTCAGGGGATTAGCTTCTGTATAAAGATGCCGATTGGTACGAAGCGGTGAAGAAGCCTGATTTCCCTTGGTGGGATCTAATAACTGCAAGGTTTCCCCTGCCCGTCTAATAGCATCCGCAGAAATCTCACTCGCATGAGCAAACGCAGTGGCCTCGCCCGATAATCCACGCAGACCAAAGCCCGACTGGTTATCATAGCTCGCATTTTTCAGACGGCCATCGTCAAAAGAAAAACTTTCGGAAACACTATATTGTAAATAGAGCTCACCATCATCGCAGCCATTAAGGGTTTGAGAAGTCAAACGCTTCGCGTCATCAGGTGTCAGTAACCCGGGCCTATAAAGAAAATGGCGGGGAGCTTCAGCTATGTCGGCAATAGTCATAAGCTATAATTATAACGCTCTAGCGGCAGGTGCAATCACTGAACGCATATCAAAGACGAATAATTCCAAAAACAAACCGATTAAAGTAAATGAAGATAGGCATTTGCTATCATCATATTTTAACGATAACCTACCCTCGTTTTTCGATAAAAATGCTTTACTCTTGAAACGATAACCCCACGAGACCGCCACCAACGACAACCAAAAGTGACCAAATTCATTTTTATTTCTTTGGTGGCATAAATATATTAAAAGAGTAATAAGAAGTTATCTTCTTGCCCTACTCTTACAAATAGTAACTTTATTTCGCAAATGATCTTTCTCAAGTCATCAAATGGTATAGTTAATTCGGCCTTACTTTTATGAAAGAAATCCCAAATATAAAAGGAAGGCTGGAATTGAAAGAGCCATCTCCAAGCAAAGCCGGCACAGAACCGACAGCGCTTATTGAAACTATGCGTTTTGAACCCTTGGGGGGTATCTCGGCTCTGGAACAACATCTCGCTAGGCTAGAAAATTCAGCCAAAACGCTCGGTTTCATCTATAATCGCCATGCCGTCCGTAACAATCTTCACATGGCTTGCTTCCCGTTAACAGCGCCCTATTTCATTCGGCTGGTTATCAATTACAATGGTCAAATTGCTATTGAAATCACGCCTCCAAAATCCGTCCCCACCCAAATAATAGAATGTTATCCGCTGGAAAGACCCTGCCCCGCTAATGACGAAAAGCTTTACCACGCGCTTCTTCCTCGGATCATAAAAGGCGCATCGTCTCAAACAGATTATAAAAATAGCTGGCTAGCCGTCGATTCCGCCGGTCACCCAACAGAAACCGCTCTTGGCAATATTTTCGTCCAGCGCGACAACCAACTTCTTACCCCACCTCTTAAATTGGGATTGCTACCCGGTTTACTTCGTCAGACATTACTTTCCAGCCATCGCGCAAAAGAAGCGGTATTATCTTTACAGGATTTAAAATCAGGTTTTCTGATCGGCCATGACCTGTTCGGGCTAGTCAAGGCAAAATTACTTCGCTAAAAACCGCCGCCATGGCAAGTATTGCAGAAGGTATATTCTGCCTCCTTACCTGACTGAAAAAGGATTATATTTCAAAAGACGGATATCTTTCTGTCCGCCGATTTTCCTGAGAGGAAAAAAGATGGTTCACATTTCCGCTGCCCTTTCCCGTATCCAGCCTTCACCGACGATTGCCGTGACCAGTCGGGTGATCGAGCTTAAATCAAAAGGGGTTGATATTATTACGCTCGGGGCGGGTGAACCGGATTTCGAAACGCCCGAATTTATTAAGGAAGCCGCTATTCAGGCCATCCATGACGGGAAAACCCGTTACACCAATGTTGATGGTACGGCTGAATTAAAAGAAGCGATTGTTGGTAAATTCCGGCGCGAGAACAATCTGGAATATCTCCCAGAACAGATTTCTGTCGGTTCCGGCGGCAAGCATGTTTTATTCAATGCTTTAACCGCAACGATTGATCCGGGCGATGAAATCATCATTCCGGCACCTTACTGGGTCAGTTACCCTGACATTGTCCGCTTTTGTGGCGGAACGCCGGTTTTCATTCAGGCCAATATTGACCAGAATTATAAAATTACCGCTGAACAGCTCGAAAAAGCAATAACGCCAAAAACCCGTTGGTTCATCTTCAACTCTCCCAGCAACCCAACAGGCGCGGCTTATAGTGAAGAAGAAATCAAAAGCTTGGCCGAAGTTCTGCGTCGCCATCCCCATGTCTGGATTTTGTCAGATGATATTTACGAACATATCATTTTTGATAATTTCCGCTTTGCTACCATTGCCGAAGTAGCACCCGATCTGTTCGACCGCACTCTGACTGTCAATGGCTGTTCAAAAGCCTATGCCATGACCGGCTGGCGTATTGGTTTTGCGGGTGGACCCACCGCGCTTATCAAGGCGATGGCCAAGCTCCAGTCTCAATCGACTTCAAACCCTTGCTCTATTTCACAGGCCGCTTCTGTCGCGGCGTTAAATGGTTCGCAAGAATTTCTGAAAGATTGGTCTGCCGATTTTGCGCGCCGCCGCGATCTGGTTGTCGATGGCTTAAATGCTATCGAAGGCATTTCTTGCCCAAAACCACAGGGCGCTTTTTACGTCTACCCAGGTATTTCCGATTTAATCGGCAAAAAAACGCCATCAGGCAAGGTAATCGAAAAAGATATCGATTTCTCCACTTACCTGATTGACGAAGCCAAGGTGGCCGTCGTCCATGGTGAAGCATTCGGTCTGTCTCCGGCTTTCCGGATCAGCTATGCGACCTCGACCGAGTTACTGAAAAAAGCCCTTGAGCGTATTGGCGAAGCAGTCACTCGCTTAAAATAAAACAAAATTTTAAAAAATAATTTTGACGAACAAAGCCCGGTTTCAAAAAATCGGGCTTTGTTGGCTTCTTGCTAGAAAAATCACTCTGGACTTGCGGTAGAACCTGCCAATAATCCACCATCAATATTCATTTCTGCGCCAGTAATATAGGCAGCCTCATCAGAGGCCAACATCACAGCAATAGCCGCGACCTCATCTGGCATTCCAAAACGCTGCAACGGTGTATCTGCAACCAATGCCTGCATTTTTTTCTCACGGTCACTGCAGTTCCCCAACATTGGCTCCCAAATAGGCGTTAAAATCGCACCAGGATGAATTGAATTACATCGAATCTTCCACCCTTGCTGGGCACAATAAAGGGCTACCGTTTTACTATGATTACGAATGGCGGCTTTGGATGATGCATAAGCCGCAGCTGAAGGAATTCCGACCAAAGCGGAACGTGAAGAAATATTGATGATCGACCCCGTGCCTTTTTCTTTCATGGCTTTAATCGCATAACGACATCCCAAAAAAGTACCGTCCAAATTCACGCGATGAACCGCTCTCCAATCCTCGAGATCTGCATGCTCTGGGTCATGGGCAACAGCTTTATCTTCAAAACCAATTATAGCAGCATTATTCACGACCACATCGGCAACAGGAATACATTCTGCCAATCTTTTTCTTCACGAACATCCAGTTTTATAAATCTCCCACCAATTTCATCAGCCGTCTTTTGGACTGAAATTTCATTAATCTTGGCACAACCCATTTTTCCCTACTTCGCGATCAGACTTCAAAATTTTGATCTTTGATGTCTGATATAAAAAAAGCAGCCGGATTATTCTCCGACTGCTTTTTTGTTTCTAGCAATGCAAAAATCAATGCACTGTTGTGACAGGTTCAATGCCAGACTGCTTCAACTGATCATTCAATTGAGCAATTAACCGGTCCAAGGCGGCCTGATCGCGCCCTTCTGCACGGGCAACCAAAACATCTTGTGTATTGGAAGCACGCAACAACCACCAACCATCGTCATTGGTAACGCGAACGCCATCAATCGTATTCACATTGGCATTTTGCGCGGTCAAACGACCTAAAACTTCGCCAATGACTTGGAATTTACGCGTATCCGATGCTTGGAAACGCAATTCAGGCGTATTCAGCATTTTCGGCATCTTTTTCCGAATGTCGGTCAAAGAACCACCCATATCGTGAATGGCACCAATCATGCGAACAGCGGCATAGATACCATCGTCAAAACCGAACCATTGATCGGCAAAGAAGATATGACCGCTCATTTCACCAGCCAAAGGTGAATGGGTTTCCTTCATTAAGGTCTTGATCAAAGAATGGCCGGTACGCCCCATCAACGGCTTACCCCCTAATTCAGCGACCCGATCAAACAAAGCCTGACTGGCTTTCACATCCGCGATAATCGTTCCACCGGGATGACGCTTCAAAACAGGCGAAGACAGAATAGCTAAGATCTGATCGCCCCAGATGACATGACCTTCACTATCAACCGCACCGATACGATCGGCATCACCATCAAAAGCGAATCCGAAATCCAGATTTTCTTTTTTGACCAAAGCTTTCAGGTCGTCCAAATTGGATTCAACCGTTGGGTCAGGGTGATGATTAGGGAAACGACCATCTACTTCACTGTAGATAACGAGATGTTCACCCGGTAATTTTTTAACCAGTCTTTCCAGAACGGGGCCACCGACACCATTTCCGGCATCCCAACCAATACGGAACTCTCCGCCTTCATATCCTTTGGCAAGCTTCTCGACATAGGCATCCATGATATCGGCCGTTTCGACACTGCCCTTGCCTTCTTCCCATTCGCCTTTAGCGCCCAATTCACCAAGGTCACGAATATCTTTTCCAAAGAAGGAATTATGCTTCAAGACCATCTTGAAACCGTTATATTCGGCAGGGTTATGGCTACCTGTGATCTGGATACCGCCATCGACATCCAAAGTCGCTTCGGCAAAATAAAGCATCGGCGTCGATGCTAAACCGATATTGACGACATCCACACCCGTTTCAACCAAGCCCTTTATCAAGGCTTCTTTCAAAGCCGGAGAAGACGTCCGCCCATCATATCCCACAGCAATCCGTTTGCCGCCTGCACGCCGTAAACGGGTCGCGAATCCACGACCTATGGCATAGGCGTCCTCGGGATGAAGTGTTTTTCCGACAATACCGCGAATATCATATTCACGCAGTACGGTAGGATCAAATTTATGGGACATTAAAAGCTCCTATTAGGAAAATCCTATTTGATATTCAGGGTTATAACGCGGCGGAAAAAGAAAAGCTGCCCGGAAAAGACCATTAAATCAAAGGCATCCCATTTTCTTTAAAGAAAACAGGATTCTAATCTAGGGTAAGTTTAGTTAACCGGCATTGAATTTTAATAGGATGTCGCGGGCAATATTGACATGACGCGCCCATTCTTCGGTGCCGCCTGCATCGGGATGAACCAGAGAAATTAATTGATGATAAGATTTCTTAATCGCTATTTTATCAGCCGCTTCACTCAATCCCAATAATTTCAAAGCATCATTTCTGTTCTGGGGAATACCGATTTTCTGGATACGGTTGATAATCTCTGACCGCATATCCGTCTTAGAAGGCGATGCAACCTTCTCCTTTTTTCCGGTCGGATAAGGATTTTTCTTTTGATTGAAGAAAGGCGACGGTCTTTTGGGTGGCGGTGCGGCCTGAAAAGCCGCCGAGGCATACTCACTCGGCTTTTTCTTCGCTGCACTATAAGGTTTAAAGCTCTCGCCTTTTTGGCCGGACATATAGGCCGAAGAAAAAGAATCCCGAAAATCTTGCTGTTTTTTGGCACGATCTTTCGCAACCGAACCATGTTGCTGCCGCCTCACAAACCAGATTACCGCGCCAGCAATAGCGATAACAGCAGGGACGACATCCCCTTTCACCAGCAAGGAAAAACCACCAAGGCCAGCGATCAAAGCGGCCAAATCACCAATACGAAGAGCCGCCGAAATGGGACGCCACCAACTCCATAAAGCCAAGGCCAAAGCTAATAGCGTTAAAATCTGCATGAAATTAAAGCCATTCCCTGATGCCGTCCCAAAAATTACTATCCTATGCCTATCATACGATATCTTAAAATTATCTTTACCAGAAAAACGGTATTACGCTTTTTTAACCGCTTCCTGAATTGGCAATTTTAACCCCGCAATCAAGTCTCTTAATTCCTGTCTTGCGGCGACATGCCCTAATCCAGCACGCCCCAAAGCCTTAACATCTAACAACGTCAAACCTTGCAGAAACAATTCGCGATAAATAACCCGTTCGCTCAATCCAGAAATAATACGGAAACCGACACGCTTCGATAATTCAGTCATCGCTGAAGCCACATGGCGCATATTGCGAGCTTCTAAGTGCTGGAGCCGGTTTCTCAATACAATCCAGTCAACACTCATACCATCCCGCTTACCGCGTGCTTTACGGGCTTCCCACACTAATTCAGCATAAAAGCTGGGACGCTTAATATGATAGCTCTCGGGATCAACCTGCCCAATCAGATCAAGATCGACAAAACTGTCATTGATAGGCGTAACTAAGCTATCGGCTCTTTCCAAGGCACAACGAATATCGGGAGAATGGCGTCCGGGCGTATCAACAATCACAAAATCATAATCACGGGAAAGCTCATCCAGCAAAGCATTCAAATCTTCACAACTTTCGGGATCAAAGACTTTGGTGACCGGAATCTGCAAATCCAAGCCCGACCGTTTTGCGGTTTCAGCACGATTTTCCATATAGCGGGCAAAAGTCCGCTGACGGGTATCCAAATCAACGGCTGCAACTTTTTGGCCTTTAGTACTCAATGCCACGGCGACATGAACCGCTGTTGTCGACTTTCCAGAGCCTCCCTTCTCATTTGCAAAAACAATGAAATAAGCGTTCTTCGCTGACATTTTATTTCGGCCTTTCCTTTTACGCTTTTCCGGTTCGTGCTTTTTAATATCAGGGTAATAGACCCTCAAAACATATTCATTATTACGACAAGATAGAAGATACCGATAACTGCAAAGGGCAAAATGCAGGTTATTGTCGGGATAACTAAAATTTCAGAAGTATTTTTATATTATGAGCAATCCGGTTACATGGTCACGGCTATAAATTCTCTTCTATAGGACATTACCGGAAAGATTATCATTATACCCGTAAATAACTATGTCAGGCAGCATCGCAACACCTAATTACAACAAAAGAAGCAGATACTAGATAAACAAACATCTGTTTATAGCACTGCTCAATTCCCAATTATTTTGCTAAAAGCCGTAACCAAGCAAGGCCCTTCTAGGGTACAAAGGAAGCATAATGGCAGAAAACGAACTTTTAACCGAACATGATGAAGCCTTAGATGCCTTCACGGATAATTACCAACGGCCGGCCAACAATCCCTGCGGCCTTTACCTCATTTCACCGCCCGAAATAGATGAACATTTCGTCGAACGCTTGGAAAAAGCTTTTGACGGCGGCGAAGTTTCAGCCTTTCAGCTCCGATTGAAGGGCATCAATGAACATGCCATCGCCAGACTGGCAGAGCCGTTGCAAAAATTATGCAATGATCGGGATGTCGCTTTTATCATCAATGACAGCGTCTCTCTCGCTAAAAGACTGGATGCTGACGGCGTGCATCTCGGCCAAGGTGATGGCGATGCCGCCGAAGCCCGCGTCATTCTGGGGCCTTCTGCACAAATCGGCGTCACCTGTCATAATAGCCGCCATTTGGCGATGCTTGCAGGTGAAAAAAGCGCTGACTATGTGGCTTTTGGGGCATTCTATCCCACCACCAGCAAAGAAGTCCGTTACTATGCCCGTCCAGAAATTCTTTCATGGTGGGCAACCTTGTTCGAACTGCCTTCAGTTGCCATTGGTGGTATTACGACAGAAAATGTCGCCCCTCTGGTAAAGGCCGGAGCCGATTTTGTCGCCATCTGCGCAGGCATTTGGAAAGCCAAAGAAGGCGAAACCAAAGCCGTCGAAAATTTCAACAAAATTCTCGAAAAAGCTGCCAAAGGCGAACTTGCTTAATCACTAATAAAAAAAGCCTGAGTTTTTAACTCAGGCTTTTCAAAAGGTATCTTGTAGACGATCAGCCCTGCCAGCTACGGACAGGCCCCGTATCAACATGGATAAAACCATCTTCGGGATAATAACCAACGCCCCCCTGCTGATCGAATTCAGCAGCCATACGGAGATGGTTCAATGATATCCCCGGCATAGCGATATCGGTCGCTTTACCCAACAAATGCTGACTATGGACAGCAACGCCACTATGGCGACCACGACGTTCATGCAAACGACGGTTTGTAATGGGGGAACGATAACCACAAATCAGATCAAAAGGCTGAGTGGCCGATATATCCAAACGATCGCGGATTTTTACCAACAGATTTAAAAGATCGGTATCGACTTCGGTAATGTCACCGGTTCGCCAATCTCTCAAAGCATGATTGATTTCTGCCAAACCTTCATCGTCATAGCCGTGTTTACCAAAAAAACGGGCATCAATGCGTTCATTCGTATGAACATTCCGAAAAGCAAGCCGCTTTTCTTTTACAGTATCCCAGTGAAGAAAATCAGATCCCGGCTGATGTAAAGAAGCCTGAGCCTTATTAGCTGTAATCGCCATACCGCCTAGGGCAACAAAGCCAGTTAATAACTGGCGACGACCAAGCTTTCTTTTCATTTCGCCACCTCAATCCTTACAATAATGCCTTTTCGATTTTCCCCTTCAAAAAAAAGGAGTGAACCTGTGCATCCTTTAAATTTGCCACAAAAATATTGACAAAGTATTACGAAAACATGGGGAAAACTTTTGTCCCAAAAGCTAAAAAAAAGATTTTCGGACTATACTGGTCATCATAGGATGATTTTGATGATTTCGGAAATAACGAAAAGAGACCTTTTGTCGTGTCGTCAGCACGTTTTACCTTTTGGTATGAAACCGACCTTCATAAATTACGTTGTTTTGAAAAATAAAGCCAAAGCTAGGACAAGGATCGCCTTTAAGAAAACGAATCCTTCCTACGAGTCGCGCTTGCGCTAAATCCATAAAAAAAGCGGCAGCAAAGGTTATCCCCTACTACCGCTTTTAACTAAGGACAAAAGCCCCCGTTATCAGATATTTTTCAAAGCCGTTGCGACCAAGCGATGAAGCTTGGAATGCAAGCCACTCGTGGCGGCCAAAAATTCACGGCGTTCGATCGGCTGATCGCCACCACGGAAATCGGTAACGAAACCACCAGCTTCGCGAACCAGCAACATACCAGCTGCGACATCCCACGGATAAATTTCGGATTCCCAATAGGCATCGAAACGACCAGCAGCGACCCAAGCCAAATCAAGCGCGGCGGCACCGAAACGACGAGTTCCAGCAACCTGCGGTGAAATCTGGCGGAAAATAGCTTCCCACTGATCGAAATTGCCATGACCTGCGAAAGGAATACCGGTCGCGATCAAAGCTTCATTGAGATTACGACGGGAAGAAACGCGGATGCGGCTATCATGCAACCATGCACCACGGCCTTTTTCAGCCCAAAAGCTTTCATCGGTAATTGGCTGATAAACCAAAGCTTGGGTAATTTCACCCGTGCCATCGGCTTTCGGCTCTTCGACCGCAATGGAAACCGCAAAATGCGGAATCGCATGCAAGAAGTTGGACGTGCCATCCAAAGGATCAACGATCCAGCGCGGCTTGGTGGGATCACCCGGAATTGCGCCAGTTTCTTCACCTAAAAAGCCCCAATCAGGACGGGCATGTTTCAAAATTTCATAAATGGTCTGTTCAGACCGTTTATCTGCAATCGAAACAAAATCAGCAGGCCCCTTACGGCTCACCTGCAAATGCTGAACTTCGCCGAAATCACGCCGAAGGAGAGGCGCTGCCTTACGTGCAGCACGCTCCATAATAGAAATAAGACCAGGAGCTGCCATTAATCTGCCCGCTTTACATATTCTTGGGTATTCACATCGACAATAATACGCGTGCCGGCTGTGATATGGGGAGGAACCATAACCCGAACGCCATTATCAAGAATAGCTGGTTTATAGGAAGAAGAAGCTGTCTGGCCTTTAATCACGGCATCAGCCTCGACAATTTCAGCTTCGACCTGTTCCGGCAACTGAACCGAAATCGGCTTTTCTTCATATAATTCCATGACAACATCCATACCATCCTGCAAGAACGGTACGGCATCGCCTAACAAATCTTTGACTAAAGAAATCTGTTCATAGGTTTCTTTGTCCATGAAGGTCAGCATATCGCCATCGGCAAACAGATATTGAAAATCTTTGGTATCGAGACGAACCCGTTCTACAGTTTCAGCCGAACGGAAACGGACATTGGTCTTCCGTCCGTCGATCAGATTTTTCATTTCAACCTGCATATAGGCCCCGCCCTTACCGGGCTGGGTATGCTGGATTTTCGCAGCCCGCCACAGGCCACCTTCATATTCAAGAATATTACCGGGCCGAATATCGACGCCACTGATTTTCATGTCGGTCTCGCGATTACTAAAAAAGGAAAAGAGCAAGCCTAAAACAAGCTTTGTTGTCCTTCTCTCTAACGATCATGACAAAGCTTGGAAAGCCTATTTCCGGCTTGTTTTTGAAGAAAAACAAGCCGGAAACTATATTTTAAGGGATATTTTGGGCTAAAAACCGGATTGGTCTCTCGAAGCCCTGAAACGTTTCAACCCAAAAGCTAAATCAGCGATCAGATCATCAGGGTCTTCGAGTCCAATATGCAAACGAACAACAGGTCCTGCAGCCTGCCAGCTTGCCGCCGTACGTATCGGCTGCGGATCGACCGGCAAAGCAAGGCTTTCATAGCCGCCCCATGAGAAACCGATACCAAAATGTTCCAAGCTATCAATAAAGACCGTTCTATCTTGGTTGTTGCCGCCTTCCAAAACGAAGCTAAACAGACCAGACGAGCCTTTGAAATCACGGTTCCAAAATTCATGCCCCGGACAAGAGGACATAGCCGGATGCAGCACCCAAGCGACTTCCGGCTGTTCACTCAGCCATTTTGCCACTTTAAGAGCATTTTTTTCATGCTCTTTCAGGCGGACTTTCAGGGTGCGTAATCCTTTTAAGGCAGAATTAGCATCATCAGGACCAACATACTGGCCAAAAAGGCCACTTATCCGTTTCAATTTATCGAAATGACCAGGAACAGCGGTAACTGATCCCATCATGGTGTCCGAATGGCCGGTGATATATTTGGTGCAGGCCATAACGACCAAATCAATACCACGTTCAATAGCCGAAAAAAACAAAGGCGTTGCCCATGTATTATCAAGGATAGTGGTAATCGAATGGCGATGGGCAACTTCACAAATGCCGGGAATATCCTGCACTTCAAAAGTCAGACTACCTGGGCTCTCCAAAAATATAGCCCGCGTTTTCGGCGTGAATAAATGCTCTATTTCCTGACCGACCAACGGATCATAATAGGTAACATTGATACCTTGCGCCTTTAAAACGGTATCACAAAATACGCGGGTCGGTTCATAACAGCTATCCACCATCAGCAATTCGTCACCGGGTTCCAAAGCGCTTAATAATGCCATGGATAAAGCGGCAACACCTGACGGATACAGCACCGTCGATTCCGCTCCGGGATGCAATTCGGTTAATGCATCGACCAAAGCCCATTGGGTCGGCGTGCCACGACGACCATAATAAAGCTGATCATCTGGATGACTGGAGGCATTTTCTAATCCGGCAACCGAATCAAACAAAATAGTCGATGCGCGCCAGACCGGCGGATTAACAACCGATCCACCTTTCCCTTTGACCCATTCACGGCGACGCCCTGCGGTAATCAGCCTCGTCGATTCACGAATAGCGGGGCCTACTTCTTTCGGTGTGTCGGGGTCACTGCCCCATTCTTCCCATGAACCATCATAAAGGGAAACATCTCTTTTCCCTAAAAGGCGGGCAGCAAATAACAACGCCGGAGCTGTTCTTCCCGCACCACAAGTGAACAGCAAAGGTTGGTCAAGATCAATCCGATTTCTCGCAAAGGCCTGCTCAATTTTGCTCGTGGTTTTCCAGCACCCATTATCGTCCAACAATTCCTCATAGGGCAAATTAAGACTATGCGGAATGTGACCTGGGGCAAGCGCTGGATTAGCAACG
This sequence comes from Zymomonas mobilis, assembly GCF_006715975.1. Taxonomy (GTDB): domain Bacteria; phylum Pseudomonadota; class Alphaproteobacteria; order Sphingomonadales; family Sphingomonadaceae; genus Zymomonas; species Zymomonas mobilis_B. The sequence continues at coordinate 437,439 of NZ_VFOF01000001.1, read as the reverse complement.
GCTTCACCACTAAAGACCTTAGGCGCACGGGCATCGACAATGACTTCATGCCCTGAAACGATATTATGCATCACCTGATTACGGGTGCGAATAAGCGCTTCATTGCGGGAAAGCTGCAAGATGATCGGCGAGGATGAAATCGCGGCACCGCTTTCAACCGGCAAACGCTCCCCTTTCCAGCGTGTCAGCCCCCCATCCAACAGCATGACATGACGGTATTCATGCAGCATCAACAGCCACCATGCTCGGGCGGCCGAAGGTAAAGATAAATTGTCGTAAATAACAATTATGTCATCGGGATCTAATCCCAATCGCCCAAATTCATATTCGACTTTATCAATACTGGGCACCATTCTCGGCAAAGGTGCATTTTCATCTCTTAATAGACGGTTATCAAGGAAAAGCGCGCCAGGAATATGCGCCTTGCAATATTCATCATAAGCCTTGGTATCGACATCAGGTGGATAGCTTCCGGCATCAATAATATGTAATCGTGGATTGGCTAGATTACGATATAACCACTCTGGCGTTACCAAAAGCTTCATAATTCAATTCATCCTGATAACTGTATTCAAATAAAATTTTACAGCAAAAAATGCCTTAACATATTCAAAAATGTTTAATTTCATTATTTGTAATAAATACTGATAATTTTTTAAAAAATTACCAACGATATTGGGTATCCTGTCCTCATTCGAGGTTTTCCCCTGATAAATAACAGGATAATATAAGCCCATGCAAACAACACATTTAGGCAAAACCAGCCCACTGCCGCAATCGCCAGAGCAGGCTACCCTTGATTATGTCCCAAATCCTCGTCAGGGGAAAAATTATCTTATCCGTTTTGCGATTCCTGAATTCACATCGCTTTGTCCGGTAACGGGACAACCGGATTTTGCTCATCTGGTTATTGATTATGTGCCAGATAAACTGATCGTCGAATCCAAATCCCTAAAATTATTTTTAGGGTCTTTCCGCAATCATCGCGCTTTTCACGAAGATTGCACGGTCGGAATCGGAGAGAAACTTTTTACAGAAATGAAAGCCCAATGGCTGCGCATCGGCGGATATTGGTATCCGCGCGGCGGCATTCCCATTGATGTTTTCTGGCAAAGCGGAACGCCCCCTCAGGACTTATGGTTGCCGGAACAGGGCGTGCCACCTTATCGGGGACGTTAATTCTCCCGATAATATTATTGCGGCATATTTTTATAGGTAACCGGCGGGGCGGATGGGCTTGCCTGTCCCCCTGCCCTGACAACAGCCAAATCATCCTGCTTTGCAGGGGCTGCAACGATATCACTCGTTAAACCACCTTTATTCACGGTTTCCGTATCAGCATCACCGACCGAGCTACGAATCCCAGGCTGGGCACGACGGGCAGAAGCTTTTTCCAAAAGCCCCCGTTCGGCGGCGGCCTTTACAGCAGGCTGCCCAAACATAGCTGCCAAAGCTTGGGTTGAACTATCCGTATCCTGAGGCCGCGGCGCACCTGGTTTTGGCGGAGCAAGGGTGAATTCCGGTGGGATAACCAAAGGCTGCTGACGGGATGCTTCCATCTCGCTGGCACGAGGATTAGCGAAAACCCCGGGTTTAGACTTATGTGTGGTGCAACCAGCCGTAATCGCTGTCACCATCCCCATAATGATTATACCAGATATCTTCAAAAAGGGAGCAACAGGATTATTCTTGGTCGTTTTTATCATCACATTAAAAGCTCCAGCAGATTCGGAAAAAAGAGAAGGATGTTTCTCAGTCCCAAAGTTTCATAGAAAGAAGCTTACCTCAAAAATCAGGTAGCCTTATTCTCATCCTAGTTTTTTGACCATAATGAGCGCAAGATCAGAAAAGCAACCCCACAACTTATGGCAGCATCCGCGACATTAAAGACTAAAAAAGGATGCAAGTTACCAAAATGTAAATCGAGAAAATCAACGACCGCGCCCGCCCGTATCCGGTCTGTGATATTACCGATAGCGCCCCCTAATACAAGCCCAAGCGCCATAGCCGAAAAAAAATGCTTTTCGCGTAAAATCAAAATCACCACAGCCAAGGCAATGGCCGCCGTTAAACCGACCAAAATCCAACGCCCGACATCACTTCCGGCGGTCAAAAATCCCATCGAAATGCCGTAATTCAATACCCATTTTAATTGAAAAATGGGCAATATCTGTATTTCCATCCGCTCAGGCAAAGCCAAGGGATATGTCACATAATATTTACTGAACTGGTCAAAACAAAAGGCCAGAAGGGCGACTAAAAAGCCTGCCCCCCTGACATTATTTGTTGATAAATCGGACAGAATTGTTTTTTGGGTCACGCCTTACTCACCAACAACGGCCTGACAACGGCTGCATAAAGCGCCATCTTCTTCCACTTCAGGAAGATGCTGCCAACAACGACCACATTTATGGTTTTCGGTGCGGTCAACCGTTATTGCCGCATCAGCAGCATCAACCAGCTTGATTTTGGCGGTAATGCAAAGCTCAGAGAAATTAACCGAAGAAAGAATTTCTGCGGTCGCGGCATCAACCGGCAAGGTCACTTCAGCCTCAAGGCTGGAGCCTACGATTTTTTCACGCCGCAACGGTTCAATCTTTTCGGTTACAATCTGGCGTTGTTCACGAATAACGGCCCATTTTTCACCCAAAGCGCCATTTTTCCACTGGCTATCCACTTCCGGCCAAACCGACAAATGAACAGACTGCGCATCAGGGAAACGATGCAACCACACTTCTTCTGCCGTAAAGCACAAGATTGGGGCAGCATAACGCACCAAAGCATGGAACAGGATATCCAAAACCGTGCGATAAGCGCGCCGTTCTTGGGTACCTTTCGGTTCCGCAGGACCAATATCGCAATATAACCGGTCTTTCCGAATATCGAAGAAGAAAGCCGACAGGTCATTATTCACGAAATCGGATAACAAACGCAGATAACGGTTGAATGCAAAAGCATCGACAGCTTCATGCAAACCCTTATCAAGCTCAGCCAGAAGATGAAGAACATATTTTTCAAGTTCTGGTAAATCAGCGATGGCGACTTTTTCGTCTTCCGAGAAACCTTCCAAGGCACCCAAAAGATAACGGAAGCTATTCCGCAATTTACGATAGCCATCTGACGTGCCAGACAAGACTTCCTTACCGATACGAACATCTTCGGTATAATCTGTCGAAGCCACCCACATACGCAGGATATCGGCACCGCTTTCATTGATAACCTTCAAAGGATCAATGACGTTACCAACAGATTTCGACATCTTGCGGCCATTACCATCCAAGGTAAAGCCATGCGTCATCACCGCATCATAAGGTGCATGCCCACGTGAACCACAGCTTTCCAGCAAGGAAGACTGGAACCAACCGCGATGCTGATCTGAACCTTCTAAATAAAGCTGGGCGCGCGTGCCTTCACCGTAACGAGCTTCTACGACAAAAGCATGGGTCGATCCTGAATCAAACCAAACATCCAAAATGTCGTTGACCGGCTCATAATCTTCGAGACGATATTTATCGCCAAGGAAAGTCTGATGGTCGGCTTTGAACCAAGCATCGGCACCTTCTTTACGGAAGGCCTCCAGAATACGGGCATTCACTTCGGGATCACGTAAATAATCGCCGGATTCACGATTAACATAAAGGGTAATCGGAACACCCCAAGCCCGCTGGCGAGAAATAACCCAATCGGGGCGACCTTCTACCATCGTCTGGATGCGATTTTTCCCTTTGGCTGGGAACCAGTTTACTTCGTCAATCGCTTCCAAAGCCGTTTCGCGCAGGGTTTTACCCGCGATTGCGCCTTCTTTGACCTGACGATCAAGCGCGATAAACCATTGCGGGGTGCAACGATAAATCAGCTTGGCTTTAGAACGCCAACTATGGGGATAGCTATGGTGCAGAACCGAAGTGGCCAATAAAGCACCGACTTCTCTCAAATCGGAACAGATCGGGCCATCCGCGGCATTGATCTTCGGCGAAATGACGAGTCCTTCGCCGCCCATCCACAACCAATCTTTCCGGTAACGACCGTCATCTTCAACGGCAAAAACCGGATCAATCTGATGCGCCTTGCAAAGCAAGAAGTCATCTTCACCATAATCAGGCGCCATATGGACGATGCCGGTTCCGGCTTCAGTCGTCACATGCGTGCCACCCAAGAACGGACGAGGTTCAGCAAAGAAACCGCCCTTTTCAAACATCGGATGCTGAGCAACACTGCCGTCCAGTTCTGCGCCCTTACCCCGCCACAGGATAGGTGCATCCCCTTCATGGCCGATCCGTTTCAGGCTTTCTTCCAGCAAAGCTTCTGCAAACAGATAATGCTTGCCGTTCAAATCAGCGAGAACATAATCAATATCAGGGCCATAGGCCAAAGCACGGTTAACCGGAATAGTCCAAGGTGTCGTCGTCCAGATAACCGCATATCCACCGACTAATTCAGGGATTTTGCTGTCAGTAATCTTAAACGCCAAATCAATCGTCGTGGAATCGACATCGGCATAATCAACTTCAGCTTCTGCCAAAGCTGTCTTTTCAATAACCGACCATAAAACCGGTTTTGCACCGCGATAAATCTGACCGGTTTCAGAAAACCGCATCAATTCACCGGCAATAATCGCTTCGGCTTCAAAATTCATGGTCAAATAGGGGTTATCCCATTCCCCTAAGACACCCAATCTTTTGAATTCCTGACGCTGGGTATCTACCCAGTGAACGGCATATTTCCGGCATTCCTGACGGAATTCAACGGCGTTCACATCTTTATCAACATTCAGTTTTTTCTTACGAAACTGCTCTTCGACTTTCCATTCAATCGGCAGGCCATGACAATCCCAGCCGGGGACATAAGGTACATCCTTCCCCAACAAGGTCTGGCTGCGCATTACGATATCTTTTAAAATCTTATTCAGAGCATGACCGATATGGATATCGCCATTGGCGTAAGGCGGGCCATCATGCAAAATGAAGCGTTCCGCGCCTTTACGCTGTTCGCGTAATTGCTGGTAAAGGTCTTCTTTTTGCCAACGCTCTAAGATTTCCGGTTCTTTTCTAGCTAAACCGGCTTTCATCGGGAAAGAAGTTTTAGGCAGAAAAACAGTCGGACGCCAGTCGCGCGCCTTGGTAGCATCGGCAGATTTTTGATCGGACATAATGAAGCTCTGATACGAAACGGGATAAAAAAGGAAAGATACCTTTAATGTAAAGCTTTCCCGGAAGAAACAGGATTATTTACAGACAGCAGATATCTAACCGATTATTGCCTATTTTAGATAGGATCAACGTCATATTCGCTTAAACAGGCGCGGGCAACTTTACAATCCTCGGCAATCTGCTGGATTAAAGCATCCATGCCGTTAAATTTCTGCTCTGACCGCAAGAAAGCAATCAAAGAAACCGCGATTGTCTGGTCATAAATATCGCCTTCCCAGTCAAAGAAGCAAGGCTCTAACCATTCGGTCGGCGGCGAAAAGCTTGGCCGGATGCCTAAATTAGCGGCACCATCCAAATAACGCCCATCGGGCAACCGCCCCCTTACTGCATAGATACCATAAGCCGGTCGAACATAATCGCCCATTAACAGATTGGCGGTTGGGAACCCTAACTGACGCCCGACTTGATTACCGTGACGGACAATGCCTTCGACCGTAAAGGGACGGCTAAGAAGCCGCGCAGCTGTCTCCGGTTCACCTTTTTTCAAGGCTTCACGAATACGGGTAGAAGAAACCGCGCCTTGCTGGTCACAGACTGGCATGATGGTATCGACAGAAATTCCTAAATCCTGTCCCATCTTCTGTAATAAATCGATGCCACCTTTTCGCCCTTTACCAAAGGTAAAATCCTGTCCGGTAACGACCCCCGCGGCTTTCAAATGACCAATCAACTGTTTCTGAATAAATTCTTCAGGTGAAAGACTGGCCATCTCCGCCGAGAAACGAATAACAAAAGTCGCATCTGCTCCCGCGTTTTTGAATAGGCGTGCGCGCTGCGGAATAGTCGTCAACGCAAAAGGCGGTAGCTCAGGGCAGAAAAACCGAACCGGATGCGGATCAAAGGTCGCGACAATAACAGGGCGGCCTTCAGCATGGGCACGCGCAACGGCTGCGGCAACCACAGCCTGATGGCCTAAATGAAAGCCATCAAAATTACCGAGCGCAACAATGGCACCATATAAATGATCGGGTATAGGGGCGTCACTAAAAAGACAGGTCATAGTCTCGATTTACATAAGAACATAGGCGCTACCCATAAAAGATAACTGAAAAAGCAATCTTTAGGTGGAAAAGGCATAGGCAAAGCGACAAAAAAAGAAAAGCCCTGAAAACATCCTTTTTCTAAGTAGCCCTTGGTTTTTTAGCATAAGAAACAGTTTCGGCCACTTAATGAAAAACAAGATTTGCTCAATATTTTAAAAAAAGAAATGATATTAATAAAAAATGCGTCAGAGATAAGAATATTTATACTTCCAAAACACATTAAAATTTCACCCGATGCCTATAAAACGCATCGGGGAACGTCTTCACAAGGCTCTGTAATTTTATATTTCGGGATTATTTTTTCCGAAATGTTTTAAAACTAAAGGCAGGACGCTCATTTTCAGCTTCAAATTCTTCCTGTGCTGTTAAAGAAAACGCCGTCATATCAGGCAGATCAACCACCGTGTCGCCATCATAATCACGATATATTTCAGTTAACTCGATACAATCGGCGCTGTCCCAAAATTGTTTAAAAATATGCGCACCACCAATAACTGCAATTTTATCACTATATTGTCGGGCAAGTTTTATGGCTTCGGTTAAATCATGCGCTACTTCCGCGCCTTCCGCTTGCCAATCCGGCTTATGGGTCAACACGATATGCGGTCTTTTCGGCAATAATCCGGGCAGGCTTTCAAAAGTGCGCCGTCCCATAATCATCGGATGTCCTACCGTTAAGGCCTTGAAATGCTTTAAATCAGCCGGAATATGCCATGGCATAGAATTTTTAATACCAATTACCCCATTTTGGGCGCGGGCAAGAATAATCGTTATTTCAGGTGAATGCGGCATAAATTTATAAAACACCTAACAGCAGAGACAGAAGCCGAGCAAACTACAACAATTTTTGAATGATTTGTCGATATACAACAGAATATCATTTTCTCGCTCCCCCTAGCATCATACAAAATAGGAGGAAACCGCTAAGATTCTGATGAATAAAACAGCTCTGCCCTTGTTTTCTGCCTTAAAAATCAAAATTTTGACGTTTTTTTTATAATTCTGCTTGCCAGAAGATAACGCAGCCTATATGAGAGCCGTCATCAGGAAATGATAGGCTTTTCAAGCTTATCTGTAATCCGTCGGGGAATAGCTCAGCCTGGTAGAGCACTGCCTTCGGGAGGCAGGGGCCGGAGGTTCGAATCCTCTTTCCCCGACCATTTTCTTCTATAGCGGCAAAGCTGCTCATCCCTTAAAAACACACCTTAAACTCTTGATAATTCAAGAAATAATCTGCTTTTCAAAACATCGGAAAGCGGAACTGGACGCTTTTTGCGCGTCCTCTAAAAAATTATTCTTTTAATTCATCTGTAAAAATATTTTTATTCTATTATTTTAGAGTGATAGTCGAATAAATAACAAAGGCTATCGCATATGATTTATCATCTTGAACATATCGACTCTGCCAAAAATATGTATCGCTATTACCAGCTCTATCTATCCCCCAGTTTGTTCAATGACTGGATCATTAAAAAAGATTGGGGTCGTATAGGGCAAAAAAACAAACATCCCTTTCGGGAAGGCATTTCTTTCCCTTCCTTCAAAGAAGCCCAAAACGCCTTACAAAAATTCATCCAAAACAAAACACAGCATGGCTACAAACTTATGGATGTTCTCCAATAAGGAAACAGCGAAGCCTTGTTTCCAAAGCTTCGCTATTTCGTGACTTACCAAGAAGAAAATAGGGGGAGAGCGGTTATCACCCTAAATGTGGCTGGCCGTCCGAAGCAGTCGCGCCTCCATCAACAGGCAGATTTACACCGGTAACAAAGCGGGCGTCATCGCTGGCGAGGAAAGCCATAACTGAAGCAATTTCTTCAGCTTCAGGAATGCGACCCAAAGAAACTCTGTTTTTAAACTGGTTTTGTGCTGATTCCGGCCAATTCGCTGCCATCTTGGTTTTGACAAGGCATGGGCAAACCGAATTAACCCGCACGCCATCAACACCAGAATCAAGAGCCAAAGCGCGGGTAAAGTTAACAACAGCACCCTTGGTGGTACAGTAATAAACCATGCCCCAATCGCCACCTAAACCGGAAACTGATGCGGTGTTAACAATGCAGCCTTTCGATTTCACCAGATAAGGCATGGCAAATTTGGCGCAGTAAATAACGCCATCAATATTGACGGAAGATATTTTCTGCCAGTCTTCAACTGATGCATCCATGATCTTACCGGGGATCAAAATACCGGCATTATTGACCAGAACATCAATTTTTCCATATTTCTGGGCAACCTCATCCATCATTTTTTTGACGGCTGCCGCATCGGAAACATCAATCTTGTAAGGCCATGCACGATCTTTAGGTAAAGATTGGGCGACTTCTTCCGCATCTTTGATCTGCCAATCGGCCAAAACAACAATAGCACCTTCTGAAGAAAAACGCTCTGCAGCCGCTTTTCCCATTCCGTTACCACCGCCAGTGATAATCACGACTTTATCTTGGAAACGCATAATCTTCTCCTAACATTAGCTTTGATTGTTAAAACAAAGATTATTTATTTTTGTTTCAAAAAAATACCTTATTTTTTAGAAAAAATAATACAACGTTAACAAATTTTGAAAATAAACCGCATTGTCAAATGCGGCACCATTCAAAGAGCAAAAACAAAAAGCTTAAAAACCAAGCTCAAAAAAAAGACCGACAAATAAAATAAAATTTCTTACATTAAACATTAGAAAAAATTATAATCGAAAAATATGTTATAATTATTCATAACTATTTTAATTTTTCACATTCGAACTATCTATGCAAAATAATGCTCTAACGGCATAAAAATAAAAAATGGCACATTAGAATTATGCATATAAAAAAACATATAGGCCTTATGACTTGCCTGTTGCTCCTATTGGGTGGATGCGCCCTTTCCGAGGAAAGAAAAGTTATGGCCAGCCATCATCGCGTTTATTATCGCTGTGATGATGGACATGGGATGGACACATTGTTTCGAGATCTTAACCATGATGTCCAATTAACCTTCCTCCACGGCTCCGCCCTGACATTAAAACAGGTTCAAACCAGTAACGACGTCCGTTACGGCGATCTCAGCCACAGCCTCATTATCAAAGATAAATATATTGTCTGGAAAAATGGCCGCAATGCCCAACCGATAAACTGTTACCCAGACGACACCATGCTGATGGATCAGTCGGTTGACCGCCTTTCCTCCCCTTTTTCTGAACCATAGGTTGTTCTTTTTGGAATTTCAGGGATAAATAGCTTTCCCTTTTTTCTGTTTTGATGTCTGGCAATGACTTTAATGACGCTTGGAAGTTTTTATGAAGTAGTCGCATGGATGATAAGATTAACCATGCTTGTCATTGTGCCTATGCGTCGGACACCGCAAGCAGCTGGTAGCTGGCTGTTACTGATTTTCTTTCAGCCCGCTTTTGGATTATTTCTTTATCTTTTGATTGGTCAGGCGCGTTTTCCTGCATGGCGGGCAGAACGCTTTGCCAATCTTAAATCTTTTCTCGACGAACAAAGGCAAAAATTACAAGATTCAGTAGCGGCACTCTCGCCCGAAGCGAATGCTGCTGCCGATCTTGCGGAACATCTTGGCCATATGCCGGCACTTGCTGGTAATCAGATGCTCTATATTTCTGACTATCAGGCGCTTTTTGATCATCTGGCGGCCGATATCGACAAAGCCCAGCAACATATCCATCTAGTTATCTATATTTTCGACAGCGACCGTTCCGGCCAACAGATTATTTCTGCCTTAGGTCGGGCTGCGGCTAGAGGCGTTAATTGCCAGATTCTGATCGATGCTTTGGGTTCACGCCGTTCCGGTAAACAAGTGATCCGCCAATTAAAAAGTCTTGGCGTTGATGCTCGTGAAGCCTTGCCCTTCCGCCTTTTAAGAGGACGGACACGCGGTGATATGAGGAACCATCGGAAACTTTTCATCATAGATGGTAAAATCGGCTACGCTGGATCACAAAACATCATCAACCGCGACTGGCGACCGGGTGTTATTAATCAAGAACTGACCGTCAGAGTAGAAGGCCCCATCGTTTTCGAGATGGAAACGCTCTTCGCCATAAATTGGTATCTCGAAAGCGGAGAATTGCCGGACAAAATGCGGGATACGCCTCATCTGGTTCCGCCAGAAGAAGGCTCTCATATTTTACAGCTTTTACCCAGCGGAGCCGATTACCGCTTGGCAGGCTTTGAAACCATGCTGGTTTCCGGCATTTACGCCGCAAAAAAACAGATGGTGATTGTCACGCCCTATCTTATTCCAGATAGCGATCTACTAGCCGCTTTGAAAACGGCGGCTTTGCGCGGGGTCAGGATCGATATTATCGTCTCTAGAATTGCGGATCAAAAATTAGTCAGTCTGGCGCAAAAAAGCTATTATCAGGAATTACTCAACGCCGGTATTCACATCCACCGCTACCGGGATAAACTTCTCCACGCCAAACATATCAGCGTTGATAACAAATTGGCGATGGTCGGCTCCAGTAATGTCGATATTCGTTCATTCCTGTTAAATGAAGAAGTCAGCCTGATTATCTACGACCAAGAAGCGATCACCCAACTGCAAAATATCGAAATGGCCTATTTGCGTAATGCCGATGAAGTAAACAAGACCGCATGGCGTTTGCGATCTTGCCGCTGTAAAATCATGGAAAATCTAGCCAGATTGGTAAGCCCGCTCCTATAAAATGCGAGCATTTTTGCCTTACTCTACAGGTTTTCTTTCTGCTTTTCTTTCAGCCGGTAACGAAAATTACAAAAATCAGCGCCTTTCATAATCGTCTGACTTCGGCTCATTTCAATATCGGAATTATAACCTTGGATAAAAGACTCATCCCTTGTGCAAGACAGGATTGATCCTATCTCACCCAATCCCATTTCTCGATACATTTCGGCATAACGACATCGTGTGACGTTATAATCCAAATGCTGGTCATCACTGGCCAATATATCGACTTTCAAGGCGTCATCTTGCTCCCAAAGATATTGCATCGCTGCAAAATTTTCGAGAGTTGCTCCACCTTCTTGCTTGGCGGCCATTTCTTTTCCGGCACGTACCGCATCGGCGGTAATGGCCTCTTTTAAAACAGCCTGCGCCTTTTCTTTTCCGAAATGGCGAATCATCGCTTCATAGATCGGTTTGACAATCTCGGCTTCGATACGCCGCCGTTTTAAAATGCCCATTTCGGTGCCAGATTTGGCCGTCATCAAAGACATCCTTTCTTATCCGAAAATTTTAACTCGCCTCAGGTCGAAGCCTTCGACGATTTCAAATCTTTCAACGCTTCTTCCGCTAACAAGGCATAATATTCAGCCGCCGGTAGAATCGCCTTTTCATCAATATTAAAGCCTGGATGATGCAAAGATTCAGGGCTGCCCGTGCCAATATGAAAAAAGACACCGGGGCGATAATGAAGATAATGGGCAAAATCTTCGCCACCATTTTGCGGGGTTACATTATGGACAACATAGCCAAATTGACGTGCAATTTTAGCCGAAAAATCAGACCAATAATCTGTATTAATGACCGCTGGCGGGCCTTCATGCCATAAAAACTGTGCGCCAACATCCATCGCCTTCGCCATATAATAGATAATATCTCTCATCCGGCGCTGAATTTCTTTTCTTATTTCAGCATCAAAGGTTCTGACTGTGCCTTCCAATTCTGCTTTTTCAGGCAAGATATTCCATCCGCTACCGGCATTGATGCGGGTCACACTGATAATTGCGGATTGTTGGCTAGAAATATTACGGCTGACAATAGTTTGCAGGCTATTGATAATTTCTGATGCAGCCACAATCACATCAGCACCATTTTCGGGGTAAGCTGCATGTGCGCCAACACCGGCTAAATTGATCTCGAAACGATCAACATTCGCCATAATGGCACCATGGCAGGTACCAAATTCACCGACCGGCATATTCGGGGCATTATGAAAACCGAAAACGACATCAACATCATTCAAGACACCTGCTTTTATCAATTGCAAGGCACCGGAATAATTCTCTTCTGCAGGCTGAAATAATAAACGAATGGTACCGACCAAACGGGATTCATTCTGTTTTAAAAAAAGTGCGGCGCCCAATAAAACGGCTGAATGAAAATCATGGCCACAGGCATGCATCTTCCCTTTTTCCAAAGACGGACTGACGGCATCCGAGTTTTCTTCAATCGGCAAAGCATCAATATCCGCCCGTAAAGCGATCATAGGGGAACCATGACCGATTTCTGCTACAACGCCAGTTTTCAAATCATAAGGTAAAATACGAATTCCGGCTTCTTTCAGCCATGCGGTCAATTTCTTGGTTGTCTGGAATTCTTCGCCTGACAGTTCAGGATGTTGATGTAATTCCCGACGTAAAGAGATCAGCTTGTCTTCTAAATTCATTTTGACCTCACAATCTGAAAAATATTCCGGTTTCAAAAACCGCCCATATTCACAGCAGATAAAAGGGAGAGAACTTTCGCTCTAAAGAACCACTTTATAAGCCCAACCGTCATTTCGCTATCCAAGAAATTGTTTTTTGCAATAAAACAAAGAAGGCATATCATCGGGACATAAAACTGCGTTAGAATCACAATTTATAAAAACATCCTTCCCAGCCAAAGAGTAATGCCATGAGCCATATTCATTTTATCGGTAGCGGGCAGATGTCCGAAGCGATGATCAGAGCCATCATCAAGCATAAAACCGCGTCTAAAGGCGACATAACGGCTTATGACATCCGGCCAGAACGGAAAAAAGAATTACAAGAAAGCTATGGTATCACGGCTTTTGACAAAGACCGGAAAAATATCGAAGCCATCAAAAAGGCGGATATTATTGTCATCGGGGTGCGACCACAGGATGATTTAAAAGCCGTAGGGGCAGACATTGCCGAAAATGCCGATAAAAAAGCTTTGGTGGTTTCTATCGTTGCGGGTGTCACCCTCGCCCAACTAGAAAGCTTGGTCGGCAGCGACTATGCTATCGCACGCATTATTCCAAACACCTTAACCGATACCGGATTGGGCTATAGCGGTGTTGTCATCAACAGCCATGCAGACAAGGATTTAACCGAAAAATTTGTCTCCGGCTTTGGAAAAGCCCTTTTCCTCGATGAAAGCCTGATAGATATCTTTACCGGTTTCGGCGTCTGCGGGCCCAATTACGTCTATTATTTTATCGAAGCCTTGGTTGATGCCGGTGTTCTAGCGGGTCTTCCACGGGATATCGCTTGGAAAACGACCATGGAAAATTTGGTCGGATCTGTAAAAATGCTGGAATTATCAGGAAAGCATCCGCGCCAGTTGCTCGATATCAACAATTCACCGGCCGGTGTTGGCATGAACAGCCTTTTTGCCTTGAATCAAAGCGACTTCACGGCGGGTTTACAAAAAAGCGTCCTTGCCGCCGTCAAAAGAACAACCGAATTAGGCCAGAAGAAAGACTAACTTTTCACCTTCGCTATTCCCAAAAAGGCAGCGTAAAAAACGCTGCCTTTTCAAGAAAAGCTTCTTCATTAAAAAATCTGGGCGCAACCCGTTTCACCGTAAACTTCACCAGTGACATAGCTATTTTCAGCGCAAGCTAAAAAGACATAAACAGGCGAAATCTCGACTGGCTGCCCCGGTCTTTTCATCGGCGTGTTGGCAGCAAAATTGCTATAGGCTGAAGTCGGCTGACCACCCGAAACCTGCAATGGTGTCCAAAATGGCCCTGGTGCGACAGCATTTACCCGAATACCTCTCGGTGCCAATTGGATAGCCAATGCACGGGTAAAATTGGCAATAGCAGCTTTGCTGGTCGCATAATCAAGCAATATTGCCGAAGGACGATATCCTTGGGTCGAAGACGTGTTCACAATCGCTGAACCAGCAGGCATGATTTTCAATGCCTCTTTGCATAGCCAGAACATCGCATAGACATTGGTCTTCAAAGTATCATCAAAATCAGCCGTAGAAAGCGTCAGGATGGACTCGTTGTAATGCTGATGTCCGGCGATATTGGCCAGAATGTCCAAACCATCCAAACGCTTTGCTGCTTCCTGCACTAACTGGACACAGAAATTCTCATTCCGCAAATCTCCGGGCAAGGCAAAAACCTTATGCCCTTCACCCTGTAACAAGGAAACCACCTCACGGGCATCGGATTCTTCCTGCGGCAGATAATTGATAACAATATCAGCCCCTTCCCGCGCATAGGCAATCGCTGTCGCGCGACCGATTCCGGAATCACCGCCGGTAATCAAAGCTTTCCGCCCTTGCAGCTTGCCCGAACCACGATAACTTGTTTCGCCGTGATCTGGTCTAGGAATCATCTTGCTGGCCAAACCCGGCCAAGGCTGATCCTGTCCAGCAAAAGGTGCACGCGGATAGGCATCACGGGGGTCATACATCGTTTTGCCCCCTGTCACCGCAGGCTCTTTATCACGATTAGCAGCAGAGGCGGCAGTACTCAAACCAGAAACAAGCCCCGCCGTAGCAAGACCAGCCATCACATTGCGTCGTCCTTCGGAAATAGTTGGATTATTGGCCATCAGATATAGCTCCTCATTTATCCGTCATCCGGATATGACTCTCTTGAAAATCAGAGGTTATGAAAGAATCTTTTAAGGCCGAAAGCCGTCTCAAAACGGCATCCCGTCTATTACCCTTAACAACCAGCCTCAGGCTATATAGTTGCAAGAAACACCATTCTGGAGAAAAGGATATCTCCTTATTCCAGTCTTTTTGATTTAGACTATCGAATAAAATAAAGGCGCTATTTTCGGATTTATTGTTTATTATTTCTCAATAAAAACATAGCCTAACTAACCCATATGGCTCACGCCAATTATCTGGCCACAAACACTGCCAGACGATCGTATTTCTCAGGAAAAAAATGCCGCTGTCTTTACCTTTTTTACGTCTGCCGCCTTTCCCAAAGGCTACTGTCACGCTTGCCGATTTCGTTCAGCCTCGCATCCATACAGGGCAACCGCAGGATAATGCCCCATTGTCATTGCAAGAATCCGAAGCTCTTGTAAAAAAGCTGACTAAAATGCGGGTGGGCGGCGCTTTCTGGGCAACGCCTCTCCCTCAAATTTCTAGAAAACAGCGTATTTTCATTCCTGATGACCAACCAGACGCAGCACTTTTTGCGACAATGGCGAATAAGACCGACCTTTTTATCCTTTTGGATCAAAAGTCGGATACAGCTTTGGCTGAAAATTTAAAAAAGCAAGGATTCCGCGTTCATCTCGGCCTTTTTGATCCGTGGAGTCTCATCGGCCAGACACGGGAAATCATCTGTAGCGGGCGCTCGATTCATACGATCGACATCGGTCTTGTCGCTCGATTGGGCAATATGCCCATCAGATTATCGCCAACTGCCAGACCTGATTTCGCCAGCCTATTCGCTTCTCCTGATATGACAACGGCTGAATTGGTAAATCGCTTACTGGCGGCTTTCCAATATTACGATATTTTCACGAAAAAACCGATATCGCTCCGTCAGGCAATCGCTCAATTATCGGAATGGCGCGTTTTAATAGACAGCAACCGCCCGATAAAGGCGGCTTGTGGCATGGCGTGGTGGAAAAAACAGGCAATCCGAAGCTTCCTCTGGTCGGGAACCGATGAAACGCTTCCTATGCCTCGAAAAACAGAAGATGCTCTCGCTTTTCTGGATGAAAGAAAGGATGCTATCGCCCTATGGCCATCCCGCGAACCGACAGGATTACGCGCAGCTGTTGCTAAACAACATGCCCTTTACGAAGTCGAAGATGGTTTCATCCGTTCCGTAGGTCTTGGCAGTGGCCTCCACCCGCCCCTATCGATCGTGGTTGATAAACAAGGGATTTATTACGATCCAAGCCATCCTTCCGATATCGAAACCCTATTCAACCAGACCCGTTTTTCAAAAGAGCTGATCGACCGCACCAAAAAATTGATTACCCGAATTCAATCGGCACATATCAGTAAATATATGGGAACGGAGACCGAAGAATCCTTTTCTCTACCGACAGGAAAACGGATCGTCTTGGTCACAGGCCAAGTGGAAGATGACCGTTCGGTAAGATTGGGCGGCGGCGCAGTCAAAGGGAATCTCGATCTGCTTCGTCGGGCAAGGGAAGCCGAAGCCGACAGCTATATTATTTTCAAACCCCATCCCGATGTTGAGGCTGGCCACCGAAAAGGCTTCGTTTCACAAGGCGCCGCTGAAAAATATGCTGATATCGTCATCCGCCATTACCCGATTGCAAAATTGCTCGATCAGGTTGATGCTGTCCATGTATGGACATCCCTAGCCGGTTTTGAAGCTCTGCTTCGCCATCGCGAGGTCATCTGCCATGGCACACCTTTTTATGCTGGCTGGGGCTTAACGCGTGACCTAGGTCATATTCCCGCCAGACGGAAAAGACGGCTTGATATAACAGAGCTTGCAGCCGTTACACTTATTCTCTATCCGCGCTATCTTGATCCCGAAACGGGCGTGCCCTGTTCACCGGAAGTTCTGATAGAAAGGCTTATCGATACGCCAAAGGCCAAAATGACGCCGGTCACATGGATACGCCATTTCCAAGGCAAATTTTGCACGGCTCTTCGGCGGGCAACGGTAAGCAACCCACGCGCTGGTAAATCGTAACAACCTGAGCAGGGGCATAGGAGGATTGATGACAGACAGCGGTTCTTCAAATCAGGCTCTGAACGACGCATCAGAAGCTAGTGATGGCGAAATTATCCTTGATGTTTCATGGCTGACTGAACGCGCCGGAAAAGCCGTCATGACTGACGGCATCAGCCGTATCGAAATGGCATGGATAAAATTACTGATCGGCTGGTTTTCCGATCGGGTTGTTTTTTCCCGTTTAAATCGCTTCGGACGCTACGGACGTTTATCGCAAACGGCCGTTTTAAACATGATCACCCAGACAGAAAATGTCTGGCAAAAAAACCAAGCCCAGAATTTTGGGCAAAGCTGTAAACAAAGCTTTTATCAAGCCAAAGCCTTGATCGAATTATGGCCACATCTTTTCAAGCCGCAAAACGGCATCAGAATTCTACTGCAAGCCTCGCCACATCATCTTGATAACGAAGCGGCCTTAAAAAACATTCTGGAAAAAGAACAGGCCAGCTTTGTCTGCCTGATTTATGATACGGATCAGCTTGACTATCCGGAATATATCAAACCGTCAGAATGGCAGAATTTGCGGAAACGGCTCGATATCATCGCCCGTTACGCCGATTGCGTTATCGCGGACAGCGAAGCCACCCGAAACCGTTTTCTGCCTTTCATGGCAGAAGCCGGACGCAGCATTCCAGTTGTTACCATACCCCTTGGCGCAGACGGCCTTCCCAATCTGAAATTACAAAACACCGCACCAAAAACAGGACAACCGCCGGAACATCCCTATTTCCTTGCGATTGAATCCAATCACTCTGCCAATAATACCGGAATGCTGGTCGCAGTCTGGAAAAGACTCATTCTTCAATTCGGAGAAAAGGCACCAGATCTGCTGATCTTGGGACATGATCGAAAAGAGTCGCCCAAACTAGAAGAAATGCTGGCGCGCAATCCTGATCTCCGCCGCCATATCCGTTTTTATGAAAGCGTGAACGATCAACAACTAAGCCTTATGATGCAACAAGCGCGGGCTTTGTTAAAACCCGCTTTTTTTGCACGACGCGGCATGGTTATCGCCGAAGCTTTGCGCCACGGATTACCCGTCATTGCCAGCGATATTGCTGTCTATCGCGAAATCAGCAGCCAAATGGCCGATTACATCGATCCTCTTAATGGTGCGGCTTGGGAAGAAGCGATCAGCGAATATATGAATCCCTTCTCCTCGCGGCGACAAACGCAGGTAATGCGGCTGAAAGGTTGGCATCCAATGCTATGGCAAGATCACATGAGAAAAGTGCTGGCTGTTATCGCGGCACAATCATAACTTATGGGCAGGCGATCATTCGACCATAAAAATGACCAAGGCTTTGATATGAATTTTGCTTTCAAAACCGTTAAAAGATTTATCATTCTCATAGCAGGAGGCTTTTTCATGACCACAGCCCAAGCCGGAACGGTGCCATCGCCAGATAATGCCACCATAGCCGCCCGCGCCCTTTTGAAAGAGGTCGGAGCCGAAAAGTTCACTTCTCCTGATTTTCACCCGGGGAAATTACAGCATATCGTCCTGTTCCGTTTCAAAAAAACTGCCACAGAAGCCGATCGCCGCGAAGCAACCCGCCGTTTTCAGGAACTGGCCAAAACATCCAAAAGACCCGATGGAAAAGCCGTGATCGTTTCTATTGAAACCGGTTCACAAAATAGCGGCGAAGATGCTGGCATGGGCATGGATCAAGGCTATATTGTCACGTTCAATTCCGAAGGTGATCGTAATTATTATGTCGGTCGCCCGCTTATAAATGATCCGGCGTTATTTGATCCGGCTCATGAAAATTTCAAAGCCTTCGTAGGCAGCTTTTTAGAAAAAGCACTGGTCTTCGATTTTAAAGTCGCCAATAAATAGGCCATTCTTTTTTGCCGCCTTGCCAGCCGACATAAAGCGATAGCCTTTCCTCTGGCAAAAGGCAGAATGGATAAGATCGTCCTTTTATTTTCCACGAAATCAGAAAATAGCTGTTTTTGTCTTTCTTAAACAAAGATCATTTTCTCAGAAAAGAACGATTCCCTATGCAACAAGCCGATAACCCGCTGCCTGTTTCCGATAAAGTCGGGGTGCTACTCGTCAATCTTGGAACACCTACCGCGCCAACGGCAAAGGCCTTGCGGCGTTATCTCGGGCAATTTCTCTCTGATCGGCGGGTTATCGAATTACCGCCCGCCTTATGGCAAATTATTCTGCAGGGCATTATTCTACCTTTTCGCTCCCCGCGCTCTGCCCGTGCTTATAAAAAAATCTGGACAAAAGATGGCTCTCCACTGGCGGCCATTACTGCACAGCAATCAAAAGCTCTGCAACAACACATGCCGAATATCGTTATTGACTATGCCATGCGCTATGGGGAACCCTCTATTCCGTCGCGTATTGAAAAACTGATCGCCAGCGGTTGCCGCCGTATTTTGCTAGCACCGCTTTATCCGCAATATTCCGCGGCCAGCACCGCCACCGTGCAAGATGAAGCCTATCGCTATCTACAAAAAATCCGCTGGCAACCAGCCTTACGCAGTCTGGAATCCTATTATACCCATCCCGCCTATATTCAGGCTTTAAAAATCAATCTTGAAAAACAACTCGCCAACCTAAACTTCAAACCAGATTGCCTACTCCTCAGCTATCACGGCATGCCCGTCAAAACGCGGGAAGAGGGTGACCCCTATTATTATCAATGTATGGCAACCAGTCAGGCGTTATCATCGGTTTTAAATATCAAGATTATAACCAGCTTCCAATCCCGCTTCGGCTCACAAAAATGGTTCACGCCTGCAACGGATGTGACATTGCAAAATCTGCCACAGCAAAATGTCCAAAATTTGGCCGTTGCCATGCCGGGATTTGCCGCTGATTGTCTCGAAACACTGGAAGAAATTGCCTTGCAAGGCAGACAGACTTTTCTTGATGCAGGCGGCAAAAATTTTGCGACCCTTTCCTGCCTGAATGACAGCGAAGAAGGTATATCAATGCTTAAAACTTTGGTGGAACAGGCCATTTCTGGCTGGTTATAAGAAACATAGGGACAGATAAAATGCAACCTTCAGACGGTGCTTCTGTGCCTTATCATGGATTGGTTAAACGGTCGGTCATGATTGCTGGTCATTCGACTTCAATCAGTCTTGAACCGTTTTTCTGGCAAAATCTGGAACAGGCCGCGCTAAAACGCGACCTCCCCCTAAATGCTCTCATCGCTCGTATTGATGCCGAAAGAGTAAAGGCCAACGATATCCCTAATCTGGCAAGCGCCCTTCGGATATGGTTGTTCTTTACCCTCTGGCAGGAAAAAGAAGCTCTAACTCACAATCTACTCAATGAGAGTGCATAGCGATCAAAATAATAATGATCGGCACTGCGACACCCAAAGCCACCAATGGCCATGTTGACCGCCGTTTCTTGGCGTGAATTTGCAAAAGCCAGATGCCGCTTATGGAAAAGATAACACAAGCAATGGCAAAGGCATCAATGAATAGCTGCCATACCGAACCGACGTGACCGCCACGATGTAAATCATCAACAAAGCCAATCCAGCCTCTTGATGCATATTCATAATGAACATGGCCGTTATCGCGTTCGATCAATAATCTCTCGCGGCCACCCAGTTGCGGCATCACAAAATAAACGAATTTATCCGTCCAAAAGGCCTGTTTCTTTACCGGAAAATGGTTGTCTTTTAACCATTGTACCACATTATCCGGCAAAGGCTGACTGACTTCCTGCGAAGCAAGCTGCCCCCAATCAAAACCACCCTCTTTTACTTTTGCGGGATTTTCCTCTGCCTTTTTCAAAGGCTGCTGCAATGCCGGAACCATATTCAACGGCAATTCAGCCTGCTTTTCTGTCGTTGTAATATGCGGCGCGAAAATACCATGATCATGATTCATCATGAATCCAGTCACGGCAAAAAGAAGCATCGCGACACAGAAGATAGCGGCGCTAACCCAATGCCATAAGCGTACCTGCTTTTTCAGAATATTTTGAAAACGCGAGGTATTCTTTTTCCCTTTTGCTGATCTAGGATCAAAGGTATTTTCAGAGGAAGAAACAGATGTTTGCGCATGAGAGGATGGAAGCATCAAAAAGACCCATAATGAAAACAAAATAATGGCTAACCGCCAACTACAATACCCTAACGCCTTTTTTTACCAAGTCCATTATTATAATATATTATTCTTTAAAAACCAATTTGAACAATTTTTACATTGTTGAGAGCTTTTTATTGCAAAAGACTCAGCTGCTCTGGCTGTTGATCTTTCGGCTGAACCACAACCTTTCCATCATGGAAAACCAGATTTAGCTCGGCAAGCTGCTTGGCTGTCTTGGCATCACCGACCACATGCCCGTTCTTATCCTCAACACGGGCATATCCTTTGGCTAAAATCTTATCGGGATGCGCCTGTTCTGCGACCCGCCATAACTGATCCAGATTTTTCTGCCATACATTCAAACGGGATATCACTAAATCCGCCCGCAAATGACAAGCGGCTAATTGATCAGATTTCTGTTGCCATTTCTGTTTGATTAAAATGGGCTGCAATTTCTCAGCCAAAAATCCAAAGCGTAAAGAGGTATGCGATAAACGCTGCTGATAGGCTTGCTTCAAACGGCCAAAAGCTAAATCAACCCGCTGCTGCTCTTGGGCAATAAAACGCTGACCAGAGGGCAAGCGACATGCTGATAATCGCGCTTGCTCGCGGGCAATTCTTGCCGCCAATAATGATGGCCTTAAAGTCGCCGCATAGGAATCCAATTTATGACGCGCATTCGCCATCCGGTCGGAAATATGGCGATCCAACTGCAAGGATCTATCGTCAAATAACTGGACAAAAGGCGCCATCAAACGCTCGCCATCGGGCAAACGACGACGTACCGCTTCAAACCGTTCTTCCGATAATTTATAATAGCGGCTAACCGCATTATTCATCCGCAAATGAAGCGTATTGAGACCCGTTGCCAATTCGCTTCTTACTGGAACCGCCAATTCAGCCGCCGCTGTTGGGGTCGGCGCACGTAAATCGGCCGCATAATCACATAACGTCGTATCGGTTTCGTGACCAACCGCTGAAATCACGGGAATAGAAGAATCCGCAACCGCTCTAACCAAAATTTCTTCATTAAAAGGCCACAGATCTTCCAAAGATCCGCCGCCGCGCGCGACAATCAACAAATCCGGCCTTGGGATACTATCGCCCGCTTTCAAAGCAGAAAAACCTCTAACGGCGGCGGCTACTTTAGCGGCGGCTTGATCTCCCTGCACCGGAACCGGCCATAAAATAACATGGGTCGGGCAACGATCAGCCAAACGATGCAAAATATCACGGATAACCGCCCCCGAAGGCGAGCTAACCACCCCGATAATTTTCGGCATAAAGGGCAAAGCGCGCTTTCGCTCAGGGCTGAATAGCCCTTCCTCCGCCAACGCCCGACGCCGCTGATCAAGCAAGGCCATCAACGCCCCTTTACCGGCGATTTCCAAGCTTTCAATGACCAATTGATAACGGGAATTACCGGCATAGGTTGTCAAACGTCCGGTAGCGATAACTTCCATGCCATTTTCAGGCCGAAACTTAATCCGTGACACAGAACCGCGCCATATCACCGAATTCAAAACCGCTTTTTCATCCTTCAATGACAGATAGCAATGCCCTGACGCCGCTTGGGTAAAACCGGTTATTTCCCCTCTGACCCGAATATGGCTAAAAGCATCTTCAACAGTGCGTTTCAAAGCGCCAGAAATTTCGGATACAGAAAAGGCACGCACATTGTCTGTTGCGCTAGAGTCAGCTAACAGATCAGAGCCATCAAAAGAGAAAGAATTCATGAACGTCCTGCTTATCGGAACCGGCGGCCGCGAACATGCTTTGGCATGGAAGATTGCCCAGTCGCCATCACTTGATACCTTATATGCCACAACAGGCAATCCCGGTATAGCAAAACTGGCTAAACCGGCAGCCCTGACTGTAACAGATCATTCGGCTGTTGTCCGCTTTTGTCAGGACAACCATATTGATCTGGTGGTTATTGGCCCCGAAGCGCCGCTTGTCGATGGTTTAGGAAATAGCCTGCGTGCCGCCAATATTGCGGTATTCGGGCCCGACAAAGCCGCAGCCCAGCTCGAAGGTTCAAAAGGTTTTACGAAAGACCTTTGCGCCCGCTACAATATTCCGACGGCGGGCTATAAACGCTGCCGCAGCGCCGAAGAAGCCTTAGCCGCCCTTGATCATTTCGACATCCCCGTTGTCATAAAAGCCGACGGCCTCGCCGGAGGCAAAGGTGTCATTATCGCCGAAAGCCGATTGGAAGCTGAACAAGCTATTCAAGATATGACGGCGGGCGCATTCGGTAATGCGGGTCTCGAAATTGTTGTTGAAGAATTCATGCGCGGCGAAGAAGCCAGCTTCTTTGCAATCAGCGACGGCGAAAATGTTCGCCCTTTCGGCACGGCACGCGATCATAAACGGGTTGGCGATGGTGATACCGGCCCCAATACCGGCGGTATGGGAGCTTATAGCCCCGCAACAAAGCTGACGGCTGATCTTGAAAAAAGGGTCATGCAAGAAATCGTTACCCCGACCGTTCGGGCGATGAAAGAACAAGGCATGCCCTTCGTCGGTATTCTCTATGCCGGATTGATGCTGACCAATGAAGGCCCCAAACTGATCGAATATAACGCTCGCTTGGGCGATCCTGAATGTCAGGTGCTGATGATGCGGCTGAACAGCGATATCCTGCCGTCACTTTACGCCGCCGCTATCGGGAAATTGCAGGATCAACCTGCGCCTGAATTTTCCAATGACTACGCCGTCACGGTTGTTGTCGCGGCACAAGGCTATCCGGCCAGCCCGAAAAAAGGCGGCATCATCACCAGACTTGATGAAGCCGAAGCCTGTGGCACAGTTGTTTTTCAGGCAGGCACGACCCTCGACAACCAGACTTTAAAAGCCAGCGGTGGTCGGGTGCTGAATGTCACCGCCAAAGCCGCCGATTTCAACGCAGCCCGCGATCTTGCCTATCAGGCCGTCAATATCATCGACTATCCCGATGGATTTTGGCGCGGTGATATCGGTTTATAAATTTAAATTCCTTCTATCCTCTGCCAAATCGGCCATAAAAACCTATTTATAGGACAGAAATTAGATACTTCAGACGAGAAGGCTTGCTTTCCCGTCTGAAGTAAAACGGACATAGCGCCCTGATAAACAGCTTTATCCAGAGAAATTTGCCCCCGATATTGTAAGGAGTAAACACATGACGCAAACGGAAATAATGGCCGTTGCTGCCTTTATCGTTGTTGTAGCGGTAGCCGTCGTGATTATGTTTTTGGCCAGACGTCGCCAGAAACCCGTAAAAACGATCGAAGAAACACAGGATGAGGCACAGCCTCCCAAACTTCAGCGGACTTTTGAGCCAGTAGCACCACCTCCGGCCTATCAAAATTTAACGCCGGATAAAAAAGAAGCTGAAATAATCCCTATCCACAAAGATATCCCGATCGTTCCTAAAGCGACAGCCACTTCCGAAGAAACAACA
Organism: Zymomonas mobilis; assembly: GCF_006715975.1. GTDB lineage: Bacteria > Pseudomonadota > Alphaproteobacteria > Sphingomonadales > Sphingomonadaceae > Zymomonas > Zymomonas mobilis_B. Next base: position 413,037 of record NZ_VFOF01000001.1, on the reverse strand, counting down.
TCAGCAGCCACTCCGAACAGCGAGCGCCAAGAAGACAAAAGCAGCGCAACTTCAACCGCTCCGGTAACGGCAAAATCAACCGAAAACGAAAAGCCCGCCGAAAAACCTCAAGAATCTCATCCACAACCAGAAGCTGCGAAAATCAAAACGGATATTCCGGCTCCGGCAAACGATGTCTCTTCGGATAATAATGGTGCAGATAAGCTAACCCAGATAAAAGGCCTCGGGCCCAAAGCCAACAAAATATTGGCGGGTCTGAATATCACTCGTTTTTCACAAATTGCCGCGTGGACAGAAGCCGACATTGCTGAAATCGACCCCAAAATGGGCGCATTCAGCGGCAGAATCGCGCGTGAACATTGGGTAGAACAGGCCAAATTATTGGATGCTGGCGATATCGAAACTTTTGAAAGCAAATTCGGTGCGCTCCACCGCTAAGTGGAACGCCCGTATCCTTAAAAATTAATTCTCTAAAAAGCTTCAAAGACTTAAATATCAAGTCTTTGAAGCTTTTATTCTTCTTCGACCGCTTCAGGTTCAGCTTTGGATACGCCTACTTTTTCAATTTTGTGGCCGGTAATATCCAAAATCTCAAATTGCCAACCATGCGAAATAAAATATTCGCCTACGACCGGCAAATGCCGCAAAACCGAAAGCGCAAAACCAGCAACCGTGGCATAATCGCGGTCTTCATCTAGCTCAAAGCCAAGCTTATCTGCCATCTGATCAGCGGATAAAGAACCGGAAATGATATAATGCCCTTCGGTATCTTCGATAATAGAAGGATCATTTTTTCCACCCGCATCCGAAACGAAATGACCACTCATTGCGGCCAATAAATCGGCAGGGGCAACAACCCCTTCAAAATGGCCATATTCGTCATGAACCAGCCCTAAAGGCACTTCGGCCAGACGCAAACTATCAAGAGCCGCCATAACCGTAGTCTGGTCAGGAACAATAGGCGCAGGCCGCATCAGACGTTTGATATCCAAACGCTCGCCACGCATCAAAACACGCACGATATCGCGCGAATGCACAACACCGATAATATTATCAACCGATCCGATCGCAACCGGCATCCGGCTATGCGGCATAGAAGCCAAATTTTTGGACAAAGTCGGAATATCTGCTTCCATATCCAGCCATCCGACTTCAGTTCTTGGCGTCATGATTTCACGAACAGGCCGATCAGCCAACCGGATAACACCGGAAATGATCTGTCTTTCATTTTCCTCGATAACCCCTGCCTGAAAGGCTTCGGTAATCGTCAGCCGGACTTCTTCCGCGGTCACTTGATTATGGGTTTCACGGTTCATACCGGCCAAACGGAAAACAAGCGCACTGGATTTATCCAGTAACCAGACGGCTGGTGCCGTAATACGGGATAGCCATAAAACAGGAATAGCGGTGACAGCCGCAATCTGTTCCGGCGCACGCAGAGCAATCTGTTTAGGAACCAGCTCTCCGGCAATAAGGGAAAAATAGGTTGTGACGACGATTGCTACAGTGAAACCCCATGCCATAGCATTGGGAACACCCAGCAGCGCCAGCCTTTGACCGATCGGCCCCCCCAGTGTTTCACCGGAGACAGCACCCGCCAAGGTGCTAATGCCGGTAATACCGACCTGCATTGTTGATAGGAAGCGGCCTGGATGCGCACTTAAGGTCAGAGCCGCACTTGCTCCCTTGCTCGACCGCGCCATAGCTTCAAGCTTAGGACGACGGGATGAAATAATAGCCAGCTCGGACATCGCAAATAAGCCGTTAAAAGCTATCAACGCGACGAGAAGCAGACAATCATGCCAAGGGAAAGGTGTCAGAGAAGGATGTGGTGTCACGATTCTAAAAATATATAAATGATATTCATCATGCGCTCGATTTTATATCAAAACAACAGAAAATAAATGGCAAAGAGTAAAAATTTAAACAAAGAATTTTTCTCTATATTTAAAACATCATTATTTTTTTGGAAAAATACAGTTTGATATCCCGCATGTTAAAATAGCATGGCCTTAATTGATTAAGGTCAGCTAACCATAGAACAGACATAAAAAATAAGAAAAACTGTTTTTAAACGAAGGCTATTATTTCTCTATTTTCTTTTGTTTTTAAAAAACTGTCGCAATAATTCTGCGGCTTGGGCGCTACCAAGATCATTATAAATTTCAGGCTGATGGTGACAAGTGGGCTGCGAAAACAGACGAGGGCCCGATAAAACGGCGCCCCCTTTTACATCCTCCGCACCATAATAAAGCCTGTGAATACGGGCAGTTGCAATGGCACCTGCACACATGGCACAAGGCTCCAAAGTTACCCAAAGATCACATTGATCAAGGCGGCTTGATCCCAAAGCAAGGGCCGCTTGGCGTAAAGCACGTATTTCCGCATGTCCTGTCGGGTCAATAAAGGGTGGCTGCATCGCATTACCGGCTACCGCGATAATTTTGCCTTGAAAAGTTACCACCGCACCGACAGGCACCTCCCCCTGATCGCCAGACTTCTCAGCCTGCAAAAGCGCGACTTGCATTGGTTCGGGCAATGGAAAGGGCGGAAAACTCGAAATGGGGGCAAACCTTATTCTAAAATAACAGAAATGCGGTCATCCTTACGGCATCATTCTGCCCTCTGTCCACTAACGGGTAAAAGCAAATGTCTTCCACGACTCCCAAAAGACCTCTCTTTTTCTCTTGGCAAAATATGTAGTATTTTTGACAGGAATGGGCTATAATGGCTGCCATTACTGGGCGAAATGGCTTCTTTGCTTGACGAATCTGGCAAGGCAGGCTATCCGCCTTTGCTTTCCATAAGGGGAATGATCACGGGCTTTGGGCGATGTATGTCCGTCTGTCGATCCTCCCGGCCATTCAGGATGAGAGAAAATGTCGCGCATTTGCGAACTGACCGGCAAAGGCCGCCAGGTAGGCAATAACGTATCCCACGCCAATAACCGGACGAAACGGACCTTTCTGCCTAACCTTCAGAATGTTACGTTGATCTCCGATGCTCTGGGCAAAGGTGTTACGCTTCGTGTTTCAACCCACGGCCTGCGTTCTGTTGAACATGTCGGTGGTCTGGACAACTGGTTGTTAAAGACCAAAAACGAAAAGCTTTCTACACGAGCCATTAAGGTAAAACGTGAAGTTACCAAAAAGCTCGCTGCAGCCTAAGCTGGTTCTGGGAACGTCAGGGCAGTAAAACGCAAAAGCGTTTTTTACTGTCTCTGACGCCAGAAGACATATTCTAAAAACTAAATGATTGCGTATGCCTTTTTGGGTATGCGCTTTTTTTATGCCCAAGCGCTAAAATTGCCTACGTCCTATCAAGACAATCGCGGTGGCAGCACCGTTTCTTCGAATGGCAAATTTTTTATTAAAATTAAAAAATAAACATTTAATATTATAAAATAATACATTTAGAGGTCAGGTCATTCGCCCCTTCATCTTTTTCAAAGATCACCTTTATAATTTCAAAAAACACTTAAAAACGGACATAAAAAAATTAGAATCCCGCATTTCCAATCCGTTTTTCAAAAAATTTTACAGCCCTTTTTCCACACAAAAAAATGTAACAAACATTATGTATAATCCTCTGGAATCCTTTCATAAAAAAAAGATATTTTAATGCTGTAAAATGTTACGATTTTTAAGGTTATTGGAACATATTTGATTTTTAAAAGTTTTTATGTATAATCTAGCGAAAATGGAAGGATGATCCTTCATTCTCTCTCCTGTCCTTTTATCTAAAATATACGTTATTTTTACATAACGTGTATATTATAATAAATAATAGTTTAAACATTAATTTAGTTTACTTTTATTTATTCTGAATATTTTTGTTTTTTAAATATTTATTACTATAGATAAATAAAAATAGTAATTTTTATTATTATTAAAACAGTATTTTTATGAAAGGACACTAAAAAAAGGGATAAATTTCTAGATGAATAACAATTCAGAAGTAGAAAATGATACCCAAACAAATGTCCGAAATACTTTTTCAGATTATATCGGATCACAATTATATTTACTAGGCACAGTGCTTGTCGCTGCTATTGCCGGTTTTCTTTATGGCTATGACACGGGTATTATTTCAGGCGCTCTGATGAATATTGCGCATGATTTCAAACTTGATGCCCATCAACAAGAAATCATCACCAGTATCTTGTTATTCGGCGCTGTTGTCGGATCTTTGGTATGTGGACGGATCTCCGCCTTTATTGGCCGCCGCCACATGATTATGATCGTTACCGCCATCTTCGGGGTCAGCGTTGTTGCTGCTGGTTATGCCCCTTCTGCCTTTTGGCTGGGCGTTGCCCGCTTGATTTTGGGTTTTGCCGTCGGTGGATCTTCACAAATTGTGCCGGTCTATATTGCCGAATTGGCACCTGCCAACCAACGCGGCCGCATGGTCACCTTCTATAACATCTCAATCGGCCTTGGTATTTTGGCCGCCGGTATGGTCGGCGCCTTCTTACAGGAAGAATGGACGTGGCGGACGATGTTCAGCGTTGCCGCCATTCCGGCCGCTGTGCTGCTTTGCTCGATGATGATGCTTCCGGAAAGCCCGCGTTGGCTGGTGCGTCAGGAACGCGTTGAAGAAGCCCGTGACATGCTGGATTCGGTTCGTGAAACCGAAGGCGAAGTCACGAAAGAATTGCGTTCCATTAAACGGATCAGCAACCGGACGAAAGAAGAAGCCCAAGATGGTTGGAAGGCATTAACTGAACCTTGGGTTCGTCCTGCCTTGATTGCCGGTTTAGGTGTGGCTGCGTTCACCCAGCTTTCCGGTATTGAAATGATGATCTATTACACCCCAACCTTTTTGCGTGATTCTGGCTTCACCGAACAAATGGCCTATTACTCGGCCTTGGGCGTTGCCGTTATCTACGTCATCATGACGACAATCGGTAAATTACTGGTCGATCACGTGGGTCGTCGCAAATTAGCGCTTATGATGATGCCTCTTGCCGCACTCAGCCTTTTTGCTTTGGGTATTGCCTTTAACCTTCCAGGTGGCGCATCCGAACATCGCTGGCTCATTCTCGCCTGCCTGTTTGCCTTCATGATCTTTAATGCGGGTGGTATTCAGGTCATTGGTTGGCTTATCGGTTCCGAAGTTTACCCGCTTTGCATCCGCGCTCGTGCAACCAGCCTTCATGCGGCAACATTATGGGGTTCAAACCTCATTCTGACTTCAACCGCGTTAACGATGACCGGCTGGCTCGGTATCGGTGGTTCCATGTGGTTCTATGGTGGCTTGAACGCGGTTGGCTTTGTTTTCGTCTATTTCGCGGTGCCTGAAACCAAAGGCCGCAGTTTGGAAGAAATCGAATCCAGCTTAAAAGACGGTACTTTTTTACCGAAAAAAGCTGAGGCCGTAGCAGAATAACCAAACAAGCTGTTTATCACCTCAAGAATCCGGTCTTTTAAAAAAGGCCGGATTTTTTGTATCTGGCAAAGATCAGGATAATTCGATTTTTCTTTGTCTTTTTCTTTGTCTTTTTCTCTGCCTCTTTATATGGCAGCTATAAAATCACTCATTTATCCCGCTATAACTGTTCACAATGGCTGATATCACCTTAACCTTGTTTTTCCGGCCATTTATTATTCATCATTTCAGCGGATATCTTGCTTTTAGTGTTGAAAGGATTTTCTGTGCCATTCGCTTTTATCAAACAGATGAAAAGCGTTATCCATTTTGATGCTTTGGGATTATCCCCGATCGCCTTTGATCTTGGGATCTGGCATCTTTTTGGATTAACGCTTCATCCAATGATCCATTGGTATGCTTTGGCCTATATCACCGGCATTCTTTTGGCATGGCGTTATGTGCTTTTCCTTTTAAAGCAACCCGGCGCACCGATGAAACCGGAACAAACCGATGATTTGGTCTTCTGGTCAACATTGGGCATTCTCGTCGGTGGACGACTGGCTTATGTCTTGTTCTATCAACCGGCCATTCTCGAAAACCCTCTAGAAGTTTTCAAATTATGGGAAGGCGGCATGTCCTATCATGGCGGCATGATAGGCGTCTTTCTTGCCATCTGGTGGGTAAAGACATCAAACCGCCTCAGCTGGCTCAGAATAGCCGATTACATCGGTTGTGCAGCACCTATTGGCCTGTTCCTTGGACGATTGGCTAATTTCGTTAATGGTGAATTATGGGGACGCCCCAGCACAATGCCTTGGGCGGTTATCTTCCCGCAGGCTGGCGCCCTACCCCGCCATCCCAGCCAACTCTATGAAGCCGGCTTAGAAGGCATTATCCTGTTTGCTTTTCTGAATTACCAATTTTTTGCCACCAAATCCCGTTTTCATCCGGGGAAACTCGCCGGATTCTTTCTGGTTGGCTACGGCCTATCCCGCTTTATTGTTGAATGGTTCAGAGAACCGGATGTCCAGCTTGGCACACTCTCATGGGGTCTGACGATGGGACAAACCCTCACCATTCCGATGGTGCTCTCTGGCCTATGGCTTATCGTCACGTCAAAAAAGCGCCATATCAACGTATAATCAAACTAGCGATATGCAATAACAGGCCAATCGCTCCACCGACGAAGGTGCCGGATAAACGGATATAATGAAGCTCTCCACCAACTGCTTTTTCAATCCGTCCGGCGACCTCGTCACCATCCCATTTTTCCACCGTATCCGTAATCAATCGGGTGATCTGATGGCTATGCGGAACGATAACCCCAATCATAATTCGCCTAAAAATGCGGTTAAAAGCCGCTCTCGTCTGACTATCTTCGGTAACGGCTTCCCCCCATTCGGCGAGTAAAGAACGCCAACGATTATTAATCGCTATCGGCGAAGCGCTCTTTTCATCTTTATCTAAAAGAAATCCCTGCAAACCACTTTCTATTTTGGCTTTCACTCGATCGTGAATGGCAGGATTATCCAAAATCAGATTTTTGATATGATTAAGTCGTATTTGCAGCGCCGGATCAGTCCGCAGCTTTTCAACCCAATTCCATAAAGTCTCATCAAAACGCAAACGCAATGGATGTTCTGGATCAACCATCATCTCATTCACCAGACGGTTAACCGCATCATAGATGCTATCTGCCAAACGAGAATCCAGCCCCGTCCATCTCAAAAAGCTGCCAGAACGCTTACTGACCATCTCGCGAATGACATCTTCATGATGCACCAGCCAATCTGCAAATGAACGCAGAACAGAGGTAATCAAATCGACCTGCTTCTTCTTTTCCAAAGCTTCTTTCAACACATCACCAAGGGTAATCGTTGGGTCAGATTTTTTAATTATACCTAATACGCTACCTGTAATTTCTTCGCTGACGGCGGGATAGTTGATATGCCCCCCTAATTTAGGCCAGAAACGCCGCAGACGGCTCTTCAGGGCATTATCGGCTGTTATCTTGTCATCTGTCAGCCGCAACAGAAAACGGTCTGCATCGACCATTTTCAGCCGACGTGCCAAAACAATAGAACGCAAAAAATGGGTTTCAATAAAACCTGCCAAATTGACCGCAATCCGATCTTTGGCATGGGGAATAAGCGCCGTATGCGGGAATGGCAGCCCCAAAGGATGCCGAAACAAAGCCGTTACAGCAAACCAGTCAGCCAAGCCGCCGACCATCGCCGCTTCAGAAAATGCAATCAAAAAACCCCAAGCCCAGTGGCCGGGGTAAAAATGATCCAGCTCGCGCCCGATAAAAAACAGCGCAACCATCAAAACCAGAAGTAAGGTGGCTGCCGTTTTCACGGTCATCTGATGTGCCATAGATCTAAACATAGCCAGTATATGGGCATGACAAGATTTTTTGCCAGAAAAGAGCTATCTTAGAAAAGAACCATTTTGCAAAAAAGCCTCCCGATAAAATACCGGAAGGCTTTCCTAACGCTTTTATTTTCAGCAAAAAAACTACTTTTTATCGACAATAACCCTGTCACCGGGGCTTACCATCGAACCGGACGAGGCCACGATATTATCCTGTTTTTGCAAGCCTGATAAGACCTCCCATTGTCCATCGGATGTTTTTTGACCCAAAGCTACCTGATGACGGGCAACCGCATTACCTTCATCCAAACTATAAACGTAATGACCGGTATCATCGCTCATAATAGCCGCATCGGGCAAAACGAGCGCTTGAACAGGCATCGTATGGATATGGGCTTCAGCGGATAAACCAGATTTCAAGGTCGCATTGTTGTCCAACAAAATATGCACCGTTGCCATATGGGTGATATTATCAACAACCGGCGAAATGGCAGATATCCGGCCAAAAAAACTGTTATCCAATCCGGCAATTTTAACATCAGCCGAGGCACCCACCGAAATATTCGGCAGGTCTTTTTCACCGACATTCGCCTGCATTTCGATTTCGCCTTTTTCAGCAATCCGGAAAAGCTCGGTCGAATTAGAAATAACGGCAGCCCCTTTTTCTGCCGAACAAGATAAAATCATACCACTGACAGGTGCCGTTACGGGTGTCAGGGTAACGATTTTCTTACGGGTGGATTTCCCAACCTTATGGCGAACATGTCGGGACGCTTCGTCATAATCTTTCTTTAAAATTTCAGCCAAGGTCGTGTCACCAGCCGCTTCCGCTCTTTTATATTCGCTTTCTGCAATAACCAGATCAGCCAACTGGGATTCTGCCAAGGCCTGCTGTTCAAAATTGCTTTGATCTGAATCGCTATGACTTATCAAAGCCAAAGGCTGACCAGCCTGAACCCGATCCCCCACAGCAACAAGGACTTTGACAACTTTACCATCAATATTCGGGGCAGTAACGACAATCTCTTTTGCAGGTGCCAAATGGCCATTTGCTGAAACCATCCCCGTTACAGAGCGTTGAACAGGCGCCACTGTCGAAACATGCACGGGTTCCGCAATGATTTGTACCGGAGCCGTCACTTTAGCGCGCCATGCAATAAAGATAATCAGTAACGCAATGGCAATGATGCCAAGGATAATAATAACCAAACGATGTCTTTGCGCGCGGGCAAGCTCTTCCGCCGTTAAACCAAAAGGTTCGGTTTCATTATTTTGATCGTGGTCATGTGTCATCGTCCCCCACTTCCTGTCTTTCGAACCTGCGCTGTAACAAAAGGCTTTTAGCAAAAGTATTTATGGATAAAAATCTCTTTTCCATCAGCCTACAAAAGGCAAAGTAATATACTTCTGCCATCACTCTTTTTCATAAAACTCTGAAAAAAATTTCAAAATTAGAAATAGATAAATAAAAATTAATGAAATTTTAATATAGAAAGCACTGACAATATATTTGTTCTTCCCAAAAACTGACAACATTCAACGCAACATAGCCACTCAATAAAGAAAATTATTTACTTTCAAACGAAACCTTTCGTCGAAAATAACGTTTTTTCTTTATCTTATTACCATGTCGGGCGAATAGAATGTCAAAATTGAAAACTTTATGGAAAAACTCTTCAGCCTCCTTGAAAACAATTGCGATCGGAAGCTTGCTTGCCGCTGTGCCGGTTATGTCGTTGCAGGCGGCGCGTTCATCAGAAATGACTGAATCCAATATGCAAATGTCCGGCACAAAACTTGTGATCTCTACTACAGGTGAAGTAAAGGCCACCCCCGATCTGGCAACAATCACCGCGATGACCAGTGCCGACAGCGCGACAGCAGCCACGGCAACGGCCGAAAATGCGAAGAAAATGACGAATTTGCTGGCCAGCCTGCGGGAAAGCGGCATCAGCAATGACGATATCGAAACGCGGAATATCAATATAAGCCCGCGCTATCGCTATGATCAGAATAAACCACCACAGCGCATCGGCTATCAGGCACGCAGCTCGATACAAGTTCGTATTCACGATCTTAACCGCATCGGTGCAATCGTCGATAAAATGGTGCAGGCCAATGTCGAGGATTTAGAAGGGCCCAACTTTTCCCTTTCAAACTCCGATCAGGCGCAGGATCAGGCAAGAATTAAAGCCATTGCAGCTGCAAAAAGTCGGGCTGACCTTTATGCCCGTTCGGTCGGCATGCGTGTCAAACGCATCGTTCTTATTTCAGAAGGCCAACCGAATACGCCATCGGGTATACGACCGATGTTAATGTCGGTCAGCGCCCGTTCTGCAGATGTCTCACCGACGACGCCCGTTGTATCAGGACAGCAAAGCGTCTCGATTACTATTCAGGCAGTTTTCGAACTGGAATAGAATAAAAACAAATATTCCGGATCAGTCATCTGATCCGGAATATTTTTACCCTTAATTGACTTTATTCACCCCTTTATTGGGCGCTACCGTTTGATCCAAAGGTGGCGATTTTTCTTTTACGCCCCCTCCCAAAGCCGCATAAAGCGTGACTAAATTCTGATATCGGGCAACCCTATTTTGCACCGCCTGATATTCGGCTTGGTAATAGGTCTGCTCATAATTCAGCATCGTAATCGCAGAATCACTTCCCTGCGCTTGCCGTAAACGCGCCAAACTCCAGTTATTCTCGGCTTTGGCTGCCGCTTGGGCTAAGGCGACCTCTTCTTGATGATAGGTATCCCGTCCAACCAACGCATTGGAAACATCTCTAAACGCGCTTTGAATAGCCTTCTGATAGGCCGTAATCTTCATATCACGTTCGGCTTTAGATATTTTCAAATTCGCGCGATTTTGTCCCCAGTTAAAAATAGGAACCGTCAATTCTGGCTGGAATCCCCAAGTATTTGCTGCCGTCGTAATAATCTGCGAAGGCTTAAGACTGGAATTACCCACCGAAGAAGTCAGTGCCAAGCGTGGGAAAAAGGCGGCTCGTGCAGCACCAATATCGGCATTGGCTGCCTTCAAATCATGTTCCGCCGCTCTAATATCAGGCCGGTTTTGCAAAAGATCGGAAGGCAAACCTGCCGATAAATCTTCCATGATATTTTGCTCACCAAAAGGTAATGGTGACGGCAAATCCGCAGGTATCGGCTGACCAATTAACAAGGTCAGATTATTCTCTTCCCATGCCATTTGGCGTCTCGCCTGCTCACGCAGATCGGCTTTCTGCTGGAACAGCGTTTCTGCCTGATTTACCGTAAGGAGGCTGGCCTCACCATGCTCTAATAAAGCCCGCGATAATTCGAAATTATGCTTGGCGGCCTGATAGCTTTCCTCTGCCAAATTCAGGATTTCTCGATCAGCCAACCACGCAATATAGCTATTCGCCACCTGCGAAATCAGACTGATCAGCGTGCCTCTCGCGGTTTCTTCCTGACTTAACGCCCTCTCCGCCGCTTCTTTGCTCAAACTGCGGATGCGGCCAAAGATATCGATTTCATAGGAAGAAAAACCAATACCCATTGAATAATAATGAAAACGCGGGATGCCTTCACCGACACCCGGAGCAAAGCTCAAACCAGATTTACCCGAAGGCTGCTGATACATCACCTCGCCGGTGCCACCAATCGCTGGTAACAAAGACGCTCTTTGCACCCGATATCGGGCTTGTGCCTCTCCAATAGCCTGAATAGACGAACGCAAATCGCGGTTTTCACGAATAGCAATCGCAATCAAGGCTTTCAGACGTGGATCTTTAAAGAACTCTTCCCAACCGATATCCTTTGCCATCGGATTGGGCTTCAGTGAGTGGCTATCCACAACCGTTGGTGCTGCCGTTTTCGGCCATTGCGGGGCAACGGATGCAGCCGGACGATGATATTTCGGTGCCATGGTGCATCCGGCCAACAACATATTGGCCGAAAGAAACACCATCAAAGGCCGATGCCATCTTTTTTTACTCCGCTTTACCGGAGCAGCAGAAGAAGAAAACAAGGTCATCAGGCGGCTTCCTCCGCATTCAGCTTATTCGGTTTCACGCGGAACAGCTTCAAAACCACCACAAAGAAAAGCGGCACAAAGAAAATCGTCAGCAAAGTTGCGGTCACCATACCGCCCACAACCGCCGTTCCGATCGCGATACGAGCCGCTGATGATGCCCCCGTTGCAATGCTCAACGGAATAACCCCTAACACAAAGGCAATAGAGGTCATCAAAATTGGCCTTAACCGCTCGCGCCCTGCCTGAACAACAGACTGCATTAACGGCATGCCGTTATCAAAAAAGGCTTTCGCGAATTCGACAATCAAAATGGCGTTTTTAACGGTCAAACCGACAGTCGTTAACAAACCAATCTGGAAATAGACATCGTTTGAAAGCCCACGCATCAAGGTTGCTGCAACCGCACCCAAGACACCCAGTGGCAGAACCAAAATAACCGATATCGGCACCGCCCAGCTTTCATAAAGCGCAGCCAGACAGAACAACACCACGATAGCGGAAATCGCATAAAGAGACATGGTTGACGAACCCGCCGCCTGCTCTTCAAACGAAAGTCCAGTCCATTCATGCCCAACACCCGTAGGCAATTTATGGATAATCTCAGTCATGGCTTGAATGGCTTCACCCGAACTATGCCCCGGTGCCGGCGTGCCCATGATTTCAAATGAATTATAACCGTTATAGTTTTCGACTTTCTGAGGGCCCTTCTGCCATTCACCTGTCATGAAGGCACTAAATGGCACCATCGTTCCGACATTATTCCGCAAATACCATTTCGAAAAATCGGAAGGTAACATGCGGGCGGCGGGCGTTCCCATCAGATAAACCTGCTTCACACGGTCATCACGCATAAATTGGTTGACGTAAATCGACCCTAAAGATCCCTGTAAAGCCACATTGACGTCATTCGGGGTCAATCCCATCATGACGGCTTTGCCGTAATCAACCGTCAAATGATACTGGGCAGCATCCTCCATACCATTCGGGCGGACCCCACTTAAACGCGGGTCATTGGCTGCCATAGCCAGCAACATATTGCGGGCTTCCAAGAATTTTTCATGCCCAATATGGCCGCGATCTTCTAACTCAAGGTCAAAACCCGTGGCATTACCCAAGTCACGAACAGCAGGCATATTAAAGGCGAAGGTCATGGCTGTCGGATCATTCCAGAAATGCATCATCGTTCGCATCGCCAAAGCCGATGCTGTTTGTGATGATTTTGGACGTTGCCCCCATGGCTTCAGACGAACGAAGAAGGAACCGGCATTTTGCCCCTGACCACCAAAGTTAAAACCACTGACGGTCATCACGGACAGAACACTGTCTTTTTCGGCAGCCAACAAATAATCGGTTACCTTATGAACGGCTTCCGAAGTCTGTTCTTGCGTCGCACCCGTTGGCAATGTGACCTGACCGATAAACTCACCTTGATCTTCATCAGGCAAGAAGCCGGTCGGTAAACGGGTAAATAAATAACCAACGCCGACGACGATAATCAAAAAGGCAACAGCCCCCTTGATTGATCGACCCAACAACCAAGAAACACCGCCAAGATAACCATTATTCAGCTTATCAAAGGCGCGGTTAAAACCATTGGCAAAACGGCCAAATATTCCCGGTTTTTTCTCGGCTTCAGCTTCATGATCTATCGGCTTTAACATCGTCGCACAAAGCGCCGGTGTCATCACCATAGCCACCAAAACAGACAGTCCCATCGCGACCACAATCGTGATCGAGAACTGACGATAAATAACCCCTGTGGATCCCGAGAATGCCGCCATAGGCAAGAACACGGCAGATAAAACCAACACAATACCGATCAAAGCGCCGGAAATTTCATCCATCGAGCGCTTGGCCGCCTCTTTTGGAGACAGCTTTTCATCTCGCATCAAACGTTCAACATTTTCGACAACGACAATAGCATCATCAACCAACAGGCCGACTGCCAACACCATCGCCAACATCGTCAACGTATTGATTGAAAATCCAAGGACAGAAAGCACACCAAAGGTACCCAATAAAACAACAGGGACAGCAATGGTCGGGATCAAAGTCGCTCGGAAATTCTGCAAGAAAATCAACATCACGAAGAAAACAAGCACAATGGCTTCAACCAAAGTTTCGACAACTTCGTGAATAGACGCGGTAATGAAAGGTTCGGTATCAACCGGATATTCGATCTTCAAACCATGCGGGAAGAATGGCTCCAAGTCAGCCAAGCGCTGCCGGATCATTTTCTCGGTTTGAAGCTGGTTCGCACCCGGTGCCAATTTGATAGCGATGCCGGAGGCCGGCTGGTTATTATAGCGAATATCAAAGCTATAATTTTGTGCCCCCAGCTCAACTTTAGCCACGTCACCCAATTTAATCTGGGCACCGTCAGATAAAGCTTTAATCAGAATATTTTTGAATTCTTCCGGTGACGTCAAGCGCGTTGGGCCAATAATGGTCGCATCCAAACGGATACCCTTTACGGCTGGCAAACCGCCTAATTCACCCGAAGACAACTGGACGTTCTGGGTTGAAATCGCACTTTGAACATCGGCAACCGTCAAATTATATTTATATAACTTGGCCGGATCTAACCAGATACGCATCGCATATTCAAAACCGAACAGGGTGTAATCCCCAACACCAGAAACACGGCTTAAAGGATCAGCAATATTGGATGCCACGTAATCGTTAATGTCCTGATAGGACATGCTGCCATCGGTCGAGATGAACGACATGATCATCATAAAGCTTTTGGCAGAACGGTTAACCGTAATACCCTGATTCACCACATCTGACGGCAGGCGAGGCTGCGCCAATTGCAGTTTATTCTGGACTTGCACCTGCGCGATATCGGCATCGGTGCCCTGCGCAAAGGTCAAATCGATCGTCATCTGACCAGATGCAAAGGACGATGCGGAGATATATTCCAGATTATCCAACCCATGCATCTGCTGCAAAATGGGTCGCACAACGGTGTTGTTAATAGTTTCAGCGGAAGCCCCGGGATAGAAAACCCCGATTTCGACTTGAGGCGGTGCCACATTCGGATATTGGGCGATCGGCATTTTAAGAATGGCCAATCCACCCAATAACATAATGATTAAACCGATAACCCAGGCAAAGACAGGGCGGTCAATAAAATAGCGAGCCATATTTACGCGTTGCTACCCTTCTCAGCTGGTGGAGCCGCTTCCGAAGACGAAGAAGCTTTCACCGGGTGAACTTTATCGCCGATATTTACTTTCTGAAGACCCGTTACCAGAACGCGTTCGCCCTTCTTCAAGCCCGACATAATGGCCCACTGGTTTCCAACGGCTTCACCGGTTTTCACCTGGCGCGTTTCAATGACATCGTCTTTATTGACGATATACAGCATTGGATCGCCATGATTATTCCGGAAAATGGCTTCTTGCGGAACCAAAAGGGCGTTCGGATCGACACCTTCTTCTATCCGGCCATAAACAAACATACCCGGCAACAATAACCGTTCGGGATTGGGGAAAACCGCACGGACAATAATCGTTGCGGTCTGGGGATCGGCACTGACTTCACTTAAAGCCAGCCGCCCAGTCTGGTTATAGGTTGAATTATCGTCCAGAATTAAGGAAACCTCGGCATCATTGCCATTCCGTTTCAAGGTTCCAGCCTTTAATTCGCGCCGCAACCGTAAAAAATCGACGGTAGGCAAATTCACATCGACGTAAATTGGATCAAGACGGGTCACAATCGCCATGTTGGAGCTTTGCCCCGATGTCACCAAGGCACCAACCGTTGTCAAAACACGGCCAATACGCCCCGTAATCGGGGCAGTCACATGGGTATATCCCAAATTAACGGCGGATAATTCGATATTCGCTTTTGCTTGGGCAATATCGGCTTTTGCGGAGCGGTCCGTAGCCAAGGCATCATCATAATCCTGACGGCTAATAGCCTGAGCAGGTGCCAGCGCCTTATAACGCTCCAATTTTGCCGCAGCCGTTTTTTCCTGCGCCTCAGCACGCGCTAACTGTGCTTTATTTACATCATAGGTCGCCTGATAGGGTGCCGGATTTATCAAAAATAACGGCTGCCCTTTTTTAACATCGGTACCTTCTTTAAAGTAGCGAGCCATAACCACACCATTAACCTGTGGTCTAACCTCGGCAACTTCATAGGCAGAAGTCCGCCCCGGTAGGCTACTATGAATAGTTAAAGGCTGCGATTTTACTTCAACAAAGCTCACTTCCTGTAATGGAAGTTCCGCTTCTTTCTGCTGATGATGGCAAGCCGTCAGGATCAGAAGTGATCCGGCCAAAACAGGCAACACAGCGATTTTTCGTTTCAACCGGAAACCCCTATCCTGATTTTTTTATATTTCGCTAAGACTTTTTTAAAAAAGTTTTTTAAAAGGCTACATCGAATCTGATAATAAGAAACTGATAAGTTTCTTATTTGAAAAATATCGTTCCTCTATAAAGAGGTCAAGACAAAAATTCTTTCATTTAGATGAACAGAAAAACCTCTCCGACCTTGTGCTTTCATCCCAGTTAAAGGACATTATTCAAACACCATGTCACCCGAACCATCCGATAGCTGTTCTTCAAAACGCCATGTAGGACGCCCACCACAGCTTGATGAGAAAAAGCGCTGTGCCCTCATTCTAAAGGCTGCTGCAATAGTATTGCAAAATTATGGCTATGATGGCTCCAGTATGGATCGGGTTGCCCGCGAGGCGGGCATGTCCAAGAAAACAGTCTATCAGATGTTTCCGTCCAAACAGATATTATTTACCAAATTACTCGAAGATCGACTTTTCTCTATCGAATGGCCAACAGAAGAAATTTCTGAAGACCCCGAAGAACATCTTTGCGGCTTACTCATGGCCATCGCCAGAACGATTCTACGCCCCGATCGAGTATGCCTGTTTCGTATTCTGACGGTTGAGCATAAATCAAAAGAAATGCGGCATATCTTTAATGATATTCTAGACGGCCACACAGAAGACAATCTGACAAGATGGTTTTTTGATCAAAAGGAAAAGGGAAATTACGCTATCTCCGATCCGGTCAAATATGCCTATATGGTTTTCAATATGACCGTGGGAAGCATGCTGCTCGACCGACTTTTCTCACTAGAAGAACAACCCATCGAAGAATCATCCAAAGAAGTCCGTGAAGCCGTCGCTATCTTTTTACGCGGAATTCGCATCGCAGAAAAATCAGAATAAAAAGCGCCCTAACGAAAGCACGAGTCTTTTTTCCGCAAAAGAAGGCTCGTTTTTTCTAACAAGCTCTATTTTCATAAAAGACAAAAAAAAGACCGACTGGAATGAACCAGCCGGTCTTTTTTAGCAAAATCAGAAAGAATTAATCGTCTAACTGACTCAGGTTAACTGCGGCGTATTTACCGCGACGATCTACTTCAAGTTCAAAGGTAAGACGATCACCTTCGTTCAAGCTCGGCAGACCTGCGCGTTCAACGGCAGAAATGTGAACAAATGCGTCCGGCTGGCCATCATCGCGCTGGATAAAGCCAAAGCCTTTCATTGCATTGAAGAATTTGACCGTACCGCTGGATTTTTCACCCGTCAGCTGACGCTGTGGGCCACCACTGCGGGCGCCACCGAATTCACCACCGCGGGGAGCAGGTGCAGATTCAGTAATTGGCAAAGGTTCGCCTTCAATACCAAGGTTGGTAGCGGAAACGCGTCCACCACGATCAACCAAAGTGAAGCTCAAAGGCTGACCTTCAGCAAGACCAGTCAATCCTGCCTGTTCAACGGCAGAAATGTGAACAAAAACATCTTCGCCGCCATCATCGCGAACGACGAAGCCGAAACCCTTTTGGGCATTAAAGAATTTTACTACACCGGTGCCTTCACCGACAACCTGCGGGGGCATGCCGCCACCGCCGCCGCCACCACGGCCACCGCGGAAGCCACCGCCGCCGCCGCCAAAACGGTCGCCGCCGCCGCCGAAGCGATCACCGCCACCACCGAAACGATCATTACCACCAAAGCGGTCACCACCGCCAAAACCGCCACCGAAACGATCACCGCCACCAAAACTATAATCGTCGCCGCCGAAGCTCTCACGTTTATCTCGGCCGCCACGTTGGCTACGTCTGCCTCTATCGAAACTCATGCCCTTAAATACTTTCTTGGTTCGTCCAACTTCAATTCTGGGCATGCATCGAACGAGAGACGCATACCCTGCTGCACCGACCGCTCGGCACAACACATATCTTCTTTACCTTTAAAACACGATAACTGCGAGTAGTTTCCACACCAAACTAACAAATATATTAATAATTCAGATGAAATGAGTGATTAAAGCGGTCGAAATTGACCCGATGAGGGTCGAAAACAGTCTAAAATCGGCGGATATGGCTTGAGACAAGCGCGGCTTAGTTCTATGCCGCTTTCCATGACTGTTTATTTCCACGAAGAAGATTTACCCAAAGATGCGCTTTCTGAGGGGCCTGTTGCCGTCGATACAGAAACAATGGGGCTGATTACCCGTCGTGATCGACTGTGTGTTGTGCAGATTTCTGATGGTAAAGGCGACCAGCATCTGGTTCGATTCGCACCAGACAGCGATTATAGCGCGCCCAATCTGAAAGCTGTGTTGGCCGACCCAAAACGACTCAAGATTTATCACTTTGGCCGCTTCGACATCGCCGCGATTCTTTATTACCTCGGTGTTATGGCTGCACCGGTCTATTGCACCAAAATTGCTTCAAAGCTGATCAGAACCTATACCGACCGCCACGGTTTAAAAGAACTAGTGCGGGAATTACTGGGAAGTGACATCTCCAAGCAGCAGCAATGCTCTGATTGGGGCGGGGAAAAATTATCCGATCCACAGCGCGAATATGCGGCTTCCGATGTTCGTTTCCTCCACGCTTTAAAAGAAAAGCTGGACATCCGTCTGAAACGTGAAAAACGGGAAGAACTGGCACAGGCTTGCTTCGACTTTCTTCCAACGCGGGCAAAATTGGATATTGCCGGTTGGCCGGATACCGATATTTTCGCTCATATGTAAGAATAAAAACGCCGTTTTAGGATTGATTCTCTCATGCCGGGCATGGCTCCTTCTGACCAATTTATCCAACGCCGCTGGGCTCTGGCTGGAGGTAGCCATGACAGGATAATCCACATCCTTCGGATTATCTTTCCCATCGCGATTATCATCGTGGTGGCCATGATGGCGATTACGCCCCTTATCGGGCGACGAGATCTCAGCTTTATGTTGTCACGCGATCATATCGCGACATCAAAAGAGCGAATGAACCTCAAAAAGGCGATTTACCGCGGCCATGACGATCATGGCCGCGTTTTTGAACTCAAGGCTGAATCGGCAACACAACCTGATTCCAGCGACCCACAACTTTTTCTAACGGATCTTATTGCCGAAATAACTTTAGACAGCGGCCCCGCCACCGTTACCGCGCCCCATGGACGCTATAATATGGATTCCAATATCTTAACGATCGACGGGCCTGCCGAATTGGTTATGTCAAATGGCTATCATGTCAATGGACAGGATATTGTTCTTGATCTTGATAAACGACTTATTACAAGCCAACGTCCGGTTTCTGGAAAAACACCTAACGGTCATTTCCAAGGCCAAAGTATCAATGTAGACCTCATCAATGGCAAGGCTGTTATGGATGGCCAGACCCACACCCATTTTGATCGCCGGTCAGGAGATTAAAGCCATGCATTCTGGCCTGAAACATTACATGTCACTTCCCTTTTTCAAAACAGCGGCTTTATCCCTCTGCGGCATTGCCTTTATTCTGACGCCTTTATCGGCACAGGGCTTCCGCCATCACGATACCAATGCCCCGATCGATATTGATGCAGATCATAATGAAGTGCTCTATAACGACAATCGGGCCATCTATTCCGGCCATGTGCGGGCAAGACAAGCAGACATGACCATCACGGCGGCCTATGTTCGCATTGCTTATACGATGCCCCAATCCAAAAAAACTGGCGAAGCATCCCCTCAAATGCAAAGGCTGGATGCTTCCGGTGGAGTCACTATTCAAACACCGGATGAAATGGCCAAAGGTGAAATCGCTATTTATGATGTGCCAAAAAGATTGGTAACCCTGATCGGCCATGTTGAAATGGTGCGGGGCGATTCTGTTGTGCATGGCGCAAGGCTGATTATTGACCTTAACACCGGTAAAGGCACAATGGACGGCAGCCTTGTTGGCTCCGACAGCAGCCAAGGCAAAGGACGGGTAACTGGCCATTTTGTGGTGCCGCCTTCTAATCAAAACGGCCAAAAACAGTAAAATATTCGCACGCCATAGCCCGATAAAGAAATAGCCAGATAAAAAGGCCATTTCCGCTTCGAGTAACCCAAATAAAAAGCCTTTCGGGAAAAATATGTTGTTATTTATTTTTCCCGTTCATATTTTTTCTATTTATACGTTAAGATCACTTCACAAGGTTGCCTGTTTTTCAATACCCTAAACAGACTGCCTCTTTTTTTCTGCCTTATTCCCTGACATGGATTTGATGATGCATTCTGCCCAGAAAACCAAGGATAGCCTTCTCACAGAAGCGTATGAGTCAGGTACATCGCAAGGGTTATCCATTATTTCCATCGCGAAATCATATGACCATCGCCAAGTGCTGGAAGATGTTTCGTTAAATGTTGCCCGTGGTGAAGTGGTGGGCTTATTGGGGCCTAACGGGGCAGGTAAAACCACCTGTTTTTATTCGGTCATGGGTCTGGTTAAACCGGATGCCGGACGCATTCTGCTGGATGGTCACGATATTACCGGCCTTCCGATGTATCGCCGCGCAATACTCGGGCTTGGTTATCTTCCTCAAGAAACCTCTATTTTCCGTGGTTTATCTGTGGCGCAGAATATCGATTCTGTTCTCGAACTGCATTACCCCGATAAAAAAGCACGAAAAGAACGGCTCGATCAACTTCTCTCCGAATTTCATCTAACAAAATTATATGATTCACCCGCTATGGCACTTTCCGGTGGTGAAAGAAGACGCTGCGAAATTGCACGCGCTTTAGCCGCCAATCCGTCTATTATGCTTCTTGATGAACCTTTCGCTGGTATCGACCCTATTTCGATATCGGATATCCGCGATTTGATCGAAGATCTTTCCAATCGCGGGATTGGGGTGCTCATCACCGATCATAACGTCAGGGAAATGCTTGATATCGTTAATCGGGCTTGTATTATCTATGGCGGTCGGGTGCTTTTTCAGGGTAACCCGGAAGCCTTGGTTGCTGATGAGAATGTCCGGCGGCTCTATCTCGGAGAAGACTTCACCCTTTAAAATCTGATTTTGCCTGACTGGCTAGAAAGCAGGAGTGAAAAGACAGGTTGCTAAGTCCAAGACTAGACATACGACAAAGCCAGTCTCTGGTTATGACGCCGCAACTCCAGCAGGCGATTCGTCTTCTTGCCCTTTCCAATCTTGAAATTGAAAGCTTCATAGCCGAAGAACTGAACAGCAACCCTCTTCTCGAAGCAGGTCATAACGACGACAGCCCGAATATAGCAGGGGTAGACGATAGCCCTGATTTACAAGAAGCGCCTCTTCCAGAACCCGATATTGCTCAGGCGACCGATCATAGTCTGACCGATTATACTAATCAGGGCGATAACCTCGATGCTGGTTATGCACAGGAAGTCTTTCACCATGACAGCCCGTCCGACAACCCGACCAGCTTCACAGGCGAAGCCGGAATAGACGGCAGCCTAGGCTTCGACACTATTCATCATACTGGTGGCTATGAAGGCGTCGATCGGGAATTTGCCGACCATCATCAGGAAAGCTTGGCCGATCACCTCGAACATCAGGCGAGGTTATGTCTGACGGGGGATAAACTCGCCATCGCCAATCACATGATCGACCTGATTGATGAGGCGGGCTATCTGACTGAATCCCTTGCTTCGATCGCCGCCCATCTGAACATCACAGAAGAAGACGCCTCCGAGGTTTTAACCGTCATTCAAGGCTTCGACCCGACGGGTGTCGGCGCACGTAATTTATCCGAATGCCTGATGCTTCAGGCACAAGAAGCCGACCGCCTCGATCCGGCGATGAAAAAACTGATTACCAATCTTGAATGGCTATCACGCGGCGCTTTGTCACGCCTGAAAAAATTATGTCAGGTCGATGATGAAGATTTCGCCGACATGATTCAGGAATTGCGGAATTATAATCCTAAACCGGGGCTAAAATTCGGTTCTTCGCCGATCCAATCGGTCACACCGGATATTTTCATCAAACAGATGAAAGACGGCTGGGCAATCGAACTCAATACCGCAACCTTACCCAGATTACTGGTCAACCGCGCCTATTATGCCGAATTGAAAGCCCAGCCCAGCGACCGCCCAGAACAAAGCTGGCTGGATGAAAAATTGGCCAGCGCTAATTGGTTGATACGTGCGCTAGATCAACGCGCCAGAACCATCATCAAAGTCACCCAAGCCATTGTCCAATATCAAGAAGGCTTTTTTCTCAAAGGCATCGAACAACTTAAACCTCTGACCCTCAGACAGGTTGCCGAAACCATTAACATGCATGAATCGACAGTCAGTCGGGTCACAAACAACAAATATTTTTCCTGCGCGCAGGGCATATTCGAATTAAAATATCTGTTTTCCAGCGGCATCCAATCCAGCGGTTCCGAAGAAGGTGCCGCCGCCGAAGCCGTCAAAAGCCATATTGCTCGCTTCATCGCACAGGAAGGCAATCATATTTTATCCGATGACAAGCTGGTTGACCTTCTCAAGGCCAAAGGCTTTGCCATTGCCCGCCGAACAGTTGCCAAATATCGGGAAGCAATCGGCCTTGGCTCCTCGGTGCAACGCCGCCGCCAAAAAGCCATTAGCGCCTCATAAAAACCCTAAAAACGCGAACCCAAGAAAAAAGCCCGCCCCCTTTTTCAGGAAGCAGGCTTTCATTCTAAAGACGTCTTTAATGACAGGCTTTATTAAGCAGCGACAGCCGCTTTCAGCTTATCAACCAAATCCAATTTTTCCCACGGGAAGAAATCGCCATCGGCTTTGCGGCCAAAATGACCATAAGCAGCAGAAGGCTTGTAGATCGGCTTGTTCAACTGCAAATGGGTGCGGATACCCTTCGGGGTCAAACGGACGAGCTTCGGCAAGATTTCTTCAATCTTGGCTTCATCCACCGTTCCGGTACCATGCGTGTCAACATAAAGCGACAGAGGCTCAGAAACACCGATAGCATAAGAAAGCTGGATGGTAACTTTCTTGGCCAAACCGGCGGCTACAATATTCTTGGCAAGATAGCGGGCAACATAAGCCGCAGAACGATCGACCTTGGTCGGATCTTTACCAGAGAATGCGCCACCACCATGAGGTGCTGCACCACCATAGGTATCAACAATGATCTTACGACCCGTCAAACCAGCATCGCCATCAGGACCGCCGATTTCAAACAAACCGGTCGGATTAACAAAGATAGCCTTATCTTCTGGCATCCAACCCTTAGGCAGAACATCTTCATAGACCGATTTGACATAATCGCGCAGCTTGGCCTGCCCCTCTTTCGAACTCAAAGCAGGACTATGCTGGGTCGACAAGACCAAAGCAGCGGCTCTGACAGGCACGCCATTTTCATAAACCAAAGTAACCTGACTCTTGGCATCGGGTTCCAGAAAATCGACTTTTTTCTGATGACGGTCTTCGGCCAGACGTTCCAGAATACGATGAGCATAATAAAGCGTCGCGGGCATATAGTCAGGCGTTTCATCGGTAGCAAAACCGAACATGATACCCTGATCGCCAGCGCCTTCATCTTTATCTTCACCGGCATCGACACCTTGGGCGATATCGGCAGACTGCGCATGCAGATGATTAGCGAATTCAGCGGTTCTCCAGTCAAAACCAGTCTGTTCGTAACCGATCTCACGGACAGTTTCACGAACCGTCTTTTCAATTTCTTCTTCACTGACCGGAACAGCCGAACGGACTTCACCGCCTAAAATGATACGCTGCGTGGTAACCAATGTTTCACAGGCAACGCGAGCTTCTGGATCGCGAGAAAGATACAAATCAACGATAGCATCAGAAATCTGGTCAGCAACCTTATCGGGATGGCCTTCGGACACGCTCTCGGACGTAAACAGGTAGTTGCTACGCATAGAAAAAGGATTTTCCTTATCTGTTAAACCTAAAAATGAAGCTGGCCTGACAGTTTCCCGATCAGATAGGGGCAATAACCTTCTGCCTTTCGCGACAGACTAGCTTCCCCAAAACCAATCCCCATCTAAAAGTGACACGCTATAGAAAGATAGAATATAAAGATATAAATCTTTCCTTATATCAAGACTAGCGTAGCTTAATACGCCCAAACAGGGCAATGAGCAACAGAGCCGTGGCAAAAAGCACACTAGTCAGATTTCCATAACGGGCAAAAAAAGTCGGCTGCAACGCCCGTGGCATGGAAACGGAAAGGCTTCCTTCTGTATTTTCGGGCAAGGCAGAAAGAATATACCCTTCGGCATCAATAATAGCGGAAATACCGGTAGAAGTCGCCCGTGCGATAGGCAGCCCCTCTTCAATCGCCCGCAATCGCGCCTGTGCCAAATGTTGAGGCGGACCCGACCGACCAAACCAGCTATCATTGGATAAATTGAAAATAAAATCGGGGCGATGGGCGCGATCAACCACTCGACCAGAAAAGACTATTTCATAGCAAATCTGAATCCCGACCAGACCAAAAGGCACCAGATCAAGGCTTTCTGGCTGCGCCCCTTCGGTAAATTCCAGATCACCGGCCACCAACCGTCCCAACCCAACATAGGCTGCCCATTTCCGAAGCGGCATATATTCGCCAAATGGTACCAGATGAGCTTTGTCATAGCGGTCTAGAATATCGCCCTTGGCATCAATAGCAAACAGGCTATTCCTGACAGAAGCAATCCGCCCCGAACTATCTGAAATCAGGGCATCTCCTCCCGTCAGCAACAGATCATTTTCACCCAATAATCGACTCAAAGCCGCCCGCGCCAAAGGCTCTTCTTCTAAATAGCTTTGCACCGCATCTTCCGGCCATAAAATCAGACGTGGATTATGGGCATCGCCCTTCCCTGACAACTTTACAAAAATAGCGTCGTGACGTGCTTTATAACGAAGATCGTATTTTTCATCCTGCGGGATATTGGGTTGAACAATAACGACATGGGCAGGTTTCCGCTCTGATTTTTGCCAATGCGTATCGTGACCATCAACCAGACACCATCCGACAAAAGGCAAAAGCATCATAACCGCCGGAATAATCGGCTTTGCAAAGGTAGAAAAAGACGACAACTTCGCCACCATCCCAAGCTTGGCGATGTCATATAAAGACAGAACAATACCGGCGGCAATAACAACAAGGGCTGACAAACCATAACTGCCAATCCATCGGGCGCTATGGGCAATCGGCATCATATTCAGCCAAATAACGCCCAGTGGACTCCAAGGAAATCCGGTCAGAACCCAGGATTTAATCCACTCACCCCATGCCAGACACCCCGCCAAAGCGAGCGTCAAACGCCAAAGCGATACTTGCGACAAAGATTTATCAAAGACAGGAGAAAAACGGCTTTCCGCCTTTTTTTCACGCGCCACCAAAGCCCTATCATCAACGGAGGAAAGACGCCCCGTAAAAATCGCCCCCTCCCCTTCATTCACTTCAGAAGGTTGAAAACCCAGCCCGTCCCCGTTCCTCCGCCCGAAAGAAAGACATAAAAGCCGGATAGGCAAAGTAAAAAGAGCAATATAACAGGCCAAATAACAGGATAACAAAGGCACCGCGACCCAACCCAACCATGACGGCATCGCAGCCTGATGGGTAAAAGAAGTCGCTATCCAGTCCAACCCTAACCAGAAAAAGCCAAAGGCAAAAAGCCAGCTAACCGCAAAAATCTGCCAAGTCTTTTTGGTCTGCCGCAATAAAGCCAGCCAGCCAGCCACAGCCACAAGGCTACATCCCCAAAGATTATAAGGCTGTAATCCCAAGGCCGCGACCAATCCGGCCAGAAATGCAAAAATCCAAGTCACAAAACCGGCTATCTCAATAGAAAACGAAAAAGGCAAGTCAGATCAGCCACCCATCATCACACAAACCAATATCTTAAATAAAAATATAACTTCATATAATAATTGTTGGATAAAAATAGATATACCACTCCATATCACTTTAATATTAATGGATGGATTATAAAATTGGATAACGACTCAATAATAAATAATGCTAATTCAAAATACCCAATATTATGAAGCGACCTTTGTAAGGAGCTTTATAGCGGAGGAAAAACCAACATAACCAGTAATTCAAATCCATTATTACTAGCAATGAAAAGTTATTTACCTAAAAATTCAAACAACATGCTACCTTTCTCATCAAAAAATAGCCTACAACGAATCCAAGAATGGCAAAATTTACAAAGAAGAATGGAAAACATTTGTAATAATAGCCCGATATATCAAGCGTTAAATAATACATTGAACCAAAAGTATTCTTCAATGTCAGTCCCAAATCAATCACAACGTCTCGATCCGATTCCAACTTATACGCCACCTGAAGAGCAATATCCGACACAAATAAATATAGATGACCAAGGAAAACGTATTTTAAATGGAAGTATTACACATGATCTCGGTAGTCGAAGTATAGGTTTTTCAGGAGGGTACCAGCCCAGGCAATATCAATGTCGGTGCGACATACAAAAAAGACAAATTATCTCTTCAAAGTAGCGGGACATTCGGTAAAGACAATTCTATTAATCCTATATTCGAATATAATTCAAAGAATTACGGAAATTTTAAGGTCAATTCAAAAATACATCCTAAAAATCTTCAAGATAGTGAAGGAAATGTAGAGTGGAATTGGAAATTTTAAATACTATACTTGCAAGGTTTGTCATATCTAAAAAATATCGTCTCCTGCTTTACCCTTTCCTTTTGAACAGTCTTTTTCTTGCCGAACTAAAGGCTGAAAAACCCTTAATTTCGCCAAAACTGATTGAGCTTCTTAAGCAAAAAACGCCTAAAGATTTAAAAAACGGTATCGAATTGCGATCAGGCGGTAATGAAATGCGAAAAGGATTGGTGGATGGAGACGACCTGCTTATTGACAAAGCGGCCAAAGATTTAAGAAACAGTCACCTTGTCCAAAAATATGCTGAAATAAACAAATTTCGCGTTAAAGGTGACTATCAAAATGCCAATAAATTACTTGATATATGCGATAAGACTTTTTTTCAAAAATCCAATGACCCCGACCCACTTCCGCCCATCAGTGGCATAGGGATAATATGCAAACAAACATTGGTGGGTAATTACTTTTTGGATGGCAATCTCAAGGCTTGGGGCAAAACCCTCGACTTTATCAGAAACGTCTATTACCCACCCATCCGAAAAATAGCAGGATTAGAAGAATTCTCTCTTACCGATGCCGAAATGGGTCGATTGTCGGTCTCCCCGAATTCAATCCCTCCCTTCAAGGTTACTGGGATAGATTACGCGCAAAGCATTCCACTGCAATTTGACATAGCTTTAGAGGAAGAAGATAGGCGGAGTGCTAACTACGCCCCTCATATAACAGCATCCCTAAACGAAAAAGATGCGCCTTTCTTTTTGGAAACCAGTGCCGCTATTGGCAAATTACCAGAAGAGTGGCGTCATTCTCCCCATGTCCATATCGTTGGGCATCTCGATCGGGCAAAGAATGGAGCTTCTGAATTTTTTAGTGGCGATCTAGGCATTGTTGATGAAATCAAAATCGGGAAAGCGGTTTTAAAAAACGTTCCCTTTCTTTTTACCAATGTCAGCCACGCCTATCTGGGACTGATGGTTCTTCAAAAACTGGGAAAAATCAAAATAGACAAACAGCAGATGACCTTTGGCAAGGATATCAATTGTAACTGTCAACAAGATATTCACCTTGGTAGTGCATTCGGTGGCGATTTCCAATCGCTCCAATACCCGATTATATGGCAAGGACACACGCGTTTAGCCGTAGTTGACTTTACTCAAGATGATACTGTTTATAATTTAACAACTTATAAGCCAGAATTTACGCCACAAGAAAAAGAAAAATCTTTCGAAGTAAGGCCAGACCCAAACAACAAAGAATTAAAATTTGCAACTTATTTTAATAAAGGCGATTTATCTATCGATAATATGGATTACGGACAAAAAAAAGAAATAGTTATAGAAGATAATACATCTCGATTAGCCACAATCATCGGATTGTCTATTATCGATAAAGCTGACCTCTATCTCGACTTCATCAATCATAAAGCCTGCCTCAAAAAGATAAGCTAGACAGCTTTTATCCTTCTTGTCCAACACGTAACGCAGCCCCGATAACAAAAGGTGCAACGGCTAATAGGAAAAGTGAACTGGCTGCCAATAATAAAAAAGCCCCGGGTTGATGCCCATCGACTGCGCCACACCCAAAAATAAGCAACGGCACAGCCAAAGGCAGCAAGAGCAAAGCGGTTAATGCGCTTCCTGCTTTTACACGCGCCGTCAAAGCAGCAATCATAACCCCCAAGGCAGCCAATCCGGGGGTTGCCAATAAAAATCCGGCTTCCGATTTCCAAAAAACAGACCAGTCTAAAGACAACAACATGGATGCCGGTAATAACGCCACCATCAAAGGCACAGCAAAGCTCAACCAATGGGCAATAATACGGGCAACTGCGATCCATTCTTCACTGATATTGCGCGCTGCATAATGATCAAAAAAACCGTTTTCGATATCGGGAGTAACCAAACGATCAATAGGTAATAAAGAGGCTAATAAAGCCGCGACCCATAGCACCCCGCTTCCGGTTCGGGATAAAATCATCCGGTCACTGCCCACAGCAAAAGGGAATAGAACTGCCACCAACAGAAAAAACAGTATCGGCAAAAAAACAGCCGCCCCGATCAAAACCGAGCAATCTCGCCGGATCAACAAAACAAGCCGGATCAAAACGCCGCACTTTCGTCATCAAAATCAAAAAACACCGATTGATGATTATTCTTCGATCTAAAATCTTCCAAAGATAAGGTAGCATAATCAGCCATATCTAGCCCCTGATGACTGACGGCCAAAACGACACCCCCTTTGTCGCGATGCTTTTCGATCATCCGTAGCAATGCCATAATCGAAGCTTTATCAAGACCATTCGCCGGTTCATCCAATAACCAGATAGCCGCTCGACTGGCCAATAAACGCGCTAACACAGCTCTTTTTCGTTGCCCAGTAGAGAGCAAGCGGACAGGTGATTCTGCTAATTTATCGAGAGCCATGATCCTCATCGCGTCTTTTTCAGCGCCCGAAAAGCCATCTAAAGCCGCCCAATACGCTAAGGCCTGTTGCAAAGACATATGTCGGTCAAGCGCCAAAGCCTCGTCGGCAAAAGCCAGCCGCCCCAATCTTTCAATCTGCCCTAAAAAAGGTTTCAAAAAACCAGCCAGCAAACGCAAAAGACTACTTTTCCCAATACCATTGGCTCCGGTTATCAATAACGCCTCGCCAGCCTTCACTTCAAAAGACAAATGGGTAAAAAGCAATCGATCACCCCGAACGCAACTGACATTTTGGCAGGCCAGTCGCGAATTTTTAAAATCGGACAGCCCTATCTCTCCTTCATAAAACCCTATTTTGCTTGATAAACGACCAGATAATATCAGAAGAGTCTTTCAATGAAATCTGAAACTGCTCAGAAAAGACGGTTACTTCACCTCGGGCAAAGCCAATCGGACAAACAAGCCCCCTAAATCTTCGCTTTCTTCCAAGGCGACACTACCGCCATAAATTTCAACAACATCTCTAACGATCGCCAAACCTAATCCTGTTCCGGGTTTATCTGTATCCAGACGCGCCCCCCGTTTAAAAAGCTGACCACGCAGATTTTCCGGAATACCTGTGCCATCATCTTCAATCAGGATTTCAATCTGCTTTCCACGCCTTTCAACGGTAACAAAAACGCGCCCTTGGCCATATTTGGCGGCATTTTCAATCAGAT
This sequence comes from Zymomonas mobilis, assembly GCF_006715975.1. GTDB lineage: Bacteria > Pseudomonadota > Alphaproteobacteria > Sphingomonadales > Sphingomonadaceae > Zymomonas > Zymomonas mobilis_B. The sequence goes on along the minus strand of NZ_VFOF01000001.1, from coordinate 383,273 downwards.
TGCCCAAAATTTCATCTAAATCCTGACGCTCTATTCGAACGACAGCATCCTTAACGCCGGTCAAATCAATCGTTGCATGAGGATAAAGTCGGGTAACCGCCCGTTCGACTGCCAATAAAGCTGGCCAAACCTCGGCTTGGCTTTGGGCATTCCCTCGTCTTCCGATAGCCCGCGCCCGCGCCAGATGATGATCGACATGCCGCCGCATCGTCATCACTTCCCGCAGAACGACTTCTTTCAAAGAAGCACTATCGGCATTGGCCTCATTGGTTACCACCGTTAATGGCGTTTTCAACGCATGTGCCAAATTACCAGCATGACGGCGCGCTTCTTCGGCCTGCCGCTCGTTATGGCGTAACAAAGCATTCAATTCTTCAATCAAAGGCGCGACTTCATTCGGCATCCGATTGTGAATACGCGAAGCCTGACCATTACGAACCGCGCTAATTTCGCGCCTTAATTTCCGTAATGGCCATAAACCGATCGTCACCTGCAAAACGGTGATAACGATCAATCCACTACCCAAAATCAAAAAGGCTTTAACAAGGGTATGCCGTAATTTTCTAATTTGATTATCAAGCGATGTGCGAATTTCTGCGACTTGGAACCGCCATAGGACAGAAGAACCGGGCAAACGAACATCGCGTTCCATCACCCGTAAAGGGCCATCGGAAAACTCATCGCTGTCATATGTTCGCACCAACTGCCCTTTCTGCATTGTGCTTACATTCAGCGATCGATCCCAAAGGGATGGCGATGGGAACCGTTCATATCCGCTACCGCTGATTTGGAAATAAAGCCCACTATGCGCTTCTAAAAACCGCTGATCTCCCAAAGGACGGTTCAGCCGAACCGCTCCTTCGGGATCAATCTCGGAAGAGGCAATCATCGCCGCCAAAACATAATCCAGCTGGCTATCAAAATTATCGGTAACCGCTTGGGTCAGCACCCGATCCAACGTCACGCCGCCGCCCGATAACAGGATAAATATCCACAAGGCTGAAATAGCAATCAGACGACGGGTTAACGATCCGGTCGGACGGATCAACGGCTCCTGATCGGCATTTTCTCCGACGGGACGTTCCTGTTCTTCGGCCTGTTTCCGGCGAAAAACACGACTAAAAAGACGACTCCGGCCAGTATTATCGGAACGACCGGAAGTCATAATCAGTCGTGATTCCGATCCTCAGGGTCATTCAGGGCATAGCCCAAACCACGGATAGTCGTAATAACATCCTGCCCTAATTTTTTCCGAATACGGGTGACAAAAACTTCAATGGTATTGGAATCGCGGTCAAAATCCTGATCATAAATATGTTCGATCATTTCGGTGCGACTAACGACTTTACCCTTGTGATGCATCAGATAGGAAAGAAGCTTATATTCCTGCGCGGTCAATTTGACGGGTTCCCCAGCCAAAGTCACCTTGCCGGAACGGGTATCCAAACGAACATCCCCCGCCAGTAATTCCGAAGAAGCATTACCCGAAGCACGCCGGATTAACGCCCTCAAACGGGCAATCAATTCTTCCGTCTGGAAAGGCTTGGTCAAATAATCATCAGCACCAGCATCCAAGCCAGCGACTTTGTCCGACCAACTATCGCGCGCGGTCAAAACCAAAACCGGCATCTCGCGGCCTTCTTTCCGCCAACGATCAAGCACGGTCAAACCGTCAACTTCCGGCAATCCCAGATCAAGGACAACCGCATCATAATTTTCACTAGAACCTAGGAAATGGCCGTCTTCACCATCTGTTGCAAGATCGACGGCATAGCCTGCACCTTCTAAAGTAGTTCGTAACTGACGGCAAAGCGTCGGCTCATCCTCAACGACTAAAACGCGCATACCGTTCTCTTTCTCGCTTCCTTCTTATCGCCCTCTATAGGCTAAACCCGACCATTCCGTTTTGGTTGCATTCTGAAAAAAGGCAACCTGAAAACAACCATTATAGATGTTTTCAGGTCAACAGAACAGCTTCACAAGAACAAAAATAACGGAACAGCTATTTTCTCGAAATCATCCCGAAAGTGTTATTTTGTAAAATATAATATTTATATCAGCTTAACTACCGCCAATAAGCGGCTTTGCTGGTATGCCCGATACCCGGATTAAAAGAGTTCGTCGGGTCTAACTCATGATAATGTTCTTTCAGGCTGTCTTTGGCATAATAAAGGTGACCCACATTATGCTCCGCCGGATATTCAGCATGACGGCCGTCTAAAATCTTCCACATCGCATGCTCAATATCGGCGCAATTTCCGCCTTTTTTGATAATGTAATCCTGATGAAAAACCTGACAAAAGAAATGTCCATAATATAGAATATGGCTAATTTTATCGGTTATTTCCGGCGGCAAATGCTCTTCCCATGCCTTATTATTCCGGGGCAAAGCAATATCGAGGGCAACAATATCCTCGACTTCATCCTGATGCACATCGCGATAACGGATAGCGGCTCCGGCCGCCGCGAAACGATGCAGGAAAGCTTTTTTGCCTTCATCATCACTACATTCAAAATAATTTCCGCTAGCTTTTTGGAAAAATTTTTCCAGAAAATCGCGAGCTTCTTCGGTGCCTTCTTCGGATACTTTCAAGATCAAATGATGCTCATAACGATCACGGAAATTATCCATCCGCTTCGGTAAATGATGCGGAAACAAGGTTGAAGAAAACTGCATCATGCGATCTGCCAGATAGCTAGGCAAAAAGCTGACGCGGTTATTCAAACTATCAAACCAACTTTTAAGGGCGAATAACTTTGGCAAACGGTCGGTGCCCAGATATTCAATCGCTAAAAAGGTATCTTTTCCGTATTTTGCGGCAATATCATAAGCATGGCGATGCATATATTCGCCCGAGATCGGCAAGAATTTAAACGATTTCAAAACCTCTCGTCTAAGCTCGGTCAGTTCATCAGGATCATTGGTGCCAATATAAAAAACCTTGGCATTTTTCTGCTGCGGAAAAGTATCAAGACGAACAGCAAAAACAGCCACTTTTCCGGCACTACCCGAAGATTCATATAAACGCGAAGGATCGGCGTTAAACCGCGCAGGCGTATCAGCTTCAATATCGCGGATATGATGATGATATTCACAATCGGAAGCATGTTTGCTTTCGTCATTGACGATATCCGCTTCCGTATAGTCGCCTTTTTCCAACCGATTTAAAATAGTTTCGGGATCATCACCCAAACGGACGCCCAGATGGTTGACCAGCTCTAATTTACCCTGCTCATTGATACGGGCATAAAGGGTTAACTGCGTATAGGCAGGGCCCCGCTGCATCAACGCGCCGCCGGAATTATTACAGACACCCCCAAAAACCGAAGCGCCAATACAAGACGACCCGATGACTGAATGGGGTTCACGTCCCAAAGGCCTCAGAATATTTTCAAGATCGTATAAGGTTGCACCGGGCAAACAAATAACCTGCTGCCCCTTGTTGACCGGCTTAACGCCCGTAATGCCAATACCGCTTATCAAAACGATATCGCGATCGTAATCATCACCATCCGGCGTTGACCCACCAGTCAATCCGGTATTTGCGGCCTGCATAATAATGATTTTCCCTGCATCAACACAGGCTTCAACCACATGCCACATTTCAACCAAGGAAGAAGGCCGAACAACCGCCAACACCTTGCCGCTGCCAAACCGAAAACCCGTGCAGTAATGATGCATCTGCTCGGGTGAAGTCAGTACGTGATCAGAAATTTGGTGGAGATGATTCAGAAATTGTTGATTTTCTGTTTCATCCCCATGTCGGGCAGAAGAAGGAAGCTGCACCATTATATCGACCTTTTATTTCAAAACCTAATGTATCAACCAATACTCTTAGGCGTGACTTTAAGTTCTGTTGAAATTGAAAATTATCTTTTTATTTATTGATCAAAATAATGATTGGAACTTATCTTTCCCTCAACGCTTCCCGTGCCCGATTAAGCGGCTTAATTAAATACTGAAGCACTGTTTTTGATCCGGTATGAATATCGATTGTTGCGACCATCCCCGGAACAATCGGAAAATTATGACCACTTTTATTGGTCAGATGGTCGGAATCCGTGCGCACCCATACCCGATAATAATAGCTATCCTTCCGGACATCATCTTGCACCGTATCGGGAGAGATCACCGTTACCTTGGCAGGCAATCCACCATAAATCGCATAATCATAAGCGGTCAGCTTAACAGTCGCCCGCTGTCCGGGATGGATAAAGGCAATATCCCGTGGCGATATCCGCGCTTCCACCAAAAGCTGCTCATCCAAAGGCACAATCGTCATCAATCGACCATTCGGCGGAATAACGCCCCCCTTAGTCGTGACCTCGATATCTTTAACGATGCCTCTTACTGGCGAAGTAAAGGTCAAACGATCCAGCATATCCGAACGCCCCCGCGTTACTGATTGCTGGGCTTTGGCCTCGGCTTCCGCCTTTTCAAGATCTTCTCTAGCCTTCACCATATATTGGTTTTGCATATCGTCGGCGCGGGTATCAATTTCGCTCACCTGTCTTTTCAGGCGCAGCACTTCAACGTCACTAGCCGCCCCTCTTGCCACCAATGGCTCGGTCATCGTCAATTCGTTTTTAATCAAAGCCAATTGCTGATGCAGATCGCTCAACCCCATCGACAAACTATTGCGACGGGAATGATAGAGCGCTGTTTCCGACCGGACCAAAGCCGGATAGGCTTTGACGCTATCGGGGAAAACCAGCGGCGTGTTATTCACTTCAGCCCGCAAACGCGCAGCTGTAGCTTCGGCGGCCACGGCTCTTGCTTCCGTTTCTTCAACCGAAGACTGGGTGCGGGTGCGATCAAGCTGCGCCAACATCTGCCCGGCCTGAACAATATCGCCTTCTTTGACATTAAGGCTGACTAAAATCCCGCCCTCCAAAGACTGGATTGTCTGCTCATGTGATGAAGGCACCACTTTTCCGGTTCCGGTCGAAACCTCTTCCAAGGTAAAGAAGGCCGCCCATGCAAAAAAGCACAATAATAACGCGACGATAACCCAGACAATCCGCGCAGGGAGATGCAAAGGGTCGTGATCATCCACCACATTATGGGCAGAAAATCCAAGGTTAGCCATGGGTCAGCCTTTTCAAAACAGCATCCCGATCGCCGTCCATGACGATATGGCCTTGATCGAGAATAATGATACGGTTCACCCAACGCAAAATGCTCTGGCGATGGGTTGCCACAATCAATGTGCGGGTTTTCACCCAAGGGGTAATGTTGTTGATCAGATTATGTTCGGAAACATCGTCAAAATGAGCGGTTGGCTCATCCAGCAACACCACCGAAGGTTCTGATAAAATCAATCTCGCAAAAAGAATGGATTGGCGCTGCCCTCGTGACAACTCGCCACCCCCTTCTTTCAACAGCATATCAAGACCATCGGCCCGCTGATCTAAAATGGCTCTCAACCCGACCATATCCAAAGCAGCAAGGATTTGACTGTCGGTGGCTAATGGCGCCCCCATGGTCAGATTATCCCGCAAACTACCATAAAAAATCTTGGCTTCTTGGGTCATCAAACCGATATCACGCCGCAAATCAGCGGGATCAATCGTTGGCAAAGCTAGACCATCCAACATAATGCGTCCGACCGAAGGCTGATGCAGGCCTGATAACATCCGCAACAAGGTCGATTTACCGGCACCATTTCGCCCTAATAACGCGATTTTTTCACCGGGGCGGATAACCAATTTGGGAATATCGATATCAGGCCGCCCTGATGCTGGATCATGCAAAAAACGGACATTTTCAAATTGATATGCCCCACGGATGGCAGGTACTTGAACTAATTGCGCTTGATCGGCTCTATCTGCAGGACGGCTCATCAGAGAATCCAATCCTTCACGCGCAACCCGCGCCTGCTGGAATCGCAGGAAGAAACCCGCCATCTGTGCCAAAGGCGCAATCATACGAGATGTCAGGATAGAACATCCGACCAAAGCACCGGTGGTCATGGTGCCCTTCATCACCTGAAAACATCCAACCAATAAAATCAGGGCATAAATAATGGTCTGGATTTCCTGACTCCAGGTCACCATCAAGCCGGTATAAAAACGCTGACGCATCGCAATCGAGGCAGCCACCGAATGGACATGATTCCACCGCCGTTCAAAACGGGGTTCGGCGCGCATCAATTTGATATCTTCAAAGCCATCCACCGCTTCAATCAGCAAGGCATTCCGCAACGCAGACTCCCTCATCCCTTGCTGGGATAATCGGGCGAGAGGATATTGCACCAAAATACCGGGGATAACTAACAAAGGCACGGCGGCCAACGCCACCCAGATCAGATTGCCTCCGACCATCCATAGAATGGCTAAAAACAAACAGAAAAACGGCAAATCGGTAATCATGGCGATGCTGGTTGCAGTCATCAATTCGCGGACATGTTCCAATTCCCGCAATTGAGCAATAAAGCTACCGGCAACCTTTGGACGGGCATCATACATCAAACGAATGGCATGACCGAACACATGCTCTGAAATCCGTAAATCTGCCTTTTTCCCAATAACATCCAATAATCGGGTGCGGGCAACCTTTAACAACAGCCCGAAAAAGACCGCCATCATCACGCCAAGAAACAACACCCACAGGGTCGGTTCTGATTGGGCAGGCACAACCCGATCATAAATCTGCATCGAAAACAGGGTAGAAGATAAAGCCAGCAGATTGATAAACAACGAGGCGAGAATAACATCACCAAAACGCCGCCAATCAGCCAAGGCCAAACGGCGAAACCAATGGGGACGATAAGGCTGAATATAGTCATCCACCCGCCCATCCGGTATCGATCGCAAAGGCCGCAAATAAGCAATTTCAACGACATGATCGGCTAACCAGTCGATTTCAACCGGCGTTTCCAGATCACTTTCACCTGAAAAGCGAACGGCTAAATGGCCATCACCATCATTGGCCATAATGCAGCCAATTCGGCCATCATCCCAATGGGCGATAAAAGGTAATGCTACCCCTGACCGAACAGCCCCTTCGGCTTTTTCGCCGCTTTCCAAACGGAATCCCAAACCCAAATGACGCGCCATAACGGCCAAACGTTCATCTTCCGATTGGGCATTATCCCATGACATGATGTTACGAACATGCTCGACCGAAACCGGAAGATTATAATGGCGGGCAATGGCAATCATCGCTTCCAGCCATGCTTCCCACAGAATAGCGGATTGGCGGGTCTCTTTTTGAGACGGCTCACTCATGGCAATATCTCCAATCCCTGAACAACGCTGTGGTCAATGCCGTAAACGGCTCTTCCTCGACCGGATGCCGCGACTTGATCAGCCTCGCTGACCCATAAATCATGCCGTGCATTGATATTTTCGCTGCGTGCCTGATAAATTTCTTGTTCACTATTCAACAGGTCAATCAGGGAACGCGAACCCAGACGATATTGATCGCGATAAAGATCACGCGCTTCAATGATGGTTCTCAAACGGTTTTGAAGGATACCTAAACGGCTTAACGACCCCATCGCCACGGCATGAATAGAACGCAATTTATTATGGGCTTCCAATAAAGCCGTTTGCTCGCGGGCATGGGCAGCATCCACGGCATGATTAGCCGCTTTTAACTGGCTCAAAATACCCGTTCCCTGAAACATCTGGGTCGAAACATTTAAAATAACGCTACCGTAATCCTGCCGCCGATCTGGTGCCGCCGGATAAATAGCCCCGCGCATCGAACGACCGTAATTACCGTCGATAGAAATCGTCGGGAATCGTCCTGCTCGAACAATACCTAATTGCGCTTCTGCTGCCTTAGCTTCGGCCTTAGCCTCCAATGCAGAAGGCAGTAGGTCAGGATTTAAAGAGGCATCAACCGGCGCTTCAGGTTTGAATGGTGGTAAATCACGCGGTTCCGCAATGCAGGTATTTTCAGGTAACGGACGCGTCTCATTCATCAAGGTGCGCAACGTCTCCCTTGATTGCTCCAACATCGACCGCGCTTCGATCAAATTCGCCCGCGCTTGATCTAAACGGGATTCCGCCTGAATGGGGTCAGATCGGGTCGAAATGCCGGCTTTCGCCCGTAATTCCGCCATTTCTTTTACCGCAGACACCGCCTGAAACAGATCCGTCGCGGCCATCATCAATTGCTGGTAACGATGGACGTTAACAATGGCTTCCGCGACATTCTTTGAAACGTCGTCAATAGCGCCCAAAACTTTAGCTTGCTGTCTCGCTGCCAAGGCTCTGGCCTGCATTACCTGATGCGAAACCTTCCCAAAATCATACAGCATCTGCGACGCCGAAGCAGATATATAAGGGCCCAAACCACGCGCCGAAGTCCAAGGGCCACCGCTCGCGCCTGCTTTGAATTGTGGATAGTAACCGGCACGGGCAACCCCTACCCCGCTTTGCTGCTGCCCCAAAGACGCGATCGCATCGGTAATAGACGGATGACCTTCCAACGCACGATGGACGGCCTGATGCAAGGTCAACCACCCATCGGTGACAGCATTTCGGGCAACTTCGTCATGAAGATAAGCTGGCTCGTCATTACAGGCCAAAGTATCTGTTAGACTGGGCAGGCTATCTAATCCCGGCATTTTAGGCACATAATCATCGACAGAAGCCATGACCGGAACCGAAAAAAATCCCGCGACAAGAAAGGCTACCTTTCTCATACGGCGGGATAAATTATCCCGCCCAACCTGTTTTTTCATAATTTTATCAGGCGATAATCATCTGATGGTTACCGATCAGCGTCGCTAAATCGGTCTGGGTATTATCAAGGGTAACCAAGGCGGTCATTTGATGGGTGCCATTCGCTCCATCACGATCGACAGAAACAGTGGTATTGCCATTATGGACACTGGTGCTGACAAACTGATCCAACCCGCTAGAGGCCTTATCCAACACAAATTTATTTTCGGTTACGTCGTAATAGATGTTCGCCGTGCCTTGGTAATCGGCCAGCAAATCCTTGATATTGATAATATCGGCATTCGGGTCGTTGACGGTATTCCCCAAATGGAAATCATTCACCGTATCGCTGCCATTACCCCCGGTATTATCGCTGCCATCCAGCAATTTATACATCAGGGTGTCGTGACCACCTTTACCCAAATTAAAGATATCGTTACCGCCGCCACCTTCGAAATAATCACCCTTACCATCACTGGTAAACGTATCATCATAGGCGGTGCCGATAATCCCTTGGATACCCTGCAAAGTGTCATGATCGCTCGACGTCGAAATAGCCACATTACCGATACCAGAGGCATTCCCCATATTGACGGTAATTGAACTAAGTTCACTGCTATAATCGACAACGTTATGGCCACCGGATGACATCCAGACATAAGCCCCACTGCTGTCATAACCCCAGCCGCCACCGCCAATATAGGTGTTATTACCGGAGCCCGCAAAGAAGGTGTCATCATAGCCTGTGCCGGTAAAGGTGCCGCCGTTCGTATGGGTTTCGGTCGTTTCCCCTGCCAAAACATAGGCATGATTGGCAGCACCGGGGGTCAGATCACTCCAGCTTTTTTCCACATTTTCAACCGAAGTCAACGCAGGCGAAATACCTGTGCTACTACTGCTATCACTGCTGCTCTGGCTGTCAGACACGAAAAGCGCCATGGCTGCAACTTCCGAATTATCACCATAGCTTGATTGGCCACCAATATCATCGGAATGACCACCGCTTGCCCGTACAAGAGCGGCTGAATAATGCTCGTTGGGATCCAAATTATAAAAATTCACAATGGCGGTGGAATCATTGTCCCACATACCTTCTTGCGGATTAATAATTTGGGTTGAAACCAATTTCCCGCTTGAATCGAAAAGCTGAACCGTATTGCCGAAATAACTGTTTATGCCGTTCTGATCCAAAATCTTCAAATGCAAGCTGGTGCCATCGGCCACCGCATTGGTGTTCATGACGGAATAGATATTGGCTTGGGTCGGCTGCCCTATACCATCCGCTTGGGTATCGCTGCCCGATGTGGTGGAATAAAGCAAATCAACCGCGCCATCCCAATTCACATCGACGGCGGAAATACCAGTGATATTGGCTTTCAGGACAGTATTCAACGTCGTCGCGGTAAAGGGGTTAAGGGTGCCACTGCCATCGACACCGTTATTGGTTAACAAAACAATCGGGATATTATTATAATCCTGATTGATCGTTGAACGGATTTCGACAACATCCATTTTACCATCATGGTTCCAGTCAATGGCCGTCGCCGCCGCCCCATGCAGATTATCATCGGCAATAATCGTCGGCGTGCTGCTTAACACCCCGTCATTGTTCATATAGATGCGGCTATCGTCGTCACTACTACCGGTCGGGGTATTACCACCTTGGCTCAAATACAGATCCATTTGACCATTATTGGCAAAATCCGCCCAAACCAAAGATTGTGCGCCCCAAACGCTCGGTAACGCTGATTGTCCGCTTGTTCCCGTTGGCGTGCCGCGACTATTGAAGACGTTATCAAGACTCTGCGTCAAAGCTAACGTGCCGCTCTCATTTTGGATCAGCGCCAAGGCATATTGATTGGTTGAATCGCTATTGGAAATAGTATGGGCGGCAATATCGACATTGCCATCCCCATTCAAATCAACGCCGGATACCTCCCGTTCAAATTTGAAATTCGTCAGCCCCGCCAAACCATTCGCGCCATCTTGCGATAAAACACCATTGGTATTTTTAATAAAGCTACCATTGGTACTGCCATCGGTCGGGCCCCAATTCCCAACGACAAAATCGGTATAACCGTCCCCATCTTTATCATAGGCCATAACCCCACCAGCCGAATTGTTACTGCTGGTTGATCGGGTCAAACTATATCCAGATTGTGATCCAGTCCAAACCGCAACCCCCGTTGTCGCAGCATCAATATAATCAGAAGCTAAAACATCCGCGAACCCATCACGATTGTAATCGGCAATGGTCGATGAATTGATCGTGCTACGATCAGCAGAACTCTGTCCAGTATAGCGCACCAGATACGGTAGCTGCGTCGTGTCCGCCAAAGCATAATTGGTGGAACCCGTCTGGGTCACAAGGGTGGAACGTTGCAAGACAATCAGATTTCCTGAACTGTCAAACGCCGTTGCCATACCGGCGGTATCACGCGCTTCTTGTGGCGGTGCAACGACGGCTTGGAAAGCCGTGTTCAAAGCCGATGTTGTGGGTTCCGTATAGGAAACCGTTTGGGACAGTCGCGAATAATTTCCGGCAGCATTATATTGCACGAGGCCAAGATTATAATGCTGACCAGCTGTCAGAGTAGCCGATAAATGGGCAGTAGTGCCGTTATTACTATCCGTTGCCAAAACTTTATCGATGCCCTGCTCATACACACCGTCATGATTGGTATCATCAATCAAAGCCACCGTCGTATTGCCGTCTTTTGTGACGGTAATACCGGCATCACTCCAAGCAGGCATGGTTAAAATAGGCGGTGCGACCAGATCAACGGTTACATATTTGGACGCGGTGGAAAGAACATTGCCCGCACTATCAAGTGTCCGCAGGGAATAGGTAAAGTTGCTATCATGCGTTTTACCCTCATCCCATGACCATGCACCGTTACTATTCGGTGTTAACGTCGTCCAATTCTGACCATCAGATGAAATCTGTAACACATCGCCGGAACTCGAGCTGGTATCGTCAGATACCGCCAGAGACATCATTAACGCCGGCATCTCAGCCGCCGAATCTGATGCGCCCTCAAGATTGGAATTACCGGATACGACCAATGTATCATCGCGGGTAACAAAATCATTATTCTGGTTCGTCGATACCGCACTTGTCGGTATCGTGTCGGTCGTAATAGCCGTAATAGAAGCCTGATGTAGAGCCAATGACGTAGCCGCAATCTCGGGAACGATATCCAACACCGCACTGCTACCCACATTCCCTGCGGAATCTGTCGCCGAAGCCGTCAATTTCGTTTCCGAGGCAACCGCCTCTGGCAAAGTCAGGCTATAATTTCCATTAGTAACAGCCGCCGTCCCGACAGCATTTCCGGTACTATCAAAAATCGTAACCGAGGTAACTGTTGGATCATCGACCGTGCCAGTCACAGTCTGATTATCGGCTGTTGTAAGCGTCACTACCGGCGCGACATTATCCACAACCGTCGTTGCCGCATTGGAAACATTCCCGACCGGATCAGTACTGGTAACACTGACAGTTGATCCATTGGCCAAGGCCGTATCAGGTTTGATTGACCAATGCCCATCGGCTCCGACCGTCTGGGTGTAATCAGCAACCCCATCCCCATTGGTATCAACCTTTACGACAGTACCCGCTTCACTGGTGCCCGTGATCGTCGCGCCATCGCTACTATTGATCGTTACCGCTGGCGGCGTTGCATCAACACGGGCAGTAACCGTGCTGCTAACATTTCCGGCCACATCGGTCGCCGTTGCTTTGATCGGCGTATTATCAGCGATGTTAAGACCGCTAATCGACCAATGGTTACTACTATCAGCAACAGTCGTTCCCAAAACAGTTTGACCGTCATTACTCAATACATTGACGGTCGCACCCGCTTCAGCAACACCTGAAACCGTTTGTCCATTTGTCGGGTTAATACTGATTAAATCAGGCTTTGTCGTATCAACTGTTAAATCAATCACATTACTGTAAACATGATATCCCGTCACAGCCCGATAGAGATAATGCCCATCAGGAATATTATTTTGAACCGCGCTCGTATCAGTCCATGTATCGCCATTATCAGTAGACACTTGATAGCTCGGGGTTACCCCGTTCGCAGCCTTATCGAGACTAAGGCTAAAGCTATTATCTTGACTGATATAGTCGGTCGCCGATGATCCGGTATCCGTATAATCCTGTAAGTTTAACTGACGGGTATCAAAAAGAACAATACCCGTAACTGCTCCCACACCATTGATCACATTTTCATTAACTGTGAGGCTGTTGATACCTGTATCATCCTTTGTCGGAGACACGACCACTTGATAATAAGAACTTAAATATGGATTACTGCTATTATCAATAAAGGTGAGGCTTTTCAGGTCTCCATTTTGGACGGTAAGGTCGTTGGCAGAAAGCGTTTGGCTTTGATCTGTAAATGCCACAGAATAAGTAATATCGCTGGTAGCGGTTAATCCATCCTGATCACTAATGATGCGTACGGGAGAGTCACTCAGCATAAAAAAATTGACAGAACATCGGCTATCAACAACCGTCGGGTTTCCATTAAGATCCTGCACAGAACCAACAGGGATATCTGCGATCAGGGTGCCACCTGAATTTTTATCTGGCGTAACCGTTAAGGTATAGCTTAGCGGATTACTGCTATCCTGTACGAAGCTCCCCTTTGTTCCGCCATAAACGTTAATACTATCTGCGGAAAAATTCTTAAGGGGTTCTGACAGGGTAAATACATAAGTAACATCACCCTCGGTGGTGGTATCGTTACCATTAGGACTCGTAACAGTAATCGTAGGCGGCATTGTATCAAAAGGAACGCTATCCGTCGCCGCACTGCTTGTTGCTGATCCCGACAAATCATGGAGACTACCGGCCGGTATTGTTGCCGTTACTGTTCCGTTTTGTCCGGCATCCGGCGTTACCACCATATGATAGACTAAAGGATTACTGCTATCTTGCGTTAAGGCGCCTTTTGAACCACCACTAACCGTCACACTATCAGCTGTAAAATCACTTACCGGTTTCGATAACGTAAACGTATAAGTGACAGGGCCTATAGCCGTTTTCCCATCGCTATCACTCGTTACATCAACCGTTGGGGCGACGTCTGGAATTGCACTATAGGCAACACTGTCTGACGCATCTGAACTCGTTGGATTACCCGCCAGATCATGGAGGCTGCCAGCCGGCAATGTCGCCGTAATCGTGCTACCCGAACCATCGGGCGTTACCACCATGTGATAGACTAGAGGATTACTCGAATCCTGAACTAACGTGCCCTTTGTCCCTCCACTGACCGTCACACTGTCAGCCGTGAGATCACTCACAGGTTCCGACAATGTGAACGTATAGGTCACTGGACCTGTCGCTGTCGCACCATCACTATCGCTTGTAATCGTCAGTGCTGGCGGTATCGTGTCATAAAGCACACTGTCAGTTGTATCGCTGAGCGTGGGATTGCCTGCCAAATCATGCAAACTGCCAGCCGGCAATGTCGCCGTTATTGTGCCAGAGCTATTGGCGTCAGGTGTAACTTCAATTGCATAGAAAAGAGGATTGTCAGGAAAGCTAATCAGCGATCCCTTAGTTCCACCGGTAACGTTGATACTGTCGGCACTAAAATCGCTTACAGGCTCGGATAAAGTGAAACCAAAAGTAACGGCATCATTCGTGGCGGTCGTATTATCGTGGGTGCTAGAAATTGTAACACTCGGATTACCAGCAGGCGTCGTGTCATAAGACACCGTATCCGTCGCATCTGAACTCGTTGGATTACCCGCCAGATCATGGAGGCTGCCAGCTGGCAATGTCGCCGTTACCGTCCCGCCCTTACCGGGCTCTGGCGTCACCACCATATGATAGACCAGAGGATTGCTCGGGTCTTGAACCAGCTCGCCCTTTGTTCCACCGCTGACATTGACACTGTCAGCCGTCAGATCACTCACGGGTTCCGACAGCGTAAACGTATAGGTTACCGGACCTGTCGCTGTCGCACCGTCGCTGTCACTCGTCACCGTCGCAACAGGATTACCAGCTGGCGTCGTGTCATAAGACACCGTATCCGTCGCATCCGAACTCGTCGGATTACCGGCCAGATCATGGAGGCTGCCAGCTGGCAATGTCGCCGTTACCGTTCCGCCTTTACCGGCGTCTGGCGTCACCACCATATGATAGACCAGAGGATTACTCGGGTCTTGAACCAGCTCGCCCTTTGTTCCACCGCTGACATTGACACGGTCAGCCGTCAGATCACTTACGGGTTCCGACAATGTAAACGTATAGGTCACGGGACCTGTTGCTGTGGCACCGTCGCTGTCACTCGTCACCGTCGCAACAGGATTACCAGCCGGTGTCGTGTCATAAGACACCGTATCCGTTGCATCTGAACTTGTCGGATTACCTGCAAGGTCGTGGAGGCTGCCAGCTGGCAATGTCGCCGTTACCGTTCCGCCTTTACCGGCGTCTGGTGTTACCACCATATGATAGACCAGAGGATTACTCGGGTCTTGAACCAGCTCGCCCTTTGTCCCACCGCTCACATTAACACTATCCGCCGTCAGATCACTCACGGGTTCCGACAGCGTAAACGTATAGGTTACGGGACCTGTCGCTGTCGAACCGTCGCTGTCACTCGTCACCGCGACAACAGGATTACCTGCTAGCGTTGTGTCATAAGACACCGTATCCGTCGCATCCGAACTCGTCGGATTACCTGCCAGATCATGGAGGCTGCCAGCCGGTAATGTCGCCGTTACCGTTCCGCCCTTACCGGCATCTGGCGTCACCACCATATGATAGACTAGAGGATTACTCGGGTCTTGAACCAGCTCGCCCTTTGTCCCACCGCTCACATTGACACTGTCGGCCGTCAGATCACTCACGGGTTCCGACAACGTAAACGTATAGGTTACGGGACCTGTTGCTGTTGCACCATCGCTGTCACTCGTCACCGTCGCAACAGGATTACCAGCCGGTGTCGTGTCATAAGACACCGTATCCGTTGCATCTGAACTTGTCGGATTACCTGCAAGGTCGTGGAGGCTGCCAGCTGGCAATGTCGCCGTTACCGTTCCGCCTTTACCGGCATCTGGCGTCACCACCATATGATAGACCAGAGGATTACTCGGGTCTTGAACCAGCTCGCCCTTTGTTCCACCACTGACCGTCACGCTATCAGCGGTCAGATCACTCACAGCTTCCAACAATGTAAACGTATAGGTCACCGGACCTGTCGCTGTCGCACCGTCGCTGTCACTCGTCACCGTGACAATAGGATTACCAGCCGGTGTCGTGTCATAAGACACCGTATCCGTCGCATCTGAACTCGTTGGATTACCCGCCAGATCATGGAGGCTGCCAGCTGGCAAGGTCACCGTTACCGCTCCGCCTTTACCGGCGTCTGGCGTCACCACCATATGATAGACCAGAGGATTACTTGGGTCTTGAACTAACGCACCCTTTGAGCCACCGCTCACATTGACACTGTCGGCCGTCAGATCACTCACGGGCTCCGACAGCGTAAACGTATAGGTCACTGGACCTGTTGCTGTTGCACCATCGCTGTCACTCGTCACCGTCGCAACAGGATTACCAGCCGGTGTCGTGTCATAAGACACCGTATCCGTTGCATCTGAACTTGTCGGATTACCTGCAAGGTCGTGGAGGCTGCCAGCTGGCAAGGTCGCCGTTACCGTTCCGCCTTTACCGGCATCTGGCGTTACCACCATATGATAGACCAGAGGATTACTCGGGTCTTGAACCAGCTCGCCCTTTGTTCCACCACTGACCGTCACGCTATCAGCGGTCAGATCACTCACAGCTTCCGACAATGTAAACGTATAGGTCACCGGACCTGTCGCTGTCGCACCGTCGCTGTCACTCGTCACCGTGACAATAGGATTACCAGCCGGTGTCGTGTCATAAGACACCGTATCCGTCGCATCTGAACTCGTTGGATTACCCGCCAGATCATGGAGGCTGCCAGCTGGCAAGGTCACCGTTACCGCTCCGCCTTTACCGGCGTCTGGCGTCACCACCATATGATAGACCAGAGGATTACTTGGGTCTTGAACTAACGCACCCTTTGAGCCACCGCTCACATTGACACTGTCGGCCGTCAGATCACTCACGGGCTCCGACAGCGTAAACGTATAGGTCACTGGACCTGTTACTGTTGCACCATCGCTGTCACTCGTCACCGTCGCAACAGGATTACCAGCCGGTGTCGTGTCATAGGATACGGGTGTTGCAACAGCATCCGTAGTCGTTGTATTTCCAGATAAATCGTGAACAGTTCCGGCAGGCACAACAACAGAAATAGTACCGCCTTTACCGGCATCTGGCGTCACTACCATGTGGTAAACTAGAGGGTTACTCGGGTCTTGAACTAGCTCACCCTTTGTCCCACCTGTGACAGTCACACTATTAGCGGTAAAATCTTTGGACGCTTCAGAAAGGGTGAAGGTATACGTAACAGGACCCGTTACAGTCTGAGTTGCATCACTACTGATACCGACCGAAGGCGGTATATCTGTATAGTCGTGCGTGACAGGATTGCTGACATTTGCGCTAGAGCTATCGGAAGACGTAACCGCAATTTGCCCCTCTTTTTGGGGCACAGAAGAAGTCGCCTGATAATCACCCGTTTTACTATCTGCCGTTACCTTTGTGACAGATCCATCTGGGAAAGTAACATTAACTTCTTGACCTGGTTTTGCGGTACCTTTGACAATTACCTCACCCGTTGTTGGATCCGTCGTAACGCTATCAACTGAAGGTACAGAGAGGGTGGTACCATCATTATCCTTGTGGCTATGGCCGCCTGTTAAAGCTGCAGCAGCCCCGCCAGCCGCACCAGCTCCCAATATACCCGCCAGAAGCGGAACCAAAAGCCCGCTGTCATGATAAATTAGTAACGGTTTAATCGTTTCGACCTGACTATAACCGACGTCTGAACCGGCTAAAGTAGGATGTGACGCATCCGGCATTTCGGCATGCCACCAAGCTTCCTTCTGATCCTCGTCTCGCAAGACAAGATCACTGTGAAGATGCTTATCATCATCGACAAAAAAGTTATCAAACTGATACTGACGACCATCATTCAACTGAACAAGAAGCGTATTTCCTTGTCTTAAAAGAGAATGCACCTGTGAACGGTAAGCATTCAACTGAACAACTGAAGGATGTTGTAGGGAAATACGATTTTCTTCAGTAGAAAACGCTTTATGATTACCACGTTTTTTAGTGATCGTCAGGCTAGAGGTCATAAATATACCCGCATCAGATTTTAGATTTATAAAAAGCAAAGAAAAAAAGGATATTAATCCTCAATATCCGAGCGTTTATCTCGCAAATCTTAAGGTATATTTTATGTAAACTTATACAAATTGTAATAAATTCATTATGCTTTATAATAAAAAAACTACTATAATGAATATAATATAGAAAATATTATTTATTATTTACAAAGGGTTATCAGGGTTTACATCAAAATTATCTCTAATGTCATATTCAAATTAGACATATTAGAATTTTACAAACTCAAATATAAAAAAGGCAGACGGGATTATACACATCCGGCCTGCCTGATTTAAATTCGTTTACTATGAGCGAACAGCGACTACCGCATCAATTTCGACGGGAGCATTCAAAGGCAGAACGGCAACCCCGACAGCACTACGTGCATGAACACCGGCATCACCGAAGACTTTTGCTAAAAGTTCAGATGCGCCATTAACGACCTGAGCCTGCCGCGTAAAAGAAGGTGCCGAGTTAACAAAAGCATTCAGCTTTACAATTTTTTCAACTCGATCAAGGCTGGTAAGCGCAGCTTTCATCTGAGCCATAAGCATAATGGCACAGCGTTCAGCGGCTCGGAATCCGTACGCTTCATCACGATCTTCACCTAAACGGCCTGTCATTAACTGGCCTTCAAGAAAAGGAAGCTGTCCAGAAATATGGAGCAAATTACCGGCCAAAACCGTGGGAGCATAAGCTGCAACTGGGGCGGCCGCTTCGGGGAGAAGAATGCCAAGTTCGGCAAGTCTGGTATCAATAGTCATAAGACAGATTTTTGTCCTACAACACATAAAGGTCAAGCCCAGAAAGCACAGTTTATTTAAAAACAAACCGCTTTTATTCGACGACCGAACAGATAAATAAAAATAATTAGATAGGATAAGTTTTTCCGGTCTAACTATTTGCTGTAATTATAAAGGGATGGATAGAGATAATGGCTTCGCGCATTTTGATCGTCGAGGATAACGAATTAAATCTAAAGCTTTTTTGCGATTTGTTGCGCGCGCATCATTTTGAAGTCGAGCCAGTGAGAGATGGACGAGGCATGATAAAACGCGCCCATGATTTTATGCCTGATCTCATTATCATGGATATCCAACTTCCGCACGTCAGCGGATTGGAGCTGATAAGTCAAATTCGAAAGACAGAAGAATTATGCCATATACCGATTATGGCAGTCACCGCTTATGCCGCTCCTGAGGATGAACAAAAAATCCGTCAAGCGGGGGCAACCAGCTATATAGCAAAGCCGATTTCGGTCATTCGCTTTCTGGAAGCCGTCAAAGCGCTTATGTAAAAAGCAGAAAACCGGCCTACCCTGCAAACTAAAAAGCAGCTTACTGCAGAATAGCTGCCATAAGGCAAGTCCGGTTTATCTGGAAAAATTCAAAAAGAAGCGAGCAGAATTATTTAATTTTGGCTTCTTTGAAATCGACATGCTTCCGGACAACCGGATCATATTTACGGAGGCTCATTTTTTCCGTCTGGTTTCTCGGATTTTTACGGGTAACATAAAAAAATCCGGTATCTGCGGAACTGACGAGACGAATCTTAACTGTAGTCGGCTTAGCCATAGTGAAACCTTTTGCACCTAATTCTAGAAAAAAATGCCTAATCGCATCAGGCGCCAGACATAGCTGCCGATCACCTGTAAAGGTGGCTTACTGCCCCTAAAAGCAGGAAAAAGTCAAGGGCTATCTAGTTTTTATAGCCGATCAAAGGCAATAGACCGTTATTATGTCGCCAAAATGTCTAAAACACCACAGGCAACAAACAGCAAAACAGCTATTTTGACGAAATTGACAGAACAAGCAATAGACCGAAAATCGTAAAAAGAGGAACTCACTTTAACAAAAGAGAGTCCCTCACAAAAAATATACTAAAGAATATATTTGCTCAAATCAGAATTTTTAGCAATGCCGGACAATCTTTCATCGACATATTTCTTGTCTATCTTGATTTCGTCGCCATGCATATCTTCTGCATTAAAGCTTATTTCTTCCAACAGCTTTTCCATAACTGTGGACAAGCGACGAGCGCCAATATTTTCAACTTCGCTATTCACTTCAGCAGCAATATGCGCCAACTGACGGATACCATCTTCTTCAAAATGAAGAACAACATTCTCGGTGCCAATCAGCGCCCGATACTGTTCGACTAATGAAGCACGCGTGGACGAAAGAATGCGGATAAAATCCTCTTCCGTCAAAGCCGATAATTCAACACGGATCGGCAAACGCCCTTGCAATTCAGGCAAAAGATCAGATGGTTTAGCCACATGAAAAGCGCCAGAAGCAATAAACAGAACATGATCCGTTTTCATTGAACCATATTTTGTCGCAACCGTTGTGCCTTCCAGCAAAGGCAAAAGATCGCGCTGAACCCCTTCACGGGAGACAGAGCCACCACGCACATCGCTCACGGCGATTTTATCGACCTCATCCAAAAAGACGATCCCATTGGCTTCGGCATTGGATAATGCCACCCGACCAATTTCATCTTTATCGAGACGACGGTCAGCTTCCTCATCAATCAAACGACGCCAAGCCTGCCGAACAGGTAAGCGCTGACGTTTTGTCCGATGGCCTTTGCCGAGCATGTCACCAAGGCTAATCATGCCAACCTGACCGCCCATACCTGGAATTTCAACCGGCGTAGAAGGCGCTTCTTCTAATTCCAGCTCGACTTCACGGTCATCAAGATGACCATCAACAAAGCGCTGGCGGAAAGTTTCACGGGTTGCTTCGCTAGCATCTTTGCCAACCAAGGCTTCTAAAAGGCGCTCCATCGCGGCCTGTTCCGCTTTTTCTTTTACCAAAACGCGCTGTTTTTCACGCTCCAAGCGAACGGCTTCTTCAACCAGATCGCGGCCGATCTGTTCGACATCCCGCCCGACATAACCCACTTCAGTAAATTTGGTCGCTTCAACCTTGATAAACGGCGCATTGGCTAATTTTGCCAAACGGCGACTTATCTCGGTTTTACCGCAACCCGTGGGGCCAATCATCAAAATATTCTTTGGATTGACTTCGTCTTTCAGATGCTCAGGCAAACGCTGCCGCCGCCAACGGTTTCGCATCGCAACAGCAACCGCACGTTTGGCTTCTTTTTGTCCGACAATATGATTATCCAAAGCCGCAACAATGGCTTTAGGCGTAAGGGCTTCAGTCATAAATTTTTTCCAGCAGCAAGAAAATTAAACTCGGCTATCAAGGGTCTCGATTGTAACCTGATCATTGGTAAAGACACAGATATCAGCAGCAACAGCCAAAGCCTTACGGGCAATGACTTCTGCATCTTCTTCATAATCAACAAGCGCGCGGGCGGCGGATAATGCGAAATTCCCCCCTGATCCAATAGCGGCAATGCCACCAACAGGCTCTAACACGTCGCCGTTACCGGTCAAAACCAACGTTACCTGATCATCAGCAACAATCATTAAGGCTTCAAGGTTACGGAGATATTTATCCGTGCGCCAATCCTTAGCCAACTCAACCGCGGCTCGCAGCAGCTGACCATTATGCCGCTCCAATTTCGATTCCAGCCGTTCGAATAATGTAAAAGCATCTGCGGTGGCGCCCGCAAAGCCACCGATAACGGAGCCATCACCTAAGCGGCGTACTTTTCGGGCATTCGGCTTCATTACCGTGTTGCCCATGGAAACCTGACCATCACCGGCAATAACAACGCGTCCATTCCGCCGGACGGAAAGAATCGTTGTGCCATGCCAGCCTATTTTATCTTCACTCATCGCCCAATCCCTTGAAGACTTACTTTTAGAAGGCAATATGGGGAGATAATAACAAATCGCAATCGTTACGGGCTTAGTTAAAAGAGTTTAACATTAAGAAATATTCCTAATTTCAGCCAAACGCTCCGCTTTGGCAGATAGGTAGACAAGGATAGATTCCTGTCCATTTGCCCATCCCGAGACAGAATCAGTCTATTCTCGCACAGATCGAAAAAATGGCTTAAAAATCACGCTTTCAGATAAAAACATGAATGAATTGTAAAATTTTCGGCAAAAATTCATTTTTTCTTGCAGCATCCGAGCAATAAGCGCTTTGGGCAATATTGCCATTTTTGTCAGGGAATATAAGAGTCACCTGCTTAAGACGCTGCGGTCCCCGCTCGTCTAGTTGCTAACAGGAAAGACAGGATGCCGGAATTAAGATTATAGACAAGGCTCCGATCTTCCTTAATTTAGCGACCACCGCCGGGATTCATTTTTGACAGAAATGGATCTTAAAAATTTTTCTATTTATTAATGCCATAGGATCACGACATGAACAGCAACGATCTGGTTGACCGGATTGCTTCCGGCCAAGGCCTCACCAAAACGGACGCCAAGAAGCTTGTAGATGCCGTTTTTTCTACCATTGTTGACGCTGCTGTCGCTGGAGAAGAAATTGCCCTGAATGGCTTTGGCAAATTCAAGGTAAAGCATAGTGCCGCTCGTAAAGGCCACAATCCGGCAACTTTACAGGAAATTGAAATTCCGGCTTCAAACCGTCTGACCTTTACTTCAGCCAAGGCTGTTAAAGATAGCTTGAACGCTTAATTTTCTGAACTCATGACCAATTGGCGCGGTAGCAAACTACTGCGCCAATTTTTTATAGAAATACCAAAACCATTCCTTCATTATTTTTCTCTAAAAATGAGAAAACATCAAAAAACAAATCTGAAAAATTCAACAAGACAACATCAAATCATCTTCTTGCTTATGCTAGGCATAGGAATTTTTGATATTTCCTCTTATTTTTACATAGAAAATATTAAGTAAGCGGCAATTTAAAGCCATTATTTTTTGGGACATATTCCCATTTACCGCTATATTCGCTCCAATCCTTTGCTCTCTGACCTTTCAATCCGGAAAATACATTAAATGCGGCATCTGCTTTCCTCTTCTTGTTTTATCATAGCTTGTGCTTCTGCCTTTTCGCCGGCGAATGCCGGTATTACTGACCCGCCCTCTTCTCCGTTTACCGTATCAGGTAATCTCAGCCTCTTCTCTGACTACCGTTTTCGTGGCCTGTCACGCAGCAATAATCATCCTGCGGTGCAAGGCAGCGTCACGATAGCCCATAGAAGCGGTTTTTATGTTGGAGCATGGAGTTCCAATTTGGCCGGATGGGGCAAAATGGGCGACAGTAAAATGGAACTGGATGTGTTTGGCGGCTACCGTCATACAGTTGGGGCATTTACGGTTGATGGTGGGGCAATCGGCTATATCTATCCAGCCGGAGGCGGCGGAACTAAAAACAACTATTTTGAAATTTACGGCAGCGCCAGTGCCTTGGTAGGCCCCTTCACCGGAAAGCTTGGCTTTAACGTGGCGCCACCCCAACATGCTTTAGGACGCTATGATCCAGATTCACTTTCGAAACATGGCGACCACAGCAATGTCTATGCCTATGGTGAAACTGACTTTGCTATTCCGCGCACGGCAGCCGCTTTGCACGGGCATGTAGGTCATACCAGTGGAGAAGCCGGTTTTGGGCCCAATTTTGTTAGCTTATCTCCAACAGGCGGTTATTGGGATTGGAAGATTGGCGCAGACTACACCTTCGTTAAACACGTAAAAGTCGGCGTCTGGTGGTCAGATACCAATATCGACAACAAAAAATTCAAATCGATATGGTCGTCGACGGATAAAGGCTTAGGCCGCAACGGCTCGATAGCGGGCAGCGCAGCAATATTCTCTTTAACCCTCCTCCTCTAACCTCCATTCATCTTGCACCTCTTTTTCAGATTCCTGAAGAACAGCTTGAGGTGCCATAACTTTAAAAAGCGCAGGGTCTAACTGTCGCAAAGCCCAAATAGCAGCGGCACGTACGATAAGAGCTGGATCATGTAACAGCGGCATAACGACTTTTAATAAAGACGATTGGCCGCTGTTACCCGCAGCAATCAGACAATTTCGAATAAAGCGGTCACGCCCAATTCGCTTCACAGGAGATGCTGAAAAAACCTGCCGAAAAGACGTATCGTCCAACATTAACAAGTCTTTTAATTCTGGTGCCGCCAATTCAGCCCTCGGCCAGAAAGCGGGATGGGCTTCATCGGGTTTGGCAAACTTATTCCAAGGGCATATTCCAAGGCAATCATCGCAACCATAAATATGGTTCCCGATAGCCCGACGAAAAACAGTTGGAATAATGCCTTTATATTCAATCGTTAGATAAGAAATGCATTTTCGGGCGTCTACACTTCCCGCGACAGAAATCGCCCCAGTCGGACATATATCTTGGCAGGATTGACAAGAACCACAGCCCCCCTTTGCCTTTTGATCAGCCTCAAACGGTAGCGTCGTATAAATAGCCCCTAAAAAAAGCCAGTTTCCATAACGCCTATTAATGACATTGCTATGTTTTCCCTGCCATCCAAGACCAGCGGAAACCGCAAGATTTTTTTCCATCACAGGGGCAGTATCAACAAATACTTTGACGCCACAGCCACTATTCTGAACCAGCCAACGCGCTAAATTTTTCAAGGCTTTCTTTACAACATCATGATAATCACGCCCTTGTGCATAGACCGATATCCGACCAATTTCTGGTTTCTCTGCAAGAGCCAAAGGATTACAAGCGGGGGCATAATTCATTCCCAGCATGATAACCGAACGGACATCAGGCCACAGCTTTTTAGGATCGCTACGCAATTCTGCTCGATCTGCCATCCATAACATGTCGCCATGCATGCCATCAGCTAACCATTGATGAAATCGCGTCCTTGCGCCCTCTGCAATTTCGGCAAGGCTAATCCCAAAAGTTGCAAAACCAAGCTGATAGGCTTGTTCTTCTAAAGCTATGCGCAGAGATTTTAATTGATCAACATCCATAGATAAAAAACGCTCGTATTTTCAAAAATGAAAATTTCTTCTTCAAAAAATTATGGTATTTAATTTTAAATGCAGGATTAAATGATGCGTATAGCCCATAAATATGCAGCATTTTATTATGACAATTCCTGAAAAATCTCTATTTTCATTGGTTCAAAAGTATCGAGTAATCTTCGGAAAGCTATCTCAGTCAGCTGTCTAATAAGGCCAAAAATTACTCGTTTTATCAGCGAAAAAAGATCATTACAGAACGACATTTCTATCGCAATCCACGACCAAGAATACCCAAAACATGGTGTCAACAGCCCTATTTTCTCGGTCTTTATAAGTGGAATAATCACAGAAAATCTTAGCAACTTACTATTGCGCTAGTAGCTAGTCGGCGGCGTATTTTCTTAAAATGATAATCAAACAATCAGCCGCAGATTTCACTAATAATTTTTATAAAATTTTAATATCGCATCAACAAAATCGAAAGATATTAATCACTAAATTCCAATCTAATCTCATTAGACAGGGTGATAAATACAAAAAGAGCGACTATCGAATATATCGAAAGTCGCTCAATCTGTTTTAATTAGGCTGAAAAGAAAGACAGCTAACAGTGTTAGTTTTCTTCCTTGGCTTCTTCTGCAAGGATAATCAGCCCTTTTTCGTTGATTTCAGCAAAGCCACCAGAAATATGAAACTTTGTTTCGATCTGGTGTTCACTGCTATAAATAGCCACTTCGCCATCCCGGACAGCTGTCATGGTGGGCATATGACCCGCCATAACGCCAAGATCGCCCTCGGTTCCGGGAACAACGACCATAAAAGCATCGCCGGAACGGGCAAGACGTGAAGGCGTTACCAGTTCATAATGAAGCTCAGCCATTCTTCCTCACTATCTCCGCCCCTTCCCTAACAGAAAGAGGCGGTTTTTATTTTAAAGCAATTAAGCTGCTTCTGCAGCCATTTTTTCAGCTTTGGCGACTGCTTCATCGATAGAGCCGACCATGTAGAAAGCATTTTCAGGTAAATCATCATATTTACCGTCAATGATTTCACGGAAAGAACGAACCGTATCTTCAACCTGCACAAATTTACCAGGCATACCGGTAAAGACTTCAGCCACGTGGAAAGGCTGGGACAGGAAGCGTTGAATACGACGAGCACGACCAACGACCTTACGATCGTCTTCGGACAATTCATCCATACCCAAAATGGCAATGATATCCTGCAGGTTTTTATAACGCTGCAAAATTTCCTGCACATCACGAGCAGTGTTGTAATGGTCGTCACCAACGATGCGGGGTTCAAGGTTGCGGCTGGAAGAGTCAAGCGGATCAACAGCGGGATAAATACCCATTTCTGAAATCGCACGGCTCAACACGGTGGTCGCATCCAAATGGGCAAAACTGGCGGCAGGTGCAGGATCGGTCAAATCATCGGCAGGGACGTAGATGGCCTGAACAGACGTAATAGATCCTTTTTTGGTGGACGTAATACGTTCTTGCAACTGACCCATGTCGGTAGCCAAAGTTGGCTGATAACCCACAGCAGAAGGAATACGACCCAACAGAGCCGAAACCTCAGCACCAGCCTGCGTGAAGCGGAAAATGTTATCCACGAAGAACAACACATCCTGACCTTCCTGATCACGGAAATATTCCGCCATCGTCAGACCGGACAAAGCAACACGAGCACGGGCTCCAGGCGGTTCGTTCATCTGGCCATAGACCAGAGCCACTTTTGAACCTTCGGAAATCGCGTTACCATCCTTGTCGCTGGCAATAACACCGGCTTCAAGGAATTCATGGTAAAGATCGTTACCTTCACGGGTGCGTTCACCAACACCGGCGAACACCGAGAAACCACCATGGCCTTTTGCGATGTTGTTGATCAGTTCCTGAATCAACACGGTCTTACCAACACCGGCACCACCGAACAATCCAACCTTACCACCTTTGGAGTAAGGAGCGAGAAGATCGATAACCTTAATACCGGTCGTCAGAATAGCCGTATCCGTGCTCTGTTCCGTAAATGCCGGAGCATCAGCATGGATTGGCATGGTCTGCTTGGCACCGATCGGTCCGCGTTCATCCACCGGACGACCGACAACATTCATAATACGACCCAGCGTTTCCGGTCCAACTGGAACGCGGATTTCACTGCCCGTATCAAAAACTTCCTGACCGCGAACCAGACCATCGGTCGTATCCATAGAAATGGTACGAACAACATTTTCACCCAAATGCTGAGCGACTTCCAGAACAACATTATTGCCCTGGTTTGTGGTTTCAAGCGCCGTCAGAAGAGAAGGAAGCTTGTCTTCAAAAAGCACATCAACGACCGGACCAATGACCTGGCTTATCCGGCCGACATTCTTTTTATTAGAGGCTGTAGCCATAATATTTTCCTTGCCAGTAATTCTTTAATTACAACGCTTCTGCGCCTGAAATGATTTCAACCAATTCAGTTGTAATGACTGCCTGACGCAGTCGGTTATACTGAATAGAAAGTTTAGAAATCATCTCACCGGCATTACGGGTGGAATTTTCCATGGCCGACATACGGCTACCCTGTTCGGATGTCGCATTTTCAAGCATAGCTTGATAAATGGCAACAGCGATACTGCGAGGCAGCAAGGTCGACAAAATCGTTTCTTCATCAGGTTCGAATTCAATCGCCCCCGACGAAGCGTCATTTGTATTAGCCGCGTCCTGAGCTTTCGTATTACCACTTCCAGGCGCAGCAGGAATGATCTGCGTCTCTGTCGGTTCCTGTGACAGCACCG
Organism: Zymomonas mobilis; assembly: GCF_006715975.1. Classification (GTDB taxonomy): domain Bacteria; phylum Pseudomonadota; class Alphaproteobacteria; order Sphingomonadales; family Sphingomonadaceae; genus Zymomonas; species Zymomonas mobilis_B. The sequence continues at coordinate 355,691 of NZ_VFOF01000001.1, read as the reverse complement.
AGTGATAATGCGAGAAGAAAAGATGGGCTACATCAAATTCACCCGCATCAAAACGCTGGATAATATCCTGAGCGATTTTCTGCGCATTCTCAAAGGTAACTGGCGACGTCTCTTCACGAGCAGTCGCATGAACAGTCTTACCAGAAAAATTATTACGAATTACCGGCGCGTTTTTAATACCAATAACATAGAATTGAACGGTTTTACCCGCCGCTTCCAAAGCCAAAGCCCGTTCCCGAGCCAGACGGTAAATGTTGGCATTAAAACCACCGCATAAGCCAGCGTCAGAAGAAGTGACAATCAACAAATGCGTCTGGTTTTTGCCTCGCCCATTTAACAGGGGCAAAGCATTAGGCGTACCGGCTGCTCTAGCAGCCAGCAACGACATAACCTGCGCCATTCGCTTTGCATAAGGACGAGCTGCTGCAAGACGACTTTCTGCCCGCCGAAGCTTGGCAGAAGCCACCATTTGCATAGCCCGAGTGATCTTACTGATCGACTTAATCGAACTGACGCGCGTTTTTAAACTTTTCAGGCTGGGCATAGTGTCCCCACTCCTGTCATTGACACATCAGAATTAGGCGAAAATTTTGGCAAAGTTATCAAGCGCTGCCGCCAATTTCGACTTTGTCTCATCAGTGAAATCGCCACTGTCACGGATAGTTGCCAACAAATCATTATGACTTGACCGCATATAGCTCAGAAGAGCTTCTTCATAGCGGTTGACATCCGAGACTTCGATACCATCGATATAGCCGTTGGTACCCGCAAAAAGGGAAACAACCTGCTCTTCGAATGGCATTGGATGGAACTGCGGCTGCTTCAAAAGTTCGGTCAAACGCTTACCACGATTGAGCAACTTCTGGGTTGAAGCATCAAGATCAGAACCAAACTGGGCGAAGGCCGCCATTTCGCGATACTGAGCAAGTTCCAGCTTGATAGAACCAGAGACTTTTTTCATAGCCTTGGTTTGTGCAGCGGAACCGACGCGGCTCACGGAAAGACCGACGTTAATAGCAGGACGAATACCCTGATAGAACAAGTCGGTTTCGAGGAAGATCTGACCATCCGTAATCGAAATCACATTCGTCGGAATATAGGCAGAAACGTCACCAGCCTGCGTTTCAATGATCGGCAATGCGGTCAAAGAACCAGCGCCCATCTTGTCGCTCATCTTTGCAGCACGTTCCAGAAGACGAGAATGCAAATAGAAAACGTCACCAGGATAAGCTTCACGGCCTGGCGGACGACGCAGCAACAAGGACATCTGACGATAAGCAACAGCCTGCTTGGAAAGATCATCATAAACGATCAATGCATGCTGTTTGTTGTCGCGGAAATATTCGCCCATGGAACAGGCAGAATAAGGAACCAAATACTGAAGCGGAGCCGGTTCAGAAGCCGTTGCAGCAACGACGATTGAGTACTCCATTGCACCCATTTCTTCGAGCTGGCGGACAATCTGTGCAACGGTTGAACGCTTCTGGCCGATAGCAACATAAATGCAGAACAGCTTTTTGGTGTCATCGGTGCCACTGTTAACCTGTTTCTGGTTAATGAAGGCATCAATAGCAATAGCTGTTTTACCGGTCTGACGGTCACCAATGATCAATTCGCGCTGACCACGTCCAACTGGAACCAATGCGTCAAGGGCTTTAATACCCGTCTGCACGGCTTCATGAACGGATTTACGCGGGATGATACCCGGAGCCATCTCTTCAGAACGACGCCGTAACTTCGTGTCGATCGGGCCTTTACCGTCAATCGGGTTACCCAAGGCATCAACAACGCGGCCCAACAATTCCGGACCTACCGGAACGTCCACGATCTGACCAGTTCTGCGAACGGTATCGCCTTCACCAACTTCAAGATCGGAGCCAAAAATCACGACGCCGACATTATCGGCCTCGAGGTTGAGGGCCATCCCCTGAACACCACTGGAGAAGGTAACCATTTCGCCGGCCTCGACTTTATCGAGACCATATACGCGGGCGATACCATCACCCACTGAAATCACCCGACCAACTTCGCTGACTTCGGCATCTGCACCAAAGCCTTCGATCTGTTCACGGATGACTTTTGAAATTTCTGCGGCGCGGATTTCCATATTCACCCTTTCATCGCCTGTGCAAGCATATGCAGCTTGCTCCGAATCGATCCGTCAATCTGACGTGAACCCAGACGCACAATCATCCCACCAAGAAGGGAAGGATCAACCGTTGCGTTGATTTGCACATCAGCCTTAAGCTGTTCTTTAAGTCGAGCAATGAGCGTCGACTTCTGTTCGTCAGATAAAGGATGAGCCGTAATAACATCGGCCACCTTTTCAGAACGAAGGTCGGCTACATATTGACGATAGGCGCTCGCAATTTCAGGAAAAGCGCCCAGCCGCCCTTTAGCAGCCAACAGATTCAGAAATTTTGCCGTTAAATCATCAATCGCCAGCACTGGAATGAGTGCTGTGATAGCTTTTTCAACATGTTTACGGGAAAAGATTTGATTATTTGCAAGCAGACGAAGCTCTTTTGCTTCAGCAAAAGCTTCATCGAATTTGCCGAGACTGGCAGCGACCGTGTCGATCTGCCCTTTTTCCTGTGCAACCTCGAAAAGTGCCAGGGCATAACGGCCACCAAGGCTTGCTTGAATGCTGCCGGATATTTCCATGCGCCTGCCGTCCCCAGATTATAGATGCCTAACCCTGTATTCCGTCCCGGTTCGAAACAGCCGGGGCGCACATAGGGCCACACTGGATATGCCGCATAGGCATACAAAACCGGCGATAATAAAAGACAGAAACTCGAAGCTTCTCCAATCATTTTCACCAGTTATGATCCGCAGTTTAATTAGCAGGGGGGCGGATGGGATGCAAGGTGGCGCTGACCGATTACCGTAAATCGAAAATTCAAAAAATTCGATAAAATAAAGCGCAAAAAAACAAAAATGACAAAAGAGGCATTTCTCCTCTTTTGCCAAAATAGTGGCTATTATCAGAGACTTTTTAAGAAAAACCACAAAAATCTATGATAAAAACCAGACGCGATATTTTCTTATAAAGAATAGCATCGTTTTTTTGATTCATGCTTGAGACGCGCATTTATTACCCTTGCTGATCAAGCCAAAGACCGAGTCTTTTAGCAATTGCAGAAAAAGCAGCAGCAGCCCCTTCTTCCGAGTCTTTCAAACAACTTCCTAAATGGCCAGAATCAGCCGCCAAACGAATATTCAGGCCTAACGGTATATGTCCCCAAAAATCGATCCCCATATCAGCCGCCGCCAACTCGGCACCACCAGCTCCAAAAGGATCTGATATTTCACCACAATGAGGACATTGATATCCGGCCATATTTTCAATCAGGCCGATAATAGGCGTCTCGGTTTTTCGGAAAAGATCAACTGCCCGCTTCGCGTCAATCAAGGCCATATCCTGAGGCGTTGATATAATTAAAACGCCATCGGGTTTATGCTCTCTTACCATGGATAACTGGATATCGCCGGTTCCAGGGGGTAAATCGATAATCAAAATTTCGCAATCACTCCAATCAGCTCCCATTAACTGATTGAAGGCACCTGCAATTTTAGGGCCACGCCAAGCGATCGCCTGATTGGGGTCAGCAATCTGCCCCATGGAAAGCATAGGAATACCGTCTGCGGTTACAACAGGCCGTAATCGTTCGCCATCTGCGGAAACATGTTGGCGGCACATATCCATTAACAAACCTTGCGATGGACCATAGATATCTGCATCAACTAAACCAACCCGCTTTCCCTGTTGTTTTAATAGCAAAGCCAGTGCTGCTGATAAGGTTGATTTTCCGACCCCACCCTTTCCGCTTGCGACGGCTACAATTTTCGGTTTTGACTTACTCAGCACAAAAGTAAAATGCGTCTTTTCAACAGCAGAGTCGTCAGCGAAAACATCAGAAATCTGCTTTTCAAGCTCTGCTCGCTGCTCTGCTGTCAAACCATTGGCCCGAATAACAAAGCGGGCATCGGATTCCTTTAATTCGGCGGCCATTAGCCGCTTGGAATCGACAAGATTCTGACCAGAAATAGGATCTAGCACAGAGGTTATTTTATTAAAAAGATATGTTTCCGATGAAACAGGGGCGCGATTTTGGTCAGCCATCAATCAACCTGAAAAGAAAAAATGAAAAGAAAATGTCTTTATATAACGCTCGAAAATTTAAAAATTCTGACAAAAAAGCATCCAAAAATTTGCAAAATCAGGCCAGTGATATAGCCCGAACGCCATCATTTTAAAGGAATAGGCACAGAATATCCCAAAGATATTTTTTTAAACCTATTGCGCTCTGATAAAGATGCCGTAAGATTTCACTGTCCGGTCATCGTTTAAATAGCCATATCCCGTTTCTTCAAGAAGAGGGCGTTTTATTTTTACAGTAAATGTAAAATTTCGGGGAAAAACAGCGAACAAACGAAAGATCATTCAAAAAATGTTCAGCTATTATTTTCCTATTCTCACTAGAGCTTTCACAAACATAGCTTATATTAAAAACACCAATCGAATGCTATATTTAGCTCTATCTTCAAGATGCTATGGCTTAGAAAATAGGCCATGACCGGCATACCCTTTAAAACTGACGATGAATTGAACGAAGGAGTGACAGTGACACCCCCGAAAAAAATCAGGAGGTCTGCCAAAGTGCGCTACGCCTATGCCGTTACTGCCGCCTTACTTATCGGCGGCGCCACTGCCACCATGGTCACCCAACAGCCGGTAGATGCTCAGGTTGCGCAAAACGCACCAGGCACGATCCATGCACCGATTTCCAAAAATGGGACGATCCCCGGCTTTGCAGATCTTGTTGAAAAATTACAGCCAGCCGTTGTCAATATTTCGACAACTCAAAGGGTAAAAATTCAAACGCCAGCTAATCCTTTTGCTGGTACACCTTTCGCAGATCTGTTTGGTGGACTTGGCAGCGGAGACACCGGACGTCCCATCACACGGGAAGCCCAGTCATTGGGTTCCGGCTTTATTGTGTCACCAGATGGTTTTGTCGTAACCAATAACCATGTGATTTCTGCAGGCGATCCAGACAAATCAGGATCAGCAACCGCAAGCGCCGTTGTCGAATCCATTACGGTTACCCTGCCGGATCATGGCGAATATAAAGCCCGTATCGTTGGACGGGATTCCGCTTCAGATTTGGCATTGCTGAAAATCGAATCTGCTAAACCGCTTCCCTTTGTCCAGTTTGGGGATTCCACCAGAACGCGCGTAGGCGATTGGGTCTTGGCCATTGGTAACCCCTTTGGCTTTGGTGGATCAGTGACCGCTGGTATCGTTTCTGCCATGCATCGCGGCGTTGGTTCTGGCCCTTATAACCGTTACATCCAGACGGATGCGGCCATCAATCAGGGTAATTCCGGCGGCCCGATGTTTGACGTAAACGGTAATGTTATCGGCATTAATACGGCCATCTGGGCTCCTAATGGCGGTAATATCGGTATCGGTTTTGCTATTCCGGCAGAAATCGCCAAACCTGTCGTTGATACATTACGGGCGGGTAAGAAAGTCCGTCACGGCTATCTCGGCGTTGCTATCCAGCTTCTGACCGACGATATTGCAGCAGGTCTTGGCTTGCCGAAAGATCATGGTGAAATCGTCGTTCGGGTCGAACCCGGCGGCCCTGGTTTCAAAGCAGGTCTCCGTCAGGGTGATGTTCTAGTAAAAGTCAATAATATCGACGTTACGCCGGATAACACTCTTAGCTATCTTGTTGCCAGCCAGCCAGTTGGGGCAAAAGTGCCGATCGAAGTTATCCGCAATGGTAAGCATATCACGCTTTCAGCGGTTCTGGCGGAACGTCCGCCTGAAGATCAGCTCGCAACAAATGGCGTGCCAGAAAACGACGATTCTGATGATGACAGTAACCAGAATACGCCTCGGAATTCAGCAAGAACCGCGCTTGGCATTACGCTTGAGCCGGTAACACCGGAAGTAGCCAACCGCCTTAATATTCCGCAAAATTCGCATGGTCTTTGGATATCCAACGTGGATCCGTCCAGTGATGCTGCTGAAAAAGGCTTACGTCGTGGCGATGTCATTCTTTCTATGAATGAACATCCGGTAACCAGTATTGGTGATGCGGTGGCTGCTATCAATGCAACCAAAGCAGCAGGGCGTAATACGGTTCTTATTCTGGTGCAGCGCGGCAATAATCCGGCGCTCTTCACTGGCTTAAAACTGATGCCACCAGCTAAAAAATAATAAACTGACATAAACGCTAACAAAGTCCCGCCTTTTTTCTGAAAGGGCGGGATTTTTTTATATCAGCGCGGCTAATAGGCATTAAAAAGCGGTCGAAAAACAGGAAAGGGAAAAAGGCATAAAAAAACAGGCCAATCTTTATCAGACTGTCCTGCATTTTCATTCAACAATTACGCCCTAACATCATCGGAAGATGGTGGACAGGAATGGATTCGAACCATTGTAGGGCGAAGCCCGGCAGATTTACAGTCTGCTGCCTTTAACCACTCGGCCACCTGTCCATAGGAGGCAATTTATTTGAGGGGTTTCAATGACGAAAATGAGCTAATCTGTCAACCGGATATTTAAAAAATAATTATTTTTTATTCCTTTATCCTCAAAAAAGCGCCCAAAATCGCAATTACCTATTTCAAATTGGGTAAAATAAAACGACATGGCTTCTTAAAGCAGGATAACCTCTGCATTTTTTTCTGAAAAATATTTATACAGTCCCGCATAACCGACCAATCAACCAAGGAATTTTTTTATATGGCTCGAAACCGGAACAAGGCATCTTCACCTTCCCATCCACGCTTCTGGGGACGCCATGCGGTGGAAGCCGCATTAAACAATCCGGAACGCCATATCCGTCGGATATGGGCGACCAGAGAAGCTCTGGCACCTTATCAAATTGATAAATCGGTTCCGGTTACCATTTCCGATGTCGCGGATCTGGGTCGTTTCGTTCCCAATGATGCTCCGCATCAGGGCATTGTCATCGAAGTCGATCCATTACCCGATATCTGGCTCGCCGATCTTTTGGATTTACCGGATACCGACAAACGCCCTCTTCTTGTTCTTGATCAGGTAACTGATCCGCATAATGTCGGGGCAATTCTTCGGTCAGCCGCCGCCTTTGATGCACTGGGCATTATTACACAAGACCGCCACTCACCACCCGAATCCGGTGCTTTGGCACGCGCAGCTAGCGGCGCTTTGGAAATCGTTCCTTGGATCAGAGTGACCAACCTTGCCCGTGCCTTAGATGAGATTGCAGAAGCCGGCTACTGGCGCATCGGCCTGACGGGTCATTCCGAAGCAACGTTGTCCCAGACATTGGGCAGCGGCAAAACCGCTCTGGTATTGGGTGCAGAAGGCGAAGGCTTGCGCCAGAATACCGAAGCGCATTGTGACGAACTGGCAAAACTGCCTATCAGCTCAAAAATTGAAAGCTTGAACGTCTCGAACGCTGCTGCCGTAGCGCTTTATGCCGCGGTCGAAAAATTAAATAGCCAAAATTAAAACGCATTTTGGGGATGGCAGATATCCTTCTGCTTTCAAAATCAGAAGGATGTCCCCGCCCAGCATTCGTTTACTTCGACAAAAAAAGCCGCCGATTATAAAAACCGGCGGCTTTACCAAAATCAAATTATCGCTTTATTAATTCGGCAAATGCTGTTGCACCTTTTCAACCCATTCAGGGATGAAACAAGGCTGGCGATTCGACCATCCGGGTGCCGTCACAGCGGCTTCACTGATGGATTGTAAAAGCGCCCGACGTTTTTCTGGATGAAGATGCGGAAGAGCTGCCGAAGCACAAAAAGCTGATGGCAACCACGGACGAACTGCAGCTCCTAACAGTCGTTCATAAAGAAAACGATAGGCCGAAAATCCGGTCAGACGATCCTGCCCCAAATCGAAAGCCGACATGATGATCAGCGGCGTCATAAAGAGTTGAAGGGATTCTAAACCATTATCATCCGGCAAATGATGACGGACTGTATCCAAATAATGGTACACCTGCATCTGCGCACGGATACTGGCGGCTTCGATAACATCGCGCGACCACCGTTCTAAAACGTCATGGCGTTTCAGGCCAATATCCAATGAACGACGAATATAGCGTTGAGTAGCTGCCGGAAAGGTAGCAAACTCTTTCATTTCCACCAGAGCCATGGCACCATTAGCTGGTTTTTTCGGGGAATTCATTACACGTCCTCCCGTTGGTGCTGAAGCGTCCATCTCTCCGATGAATACCGGAAAGAATTATAACGGCAATCTTTTGCTATCTTCACCCCAATTAAGATAATCAAAGGCCGGCAACTGACACAAAGGATCAATCACCTTGATTATGAGAGTGGACATTTTTTCCACATTAAACAAGCTGTGATTACAGATAATTTGTATAATTAAAGTAAAGTATAAAATAAATTTTAAAAATCAGCCCGCGCATAGGGCGTTATCAGTAAATGCCCCTCATAATTTTGTTTGATCGCTTTTATCCGGTAGCACCCTGCCAAGGCCTCTTCAGTCAAAACGTCTTCAGGCGTTCCTTCCGCAACAATTCTACCCTGATTCCATAGAACCAGTTGGTCACAATAACGTGCTGCCAAGGTCAGGTCATGCAAGGCAACGATCACAATCCGCCCCCTTCCCGCTTCCTGCAACAACACATCCATAATTTGCATGGCATAGCCCGGATCAAGGGCAGCCAAAGGCTCATCGGCTAACAAAACCGACGCATCCACAGCCAAAGCGCGCGCCAATAAAATACGCGCTCGTTCGCCACCAGAAAGAGAAGCCATAGACCGATCTAATAAATCGCTGACCTCGGTTACTTCAATGGCGTGATTTATGGCTATTCTATCTTGCTGATCTAATCGGCTCAAAGATCGACCATAGGTTAAACGGCCAAGGGATATCAAATCCCGTGCCTTCACGGGCCATTGAATCCGACGATTTTGCGGCAAATAAGCGATTGAAGCGGCTTTTTGCTGCGGAGAAAAATCAGAAAGGCTACGATCACCCAAGATAATTTGCCCTCTATCTGGAGCTTTCAATCCGGCTAACGCTTTTAAAAAAGTTGTTTTTCCGGCACCATTGGCACCAATTAATCCTGTCAAAAAACCATTTTTAAAACTGCAATCGCCACAGACGGTGATAGCCGCCGGATGGCTACCTGTTTTTAATTCTATATTCTCGGCAACCAGGCGGGTCATAAACTTTTCATCGCCTCCACGCCTTTAATCGCCTGCCGAAAAAAAATAGGTACCCCAATAAAAGCTGTTACAACGCCCAATTGTAATTCATTTTCGGTGGGTAACAGGCGAACAAAAATATCAGCAAAAGTTACTAGCAAAGCGCCCCCGACAGCCGAAGGCCATAATAATTCAGACGGAAGCTGTCGCGTAAAAGGACGAAGAATATGAGGCACAATCAACCCAACAAAACCGATCGATCCGCTCACAGCAACCGCACCACCAACTCCAATAGACAAAGCCGCCATAATCAACCAACGCAAGCGAACAAGGTCAAAACCAAGACTAGCGGCGACATCATCCCCCAAAATTAAAGCATCAAGCGCAGAAGCTGTTTTTCTGAATAGAAATAGAGACAGGCAGAATGGCACTGACAGCAGCAGAACATGATTCCAGCTTCGGTCGGTAATAGCCCCCATCAACCAAGTCATGATCTCCATGGCGGCAAAAGGATTAGGCGATAAATTCAAGGCGAGGCTAATACAGGCGCCGGAAAACGCTGCAATAGCGACCCCTCCTAAAATAAGGCTTTGCGGGTCATTATGGCGACGGACAAACCATAACAAAGGCAGCAATCCAGCCAAAGCACCGATAAAGGCAAAAAGGGGTAAGCAAAAAACAAATCGGGCAGAAAATCCAAAATAAAAGGCTAAAACCGCCCCCAAAGCAGCCGCATTCGAGGTACCTAATAAAGATGGATCGGCCAATGGATTACGCAGATACCCCTGATTAACAGCGCCAGCCATGCCTAAAATCGCGCCTACCCCTAATCCGACGCATAGACGGGGCAAGCGCAGTAATCCCAGAATCATCCTTGCTGTCGGATCACCAACACCGGCGATCGACTGTATCAAGGCATGTATACCGATATGGGTTGATCCAATGGATAAAGAAAGCAACGCCATAGGCGGCAAACACAAAGACAGATTTATCAGCAGCCTATGGCGTCTATAAAAAGACAATAGATCAGAAAAAAAACGCATCCGGTCACGCCTCTTCCTGATCGACTTCCGCAGTTGAAGAGGGCGATAAATCTGGCATTTTCTGGCGTTTAAATAACAACCGATCTTCAGGTGAAAAACCCAAATACCAGATAATCGAACAATAGCTCACCAATATCATGATGACGCCTAAGGACAATTCAAGCCATTCAGGGAATTGCCGAGCCAACATTCCAACACTACCCGCGCCAATAACAGCCGGTAACAATGCCCATTTCCACGGCGAAACCGGAGCCTTCAAAAGACGGCGTAACAAACACGACTTCAAAATTGACCCAATACCCAGCGATATTGCAAGTGCCAGCGCAGGACCTGCCGCCGCCGCCAAATCAGAGGGCAATGGATTATGCCCCAAATGCTTATGCAAAGCCGATATCAATGGAATGGAAAGCGCCGCCTGCAACGATAACATTGCAATCGAAATCGCCATATTGGTCTTGGGTGCAATATAAATCAGAGCAGCTTCGGAAATCACAGCCGTTGCTGCCACGACTTCAGCTACCAACAGGAAACATAACGCCCCGTCCCCACCCGCAAAGCGCGGGCCCACTAACCCCATGACGCCGTGACTGGTTAGACCCAAAGCAAGGGTAATGCCGGTTTGCGCCGCAATAATCCAAAAGCCCACCTGCCGCACTTGGTTCGCAACCGCCGTTTTATCACCTGCGGCTAAACTGCGGGTAATGACAGGGCCCAAAATCGGATCGAAACTTGTTTTCAGCTTCTGCACCAAAGAGGCAACTTGCTGCGCGACATAATAGATGCCCACAACCGAAGAAGAAAAAAACAATCCCAATAAAACGATATCGAGCCGTCTGGAACTCCACTCGATCGCATCGGCGGCAGCCAAAGGAATATTACGTCTAGCTAACGAAAATAAAGTCGGAATATGGGGTTTCCAGCCATGCGGCCAACCAAAACGTCGTAACAAAGGATAAAGAGAAGCTGCAAGCGCAGCAATTGCTGACGCGACATAAGATAGCAACAAGCCTTCATGCGGCGCAACCCAGATGAAAACAACGGATGCGATCGACAGCACCCAAGGCTCAATAATCGCCTGCGCTTTCACACTGGCTGCAATGTCACCATAAAAGGCAAGCGCGGCCAAGGCGATATCCGCCCAAACCAAAGCCACGACGACCCAAGGAAACAACCAATGGTCGGCAAAGCTGATCGCCCCGCCCCGAAACATCAAAAACGGCATGAAAGATAAAATGATCGCCCCGATTGAAGCCGTTATCAAGGAAAGCAGTAACGCATCACCGACAATATAATTCTCAGACTCTTTCGTGCGCGATAATTTTTCGGCAAGGCCTCTAGTCAAACCCAATGTGGCAAGCTGAGCGGTAAATTCTGTTACCAGAACCGCATAAGCAAACTGCCCCAAAGCATCGGCGCCATAAATCCGGCCAGCAATAAAAAGAAAAGGAATCCGAGCGGCCAAACGCAACAAAAATCCGAAAACATTGGTACGCCCGCCCTTTGCCAAGATAGCAATATCTTTGGCTTCGGCATCCTCTTTATTCAGGGTTGTCAATGTGCGGCACCCCAACTTGTCCCCGTGCCTATCTCGACTTCCAGATCAACCGATAATTCAATGATTGGAGAAGCGGCATTCATCATTACCTGACGAATAACGGGTTTAGCTTTTTCGATATCCTGTTCAGGGCCTTCAAAAATTAATTCATCGTGAACCTGTAACAGCATTTTTACAGAAGAAAGCCCAGCTTCCGCCAAGGCAGGTTCCATTCTAACCATCGCCCGCTTGATAATATCAGCCGACATACCTTGGATAGGCGCATTGATAGCCTGCCGCTCTGCCGCTTGTCTTTCGGTAACCTTACGGTTTTTTATCGCAGGCAAATGCGTTTTTCGTCCAAAGGGCGTTTCAACATAGCCATGCAAACGCACAAAATCTAACGTCTGGTCGATATATTGGCGAATAGCAGGAAAACGTTCAAAGTAACGATCAATGATTTCCTGTGCTGAAAAACGATCTATTTCCAGTCTGGCAGCTAATCCCCATGCCGAAATGCCATATAAAATAGCAAAATTGATCGTTTTTGCCCTTGCCCGACTGTCACGATCGACATGACCGAATAGCTGCTTGGCCGTCAAAGAATGAATATCTTCGTTATCTTTAAAAGCCTGCAACAAAGCCGTTTCATTGGCCACATGAGCTGCCAACCGTAACTCAATCTGTGAATAATCCGCAGATAACAACAGATGACCGGATTCCGCGATAAAGGCATTTCTGATTTCACGACCGATTTCGGTGCGGATAGGAATATTCTGCAAATTAGGATCGGTAGAAGATAAACGGCCGGTCTGTGCCCCTGTTAAGCTAAAGCTTGTGTGGACACGTCCCGTTTCAGGGTTAATCTTTCCAATCAAAGCATCACTATAGGTGCTCTTCAATTTGGAAAGCTGCCGCCACTCTAAAATCTTAACCGCGATCTTCTCGCCATCGGCGGATAAGCGCTCAAGCTCGGTGACATTAGTCGACCATTGCCCAGTTTTGCTCTTTTTCCCGCCTTTCAGCCCCATCGAACCGAACAACACTTCGCCCAATTGCTTGGGACTGGAAATCAGAAAACGGGTATTTGCCAGCGCATAAATTTCTTCTTCAAGACGTCCAATATCATTGGCAAAACGCGATGACAGACGGCGTAATGCGACGCTATCAACCGTAATCCCACGTTGTTCCATACGGGCAATCACAGGCGCCAATGGTCGATCAACATTCTCGTAAACGCGGGTAACATGATCAGTTGATAAACGCGGCTTTAATAACTGCCATAACCGCAAAGTGATATCGGCATCTTCGGCCGCGTAACGCGTCGCCTCTGGAATGGGCACATGATTAAAAGTAATGGCGGATTTGCCGGTTCCGCATACCGATTTGAAGCTGATTGGCTGATGATCAAAATATAGAACACTTAATTCGTCCATCCCATGACCATGCCGACCTGCATCAAGGTCATAGCTTAAAAGCATGGTATCATCGAAAGGCGCGATAGAAATCCCATATCGCGACAGAACAATCATATCATATTTGATATTCTGCCCAATTTTGAGAATAGACGGGTCTTCTAAAACCGGCTTCAACTTTTCAATCAGAACAGATAACGCCATTTGTTCAGGCGCCTGATCCAAAAGGTCATGCCCACCATGTCCGCAAGGAATATAACAGGCTTTACCCGCTTTCGTAGACAGGCTGACACCAACCAATGTCGCCTGTGTCGCATCCAGATTATCGGTCTCAGTATCAACGGCGACAAAGCCTGTTTTATAAATATCCGCGATCCAACGATCTAAAGCCTTACCATCAATCACGGTTTCATAGGCATCGGCATCGGCATCGAAAACCTGATCGGAAGCGGCGGCCATCTCTTTACTTCCGTCTGCTACAGGCAATGTTTGACCACCACCCGCACGCGCCAATAAAGAAGAGAATCCCTGCTCGCTTAAAAAATCCTGCAAAGGTGTCATATCGACGCCTTTGATAACCAGATTATCAAGCGGTTCCGGTAAAGGACGATCATCCGCCAAGGCAACAAGCTTACGGGATAACAGCGCGGTTTCTTTATGGTCGATCAAATTCTGCCGCAATTTCGGCTGTTTGATTTCAGCCGCAGCGTCCAAAATATCTCCCAGACTACCATATTCATTAATTAAACGGCTGGCAGTTTTTGGGCCCACACCGGGGATACCCGGCACGTTATCGGATGTATCCCCCATCAACGCGAGTAAATCGCCTAGTTGATCAGGCTCGACCCCAAACTTTTTAACAACTTCTTCCGACCCAATCAGACAATTATTAACCGGATCAAAAAGCTTTAATCCGGGCTGGATTAATTGCATCAAATCTTTGTCAGACGAATAAACGGTTACCTGAAAACCCTGCGCCAAAGCCGATTTTGAATAACAGGCAATAATATCATCCGCTTCCAAACCTTCTTGCTCGATAGAAGGCACAGAAAACGCGCGCGTAGCCTCTCTGATAAGAGGAAATTGTGGCACCAAATCTTCGGGCGGCGGCGGGCGATGCGCTTTATAAGCCGGATATAATGCCTGCCGAAAACTTTTCCGGCTTGAATCAAAAATAACAGCAAAATGGGTCGGGCCATCCTGCTTCCGGACATTTTCAACCAGCTTCCACAACATCGTGGTAAAGCCATATACGGCACCAGCAGGCAATCCGGCTTTGTTGGTTAAAGGCGGCAAGCGATGATAGGCACGAAAAATATAACCCGATCCATCAATCAGAATAAGATGGGGCTTATCAGAATATTCTGTCACAAAAGACCTTAATAATTAATCACGATAAATTCGGAATGGATTCCACGTCTGACTAACCGGCATTAGCTCAAGAGAATTGATATTAACATGGGTTGGCTGACTGGCGACCCACAAAAGCGTATCCGCAATATCTTCCGGTTGCAGCGCCTTTGCGCCCTTATAGGCATCATCATAGGCTTTCTGATCGCCTTTGGTTCTTACCAAAGTAAATTCACTTTCACAAAGACCGGGCTCAATCGAGGTTACGCGAACACCGGTTCCATGCAAATCACACCGCAAACCATATGAAAACTGCCGAACAAAGGCTTTCGTCCCACCATAACAATTTCCACCGGGATAAGGCCAGTGTGAAGCCACTGAAGACAGATTGATAATCATACCACGGCGTTCGATCAGCTTAGGCAATAAATGCTGGGTAATAACCGCCAATGCCGTCACATTCGTGTCGATCATCGTCCGCCAATCATCAAGCTGGATATCTGGTGCCGCTTTTGTGCCTAAAGCAAGACCTGCATTATTGATCAACAGGTCAATTTCCGAAAATGCCGGTGGAAGAGCCGCCAAGGCGGCCTTCATGGCCGATTCATCTCTGATATCAAAAACCGCAGGAAAGACGTTATCGGCGCCAAGTTCATCAACCAATTTTTGCAAACGGTCACTTCTGCGTCCGGTTGCAACTACTTTCCAGCCATTCTGGACAAAAAGCCGTGCCGTCGCCGCGCCGAAACCGGCGGTCGCTCCTGTGATCAGAGCCGTCTTGGACATATTACTTCCCTTCTTTTATGGCTGGATAAAAACAAAAACGGTTATCAAAATTTGCTTTATTGCGTTTCAAATATATCAATCAAGCCTTCTGTCCGGCCAGTTGAAACGCCTTCAATAATCTGTTCACCCCATTCGATTAAAAACGACAAACCGCCAATCTTCAATAAAATATCCGCTGTAAAGCCTAAAAAACGCTGAACAACGCCATCCGGATGTCATTCAGAGCGACTAGGCATAAAAGCTTTCTGCTTTGATAGTCAATTTCACGCTAGGCTCTATCAAAATTGAGCTCTGATATTCTCACTATCTATCGACATTTCTAATGCGCGATAGAGCCTTCTCCGAAAATACAATTTATTCCGACTTTATGGTTACAAAAAACACGCAATATTATAAAAAGGGATAAATAGTCCTTGGCTTCCTGCCAATAACATCAATCCTACGTTGACAATATCTGCGGCAACCGTCAATCGACAATAGATAATGAGTAATGACAGACGCTTTGGCCTTAAACGGCACATCACTTTACCGGGGGAACTAGCTCTTGACGGGGGCAGCCTGCTAACCGGAATTGAAATTGCCTACGAAACCTATGGTCAGCTTAATGCAGATGCTTCGAATGCGATTCTTATCTGCCATCCTCTGACCGCCGATCAATTTGCCGCTTCCGACCATCCGATTACGGGAAAGCCCGGTTGGTGGTCACGGATGATCGGTAAAGGGAAAGCGATCGATCCCGAGCATTATTGTATTATCTGTTCGAATGTTCTGGGTTCCTGCTTGGGCTCAACAGGACCTGCCAGCTTTGTTCCAGATACCGAAACGCCTTATGCAATGAATTTCCCTGTCATTACGATCAGGGATATGGTGCGGGCACAGGCAAAACTGCTCGATTATTTAGGTATTCAACGATTAAAAGCAGTCATCGGCGGATCTATGGGCGGGATGCAAGCCTTAGAATGGGCATCCACCTATCCTGATCGTCTAGAATCTGCGGTTGTGATTGCTTCAACCGCACGTCATTCAGCTCAAAATATTGCGTTTCATGAAGTCGGACGTCAGGCGATCATGGCGGACCCGAAATGGCGCCAAGGGAATTATTACGAAGAAAAAGACCCTCCGGTAGCGGGTCTAGCCGTTGCCCGCATGGCAGCCCATATTACCTATCTATCGGAATCCGGTTTAACTGCCCGTTTTGGACGGCGCTTGCAATCAAGACAGGAAAAAAGCTTCGGATTTGACGCTGATTTCCAAATTGAAAGTTATCTCAGGCATCAAGGCATTCGTTTTGTCGAACGTTTCGATGCCAATTCTTATCTTTATATCACCCGCGCCACCGACTATTTCGACCTAGCCGAAGAACATGGCGGTAAACTCGCCAATGCTTTCCGAGGTACAAAAAACCGCTTTTGTGTCATCAGTTTCGACAGCGACTGGCTTTATCCGACCTCAGAATCGCGGGTTATCGTGCACGCACTAAATGCGGCAGGGGCTGCGGTTAGCTTCATGGAATTATCTAACCCGAATGGTCATGATTCCTTTTTACTGGATGCGCCGGATCTTCATCGGACGGTTCATGGTTTTTTAGAGGGTGACCGCGCATAATGTCGTTAAAAGATTCTCAAATCCTCGAAGATCCTTCGGTCAAATTATCTCTGTCCATGCAACCGACACGGCCTGATTTTGCGATTATTTCTAATCACATCATCCCTGAAAGCCGGGTGCTTGATATTGGTTGTGGTGATGGTTCTCTGATCGCGGCTTTGAAAAAAAGCAAAAATATTGATGCGCGCGGGATAGAAATCAATCCGGTGAATGTTGGCCATGCGGTCGCTCGCGGATTATCTGTCATTCAAGGCGATGCTGATACCGACCTTGTCAATTATCCCGATCAGGCTTTTGATTTCGTGATCCTAAGCCAAACATTGCAAACGACACGTGCCCCTCATCAGGTTCTGAACCAACTTTTACGCATTGGCCGTTATGCTTTCGTGTCTTTCCCCAATTTTGCCTATTGGAAAGTCAGAATGGCTTTAATGCTCAGGGGAAGAATGCCAGTCACCCCTATCCTGCCGATTTCATGGTATGAAACAGACAACATTCACATGTTGACCATAGAAGATTTCTACGAATTTGCGGCTCAGCATCATTACAAAGTGAAAGAAAGCTGGTTTTTCTCTCACGATAAACAGATTTCAGCCAAAGCCGCAAATTGGCGAGCAGAAAACGCCCTTTTCTTATTGCATCGTTAATGCATAAACAGGCTGTATAAAAATCAGGCTTTTTTGGGCTGAATTGTACCACTGCCTGTTTTAGATATTTTCCATGCGCTCATATCGACGGCGGGGTTTACTTCAATATCCCCCGATCCCATGAGCGAAAGGTGGCCTTCTTTCGATTGAAGCTGGCTAATATCAATCTTTCCTGATCCCATAAGCAGGCCAGTATAAGAATGGGATTCACCCGCAAGCTTTATATCGCCGGATCCAAAAACATTAGAAACTACCTTATCCGCATCGATATCAGACAAGAATATCTGACCAGAGCCCTTTAAAACGGCCATTGTGTTTTCTTGAATTTTACCAGAAATCACAATGTTTCCAGATCCACTTAAAACGACGGTAAGATCATTTTTGACGTCACCTTTTACTGAAACAGTAGAAGAACCTGACGAAACGATTGTCTTTAGCGTAGGCAAGATGATCCGAATTTTGGCTGGTTTTGTATAATGGCTAAAAAAATCTAGCACCTTTTTCTTATGTAAAATATGCAGGCTGTTATTTTGGAATTGCATATCTAAAGATTTGACGGCCTGAGAAGACCCTTGCACATTCACAGCATAATCACCGCCTACGATAATTTCAGCGTCTTCTACGCCCGCCAAAGAAATATTATTGAAAGGCTGGAAACGATAGGATTGGCCAATCTCGCTCGAGAAAAAAGGCCGGATTTTTTTAAAAGCAACCGGAATTGCAACAATAAGCATCAGGGCACATAACCCCATTTTGTAACGATGCCGCATAAATTACCCCACCCCGATAAAAAAATAACGATATTATGGGATAAAGAGAGGTAATTATAACAATCAACAAAAAAAACGGCTTTTCGAGAAAAAAGCCGTTTTCGCAAACACATCGTCATAAAAATAAAGCCTATTGCAAGGCTTTCTGACTATTCGACGGGTTCTTCTTTAACCAATTCTTTTACCAACTGGCGATGTTCTTCTGCCGCAGCCTTCAAAACATCAAAGATTTTATCGAGGGCTTGTGCTTCATCCGTATTTTCCATTGCCCCTAATTCACGAGCAAGACGGGAAGCGGCACCTTCAAAAATCTGCCGTTCAGAATAGCTCTGCTCCGGCTGATCATCGGCACGGAACAAATCGCGGACGACTTCAGCAATCGAAACGAGATCACCTGAATTGATCTTGGCTTCATATTCCTGCGCACGCCGAGACCACATTGTCCGCTTAATCCGGGGTTTTCCCTTTAAAGTCTGGATTGCTTCCTGAAGCGTCGCACTGGATGAAAGCTTTCTCATGCCGACGGCTTCTGCTTTATTTGTCGGAACTCTCAAGGTCATCCGTTCTTTTTCAAAACGCAGGACATAAAGTTCAAGACGGGTTCCGGCAATTTCCTGGCTTTGTAATTCAACTACGCGCCCAACACCGTGCTTGGGATATACGACGTAATCGCCGACGACGAAACTCAGCGCCTTGGAAGCCATTATATACGACCTTTCCTGTGGTAAGGTTCCCGTGCGATGACTGATGATCTTAAAAAATCAGGTACCGGACAATTAGATATCATAGCCCGACATAGGTCGGTAGTCATGATGCAGAGAACCCATTTTGCGATACATTAGGATGAAAAAAGACAACCCGTTCACCGATTGCCTAAAATAAAATCCTTGGAAAACCTTCTTTTCTGAAGACTCTTTAACACAAATTAGGAAAAATTCCAACAGGTCATAGCCTAATAACGCCCAAAATTAAGGGACGTTATTAGGCTGACAACACAAAACGCACTCTTAAACGTAAAAGAAAGAAAAGGGATTAATCACCGCTTCCCGGTTTTGGTGAAAAGAACTTTTCCAATTTGCCCGTTACTTCGCGCATTTCATCGGCATCGGCAGGGACGTCGGTTTTATGCGTGATGTTCGGCCATTCTTCGGCGTATTTACGGTTCAGTTCCATCCAGCTTTCAAGCCCGTTTTCGGTATCGGGCAGAATAGCTTCTGCGGGGCATTCCGGTTCACAAACACCGCAATCAATGCATTCGTTGGGATTGATGACGAGCATATTCTCGCCTTCATAGAAACAATCTACAGGGCAAACCTCGACGCAATCCATATATTTACAACGGATACAGGCATCGGTAACGACATACGTCATTATAAGAAACTCCGATAAGGGCATCACGTCGCGGCTTTAATGTACAAGCTGAACGATGCACCCTGATGAACAACCAAAAGACGCCCAACACAAAAAACGGAAGGTTTAAAACCCTTTTCCGGCCAAACGCCTACTCTTTCCAGAATACGGAAGCCCTGCTCTAGGAATTAAATGAAATTTTGACAAGTGCCGAAGCGTTACAGGATGTAACGATAGCCCAATACGCTAAAAAAGACGTTTCTTTATAGAAGACATAAAAAAATCATTTTTTCAAAATGGCTAAAACAGAAAAAGCATTAGGGATGTCAGGTTGTTTTTTATGAAAAGCAGTTCGGCTTCCCCCTCGTCGTTTTGCGCCACGCCACACCCATTGTTGCGCTTCATCTTTCACGATAGCTTCAGCTTTTTGCTTTTTCTCCGCCGGATAAAAGCCCAATTTTAACATCAACTTAGCAAAAGCATCCGGTTTCAGCCCCATACCCTGCATCATCCGCTGGTCAGGAACAAAGGACAGATTTTTCTTCTCTGTCTTTTCCTTGGGCGAAATATCTTCTTTTTTCTTCTTATAGTTTTTCGTCTTTAGGTTTTCTTGGGCTGACGGTGGCGACAAAGCCACTTTTACATTTTTGGCCGTTTTTTTCTTTGGCGGCTTCACTTCCAAAGAATCACGCCCCTTCTCTGCGCGCTTTTTCGCAGAAGGCAATGCGGCTTCAACCTCGGCTTTTTTCTTCGCTAAAGGCGGTTGCGGCTTTTTACCGGAAGCTTTCTTTTCAACAGAGGCCTCTCCTTTAGGTAAACGGCGATCATGCACCATACAAGCCAATTTCTCGGCACTATCCACCCGCAGCATTTGAGCTCCCAAAGACCGGAAGCCGACCAAGCCGGCCATTTCCGCCGTTTCACTATCTCTCGGCGTTTCTATCGCTGATCCAGTACTCTCTGGGAAAAATGATAAAATCTGATCGCGAAAGACCGTCAGCAAAGCCAATCGCCAACGGATAGCCTGTGGTTTTAACAAAGCTGGCATAAAAATATCTAAACGTCCGAAACGGATACCCAATATCGCCGCCTGCTTTTTCAAAGGCCGATTCAATATTTTCAGGATATCATCCATTTCAGCCCGTGGCAGATATCCCCCCTTTTCGACCAAAGACGCAAATAATGCCCGCAAAGAAGGCGGCGTGTCAGCCTGTCCAGATAATTCAGATAATTTGACCAAAGCCCCCAGTCTTCTCTGAATATTATTATGCAGCCACAAGGTTAAACGTTCTTCGATCTGTTTTTGGTCAGCAGGCAGTAAACGATCAAGTGAACGGCTTAATTTCACACGAGGGGTCAAAAACGACTTACCGCGCTCTAGATAGGCAACCGGATAGCTCTGCCATAACAGCCCTATTTTTTTCCCTTTTTCTGCCAACAGGGAGAAGGCTTCATCTTTATCATTCTGTAAAGCTTTTGCTCTTCGCGCCAGCTCACCACCCAAACGCCGTTCTGCCGCCGCATGTAAACGCTTCATATCGCCATGGCGGGCAGCCGGATCGACTTGGAAAGAAAAACCTTCCAACCGTCCGATGGATTCTCCCCCGACCAAAACGACACCATCCTCCGCAAATTCGGTGGGCAGCATATCCAATCCAGCCTTCCCCATATCCTGCATCAGAATAGAGGTGCGACGATCAACAAAGCGCTGCGTTAACCGTTCATGCAAAGCATCGGATAATTTTTCTTCCAAGGCACGCGTTCGTTCAGCCCATTTGGTCGGATTTTCTAACCAGTCTGATCTATGGGCGATATAGGCCCAAATACGGATACCGGCCAAACGCTCCGACAAAGTCGGGACATCGCCTTGGACATTATCCAATTTCACGATTTCATCAGCAACCCAACTGACGGGCAGATAACCATTCCCTTCTGTCAGATAACAAAAAATCCGCCGCACTAAACGGCTATGCGCTTCAATGCCGGTTTTTCTAAAATCAGGTAAACCACAAGTCGCCCAAAGCCGTTTGACCGCCAAAGAAGAACGCGACCTTTCTCTGATCGTCGGATCAGCGGCTAATTTATGCAAAACAGCTAAATCATAACTTTCTGGTGCGGCGCGTAACAAAGGCAGTCCGGGCTTACGTTCTAAAGACGCGATCAGGGAATCCAATCCGCTGACATCTGGCTCACCTTCGCGCCAATATAAATATTCAGCCGGTGAGAAATGATGCTCTTCAATTGCCGAAACTTCTTCATCCCTAAATTCGAGAGATTCCCCCGGCCATTGCAAAACGCCAAAACTACCGTCTCGCTGATACCGCCCCGCACGACCTGCAATCTGCGCCATTTCAGGGATGGTAAGGCGGCGCACTTGTCGCCCATCAAATTTACTCAAGGAAGCAAAGGCAACATGACTCACATCCATATTGAGTCCCATACCAATGGCATCGGTCGCCACTAAATAATTAACTTCGCCCGCCTGAAACATCTCGACTTGGGCATTTCGGGTGCGTGGAGACAAGGCGCCCATCACAACAGCAGCCCCGCCCCGTAACCGCCGCAGCATTTCGGCTGTGGCATAGACTTCCTCGGCAGAAAAGGCGACGATCGCTGACCGAGGCGGTAATCGTGATAATTTGGTAGGGCCACTATAGGACAGCGTAGAAAAACGCGGACGGCTTACAATTTCAATTCCGGGAATAAGACGACGTAATAAAGGCCGAAGCGCATCCGACCCTAAAAACATCGTTTCTTCCCGCCCGCGCAAATTCAAAAGGCGATCGGTAAAAACATGCCCTCTTTCGCGGTCACAGCCTAATTGCACCTCGTCCAAAGCCGCAAAGGCAAAGTCGCGGTTCATCGGCATAGATTCTGCGGTGCAAAGGAAATACTGCGCTTTGGCCGGAAGAATTTTCTCTTCGCCCGTAATCAAAGCCACCCGCTCGGCACCTTTGATCGCAACAACGCGGTCATAAACTTCCCGCGCTAATAGACGCAAAGGAAATCCAATAACCCCTGATGTATAAGAACACATCCGTTGAACAGCATAATGGGTTTTGCCAGTATTGGTGGGTCCCAAAACGGCAATGACGGAGGACGAAGAAAAAAGACGGGACATAGTGCGTTATATGTCGGGGTTTAAAGGATAAAAGACAAGCTGTTATCCTCTGCCGATTTCCAAAATTGAATTTTTACGCGGGAACAGCCTTCCTAAGCTGATTTTTTTATCAAAAGCTTTTTCCGTTCATCGCAAATTAAGCTATATCTTATCGCAATTATTGAATTTTTGACTGTTTTTTCCGTTAAAGAAGTCAAATCTTTACCGAATACAAAGGTTTATCCGGCAAAAAGCCTACTCGGCTTTATGGTTGTCAGGCACAAAAACAGTCTTACCAAACCGGACAGCGCATATGACTGTGGCCTTAAAAAAGCTCAAAGGTCGCATTTATTGATTGAGGTTACACGAAATGGCAGAAGGCGCCGCCAAACCACATTTGTCACAGGGACATCACGATAACAGCGGATCTCAAAATCTGGCGTTGAGAATGATGGTTGACAGATTGCGGGCATTTACGACCGCCCCTGCTATGCCGACCTCATCCGGTGCCGAATGGCTCCAACTCAGAACATGGATGCTCAGAGATGATTGGGTCATCAATCTGGCGGAATCCATCGGCTCTGCCCGTTGGTGGCGCGGCGCTTTCAGCTTAACCTCTCTGATTACCGCCGCTTTGCTGACCCATCCGTCAACGCACAAAAATTTTCTGCCGCCGGAAAGCGAAGCCGTCGCGCCGATCATAAAATCTAATCCGCAAAAAACCCCTTTATCGACAACCCTTGTCGGGATGGATCACTTCTTTCCAGCACCCCCAAAAGCCGGCGTCATCGCATCCCAATCAGAAGTGGCAGCATCCCCCGCATCGACGGTACGTTTTTTAAAGAAAGAAAACGGGATACCACTTACCCGTCTTTTTGAAAAAGCCGGTCTTTCGACACAGGAAGCCCAAGAAATTGAAAAGCTGATTACAACCAGCGTGCCTAAAAATTCGATTAGCAACGACACCGCTTTTCATATCATCACCCTGCCCCCCAGCAGTTCGCTCCAAGCCCGCAGGATGAGCCATCTCAATTTCAGAGCTTCATTTGATAGCATGGTCAATATTGACCGTGGAACGGATGGGCTAAAGCTCACACAATATACAATACCGTTCGTTACCCGCCCGATAAAATTTAGTTTTTCTATTGATAAAAACATCAAAGAAGATAGCCAAACTGCCGGTATTCCTGCCTCATTGGCGGATAAAATCGAACAATTATTAAAAAGGCAGCTGCCCAATCCACGTCTCTTTTTGCGCCATAAAACACGGCTCAATATCGTACTTAATCAAAGAGAAAATAGCTTGGGTGAAAAGGCGATAGGCGACCCACTCTATATTGCTTTGGCGCAAACGGATTCTCAAAACACCACCCGTAAAAGCGACCCTGTACAGGTTCAGCTTTTTAAATGGGAAAAAAATGGCCAAATTTATTGGCTGGATAACAAAGGTCAGGCTCCCCTTGTTTCCCCCAATAACTTTATTCTTCCGGTAGCGGGCAGAATATCATCACCCTTTGGCTATCGCTTTCATCCTATTTTGGGATTTACCCGCTTTCACAAAGGCATTGATATCAGCAGTCCTTACGGAACAGCAGTAAAATCCGCATCAGCTGGACGCGTGACTTTTGCCGGTCGAAAATCAGGCTATGGCAATTTTGCGACCGTAAATCACGGACAAGGTATTGAAACCGCCTATGCTCATATGAGCTGCCTACATGTTCATCAGGGGCAGATTGTTCAGCAAGGACAAACCATTGGGCAGATTGGGACAAGCGGCCTTTCGACAGGCCCCCATCTTCACTATGAAGTGCATTATAACAATGCGCCGGTTAATCCTGATCACTTCATCCAGTCCGCCCATTACCAGTTAACGGGGCCAGACCTCGTTGAATTCAAACAAAAATAACAAAAATGATAGCCTTTGCGGGTCAGGATTCACGGAAAAGCTAGCGCTTATTTTCTTTAGCCTTTAACCGAGAAGCGACAGAAAAAATATTGCCGCCGCCCTATCAACTGGGTGTTATAATCCTACTAGGCGCTTACCTTCGGATTCCAATAATCAAGATATCGGGATAACAAGATTAACCCACCACCCCTTTAAACAGCCACGCTATCGCCTAAAAACCGATCCATTCTTTTTCGGTCGCAACAGCATGAAGCGGCATATCCCATGCTTCCACCGGAATGGATTCTGCTTCTTGGATACTCCATGCCACACCGATACGAATAGCATCAGGGTAAGCCTGAAAACTGCGGTCATAATAACCGCCACCACGTCCCAAACGCCGTAAAGAACGGTCAAAGCCGACCAAAGGCGTCAAGATAATATCTGGTGCCATTTTTTCAGAATTTTGGGTTGGCTGCAAAACGCCACCAGCGACTTCTTCCAAAGGATCACCAGGCCACCAACGATGAAAATCGAGCGGCGCATCCTTTTCAACAATTCTAGGCAATAACGGCGTAATGCCTGCATCAATCGCCTGCAAAAAGATCGGCAAAGGATCGACCTCGCCATCATTGGGTAAATAGGCGGAAATAGAACGCGCCTTCCCAAAGTGACTGCGGATATGCTCTGCCAACATCAAGGTGAAAATTAGACCATCGGCCTTCCATGATGGGTTATCCGTCAAAGCCTTCCGACGTTGCCGGAAAAATTTCCGCAAAGCTTTTTTATCGACCAGTTGCGAGCTCGACTGAACATTATCCGGTGTATCCCCTTCTTTTAGAAGATCCGAAACAGAAAAAAGGGAAGACGACGCAACGGACACAGGCTTCTCCATCAAAACACAGAGGAATATTGCATGATATTCATATAATTTTGTCGTTATTCTGTTTTTTTCAACCCATCACAGTCTATCCCATTCAAAACTATGCATAAATGGATGGAAATTGAGCCGCTTTTCTTCCCTATCTGCCGAACTGGATAATATCGACAACCAAGAATCCGGCATCCGGCTTGACAGTAAAAAGACAGCGCGCCATCCCAGAGAAATGTTATCGCCGAAACGAGCCACCGACCGCCTTTTCCTTACTTTATCTCGCCATAAAGTCATTGCGGCTATCGCCCTACCAGCGATTGTCACCAATATTGCAACGGCGTTATTTGGTCTTGCCGATATTTGGGCAATTGGCCGGATGGGTAATCCACAGGCTCAAGGCGGCGTTGAAATCGGGGCGAAATTATTAACCACTCTATGTGTGCTTTTTAATTTTTTACGCTCCGGCACGGTTGCTTTAACGGCGCAAGCTGCCGGACGGCATACAGTAGAAACAACACAACCTCCTTCCCTATCAGAAGCCCAATGGGAAGAATCTGGCCGCCGTCATCCTATGACAATAAAAGCTAGCCATGAAACCGAACAAACCCTGATACGGGCGGTTTCTCTCGCTTTAGGCATTGGGCTTTTAATACTGCTTTTAAAGCCAATCATCCTTCCTCTCGGCCTCTCTCTCATGGATGCGTCGGGCTCGATCCGAGAACAAGCTGAGCATTATGTGATGCGGCGTTATTGGGTCGTGCCGCTTATTTTATCCAATGTCGCTCTCAGCGCATGGTTAATCGGGATGCGTTCAATGCGAACGGTTCTGGTGATCGAGGTTGCCAGTAATTTTTTCCATATTTCAATGGATTGCCTGTTTGTTCTTTTGTTGAAACAAGGCGTTAATGGGGTCGCTTATGCGTCAATCATTTCCGAAATATTTTCAACTTCGTTGCTGCTTGCAGCAATTACAAAACATGTGCGGCCAAGGATATTATACTATCTGGGGCTTGAACGCCGAACATGGCAAAAAGAAACCATCTACGCATTATTCAGCCTCAATCGTGACTTATTCATCCGCACGTTGCTGTTGATGACCGCCATCATCTTTTTTACGCGTATGAGCGTCAAGCAAGGTGCCATTCTGTTGGCTGCTAATGCCATTATCAATCAGCTTTTCTCTTTATCAACCCTGATTTTGGATGGTTATGAAAGCTCGGCACAGATATTATGCGGTGAAGCCGCCGGTGCCAAAGATCATCATCGTTTTTCGCAATTAATGCGTGCCTGTTTACTGCAAGGCTTTTTAGTAGCAGTCTTGTTGGCTGTCATTTTCGGCTTTTCCGGTTCTTCTTTGGTAGAGTCATTCACTACCGATCAAATCGTCGCCAATACCGCCGCTGGATTTTCTATCTGGCTAGTCATCATGCCACTGGTTGGCGTCAGTTCTTATGTCATGGATGGTGTTTTTGTCGGCGCAGGCTGGAGCAAAGGCATGATGGGCTGCATGGCAGTCGCGCTTTCGCTCTTTATGGTCAGTCTGTTTTTTCTAAAAGGCTGGGGCAATAATGGCCTGTGGTTATCTTTCAGCTTATTTTTGATCTATCGCGGCGGCGCACAATTTATTCTTTTGCCCTTTATGACCAAACGTCAATTCATCAAGTAGATAGAAAACATCTAACAACTACTATAAATGATGAAGGGTGCCATTTTACAATGGCACTTTTTTAATACTATTTTTAAGAAATAAAAATAATATAAAAAACAATAAATTTGATATATTTTAGAATATATATAAAATTAAAAAAATAAATAATTTAAAAAATATAAATAAAAAACACCAGATAAATCACAAATTATTATTTTTTACATACAAATATATGGTCAATAAATTTTATATTTAATTAAATTAAAAATAAAAACAAAACACAATATCTCAAAAATAAAATATCAAAATGTAATTTTTAAACCATGTAATCACGAAAAATCATAAATTTCCAATATATTTCATCATCTCCATTTTAGAAAACAAACCCAAATCTACTGAACAACTCTAAAAAATTGTAAAATTATATTTTTCATTATAAGTAGTATTGTTAAATTATAAAAAATGGGGGGGGATATGATAAATCTAAGAAGGGTTATAACCCGTCTTTTTATGGCGAGTTGTGTTTTTTATCCCAGCATACTGCATGCAACCGATATCCCGCTTGATATTATTAACGAAGCAGAAGACGGCTTTTCCTTTACCCGCCTAGGCATCAATGCCGGTGTTAATAATGGGGATCCCAAAGAATATCTTTTCGATACAGGGTCGGATTCTTTTAATATCGCAGTGGGCATGAACAGTAACGGCACCATGCCCAGCTGGTTTCCTCAAAATACAGGCACCGCCATCAGCAGCCCTTATGGCTATATGTATGGGGATGGAACCTATGGCTATCTGCAATCAGATACCACGGCTTCCAACATTCAATTCTATAATAGTGTAACGGGCAACAAAGTTGCGGATTACGATACCTCTGGCGGCTTGGGCGTGGCCGTTATTCAGGCATCAATAGCCACAGAGGATAGAATAAACTCCGATGATATCGGGCAACAAATTTCACCCGACACGCCAGGGCTCGATCCGTCCCAAGCCTATTATCAAGATTTATCATGGCAAAGATCACTTGATGCCGGCGCGGCTCCAGATGAAAATCATTTTTACGGCATCATGGGTGCCGGAGATTTCATCTACCCAGGTGACAATGGTGGCGTTCCGGGTCAGTTAACCAAAAGCGGCTATATTGTCGAAGCCAACGGCACGGCAACAACACCAGGGAATTGTGGCGCAAGTTGCCTCATTGTGGGGCTTACTCCGGCCTTAAGAGCGCAATTTTTTACACAAGTCCCTTGGCGGAGCGTTATTGGCAGCTTCCCACTGTCGGGGGCTAATGCAGGTCGCCAATTTGACAGCATGTTCAAATATGCGCTTGATAATGGTCAAAGCACCCGCGCCATGCCCACCCTGCTGGATTCCGGCACACCGATGATTATCGTCGGCTCAAATGACTTACTCGATCAAGCGTCCAATGCGGGGGCAACGGGCAGCGATGGTTACAGTAATGATGTTGATCCGGGACATACTCTAAGCATCACAGGGAATACAGCCAATGCTCAGACCGTCTCCATTACAACGGGAGACGGCGCGCAAGGCGATCAAACCAACGTCCTTACCTTGGGCAGCAACATCTACACGCCGGATAATTACACACTCGAAGGCGTGTCTTTCTTTTTGCACAATGCCGTTATGTATGACCTCGAAAATGCCGTGACAGGCTACACGCCTTTTTATGTCTCGGATGCCGATTTTTCTGATGGCCTTAATGTCTCTTCCGACATGGGCGCGCTTGGCTTGGCTGGAGTAATATCGGGCTCAAAAGACGTTAATATTCAAAGCGGCGGCATAGCCTATTTAACCAATAGCAACAGCTATACCGGCGCAACCAATATCGCTGACAAAGGCTGGTTGGGCATCGGCGGTCCCGGAAGTATTGCTCAATCTTCAGTTGTGAATGTGAACGGAACTTTTGATATCGCCCATTCCGATGCAGGGCAGACTATCCGCTCTCTTTCCGGCAATGGTCAGGTCGTATTGGGCGACAACACCCTGTTATTAAGCCAAGCACAGGATGTCTTTTCAGGTTCCATCCGTGATGATTATGCCGATGGCTCAACCCGTGCAGATATGGTGCCCGTTCCGATCCTGACAGGTGGGGCAGATCAAACGCATGGCGGCATTATTATTGCCGGAGGAAGAGAAACCTTCTCTGGCAATAACAGCTATAGTGGCAAGACAGGCATTACCTCGGATGCCGAACTCATTCTAACTGGCAAAATCGACAAATCAGTGGTCGAAAATGCAGGCCGTTTTGAAAATAACGGCGAGACAACCGCCATGGTTAATTCAACCGGTATTGTCAGCGGTAATGGCCTTTTCGCGGGTGGATTGACGGTCAAACAAGGTATTGTCACTCCGGGGGCTGTCTTGACCAATGGCGGCGGCAATATGGCAGTCTCGCAAAATTTAGTCTTAGACAGCGATGCCACTTACCTCACCCAAGTTGGCAGCACTTCCGCCAGCATGATCACGGTCAACGGCACGGCGCAAATTAATGGCGCCACTCTCGTCAGCTTGGCAACCGCGCAAACCGGACGCCCAGCATTAGGGCAACATTACGATATTCTAACCGCTTCGGATGGCATATCGGGACAGTTCGGTGCCGTAAAAAGCAACCTAACGGGAGACAGCGCGATCTACCCCTTCCTGACGACCGGCGTTGACTATAAACAAAACGTCGTTTCTCTGGAAGTTGAACGAAGCCAGATCACTTTTACTTCGGCCGCTCAAAGCCGCAACGAACAAAATGTCGCTTCAACGCTTGATCGTCTATCGCCAACCTCTTCGCTGGCCTTACCTGCAACTTTGCTCAATTTTGCAGGTGCCAGAAATGCCTTCAACAGCTTATCCGGCGAAATCCACGCCTCTGCCCGAACGGCACTTATCCAGAACGCCACAGAAATTCGGGATATGGCAATTAACCGGATGCGGTTGGCTGATTGTCTTCCAGGTGCAACAACAGCAAAAACCTCCAATCACAATTCTGGGGCAGTCTGTGACAGCGATGAAGGTCAAACCCTATGGATGCAATCCTATGGAAATTGGAGCAAAAACGGCCATACAGCCAACGCAGCAGGCATGAATAATTCTGTCGGCGGTTTTGTCCTTGGTGGTGAAACTTCCCTGATTCCTCGTTGGCATATTGGTGCGCTTGTCGGTTATGGTCATTCCGGCTTTTCTGTCGGCGAACGCTCCTCTTCAGGGCATAGCAACAACGTCACCTTGGGTGGTTACGCCAATACCAATTGGGATCGCCTAGGGTTACGAATGGGGGCGACTTATACATGGGACAGATTAGCCACCCGTCGAAAAGTACTTTATTCTGATTTTACCGATCAACAGAGCAGCCGCTATAATGGCGGTACGACACAGGCGTTTGCCGATATCGGCTATCGCTTTGACATCGGTCGGGTCATGGTAGAACCTTTCGGAAATGCGGCCTATATCAACCAACACACAAATGCTTTCCGTGAACAAGGCGGCGCGGCGGCACTTTCCGGCCATGCGTTAAGCACTAATATGGCCTATGCGACCTTCGGTTCGCGCTTGGCTTCTCGCATGACATTAGGAAAAACTACTGTCCTGACACCGAATGCGACTATCGGTTATCGCCATGCCTTTGGAACAATCACGCCTTCAATAAGACAGAATTTCCTTTCAGGCAGTTCTGATTTTAATGTTTCCGGTGTTCCTTTGGCACAAAATTCCGCGATGGTCAGCGCAGGCTTGCAGGCTCAAATCAAGCAACGCTTACAATTGGGTGTTTCCTATACGGGTCAATATGGCACGCGCTATTCTGAAAGTGGAATCAAAGGCAATATTTCATGGATATTCTAATCCTGTCAGAAATTCTCTTTCCAGAATAAGAAGAACAAAATTACTTTTGGGGCGTTGCTTTGACGGCAACGCCTTTTTCTTGCCGATAAAAATAAAGGGCATCGTCATCACTATGATAACGCTCGATATTTCCCTTGGAAAAAATAAATTTCAATAGATCAGACAATACGCCAACAGATGCAAAAGCCTCTCAACAATGAAAGAATAAGGCTAAAAGCTGGCCTTTTTCGGCGAATAATCGATTCAACATATTGACTCACTATTCAGTTTAGACTAGCAGAGCACACTTAAACCGGCATGTGTGGGTTGACCGCGCGTGGTCGGATCTGTTTATTTCATGCCTTTGAAGAAGTGATAAAAGCCATGTTCGCTATCGTGCGCACCGGCGGGAAGCAATACCGCGTCGCCGCTGGAGACAAAATTGTTGTCGAAAAAATCGCCGGCGAGGCGGGAACGACAGTTTCGCTTGAAGATGTCCTGCTTGCTGGTGAGGGTGCTGATCTTAAGCCCGTCACAGGTTTGACGGTTTCAGCTGAGATCATTGCTCAGGCTAAGGCGGAAAAAGTCATAGTCTTCAAAAAACGTCGCCGCCATAATTATCGTCGCCGTAACGGCCACCGTCAGCAGCATACAATCCTCAAGATTGTATCAGTCGGTAACGCCGCTGCTTAATATTGGATTTCATTTTTTCTGAAACTTTTTCCGGCGCTATGCGTATTTTACCCAATAGTGCCAGAATGTTCAGAATTTTAACCGGCAAAGTCATTGCTCTTTAATGTAAGCAGACTTTTCTAGGGAGATTACATAATGGCACATAAGAAAGCAGGCGGTTCGTCGCGTAACGGTCGCGATTCAGCTGGTCGCCGCCTTGGTGTTAAAAAATTTGGTGGTGAAAGCGTTATTGGCGGAAATATTATTATCCGTCAGCGCGGTACCAGAGTTTACGCCGGCCGCAATGTAGGTATGGGCAAAGACCATACTTTATTTGCAATTGCTGAAGGCCGTGTGGTTTTCCATAAAGGAAAACTCGGACGCAGCTATGTCAGCGTCGACGCACAGCCGTTGGCAGCTGAATAACGGATGATCCGTTGGGTCGTCCGTCGAAGGGCGACCCGATTATTACTGTTTTATAACAGTTTTAAAGGGGAGCAGCCTTACCCAAGGCCGCTCTTTTTTTTGGTCGGTTAGTCGCTCGTTTATTTCGTCTTTTGTCATGATACTGTCTTTAACGGCAGCTATGAATGGGGGGCGATCAAGGAGCTTAAACCGATGTTCGCTTATAGCGCACGTTTATTTTTGAGGCCGCTGTGGTCAGATGACCTTAGTGTTTTACTCGATCTGCTGGAAACTGCCTCTTCACGCAGCGGATCGCCCGACTCTTCCGATAATGATGTAACCCGTTACTTACGGGATAATGCTTCTCGGCTTATCCGTGAAACCGATATCACGCGCCCGCATTCGGGTGTCTTTTTAAGAAGCGGGAAAGAACCCCGCCTGATCGGCATCACGGCACTGGCGGGCACCGAAGCCCATTTCTTTTGCTGGATTGCACCTGCTTTTCGGGGCAATGGCTTCGCAACAGAAGCCAGCAAAATGATGCTTCATTTTGCCGATAACGCATTGCGTCTTCCCATGCTGACGGCGGCTTATGATCACGAAGATGAAGCCGCAGAAAAGCTGTTAACAAAATTGGGCTTTTCTGAAAAACAGAAAAACCCTCCGACAGCCGCATGGGGTGCCGCTAATAATTCGGTATCCTTCTTACCTGAAAATTTTATCAAGGAAGAACGCGTCAGGGTATTATCCTCGTCTCAGATGTCTTCTTCTCATAATAAATTACAGACTATTTTAAACAGAATCGCGACACTAGCGGCGTAATATGATAACGGGGATATTATTTTATGAAATGATATCCTCTGCTATCATCAGGCTTTCAAACAAGCCCTGTTTTCTTTATAGTCTGTCTCACCATGCAATTTCTCGATCAGGCCAAAATTTATCTGCGTTCTGGCGCCGGTGGCCCCGGTGCGGTCTCTTTTCGCCATGAAAAATACATTGAATATGGCGGCCCCGATGGGGGAAATGGGGGCAAAGGCGGCGACATTGTTTTTGAAGCCATTCCTGGCCTCAATACGCTGATCGACTTCCGCTACACCCAGCATTTTCGCGCTCCTCGTGGTGCCAGCGGCGCCGGCACAAATAAAACCGGCGCTGGCGCAAAGGACTTGGTCATCCAATTGCCAGTCGGAACGCAAATCCTGTCCGAAGACAAAGAAGAAATTCTCCATGATTTCACGAAA
This sequence comes from Zymomonas mobilis, assembly GCF_006715975.1. Lineage (GTDB taxonomy): Bacteria > Pseudomonadota > Alphaproteobacteria > Sphingomonadales > Sphingomonadaceae > Zymomonas > Zymomonas mobilis_B. Next base: position 322,340 of record NZ_VFOF01000001.1, on the reverse strand, counting down.
GTCGGCGAAAGAGTCGTTTTCCTGAAAGGTGGCGATGGTGGCCGCGGTAATGCCAGCTATAAAAGCTCAACCAACCGCGCCCCGCGTCAACATGGCCCCGGATGGCCAGCACAAGAAGCTTGGGTATGGCTAAGGCTAAAATTAATAGCCGATGTCGGTCTGGTCGGTTTGCCAAATGCCGGAAAGTCAACTTTTCTCAAGGCTTCAACCAACGCCAACCCTAAAATCGGTAATTATCCCTTCACGACCCTTCACCCTCAATTAGGTGTGGTGCGTCGCCATGGTCAGGAATTTGTTCTGGCCGATATTCCCGGCCTTATCGAAGGGGCTTCGGAAGGTGTCGGTATTGGTGACCGTTTCTTGGGACATATCGAACGCTGTCGTATTTTGCTGCATCTTGTGGATGCCTCTGGCGAAGATCCCGTCGCGGCATGGCAGGAAGTGCAAAACGAACTCGTTTTATACGGTGCCGATTTAGAAGAAAAACAGCAAATCTTGGCGCTGAATAAAATAGACAGCGTCGATGAAGAAACCTGCGCCGAGCTAGCGAAAGCATTAGAAGAAGCAAGCGGACAAAAACCCATGCTTTTATCAGGTGCTACCGGTGAAGGTCTGGACCCTATCCTTGACCAGCTTGTTACAATGACCGGTCGCGCTACGGAAAAAGCGCAAGAGAGCACTGCTCAAACGGAGAAGATATGGTCGCCGATCTAACGCTACAGTCACGCCCTGATTTATCCGCCTGCCAAATAATCAGTGGAGAAAATCTCTCTGCTGACAATAACGGGGCGGTTTTCCGGCCAGGAAACTGTCCGCGATTAGTTATAAAAATCGGATCATCTCTGCTTGTTGATAAGCGGGGTCAAGTGCGACGTGATTGGTTGCAAACGGTTGCCTATGACATCGCCAAGCTCCATCAAGCGGGACAGCAAATCATTGTTGTTTCTTCCGGTGCTATTGCGCTTGGTGCAAGGCGGCTCAATCTGCCTCGGGGCGGCCGCGCGTCTTTAGAAGATGCGCAGGCTTCGGCTTCTGTCGGGCAAATTGTGCTAAGCCAATGCTGGGCAGAATTATTGGGCGCTTGCAGTCTCGATTCTTCTCAAATCCTGCTTACCTTGGATGATCTTGAAGATCGCCGCCGTTACCTGAATGTGTCAGCCACGCTCGACCGCCTTCTTTCACTGGGTGTTGTGCCTGTTATCAATGAGAATGATTCGATTGCAACCGCAGAAATTCGTTTCGGCGATAATGACCGTTTAGCCGCTCGTATTGGACAAGCCAGTCACGCTTCGGGCGTTATTCTGTTTTCTGACGTTGATGGCCTTTATACGGCCAATCCGATGAAGGATCCCAACGCCAAACGGATTGATAAGGTCGAACATATTGATAACGACACAGAAGCCATGGCCAGCAGCGATTCCGCTTCTGGGATGGGATCTGGCGGTATGGCTTCCAAGGTAGAGGCCGCGCGTATCGCGACTTATTCCGGTGTTAATCTGGCCATTACCACAGGTAAGCGCCCTTCCCCTTTGACCATGTTTTTAAATGATGGCGCAGGCACCTTGTTTACAGCTGACGAGAGTGCTTCTGCTCATAAAACATGGCTCGCCGGACGGTTAACCGCCCATGGGCAGGTTTATATCGACCAAGGGGCAGTCGATGCTCTCAACGACGGGAATAGCCTGCTTCCGGCCGGTGTTTGCTCAATAGAAGGCAAATTCAACCGTGGTGATGTGGTCGATATTCTAGATCAAGATCATAATCTGATCGCCCGCGGGCTGATTGAATATGATAGCGACGATTCTGCCAAAATCACTGGCAAGCGGTCACAAGAGATTATGGAAATTTTGGGGTATGAGGCTCGTACCGCTCTTATCCACCGCAACCATATGGTTATGCTATGAAAATTGCCTTGACGGGGGGAACCGGCTTCATTGGTGGCCACGTCTTCAATAATACGGCTGGACGCGGTATTGGCATCAAGGCTTTAACCCGACGACCACAACCGGCAAGGCCGGGGGTCGAATGGATTAGAGGTAGCCTTGAAGATGAAGACAGCCTCAAAAGACTGGTTTCTTCCTGTCAGGCAGTTATCCATATGGCAGGCGCGATCAAGGCCGATGACAGAGCAGCCTTTGCCCGTATTAATCTCACCGGGACAGAAAAACTTTTAGAAGTCGCGAAAGACGCCGGTGTCACTCGCTTCATTCATGTTTCTTCTTTAGCTGCAAGAGAATCCGAGCTTTCTGATTATGGCTGGTCAAAAGCCCAATCAGAAGAAAAAGTAAGAGCCTCTGGCCTCGATTGGACAATTATCCGCCCTCCTGCCGTCTATGGATCAGGCGATCAGGAAATGCTGGAAATGTTCAGAATGGCGGTAAGAGGGATAATGCTTATGCCTCCCGCAGGGCGGTTGTCTGTTATCGCTGCCGATGACTTATCGCGCCTTCTTCTTACCTTAGCGGATCCAAAAATTGGCGCGCCAAGCTGCCATCAACTTTACGAAGTCGATGATGGTCATCCAGAAGGCTGGAGCCAAAATGAATTTGCCCAAGTCTTGGGGCATGCAGTCGGTCGGCCATCCGTGCGAGTGGTTCACCTTCCCAAAAAGCTATTATCTTTTGCTTCACATGCTGAAATTTGGCTGCGCGGTAAAAAAGCACGTCTGACACAAGACCGTGTTCGCTATTTTTGCCATCCCGACTGGGTGATCAATCCCACATTACGGCCACAGCCCTCGCTTTGGCAGCCGCAAATTGTCCTTGAAGAAGGCCTCAATGAAACCGCCATCTGGTATCGCTCTCGTGGCTGGCTCAAAAAATAACCGCTAAATTTTATGCCTTTGCCAGTGATCGTAACTCACCCAAAGCCATCCGAATACTGATCCATGCCCCTTGCAAAGCAAGAATAGCCATAATGGCCGCCACCGCATAATCAGGCCAACCTTTGGCAATATTAAATACCCCCAAAGCGGCCAAAAGAACGGCGAAGTTGCCAATCACATCATTGCGAGAACAAATCCACGCAGAGTGCATATTGGCATCGCCGGATCTAAAGCGCCATAATAACAAAAATGAGACCACATTCGCGATAAGCGCTATGCCGCCGACCATACCCATTGTTTGGGCTTCTGGCAGAGTCCCACTGATAATATGCCACAGGGTAATAACAATTACCCATAGCCCCAAAAGTCCCATTGTTAAGCCTTTTACAAGCGCAGCTTTGGCACGGGCTCGTAAAGAATACCCGATCACCAAAAGACTAATGGCATAATTAAAACTATCGCCCAGAAAATCGAGCGCATCGCCTTGCAAAGAAGCCGATCCTGATAAAATACCGGCCGCTATCTCTGCTAAAAACATAGCGGCATTGATGATTAAAACACTCCACAAGACTCTCTTATAACCGACAGGAATCTTCTTTGTTGTCGGCGAAATCGTCTCACAACCACAGCATTTGACACCCATGATGATCCTCGTGCAATCAAATGATAAGACGACTAAGATGGGGGCTATAGTAACTATAGGGTCAAGCCATGAATGCGGATTATTTCACCATTGGTACTCTGGCCAAAGAAACCGAGACTAAAATTGTTACTATTCGCTATTATGAATCCATCGGTCTTTTGCCGGAACCGCCTCGAACAGAGGGGAATTACCGCCTTTATAATCGCTCTCATTTGATGCGATTGACGTTCATTCGGCGCTGCCGATCATTGGGCTTCACCTTAAATCATGTCCGTGAACTTCTCGCGCTAACGGAAAAGCAAGATCAGGATTGTAACGAGGTCGATCGATTGGCACACAGCCATTTAGAAGCCGTCGAACATAAAATTCAGGATCTCACCAAACTAGCCAAAGAACTTCGCCATCAGATCAATTCCTGCCAAGGCGGAAGGATAGCCGATTGCCATATTTTAGAGGCGCTCTCTTCGTAAAATAACTCATATTCAGGCCATCGGGGCAATATTTCGGCGGCCTGATATAGCCATAAACCTGCTCCTTAAAGTCAATCAGCACTCACAAGGAACAAAGTTTTTCAAAAAGTCTTCCATGCTGCCCTTCATTGGAACCGGATAGCGGGCTTTCTTCGTCGTAATTTCTTTAAGGCCGTCAATATATTCGCTAGGTAAGCCATGCTTTTCTGCACTGGCAATAATATCAGCCATTTGCTCATCGCTGGGCTGTTCCGCATTACCTAACGCCGCCTTTTTATAGACCAGAACAGAATAAATCTGACCATCAATCCCCATCACATCTTCAGGGGTATGAAAATAGCTTCCCGTGCCATCTTGCTTGGCATTTTGACGAATATCTAAAACATCAGAATCCATCGCTGCCAGTTTATAAACGATGCCCCATAAATCTTCTCCGGCCGCCGGTATTAAAGTTTCGGCACCGCCATCCCAGATATCGGAATGCGCATAAAAAGATAACTTATGATCTGGTAATCGGGCGACCGTCAGAATTTTTGCCTTATGACAATTCCGCTCTGTATTCATATTCGCGCCATAGGCAAAATACAGCATATCCGGTTTCTTTTGTCTGGGAGCCATCGTCTGTCCTTTTTGCGTTATGCGAAAGCGTATTCAGAACCAGTCAGTTTTTACTCAGGCTGGGGCATGTATCAGCGTAGCTTTTACACCCGTTTCCAACCGCTCAGAGGTCTCGATTTCAGCTTTTAAATGGAGATCATCCGTTTTTCGGGTGAACCATTTCGGCAGATGGTCACAAAGAATTTCTAACTTTCTAAAAGGAAAATCTTCCATAATCGGAATCAATATTTCGCGCGAATTAAGCGAAGGATTCTGCTTCATCACTTCAATCAGGCTCAGGGTATAATCACCCTTATCATTTGTTTTTACCAAAAACGGCGTCATATCGGGCGGACATTCACTTTTTTCCGCATCGCTATGTTTCTTTTTTCCCGTTGAACAGCAACCTTTTGAACAGTCACCCTTCAATTTTGCAATCGCGCGCGCTTCTTTCTCTTTTTGCGCGACAATATTGATTTGCTCTTCCAGCGAACCTTCTGATTTCCAGATAGAAAATCCCAGTTCATCCCGTAAAAAAACATAGGCAATGCCGTTGATATCGCCGGAAAGAAACGTCGTGCAATCTTCAAGCTTTGGCACAAGGTCTAATAAGGCTTGTCGAATACCCCCTAATGTGGTGACACCGACCAGAGAAAAGGGAATTTCTTTTTCAGCTCGCCATCTTCCATCTGAAGATTCATATAACCTGACAGAGCCTTTTTCCCGAAAAGTAGCCACTTCATCTTTGTCGTTCAGATAGACAGCTATTTTCATCATGTCCTCTTATCAAAAAGAGCATTTTAGGGCGTAAAGGTATCAGGTCATCACAACCTGACACCTTTGCCGAACGGACAATATCGCGAATTTAAAGGAATCTACCAGACGTTAAGCAGCCACTCCTTGTTCTTCTTATATTCCATGTCGGTAAAGAGAGCATTTGCCATCTGCTCTGCCAACCATTTGGCACCACCATAACCGACAATAGGATAATTATAGAGACCGGCACGATCGAAGGTTGGGAAACCAACCCGCACCATGGGAATATTATATTCCATGGAGATGAAGCGGCCTTTGGAGTGACCCAAAATCAGATCAAGCTCCAAGCCTTCATTCTTAATCCGGTTTTCCAGCTCCCAGAAATCGGCATTGGTGACGATTTCCATGTCGTAATCGACATTTTCCTGAAGCGCTTTGATGCGGGGATCTTTGGCATAACCGCCATTGTCATCACCCAACAGCAAAAGAACCGGTTTCATTTCAAGGTCGAGACAGAATTCAGCTAAGCCAATCACCATATCCGGCGCGCCATAAATAGCGACCCGTTTTTCGGCAAGGAACATATGGCTAATATCGGCAATCGCATCCAAAGCGACACCCCGTTTATAAACCAATGATTCCGGAATAGGCTTCCCTGTCATTTCTTTCAGGTTGTGGACGAAGCTGTCGGTGTTCCGAATACCGATGGGCGTTTGGCTGACGACGGACGGCACCTTGAATTTCTTTTCAAGGAAAGTCGCAGCTTTACCCCCTTCATAACGATTAAGAACAATAGTTCCCTTCGCATTGGCTGTGCCTTGCAAATCTTGGATGGTGGTTTCGCCATGACCGACCGAGTTACCAGTAGGCATGATCGGTGCGTCAAAACTTTCAATTTCGAACAACACCGTGGCATCAATATCCATATCTTTCAAAATAGATTTGATTTCGGTGACGTCCCCGGGATTGACCCATCCGGTAATCACATTAATTTTGTCTGTCGGCTCGCTTTTTTTAGCAAATTTCTTCACAAAAGCGAGGACGGCCACATCATAACCACTGATCATACTCCCGACGAAACTCGGGGTATGCACCGGCACCAAATGCACTTCACGACCAGCAAATTTTTCAGCTAACAGCTCATCTTCCAATTTGTTGATAACACCATCAATGTCATCACCAATAATTTCCGTCGAGCAAGTCGTGATAATCGGGATCACTTTGACGTCAGGATAACGGGATAAAAGCACATCGACGGCTTCTTCAACCCGATTGGTCGCTCCAAAGACGGCACCATCTTCATGGACAGACGAAGATGCAATTTCAAAGCTTTCTTTAAAATGCTGAGAAATCAGCAAACGCACGAACATCACACAACCCTGACCGCCATGCACGATACCGATGCAATCTTTCACACCGATACTGGCAAACTGGGCACCAGCAGGCTGGCAGGTAAAAATAGGATTGATTACGCCATCCCGCTCTTTAACTTTTAATTGACAGCTCATGAGGCTTTTCCCATTTTAATAGTTTTTAACGGTCAGTTCTGCATTCAAAGAAGCATCGATGGTTTGATAATCCAAACGCTCATGTAACTGGTGGATCAGCGCTTTGATTTCGTCCTTGCTCAAATCCTTCAGCCAAGGAAAATTCTTGTTAAAACCATCGACGACACATTGGGCTTCGGCGTAATAACATTTATCAGCCGGCGTCTCTTTCGAGACAGGTTCATCGCAAAGCAGTTCGGAAACCTTGGTCAGAACCCCCTCACTCTGCTTGCGGCGATCCCAACCACGGGAATTGAACTGCCACAGGCTGTTCTTCATGATAAAACTAAGCAGATCGCCGACTTTGTTTTCAATTGTTTCTTGCATCATTCTCTCTCCTGTCACTCGGCCGCAGCAGGGGCAGATTGAGATTCAAATTCGGGATATTCGCGGTCGTGAAGCTTCGAAACGCTGTCAAAACCACCTGTATATTCACGAAGCTCGGTGTTATTTTTGACTTCGTCATCCAAATCTACGTCCGAGATCATTCGACGGGTCATGAAACCCTTATCTGTCGCGAAATCGTCTTTACTGATGTCGGTAAAGGCCAATTGATGCAGCGGGGAATAGATCGCGTTATAAATATCGCGGGCGAAACGAACCCAACCTTCAAAACCTTTATAAGGGCCATTGTGATAGGCATGAGCGTTCAGATAAGGAACGCGCACTTTTTTGGCGACTTCACCAGGACGCTTACCGGTCAGGATAAGATCAGGTTTCAGCTTTTCCATGACCTCAAGCGTTTCCAGCTCATTCGGATCATCAATTGCCAAAGCCCCTTCACTACAACGTGAAATGCCTTTTTCCATATCGCCCTGATGGCCGAATTTCGTGTAGACAGAAACGATTCTGATGCCGAGATCTTCTTCCAGCGTATGCGCCCAATGCCACAGCTTGGAACCACCTGGCCACAGGCACAGCTTCTTGCCTTTCAGGCGCTCTTTATACCAGTCAAGTTCCGGCTGCCATCTGGCCACTTCTTCATCAATGATCGCCTGAGCACGGTCTTCGATGCCAAAGAACAAACCAATTTTTTTCAACGAACCAGCCAAGGCCTTAAAGCCAAAACCGTCGATATCCATACGGGGAATGCCATAGCGTGCCCGCAATTCATCGCAGATATATTCAGCCGAACGCGCACATTCCAAAACATTTAAATGGGCACGATGCATACCGCGCAGGTCATCATAAGATCCATTGCCGGTAAAGGTTGAAAGGATCTGAATACCCATGCGTTTGAAATAATCCTGCATGATCTCCTGATCACCCTGGATATTATATTCACCCACATAGTTGATGACATAATCGCTGGTAATTTCGGGTTCGACTGTGCCGACCTTGTTATTGACCCAGGCGATATTGATCTTGTGATGCCCAGCTGACTGACTTGGCCCCGCAAATCCCGGAGAATTACAGACGAAGATATCGACATCCGGCATTTCTTCCATGACATCATCACAGATTGCCTCGATATCATCCCCGATCAAGGCCGTCGCGCAGGTCTGATAAACCGTCATGCGCTTGATATCTGGGAAAGCCTTAAACGCATCGATAATATTGCTTTTAAGAAGCTTGTCCGCGCCGAAAACGATATGCTTTTCTTTCACATCGGAAGCAAAAGTATATTTCAGCTGGAAATTGTTATTATCGCTAAGATAACGTTTGGTTTGCCATGTATCATAGGTGCAACCCACCGGCCCATGGCTGATATGGATAACATCTTTCATCGGCGTACCGATAACATGCTTGGCTCCGCAATAAGCGCAGCCACGCTCCGAAATCGATCCAGGAATGGTATTGAGATATCCCTTGGGAAGGCAAGAGGTTAAATCCTCTTCTCTACCCTTAACAACGGCATGTTGCTTTCTTTCGGGAATCACCTTGCTGCAGTCAAACTCATGTAATGGCATGATCTGTTCTCCGTTCGGTGAAGCTTTTACTTATTGCAGAAGCCAAAATATTTTTATTAAAATAACGGTATTTTACATTGCCAATATTCAGCAATATTTAGTCAAGAATACCGTATTTAACGACCATCGCTTCCAGTTCATCCATGGTCATTGGTTTTGGAATGACGAACATTTTGTTTTCAAGAATCTTGCGACCCAGCTCTTTATATTCCAGAGCCTGATTCTGTTCAGGATCGAATTCAGTCACCGTTTTTTTGTTAAATTCGGCTTTCTGAACGATGTTATCGCGAGGCACAAAATGGATCATCTGGGTGCCAATGGCATTCGTGAATTCTTCTAAGAATTCTTTTTCACCATCCACATTACGGCTGTTGCAAATGATGCCACCTAACCGAACACCACTTTGCTTGGCGTATTTCACCAGACCCTTACAGATGTTGTTCGCGGCATAAATGGCCATCATTTCACCGGAAGCAACGATATAAACTTCCTGCGCCTTACCTTCACGAATAGGCATGGCGAAACCACCGCAAACAACGTCACCCAAAACGTCGAAAAAAATGAAATCCAGATCTTCGGTATAGGCGTCATTATTTTCCATCAGATCAATGGCGGTAATAACACCACGACCAGCACAACCAACGCCCGGCTCAGGGCCACCGGATTCAACACAGCGGATATCGTGGAAACCTGTTTTCATGACTTTATCCAAAGTCACATTTTCAGATCCATGATCGCGCAAGGCATCCATCACCGTTTCCTGTGGCTTACCGCCCAAGATAAGACGGGTCGAATCCGCCTTCGGATCGCAACCATGAATAAAAACTTTTTTGTCGTGGAAGAAAGCCAGAGCAGCAGCGGTATTCTGGGTGGTGGTTGATTTCCCGATTCCACCTTTGCCGTAAATGGCAACTTTACGTGTTTCCGTAGCGGTCGTCATTGTTGAAAACTCCCTTGATTGCGAGAGGCAGAGGAACCGGAAAAATGGTGAAGTTCCCAAACTGCCTTTACGAACAAGGACAATGCAACAGCCGTACCAGTTTTGAATGGCGCATCAAAAATGAGGAATAAAAATTTAAAAACGCATTAAAAATTCTTAATATTAAATTATAATTCTAAAAATTTTATAATTTAACGTCAAAATGCCGCTTTTTTCTTTTTTTAGCTAAAAATTAAAATCCAAAAATTCACGTAGCCAGATTGCGAGAAAAGATAAGCCGTCTTTAAATATGCAATATCGGTAAAAACGTAAAAATAATGCACAAATATGCATATTTTTATAATATCAAACTTTTTAAAGGGAATTATATTTTTCAAAACAGCCAAAGCATTGATTTCAAAAGATATCCCTTTTCGCTTTAAAAGAGACAAAGCGCCTTTCCAGAAAAAGGCGCTTCGCATTCATTTTATCCAGCAAGAGAAATTAGAGGATATTGCCTCAACACAAATTTATTTGGAACGGAAGGTTTTGTAGCTAATATCGTATTTTTCCATACGGACGCTTAACATCCGGCGGGTTAGCCCTAATTCTTTGGCTGCGTCCCCCATATGACCATTATGTTTTTTCAAAGCTTCAATAATCATTTTAGTTTCTATCGCCTGAATACGGGCTTCCAAGGTGATTTGACCTACTTGATCTACGCCAATTTCTTTTTCTTCTGTTTGTAAGGATGGGGGTAAATCATAGCTATGAATGGCTTTATCATCGGCAAGTATTACCGCGCGTTCAATAACATTTTCTAATTCGCGGACATTTCCGGGCCAATGATACCCCATCAACATATTCAAGGCAGGCGTTGATATCCGATTGATATTCTTACCATTCTCTTCGGCAAAAACTTTTACAAAGTGATCGGCCAAGGTAATCACGTCACTCCCTCTATCCCGTAAAGGCGGGATCATCATCGGAAACACATTCAACCGATAATATAAATCTTCTCGGAAGCTGCCTTCTTCTACCATTTTGGCTAAATCACGGTTGGTCGCCGCAATAATCCGGACATCTATCTTTATAGGCCGATTGCCTCCGACACGTTGAAAACTGCGTTCCTGTAACACCCGTAGTAATTTCGTCTGAACACTCAGGCTCAATTCGCCCACTTCGTCTAGAAAGATGGTGCCGCCATCAGCCTGCTCAAAAAAGCCCTTATGGGTTGCGATAGCCCCGGTAAAAGCTCCTTTTTCATGACCAAATAACTCGCTTTCAGCCAAGCTCTCCGGAAAAGCGGCACAGTTGGCCTTAATAAAAGGGCCATCGGCACTTGGACTATTATAATGAATAGCCGTCGCGACTAGCTCCTTACCGACCCCGCTTTCTCCTAAAATAAGCACCGTGGCCTTTGTTGCCGCAACCTTATGGATCAGCTGATAGATATCCTGCATCGGTTTGGAACAACCAATGATATTAGAAGGTTTAAACCGTTCTTTCAGGGTATTTTTAAGACGCCGATTCTCATTCTCCAGCCGAACTTTTTCAATATTTTCAAGCATATAAAGTTCAACAGCAGGTGCCATCATAGCGGCAATCATCGCCAAAAGCTGAAGATCCTGCCGCAAAAGATGGGGATTGATATAAACGCGCTCTGCTCCAATCGTTCCTAATACTTTTTGTCCTCTAATAATGGGGACACTAAAAAAGGCCGCCTTTGATCGGCCTTTTTTGGGATAGGCTTGCGTGCGGTTCAAAAAATCAGGATTCTGGATCAAACGCTTGGCAACAATGGCTTTGCCTTTTTCGACCACTTTCCCGGTAACGCCCTCGCCGACAGCATAAATGCCACGCGTTTTTTCTTCTTCGCTTAATCCAAAGCTATCATGAATAAAGATGGTATCTACATGGCGATCATAAAGGGTAATAATGCCACGTTGCATTTTAAGGTGATTTTGCATCGTATCGAGGATTACGGGAATAGAAGCCGTAAAATCCGCACTATCCACCAAAACCTGACTTATTTTATAAAGGATCGGTAAAACGGCGACCCGACATTCGCCGGTAAAACAGTGACTAAATTCTTCAAAAGAGTCGATGACATTGATTTCTAAGGTGACGGTATCATTCATATTTTTTCCGTTCCTTGCCAGTGTCATAAATAAATTCCCCCACATTCATAACTTTTGCGGGAATGTCATTTTATTCAGGGTAAATTCTTTTAGAAGAAAAGCCCAATATCGAATAAAACTACAAAAAATTTAACTATAATATACTAACAATGCATAAACTATGCCGTTTTTATACCTAAATATCCTTTTTTGAATAAAAACACAGAAGTCAGGAAAAGCAAAGAGACAATAAATATAAAAAAAAACGGGCAGGTAAAAAATTACCCACCCGCTTAGAAAGCTATTTTTTAATAGCTGGTTAAATTTAGAATTCTGACCAATCATCATCCGCCATCGGCTTTGGTGCCGGATTGGATTTAGCGGCTGATGAGGATTTAGCAGGAGAAGACTTAGCAGCACTTCTTGCAGGCGTAGACGGGCGGCTAGCTATTTTTCTGGGCGAAGCTGCCATTGCGGGATTGTTATTGAACTGCCGAGAATTGCTCAACTTAAACATCTCGACCTGTTCCATCATTCCCATAGTTTCAGCCGCAAGATTACGCGCTGCTGCGGTAGATTCTTCTACCATTGCGGCGTTCTGCTGGGTAACGCCATCCATTTCGGAAACAGCCGTATTCACTTGCTTCAGACCAACAGCTTGTTCTTCAGCCATGGTTGAGGCTTCAGTCACCTTCTGCCCGACTTCATGAATCTGGCCAACAATCCGTTCTAAGGCCTGACCGGCTTCGTTAACAAGGACAACGCCACTATCAACTTCACCAGCGCTTGCTGTAATTTTTTCTTTAACATCCTTGGCCGCTTCAGCAGACCGTTGTGCCAAAGCCCGAACTTCGGATGCGACAACTGCAAATCCCTTACCCGCATCACCAGCACGGGCAGCTTCAACCCCTGCATTCAAAGCCAACAGATTGGTTTGGAAAGCGATACCATCGATCACGCTAATGATCTGGGCGATTTCATTAGAAGAGCTTTCGATCTTGCCCATAGCCTCTGTAGCACGGCGGACAATATCGCCACTTTTTTCGGCCTCACTTTGGACTCTATCGGTGATACTTTTGGCTTCCTTGGCACCCACTGCAGCCATATCAACCGTTCTGGAAATTTCTTCCATTGCTGCTGAAGTTTCTTCCAGACTGGCTGCCTGTTGTTCAGTACGCTGTGACAGGTCATCAGAAGCTTGACGAATTTCGCTCGCACCATTTTGAATATTTTCAGCCGATTTGATGATCTGAGACATCGTCTGATCCAAGAAATTCATTGAATTATTGAAATTTTCCTGAATTTCAGAGAAGGATCCTGTCAGATTACCTTTAATACGGGTCGTTAAATCATAGCGGCGCAAGCCGTCCAAGGCCTCGCCAATGCCTGAAAACAGAGAATCGAGTTCCATCTGTTTTTGTTTTTCGGCATCCCGCATCTTGTCACGGAATATCTTCAAGGCATCAAGCAAGATGCCAATTTCATCTTCGCGCGGATCAAGGGCAACATGCACATCCATATTGCCTTCGGCCAATTCACCCAAGGCATTTGTAATAATACCCAACGGTTGAACGATTGCTTTGATAACAATATTGGCAATCAACAAGGAAATCAAAACGGCCAAAATTGTCACGATAATGGTCAAGATACGAACGTAATTATAGGAACGCTCCATATCCACGACTTTAGCGCTATTGACCTGTTTTTCGACATTTTGCAAATTGCTAAGAGCAGAAGTCGCCTGATCGAAAGCCGGTAATTCTTTCCAAAACAAATCGCGGCCTTCATTCGCCCGCCCCTGCTGAACGGCATCAAGTGTTGTCTTGTTCACAGCGACATAATTTTGCCAGTTTGCTAAAAAACGGCGCGTGGCATCGAAGACATCCTGGCTCGCTTCGCTCTGCTCCAATGAATGGATGTTGTCTTCTATCCGCCCCCGATAAACAGTCATCTCCTGACGGGCAGCTTGGATGGCCTGAGGATCGGGAACCATAACAAAACGTGTTTCAGCCGAACGATAATCTGCGGTAGCACGCGAAATATCACTCACAGACTGAGCGCGGGCTCTCTGCGCGACACCCAAATCTTTAGCTATTGATGCAAATTTCCACTGTACACGAAGTGATCCGAATCCCCCGATAATCAACAAGAGAATGGGGAGGATCATAATAAGATATGTTTTGGTAGAAACTTTCAAATTTTTTATTAAATTTGAAATACCCATAAATTCACCGTTTTTTCAAAGGAGCAGGAAAGGCGTTAGTTTATTCAAACGACATTTTTTAATTTTTCTTTACTGAAATTCGAATTTAAAGATACCAACCAGAATAGCCGCCACCCAAAGGGATGATACCCTTACGAATAGACTCAGTATTAAAATTTTATAAAATTTTTATTAACTTTCTTCGGCTTCTTAAAATTTTGTTATTTTATATTCATAAAAGGAAGTAGTGGCAACATACTCTGTATCAAATTTACAATAAAATATTGTTATATTTTTAAATTACAATGTTACACATTTGGTAATAATTGTTTTCATTTAAACAACTATAGATCACTAACCAGAAAAACAAATATATCAAGAAAATCACTAAAATTAAGGTCTAATTGAATAAATTTATAAAAATTTACATCTGTTAATTGCAAAAATCTAAAAAAGGCTTTTTTTAACATATAAATATAGCCACAAACTTCCGCCAAAATTTTTTCTTTTTCCGAGAGACGCAAAATCCACATTTCGACTTAAAAAACACAGCAGCGATATCGCTGCTCAAAAGTTAGAATTTCAGAATTTAAAAACCTTTCTCAAATACCCAATTGACCTTTTTTAAACCATTTAAAATAAATAAAAGTTTCAATAGTCATTATACTAAAAAGATGATTTATAAAATTGCAAAAAACTAAAAAGAAAAAAACGACGATAAAAACAAAAAATGACAACAAATAAGATTTAATTTGGACTAAAGCTATAAACTATATTGGATGTTTATTTTTTACATTTTAACTTTAACAATAAGTCATATTTTTTAAAAATTCATATCTATAAATTTTATAATAACATCTTCATATTTTTATCAAAAATATTTCTTATTCTGTTTCACCGAAAAGCCATAGAAGAACTATCCCTAGGATGGGAAAGCTGTGCTAGAAGATAAAAGTTAGTCCGTTTTAAAAAGTCTTTATAAGATGATCCTTGTCATTGATAATTACGATAGTTTCACATGGAATATTGTCCATTACCTCCAAGAATTAGGGGCTGAGATAGAAGTCGTCCGGAATGACGCCCTGACTGTCGAAGAAGCCATGGCAACAAATGCCGAGGCCTTTGTTATTTCACCAGGGCCCAAAACGCCTAACGAAGCGGGCATTTCTCTTGATCTGGTGGGTGCTTGTGCGACCCAGAGACGCCCTCTGCTCGGTGTTTGCTTGGGTCATCAGGCCATTGGGCAATATTTTGGCGGTTCAGTCGTCCGCGCACAGAATTTAATGCATGGTAAGACGTCTTCTATTCATCACGATGATAGCGGTCTTTTTGCGTTTTTACCCTCCCCTTTAACTGCCACGCGCTATCATT
The DNA here is from genome assembly GCF_006715975.1 of Zymomonas mobilis. Classification (GTDB taxonomy): domain Bacteria; phylum Pseudomonadota; class Alphaproteobacteria; order Sphingomonadales; family Sphingomonadaceae; genus Zymomonas; species Zymomonas mobilis_B. Next base: position 306,980 of record NZ_VFOF01000001.1, on the reverse strand, counting down.
CACTGGTAGTCGATAAAAAAGATTTCCCTGCCGATCTCATCGTGAATGCATGGGATGAAGACGGAACCATTATGGGATTGCGGCATAAAACGCTTCCCATCCACGGTTTACAGTTCCATCCAGAAAGCATTGCCACCGAATTTGGACATGAAATGCTTGGCAATTTCATCAAAATTGCCCAAGAAAATAAATCCGTAATGGCGGCTGAATAATAGGGCTTTTTTATGACATCCGTTCTTCCAGATCCAACCCGTCCACTCAGCTTCGAAGAATCCGAAAAGATATTCGGAGACATCCTCGATGGCTTTTACGATAAAGACGCTATCACCCCTTTTTTGATAGGTCTTTCCAAACGGGGAGAAAGCGGGACAGAAATCGCGGGCGCAGCCAAGGCTGCGATCGAAAGAATGGTCACAGTTAAAGCCCCCGAAAACACTATTGATGTTTGCGGAACGGGTGGCGATGGTCAAAACAGCCTGAATATTTCGACAGCGGTCTCCCTCGTGGTCGCCGCGACCCATATTCCAGTCGCCAAGCATGGCAATCGCGCCTCTTCCAGCCTAGCCGGTGCGGCTGACACTTTGGAAGCACTGGGCATTAAAATAGACCTTACGCCGAAACAGGCTGAAAATTGTCTTAAAGAAACCGGTATCACCTTTCTTTTTGCCCAGACTTTTCATCCGGAATTAGCCGACATCGCGCCACTCCGCCGAAAGATTGGCCAACCGACCATTTTTAATTTGATCGGGCCTCTTGCCAATCCGGCACAGGTCTCAAGGCAACTTATCGGTTTGGCCTCGCCCCGCTATTTTGATGCCTATAGTGAAGCGATCAACCTCCTTGGTCTTGATACGGTCTTGCTCGTTTCCGGTGACGATCCGCTGGACGAAGTTTCCATCAGCAAAAGCAGCTCTGCTTTGATGATCCGGAAAAATGCCAATCCCAATAGTGGCCTACCAGAAGGCCTCATACGGATTAAACCAGCAGACGTTAATCTTGATAGCCACCCGATCAGCAGCATTCGCGGCGGCGATGCCCAATATAATGCACAAGCCTTGCTGGATCTCTTGGCGGGTAAAGCGTCTGCTTATCGGGATGCCGTTTTAATCAACGCGGCAGGTGCGCTTATTGTTGCTGAAAAATGCTGGGATTGGGATGACGGCGTTAACGTCGCATCCAATGTCATTGATAGCGGACGTGCCAGTCAAGTATTCGAAGCATGGAAAAACTTTTCCCAAAATCTCCGGTAAAATAGCCGCTAACGAATGGTTTAAAACTGTTACTCATCTATTGACAGTTAGATGGATGTTTCCTACACGTTCTGTATCTGTTCCAACAGAATAATGAAGCCTTTCTTATAAAAGACAAGGAAACACGCCCCTTCGTTAGCGGGCCTTTGACGGAAGATTGCGGCTATGCTGACGCGCAAGCAACATGATTTGCTTCTTTTTATCCACAACCGGCTCAGCGTATCAGGTATTTCACCTTCTTTTGAAGAAATGAAACTTGCCCTTGATCTCAAATCGAAATCGGGAATCCATCGCCTGATAAAAGCTTTGGAAGAACGGGGGTTTATTCGGCGGCTACCTAATCGCGCTCGGGCTTTAGAAGTTATCCGTTTGCCAGAGAATAAAACAGAAATTCAAAAAAAAATTTCGCAGGATTATACGCCTCCGAAAGCGGATAATGATGTCATTGAAATCCCGCTTCATGGCCGGATTGCTGCCGGTTTGCCGATAGAAGCCTTAGAAGGCCAATCTCATCTGGCCGTGCCTCCCAGCTATCTTGGAAGTGGCGCGCATTATGCTTTAGAAGTGGCCGGAGATTCAATGGTCGATGCCGGTATCTTTGACGGTGATTACATCATCGTTCGCCAGACTGACGAAGCCCATGAAGGCGAAATCGTGGTCGCTTTGATTGACAACAGCGATGCAACTTTGAAATATTTTCACCGTGAAGGTCGGATGGTTCGGCTTGATCCTGCCAACCGCACCTATGCACCGATGCGCTATGATGCCAGCAGAATCGGTATCCAAGGCCGGTTAGTCGGATTATTGCGGCGTTATTAAGCAAATCTTTTTAATAGCGGTTAATGCCAACCGCTATCAAAACTTCTGTTCTCTATTCTACATCTTCCACTTCAACCGTCTCGCCCGTAATCCGCTGCGCCAAAGCGGCGGCAATAAACGCATCCAGATTACCATCAAGCACATCGGATGGCGCGGTCGAGGTAACACCTGTCCGCAAATCTTTGACCAGCTGATACGGCTGCAAGACATAAGAGCGGATCTGATGTCCCCATCCAATTTCACTCTTGGCCGCATAGCCAGCACTGGCTTCAGCTTCACGTATTTGCAATTCACGCTCATAAAGACGCGCCTTTAATTGCTTCATCGCTTCGGCGCGGTTCTTATGTTGGGAACGCTGATTCTGGCAGGCAACCACAATACCGGTTGGCATATGCGTAATACGAACAGCAGAATCCGTCGTATTCACATGCTGTCCACCGGCACCGGATGAACGATAGGTATCAATCTTCAGATCTTTATCTAAAACCTCGATATCAATATCGTCATCGACCACTGGATAAACTGCAACCGAAGCAAAGCTCGTGTGACGGCGCGCATTACTATCAAAAGGTGAAATCCGCACTAAACGATGGACACCATTTTCGGTTTTGGCATAACCATAGGCGCTTTCGCCTTTTACCAGCAGCGTCGCTGATTTGATACCGGCCTGCTCTCCGGCATGATAGTCAACCAATTCGACCTTAAAGCCTTGCCGTTCAGCCCAACGCTGATACATCCGGCTCAACATTTCTGCCCAATCCTGACTTTCCGTTCCGCCAGCACCCGCATTGACTTCGATATAAGTATCGTTGCCGTCGGCTTCTCCAGAAAGCAAAGCCTTCACTTTGTCGCGATCAGCGCGCTCCGCCAAAGTTTTCAAAGCAGAAATGGCATCTTGCACCATTTCTTCTTCGCCTTCGGCTTCCGCCATTTCGATCAGCTCGATATTTTCCTGAAGCTCTGTTGCAATAGCACGGGTGGCTGCAATGGATTCATCCAGCCGCCCCCTCTCGCGCATAACTTCCTGTGCAGCGCGGGCATCATCCCATAAAGTAGGATCTTCGACACGGGCGTTCAGTTCATCCAGCCGCCGCAAGGCTCTATCCCAGTCGAGAAAGCGCCTGAGAAGCGCCAAAGATTCTTGGATATGGTCGACATGGGCTTGCGCTTCGGCGCGCATAATCATCCCTTTCTGAATGAGAAAAACAGCCTATCAAAAAAAGGCCGGTCAAAATAAAATGGTCGGATCAGATAAAAAGCCTGACTAGCTAGGCTTCTAATAGATTTAGCCTCTCTTCTGCAAGCTACTGCTATCATTTGAATGCGGAAGATCGGCCGGTGCCGCCGATGGTGCAGGCTTCGCTGCATCTGGATGCGGCGTATTATCACCCGTATTGTTGACAGCTGGTGCCGCGACAGCCGGACGGTAAAAACTCCGATGCGGCTCGTTATCCGGCTTGAATGCTTCCCATATAATCGGACTCATTGGGTCAGCCGGATTAAAGGGGGGGGACCCATAAATACGCATGCCGGAATAACGGTCGATCTTCACCATGTGGATATTGGGTGCCACGGGGAAAGGCTTTACCGGCATATCAACCATTGTTCGCTGTGCGAATTGTTTAAAAATCGGGGCAGCCACCGTTCCCCCCTGCGCACTATGCCCCATTGAACGGGGACGGTCATAACCAACATATAAACCAGCCACCAAATCGGCAGACCCCCCAACAAACCAGACATTGGTCGGCCCCGTCGAAGTACCCGTTTTCCCAAACATTGGACGTCCTAAATCACGCAATTTTGCCGCCGTTCCTCGCTGAACAACACCTTCCAGAATATGGAGCATTTGATAGGAAGTCATCGGATTGATCGCCTGCTCGGCGGTATGATGAGGCCGTGGCATAGGCCGTCCATCCCATTCTGGCATGTTACAGCCCGTGCATATTCGATCATCCGATTTATAAATGACCTTACCATTCCGGTCTTGGACATAGTCAATCAAGGAAGGATGTAATCGCCGTCCCTGATTAGCTAACATCGAATAGCCATTGGTCAAACGCATAACCGTCGTATTACCGGCACCCAAAGCAATACCCAAAACGGCCGGATACGGATGTCCGGGCGGATTGATCTCGGCTTTTTCAGCCATTTTAACAATATGCGGCATACCCGTCTGGGCAGCAGCTCTCACCGTCATCAAATTTCGAGATTGCTCAACACCCCAACGCATAGTCTGCGGGCCCGAATATCCACCGGAAAAATTGCGAAAGCATTTCATGCCCAAACGAGCGGATTGGTAAACGCAAAAAGGGCCATCAACAATAATAGATGCCGGTGTCATGCCATGATCTAATGCGGCGGCATAAACAAAAGGCTTGAAGGTTGAACCGGGCTGTCTTTCTGCTTGGGTTGCGCGGTTAAAATCACCGTTTCGGTAATCAAATCCGCCCTGCATCGCCAATACACGACCCGTATGCGGATCTTCAACGACCATACCGCCAGAAACAGAAGGCAAACTACGCAATATCCAAAAATTATCGATTTTCTTAACGATGATAATGTCACCGGCATGAATAAATCGCCATGCCGAAGTCTCGGTATCATGACGGGGCATCGCCGCCCCCCAAGGATAAAGAAAATCCTCCTGTCCATCAGCAAAGCCAATTTTGGCACGGGTATTTTCTTTTTCAAGAACAACGGCGGCATACCAATCGGCATATCCTGTGCCGATATCCGCTGCAATCAATCGCTCCTGCCAACCTTCTTCTGGATCAATATTTCCGACACGACCATTCCAGCCATGATCTCGTTCGAAACGGACAAAACCATCTCGCAAAGCTGTTTCTGCGGAATCCTGAATAACCGGATCAAAAGAGGTTCTGACCCATAATCCGCCGGAATAGACATTATTTTCGCCATCTTTGGTGGTTTCACCAAAACGGCTAATCAATTCTCGTCTCACTTCTTCCAGAAAATAACCGCCTTTGACCGGTGGCTTCGCGACAAGATGCGGTTTGATAACCCCTAAAGGCGTGTGGCTAGCCGCTGTATATTGCGCCGCCGAAATATATCCATTCAACATCATCTGATGCAACACATAGGCGCGCCGTCCCAAGGCACGCTCCATATAACGTTCAGGCGTGTAATTGGAGGGCGCTTTTGGCAAAATCGCCAAAAATGCGGATTCCGGCAAAGAAAGCTCTTTTACATTTTTACCAAAATAGGCTTTGGCCGCCGCACTGACGCCATAAGCATTCCGTCCCAGAAAAATCTGATTGAGGTAAATTTCTAAAATCTGGCGCTTATTCAAAAGATGCTCGATCTGAAAAGCCAGAATAGCTTCCTTAACCTTTCGACTAGGCGAATATTCGTCCCCCACAAGAAGATTTTTTGCCACCTGCTGGGTAATAGTTGAACCGCCATGCGCGCGCTCACCGCTGCCCATTTTGGTAAAATATTCGTAGACCGCTTTTAAAAAAGCCGTTCCGTTAATCCCGTGATGTGAAAAAAATGATTTATCCTCAGCGGACAGAAACGCCTGAATAACCACCGGAGGAAAATCTTCGTAATTGAGCTTTTCTCGGTGTTCGCGGACAAAATGACCAAACGGCATCCCGTTCCCGTCGCGCACAACCGCAGGCAAAGGCAAATGATAGTCGGCAAGCATTTCGACCGATGGCAAATCCTTGATAAAATACCGCCAGAATAAAAAGCCCGAAAAAGAACAGCCAACAATAAATAGCAGAAAAAAAGATCGCAGAATTTTCCCATGCCAAAATCGTTTCAAAGACATAATGCGTGGTTTCTGGTCTTTATGATTAAATGTTATCCCCCCCGTTATCAGGGGTTCAGACATTATTAAATTCCTGATGAGGCACAATATTCAGATATATCTTTTCAGAAAAATGAAAATAATATCCCAGCCAGAAAGAAGCAAAAACCTTTTTCAACAAAAGATAATATCGACTATCTATTTCTTTGTTGCTGTTGGTATCTGCCATATCCGCCCGTTTACCTTATTTTAAAAACGACATAGAAAAAACTGTTTTTTAGACCATATTTGATATTATCGTTTTATTTTTCCTGTCGTTATTTTTTCTGCCTGTCCGATTTTAAATCGGATCTTTCCGCCAGACGTGCCAAGCGGCGGGCAAAATAAATTTCAATCGCCCGACGAACCCCCAAAGCCAAATTTTCCCGATATCCACGGGAAAAAAGCTGCGCGGCCTCGGCCGGATTGGAAATATAACCGGTCTCCATAAGAACAGAAGGCACATCCGGTGCTTTTAAAACGACAAAGCCTGCAAAGCGATGATAATGACTACGAAAAGGGATTCGACCCTGCAATTCTCTTTGTAAAAGCGACGCAAAAGACACAGAGGCATTCATCGTTTCACGACGGGTCAGATCGTAAAGAATGGATTTTACTTCGCTATTTTGGTTTCTAAGCTCTCTTGAACCCGAAATATCGACCTGATTTTCTCTCGCCGCTAGGCGCGCGGCAATTTTATCAGACGCCACCTCTGACAAGGTATAAATCGTCGCCCCATGCGGATTGCCCGCCGCCGCACTATCCGCATGAACAGAAATAAATAAATCAGCATTCATTCGCCGCCCGATTTCTCGACGGGAAACCAAAGGCAAAAAATGATCATCTTCACGGGTCAAAGCAACCCGCACCCGCCCCGACTTGATCAGCGCATCACGAATAGCCAAGCCGATTGCCAAGGTCACATCTTTTTCATGAAGGCGACCATCGCGAGAAGACGAGCCGGGATCATGTCCTCCATGACCGGGATCAATCAAAACCAAAGGTCGACCAGAAACACGCGCCCCGTATATATGCGGCAGACTTGAAATAGCAGGGGATGATTCACGGGCAATCGGTATCCGAACCGCTTTCGCCATAGGCATCACGGCAGCAAAAGCCCCGTCAGATACAAAAAACAGAAAAAAGATAATCAGACTAAACTGTTTTTTCCTAAAAAATTTCAGCTTAAAATCCTTTGCAATATCTTCAAGATATTTAACAATCACAGCCCACCATCTGTAAAAAAGGGTCTTTTTTCTTTTCGGATGCGCCATTTTAACCGATTACCCTTGTTAGAAGGACTGTGACCAGCCAGAAAAACAACGATTTTTAAAAAAACATCTTCATAGCGCAAGCTATTGATATTTATATTTCTCCCCATAAAGGATAAGCTCCTTCCCTAAGTTGAAAAGCGACCATTGCGTCTGGCGTAAAGCGATGGTAGCGAATCAATGAAGAGAACAGGAAAAATTTGGTTCGAAAAAACCGGAATCGCTTCTGCCTCTCGCGTTTACAATTTTATTTAACCATATCTATTTGTGTTTCCGGATTGAAAGCATAGATGCACGCCGCTGTTTTAAGCCTGCCCCATTCCGATAAGGCAGGGCCCGCTGCAGCTACCACACTCCGCGCTTGTTACAGCGCCGATGATAGCCGCGCGGCCTCTCAGTGCTGTTGTTCATGGCTGACCACAAGGTCAGCGCTAGATCCTGTTTCCCAGATTACGACACTGTTTTTAGATATATTATTATTACTCGCGCGCCCTTTATTACTAAATAATTGTGCAGCGCGACGGAGATTTTTGAATGACTCTTACTAAAATGTTGATTGACGCCCGTCACCGGGAAGAAACCCGGGTCGCCGTCATCAAAGGAAACCGTATTGAAGAATTTGATTTTGAATCGGCTGACCGTCGCCAATTAAAAGGCAATATCTATCTGGCAAAAGTTACCCGTGTAGAACCTTCTCTACAGGCTGCTTTCGTCGATTATGGTGGCAATCGTCAGGGTTTCCTCGCTTTTTCTGAAATTCACCCCGACTATTATCAAATTCCTCGGGAAGACCGCGAAGCCCTTCTTCGTGAAGAAGAAGAATATTCCGCGCATCACAACAGACAGCAGGAAAGCGAAGACGAAGACGACAATGAAGAACTGTCGGATTCCGAAACGATCCGTAATGACGCCAATGACGATAGCCTCGAAAATCTGAGAAGCCGTCGGCGTCACTTCGGGCGGCATCATTATCGGATTCAGGATGTCATCCGTCGGCGGCAGGTATTGCTGGTTCAGGTCGTAAAAGAAGAACGCGGTAACAAGGGTGCCGCCCTTACGACTTATCTGTCTTTGGCCGGTCGCTATTGTGTTTTAATGCCCAATACCAGTAATGGTGGCGGTATTTCCCGCAAAATTTCTAATCTGGCCGATCGTAAAAGATTAAAGACCATCATGGCAGAACTTAATCTGCCGAGCTCAATGGGCTGCATCGTCAGAACAGCCGGATTGCAGCGGACAAAAACCGAAATAAAACGCGATTTCGATTACCTTGCCCGCTTATGGGATGAAATCCGCGATAAAACCCTACTTTCCCAAGCGCCGGCCCTTATCTACGGTGACAGCGATCTGGTAAAGCGGGCTATCCGCGATATCTACAGCCGTGAAATCGACGAAATTCTGGTCGAAGGTGACGACGGCTATCGGGCAGCGCGCAATTTCATGAAGTTGCTGATGCCAAGCCATGTCCGGAAAGTGCATCCTTATGCTGATCCGGCACCGTTGTTCCAACGATTTGGCGTCGAAGCTCAGCTGAATGCGATGTATCAGCCTATCGTTCAGTTAAAATCGGGCGGTTATCTGGTTATCAACCCGACCGAAGCCTTGGTTTCGATTGATATTAACTCGGGACGCTCCACCCGCGAACATAATATCGAACAAACGGCAACGGCTACCAATCTGGAAGCAGCGGCGGAAATCGCAAGACAGCTCAGATTGCGTGATATGGCCGGATTGGTCGTCATCGATTTTATCGACATGGAATCCAATTCCAATGTCCGCCGCGTTGAAAAGGCGATGAAAGACGCCCTGAAACATGACCGCGCCCGTATTCAGGTCGGCCATATTTCAAGTTTTGGTCTGATGGAAATGAGCCGCCAGCGGTTAAGAACCGGTATGCTCGAGGCTTCAACCGTCCCTTGCCCACATTGTCAGGGTTCTGGCTTGATGCTGACGACGCCTTCTGCTGGACTGATGGCCTTGCGGATGATCGAAGACGAAGCCTCCCGTGGCAATGGCAGCCAGATTCACGTTCTGACATCGCTCGATTCTGCTATTTATGTTCTCAATAAAAAACGGAAAGAATTGGGTAGCATTGAAACCCTTTATGGCGTCACCGTTCTTATTGACGGCGATCCGCTCCGTGGAAACAATCAGATATCGGTCGAATCTGCTGGACCTCCACCCAGCCACGGCTTGATGCTGCCGCCACCTTTGCCAACGTCATCCTCTTCACCGGATGAAATCGACGACTATGAAGAAGAGCCAGAGATTGAAGAAATCGAGGCTGAAGAAGTCATAGAAGCGCCTTTCCGTCGCAATCATCGCCAGAATATGGCTCGACGCAATTCGAGCTATAATAACGAGGTTGCCATTCAGGATAACCGTCGGATCGAACCGAAGGAAGCTTTGCAGGCATTCCCTGAAGCCGAAGAAGAAACCACTGGTCACGAAGACGATAGCGAACATAGCCGCCGGAACCGCCGCAGTCGGCGTGGCAGACGGGGTGGTCGTCGTCGTAACAGCGACAATGTCGCTGAAAAGCCGTTGATGCTCGGTTCTGAATCTTCGGAAAAGGCACCCGCGAACGACAGCACGGCTATCGCTGGTAACCACTATGATGCTCCAAAGGCATTGGTCGCCCCAGAAACCGAAGAGACGGCCTTTTCGGTTGAGGAAGCCGCTGATGGCGAAGCCAAAAGCGCCCGCACAAATCGGACAAGACGCCGTCCTCGTGCAAGATCACCCAAGCTGGAAAATGAAAGCTATCAGACTCCAGCCGTGCTTCATGAAGAAGTTGCTCCGACCGAAGTAACCGTCGCTGAAGTGAAAAACGAAGCACCGGTTACCGAAATGGCAGTTAAGGCCGCTGAACCCGCTCCTGCTGAAAATGAAAAGGCAGAAGAAACCAAGCCGAAACGGGTCAGAAAACGGACAACGACAACCCGTCGTAAAAAACCGGAACCGAAAGCCGATGTAGAGGCCGAAAATTCTGAAACCCCTGAAGCTGAAACGGAAGTCAAACGTCCGGCCAAAAGACGGACAAGATCATCCAAGACAGCCGCTGCGAAAAAAGCCGAAGCAAGCAGCGAAGCACAGCCAGAGGTAAAAGCGGCTGAACCCAAAGCGGTTGAGAAAGTCGAAGAAAAACCGGCAGCTGCTCCCATGGTCAAAGCGCCGGATAATACAGCCGCAACCGATACCAGCGGTGATGCTGTAAAACCGGCACCTCGTCGTGGTTGGTGGCAACGGACATTCGGTGAATAAAACCATTTTTATGGTCTGAATAAAGAGCAGGGCATCACCACCCTGCTCTTTTTGTTCATACCCATAATAAAAACATCTTTTTGCTAATAAAAAAACAAAAAGAAAAACTAAAAATATTGTTAATTAATCAAAAAACAGAATAGCATTTGCAAAAAATTTGAAAATTAATTTTAAATTACTATAGATATCATCATTAGAAATTTATTAAGCAAAGTAATAAGTCACTATCGGAATTTATAAAAAATATTTATCAAACTTTTATCCATTCCGGTCGTTATCTTATGAATAAGCGCTTATATCTGGGTGTAGAATCTGTTTTTTTAGCTATCAGGGTTCCGTTTTTTTCATGATACGCCGCTTCTGGCTCTTCATATCTTGTCTCATGGTCAGCTTTACGCTGATTCAATCTGCGGCCTTTGCACAGGAAATTCTCCAAGATGCTGAAACCGATGCCCTTTTAAAAAAGGCATTGTCTCCCCTTGTTGCCGCAACCGGATTACGGGATGTCAAAATCCTGATCGTCAATGATTCCGAAATCAACGCCTTCGTTGCAGGCGGACAGATGGTTTTTATTAATTCCGGCACAATCATGGCTGCGGATAATATTAACCAGATTCAAGGCGTGGTGGCGCATGAATTAGGACATGTCACGGCTGGCCATGTCGTCAACACTGCCGGTATTAACGAAGCTGGACGCATAAGCTTGGCTGCCATGCTGCTACAAGCCGTTTTGGTACCTCTCTCGGCCATTGTTCCAGCCGCAGGTGTCATTGGTACCATGCTGGGCGGCATCGGCAGTCAGGTCGCTGTCCAGCATTATCTCAGCTATACCCGCACACAGGAAGCCAGCGCCGATGCAGCAGCGGTAAAATTCCTGAAACGCGCGGATATTTCCGGCCATGGACTGCTTGAATTTTTCGGCAAGATCAGAAAGCTGGAATATCGTTCTATGTCGGCGGATTCCGATGGCAGTTTTGCAGGCGACCATCCCATGACTGCCGATCGTGAAATGATGCTGCGGGGCGATCTCGAAAATCTGCCTTCATGGAACCGCCCCATCGACCCACAGCTACAACAAGCTTTCCTTCGCGTCAGAGCCAAGCTTATCGGTTATATTTCTGACCCGAATGAGGTGCTAAAATCCTATCCGGATGATCCCCATAATATCCCTGATCTTTATGCCCGTGCTTATGCATGGCATCGCTTATCCTATTTTACCCAGTCAATGGATGAAGTGCAAAAACTGCTCACCCTCATCCCGAAAGACCCTTATTTTCTAGAGCTAAAAGGCCAGATTTTACTTGAATCCGGCCATCCTGATGAGGCATTAGCCCCTTACAGGGAAGCCACCGAAATTTCACAGTCGCCTCTTATCGCTGCCTCTTTTGGTCATGCATTGATGGCCACTGAAGATCCTGCCAATTATGCTGAAGCTAAAAAAGTCCTGACGCTTGCCGTTGATCGGGAAGAAGATAATCCTTTGGCATGGTTTGTCCTCGGCATAATTTACGATCGTGAAGGTGATGTGGCGCGTATGAATCTCGCAACGGCCGAACGCTACAGCCTCAGCGGACAAACAACCTTGGCAATGGATGCGGCTGACGTTGCGTTAAAAGGCCTCGATCCGAATAGCACCGAATGGCGTCGTGCCAATGATATCGCCGTAACCGCTCGTCAGGCGTTAGAAAAAAAGAAAAAGAAATGACCGATCCGATATCGGTCTCTGCACAGGAAAGCCCCAATATGCCTGATACCCCGAACCAAGAAGAGGAAGTAAGAGTGGAAAATAAAAGTGGCTGTAAGAAAAACCATCTCTGCTCGGTTCTGGCGGGTGCCGTCGGTGGCGGAATCATTATGCTGGGCTATATGTTATGCAGCGGCATGATCACGGGAAATTCGGTAGAAAAATCCGGCGAAAGCGTGCGGCTTTATCTTTTAGAACACCCTGAAATTATTCCACAGGCCATGGAAGCCTTACAACAGCGTGAAACTGACAAGCTGGTTTCCCAAAACAGAACTGCCTTGGAAACGCCTTTTGCAGGTGCATGGGATGGCGCAGAAAAAGGCCATGTGACGGTTGTCGAATTTTCAGATTATGCTTGTGGTTTCTGCCGCAAAGCCAATGGCGATCTGAACCGCCTTTTGGCAGAAGATAAAGATGTTCGTCTGGTTATACGGCAATTGCCTATTTTAGGGCCCGACAGCGAGATTGCTGCCAGAACAGGATTAGCCATTGCAAAAACCAGCAATAAATTCAGTGAATTTCATCATCAGATTTATAACAGCAAGCATCTTTCTGCCGAGGTGATTGTCGATATCGTCAAATCACTGGGACTTAATCCTCAAGAGATCGCAAAAGAAAGCAGCAGCCCCGCCATCACGCAAGAAATTACCAGAAATATTCTGCTGGCAAGGGAATTAGGACTCACTGGCACCCCTGCTTTTATTATCGGTGACAAGGTCTTTTCTGGCGTCGCTGACTATGCTGCGTTAAAAGATGCCGTTACTAAGGCACGCAAAAAAGCGCAAAAATAATATTTTTCAGACAGAATAAATATTTGTTATTATTCTATTCTGACGCTGGATAGCTAATATGGAGATATCACTCCGCAAAAAGGAGTGATATATATATTTTAAAAATACCCCATATATAACATATCCATATCAATTTCATTTCTTTAAAAAAATAAAATTATTTTTTTTAGAAAAAAATTGATCAGAATAATAGTCTGACAAAATATCTTTTTTAAAGCCTTCCCATCTAAATAATAAAATGATACCAATATTTCGAAATAGGGGGAATTTCTTAAGAAAAACCTTTTTTATATTTGCAAAGAATTTTATGTTAACAAATATTGCAAGCATCGCATGAAAGCGCATAAAGTAAAAAAAGATACATCAAATCTCGCTATTCTAATTCATCAGGCGTCAGAAAATTTCACGCAGGCTGAAAGGCGAATTGCTCAGATATTATTTGCCAGTGACATGATGGCTGGTTTGGAAACCGTGGCAAAGCTGGGGGCAAAGGCTAAAGTCAGCGGACCGACCGTGTTACGTTTTGTTTCAAAACTGGGTTTTGGTAGCTTTCCAGAATTCCAAGCCTGTCTGCGTACCGAGTTATATCAGAAACTCATTTACAATACGCCACAGGCTCAAGACGACGCCCATAATCACGTTAGCGATAATCCCGCCGTTTCTTCAGTTCTTCAGGAAGCTGACACTTTCTTTGAAAACTGCATGCACAGAACCCTACAGCGGATTAACGCCTGCGAATTAGAAGATGTCACCGAACTTCTGGCTGACTGCTCGCGCAATGTCTATATCGTCGGCAATCATTTAACGCATCCGATCGCCGAATTATTTTGGTATCAACTGCATAAATTGCGCCCACGCACCCATCTGGTGCAAAATAACGCCTTCACACCCTATGAGCAGCTCATAGACAGCGGAAGACGGGATATTCTGCTGCTGTTTGATATCTGTCATTATCAAGAAGAGATCGCCCTATTGGCTGATCAGGCGCATCAAAAACGGACTTCGATTATTCTGATCACGGATCCGAAATTATCGCCCGTTTCGCGTTTGGCGCATCATGTGTTGACCTGTGACTTTACACTTTTCACGTCACATGAATCTCTGGTGCCTTGCTTGGTCATGGTTGAATTGCTGGCGGCATCGCTTGAAAAAAAGCTGGGGGCGGATGCCGTTATCAGACAACAGAATATAGAAAAATCAGAACAGGATTTAAAAGAAAAGCATCTTTTTCCTCGCCCACTACAAGGCTAAGAAAATATCTTTTCTTTTTGATAAAGTTTTAAAAAAGCTGCTTTTTTTGAACCCATTTATCTACTACCTATTCAAATAGGAGATAATATGGTTAGCAGCGTTTTCGAATTATTCAAAATCGGTATCGGCCCTTCTTCATCCCATACAATGGGGCCTATGACAGCAGCGGCTGATTTCATCGCAGCATTGGATAAAAAACAGGTCAGCCGAATTGTCGTCACGCTTTTCGGCTCCTTGGCGTTAACCGGACGCGGCCATGCTACCGATCGGGCAATTTTGTTGGGGCTTTCGGGTGAAAGACCTGATCAGGTCAATGTCGATGACATCGAACCTATCATTGACCGCATCCAACAAGAAAAAACGCTGCAATTTGCTGACGGCCTTTCTATTCCGTTCGATCCAGAAAAAGACATTCTCTGGGAAAGAAAAAACGGTTATCTTTCCACTCTAATGCAATGCATTTTGTGGCCTATAACCATAGCGGCCATATTCTCCTTGAAAACACAGCCTATTCTATAGGCGGCGGTACCATTATCGAACGCCCTCCCGAAACAGGGGAAGAGGCAAAACTTCCAGAACTGGATCTACCATACCCCTATCATTCAGCACGGGATCTGCTGGAAATCGCCATCGAAACCGGTCTATCGATTGCCGATATCCAACGCCAAAATGAATTAGCCACCCTCACAGAAGAAGAACTGTCACAAGGTATCGCTCATATTGCCGAAACCATGGAAGGCTGCATTGAACGGGGTATGTGTGAAACCGGTGTGCTTCCTGGTGGTTTACGAGTTAGACGGCGTGCCCCGGCCCTTTATGCGCGATTAAAAGCCATTCATAGCGATCGAGCCATTGATCCTTTGGCCGCACTCGACTGGATCAATCTTTGGGCTTTGGCGGTTAATGAAGAAAACGCTTCCGGTGGTCGAATTGTGACGGCACCGACAAATGGCGCGGCTGGAATCATTCCGGCCGTATTGCGCTATTATCGCCGTTTTATTCAAGGCGACACTGAAAGAGGCATTGAAAAATTCTTGCTCACTGCGACCGCAATTGGCGCTCTTTTCAAAGAAAATGCCTCAATATCTGGGGCTGAAGTAGGATGTCAGGGGGAAGTCGGGGTTGCCTGCTCAATGGCTGCTGCCGGTTTTGCAGCCGCCCTTGATGCCTCTCCACGCCAGATCGAAAACGCCGCTGAAATCGGCATGGAACATAATTTGGGTTTAACCTGCGATCCGATTGGCGGATTGGTGCAGGTGCCTTGCATCGAACGTAATGCGGTCGGTGCTATTAAAGCTATCGAGGCCGCGCGGCTGGCTATGATCGGGGATGGCAACCATCGTGTCAGTTTAGATCAGGTTATCGAAACAATGCGCCGGACGGGTCTCGATATGAATGCCAATTACAAAGAAACTTCACAGGGAGGATTAGCTCTTAACATCGTTGAATGTTAAAGAGCCACCCTCCCCATATTTTATTAGAACGAGTTATGAACCGAGAACATGAAGCTTCTCGGGGTGCCATAATAGTTATAATAATTGACGTTACCCAAACGGCTATAATAGCGGGTATCGCTCAGGTTGTTGACGGTCACTGAAATCTCAAATTTCGGGCTAAGCTGGTATCCGATTTGCGCGGAACCAATAATGTAACCCGGTTGAGTGACAGTGCGCGTCGTGCCGAAAGTAGAACTTTGGGCATTAAGACCACCACCAAAGCTTAAAATATTCTTGTCGGTAGATTTGCCTAAAGCAAAGCGATAATGCGTCCATAATTTGAACAAATGGGCGGGCGTATTGGCAGTATAGCGTGAGCCAACGACCAGATCATCGCCGCCTTTCATGACGCGGTTATCGTTATAGGTGTAACCAAAATTGATATCGAGGCCTTTCATAGGCTGCCCGATAATTTCGGTATCAAATCCCTGACTACGCACCAAGCCAGCCGCAATCCAGCAGGTAGAAGTTTGCGATGGACCACAATCCATCCGACCATCAGGAGAAGCTTGGGTCAAGTTATGCTGCATGATGCGATAAGCGGCAAAACTAGCATGCAGCTTTCCACGGAACCATGAGCCCTTGATACCAGCTTCCATTTGCTGACCTTGCAATGGCTTAACCCGATCACCGGATTCCGTATAGCCACCCTGAGGCGAGAAAATATCGGTATAGCTGAAATAAGACGTCAGATCTGACGTCATATGCCAAACGATACCCGCATAAGGCGTCAACTGGTTGCCGACATGCTGCTGGGTTTTCGTTGGCGTTCCCGCCACCAAATTTTTCAGCTTATAGGTATAACTGCTCATTCTGCCGCCCAACAGAATTTGCACAGGTTTGATGACTTCAATCTGGGCAGATGCATATAAACCTTTTTGGACAAAAGGCTCTCTATAATAAGAGGTTAATCCCGTCGGCAGCAAATTCTGCGGCAAAACAGGATTAAAGATATCCTGATTGGTCAGCTGAGGATATTTGCTGTAACTCGCGGAACTACTGCCATCTCTTTCAAGATTGTAGCTGTAGTTAGCGCCCACCAAGAAAATATGCTTACGGTTAAATAAATGGACAGGGCCAGTTATATACAGATCAGCATCATCATATCTTTCCTTATCAACGGCGTTGTATAAAGAAAAATTACTCTTCATCGTTTGCGTATTCAGCTTGCTCAGCAAGCTATATTCTTGCGAACTGTTGGTATAACGATGACGTCCAGCCAAACGAACCTGCCAACCTTTTCCAAGATGACGCTCAAAATCAGCAGACAATTCATACATAGGTGACCGGCTCTGATTCCAGCTGGCACCAACATAGCTTGAAACCGGCAGATTAAGATCGGAACCATCGCTGGCACGCGGCAAGCCCATGAAACGGGTCGTTCTATTTTTTTGACCAGTTGCAGTAAGCGTTAAGGTCGTTTTTTCATCGAAATGGAAGTCAATGGCGCCATATCCGGTCCAACGCTGATCATGACCGGGTTTATAGAAATAATCCTGACTGGAGCCAGCCATAACAATACGGCCATTGATGGTGCCTGATTTATTCAGCGGACCCGTAACATCGAAATACCCATGCAGGTTATTCCATGAACCCACCGATCCTCCGGTTTCGACATGGAATTTATTCAAAGGCCGTTTGTGCACCATGTTGATCACACCACCGGGTGATCCACCCCCTTGGAAAATACCGTCAGGTCCACGCAAAATTTCCATTCGATCATAAATATTAAGATCGAATTGCTGCGCAAACGAAGTACCCCCAAAAGACGGAATACTGTCAAATTGGGTATTCATAGAATAACCACGAGACATAAATCCCGAGGTGCCGTCACCGTAATTATTCACGGTCACACCAGGAACCTGATTCAACGCCTCATTAACCGTATTCAAATTCTGATCCAGCATCTGCTGCTTCGTCATCACAGAAACAGACTGCGGAATATCTTCCAATCGCTGAACCCGTTTACCAATGGTAACCCCCCTAACAGCATAGCTGTTGCTACCATCAGTCGTCGCTTTTGGGCGATCGGCTTCAACAATTAAATCACGAATAGACAGGTTATCATCATCGGACATGTTATTATGCCCGTGATGGTCATGCGGATGATCTTGACGATGCTTGTCTCCATGGTCAAATCGGCCTTGACCATCATGATGATGGCGATGACGTCTTGCTTCCATGGAATGGTCAGATGCCGCAGAATTGGCATCTTCATGTTCTGCCGTTCTCTGAAGATATGATGCATCTTCAGCGAAAACAGCCGTCGGTATCATTCCCAAACAAAAACTGGGAAGTAACCAATGTATATTACGCCGTAAAAAGGAATAAGGACTGCTACGATATGGCTCCGAAAAACTCATAGACAAAACCTTCGTGATTAAAGGTTTATGGAATTTTGAAACGGCAGCAGAGCATTTTTGGTGTACATAACTTTCCCCCTAAAAAATGTATTACATTGAAATAGAAATACACAATCCCACCCAACAACAACAATTTGTAACACGGACAAATAACATTAGGTAATGAGAATAATTTATTATTTATCAATTGATATTGAAAATCAATATCAATTTTAAAGAGGGTTCTAAACAACCATAATCAAAAAACACAAAACAACAAAAAATAATGCGATTCTATGCAATAGATTGAAACTAAATATTTTTTTTGAAAAGAAGTTGTTTTTCAGGCGTTAAAAATACGAAAAAAAAGATCACCCTCAAAAATTCGGGGAACGAACTATACTTATCGCTTTTTCAAAAGCAAACAAAACTTTAAAACACAAAGCTGTATTCTAAAGTCTATTTATTATGAAAATAAATTAAAGGGTAAAATATAACATGGTGATCCCTACGGGAATCGAACCCGTGTTTTCGCCGTGAGAGGGCGACGTCCTAGACCGCTAGACGAAGGGACCAGCAGAGAAGCGCGGGATAGTCCACCCCGCCCTTCTCGTCAACTATAATAAAGGTAATCTAGAAGAAATCGGCAATCTGGAAAGCCATTTCTAACGCCTGATCACGGCTTAAACGCGGATCACAATGCGTTAAATAACGACGCTTCAAATCTTCTTCGCTCAACTCGGCACTGCCGCCGACGCATTCGGTCACATCAAGGCCGGTCATTTCAAGATGAATACCACCCGCATAGGTGCCTTCAGCCTGATGAACAGCAAAGAAGCCTTTAACTTCGTCAAGGATACGCTCGAAAGGCCGCGTTTTCTGACCATCACTGGTCTGCGTGCCATTGCCATGCATCGGGTCACATATCCAGACAACCGGACGACCTTCTGCTTTAACCGCACGAACCAATTCAGGCAGATGCTTTTCGATCTTATTCGCGCCATAGCGGGTGATTAAGGTAATGCGACCTGCTTCACGGGTCGGATCCAGAACATCCAACAAACGCAGCAATTCGTCAGGTTCCAGATTGGGGCCACATTTCAGACCGATCGGGTTATCAACCCCACGCAAAAATTCGACATGAGCCGAACCTTCGAAACGGGTGCGATCACCAATCCACAGGAAATGACCAGAAGTGGCATAATCCAGCCCATAGTCACAGTCGCTGCGCACCATTGCCTCTTCATAAGGCAGATGCAAAGCCTCGTGGCTCGTAAAGCAAGGATCAGCATAGCCTTTACCGAAACCACCACAGCCCTGGGCAAAACGGAAGGAATCGCCCATTTCGTCAACCAGACCGCGCCAGGAATCTTCAGCCCATGAACGGCTATTGACGAAGTCGTTCAGACCATTGAAGGCATATTCCCATTTATCGTCACCGGCTTGGGTATAAGCACGGATCAAATTCAAAGTAATGGCGGCTTGGGCATGACCGGTCAAAAGACGGTCAGGATCAGGGATACGGGCTTCTTCGGTAAAGCTAATGCCATTAACATTATCACCGCGATAGCTTGGCAAAGAAACGCCATTCCGTTCTTCCATATTGGATGAACGAGGTTTAGCGAATTGCCCAGCGATCCGTCCAATACGGACAACCGGCTTTCCAGACGCATAGGCGATAACCGTATTCATCCATAACAGAGCCGACAAAGTCGCCCGAACGGATTCAGCAGAAAAGTCGCGGAAGCTTTCGGCGCAGTCACCACCTTGGACAATAAAAGCTTTGCCCTTGGCGACATCAGCCAGTTTTTCTTTCAACAGTCGGGCTTCTGAACCCAAAACCAAAGGTGGGTAAGAAGATAACTGATCTAACACTTTATCCAGTTTATCGTTATCCGGATAAGAAGGTAACTGCCGCGCTTCAAAATCGCGCCAACTATCTGGCGTCCACTCTGTTACCATTATTATTCCTTTCAAGCTGCGCAAAGTCGGTTCATCAGGTTTATATTCGGCAGATATCACTCTATTTAGAGGACAACCCCGAAAAAGAAACTCAGGCATTCCATTGCGGTCGCCATTCCCACCCCAAAGGATCACCGTCAAGAACGTCAATACCGGCCTCGGAAAGACGATCTCTGATCGCATCCGACGCAGCGAAATCTTTTTCTTTCCGTTTAATCTGCCGTTCTTCCAATAAAGCCAAAACGTTATTTTCCAGTAAAGATGCGTTTTTGGGGCGCATATTCAGGCTTGCCCGATCCAGATGCAAAAGATTGAGTCCCAATATCATGTCCATAGAGGCAATCAATCTCAACTGCTCTTCCGGTTGTAATTTTTTATTACCAAGCGTCTCTTCTAACAAAGGCAAAGCCTGCGGCAACATCAGATCATTGGAAACTGCCTGATCAAAACGTTCTAATATTGCCAAAGCCTCTTTTTTCAACGGAGTCTCAATCAACTCACGCTGATAATCAAGCGGAGCACCCTTGCTATAAGACCTTTCATCAAAAGCCCGCAACCAATCCGGCTCGGTTTCAGAACCCGTCTTTTTCTGTATTTTCTTTTTCAGCTGACCAACCCCGATCACCAACCGCTTTAAACGGGTCAGAGCAGCCAGAATATTATCCTGTGAAAATTCCAGTTCCGAACGGTAATGGGCTGACAGGCATAATACCCGATAAGCCAAAGGATGAATACCCGCTTCTATCAAAGTAGAAAGGGTCAGGAAAGAACCCTTCGACTTCGACATCTTACCGCTACGATCAACCAGAAAATTGTTGTGCAGCCAGAAATTAGCACCTGTTTTTTTATCATCACCAGTGAACGCCTGATTCTGGGCGATTTCATTGCAATGATGAATTTCGCGATGATCGATACCGCCGGTATGGATATCGAATTGCTCGCCCAGATATTTCATGCTCATCACCGAGCATTCAAGATGCCAGCCGGGCGCACCCAAACCCCAAGGCGATATCCATTCCATCTGGCGCTTTTCACCTTCGGCAGAACGCCGCCATAAAGCGAAATCAGCCGGATGCTTCTTACCCGCAACCGTATCAATCCGTCCGACACCTTCTTCTTCACGGTGACCGGCTAGCAAACCATAATCTTTCAGGCGGCTGGTATCAAAATAAAGCCCGCTATCCAGCAAATAGGTAAATCCGGCAGCTTCAATCTTGCGAGCAAAGGCAATCATATCTTCAATATGATCGGTCGCAATGCTCCAGATGGTAGGATTAAAGATATTAAGGTTTTTCAAATCCTGCCAAAAAGCTTCGGTATAAAAATGGGCGATATCCCAGATCGTCTTTTTGGCGCGATTGGCCGCAGCTTCCATTTTATCGTCACCAGTATCCGTGTCAGAAGTCAAATGTCCGACATCGGTGATATTGATAACATGGTTAACCGGATAGCTTTTCCAATTCAGCATCCGCCGCAAGCTATCGGTAAAGACATACGCCCGTAAATTTCCAAGATGGGCAAAATTATAAACAGTCGGGCCACAGCTATAAAGACGCACACGCTCCGGATCGATGGGGGTAAAAGGTTCGATCGTTCTGGAAAGGCTGTTAAAAAACAGAATCGGTGCGGAAGGCTTGGCCATCTGTCGTCCCTAATAGATAAAAAACTGTCGTATTCTTGAATATGAGGAGGAAGAGAAAAGGTTAAAGCCCTCTTCGCCTCAATGACAAGACCGAATGGCTTTTACCCGTTTTTATGCCAGATATATACATAGAATAAGGCGGGCATCTAACAGATACCCGCCTAAAATTCTGTATTGATATAAACCGCAGATTTTTTCTGCTGTTTATATCAAGTAAGGAAGAAAAAGCCGATTACTTACCGACTTTGTTCTTCAGACCTTCAGCAGCAGCTGCGGTCACATTGTCAACGCTTTCAGCAGCGTTGGCAGCAGCCGAGCTAACGTCGGTTGCGAAGTTGTCGATTGCACCGTTATCAACGGAAACAACGGTGTTGTCCGTGCCGTTGGCGGTTTCAGTGTTTTCAGCCGGTTTGTTGCAAGCAGCAACAGCCATCAGACCGGCGGCGGCAAAAATGATGCCAAGCTTCTTCATGAGAGTAGCTCCAGTTTTGTTAATAACGGGCCCGGTCCGAAACGCCGTGCCCCATTGGCTCCCAATAGCGATTCATTTCCAATAATCAATCAGGAAGAAAGCCTTTTCGACCTCTATTGGTCGCAAATTTATGATTTCGAGGCAAAAAAGCTACAAAATAGAAGAAGTTTTTTGAATATAAGCTGATTATGGACCCAACTAGTTCGATTTTATTTTTAAAATTTGGGTAAAAAATCATACTTCGAATAGTTTTCTACTCTCGAGTCAGAATCGGGACTCACAATAAAAAACTCTAAAGTTTCTTTATTGCTGTTTTTTTCTAGCGGGAATTACCTGTCGCTTTTGAAAGATATAAGGACATGGGTTTAAGACAAAATATTTCTGTCCTGTTTTTCCACCCTCATAACTTCACGACACTTTAAAAAACAATTTTTCCTGATAATGATATACTTAAGAAAAAATAACAAAAATCACCTACTGCTAAAAACATTAAATTACTTTTTTATGTAAAATAATTTCAAATAAAATTGAAAATTGCATCTTTGCTTGTGGAAATAAAGCATAGAATTTTATGTCGCTTATCTATACAGGGTAAGGGTGTTTTTCCGTCTTTCAAAAAACAATCTGACAAAAAACCTGATAACCGCATTTTTGGGTGAACAGGATTTGCCAATATAACAAAGCTTCGCTAATTTAGACGATATTTTCCCTTTTTCGCCAAATCTCGGAGACGTCATGGCCGTCCAGTATAGTTATGTCATGAAAGGTCTGACCAAGACTTTTCCCGGCGCTAAAAAACCTGTTCTAAACAATATTCACCTGCAATTCCTCCCAGGTACCAAAATCGCCATCATCGGTGTCAACGGTGCCGGTAAATCCACCCTGATGAAAATCATGGCCGGTATGGATACGGAATATCAGGGGGAAGCATGGGCTGCAGAAGGTATCAATGTCGGCTATCTGCCACAGGAACCGAATCTTGATCCCAATAAAGATGTCAAAGGCAATGTAATGGACGGCGTCCGCGAAACCGCGGATTTGGTCGACCGTTTCAATGAAATCTCCACGCTGATGGCAGATCCGCCTGCGGATGCCGATTTCGATGCGCTGATGACCGAAATGGGCGAATTGCAAGAACGGATTGATGCCGTTGATGGCTGGACATTGGATAACCAGCTGGAAATCGCAATGGAAGCGCTGCGCTGCCCGCCGGGTGATGCTGATGTAACCAAGCTTTCCGGTGGTGAACGCCGCCGTGTCGCTTTATGCCGCCTGTTGCTTGAAAAACCGGGTATCCTTCTGTTGGATGAACCGACCAACCATCTTGATGCCGAAAGCGTCGCATGGCTGGAAAATCATTTGAAAGAATATCCAGGTAACGTCATTCTGGTCACCCATGATCGCTACTTCCTTGATAATGTTGTGGGCTGGGTGCTTGAAATCGATCGTGGTCGCGGCATCCCGTTTGAAGGCAACTATTCTGCATGGTTAGAAGCCCAGTCCAAACGACTGGAGCAAGAAGAACGCGAAGAAGAAGGCCGTCAAAAGGCTATCCAGCAGGAACTGCAGTGGATCAGACAGAGCCCGAAAGCGCGCCAGACCAAAAGTAAAGCCCGTATCAAGGCCTTTGACGAATTGGTTGAAAAGCAGAATGATCGTCGTCCGGGTGCAGCCCAGATTATGATCCAGATTCCTGAACGGCTGGGAAGCAAGGTCATCGAAGCACGTGGTCTTACCAAAAGCTTTGGCGACAAAAAACTGTTCGAAGATTTAAGCTTTTCACTCCCACCGGGCGGTATCGTCGGTGTTATCGGTGCGAATGGTGCGGGTAAAACCACATTATTCAAATTGATTACCGGCCAAGAAAAGCCAGACGCGGGTGAAGTCGAAGTCGGCCCCACGGTTCAGCTCGGCTATGTCGATCAAAGCCGCGATCATCTTGATCCGAACAAGAATGTCTGGGAAGAAGTTTCAGACGGTCTTGATCGCTTCAACTTCGGTAAGCATGAAATCGCAACCCGCGCTTATGTCGGTGCCTTTAACTTCAAAGGCTCGGATCAGCAGAAAAAAGTTGGCCAGTTGTCCGGTGGTGAAAGAAACCGCGTTCATATGGCTAAAATGCTGAAAGAAGGCGGCAACGTTCTGTTGTTGGATGAACCGACCAACGATCTTGATGTTGAAACCTTGCGTGCTTTGGAAGAAGCCTTGGAAAACTTTGCTGGTTGCGCTGTGGTTATCAGCCATGACCGCTTCTTCCTCGATCGCTTAGCCACTCATATTCTCGCTTTTGAAGGCGACGGTCATGTCGAATGGTTCGAAGGCAACTTCGAATCCTACGAAGAAGACAAACGCCGCCGCTTTGGTGAAGCCGCTGACCGTGCCAGCGCCCAAGCCTATAAAAAGTTAACCCGTAACTAAACCAATAGCGAAGCTTTTTGTCCTGACCGGTTCTCCGGTCGGGACAGCTTCCTGTCCGATCTTAAATATCCTATAAGCATCTTGTCTATGCGATGTCTCCGGTTGTCCTAACCGCCCAAAACATCACCCAAATTCTCAAAATCTCCCTTACCTGAATAGGCAAATCTATTCCCAGCCGCATTTATACATAAAAAAAGAACCGGCCATAGAATGACCGGTTCCTTGTTATGGACTTTCGAAAAGCGGCATTAACCGCTCCCGAAATTCAAAAATTAATAACGGTAATGATCGGACTTGAAAGGTCCATTGACCGGAACACCGATATAATCAGCCTGCTTCTGGGTCAGCTTGCTCAAATGCACGCCCAATTTCGGAAGATGTAAGGCGGCAACCTTTTCATCCAAATGCTTCGGCAGCATATAAACATTTTTCTGATATTGATCGCTGTTGCAGAACAATTCGATCTGAGCCAACACCTGATTGGTGAAGCTTGCTGACATCACAAAGCTCGGATGACCCGTGGCACATCCCAGATTGACCAAACGGCCTTTAGCCAGAACGATAATTTCCTTATCATCTGGGAATTTGACCAGATCAACCTGCGGCTTAATTTCGTTCCATTCCATATTAGCCAGCGAACTAATCTGAATTTCACTATCGAAATGACCGATATTGCAGACAATCGCGTGATGCTTCATGGCACGCATGTGATCCAGCGTGATGATATCGGCATTACCAGTGCAGGTCACAAAGATATCGGCGCGCGGTGCCGCTTCTTCCAAGGTAACGACTTCATAGCCTTCCATCGCGGCCTGAAGCGCACAGATTGGATCGACTTCGGTTACCAAAACGCGAGCGCCACCATTCCGCAAGGAAGCAGCAGAACCCTTACCCACATCACCGAAACCGGCGACACAAGCGACCTTACCGGCCAACATCACATCGGTTGCACGACGGATGGCATCGACCAAAGATTCCTTACAACCATAAAGATTGTCGAATTTCGATTTGGTGACGGAATCATTGACGTTGATTGCTGGGAAAGGCAGCTCGCCCTTCTTTGAAATCTCATACAAACGATGAACGCCGGTGGTGGTTTCTTCGGAAACACCTTTAACCGTTTCTGCGGTTTTGGTCAGGAAGCCCGGGCTGGCTGCGACACGACGACGCACAACCTTCTGAAAGATTTCTTCTTCTTCATTTTCCGGAGCCGGGAATTCAATACCCGCTTCCAATTTTGCGCCCCATAAAATGAACATGGTTGCATCGCCACCATCGTCCAAAATCATGTTAGCGGTTTCGCCATTACCCCAATCGAAAATACGATCGACATAATCCCAATATTCTTCCAGTGACTCGCCCTTAACAGCAAATACCGGAATATTCTGTTCTGCAATCGCCGCTGCTGCGTGATCCTGCGTCGAGAAAATGTTGCAAGAAGCCCAACGTACTTCCGCGCCCAAATCGACCAGCGTTTCAATCAAAACAGCGGTCTGAATGGTCATATGCAAAGAACCGGTAATCCGAGCGCCTTTTAACGGCTTCTTCGCGGCATATTCTTCACGCAAAGCCATCAGGCCGGGCATTTCGCCTTCGGCAATATCGATTTCCTTACGGCCCCAACCGGCAAGGCTAATGTCACGGACAATATAAGGCTCATTGGCCATAGATGAAGTCTCCTAAGAAAAGGGTAATCGGCGATCAGATTTCAAAATATATCGGGCTGGCTCTATTCAGCCACATCATACCAGCAGATAAAGACGACATTTTTTAAACAACTCGGTTCAAACTGCTATTCTTATCTACTCGGAATTTTATAATCTCCCCCGGGCAGGGTAGCTGTACCGTGTCACAACCTGATCTGTAAATATTAAGAATATATAAATATAAATAATTCTTTATGTAAACCTGTAATCCTGTCCCCTCGCGCAGAAGGAAACGGTAAACTGTTGTAACTTCTCCATAGAATTTTGAATATTGCTTTCTTCTCTATCAAAAACCCCTTAGACGGTTGGTTTTATGCCCTTTTAGACGTATAGGCTTTGCATATGTCCATTCGTCCTTGGCGCCATATAGAGCGCCGCAAATCGCGCAAGATCATGGTTGGTAATGTCGCTGTCGGCGGAGATGCCCCGATCAGTGTTCAGACCATGACTAATACCCCGACCACAGATGCTCAGGCCACGATCGCCCAGATCAAACGCTGCGAAGCTGTTGGTGTTGACCTTGTTCGGGTGTCCTGCCCCGATAAAGAGTCCACTGCCGCTTTAAAGGACATCGTCCGCGCAGCAGAAGTGCCGATCATTGCGGATATCCATTTCCACTATAAACGGGCTTTGGAAGCTGCTGATGCAGGGGCTGCCTGCCTCCGTATCAATCCGGGTAATATCGGTTCTTCCGAACGGGTAGCCGAAGTTGTCCGGGCTGCAAAAGCCAATGGCTGCGCCATTCGTATCGGTGTGAATGCGGGTAGTCTCGAAAAAGAACTGTTGGAAAAATATGGTGAACCCTGCCCCGACGCTCTAGTCGAAAGCGCTTTAAACCATATCAAATTATTGCAAGATCAAGATTTCCACGAATTCAAAGTCGCTGTGAAGGCTTCTGATGTTTTCTTGGCTGTCGCTTCTTATAAAGCCTTGGCGAAAGCCGTTGATTGCCCGCTCCATTTAGGCATCACCGAAGCTGGTGGCCTGATCGGCGGCACGGTTAAATCGGCTTTGGGTATTGGTAATCTGTTATGGGACGGCATCGGTGATACCCTGCGTGTCTCCCTCTCGGCAGATCCAGAACAAGAAGTTCGGGTCGGTTACGATATTCTCAAGACATTAGATCTTCGGACGCGTGGCGTTCGGGTCGTCTCCTGCCCCAGCTGTGCCAGACAGGGCTTTGATGTTGTTAAAACGGTCAAGGCTTTGGAAGACAGACTGGCGCATATCTCAACGCCGCTTTCGCTGTCTATCTTGGGCTGTGTTGTGAATGGCCCTGGTGAAGCTCGGGAAACCGATATCGGCGTTACCGGTGGCGGTCATGGCAAGCATATGGTTTTCTTGTCAGGTGTCACCGACCACACGGTCGAAGATGCCAAAATGCTCGATCACATCGTCTCTTTGGTTGAAGCCAAGGCAGCCGAAATCGAAGCAGAAAAAGCTAAAGAAAAAGCGGCCGCAGTCGCCGCTGAATAACAATCTGACCTCTTACTATCCCTGCTCGTTTTCGGGCAGGGATAAAAAAGCTCACCCTTAATCATCTCTATTTTCTATTGATCCATAGACAGGCTGTTTTTCGCCTCAAAACACGGATTAAGATTATTTACCCTACCCGTTCGGCTTTTAATGCCGCTCAATCCTTTTTCTTATAAATATCGACAATCTTATCGACGAGCGCCAAGGCTTCTTCTCTTGAACGCTGGAAAACATTGCGTCCCATAATCGAACCATGACCACCGCCATCACGAATAGCTTCAGCTTCCCGAAAAAGTTCATCCGGTGTTTTGGCTTCACCGCCGGAAAAAACAACCATACGCCGTCCAGCAAAGGCGGATTCCATAATATGGGAAACGCGATTGGCGAGCGGAGCCCAGTCTTTTCCTGAATAAGCAGAAATCGCTTCAGGCTGTTCGATATGTGAAGTCGGCAATTTGACTTTGATAATATGACCACCGATCTGGGCAGCGATATGCACGGCATAGGCGCTCACATCCAAAGCGGTTTCACCTCTTTTGGTCAAACGCCCACCACGGGGATAGGCCCAAACAACCGTTGCCAGACCACATCTTTTGGCTTCTGCCGAAATATGGCGGAATTCTTCAATCTGTTCGAAAATAATATCAGAGCCGGGATAAATCGTAAAACCGACAGCCGAGCATCCCAATCTTAAAGCATCCCCAACACAGGAAGTCACAGCCTGATCGTTGACAGATGACCAACTATTGGAAGAATTCATTTTTAAAATCGTCGGGATTTGACCCGCAAATGTAGCCGCGCCGGTTTCCAGCATCCCAATCGGGGCAGCAAAGGCAGAAAACCCGCCATCAATCGCTAATTTATAATGATATTGGGGATCATATCCTGCAGGATTAGGATAAAAACTGCGTGCGGGGCCATGCTCCAAACCCTGATCGACTGGCAGAATAATCAGCTTGCCAGTTCCACCCAAGCGGCCATGATTCAAAATACGAGCAAGATTAGCCTTTGTCCCGGGATTATCACTTTCATAAAGATTAAGAATAGCTTTTACTTCGGGAGTAATAGACATCGCAGCGCTCCTTCCCTTGGGATATAAGGTAACAGCCCCAGCATATCTAGCTGTATCAGTAAAATAACGCTTTCGGCTGAAAACTCAATTTGACGGTTACCCGAGCAACTCTTTTTAACCTGATAAGAGAATCAGTCACCCGTTTTCTCTGTCATATAGAAAGATATTATAATGTTATAGCATCACAGATACAGAACTATCCGCTTTTGCGATAAAGTATTTTGAAGATTTTCTGGATAGATTTAATCTATCTATTATTCACGAAAATGAAATAGCGACGTTATTCAGGCAAAAATACAAAAATACAGATTAAAATAGCCACTATATTTTTAAATTATTTTTCTAAATAGTCACAATAAGATAACTAAAGAAACAATAATCATTTCAGCGGCCAACTTTTTTTATATCCAACCTCTACCCTTACTTTAGGTCGCAGGTCGCAGGTCGCAGGTCGCAGGTCGCAGGTCGCAGGTCGCAGGTCGCAGGTCGCAGGTCGCAGGTCGCAGGTCGCAGGTCGCAGGTCGCAGGTCGCAGGTTAATTTTTCCTAGCCCCAAAAGACAAACCAAAAATGCATCAAAACCCGAAAAAGATAAAAAAAGGGCGGCCAATAAGACCACCCTCTTTTCTTTAAAAGCGAACTTTTAAATTAAGCTTCTAAGGCTTTAACACCTGGCAGCTCTTTGCCTTCCATCCATTCAAGGAAAGCACCACCAGCGGTTGAGACAAAGCTAAAGTCTTTTGCCACACCAGCATGGTTAAGAGCGGCAACCGTGTCACCACCACCAGCAACAGAGATCAAGGAACCAGCCTTGGTCAAAGCAGCTGCCTGCTGAGCCAGAGCAACCGTAGCTTTATCGAAAGGTGCAATTTCAAAAGCACCCAACGGGCCATTCCAGACCAAGGTTTTGGAAGCTTTCAAAACTTCAGACAAAGCAACAACCGCTTTCGGGCCGACGTCGAGGATCATTTCGTCATCAGCAACTTCGTTAACCGGAATGGTCCGGATCGGCGGGTTAGCTTTGAATTCTTTTGCAACAACGACGTCGCTCGGAAGATGGATTTTGCAGCCCGTTTTTTCAGCAGCAGCGAAAATACCTTTAACGGTATCTTTCAGCTCATGCTCGCAAAGGGACTTACCAACATCAACACCCTGTGCGGCGAGGAAAGTATTGGCCATACCACCACCGATGATCAGATGGTCAACCTTGGCAACAAGGTTGGTCAGAACATCAAGCTTCGTGGAAACTTTGGCGCCACCAACAACGGCTGCGACCGGATGGGTCGGCTTGCCAAGAGCAGCTTCAAGAGCTTCTAATTCTTTCTGCATGGCACGACCAGCGAAAGCAGGCAATTTGTGAGCCAGACCTTCGGTCGAAACATGGGCGCGGTGAGCAGCCGAGAAAGCGTCATTGACATAGAAGTCACCAAGCTTGGCAACTTCAGCAGCCAAGGTCGGGTCATTCTTTTCTTCACCAGCATAGAAGCGGGTGTTTTCAAGAAGAGCAACGGCACCAGGATTCAGAGCATCAACGGCTTTAGAAGCAGCGTCACCCTTGATGTCATTGATGAAGTGAACCGGACGACCCAGAACGCCAGCCAGCGCATCTTTAATGCGAGCCAAGGACATTTCAGGATTCGGCTGACCTTTCGGACGACCGAAGTGAGCCAGAATAAGGACTTTTGCGCCTTTTTCTGCCAATTCATTAACTGTCGGGATCGCAGCGCGAAGACGGGTATCATCCGTAACGCGGTCGCCATCCATAGGAACGTTCAGATCTTCGCGAACGAGAACGCGCTTACCTTTAACGTCGCCAATATTATCTAATGTACGAAAACCCATTATATCCTCCTTTTGGCCGCCTTAAATCATAAAGCGGATCTGATAACGGAGACATCCTCCTTCGAGACCCGGTCATAACGGATTATGGGACAACAGGCCTGTATCAGGAGGTTAATGCTGTCACCGGCAAATAGGATTGCCGATTACAGGTAATTAAGAGGCATCCCGCCCCTCGTCACAAGGACAAAAAGCGGGATATCCTTTTTACCGATAAGATCGTTAAGACTAGAGAGTCTTAGCCATCTGAGCAGCGGTATCGACCATACGATTGGAGAAGCCCCATTCGTTATCATACCATGCAACAACGCGAGCCAGCTTACCTTCGAGAACGGCCGTTTCACGGCTGTCAACGGTGGAGCTATGCGGATCGGAATAGAAGTCACGGGAAACGAGGGGTTCGTCAGTGTAACCGAGAACGCCAGTCATATCACCGGTGTCAGCAGCGGCTTTAAGAACGCTGTTGATTTCTTCTGCAGTCGTGTCACGCTGCGGAACAAAGGTGAAGTCAACAAGGCTGACATCCGGGGTCGGTACGCGGATGGAGATACCATCGAGCTTACCTTTGAGTTCCGGGATCACGAGAGCAACAGCGCGGGCAGCACCGGTGCTGGTCGGGATCATGGAAGCGCTGGCCGTGCGAGCACGACGAAGGTCAGAATGGATCTGATCCAGAATGCGCTGATCGTTGGTGAAGCTGTGGACGGTGGTCATCAAACCACGGACGATACCGATCTTCTGCTGAAGAACGTGAAGAACCGGAGCCAAGCAGTTGGTCGTGCAAGATGCGTTAGAAACGATCTTGTCGTCTGCGGTCAGGTCTTTGTGGTTCACACCGAAAACAACGGTACGGTCAACCGCACCTTTGGCCGGAGCAGAAATCAGAACCTTCTTGGCACCTGCGGTCAGATGGGCAGAAGCTTTTTCGGTGTTGGTAAAGATACCCGTGCATTCCATCACGATATCAATGCCAAGTTTTTTGTGAGGCAGATTAGCCGGATCACGTTCAGCGGTGACAACAATTTTTTTGCCATCGATGACCATGTCGTTACCTTCAGTGGTAACGGTACCCGGATAGGTGCCATGCGCACTGTCACGCTTGAACAAGAAAGCGTTGCCTTCAACGCTACCCAGATCGTTGATCGTAACCAGTTCAAGTCCAGAATCCGGACGCGACAGAATTGCACGCGCAGCCAGACGGCCGATACGGCCGAAGCCATTAATCGCAACTTTAACCGCCATGTTTATTCTCCTACTTATAAGTAGCTATCATTCAGTAGCTATTTTTTAACGTGCCGACTTACCGGCGATCGCGGCCAACACCTTGTTCGTGATGCCGACTGCGGTCAAGCCGAAATGAGCATATAGATCATTCGCCGGGGCCGATGCACCAAAAACATCAATACCATAACGAAGACCATTTATTCCAGTATACCGTTCCCAACCAATTGTCGTCCCTGCTTCAATAGAAACGCGTAAAATTGTCGATTGAGGCTGATCGGGCAAAACGTCATTACGATAGGATTCAGGCTGTTGATCGAACAAGGTCCAACTTGGCATCGACACGACATCAGCCCCAAAACCAGCGGTTTCTAGGAGACTAGCGACCTCAACAGCCAAAGAAACTTCTGATCCGGTCGCCATTAGAATAACCCGTCTTTTGGCAACAGCCGAACGAAGACGATAAGCCCCTCTTGCAGAAAGATTTTCATCCGCTGATTCGCGCAGCAAGGGTAAATTTTGACGGGATAGAACCATCAATGAAGGCCCATCGATATTTTTTAAGGCTAGTTCCCAACATTCGGCAGTTTCAATCGAATCAGCAGGCCGGAAAACTCTCAAATCGGGAATCAGTCGTAATGACATCACCTGCTCGATCGGCTGATGAGTCGGCCCATCTTCGCCAACACCGATCGAATCATGGGTCATGACATAGACGACCCGCGTTTTTTGGAGCGCAGAAAGACGAATGGCCGGACGGCTATAATCAGAAAAGGCAAGGAACGTCCCACCATAAGGGATAACGCCCCCATGCAAGGCCATACCATTCATCACTGTGGACATGCCGAATTCACGGATACCGTAATGGATATAACGGCCTCCATAGTCATCAGATGATAAAGTGGTCATGCCTTTCGGCTTTGTATTATTGGACGGCGTCAAATCAGCCGACCCGCCAACTAACTCACTCACCTGACGTGTCAGAACACCCAAAGCTATTTCCGAAGCTTTACGGGTCGCCATAGGCATCGCTGCACTGATAATATTGTTCTTATGATCTGTCAGATCAAAATCCTGCGGCAGCTTGCCGTCAATGATTCTCAGGAATTCGTCTTTATCCTTATGGGCGTCCAGCCGTTCTTTCCACGCCTGATATTCATCGAGATTGCGGGTGCCGAGCTCTTTCCATTTTTTCAGGATATGACGCGGCACGGTAAAATCAGGACTGGTCCATTCCAACGCCTCGCGGGTCAACAAAATTTCTTCTTCACCCAAAGGCGTGCCATGTGCTGCCGCGGTGCCCTGTTTGCCGGGGGACCCATAACCAATCGTCGTCCGGCAAGCGATCAAAGAAGGCCGCGGATCAGCAATGGCTTCGTCCATCGCTTTGATGATCGATTCTGTATTATGACCATCGCAGGCGACCACATGCCAACCACAGGCACGATGGCGCGCCATCACGTCTTCTTTACGGGAAATTGTGACATCACCATCAATAGTGATACCGTTATCATCCCAGAGAACATTGAGGTTTCCTAGGCCGAGCCTAGCTGCAATCCCAACGACTTCATGGTTGATACCTTCCATCAAACAACCATCACCGGCGATCGTCCAAACGCGATGGTTGACGACATCTTCACCGAAGCGGGCTTTCAAATGACGCTCGGCCAAAGCCATACCGGCGGCCATACCAATACCTTGACCTAGAGGGCCCGTCGTGGCTTCCACACCGGGTAACAAGGTATTTTCCGGATGACCGGCACAGCGGCTTCCTATCTGGCGAAAATTCTTGATGTCATCCAAAGTCGGCTCATCATATCCGGTCAGATACAACAACGAATAAAGCAACATACAACCATGACCGCCAGACAAGACAAAACGGTCACGATCAGGCCAAGCCGGATCTTTGGGATTATATTTTAGATAACGACCAAATAAAATGGTTGCGACATCTGCCATACCCATCGGCAACCCCGGATGCCCGCTGTTAGCGGCCTGGATAGCATCCATCGACAAGGCACGAATGGCATTAGCGAGGTGTCGATACGGAACAGACATTACGAGATACCTAAAAAATTAGAAGGGAGGATCGAAATTTCCGGTCGAAAATGAATAAAAACCGGTAAACGCGGCCTTATTAGTCTTTTGCCACCGGAAAGGTCAACACGCCGGATGGCAATGTCCCGACAAAGAATGACCTTTAGAATCAAAAAACCTTATAAAAACAATAAAAGGCCATATTGAGGCATGGCTTCAACATGCTATGGGCAGATATATGGCTCAAGATCGTCTTTTAAATGCCCTCAATCGCCTATCACAGGCTCTTATCCGATTAGAAGAGGCCGATCATCGACGTATGGCGGATCAGGACATTGCCGCGCGCTATCAAAAATTACGCGAAGCCACTGAAGAAGCCTTGTCTCGAATTGATTGCCTTCTAACCGGAAACATTCAAGGACAAGATCAAAATAAGACTTCTTTTCCTACAAAGGAAGACCGCGCTATTCTGGCCAACAGCCTTGCAGATTCAGATAAGCCTCAACCGGATTTGAAGCAAAAAACCGCCGAGACCAGCCCTTCTCAAAAAAATACAGAAGAGAAAGAAGACAAGGTGAAATAACCCACCTCGTAAAAAATGCTATTGATCTAATGTATTTTGAGAAAAAAAGCATCTCAAACAGGACTCTCTCATGGTGAATAAGTACATACATCATTCAAAAATAACCCATATCCTATTCGGATGACGATCAAATGCCCAAATATCGCTAAAATCCGCAGCACAGCATTTGTAATGGATCTGCCACTACCTAAATTGTCTCATTCCATCCATATTTATGCAGAAAAGATAAACGCCTATGAAACCGAATAGCGAACAGCTTATCCGACAGATGTTTGGACGGCTGACGGATTTCAATCGACCCGCCGAAGAAATGCTTGATTTGTTCGCTGCTGATTATCGACAGCTAGTCGATGGCAAAGAATTAAATCTGAGTGACTTTTTGACTCACATCAAGGCCTTACGCACCAAGCTCAGCGCCCTTGAAATTAAAATTCTCCATATCGTTACCAGCCCTGATGCAGCAGCAACCGTGCATATTGCCCAAGCCACACGAATCTCTGGCAAAACAAGCCTCATCAAAGTGGTTGCCTATTATGGCATTAAAGACGGTAAGATCGCTTTCGTTGATGAATTAACCCATCTACTTGAAGGCAGTGAAGCGGATAAAACTTTGGGTTCAACGCAATAAGCACCCGTCAACTTTCTATGCATGAATAAGAGTTAAAAAAAGAAGCGACCTTCGCCGTAAATAATAATATTCCACTAATGAATTTTAACCTTGTTGGCAGAACCCTGACAGCTTTGTTTTTCATCCTATGATTGCATCGATAATATGATAAAATCGATCAAGGAGACTGTTCCATAAAACCGGTCATGCAAAACAGGAACAGAATATGGCGCAAGTAGATATAATGATCGGCGGGCGAAATTATCAGCTAGCCTGCCGCGATGGGGATGAGAACCGCCTTCGTTTTCTGGCTGATATTGTAGATAAAGAAGTCGTAAGGATAAGCGAACAATTACATGTCGCAGGTGACATAAGACGTATTATGCTCGCCTCTTTGCTGTTGGCCGATCAAAATGAAGATATCAAAGACGAAGCTCGCCATCTTCAATCTCAAAATGAACAGCTCCAACAACAGAAAGAACAACTTACGGAAACGCTGCGCCTTAATCAGGAAAAGCTAAAAATGGAGCAGGAAGAGAAAGAA
Source organism: Zymomonas mobilis (assembly GCF_006715975.1). Taxonomy (GTDB): domain Bacteria; phylum Pseudomonadota; class Alphaproteobacteria; order Sphingomonadales; family Sphingomonadaceae; genus Zymomonas; species Zymomonas mobilis_B. Next base: position 271,363 of record NZ_VFOF01000001.1, on the reverse strand, counting down.
CGGCTCGCTGTTTTGATTGAAGGCTATGCAGAAAGAATGGAAAATATCGTAAACCGCCTTGATGATAAGCCTCAGGCATCCTAAATAGGACGCGGCGGTTCTGCGCGGTGCGCGCTCTAGCAATTATCCCTGAGGCTATAAATACATCCAAGGGAGCTGTCCCTGTTCGAGCCCTGGTTCGATGCATACGGCGCCCACCTGACGTTCTGGCGTCAGTGGATATTCAAGCAAACGGCCTGGCAGCGGTTCCGCCACCTTAATTTCAGACATAATTTGCCTGTCCGAATTAATAACTAGGTTACAGAACACGGCTCTATCTTGTGGGCATCAAATTCCTAGTTCCCAAAGCAAAACTCAATATCCTGCCCCTTAAAAACCGCACCCACTACGCGATAACATGCTGTAGCACAGCACAGAGCGACTAGACCGATATAGACGTTCAAAAACGCCCGCCATTCATCCATAAAATGCGGATGCTATCCACAATAAATCGACAGATAACAGAGGCTCAACATTCTATTTTTAGGCGCAGATAGATAACTTTTGCCTGAAACTACGATTTTATTGACGCTTTCCCGAATAAAATATTCGCGCCTAACGCATCCTCTAAAAGCCTATAAAAACCTCGATATTGGGTAAAGCAAAAAGCCCATTCCTCTTTCCGTTAATTGCAAACCGTCCATTTTTACAAAACGGATGACCTCTGCCGATCTTATTCAAAGATTCGGTTTTCTGAACAGATTCCAAAAAAAATCCCTGCTCCGACAAGCGAAACAGGGATAGTTCTCAGGGTAAATTTAAGGAGTAAGCAAAAAGGGGCTATTCAGCTGCTGGCAGATAAATTTCGCCACCTTTTTCTTTAAACTGGTCGCTCATTTGCTCCATGCCTTGGGCAGCAAATTCACGCACTTCCTGCGTAATTTTCATAGAACAGAATTTAGGGCCACACATGGAACAGAAATGGGCAGATTTAGCCCCTTCTGCTGGCAAAGTCTGGTCATGGAAAGATTCTGCCGTATCTGGATCAAGGCTCAAATTGAACTGATCTTTCCAGCGGAAGTCGAAACGGGCGCGGGACAAGGCGTTATCGCGGAAACGAGCCGTCGGGTGACCCTTAGCCAAATCCGCCGCATGGGCAGCCAGCTTGTAAGTAACAACGCCGACCTTCACATCATCACGATCAGGCAAGCCCAGATGCTCTTTCGGGGTGACGTAGCACAGCATGGCCGTGCCGTACCATCCGATCATAGCCGCACCGATCGCAGACGTGATGTGGTCGTAACCAGGGGCAATATCTGTCGTCAAGGGGCCCAAGGTATAGAAAGGCGCTTCATGACAAGCGACCAGTTCCTTATCCATATTCGGCTTGATCTTGTGCATCGGGACATGACCCGGGCCTTCGATCATGACCTGAACATCATGCTTCCATGCGATTTTGGTCAGCTCACCCAAAGTTTCCAATTCAGCGAACTGGGCGCGATCATTGGCATCGGCGATACAACCCGGACGCAAACCATCGCCTAACGAAAAAGCAATGTCATACCGTTTCAGGATTTCGCAAATATCTTCGAAATGCGTGTAGAGGAAGTTTTCCTCATGATGCGCTAAACACCATTTAGCCATAATAGAACCGCCACGGCTGACGATACCGGTAATACGGTTTGCCGTTAACGGAATATAGGCCAAACGGACACCAGCATGGATGGTGAAATAGTCAACACCCTGCTCGGCCTGTTCAATCAAGGTATCTCTAAAGACTTCCCATGTCAGGTTTTCGGCAATACCATTAACTTTTTCCAAAGCCTGATAAATCGGCACCGTGCCAATGGGAACAGGGCTATTCCGCAAAATCCATTCGCGGGTGTCATGGATATTCCGTCCAGTGGACAGATCCATCACAGTATCAGCGCCCCAACGGATGGCCCACACCATCTTTTCGACTTCTGCTGCAACATCGGAAGCCACGGCGGAATTACCGATATTGGCATTGATTTTGACTAGAAAATTACGGCCAATAATCATTGGTTCGGCTTCAGGATGGTTGATATTGGCGGCAATAACAGCGCGACCATTGGCTACTTCATCACGCACAAATTCAGCCGTGATGAAATCGGGCAAATTCGCCCCATAGCTGTCACCATCACGAATCATGGCTTCTTTTAACTCGGCGCGACCACAATTCTCGCGAATAGCGATATATTCCATTTCCGGCGTGACAATGCCTTTTTTGGCATAATGCATCTGGGTGACATTGGCACCCGCTTTGGCACGCAAAGGATGATGGTTTACATTGGGAAAAGGTGGCACACCGCCCGAACGATCTGGCCCCAACTGGCCATTATCTTCGGGTTTAATTTCACGACCTTCATAACTTTCGACATCACCCCGCGCTAAAATCCAGTCGCGGCGAAGCGGTTTTAAACCCGCACTAATGTCGATTTTGATATTGGGATCGGTATAAGGACCAGAACAATCGTAAACACGAACCGGCTGCTCATTGGCAGAAGGTTCTAACGCGATTTCACGCATAGCGACACGAACGCCATGCTTGCCTTCGACATAAATTTTACGAGAGCCACGAATTGGACCGGTCGTGACGTGACCGGGAATATTCTGATCGGAAATATCAGCCATTTATGCATCCTTCTTGCAGGTCAACCATCAGGCCGACCGGAAAAAGGCTTTCGGCCGACGGATAAGAAGCAAGGTCTGATGCCTTCCCTCCCTACGCCGGTGTTAAGCCGGATCAGGTTCGACGGGTTAGAGCAATCAGCTCATTCTCAGCCGTATTCATACGGCCCCCCGGGGATGTCCCAGTCATTACGCTCAAAGAAAAAAGATAGCAACCCGATGAAATAGCGTTGGCTAGAAAAAGCGACTCGAAAAAACACAGTTTTTTACAGTTAAGACTGATACAAATAAAACACACTGGCCCAATGCAACAAAAATGACATCATCCTGAAATATTGATGCAAAGATCAACTTCTATCCCAACAGCGCAATAAAGCTCTAGGGGGATATAATTCTGTGCGCAAAATCGCTTTTTCATGTTGCACGCTTACGTTTTCTGCACTTCTTCCAAACGTCGTTCTAGGAGCGACGCCTACAACCGAAAAAGTTCAAACTGCGCCGGAAAAAATGGAAAATACTTCCACCTCCGCAGATAAATCAGCGCCTCAAGCGGCCAATAAAGAAGCCGATAAAGGCAGCGATCTCGTTGTTACAGCGCGACAGACCCATTCAGAACAAAGCGTCAGTCGCGTCGAGATACAGCGCCTGTTACCAGGGTTAAATCCGGTCAAAGCCATCGCCATTTTGCCGGGTGTGGTTTTCACCAATGCCGATCCATGGGGCAATAACGAATAAAACTCATCCTTGTTTATTCACGGTTTTAACAAAAACCAGCTCGGCTATACGATGGATGGTGTGCCGTTAGGTGACCAGAATTACGGAAACTATAACGGGCTTTCCCCGCAACGGGCGATGATCAGTGAAAACACAAAATCGGCCTCATTGTCTTCCGGCGCGGGCGCCCTCGGAACGGCTTCGACCAGTAACCTTGGCGGAACGCTCGAATTTTTAACCAGCGATCCACTGTCTCGGGCGGGCGGACAAATCAGCCAGACTTTTGGTAGCTATTCAACCTATCGGACATTTGCCCGCATCGACACCGGTGAATTCGGGGATGGCAACAAAGCCTATGTTTCATGGGCAAGACAAGACGCCAAAGCATGGGACTTCAATGGCCGCCAAGGGGGTAATCAGGTCAATGCCAAATTCACTCATCAAGACGACAGCAATAAGCTAACGCTCTATTTCGACTGGTCAAAAAAAGTCGAACCGAATGAAGATGGCGTTGTTATGCCCAGCTCGGTTTATGTTCGACCTTTCATGTATCCAGACTTCAACGCGGCTCAAAATTATCTTTCGGCAAGCGGTGCCACACCAGCCGCTGCGGGCTTGAACTATCGGAACTATTATTCCGATGCCCAACGTGAAGATTTCTTGGGCTACATCAAATTCACCCATGATTTCAGCGAAAACATTTCATGGGATAACCAATTTTACTATCATCACAATTCCGGTGTTGGTGTCGTCGCAGGGCCTATTCAGGCCGCCGGATTGCCCGCTTTGTTTGAAGCTTATTTCCCGGGGCAAGATTTAAAATCTGTCTTCGGTAATTCTGGCTATGCCACCCGAACAACCGAATATCTCGATAATCGCGGCGGCCTGATGTCCACCTTGCATTACAAGACGGGCAAACACTCAATCGAAGTCGGTGGCTGGTATGAACGGAATGATAATACCCAAGCCCGTAATTGGTATGCGCTTGATGTCAATTCGCCTTCAACCCCTTACCAAAGACCGAAAAACCCGCTTATCCAGCAATATAAAAATGCTTTTTATACTGACACTTTTGTTACCCATTTGCAGGATACATGGCGGATCACCCGCAACCTTACTTTGCAGGCGGGCTTTAAATCTGAATTAGTCTACACCGACGGTAAATTACCGATTGCCGCTTTGCCGGGTTCGCTTTCTCCTAAAAATGCGATCACCGTTCCGGGCGGTAAAATTTCGGCAACAAAACCGTTCCTGCCAGCCTTCGGTGCTTTGTGGAATGTAACACCCCACGAACAGCTTTTCGCCAATATTCAAGAAAATATGCGCAGCTTCGAAGCACAAGGTTATGGTAACGCCACCCCATGGGGCGTGACCAGCCAACAAGCTTTCGAAGATTTCAAGAAAAACGGTAAGCCAGAAACTTCATGGACATATGAAACCGGTATCCGTACCAATCGCGATGTTCATTTCGGGCCCCTCACCCATTTCAGTGGCCAGCTCGAATATTACCACGTCCATTTCTCCAACCGCCTCTTAGCTGTTTCAACCACCCAGACCAATTCTTCGATTGTGGGCAGCGCAACAACCCTGACCAATGTCGGTTCAGTCACAACGGACGGGATGGATTTATCTTTCACGATGAAATTCGGTCCCCATTTCTCCGTCTATAACGCGCTATCCTATAACCGTTCGATCTATAACGACAATTACAACAACGGCAGTTCAGAAGTTATGACCGCGGGCAAACGCGTAGCCGGTGTGCCTGATTGGACAGAAAAATTCGTCGGCAGCTTTGAATGGGGCAATTTCTCGGCACAGGTAACGGGTGATATTATCGGCAAACGTCCGGCAACCTTTACCAATGACCTGTCGGCTGGCTCCTATATGATCTATGGCTTGAATGCAGGTTATACATTCCATAACATTCCTCATGTTCGGGATCTGCGCATTCAAGGTAACATCACCAACCTGACTGGCGAAAAAGGCTGGTCAACGCTCGGAACCAATCAGGCTTCGGGACAATATACAGCCTTCCCGATCGCGCCTCGTATGTTCTTCATCACGGTTCAGGCCGGTTTCTAAATCCTTTGAAGGTTTCATGATGTCCCTCTTCAGCCGCCGCCATTTTTTACAAACAACAGGAACGGTTCTAGCGGCCAGCAGCTTGTTTCGGGGGAATGCGCTTGTCGCATCCCCCAGCATGGCTTTTCCAACCCGTCCTTTGATTTTTGCGCATCGCGGGGCTTCGGCCTTACGACCAGAACACACATTGGCGGCCTATGGCAAAGCTATCATTGACGGTGCCGATTATATCGAACCAGATCTGGTACCAACCAAAGATGGCAGGCTGATTGCCCGTCATGAAAGCAATATCACCGACACAACGGATGTCGCTCAACATCCAGAATTTGCCAATCGGCGACGGATCATGACGATTGACGGCAAACAGCAAGAAGGTTGGTTCACCACCGACTTTACTTTTGCCGAAATTAAACAACTCCGTGCCTGTGAAAGGCTGCCACAAATCAGACCTTCTAACAGCCGCTATAATGGCTGGTTTGATATACCGTCTATCGAAGAAGTTATTGATTTTGTCGCCGCCTCGGCAACCGCCTCAGGTCGTCAAATCGGCATTATTCCTGAATTGAAAAACCCGACCCATTTTCATAAATTGGGCTTCACACCCGAAGACCAACTTTTAGATATTTTGAACCGTCATAATTATACGCGTCAGGCTCCGGTCGAAATTCAATCCTTTGAACCGACCCCTCTCCGTTATATCCGGAAAAAAATAGGCCAGAGCCGACCAAACTGGAAATTAATGTTTCTGCTGGGTTATCCAGACGTGCCGCCCGCTGATATTCTGGCCGCTGGTGGAAAAACGACTTTCAGAAATCTGGTATCAAAAGAAGGGCTGCAAGAACTTCGCGGCTATGCTGATGCGATCGGGCCTGCCAATGAATATCTAATCCCCAAAGATAGCAATGGCCAATGGCTACAACCGACTAACTTGATACAAAATGCGCATGATGCTGGTTTGTTTGTGCATAGCTATACCTGCCGCCCTGAAAACATCTTCCTGCCGCGACAATTACGCAATCAGGAAGGCGATAATAGCCGAAATATCCAAGGCTCGATCGCTGAAATTAGACGTTATCTGGAATTGGGATTGGATGGCTTTTTCACCGACGATCCGGCCGTCGGCCGTCTCGCTGTCGAGGTATTTTAAACCTCCCCGCTTCGGCGGGGATTCTCTCATCTGCAAGAAAAATCAGGCGAAATAACGAAACAACTTCACTTTAAGGAACGGATATAAAAAATGCATTGGCAGTCAAATAACCATTCCGCCCCTTTAAAAATATTTTTTATAAATGGCCTACTTCTCACATATGCGGTTGCAATCACGGCCTATACGACGACACAAGCGCACAGCAGTCCAATCTATTATGTGCTGGCGCTTCTTCTTGGAATTTACAGCTACAACAAACGCCCCAAGCTAAATCTAAACCGCTCATCCAACCCGTTCTTAATTCTTATTTCTGCCGCGATCATTGTGACGATCATCGCCAATCTTGCTTTTTTTATCGGAATCAAAAATATCAAATGGGTGAACATTATTTTGTTCTGGATTATCGGCTCTCACCTATCTTTGATGTTTGATCTAAAACAAAGATTAAACACTAAATGAAATAGAGTATTTTCTACTCTCTTTTGCTAGCCCTAGTGATCTTAAAACGGCATCTCATGGCATTCGATGGACTAAACACAATAAGGCCAAGATATCGTCAACGCTGACCTTCATATTGTCTAAAATTCATGTCTCAAAACATCTCAAAATTTATCTATTCATTTTCAACAACGGCTATGCCGTTATACCAGCCCTCACAAAAACTTTTTTGATCGTTATTAATACGCGGCTTCGGCTAAGGCTGAACTGCCAATAAAAATCGCAACAATAGACAAATATCGAACTTTTATCATACATCTATGGAGTCGCTAGACGGTTCTATCGAACCAAAATCAGCAAGCATGCCTGTTTGAAAACCGAACATAACCGCGTTTCATTTTCACTATAACGAAAATATATTCACAAATTCCGCCGCCCTGATAGCCTACCAAAAATGGAATGCAGGCAACCTCAACCTATGGCCTTTAAAATAATAAAGGCCACCTTCAACAAAGGCGGCCTTTTTATTATCGATCTTCAATCTTAGAAGAAATAGATCAATTCGGCGTGACAGTCACAGCACGACGGTTCTGTGCCCATGCATCTTCATCGGAACCCATAGCCAATGGCCGTTCTTTACCATAGCTGATGACATTAACCGAATTGGCAACACCTGCTTTTACGAGATAATCACGAACCGCATCGGCACGCTTTTCACCCAAAGCAATGTTGTATTCACGGGTACCCCGTTCGTCACAATGACCTTCAATCGTGACGCGAGTGCTCGGGTATTTTTTCAACCATCTGATTTCGCGATCCAAAATAGCTTTGGCCTCACTATCAAGGTCATGACTATTCAGAGCGAAATGCACCATATCCGTTCCGACCTGACGCAGGAAATCAGCATGGGAACCCAGAACGACCGTATCGCGAACGGCACCGGTATCGACATCACCATTCGAATTGGGAGCCGGTGCTTTGGTCGCCGGAGCAGGTGGCAAACTAGCCGCTTTTGGCTGATGACTCGAGCAGGCAGTAAGGGCTACTAGACCAGCAAACAGACTTATTGTTAATTTACTTTTAGTCATTATTAACCTCATCGGCAAAAAGGTCTGCCATCCCGTGAAAAAAACAATAATATGAAAAGTAATAATCACCGAATCGCTTGAACAACTCAGCGATTATCTTCCAATTAATGAAAACAATAAAGAAATTATGGCAATAACGGTCCCCAAGACGGATCAGATCCATCCAAAGGTGTCGGAATATGCCGTTCATTAACGCCCGTTAAATCAACAGACCATAATTCGGTATGACCAGAATTACGCGCTGTTCTGAAAAAGGCGATAACCCGTCCGTTCGGTGACCAGCTCGGGCCTTCATCCTGCCAACCATTGGTCAGAATTTGTTCACCAGAACCATCGGTCTTCATGACACCGACATGGAAACCACCACCCAATTTGGTAAAGGCAATCAAATCACCACGCGGACTCCATACTGGGGTGGCATAGCGACCGCTACCAAAGCTGATGCGGTTCTGGTTAGATCCATCGGCATTCATGACATAGATCTGCTGGCTACCAGAACGATCGCTTTCAAAGACGATTTTTGAACCGTCCGGTGAAAAGCTTGGTGCCGTATCAATGCCAGGTGAAGTCGTCAGGCGCGTTGCCTGCCCACCTGAAACCGGAACCTTGTAAATATCGGCATTACCCGCAACCGACATAGAAAAGACAATCGTCTTTCCATCAGGCGAGAAACGCGGGGCAAAGGTCGTATTCGGCTTATTCACGACCGAACGGACATGCCCTGAACCCAACGTATAAACATAAATACGGGGGGCGTTATCGACATAAGAGAGATAGGTCACGGTCTGTTGGTTCGGCGCAAAACGCGGGGTCAGAACCATTGACTGACCATTGGTTAAGAAACGATGATTGGCACCATCCTGATCCATGATAGCCAAACGTTTCAGACGGTGATTCTTCGGGCCCGTCTCCGAAATATAAACAATACGGCTATCAAAATAGGGGCCTTCACCGGTCAGTCGGGTATAAACCGCATCCGCACATCTATGCGCGGCACGCCGCCAATCGGCTGGTTTTACCACAAAACCTTTATGCAACATTTCCTGCGAAGCAAACACATCATAAAGATAACAACCCACCGTCAAGGTGCCGTCACCATTGGCCTGAACAAAACCCTGAACCAAAGCCTGCGCCCCACTGGATAACCAATATCCATATTGCGGCGCAGTTACTTCAGGGAAAGAAACATTATGCAAGGAAGCCTGCTGCGACGGAGAAAAAAGGCCGCTCGATTTCAGGTCATTGGAAATAACCGAGGCCACCTGACGTCCTAACACGGCCGTCGTGCCCGCTAACGTCGTCACCGAATTTGGAGTCGGCATCACCGGAATAGCAATCGGCATCGGCTGCGAAATACCACCGGTAATATCCACCCGCAAAATACGGCGGCTATCACCCTGATTGGCAGGCGCTGCATTATTGCCGCCCGCCGCCGGATTCTGCGCGAACAAAGCCGTGCTGCTGACAGCCATTAAAGCGGTTACCGCCCATTTTCTGATTACGCTGCTCATTCAACAATCCTTCATTTCGAGGCCATTTTTGGAACAGGCCACGTTATTCTTTATAATCTCAATGCATCTGCGCCGGAATGAAGCCAATATCAATTTCATCCCATCCTCCCTTATAAAGTTCAGCAGGCAAATGCAGCGGAGCACAACGCAAAACAGCACGGCGGCTGATTTCAGCCATCTGACGAGCATAGGAGCGATTATCCGAAGTCAGGCCGGTTTGTTCGATCATTTCAGGCGTGCCGTTGACCGAACCATCCTGATTAAAGCGTAACCGCAAAACGGTAATAATCCGCATCGCATCGGTGCCACCCAAAGCACCAAGGTCATAACAAGGCTGAACCTGACGCTTGATAGCTGCACCCAAACCATTCAAGGCCGGACCAGAAATGGCAGAGCCTTGCGGTTTCGAAGAAGTCCCCGTCCCGCCAAGAATACCTTTCAAAAATCCGATCCTAAACGGGAACCGCTATTCCGGTTATTATCACTTTTACTTTTTCCGCTATCCGGTGCGTTACTCTTTTCTTTTCCTTTATTACTCTCTGTGTTGCTGCCTGCCTTATGATCGGAAACATTAACCTGAGATTTAGAAAAAGACTCCATTAAATTCTTGACGTCATTATGGGGCTTATTTTGCGTTTTACTTTCAGCTTTTGGCTGCGGATTTTCTTGAGCCACGGCCTTATTTTTCTGAGGGGGCACCACCGCAGTTTCTTTGGGTTGTGGCTGAATTTTTGGCGCAAGAGAAGGCTTAGGCGTTTCGACCGGCTTTGCCTTTGGCTGTATTTCAGGCTTGGCTACCGGCTTACTTTCTATTTTCGGCTCTGCTTTAGCCGTATTTTGAGCCTGCGCCTTTGGCTCTGCTGTCGCCTCTTTTGGCACAGAAGTTTTCGGTGCCGGAGCCGCCTCTTTTTCTTCCCCTATTTTCGGTGCGGTCGTCGCCCTTGCTGCCTCAGAAGACGCATTAGGCGAAGAAGAATGCATCCCGACGCCATGCGCAAAGGTTACCTCGATCGTATCCACAGGCTGGCTTGGCCGCTTGTCCTGAAACGAAAAGCGAATCAAGAAAAACAGTAACAAAGCGATATGACCGGCAATGGCTATAACAAAGCCGCGTCTCATAGCTGATCGGGAGGTCATCACAATGACTTACCTTCCCTCATCAGTCGGGGTGTTTTTACTTCCAGAAGAAGCGCCAGAGGCACCCGTTGTCACCAAAGCCACTTTTTTCAAGCCAGCATTATCCAACTCACCCATAACCTGCATAACCCGACCGTAGTTCAAAACCCGATCGGCTTTCAGATAAATCGGCTGCTCACTCGCAACCGCAGGCGCATCAGGATCACCTTCACCCGATACCTGTTCATGCTTTGCCAGATCAGCCTGATGGATAGCCTGCAAACGGGCAGGTAATTCGGCCATATCGACGACATCATCATCAATATGAATGCCGCCCTCGGCATCAATCGTAATGGTCACCGGCTTTTCTTTGGATTCCAACGCCTTGGCACGGCTATCCGGCAAATTGACCGCAACACCAGTCACCATCAAAGGCGCTGTCACCATGAAGATAATCAGCAACACCAACATAACATCCACCAAAGGCGTTACGTTGATTTCTGCCATCAAAGGCCGTCTTTTAGACCCACGCCTTCTTCTTGCCGAAACTGCGCTCATCAGTGACGGGCGTCCATGGCGCGGCTAAGGGTGATGTAAATGCGATCAGAAAAACGGGTAAGGCGTGATTCAAACAGACCAACACTATGCGCCATCCGGTTATAGGCAATGCTGGCTGGAATAGCGGCGAACAAACCTAACGCCGTTGAAAACAACGCTTCGGCAATGCCCGGCCCCACAATCGCCATCGCCGTATTTCCACCGGCTGCGATCTGGCTAAAGCTATGCATAATGCCCCAAACCGTTCCGAACAGACCGACAAAGGGAGACACCGAACCAATGGTGGCAAGGCTGCTCAAAGGGGACGACATATCCTCAACAGCCGCCCCAACAGCACTCTCAAGGGACACAGACAACCGATCACGGTCACCCTCATGGTCAACGGCTCTTCCTGCTGATTTCACGGTCTGCATACCGGACAGAAAAATACGGGCAGAAGGATCATTGCTACCGAAATAGCGATCATAAAAGCGTTCCAGCTCGCCCATGGATTCTGCTTTACTATAGGCTTTTTCAAAATTGCGGCTGGCACGATTAGCTGCCGAAGCACGGAAAAACTGCCCCAGAATAAGGGCCCAGCTCCATATACTGGCACATAACAGCACGATCATGACCAAACGGCCAACGATATCGGCATGCAAAAACAAGGTCACCGGCGATAATACAGAACTCGCCAAATCGGCATTGCCGGACATTCCCAAAGAAGGCATCTTTTAATTACTTCCTTTCAACCCGATCAGCCGCGGGGAGGCACAAGGACTCAAACAAAGGTCGCCAATAAGACGGAATACGACAAGGACGACCCTCAACAGAAAGAAAAGCAATCTCACTTTCCACTTCTGTCAAAATTTCTGTGCCGCGAAAAATCTGTTGCTGTAACTGAAGCGTTGCGGCTCGCAAGCGGATAATTTCGGTTTGTATTTCCAACCGATCATCCAACCATGCGGGCTGGCAATAACGAATTTTTTGTTGATGGATCACGAACATGCCGACACCATCCTGATAGGCGACCCGCTGGTTAATACCCATCAATTTTACCAGATCGGAACGCGCCCGTTCGGCAAAATGCAAATAATTGGCATGATAGACACGTCCGGAAAGATCAGTATCCTCGTAATAAACATTTACAGGGAAATAGTGAACGCGTTCTTTCAAGACACCATCTGCGATCGGATCAACAGGCTTATCCTTCGATATTGTCTTTCCATGCATTACCATCGCAGCAGCCTTCTTGCACAGACAAAGCCAGACGGAATAATACGTTCTTTTCTTTAAAAACCTAATGAAAAGAACAAACCCCTCTCTGGATCGTCATTATAGTATATATTTCTATTCTTTTTTAATCTGTTTTGATAATCGTTCCCTGTAAAAGAAAAACAACCTGAACAGGCGATGAAAAGCGCGGTATTTTTATAATAAACCGGACTGATTTTTCTTTTTAGAACTCTGCTGCTCGGCCTCTTTTGGGTCAGTTAAACCTAAATGCCGCCATGCTAAGCCATTCAATTGGCGACCACGGGCGGTTCGCGCGACCAATCCTAACTGGATTAAATAAGGCTCGATGACTTCTTCGACCGTATCACGGGGTTCAGATAAACCGGCCGCCAAAGTATCAATACCAACCGGCCCCCCTTTATAGATATCCGCAATCATCATCAGATAACGGCGATCCATCAAATCCAACCCCATCTTATCGACTTCCAAACGATTTAACGCTTCGTCGGCAATAAAACGATCCACGATTGTCGCTCCGGCCACATCCGCAAAATCTCGAACACGACGCAATAAACGCCCGGCAATACGCGGTGTGCCTCTCGCTCTTTTGGCAATTTCTTCGGCACCTTCCGGTGCGATTTCCATCCCCAACAAACGGGCAGCACGGGTAATCACCTGCCGTAATTCTTCAATAGTATAAAACTGCAACCGGACAGGGATACCGAAGCGATCCCGAAGCGGCGTGCTTAACAGACCTTGACGGGTCGTTGCTCCAACCAGCGTAAAATTCGGAAGATCAATTCTGACAGAACGGGCAGAAGGCCCCTCACCTATCATTAGATCCAATGCACGGTCTTCCATTGCCGGATACAGCACTTCTTCAACCACAGGCTGCAAACGGTGGATTTCATCAATGAAAAGGACATCCCCGTCTTCTAAATTGGTCAAAAGCGCCGCAAGATCACCGGATTTCACGATAACAGGGCCCGATGTTGCCCGAAATCCAACGCCCATTTCACGGGCAACAATCTGGGCAAGCGTTGTTTTACCCAATCCCGGCGGGCCAAAGAAAAGCACATGATCGAGCGATTCCTGCCGTTTTTTGGCCGCTTCAATAAAGACGCGTATATTTTCCCGCGCCGCCTGTTGCCCAATAAATTCATCCAGTGAACGGGGGCGCAGTGCCTGATCCGGATCAGTATTTTCAGCTTCAGGATTCAAAAGAGTATTCCGCGTCATAAAAAGAAAGAGACCATGATAAGGACAGAAAATAAAGTTTTTTTATGAGACCGTCGCCTTTTTCTTTCGATTGAAATCGGCGGGCTGTTCGTTGCAGACCGGTCATAAAAGTGCTTATTCTTCATAATCCGCTCAGGAGATTAAGCAATGACTGATAAACCTGTGATTCTGTTACGTACCCCCCTTTTTTACGGGGCAAGAGACAAACTAGACGCGTTATTCACCGTCTATGAATACGGCATGAAAATCACGCCCGAAATAGCCCCACAGATCAAAGCCTTGGTCGGAGATGGGCAAGCCCGCATTACAGCGGAGGATATGGATCAATTCCCCAATCTCGAAATCATCGCCCAATATGCGGTTGGCTTTGACGGGATTGATCTTGAAGGCGCTAAAAAACGCAATATTCGGGTTTCCAATACACCGGGTGTTCTAACCGAAGACGTCGCCGACATGGCGGTCGCCTTATTCCTTACGTTAAAAAGAAACATCATTCAGAATGATAAACTGATCCGTGCAGGTGGATGGGTTAATAAAGAAGAAATCCCTCTGTCTCACAGTGCCAGTAACCTCGATGTTGGTGTCTTTGGCCTCGGCCGCATTGGTGAAGCTATCGCCGAAAGACTAGCACCAATGTCAAAGAGCATCAGCTATTGCACCCGTCATAAAAAAGATGTCGCATGGGCATATTATGACAATATTGCCGATTTAGCGAAGGCGGTTGATGTGCTGGTCTTAGCCGCCCCTGGCACGGCAGAGACCAAAGGACTGGTCAATAAAGACGTTCTCGAAGCCTTAGGGTCAAAAGGCGTTTTGATTAATATTGCCCGTGGCAGCCTCGTCGATGAAGACGCTCTGATTGAGGCTCTCGAAAAAGGTATCATCGCTGGCGCCGGATTGGATGTATTTGCTCATGAGCCAAAGGTTCCAGCAGGCTTAACACAGTCATCCAAAGTCGTCTTACAGCCTCATCTCGGCAGTGCCACTGTCGAAACGCGCACAACTATGGCGCATCTAGTAATCGACAATCTTCTAGCCTTCTTTGCTGGAAAACCGCTTATTACGCCCGTCATCTAATATATTAAGCCTTAAAAACGACCAACAAAACAGACCGGATAGCCAAAGGTTAATGCCGGTCTGTTCTTTCAAAAGACAAAACTTTTATCACTATTTTACTCAGACGACTGAAAATAGTTGAAATATATCCATTTTGCGCATCTTCTATTTTTATTCCATTTGGAATAGAGGTTAAATTCTCTTGTGAGAGGATCTCAGGGAAAAAAAATGCGCTATATTGTCAGAAAAAGAAAAGTACAAAGGTCAATACAGCCTGTGGATAACTATATGGCAGACACTGATACCGTTGAAGATGATGAAAATGACGGCTTAGCGCCTAAAATTCTGAAAGCGCAACGTCAGGTAGAGGAAGCAAAGCAACGCTATAAAGCGCTACTTGCTCGTCAGGCCGCCGCCAAGAAAAAATATGCCGAAGCACGGCAGAAGATATTAGGCGATTTGCTTATCAAAGCGGCTGAAAAAGACGAACGCTATAATCGGGTTATCAAAGTCTTGATCGATAGCCGCCCACAGATAAAAACCAGCAAGGCTTTTGTCGATTGGGAAATTCCGCATCCGGAACAGCAATAATCAACACGGTTTTTATAGCCCATCTCCCCGCCATTTGATTGCGGGGGTCGGGCTTGCCGTTATGCTGTAAAATTAATGCTTGGAAGATAACCGCAACGCCAAACGAACCAGACTATCCAAAGTAGCCTGCTCGCCCAATTCTTCTGATGCCAACTGCACAACTCTTTGTGCCTCGGCAGGCTTAAAGCCCAAATTCAAAAGCGCAGATACCGCATCGGCGACGAAATTACCGGCATTAGCGGGAATAGAAGTCTGAGAAATATCTTTCACAGACAGATTTTCGCTTTTCACAGAAGATAACAGCGCAATAGCCGCCGGTTTATCCTTCAATTCATTGATAATCCGCTGGGCAATTTTCGGGCCTATACCATTGGCGCGACAAATCATGGTCTTGTCGCCGCTGGAAATCGCCAATGCAATTGCATCAGTCGTTAAAGTCGTCAAAATCGCAAGCGCTGCTTTGCCGCCAACGCCCTGAACAGACGTCAACAGTCGAAACCAATCCCGTTCCATATAAGACGCAAAACCGTAAAGAGTAATCGCGTCTTCCCGAACCTGCGTTTCGATATGAACCGTAATCTCGCCCTCTATTTCAGAAAAATAGTCCAAGGCGCGTCCTGACAACTGGACAAGATACCCAACGCCATTGACATCAATGACCGCAGAATCAGCGTTTTTTTCAACCAGAATACCAACCAGTCGTGCGATCATTGATATATTTTCCTATTTTGGCATATCGCCGGATGGGCTCTAAAATATTTCAGGCTATGACTCGACGGGCATAACCATGGGCAGTCGCGTGATGATGGGCATGCGTAATCGCGACAGCCAAAGCATCAGCAGCATCTGGGCCCGTCAGCTTCACACCAGGCAACAAACGGGAAACCATCGCCTGCACCTGTTTTTTATCGGCGCTTCCGGTGCCAACCACCGCTTTTTTTACGACATTCGGGTGATACTCACCCACCGCCAAACCAGCCTCGGCCAAGCTAAACAGCGCAATACCACGCGCCTGCCCCAGCTTTAAGGTCGATTGAGCATTACTATTACCCAAGACCTCTTCAACCGCGGCCATTTCAGGCTGATGGGTGGCGATCACGGCGGCTAAGGCATCATGCAACAAAGCCAGCCGCCGTGCCAAAGCCATAGAAGGATCGGTGCGGATTTGTCCGTTGGCGATATGACTAAGACGATTGCCGTCAACCGTGATAGCTCCCCAGCCGGTCGTTCCCAAACCGGGATCAAGACCCAGAAAAATCATTGGCACCGATCACAACCCTTTTCAGACAGAAAAATCAATCCTGTCCCAGACGTTCCATGACTTCGTCATCGATGTCGTAATTGGCCCAAACCGTCTGGACATCATCATCGTCTTCCAACGCTTCAATCAGTCTCATCAGGGTGCCAGCATTATCTTCATCGACATTGATCACTGTCTGCGGACGCCATGCCAATTTCACGCCTTCCGGTTCACCCAGAATAGCTTCCAGCTTACCTGCGACTTCGTGAAGATCGGCCTGTGCGGTCCAAATTTCATGCTCATCTTCAGAAGAAGTGACGTCTTCGGCACCGGCTTCCAAAGCGGCTTCGAAAATTTTGTCAGGATCGCCGGCCTCGGCCTTATAGGTAATCAAACCCATACGATCGAAACCATGGGTCACGGAACCACTGGTGCCCAAATTACCGCCATTTTTGGAAAGGGCAGTTCTGATATTGGTGGCGGTGCGGTTACGGTTATCGGTCAAGGTTTCGATGATCAAAGAAACGCCACTCGGGCCGAAACCTTCATAACGCAGTTCTTCATAATTATCACCGTCGCCGCCAACAGCTTTAGCAATAGCGCGTTCGATATTGTCTTTCGGCATACCACCAGAACGGGCAGCAGAAACAGCCGCACGCAAGCGCGGATTGGCGTTCGGATCAGGTAAACCGGACTTGGCGGCTACCGTGACTTCACGGGATAATTTCGAAAAAAGGGCAGAACGCTTTTTGTCCTGCGCGCCCTTGCGATACATAATATTTTTAAATTTTGAATGGCCTGCCATGGTTCCATCTGTCTATACGAGATACATGAATATCCCCGTAATCGGGGAATAGGGATACTGGCTTTACATCCGACCTAATCAAAAAATTAGACGAAATAAAGCGGGACATTGGTCAGACCACGCCGGATCCAGCTCTTTATAAAACAATGCCCCGATCTGACTGACGGATCGACAGCCAGAAGATTCCGGTCTCCGTTTCAAGTCACACCGGCCTTCTTTTCCAGACAGAATAACGTCTGAAAAATATCGAAAAGAAGATAAAGTGTGACTTTACGAGCGGGGTAAATAGCAAAATATCATTTCTATGGGAAGAACAGCATCATCAATAGCCGTCATCATAGCCTTAAAACGGGCTGATTGATATCGGCTTGACCTAAATGCTTTCTCGCTAAAACCCGATAGAATTTCTCTAATGCCCTAGTAGAGTATCAAAAAAGAGTAGCCCCGCCTTTTTCGGATAGTAAAAAAGACCTAGTTCAACCCAAGCGCATTCCGATAGGTTTCCAGCAAAGCATCCATTTCATCGCGGGCATCTTTTTCCATTTTCCGCAAACGAATAACCGAACGCATTGTTTTTGCATCAAAGCCTTGGGATTTGGCTTCCAGATAAACATCACGGATATCGTCCGCCATGCCTTTCTTTTCTTCTTCGAGTCGTTCAATCCGTTCGACGAACAGACGGAGCTGATCAGCGGCAACATTTTCTGACATGGTAAAATTCATTCCCCATTGAAAAATAACTAAATATATAATTTTTGCCTGTTTTCCAAAGGAAAAGGCTTCTCAATACAGTTTACCCTATCAAGGCTGTATGAAAAAACTCACGATACAGCAATCTTTAGGCAAGAGGCGGAAAAGAAAACGTTTTTTTTTACTGAAAATAAAGAAAAATATGGATTCTAGGCGAAGAGACGCTTCCCTTTTCCTTCCAATTGTAACAAATTGCCACGCGAAGTTGTGCTTGATCATCTGATGATAGAAGCGCAAATGGCATAAAGTGATTTTAAATCAGCAAAGCGGAAGGAATAGAAGCTTGACTGAAGGACTTTTCCCACGCGGCCGTAAGGTACGTGTTGTTTCCACATTAGGTCCTGCCAGCTCCACGGCAGAACAGATCCGTGATCGTTTCTTGGCAGGTGCGGACGTATTCCGTATCAACATGAGCCACGGTACCCATGACGAAAAGAAAGTCATCGTTGACAACATTCGTGCGCTTGAAAAAGAATTCAATCGCCCGTCCACGATCCTTTTCGATCTTCAGGGTCCGAAACTCCGCGTCGGTGACTTCAAAGAAGGCAAGGTTCAGTTGAAAGAAGGCCAGACCTTCACTTTCGATCAGGACACCGCCCTTGGTGATGAAACCCGCGTTAACCTGCCGCATCCTGAAATCTTCAAGGCATTAGACAAGGGTCACCGTCTCCTTTTGGACGATGGTAAAATCGTTGTTCGTTGCGTCGAATCTTCCCCGACGAAGATCGTTACCCGCGTCGAAGTTCCGGGTCCCCTTTCCGACCATAAAGGTTTCAACGTTCCTGACGTTGTGATCCCGCTGGCCGCTCTGACCCCGAAAGATCGCAAAGATCTCGACTTTGCTCTTCAGGAAAAAGCTGACTGGATTGCTCTTAGCTTTGTGCAGCGCGTCGAAGACGTCATCGAAGCCAAAGAACTCATCAAAGGTCGCGCTCCGCTTCTCGTCAAACTCGAAAAGCCCGCCGCCATTGAAAACCTCGAATCCATCCTTGAAGCTACCGATGCTGTCATGGTTGCTCGTGGTGACCTTGGTGTTGAATGCTTGCCGGAATCCGTTCCGCCGACGCAGAAGCGCATCGTTGAACGCTCCCGTCAGCTGGGCAAGCCGGTTGTCGTTGCAACCGCTATGCTCGAATCCATGATCAAAGCTCCGGCTCCGACCCGCGCTGAAGTCAGTGACGTTGCAAACGCCATTTACGAAGGTGCCGATGGTATCATGCTTTCTGCAGAATCTGCAGCCGGTGACTGGCCGCATGAAGCTGTTAACATGATGCATCGCATTTCTTCTTATGTTGAAAATGCGCCGGGTTACATCGAACGCGTTCGCTTCACCCCGACCCCAGCAGAACCGACCACGGTTGATGCTTTGGCTGAAAATGCCAGCAAAACTGCTGAAACGGTTGGCGCAAAAGCTATCGTCGTCTTCACCGAAACCGGTGTAACGGCACAGCGCGTTTCCCGCACCCGTCCGACGGCTCCGATCCTGTCCTTGACCCCGAACGCAACGGTTGCTCGTCGTTTAGGTCTGGTCTGGGGCGCTCAGCCGATCGAAGTTTCCTCGGTTAAGACCTTGGACGAAGCTAAAAAGCTGGCTGCTGAAACCGCTAAAAAATACGGTTTTGCTAAAGCTGGTGACAAGCTGGTTGTTGTTGCAGGCGAACCTTTCGGTAAAGCTGGCACCACCAACATTGTCGACGTTATCGAAGCTTAATTCGCTTTATAACAACGCAAAAAAGGGGCTGGGGGGATTTTCTCTCCAGCCCTTTTTTTGTCTTTCAACGATAGCCCGATATCTGCCCCCCAAGATTTAGCGCCCAATATAAGCTGCCCCGCCCACGAAGAGACTAAACACCGGTATCTTCCATGTATTCGGTCGTCTGTCTTTTGAAACTGGCCGCAGGCAACAGGCTCAAAATCTCATCAGCTATCCGGCTATTTGTGATCTTTTCCAAATCTTGGCCAATAATGTGGATATACGATGTCTCATTCTACGCCCCGCCCCCCCTTATCCCCGATAAAAGATTTCAAAATTCAGGATGGCGTTCCTTCTGAAAATATGGATTCTGCCTATCTGCTTTTCTGGAAAACCTTCGCCCGAAAATTAAAGATCCCGCTAGGATCACAAGAAAAGGCAATGGACTTTCTCCGCCGCAGCATCTCATCCAGATCTATCGTCAGTGCGACCAGCCGCAGCGGCCAATTACTCGGTGTTGCGACCTATAAAGGCTACAACCCAAATGCGCTCAATGAAGAGCTCAAACATCTTTTTGCCACTTACGGCAAAATAGGCGGCATCTTGCGGGGAATTTTATTAAGCCAACTCGATCATCAGCCTAAAGCAGGACAAATGATGGTAGAAAGTATCTGCGTTGATGAATCCGCTCGCAGTCAAGGCGTTGGCCGTTCACTGCTTGGCTACATCAAAGAACAAGCCCTGCGACAAGGTGTCGAGATGGTCATTCTCGATGTCATCAAGAAAAATGAAAGAGCACATCGCCTTTACGCTCGCTTAGGCTACCGCGATCTGAAACGGCATTCTGTTGGTATATTAGCTCCGATTTTTGGTTTCAAAGACTCCATCCGTATGGGGTTAAGGCTCCAGCCACAATAAATCCGCTATGGCATAACGCATGGGAAATTCTTGATCACCATAATGAAAATGACGGGGAAGAAGAATTTCTCATGCGGCATAAAATACGCTGATCCATATCGGATAAAGCTTTGCCCCTATTTCTTTTTGCGGCCACAACCGGATGCATTCTTTCCATCAAAGAAAAATTTTACTCATCCTTCGCGCAAAATATGGTTTTTTACAAAAAACGCTTTCTCTTCCTTCTTTCTGAAAAATCCGATACGGCGATCTTATGACTGACAGCTCTATTCATGATCCTCTCACTATTCGTAGGCTATATGGCAGACAACAAGGTCACAGCCTGCGCCCCAAACAGGCAGAATTAGTCGAAATGCTGCTGCCACAGCTCGAAATCACAACAGAAGAGCCGGTCTCCGCGACCGATCTTTTCGGCGATAATCGACCGCTGGAATTTGAAATCGGCTTCGGCAAAGGCGAACATCTCGCCGGACAAGCTATGATGCGTCCCGATCATGGCTTTATCGGATGCGAACCCTTTTTGGATGGTGTCGTTGGCCTACTGACGCATATCGACAATAACCAGCTAAAGAATATTCGACTTCATCGTGGCGATGCCTTGGATATTCTGGAACAATTACCCGATGGCAGCTTAGACCGCGCCTATCTTCTGCATCCCGATCCATGGCCAAAAGCCCGCCATGCCAAAAGACGCTTTATGAATCACGGGCCTATCGGACTCATCGCCCGCAAATTGAAAAAGGGAGGCGAATTCCGTTTTGGAACCGATCATCCTATTTATTGCAGCTGGGCTATGATGATTATGGGACAACGCCCCGATTTTGAATGGCTGGCTGAAACGCCTCGCGACTTTTTACAGCGTCCACAAGATTGGCCACAGACCCGTTATGAAAAGAAAGCCCGCGAGAAAGGCCATGAAGTATGGTATTTTCGTTACCGGAGATTATGACAAACTAATTCCTGAAGATGTTCTTAAAATTTTTGAATATAAAATGAGTGTTTTTGGTGACATGGGATAATAGCTTGTTGAAACTCAATGTTCTTTCCCTTGTCATTTCAGCATAGATATGCTTGTCACTAAAGTATAAAATAGAAATATTGCTTTCCCAGAAGCGGTAAGAGAGGAAAAATACGTGTTGGAATTCTTGGCCTTGCTGGCTGCCCAGCCTGTTGTGGATGGCAGGATCAGCACACAACAAAAAGAAGCATCGGCGGTCACCCAGATTCTTTCTTCTTCTTCCGTTTCTGACACAGCAACCGACAGCAACCCGAAACCTATCATGGATTCCGCTAATCCGGATTCATCCCCTTTCAGCGCAGTCGCCACAGCTCCTACTAAAACAGCAACGGCGCTGCCCTCGACGGTTAACACTGCAAAAACCACGCAAAAAAACAGCTACCAGCATATGGTAGAAGTGGACTCGACCAAAGGCCTCGTGTCTTTCATGGCTAATGATCAGGGCATCATTGCCAATGCCCCTTCAGAAGAAGAGGTGATGTGCCGCCCGAACGAAAAAGGCCCCGCCTTGGTCGTTCAGGCTGTCGGCTTAAAAGACCGCAAAGGCTTGCTGAGAATCGATCTTTATCCCCCGACGGAAGATGACTTCATGGCCGATGAAGAGGAATTATCCGCCCAGAATAAAATCTTCCGGCGGCAAGAAATGGTTATCCCGAAAAGCGGCCCCATAAAAATCTGCGTTCGGGTTCCAAAAACAGGTGTATATGCCGTTATCCTGACACATGACCGCGATGCCAATCATCGGGTCACGGTATCAGACGACGGGGTTGGCATCCCGATTAACCCGCCTCATTTGATGCATGAGCCTCGGGTGCAAGAATCCTTGGTCACCATCGGTGCCGGTGTTACCACCATACCTGTTCGTTTTAATTATCGCCGTGGACTGCTTTCTTTTGCTCCACTGCAAAGGAAAGACACCATCGACTTCAAAGGCATCTAAGAAACCACGGATAGCGATGCATTTATCGCCCTATTCCCGATCGCTTTTAATAAAATGGCCTGACATTTGTCAGGCCATTTTCAACAAAGACATGCTTGAGTAGAATAAAAATTTATTTTCTATTTTATTTTTGGAAATTTATACAGCTTTAATTTAGAAAACTCTTCATCATTTTTTACTATATTTTTAAGATACTCTATCCAGCTATCCGAATATGTATAACTATTGTATACGGGGTGATATATACAATACTCTTTATTCGTATTTTCTGGCTGGCTTCCTCCTGATGCAGGTCGGACATTAAAAAATTTCCACGCTTGCGTATGGTTATGAGTAGTAAATTTTTTGCCCGTATCGTTTTTGACTTTATTTACAACATCACCAGCTTTATGCGGATAGAGTGAATCTGATAACTGATGTCGTACCAATACGTTATGGATTTCTTTGCCTTGTGTAGAATCTGGATTTACGAACTGAAAATGTGCTCGTGATTTTGATACAGCATCAAGAGTATAAACAACACGAAATTGGTAATCAAGATCCGCGATTTGCTCCTCAGTCATATCTTCATGTAAGCGTGCATCAATCGCATCTATATGCTCAGGAATTTCGTAACGATTAAGCGTTGTTGTTTGAGAGAAATCAAGCTTAGAAAATTGGAGTGCGAAGGATAGTTCGCGTGCAAGAGTTAATTTTTTTTCCAAAAAGTTGGCACAATACCCTATCGAAATTTAAACAACATGCTTGGAATAAGCCAAGCCATTTAAAATCTGCTCGACCAAGTAATTTATGCTCAACTTCATCTCGTAATTTTTTTAGAGAACGAAGATTGTTTTTTACGCCATCATTAAAAGGACAATCATTTCGTTCTATTGCCTTACTTAGTAATAAGGTTCGTCCATCGCAACCTACAATATTAACATCATTTTGTTCATAAAATTCATGGATCAAATAAGTCCATGCAACATTTGCTAGCATAGTAAAAACTTCAGATTTAAAACACGTTGTAGGGTTATTAAAAACCTGAACAGCCAAGATCATTGCTTCTCGGGCACGTATCAATCGCTCATTAACAAAAGGGTTTAAGCCTGTTTTTTCATCAAAAGAATGTTGTTTAACTTCAAAAAAATGCACTTCATCTTTGGTTGCGGCAACAATACTATCGTCTTTTTTAACCTCAGTAATACGTGCTCCATTAATAGTATACTTACGCCCAATATTGACTAAAGCTTGTATGTCTTGATTACGCCACCCCTGAGAAAGCAGGGCTTTAATGATACGCTTTTCGTCATGTTTTAACGACCCTTTTCTATTCTTTGCCATACCAACTTTTCCCAAAGGTTTTTTGTTATTGGATGACAAATATTAAAAATATTTATTTAAAAAATAATTACAAAAAAACCAAAATTATTCAAATTCAATTTTAAGCCTAATTTATAGGCTTAATTATTATTAAGCATATGATTTAAAAAAGTAACTAAATCGTCATTTACAAAAAAAGGTCTACTGTGATTACAATAGACCTTTTTAGAATTTTCATAAAAATAAAAAGCGATTATTTGGGTGCTCGCTTCGTCTTGAATTCGGAATTGGGCAACCATTGCGGCCAACGGCCAGAGAAAGCCAAATCTTCACCCATCAGATAAAGTAGCTTCACATCTTGTGCAGCGCCCTGAAAATTGGCATTTTCTGTCCAACGGTCACAAGTCTGATGATAGCATTTCATGTAACCAGACAGCCATTTTTCACCAGCAGCCTCGCCTCCATCTTGAAGGTCATAGGCACCAGCCATGCCCATCATCAACAAAACAGGCACGCCTTTTCTGGCAAAGGGCAAGTGATCCGCTCGGAAGAAGAGACCACGCTCAGGCAGCAATTCCGGTTTCACAACCCGATCTTCGCCTTTGGCGACTTTGGCAAGATCATTTTCAAGCGTATTTTGTCCGGCACCAATCAACAATACGTCATTTGATCGGCCAGCTGTTTGCAAAACATCAATGGTAAAATTGGCGACCGTTTTATCCAATGGATATAAAGGATGCTCGGCATAATAGCTGGAACCCAATATGCCGCGCTCTTCTGCTGTCCATGATGCAAATAACAAAGAACGATCAGGCTGATGCTGATCCGATTTGAATAAGCGCGCCAATTCTAAAACAGCGGCGACACCCACTCCATCATCAATCGCACCCGGACGAATGGTGCGGCCTTCACTATCGGGTGCGCCGATACCATAGGCATCCCAATGCGCCCCAAACATGATGGTTTCATCAGGCCGCTTCGCGCCTTTTATCCGGCCAAGGACGTTATAGCTGGTAATATTCTGATAGGTTAAAGGCAGGCTCGCCGAAAAACCACTATTTTTCAAAGTAACGGGACGGAAGGATTTCTGCCGTGCCTGTTTTTTAAGATTTTCGAAATTCAAACCCGACTTTGCAAATATTGTCTCTGCCGCCGATTGCGATAACCACCCCTGCAAAGCCACAGGCTTATCCGTTTCACCACGAATAATGTCATAGCCTTCACCGGCCGGTGCCGTTACCGTATTCCATCCATAACCCGCCCCTTGGGTATCATGGACGATCAAGGCAGCAACCGCGCCTCGTCTAGCCGCTTCTTCGAATTTATAGGTCCAACGGCCATAATAGGTCATGGCGCGACCGCCAAATTTCCCGAAAGCATCATCGCCGGACACGGCCGCAAAATCAGGGTCATTGATCAAAAAGACAGCAATTTTGCCTTTCAGATCAACATTTTTGAAATCGTCCCAACCTCGTTCAGGGGCAGAAACACCATAACCAACAAAAACTACAGGCGCGTTGTTCAAGATAATTTTATCAACAGGCCGCAAACTGGTCAGATAAATATCTTTATCCAACTCTAATGGCATTACGCCCTGTCGGGTCGCTATCTCCAAATGTTCCGGCTTACCCAATCGGGTATGCACCAACGGAACGGCCTGCGTCCAACCACCATTATCGCCTGCGGGCTCCAGTCCCAAAGACTGATATTGCTGTATCAGCCAATCGATTGTCTTTTTCTCACCCTGACTACCTGGTGCCCGTCCTTCAAACACATCGGAAGAAATGGTTTTAACTGTCTTGGATAGGTTGCTGGCTTCGACGGGCCATGGGTCTCCAATTACAGGCGGTAAGACCGCCATCGCTGGAACCGCCGCTGTCATTGCCAAAAGCCCGATTATCGTCCGCTTCATATTCCCCCCATTAAAAAAGTGACGTTTTAATATGACCTAGGGCGTCAACACCGTATCAACGGCCACAGGCAAAGTATCCGGATAGTCGAGATTGAAATGCAATCCGCGGCTTTCTTTTCGGCTCATGGCACAACGCACAACCAAACCCGCGACATCAATCAAATTGCGAAGCTCGATCAATTCAGGCGAAACATGGAAATTGCCATAATATTCAGCAATTTCATGGGTCAAATTATCCAAACGATGGCGTGCGCGCATCAAACGCTTGTTGGAACGAACAATACCGACATAGTCCCACATAGCGCGCCGGATTTCATGCCAGTTATGCTGAACCACGATTTCTTCATCGGAATTAGTAACCCGACTGTTATCCCACGGACGAACCGCCGGAGGTTCAGCCAAATCGTCCCAATTTTCATGTATATGACGAGCCGCCGCCTCACCAAAGACCAGACATTCCAATAAAGAGTTACTGGCCAAACGGTTGGCACCATGCAAACCTGATTGCGCAACCTCACCAATCGCATAGAGACCGGGTAAATCGGCACGACCATTCAGATCGGTCAAAACACCACCGCAAGTATAATGCATCGCTGGCACAACCGGAATCGGCTGGGTCGTGATATCAATACCCTGCTCTAACAAATGGGCGCGAATGGTCGGGAAATGCTGCTCAATGAATTCTGCCGGACGATGGCTGATATCCAAATAGACATAATCCAGACCCAAACGTTTGATTTCATGATCAATCGCACGCGCCACAATATCACGGGGTGCTAATTCGTTGCGGTCGTCAAAATCCGGCATAAACCGATGACCATCGGTCGGGATTTTCAGTTGACCACCCTCACCGCGCATCGCCTCGGTAATCAGGAAATGGGTGCCTTCCGGATTATAAAGGGCGGTTGGGTGGAACTGATTGAATTCCAGATTGGAAACCCGCGCCCCCGCACGCCATGCCATCGCAATACCGTCACCGGTCGCACCCTTAGGGGCTGTCGAATGCTGGTAAATCTGTCCTGCGCCACCGGTTGCCAAAATCGTGGCACGGCCTAGAAAACGCTGAACTTTTCCATTCCATGAATTATAGGCATAAACCCCATGGATCGCACGGCTATCCGAAGGGTCCTGGCAATGCCGACCGGAGATCAGGTCAATCGCCGCCATATCAGGAATTAAACGAATACGCGGATGGGCATGCGCTGCTTTTTGCAAAGCCTTCTGAACAGATAGACCGGTCGCATCATCAACATGGACAATACGACGATGACTATGTCCACCCTCACGGGTCAAATGCCATCTTTCGCCGAACTGGTTGCCGGGATTGAAAGGCACACCGATTTCAGCCAAATGCTCGATTGCTTCCGGTGCATGTTCAACCACATATTCAACGGTCGAACGACGATTTAATCCAGCACCCGCGGTAAAGGTATCTTTGATATGGTTTTCAAAATTGTCACCGGCATCCAACACCGCAGCAATGCCGCCTTGTGCCTTCGCGGTCGATCCATCTGAAATAGATCCTTTTGCCAGAACAGCCACATCAAAACGGTCAGCCAAATGCAAAGCTGCGGTTAATCCAGCAGCCCCCGAGCCGACGATAACGACATCAAAAATCTTGTCACTCATAAGGTCAAAAGACCTCCATTACTGATACCGGCTTTTATTCAAACCCGTAGAAAGGTTTAACGCCACCGGTTATGTTAACGATGCTTCTGGCTTGCCCTTGGTCAGGCTCAAAAAGACATCTTCCAGATCAGCTTCATGTGTCGACACATCGACAATGGCTAATCCGGCCTGTTCAATAACCGTCAATATATCACCGGCCGTGATCTTCTTCTTATCGTAACGGATATGCAAGCGGTTCGGATCAACCATTTCGGCAGAAACCTCATGGTTGTAATGGGTCAACCAAGAGGCAACCTCTGCGGGCAAGGCATCGACAGGCTGCCGTAAAACGACATCCATGCTTTTGTCCCCTGCCATATCCAACAAAGCGCGGGTCGGCTGATCGGTTACCAAATGGCCATGATTGATAATCGCAATCCGGTCACATAATTGTTCGGCCTCTTCCAAATAATGGGTGGTCAGAACAATCGTCACCCCTTGGTCATTCAACTTTTTGACATAAGACCAAAGCTGTTGCCGCAATTCGATATCAACCCCGGCTGTCGGCTCATCCAAAACCAGAACTGGCGGCGAAGCGACCATCGCTTTTGCAACTAACAACCGGCGTTTCATTCCCCCCGATAAAGAACGGGCATGGGAAAAAGCCTTGTCGGCCAGATGCACCGCCTCCAACAACTCCATCGTCCGCCGCTGTTTTTTGGGAATACCGAAAAGACCGGCATAAACTTCCAAAGTTTCAAACGGCGTAAAGAAAGGATCGAAGAAGATTTCCTGCGGCACAATCCCGATCGACGCACGGGCATTCAACGGGTCGTGATCAATATCAAATCCCCAAATTGAAACCCGTCCGACCGTTTTTTTGACAAGTCCGGCTAAAACATTGATCGTCGTTGATTTTCCGGCACCGTTAGGGCCCAATAACCCATAGATAGATCCGCGAGGTATCTTCAGATTGAGATCGGTAACGGCTTGTTTGCCTCCGTCATAGACTTTGGACAATCCCTCGATCAAAATAGCCGCTTCACTCATTGCCCCCGCCTTTCTACGACAGAAAAATAATTATTCCCGATGACCAAACAACGCCGTTCCGACACGGATATGGGTCGCGCCAAGGGCAATCGCTTTTTCATAATCTGAAGACATACCAATCGAAACCGCAGGCAAGCCCAGATCATGTGCCATTTTAACGGTCAGGGCAAAATAAGGCGCAGGCTCAACTTCGAGAGGAGGCACAGACATTAAACCGATAACAGGCAATCCTGCATCGCGGCATTGCTGCAAAATGGCTTTGGTATCGGCAATGTCGCAACCACCCTTTTGGTCTTCTTCGCCAATATTAACCTGAATGAAGCATTCCGGTTTCTTATCCAAAGAATCCATGGCACGCCCCAAGGCCTCAATCAAAGAAGGCCGATCAACCGAATGGATCGCATCGAATAATTCAACCGCTGTTTTGGCTTTATTCGATTGAAGCTGCCCCACGCAATGCAGGCGAATATCGGGATTTGCCTTGATCAAGGGCGGCCATTTACCCAAGGCCTCCTGAACGCGGTTTTCACCGAAAACACGCTGTCCTTCAGCAATCAGGGGAAGCGCTGCTTCAGCCGGATGTAATTTGGAAATCGCGATCAGCTCAATATCGTCAGGATTTCTTCCAGCGGTTTTTGCCGCTTTTGTGATTTTAGCCCGCACGAGCTTGAGAGGCGATAGATTTTCGTTTTGTGAAGTCACATTTGTCATGGAAGAAGATGCTATCATTTTTTTCTGATTTTCAACAGATTTTCCTGATATTTCAGAACAAAGCCTAAAAAGACAGAAAAGCCACTAAAAATACTATAACATCAGACTATTCTTCGGTGAAAACCTAAAAAATACGATAAAGAAGAGAGCGAAACCAAAATTTTATTATCACCGCACCTGCATAGCCGATGCCCAATATCATAATCGCTTTTTCAGCAAGCTGCGACTAACGGTCAACCGTTATGTTTGGCGCTCCCAAAAGCGGCAAATCCGCCAGCATCTTTTTGAGAGCGATGGCATCCCAAGGAAAGCATGCGACAACCCCAAACGCACGCTATTACGCTTTTCCTTCTTTAAACCATCATCACGGCCTTCACCCAAGAAACTCTTTAATCTTGAGCAGTAAATGACCATACCAATGCCGCAACCCATCCTAAAAATGTCCAACCTAAAAATAAGTTAAGAAGAAAGATCGACATCGTGTTCTTATGATTGCGAGAGTTGGCAACCAATGTAGGAATAAAATATATTGCAAGTAATATTATAATAAAAATTGCGGCCATCACAAAAGCCCTTACTCATTACAATCAACAAAAGCAGAACGTCACGCAACCTAGACTATATGCTCTCGCTTAATAAGATTACAAACTCGTTAATAGCCAGATATTTTACTTGGACATCACTGTTTTTTTGAGACGTCTTGATAACAGGATAACTATTTTAGGCAGTCATAATACACACTAGAACAAACCAATAGGGACGATAATTTCTTCTAACTGGGCATATAAAGAGCCGCTAGAACAAGCATATACAGCGCCAAGCTATCGCCCGTAACATATTTACAGCCTTCTTAATTCAGGCATGATACATTTTAATCAGGCTCATAAAAATAACATAACGATGGATCTATCCGTTTCATAATTTAACACGACCAGATACAGAAGAAATCCTTTCGTTTCAGGAGAATAAAACCCGATGACCCCGACCGTGCTTTTTGTTTGCCTCGGCAATATCTGCCGCTCTCCTTTAGCTGAAGGTGCCTTCCGTGATCTCGCCGACCAAGAAGGTTTCAATGTCAAAACGGATTCTGCCGGAACCGGCGATTGGCATATTGGCCGCGCGCCGGATAAACGCGCCCAAGTCGCCGCCCGCAATCACGGTCTCGATATCAGCGATCTAAAAGCGCGACAGGTCACACGGGAAGATTTTCACCTCTTCGATTATGTGATCGCGATGGACGGTAAAAACATCGCCAATCTAAAAAGACTGCAACCGAAAGGCAGCAAGGCCAAACTCAATCTGCTTCTGGACTATGTCGCGGGCAAAGAAGGCCAATCAGTCGCAGACCCCTTTCGTGGGAATGCCAGTGATTTTGAAAAAACATGGCAAGATGTCTCTACCGGCGCAAAAGCCTTGCTTGATTACCTAAAAAGCCGGAATAAAGCTTAAAGCGAAACAGATAACCGAAAAATCTTTGATCTATTTAAAATAGCTGTTGTGAAGGTAATCTCATGAATGACCGTTCTTCCATCTCCGTTGCCGATGAGGCAGCCCTTCTGATTGGAAAACCCTTGGTCAGAGAAGAACGGTTACATGGCGGGGATTTATCCCAAGTTACCCGCCTATGGCTAGAAGATGGCAGCCATGCTGTCGCCAAAAACAGCCCCTTCCCTCAGATAGAAGCCGATATGCTGGCGGCTATCAGCCAAAGCGGCGCTCCCGCCCCACAGGTCTTTGCCACCGACGAAAATCTGCTGGTCATAGAATGGCTACGTAACCGTGATGTGCTGCATCACGCATGGGATGACCTTGGCAAGGTTTTGGCCTTGCTCCATACGACCGAAGGTGCCCTTTACGGCTGGCAAAAAGATTACGGGATCGGCGGCATCCCGATGGTGAATAAATGGATGCGGAGCTGGCCTGATTTCTGGGGTGAATATCGCCTCCGCCCGCATCTTCCGCATATATCCCCCGATCTGGTTGATCGCTTGGAAGAGCTGATCGAAGATTTACCGCAACGCCTGCCCATGACGCCCAGAGCCGCCTTGCTCCATGGTGATTTGTGGGATGGTAATATCTTGGTGGATGATGGCCGTATTTCAGGTCTGATTGACCCCTGCTGCTATTACGGCGATGCCGAAGTCGATATTGCAATGATCAATCTTTTCGATCGGGCAAGCGGCTCTTTTTACGAAGCCTATGAAACCTATCATGCCCTCACCCCGGGCTATAAGGAAAGGCTGAATATCTATAAATTATGGCCAGCTCTGATCCATCTAAGGTTATTCGGTGACGGCTATCGCCCTTTGGTTACCCATCTTTTAAAGGCGGTCGGGGTCTAACGGGCGAGATCACCTCACCCCCAAATTTCAATCAACAGATAAAACGCACCTAATCCCGATAATGAAGACGAAATAATGGAGCGAATCCGCTGGTAAAAACTAACGAAACATTATTGGCAATGCTTTTTGTGCGTCGGTATTACCTTTATCTGCCGCCTGCTGAATCCAGAATCTCGCTACTCTTTCATCTTTTAGCACGCCTTGACCAAGGTAATACGCAAAACCTAGCTTTAATTGAGCATCCGCATTACCTTGATCCGCAGATTTCTGATACCAGAATACCATTTTCCCATAATTTTGGGAAACACCGGCACCATAAGCATAGGCATTCCCTAAATTATTTTGAGCAAAAGCATACCCTTAATCAGCCGCTTTCTGATACCAAAACGCCGCCATCTTATAATCCTGAGGGACATTCTGACCTAAGGAATAAAACGCAGCTAACCTTAGCTGAGCCTTGGCATCATCTGCCTCGGCAGCCTTCTGGATTTCAACTATAGAATTATCACTGGATACCTGCTCTATCTGACTTGTCTGCGTTTCCTCTGCCGCTTGAACAGGATTAACAACCAAAGGCCAAAATGCTGCTGCCCATAATATTCTTTTCGTGAAAACCACATAATTATAAAAAGATCGAACAACTAATTTACGGCAGAAATGATAATATTTATCTAAAATGTTTAGACGGCAGAAAAATAACCATTAAACAATGCCCAAAAAACTCTACCAACCACTATAAATATTTGAATATCCGCGCTTCAGATAATTCCTTGTCGAAGGGCACTTTTTGCCTGGACATCCCCGTTATTGGCAGCCTGCTGAATCCAGAATAATGCTTTTTCTCGATTTTCTGGCACACCCAAACCTTTGCCATAGCAAAGACCTAAATTATATTGAGCAAAGTGATTGCCCTGATCGGCAGCCTTTTTATACCAATAAACGGCTCTCTCATAATCCTGTGGCACCCCAGCCCCATTATAACAGGCAACACCAAAATTGAATTGAGATCTCGGTTCACCTTGTTCGGCCGCTTTCAAATACCAAAAAGCTGACTTTTCATCACTTTGCGGCACACCCGCACCATTGTTATAAAAAACGCCTAAATTACACTGAGCCATAATATTGCCTTGCTCTGCTGCTTTTTTAAGCCAGAAGGCAGCTTTTTCATAATTTTGCGGCACAATTTCACCGCTTTGATAAGCCGCACCCAAAATAAACTGAGCATCAGCATAGCCTTGCTCAGCCGATTGTTCCCACAAAGATAGGGCTTTTTTATAATCCTGTCGAACTTCAGAACCTGTATAATGGGCAAGGCCTAAATTATATTGCGCTTCAGCATCATTGGCTTCAGCCGCATTCTGCACTTCAGAAACAGAATGGTATGTAAATATATCTGGTTTTTTCTGCTTCTTTTGTCCAAAAAACATCGCCAATAAAAGCGTTGCAACGAAAGAAATAATAATGATCATGATAACCGCACAAATTGTAAAAATTACTTAAAAAATATTATATTCTATCTATAATAACAATTATATTTAAAAATTATTTTTATTTCATAAATCAATTATCTTAACACAACTCGAAATTATCTTTTTTGTAGATCTTATCTCAGAACATAATGTAATTTACACAATAAAAAGACTGGGCAGAACAAAACACGCCCAGTCCAAGACATCTTAAAACCCTAAGCTCTAATGCTGATCATTCAATGCTTTCAGCATTTTTTGTGCGTCGGTATTTCCGTTATCAGCCGCCTTCTGATACCAATAAGCAGCCTTCTTTTTGTCTTTTGCTGCGCCTTGACCATTGGCATAGGCCGTTCCCAGCACCATTTGTGCCATGACAGCGCCTTGATTAGCAGCCTGCTCCATCCAAAAAATAAAACGCTCATCACTCTTCGGCACAGCTTGGCCAGTATGATAAGCAATAGCTACGTTAAATTGCGCTTTGGCTTCACCTTGCTCTGCCGCCTTCTGCCACCAAAAAATAGCCTGCTCATTACTTTTCGGGAGACCATCACCATTGTGATAAAAATTACCTAAATGGAATTGAGCAGGTGCATAGCCTTTCTTTGCAGCCTTTTGATACCAAAAAGCGGCCTTTTCATCGCTTTGTGGAACGCCTTGACCAAAACTGTAAGCCTCCCCCAAGGCAGATTGCGCCTTAACATCTCCAGCTTCTGCTTTTTTCTGCAATGCGGCTATCGAAGGGCGATTGGATCCTTCGGCAACCTGTCCTACTGCCACAGCATAAAAAGGATGAGCGATGAAAGATAAAGACACTGCTGCGAATAATACTCTTTTCATGATCACCGTATAATTTATAAAAAAAATCGCATAACGATCAAACAGCGATCATGGCAATAGTTTTATTGGAAGCAAATATTCCATCCAATAAATGAAATTATTCAACTCCATTTGTATCTTTCAAAAGCGGGATAGATCGCGTGCCTCCACCCGGCACATCATCCCGCTCTATAAGCCCCTAAAAAACTATTTATTCAATTTTTGAAGCGCTTGCTGCGCATCTACATTTCCCTTTTCGGCGGCCTTTTGCCACCAGAATGTAGCTTTTTCGATATTTTGTGGCACGCCTTCGCCTTTGCCATAATGAACACCCAAATTATACTGAGCATCGGCAAAGCCTTGCTCTGCCGCCTTTTCATACCAAAAAGCCGCTTTCTCAGAATTTTGTGATCCAGCAACACCTTGATCATAAAGATTGGCTAAATTGTATTGAGCACCAACTATGCCCTGCTCGGCGGCTTTTTCGAACCAAAACACCGCTTTTTTATAATCCAACAGCCCAGTTTGAGAGCTGGCATAAATAGATCCTAGAGCAAATTGGCCATCGGCATCGCCTTGATCAGCCGCTTTTTGGAACCAGAAGACTGCTTTTTCATAATTCTGTGGCACAGCTTTGCCGAAATAATAAAGCTTACCAAGGGCAAGTTGAGACGGCGCAAAATTTTGATCGGCACCTTTCTGAAACCAAGAGGCAGCTTTTTCGTAATCTTGAGGGACGGCAACGCCTTTTTCATAAAGAGCGGCTAAATTATATTGCGCTTTCACAACATCCTGCGCAGCCGCCTTCTCATACCAAAATATTGATTTTTTGTAATCTAACAGCTTCTGGTTATTAGAATAAGAGACCCCTAAAACGAATTGTGCCTCGGCATACCCTTGATCTGCGGCTTTCTGATACCAAAAAAGGGCTTTTTCATAATTCTGCGGCACAGCTACGCCAAAATAAAAAAATTTTCCAAAGCTCAATTGAGCGGGTGCAAAATTCTGCTCGGCGGCTTTCTGGTACCACAGGGCTGCTTGCTTATCATCTTTTGGCACGCCGCGACCTTGATGATAAGATACGCCCAAATTATATTGGGCGGGTGCAAAATTTTGATCAGCCGCCTTCTGCCACCAAAAAGTAGCTTTCTCGAAATCACGTGGTACGCCGACGCCCTCGCTATAAAGAATGCCTAAATTATACTGCGCTTCGTCAATACCTTGCTCAGCAGCTTTCTCATACCAAAACGCCGCTTTCTGCTCGTCCTTTGGGACACCAATACCAGAGGCATAAATCTCAGCTAATGCAGCTTGCCCCTTTGCATTACCTGCGTCCACCGCTTTTAGAATAGCGGGCATAGAAATCGTGCTGGATGCTTTTCCATTTTGCTTATCTTCTGCATGAACAGGATTAGCGGTAAAAAACAAAAACACCGATGCAAATAATATTCTTTTCATAATGGCCACGTAATTTTTAAAATAATCGATAATTATTCCGCAATAATCACAGAATAATTTATATTTGAAAATTATTAACAATTCGTTTTGTAATTTTACTAATATTTCCAATCAGAAGTTTTTTTCTAAATAAGAACAAAAAAAGCTGGACAGATTACCTACCCAGCTCACCATCCAGCTTTTTAAGCCTCTAAATAACTATTTATTCAATTTCTGAAGCGCTTTTTGCGCATCTACATTTCCATTTTCGGCAGCCTTCTGCCACCAAAATTTGGCTTTTTCAAAATCCTGTGGCACGCCTTGGCCATTCGAATATGCAATACCTAAATCATATTGCGCATCGGCAAGGCCCTGATCCGCGGCTTTCTGGAACCAAAAAGCCGCTTTTTTATAATCTAATAGCCCTGTTTCAGGATTAGTATAAGTAAATCCTAGAGCAAATTGGCCATCAGCATCGCCTTGATCGGCCGCTTTCTGGTACCATAGGGCGGCTTGCTTATCATCTTGTGGCACGCCGTCACCGTCATGATAAGATACACCCAGATTATATTGGGCTGGAGCAAAATTTTGATCAGCCGCCTTCTGCCACCAAAAAATAGCTTTCTCGGAATCACGTGGTACACCGACGCCCTCGCTATAAAGAAGACCTAAATTATACTGCGCTTCGTCAATGCCTTGCTCAGCAGCTTTCTCATACCAAAAGGCCGCTTTCTTCTCGTCCTTTGGGACACCAACACCAAAGGCATATGCCTCAGCTAATGCGGTTTGCCCCATTGCATTGCCCGCGGCCACCGCATTTAAAATAGCGGGCATAGAAAGCGCGCTGGATTCTTTTCCATCTTGCTTATCTTCTGCATGAACAGGATTAGCGATAAAAAACAAAAACGCCGATACAAATAATATTCTTTTCATAATGGCCACGTAATTTCTAAAATAATCGATAAATATTCTACAATAACCATATAATTATTTATATTTAAAAATTATTCACAACTCGCCTTTAAATTTTACTAACACATCCGATTAGAATCTTTTCTTAAATAAAAACAAAAAAGCTGGATAGATTGCTTAAATCTACCCAGCCGGTCGCCTCACTATCAATTTGATAAAACTTATTTATTCATCATTTGCAGCAAATCTTGGGCATTGCTGTCCCCTTGATCGGCAGCTTTTTCTAACCAAAAAGCGGCCTTCTCCTTATCTTTCGTAACACCTTTACCTTTAAGATAAGAGACACCTAAATTAAGCTCGGCCGCCGGATGCCCCTGATTGGCCGCTTTCTGATACCAAAAAACGGCTTGCTGCTCATTTTTCTTTACAGCTGTGCCATCACGATAGGCCAATCCCAAATGATATTGCGCCTCGGCAAAGCCCTGATCGGCAGCCTTTTGATACCAAAATATAGCCTGTTGATCATCTTCCGGCAGGCCAGCGCCATTTCGGTACATGTCACCCAAATAAAATTGAGCCGGTGCAGAACCTTGATTAGCCGCCCTCTGATACCAGAAAGCCGCCTGATCATAATTTTGGGCAACGCCTCGACCATTATAGTAAGCAAGCGCCAAGTTATACTGCGCTTCAGCAAAACCCTGATTAGCGGATTTTTGATACCAAAAAGCAGCACGCTCATCACTTTGCTGCAGACCGATACCGTGAAGGTAGGCATTTCCTAAATAGAATTGCGCCACTGGGTAACCTTGGCTGGCGGCCTTTTGGTACCAGAGTATGGCCTGCTTATAATCCTGCGTCACGCCGTGACCGTTATAATAAGCCGTGCCTAAATCTGTCTGCCCTTTGGCATTTCCAGCAAAAGCTCTTTTTTCAAGAGACTGAAAGCCACTGCCACTAGATATTTTGGATGCCGGCCCTGTCTGCGCTGGGACAGGACTAGCCATAAAAGGCAAAAAGATAGCTGTAAAAAACAGAATTTTTTTCATAGCGACTGCCCATCTATCAAAAAGGCTGAACCATTTTATTTCAACTTAATTTAAGAAGCTGAATCCAATATTAAACAGCCCTTTTTGCCCAAAACAGAAATCATTCTACCTTGTTGCAAAAGACAAACACTCACTATTCCAACGGAATCTAAGATTTTGAATTTTGGAGCCAATTCCGTGCATCGGCATCCCCATTGGCGGCGGCTTTCTCAAACCAAAAATTCGCCTTTTCCTTATCTTTTGGCACCCCTTCGCCTTTAAGAT
Source organism: Zymomonas mobilis (assembly GCF_006715975.1). Taxonomy (GTDB): domain Bacteria; phylum Pseudomonadota; class Alphaproteobacteria; order Sphingomonadales; family Sphingomonadaceae; genus Zymomonas; species Zymomonas mobilis_B. Next base: position 233,744 of record NZ_VFOF01000001.1, on the reverse strand, counting down.
AGAAAACACCTAAATTATATTGGGCAGCGGCCTCGCCTCGATTAGCGGCTTTTTCTATCCAAAAAACGGTTTGGTCGATATCTTTCGGCTCACCTTCTCCATTATAATAAGCAACGCCCAAATTATATTCCGCTTTGCCATCTCCTTGCTCTGCCGCTTTACGGTACCAAAAAACGGCCTTCGCATAATCCAAGGGCAACCCCCGACCATTATGATAGGCAAATCCTAAATTTAACTGCGCTCTGGCGTGACCTTTTTCTGCGGCTTTCTGATACCAATAGGCGGCTTTTTCGAAATCCTGCGGCACATCTTCGCCTTTTCGATAGGCAAGCCCGACATTGTATTCTGAGTTAGCATCCCCCTGCTCGGCAGCTTTTTGATACCAAAACAAGGATTGCTTACCATCTTTAGGCACACCTGAACCATGCGCATAGGCAAAGGCTAAATTATATTGTGCCTCGCTAAAGCCTTGCTCCGCGGCCTTACGAAACCAGTATACGCCATGCTCATAATTCTGAGGCACTCCCCATCCCATAACATAGGCGCCACCCAAAGCATCTTGCGCTTTACTATCGCCCTGCTCAGCAGCTTTCTGATACCAAGCGAAGGCTTTCCGATCATCCTGCTTTACCCCGATACCGTTACGATAGGTATTACCCAAAGCCATTTGGGCAGCAGCATAATAAGCCTGACGGTTGGCCTTCAAAAACAGGGCGATCGCTTTTTTATCATCACGAGGAACAATAATCCCTGCCTGATAAGCCAATCCCAAATGGGTTTTTGCTTTGAATGATTTATTGGCCGCTTTCATCAACCAAAAGGCCGCTAAGGCATTACTTTGTTCAACGCCTTTGCCACTTTCATAGGCCAGCGCTAGATTATACTGCGCTTCGTCAACGCCTTGCTCGGCCGCCTTCTGATACCAATAGGCCGCCCGCTCGTCATTTTGGGCAACACCTTCTCCGGTGGCATACAGATTACCCAAATTATACTGGGCCGACTCTAACCCTTTTTCTGCGGCTTTCTGATACCAAAATGCCGCTAACGCATCGTCTTTATTTACCCCTGCTCCACAATAATATGCCAAACCCAAATTAGATTGAGCGGCAACATCACCGGCTTCAGCCGCCTTCTTCATCGGAAGCATTCCGTCATCATCACTATGGGATGTAACAGGCGCGTTATCGGGCTTCTCTGCTTGGGCAGAAGCAACAGAAACAGACAAAAAGGCAACCGACAACAGCAGGATTTTTTTCATAAAAACTCTATATTTGAAAAGGAAAGGTAAAGAGGATTCTTCGATAAAACACGTTTTTTTAGAGCTTCCGCGACTTAAATAAAAAGGGGCGGATATCGACAAAATTTTATCAACATCCACACCCCCGTTATGCTTGCACGATAAAGACTACCTAAAAATCTACTTCTTTAATGCAGGCAGAATTTTCTGGGCAGTAACATCTCCCTGATCAGCCGATTTCTGAATCCACAATAACGCCTTTTCTTTGCTTTTCGGAACGCCACGGCCGGTAATATATGCAACACCCAACGCTGTTTGCGCTTTGCTATCACCCTGCTCTGCCGCCTTTTGATACCAAGTCACAGCCTGCTCATAACTCTGGGTTACGCCCTCACCATGATAATAAGCTGCGCCCAAATTGAATTGCGCTGGGGCATAGCCTTGATTGGCAGATTTTTGATACCAAGAGACTGCCTGTTCATCACTATGAGGCACGCCTTGGCCATTTGAATACGCAATGCCTAGATTATATTGCGCCGCCGCATTGCCCTGATCGGCCGCTTTTTGAAACAAAGAGACCGCGCGCGCTTCATCATGGGTACCCCCCGCCCCAATTGAATAGGCATATCCTAAAGCAGCTTGAGCAGGCGCATAGCCTTGATCCGCTGATTTCTGATACCAAAACACGGCTTGTTCATCACTTTTAGAGACGTTTTGCCCCTTTGAATAGGCATCGCCCAAACTATATTGCGCTTTGGCATCGCCTCGTTCTGCGGCCTTTTGGAGTGGCGATTTAAGACCATCGCGGGTCATTTTTACGACATGCCCGACCGTCATCCGCGCATGAACAGGCTGGGCAAAAACCGGAAGAAGTGCTGCCGTTAAAAAAACTATTCTTTTCATTGTAACCATATATTTTAGAAAAAAGGTGGAATAACAATTATATAGCAGCAACCGTCATATTATTCAAAATACACTTATAATTTTCCAAATTAGAAAAATATTATTGTAATATTTTTTAGAATTTGCTCTTATTAGGCTAATTTTACCTTAATATTTGAAGGGCTTTTTGTGCATGGCTGTCTCCTTGATCAGCCGCCTTTTCTAACCAAAAAGCTGCTAATGACTTATTTTGCGCGACAAAGTCCCCTTTCAAATAAGCCATTCCCAAAAGATATTCGGCCATCATATCGCCCTGATCAGCGGCCTTTTTATACCAGAACATGGCCTGTGCCTTATTTTTAGGCACGCCACTACCATAATAATAAGCAATACCAACCATCCCTTGAGCAAGGGGAAAGCCTTGATTGGCCGCCTTCTGAAACCAAGAAAAAGAAGTCACCTCATTTTTAGGTACACCGCGCCCCTGATGATAGGCAAAGCCCAAACGGGTTTCGGCTTCGGCGTTATTTTGCGCTGCAGCCTTCTGATACCAAAATGTCGATTGCTGATCATCTTGCAGCACACCTCGCCCATGATAATAAGCATCGCCCATCGCTAACTGCCCATCGGCATACCCTTGATCGGCAGCTTTCTGATACCAAGAGACAGCTTTCACATTATTTTTAAGAACAATGTCGCCACGGGCATAGGCTCTCCCCAACGCCATCTGCGCTGCTGGATCACCCTTCTTTGCGGCCTCATCCGGTTTCAAAACTGCCATCAAAGGTACGGCTCTTACATGACGATACAATGGATTGGGATGCGCAATCGCGTATTTTTCACAAAATATTTTTAGACTTTTTTTATCTGCATTTGAGTTCGGATGGACACAAAAGAAAAAACAATAACAAGCAAGAAAACTATTCTTTTCATGACCACCGCATATTTTACAAAATCAAATGAAAATCACACAACCATATTTTAAATTGGCAAAGACAACATCACCACAACTATATTTTTTAAAGCATTCCGCCCTATCATTTCTATAAAGGCTCTTTCGCAGATCGCAAAAACCCGCTCTAGAAAAAACAGCCCTGATTGTAACAAATGCCCCTATTGTGACGGCCGCTAAAATCGTCAAATATCTTTAACTTAAAACCTGCTTGTGGTGCATAATCCACAACAAAGACAATTAGTTATCGTCTGACAAGCCATCGCCGCTAAAAATTCTTACATTCTTTTCAAAAATTAGTATTAAAGAAACGACAGGCTGTAATAATACGGTCATGTTTCTATTCTAATCGCATAAAATCTTTCTTGGAGCGGGGGGCTTGAACAAGTAGGATGGAAAAGCTTTGTGCCAACGGCATTACGGGCGATCTAATCGCCAGAACCGGCATATCGGGCAAATATTTCTCCCAAATTATTCAAGATAATAAAAAACCGGCATCTTTGCGGGTCAATCAGGAAATAAGGTAGATTCTATGCTTCATTTTAACCGCCGTTCCTTCCTGTCACTCTCTGCCGGCGCAACTTTGGCGGCAGCTGCGACCACAACGACCCGCCTTCATGCTGGTGTTCCCAATCGCCCCCCATTACGTGACCACGAATCTTTCTCTTTTCTGTTTATCACCGACACCCATCTCGAACCCGAATTGAACGGTGCCCAAGGCTGCCATGAAGCGTTCATAAAAGCGCGCAGCTTTCCGGCTGATTTCGCCATTCACGGTGGCGATCATGTTTTCGATGCTCTCGGTGTTAATGCGGGTCGCGCATCCATGTTGGCTGATCTTTATCACAAAACGGCCGATGATCTGAGAATGCCGGTTCATCATACCATGGGCAACCATGACTGCTTTGGCATTTATAAAGAAAGCGGTGCGCAGCCCACCGATCCATTTTACGGTAAAAAATACTTCGAAGATAATTTCGGACAGATCTATTATTCCTTTGACCACAAAGGCGTCCATTTTGTCATTCTGGATTCAATCGGCATTACCGAAGACCGTTCTTATGAAGGGCGCATTGATCCAGCGCAATTCAACTGGTTATCCCGTGACCTCGCAGCCCAACCAGCTGGCACTCCGATTATCGTATCCAGCCATATTCCGATCATGAACGCGATTGATTACGCGTCGATCCCCCTCAATAAAATGAAGCATCATTCCTTATCCGTCATCAATGCTGCGGATATTCTGGAATTATTCGACCATTACAATGTCATCGGCGTATTTCAGGGGCATACCCATGTTGTTGAACGGATCGAATGGCATGGCGTGCCTTACATTACCGGTGGTTCGGTCTGCGGTAACTGGTGGCATGGTACTCGCTATGGCACACCGGAAGGCTTCATGGTCGTCAAAGTCAAAAATGGTAAGGTCATTCCCCATTATGAAACTTATGGCTTCCAAACAATAGATCCGCACAACACGTAATTGTATTATTATAGCCACAGGGTATTTTATAATTTTAATTAAATCCTTAGAAATAGAATAAAATTCTTGAACTGGATAATTGTTTATTTCTAAGGGTAATAAACGCTGTTTTCAAAACTCATCTGCCATAATTTAATCTTAGGAAAGATAGACGTCATGATAAAAGTCCCGCGGTTCATGTGTATGATCGCGCTAACCTCTGCAGTTATGGCAGGTGGTCTATCCCAAAGTTCATTTGCGAAAACAGGCAATACCGAACCAAAAGCAACGTATAAATTCCACAGCGATCCACTCCTTTATCTTCCGCCACCGCCCGCAGCCGGTAGCTTACAACAAGCGCATGATGATCAAGTTTTTCAAACGACCCGCCAATTAAAAGGCGGTCCCCGCTGGGCATTGGCAACCCAAGATGCCGATACTCGGCTTGCCGCTATTCTGAATGACTATGCCTGTGCCGCCGGTATAAAGCTTGAACCCGGCAAACTGCCTCTTTTGGCTGGTGTATTAAAGCGTGCTTTGCATACCGAATATGACGATATCGGTGTCACCAAGAATAACTGGAACCGGAAACGGCCTTTCGTCGGGAATGATTCACCCATCTGCACAGAAAAAGACCGTGAAGGACTGGGCAAACAAGGCTCCTATCCTTCAGGCCATACCACGATGGGCTGGACGGTTGCGCTTATTCTCGCTGAATTAATGCCAGACCATGCGGGCAGTATTCTGCAACGGGGTCAAATTTACGGCAGCAGCCGCATCGTCTGCGGCGCCCATTGGGTCAGCGATGTGCAGGCAGGCTATATTCTGGCCTCTGGTGAAGTCGCCGCTCTACATGGCGATGAACGTTTCAGACATGATCTCGAACTTGCAAAGAAAGAACTCGACAAAGCCCGCTCATCAGCCGGTGCACCCGATGATCTGCAATGCAAAATCGAACAGGCAGGCCGCTAATTCCAATATTAGGCGGCTAATATTTTATTAAACGGGGGGAAAAGCGTTGTTGTAATTTTCCATTTTGAAAGATGGAGATGAAAGCAAGGGGAAAGCTCTTTTTTCAGGCAGTACCGCCGGAATATGGCCTGTCATTTGGCAGAATATGAGCAGCATATCCCACCATCAACGCTCCATCGAAAAGCTATATTCAATATGAAAGACCACCCAATGGACTGACATAATATTGTAGCTTTTCTTCTATATGACCGCTCTTAACGAGCAATTATCAAACTTTTCACTGTAACAATACAGTCATCATTTTATCTTAGCAGGATTGGGGAATATATCTTGAGGGGGGACGGGATGAAAAATCTTTCGCCGAATAAAACGAAGCCTTTTTTGTCATTTCGGCAGTCCAGATTACATTGGGTGATTTTATATTCGTCCCTCTGTGTCTCGGGCGCTATGGCGCAAAATACGGTGTCATCTCAGCCAGCCGCTGACAAAAGCACCTCCGGTCATCATCACGTTGTCTCCGACAGCACGCCTGACGAAGATAAAAACCGTCCAAGCATGATTGGCCAGACGGCGCCAACGGATGAAAAAAGCATCGTGGTTGTCGGTCGTTCTTATGCTGATGGTGTTACCAGACGTGGCATCGGCGGCGGTCTGATGATCAAAGAAGACGCACCGAAATCCAAATCCACCATTACCCGTGACTATATCGAAAAACAGACACCGGGTCTTAACCCGATGCAGTTGATCGCTTTGTTGCCGGGTGTGAATACGGCGGACTCCGATCCGATGGGTTTGACGGGTGGTCATACGTCGGTTCGTGGTATGAACGAAGCTTCCATGGGTTACACCTTGGAAGGTTTCCCGCTCAACGATATTGGCAGCTACGCGGTTTATCCGCAGGAAATCGTTGACTCTGAAAACTTGTCCACCATTCAAGTGGCTCAGGGTTCAGCCGATCTTGACAGCCCGACGATCAGCGCCGCTGGTGGTGTCGTCAACATGTATATGATCGACCCGACCAAAAAAATGGGTGGTCGCGCCAACTTCACCTACGGTTCGTATAATACCTTCCGTGGTTTTGCCCGTTTCGATACCGGTGAAATTGGTAACTCTGGCACGCGCGCCTATTTCTCCTTCTCGGATACCCATGAAGATTTATGGCGAGGTCCCGGTACGGAAAAGAAACTTCACGGCGAAATGAAGGTCGTCAAGGAATGGGGCAAGGATAACCGCGCTTCTCTTGTCGTCGTCGGCAATAACCTCGACAACTATAACACGCCCAGCGTGAACATGGCTTCTTGGAAACAATATGGCACGGGTGTCATGGGTGGCCCTGTTTCCGGCACAGCCAATACGGTTTACAGCTCGGTTTATACCGGCAATACAAAAGCCAATACGACTTACTATAAATTACATCCTAACCCCTTCACCAATCTTTATGTCAGTGCACCAACGCGGATCAACCTCGGACATAATATGGTGCTGACCGAAACGCCTTACTTCTGGTATGGTAACGGTAACGGCGGTGGTGCCTATTGGCAGGACATGAACAAAATGTCCTATGGTTCCCAAACGATGAGCGGAACCGTCAATGGACAAAATTATGGTCAGACGCTGCTTTACGAACCGTCCATTACAAAAACCTATCGCCCTGGTGCGGTAACGAAGTGGACTTGGACTTCTGGTATTAACCGCTTGATGGTCGGTTACTGGTTTGAATACTCGACCCAACGCCAAACAGCGCCTTACACTTTACTTAACGATGATGGCTCTCCCAAGGATAAATGGGGTGGCGGTGCCAGCGTTGTCTTAGCCAATGGCAAGACCGCAGAATACCGCGATACGATGACCCGCACGATGGTTAACACGCCCTTTATCGGTGACAGTATCTCGCTTTTGAACAATCGATTGACCATCGACGCCGGTGTCAAATATTCGATCATCAAAAGAGACGGTCGCAACTATCTTCCCGATACATCAACGGGTGAGAAAATTAACCAGACCTATCGCTCGGTATTACCAACGGGTTCTGTCCGTTTCAAAATCAATAGCGAACATCAGTTGTTCTTCTCGGTTGCGACCAATTTCCGCGCCCCGATGAACACCTCGCTTTATGACTCGGGTGCCTATTATGCAGGCAGCGGCTACAGCAATAAAGCCTCCACGGGATTAAAACCGGAAACGACGATCTCGGAAGAATTCGGTTGGCGTTATCAGGGTAAGCTGATCAATACGTCTCTTACCTATTTCCATTACGACTTCCATAACCGTCTGTTCTCACAGACCGTTATCGATCCGAACAACCCCACCTCTTATTATTCAACGAATATCAATGGTGGTAACCAGACAACCAATGGTGTCGATTTCGAAATCGGAACGCGCGCTATCTATAATATCCGCCCGTATGTTTCTGGTGAATATATTAATGCCCGCACCAAAAGTAATCTGTTCGCTTCGGCTTCTGGCGTTTCTGCTGTTCTGCCGACAAAGGGCAAATTTGCACCGCAAACGCCAAGATATCAGGTTGGCTTTGGTTTAGACTACGATAATGGTCATATCTTTGGTAACTTCAGCTTGAAATATGTCGGTTCGCAATACTCGACCTTCATGAACGACGAAGAGGTTCCCTCTTATGTCCGCATGAATGTCGGTGGTGGTTACCGCTTCAAGAGCTGGGGTGGTCTGAAAAGCCCGACCATCAAGTTCAATATTTCGAACATCGCCAACAAACATTATCTGAACTACGCTTCTGGTATTACGACCAATGCGAATTACGTGAAGTCGGTCGATGGTCAGACCATCAAAGGATCATCACCTACTTATGGTATCGCATCGCCGTTCTCGGCAATGTTCTCGATCAGCACCGGGTTCTAATAATTTGATAGCATATGGATAATTAATTCCTGATGACAATCCAATTTAAGACACGAAAATGGTTTCAGGGAGCCAGCATAGCGATCACCGCTATGCTGGCTTTGCCACAAACGGCACATGCTTGGGGCATGGAAGGCCATGAAGCCATTGCGGCTTTGGCATGGAAATACATGACCCCAACCACCCGTAAAAAGGTCGATGCCCTGCTCGCCATGGATCAAGACACTTTGACGCAACCGGATTTAATGTCCCGTGCCACATGGGCGGATAAATGGCGTTCGGCGGGTCATGGTGAAACTGAACCTTGGCATTTCATCGATATCGAAATCGACCATCCCAATGTTGTCTCCGCTTGTTCAGCCGCTGCTGACCGAGCTAACCCAGCCAGCAATGGCGGGGCGCAACCTTGTGTAATCAGCCAGCTCGATCGCTTCGAAAGACAGCTTTCCAGCAAAGACACCTCGGTTGCCGATCGGGTCTTGGCGCTGAAATATGTGCTCCATTTCGTCGGTGACTTGCATCAGCCCTTACATGCTGCTGACCATGATGATCGCGGTGGTAACTGTGTCAAAATCACAGTCAACAATACCAAATCGCTCAATCTTCACAGCTATTGGGATACCTATGTGGTCAAAGAAATTGACCCAGATCCCCAGCATCTAGCAGACAGCCTCGCCAAAGACATTACGCCCGCAGATAAAAAATCTTGGGCTCTCGGCAATAGCAAACAATGGGCAATGGAAAGCTTCCAGCTAGGTAAACGCTACGCCTACAGCTTCCATCCCCCTGCCGGATGCGATGCGTCACGGCCACCTATTCCGGTCTCTTCAGGCTATGACTCTGCGGCACAAAAAGTGGCAACGCTTCAGCTGAAAAAAGCGGGTGTCCGATTGGCCTATGTCCTGAATCATCGCTTGCGGTCTATACCGCTATCCTATTTCACAAATCTTCAAAAACAGGCACCTGCGTCCGACAATAACGGATAAACCTGTTTCAAAAAATTTTATCTCATAACTCTAAAGAATAGCCCGTATGTCATGTCGCATATGGGCTATTTTTTTAAAGCCTGAACCCATGCATTTATATCCTGTGTATGCGCAGGGATTAGAAATTCAAACTTTTTCAAAAGCCTTTTGTTAATAACATTTAACTTTAAAAAATTAAGTGTGCGGAAGTAATGCCAACAAAAAATCAAAATATCGAAAATTCCATTTATTTATTTAAATATTTTTATATGATACTCAAAGAGTAACTTTTGAGATTCATCATGACTCATTTTATTTTCACAATAATTATTTTATTCTGTTTTGCAGGTATACTTTTTCCTTACATTAAAGGCGTAAGCAGAGGTCAATTCCTAGCAGCTACTATCGGTATATTCTTTTTGTATGGAGCTTTTATAAGCAACAGAGAAGCAGCATCTAAAAAAGATGAAAGCGTTTCAGAAAAAAACACAGGAAATTCTAATAAAGTAGAAGTTACACAAAATTCTAATGATAAAAAATAGAATCTTCACCATGGGTTTACAGTGAAAATAAAGATGAAATGCGTGGAACCATCTCTCATTTCGCATCAATCACTAGTATAAATAATGTAGATTTTTCATTTCCATATGGTACATCCTATGCTCATATTATGATCAGAAGAAGACCTCAAGACGGGTTAAACATATTATTTTCAGTAGATTCCGGACAAATACTCTGTAATTCCTTCTCAAGAACATTTTTTTCAGTAAAATTTGACAATAAACCCATTCAAAAATTTTCATGCTCAAGTTCTGCTGATGGAGAAAGTAATGTATCTTTTATTGAATCTGCAAACTCATTTTTGAAACAAATAAAAAATTCTAAAAAAATGATTATAGAAGCGCCATTTTATGAATCTGGCAACCAACAATTTACATTTGAGACAGCTGGCCTAAAATTTAACTAAAAAACGTCACAAGTATATGGGCTATGGCTAAAAGCATTAAGATATGCAGCTTTATCACAAAAACGTTTAAAAACAAATACTTATTGAAAATTTCATATAATTTTTAAAAAAATATTATACATTTTTTTGAAAATTATGGTTGACGAAAGCCAAAAATCCGAGCATTTGCGCTTGAGGTGGCTCGATGGCGGAGTGGTGACGTAGGGGACTGCAAATCCTCGCACGCCGGTTCGATTCCGGCTCGGGCCTCCAGATTTTCTTTTGGCTGCTGACAATAACCACTCACACAGCAGCTTCATTCCCTAAAAATTTAAACATCCTCACAAAACCCAAAGCCATCTTCTGGGTCGAGCAATAATACGCCTTTGATGTATTCAGATGGCCGATCTCATACCTTTACCCAATCCCGTTTTTCTCTGTCATTCACCATATCGACATGGCCTTGTTTGATATAAGATCAAAACCGCTCTATTATCTATCGATAGACCAAAATTCTGAATAGCTTCACAGCGGGATACCGCCCTATTTATTCAGGATTTTCTGATTTTCATTTCAGCTCTTTTCGATAAAAAGAGAACAGGTTATTTGAAAATATGACTAAGAAAACACGTGGAACGGCTTTTCTTGCAAAGGCAGGCATTGCTTTTACCGTTCATCCTTATGAATATGATCCTAATGCGCAAGCCGCTGGATTACAGGCCGCAGAAGCGCTCCAGCAACCAGCCGAGATCGTTTACAAAACCCTGATGACCGAAGTCGATGGCAAGCCGGTCTGCGTTGTCGTGCAGGTCAATCACGAAGTTTCAATGAAAAAACTGGCTGCCGCCGCAGGGGGGAAATCTGCCAATATGATTAAACCCGTCGATGCCGAACGGATGACGGGCTATCATGTTGGCGGCATCAGCCCTTTCGGTCAGAAAAAACGCGTTCCGGTTATTTTCGATGAATCCGCTTTTCAGGCTGAAAAAATCTTTATCAATGGCGGACAACGTGGCGTATTGGTGGCTCTCGCACCAGAAGATGCCCGTCGTGCCGTAGATGGCAAAATTGCCGCCGTAGCCAATTAATCTTCATTCTACCGACCATAAATAAGGAAAGGTTCTGATCCTTTCCTCATTTATTGCTTCATTCATCTGTTTTTTACCGATCTGCCCTTGCAGAAAAGGACAAGCCTTGCTCAAAGATGCCGCATGACTGTGATGATCGACATGGGAAAAGATTCAAAAGGACAGGTTGTCCCGATGGATCTCGAAGAATTGCTGGCGACAAGATTGCTGGTTCAGGGCAACTCCGGTTCCGGTAAATCCCATCTGCTGAGACGGATGCTAGAAAAAAGCGCCCGTTTCGTTCAACAGATCGTCATTGATCCCGAAGGCGACTTCGTCACTTTGGCAGACCGATTTAATCATGTCGCGGTTGAGGCAGCTGCCTATAATGAAGCCGAAATCCGCGTTCTGGCACAGCGTATTCGGGAACATCGCGTTTCAGTTGTCCTTAATCTCGAAGGGCTGGACGTCGATAATCAAATGAAATGCGCAGCATGGTTTCTGGCAACGCTATTCGATGCCCCGCGCGATCATTGGTATCCGGCTATTGTCGTCGTTGATGAAGCCCAAATATTTGCCCCTGCCCAAGCAGGTGAAGTCTCTGATGATGCACGCCGCTTGTCACTGGCCGCCATGACGAACCTGATGTGTCGTGGTCGAAAACGCGGTCTTGCCGGTGTTATCGCCACGCAACGACTAGCCAAGCTTGCTAAGAATGTCGCCGCAGAAGCCTCCAATTTTTTAATGGGACGCACCTTCCTCGATATCGACATGGCACGGGCAGCCGACCTTCTCGGTATGGACAGAAGACAAGCAGAAAGCATCCGCGATCTCGAACGCGGTCATTTTTTGGCGTTAGGTCCTGCGCTTTGCCGCCGCCCTGTCGCGGTCAAAATTGGTGAAGTCGAAACCAAAAGCCGAACTGGCGGTTTCAAACTGATGCCGCTTCCGGATAGCAAACACGGCAATCCCGAAGACCTTCTCTTTTCGGAACCAGAAGAGCCCGCGTTACCCTTGGCCTCTCCTGAACCACCACCGCCCCCTTCATCCAGTCAGCTGATGGATTTGCTGCAAAAAGAAAAGGAAGAGGAGGCAAAGATCGCCGCTGAACAGGCCGCCGAAAATCCGGTGGATAACAGCCAGAAAGAAGCGCTGATCGACGCATTGCTTTCTAGCATCGTCGCAGAAGAAGAAAATGCCTATCGCCAGCCCAATCTGCTTTATCCTGAATTTACGATCGGCTGCCGGATGCATGGCCTATCAACGCCGCCATTAGACTTAACCGCCTTCACTAAAAGACTGGCTATGGCAAAAGCAGGTCTGACCAGCGACGATCTAGAAGATGACCTTTGGCAACCGGCACTCAAAACCGCCGCTATTCTGGAAGAGGATATTCAAGCGGTCTTTCTCTTCTTGGCAAAAACCGCGAAGGACAACGCGCCCTGCCCTGATGATGATATGATTGCCCGCATCTACGGTACGCGCTCATCGGGACGCGCAAGACGCCTGATCGGCTATATGGAAGATAAAGGCATCATCACGATCAGAACGGACTTCGGAGGACGGCGCAGCATTACGCTTCCAACGCTAGGCTGGACAACAGGAACAGCTTCCTAACATCCCCAAATGGGCTGTATAATGATTACAGCCCGACTACAAAACAGATGAGCAGATAACCTATACAAGCGCCCTGCTATAAATCGATATCAGACGGCAATAATCTACAAACCCCGCTCAACGCTTACCAACCACGCGCCTTCATACAAATCTTTTACAAAGGTCACGCGATTTCTATTTCACGTGAAACATTTCGGCTGTCTTTTTCGAAAAACGAAACGAGCCTACCAAAATCACTATCGCGACATTAAACGCAGCCTACCGGAAGCCAGACAACCTCTTAAAGGCCTTGCCCAACTTCCAGCTCAAATAACGCATCAGTTTTCGCTAAAATATTCCAAAAGCTCTTCTCTGAAATCAGGCAGCTTATGAGCAATGATCTCTTTCAACTGGCTATGCTTGATATCGCTATGGAGAAGTCGGTTATTCGATACATCAAAAAGCACGCGCCCCGCCTCTCCCTTAAAGATTAAAGGAATCTCGGCAATGACCGACCCGCTATCTTCATATAAAAAGATATGCTCGATCGCATTGGTCGGCTTGATGGAAGGCTGTTCAGGATCATCGACCATATAATTCATATGATCCATAATTTCCGCGGCCATACGATGTCTTATTCCGACAGACACTTCCAACTTTTCATGGGACATAATAAGCACCCCTTAATTTTTGAGAGCCTCTGCCAAAAAATGCACTCGACAAAAGCCTTATCTATTAAGAGTTATAAGTAAATTTAGCCATTTTTGTTCCGTAAAACCCAAGCTTTAATTTACAGCATACATCATATCCCCATCTTAAAGCGGCTCTGATTTCTTCAAAAAACGGATAAATTCTTCCCGTTATCTTTTACTTCGATGACTTTCTCTTTTTCCGCAGCTCATCCCAATAGGCCAATCGCTCGGCAATCCGTTTCTCATGCCCACGCATGGTTGGCGTATAAAGCTCTACCTTTGGCAATTTATCTGGCCAGTAATTATCGCCAGAAAAGGCATCCGGCATATCATGGTCATAATGATACCCTTCCCCATAGCCTTGTTTTTTCATCAAATCGGTGGGGGCATTCAAAATATTCGATGGCGGCATCACTGACCCACTTTCTTTGGCCAGCTTCATCGCCTGATTATAGGCTTTATAAATCGCATTCGATTTCGGGGCAGTCGCGACATAGACACAAGCTTGGGCAATCGCCAATTCCCCTTCAGGTGCCCCTAAAAGCTGATAAGTTTCCTTTGCCGCAATACATTGCTCCATCGCACGGGGATCAGCCAAACCGACTTCTTCATTGGCCATACGGGTCAGACGACGCAACAGATAGAGCGGGTCTTCTCCGGCCACCAACATCCGCGATAAATAATAAAGCGCAGCCTGTGGGTCTGACCCCCGAACAGATTTATGAAGCGCCGATATTAAATTATAATGGCCGTCACGATCCTTGTCATAAATCGCCATTCTCTTTTGCAGAATCTGCGCCAAATCTGAGGTCGATAATTTGTTTTCAAGCTTCATCGAAAACAAAATTTCAGCCTGATTAAGCAAAAATCGCCCATCCCCATCCGCCGAAGCGATCAAAGCTTTTCTGGCATCTTTATCGACAGGCAAAGAACAACCAGAACTCTGTTCTGCCCTTTTCAACAACAATGCCAAAGCCTTTTCATCCAGACGATTTAACGTCACGACTTGGGCACGGGACAATAACGCGGCATTCAAAGCAAAAGACGGATTTTCAGTCGTTGCCCCGACTAAAACAAAAGTGCCGCCTTCAATATAAGGCAAAAAGCTGTCTTGCTGGCCTTTATTAAAACGATGAATCTCATCAATAAAAAGCAAGGTCTGATGCCCTGCTCTCCGGTTATTTTCGGCCTGATGAAAAATCTTTTTGAGATCGGCGACACCCGAAAAAATGGCTGAAGCCATCTCGAAGCGCATATCAACCTGCTCTGCCAATAATCGGGCAATGCTGGTTTTTCCGGTTCCGGGCGGGCCCCATAAAATCATGGATGACAATCGTCCCGCTGCGACCATCCGGCCAATAATACCGTTTTTTCCGGTAACATGTTCTTGCCCGATAACGTCGTTCAACTGCTTAGGACGCAAAATATCTGCCAAAGGTCTATCTTTGGTCACAGGTTGCCCTTCGCCATCAAAAACCGAAGGCTTCTCTACAGAATTGAAAAAGTCATCCATTTCCAAATCATACAGGAAAGACGCCCCTCATGGCTATTCCTGCAATCACTTTTTCAAGACAAAATAAGCGCCATTCTTGCCCTGACTTCTCTAAAACATCAAACCGACTAAAAACGACCTAGGCTTACATCCTATCCTGAATAAAATCATAGAAGACCCTACACAACAAAGGCAGCCCCTTTACGGCACTGCCTCCTTTGTTTCACGTGAAATAAACGGCTAAAGCCTTACTCAAGGCCAAAGCTGAATTTCTCACTTATGCCAAAAACTTCTTGGTTTCTTCTGCCAAATGCGGATTCCACATAGATCCAGTAGCCGTCATCACAGCGTTGGCGCCTGCCTCGATATAGGCTTTGTAATGCTCTGGCTTATTCACGCCGCCAACCCCGACAATGGCATAATCGAGATCTTTTTCCTGACGGAACTTTGCCAAACGCTGCACCATTTCCGAACCTGCCCAACGGATAGCATCACCACAGACGCCGCCTTCGGGACGATTGGCAGACAAAGCTGGCTGACCTTTTTCATCCAACGGACGCGCACTCAAAGTATTGATGGTGCTAAATCCATTGACCAAATGACCAACCTTATCGACCAGCTCTTCCAGCTTTTTATTGTCTTTAAAATAAGCGGTTTTAATCAGCAAAGGACGATCCGGCACGGCATTTTTAATGGCTTCAACAATCTTCTGAACCAACGCCGCATCAAAACATAAAAGACTATTTACCCCTTCATTGGGGCAACTCAAATTCGCTTCCAAAACAGGAGCACCCGTTTCTGCGACCATACGGGCAGCCAAGGCGTAATCTTCCTCGATTTTGCCCTTGCCGCGCGTGCCTTGGAAACTACCGATCATAACCTGATGAGCAGAAGCGCTCTTTACGGCCTCTTCCATATCCGGCTGCCAGATTTCTGGATTAAAGGAAGGCACACCAAAGGAATTGGTAATGGATAAAGGCTGCGTATAACGGGTGTCGGCCAATACGGGTTCACAATCGGCACTCAATCCGTCTTCGGGATGAATGGCCAGAACATTCGGCAAAGGGTGACTTTTATGCTCTTGCGTTCTGACCGTCTTGTAAACACAAAGATCAAAACCTGCATGGAAGGCCGCCTTGATATAGCGGCTATTCAACAACGGGCCTGCTGGAATACCGAAAGGTAAATCAACCGGACAACCCAGAAAAGAAACCGTCTCTTTTACCGGAACCACAAAATCAGGATTGGGCTTTTCAACAATGTCTGCGAAATAGCCAAAAGGGCCCTCTTTATAGTTATCTTCATAACTTAATTCAGGATTGTAATATGGAATTTCGGTTTTCATTTTCTGGCCTCCCAAATGATTCCCGAGAGGATTACAGAAATAACCTTTTATCAGGAAACAAGTTTTTTAAGATAATGCCTTTATATAACTGAATTTAAGCTTCTACGACGCAAATTTCATTCAAGAACACGCTACCATAAGAAAAATACCCCAGCATTCACGCTAAAATTTGCGCAGCGTCTATAATCGCATTTCTTAAAACAGCCCGCACAAACGTCCCATACAGAAGAGGGAAGCCTTGGCTCCCCTCTTCCTTTATTGCAAATCCAAAACAGATCGTATCAAGCGGCTTTGGCAGCCATAATTTCCTGCAAGTCATCTTCAGCAGAAGCTCCGATTGGCTTAATATCGAAGTTATCTACCAAAATTTTCAGAATATTCGGCGTGATGAAAGCCGGAAGCGTCGGGCCTAAACGGATACCCTTCACGCCCAAATGCAAAAGCGCCAATAAAACACAGACCGCTTTTTGCTCATACCATGACAATACAAGTGACAAGGGCAAGCTGTTCACATCAGTCTCAAAGACATCTGCCAAGGCCAACGCCACACGAATAGCTGAATAGCTATCATTGCACTGCCCCATATCCAAAAGGCGGGGCAATCCACCAATTTCACCGAGATCAAGATCAGTCACGCGGAATTTACCACAACCCAATGTCAGGATAACCCAATCTTTTGGTGCTTTTTCGGCAATATCGGTAAAATAATGGCGACCGCTCTTGATACCGTCGCAACCGCCGACCAGCATGAAATGCTTGATATCGCCCTTTTTGATTGCGGAAACGACAACATCGGCAGAATTCAAAACCGTCTGATGACCAAATCCGGTGATATGGGAACGGCTATCCTGATCTTCGGTAAAGCCTTCGCTTTCAAGCGCCGCCTCAATGACCTTCGAGAAATCACGATCGGGAAGATGGCTCAAACCGGGCCAACCAACCAAGTCACGGGTAAAGACACGACCCGCATATTCTTTTCTCGGTTCCATCAAACAATTGGTGGTCATGACAATCGGGCCTGGGAAATTGATAAATTCCTGCCGTTGCCGCATCCATGCGCCACCATAATGACCAGCCAGATGGGGATATTTATTCAATTCGGGATAACCATGGGCAGGCAACATCTCGCCATGGGTATATATTTTTATACCGGTATCTTTGGTTTGCTCCAACAGCTCTTTCATATCGAGCAAGTCATGCCCAGACACCAAAATAGCCTTGCCCTTGGATGGGCCCATTTTAACCGTGGTCGGCACCGGATGCCCAAAGGAGGAAGTATTGGCATTATCCAATAAAGCCAGCGTTTTATAAGAAGCCTCACCACAACGCATCACGACGGCTAATAAAGCATTCGCATCTAAATCATGGTCGGTTAAGGCTGCCATCCCTTCCAACAGGAAATTATCGACATCGGCATCTCGATAATCAAGAACGGCTGCGTGATGGGCATAGGCCGCCATGCCTTTCATGCCATAGGTCAGAAGTTCCTGTAGACCGCTGATATCCTGACCAAGGGCTTTTTGACGACTTTCAATGCCATAGAACTCCCCCTGCTTGACTAAGGCCTCGCGATCATGGGAAAAATCGAGCGTAGCCGCCAAAGGAAGATCAATATTTTCTGGAAGCTTGGCTTTTAATGCGTCACGGAAATCAACCAAATGATAAAGTGCGTCGCATAAAATATCGGCATCGAAATTGACATTGGTTACCGTTGAAAACAACGCTTGCGTAATCATAGAAGCCGCTTTTTTCTGCTCGACTTCATAGCTGTCAGGCAATTTTTTGGCGACATAAGCCAGACCGGAAGACGCCAGAATCAGCAAATCCTGAATAGCTGCGACTTCGGGTGTTTTACTACATACACCCCGAATAACACAGCCGGTGCCGCTGTGCGTTTGTTCACACTGAAAACATAGCATGGCATTAACCTCTTCGTAACCTACCCATCAATGCAGAAAAGATTCGAGGTCAGGAAAACGGATCTTCAGCTTTTGTCAGAGCGGAATTTCCAGCCAGCATCGGCAAAATGTCTGGCTTTATCCAAGGTCAGATTTTCCAACTGCTGCTCAATAACCGGACGGGTTTTCAGCCAAAAGCTATGCATCGGGCAAGGATGCTCATCCGAACATCCCGGCAAGCCCAAAAAACAGCCACAGCCCCAGTCTTGACCGTCAATAGCCCTCACAATTTCTAAAACAGAAATAGATTCCGGCGGACGGTTCAAACGTAAACCACCATTCTGTCCACGCTTGGCGGTAATAAGTCCGGCATCTTGCAAGCGACCTAAAATCTTTGTCAGATAAGGGCGCGGAATATTCGCTTTTTCGGCAATGTCACGAGCCATGGTGAGCTTTTCGCCATCTGCATGGATCGCAGATAGCGCAAGAACAGCATAACCGGTTGATTGCGAAATTGAGAGCATAAAACGCTGATTCCTTATCCCTGAAAAGCTTTTACCACAAAGTTTACAAAAAGGTAAAGTTTAAAATTTACCCAAAGGTAATATTAAGAAAGAAGATAATTCCACCTATCACTTTCTTTTAGGAAAAAATAATTAAAATTTTCAAAAAAGATAAAATAAAGAAATATATTATCTAAAATTGTAATATATAACTAATCTATCTCTTTTCCTCTGCAATAATTGATCTCTTCAAAAACAAGCGATTCAAGCAAAGCAATCAACGCACTTGATCGACGAGGTATCATGACATCCCCGATCTGGGTGACCTGACTCACCACCCGCAAACTATTGGTTAAAAACACATCATCCGCTTCCAACAGCTCGCTATAAGAGATTGAACGTTCTTCAACTGGAATATTACGCGCCTTTGCCAAACGGATAACATTGGCGCGCATAACACCCGCTAAAATGCCGTCACTAATGGGCGGGGTAATCAAACCGCCATCGCGGACCATAAAAATATTGCCAGTGCTGCCACAGGCAACATGACCCGCCATATTTAAAAACAGCGCATCTTCGAAACCTTTATTATGGGCTTCGGTCACGGCCATAATAGCATCAAGATAATTCAGGGTTTTGATACGTGCTGTAAAAGACGTCTCGTTCCGGCGCACAGGCGTCAAAGTCAGCCGAATTTCAGGACAAAATACCGTCGGTGCAAGCGGGGCAGCGGAAACAATAATATTGGGCTGGGCTTCTGGGCTAAAGGCCATCCCCCTTGGTCCCACGCCTCCGGTCACGGTTATACGCAACACGCCCAAATCAAGGTCACGAACGGCTTCGTCCATAATATCGCTAAAACGCGTAGGATCGACCGGCAAAGAAAGGGCGGCACAGCTTGCTGCTAATTTCTCAAGATGCGCTGGGCGATAAGCGACTTTCTCATTAATCACCAAAGCCGTGTCGAAAATTCCATATCCCAGAAGTAACCCTTTATCATTCAGGTTAAATTCTGCGGTGGCATTATGCGCTAATGCGCCGTTTAGCCATACGGGCATAGAATGCCTCCTCCAGATCAAAAAAATTGGCTAAAATAGAATTGCCATATTCGGTCAGAATAGATTCAGGATGAAATTGTATCCCATAGGTTGGGTGGCTTTTATGCGATAAAGCCATAATCTCACCTTCGGGCGATACCGCATCAATTGTCAGATGCTTTTCCATCTCTTCGGTTTTCTGGATAATCAACGAATTATAGCGCGCCGCTTTGAAGGGATCAGGAATATCCTTGAACAGACGTTCTCCCACATGGCTAATTTCTACCGCATGTCCATGTAAGGGATAACGAGCGCGAGCAATCACGCCACCAAAAGCGGTTCCAATACATTGATGACCAAGACAAACACCCAAAATCGGTATTTGCCCGGAAAATTGCCGAAGAACCTCTAAAGAAATACCGGCTTCTTCCGGCGAACAAGGCCCCGGCGAAAGAATAATCGCCTTAGGTGCCATCTGCTCGATATCATCCAGCGTAATTTTATCATGGCGGAATAATCGGACTTCCCGCCCCAGCCTTTCACAATATCGCGCCAGATTAACAACAAAAGAGTCGTAATTATCAATCATCAAAAGCATCGAATAACCCCTTTCCTTGTCAGGCTATTTCAGAAACAGAGGTGCCAAAACTTTCAAAAATTTTAGCGGCCTTCGTCAGGGTCTCCGTATATTCGGCTTCGGGATCGGACAGCAGAGTGATGCCACCGCCTACTTGGAAAACAGCTTTATTATGCGATAAGGTGACGGTTCTTATCGCAATGTTGAAATCGAGATTACCGCCAAAATCGATGTAGCCGATTGAACCGCAATAAACGCCTCGTGCCAACTTTTCGATTTCCGCAATGATTTCCATTGCCCGAATTTTCGGTGCACCCGTAATCGATCCACCGGGGAAACAGGCTCTTAAAAGATCGCTCGCTGAATTTTCAGGCCGCAATTCTCCGGTCACAACCGAAACCAAGTGATGCACACCGGCATAGCTTTCTAAACGGCAAAGACCTGTGACATCGACAGAATCTGCGGTGCAGACGCGTGACAAATCATTCCGCAGCAAATCGACAATCATGATATTTTCGGCACGGTCTTTGTCGGAATGCAGCAATTCTTCGGCGGCCAACCTATCTTCTTCGGGATCAGATGACCGACGGGACGTCCCTTTAATGGGACGCGTTTCAACATGATTATCCTGCAACAAAACAAAGCGCTCCGGTGAAGCCGAAGCAATCACTTCATCACCCCAAGACAAATAAGCCCCAAAGGTTGCCGGATTGATATGCCGCAACTGGCGATAGAAAGGCCATGCCTGAAAATCATCAGGAATTTCGGTTGAAAAGCTTTGGGCAATATTGGCCTGATAAATATCGCCTTGGCGAATATAATTTTTAACGGTTTCTATCGCCTGACAATAACGTTCTTTGGTGAAATTCGATTGCCATTTCAAAGACGGTATCACCGGTTTTTCAACTACAGGCGTCTTGTTTGATGGCGAAAATAACCAGTCATAAAACTGGTTCAGGCGCTTTTTAGCGCGAACAGCGCGCTTTTCCGGTTTTTTCTCAGGAAATCCAGACGAAAACAGATAGCTTTCACCCGTCACATGATCAAAGGCCAGCACAACATCATAAAAACAAAAACTGATATCGGGTTCTTTATCCTGTTTTTCAGGATAGTCCTTAATCACCTCAAGGCAACGACCATAATCATATCCGACATAGCCAATGCAGCCGCCTTGAAACGGGAAATGCCTTTCGACCGTCTCATCAAAAGCAAATTGCATTAAATAGCGCTGCAAGACATCCAAAGGATCGCCTTTTTCAGGCAAACCATTCCAATAAGCTTGATTGCCATATACCGTTAATTGCGCAAAAGGATCGGCGGCGACATAAGAATATCGTCCCAATTTTTCCTGATGCATAGCACTATCAAGAAAAGCAAAACCCGGGCGGGACGACAAAATGTCTGCTGCGACCAACGGGTCTTTAAGATCAATTTTTTGTAGCCACATTGCTTTACCGATCTGAAAAATGTCCGGATTGCTGACAGTCAGGAGATCCGCTCCTATCAGGCAACGAAAAATAGCCCGTTCATATTATCCTTTATGCGGCAATACGCCACCTAAAATACTGAGGAATAACCAGAAAATACACAGCTATGGATGTTATTTCAGATAGACAGAGCAAATAATTCAAATTCAAAACAGACAAAAAAATTATACATCAATCATAATATTTCAAAACAGAAATACGGGCTATGTAATCAACCAAGATTTAAAGGAAAGCTGTTTTCCAGAACAGAAAGCTCATCTTTCTTTTAAAGGCATTTTCCTATTGGTGATTAAATACATCCAATATCGCGACAGACCGATATCTTTTATATTTCTCTTACCGCTTTGAATATTTTACAGTAGGTTATATTTACCCGCATAGATTATCACTATAAATTAATAATATAACCAAAAATAAAACATTTTAATAAATTACATTATATTTATTAATTCTTATACTAAAAACTTAGAACTAAGTGGCAGCAACTCAATCTTAAAACATAATCAGAAGGGGGAGTTTAAAATGGAAAAATCTTGGCAACAGCACAAATCACGAAATAAGAGATATCCATTAAACCAGGCATTAATTTTCATGCTATTGATGAATATCGTTAATACAGCCACAAAAGAATCAACTCATTTTTGGTCACCTCGCTTCATTGCCATGATAGTACTTGGTTATTTGACAATGGTACCGACACTAAAGAATTTATCAGGTACAAAACATCCTGTATTAACCTTCTTTATTACTTCATGTGCTCTAATAATAATCGCCATTCTAGCAAAATATATCGCGATCCAATTGAGCTAATAAAAGCTCGAGACGTTTTTCGTATTTCATCGGAAAAAGGTGTTTCTGGATGCCATAAAACGATTACATCCATTATCGCCCCCAAAGGGCAAAAATCAGAATAGAATAAACAACTACCTTCTAGGATCACCCATATAAGGCTGATCGGAATCGCTATCACCACCATCGGAATCGGTGCGACTTAACACCTCGCCACTCTGGCCATCGACATCGACCCAAATGACCGTATTATTGCGAATGAATTTCAGGCGATAAATCGTGTTATCATGTAATTCAGGGCCCAAATAACGGCATCCATTCATTCGGGGCAGGATTTTCTCTTCGATTTGATGCAATGACAATATCTGACCGTTACGGATAGCTGCCAGTGCAACATCCCGATCTTTTCTTTGCTGAGCTGTTGCAGGTGACAAAATAACGCCACCGGAAAAAACAGCCCACAGGCAAAAAACTGTGGCAGATTTCATTTTAAGCATTCTTCTTTAATAAAGAGATAGTTTTGAATAATGAATGAATATCTATCCGCGATATAATCCCTATCGATTAACGGGAAATGCTTAACACTTTCTATCTATATTGCGTTCTATTAAAAAATAACAAAGACAATATCATTTTGCCCGTCCCCAAGGCCAGCCCGCATAAAGGATGACGGCAGGCTTTTTTGCCTTTATATAACCGACCTATGGCTCCACCTTTACTCTCTTTTGAAAATCTCGGCGTTAACCAAGGCGCCGGATATCTCTTCCGTCATCTTGATATCAATATCCAACCTCGTGATCGTCTGGCGCTTATTGGCCGGAACGGGGCGGGTAAAACGACCCTGCTCAAATTATTGGCAGGCGTTATTGAACCGGATGAAGGCCGCCGCAGCATTCAACCTGGATTAAAGCTGGTCTTACTGGAACAAGCGCCCTCTTTCGAAGGCTTCGAAACCTTGGGCGACTATGCTTTTTCAGGGGATAACGCCCCGCCTCGCTACCAAATCGAAGCCATCGCAGATCAACTCGGGGTCGACCTCGCCCGTAATGCCCAATCTGCTTCCGGTGGGGAACAACGTCGGGCAGCTATTGCCCGCGCCTTGGCGATGGAACCCGATCTGCTTTTGATGGATGAACCGACCAACCATCTCGATCTTGCGGCTATCGAATTTCTGGAAAGCTGGCTGAACCGCTTCAAAGGTGCCTTTGTCGTTATCAGTCATGATCGCGCCTTCTTAACCCGCCTTACGCGGCAATGTCTGTGGCTTGATCGCGGCGATATCCGTCGGGCAGAAATTGGCTTCGGTGGCTTTGACGCATGGATGGAAAGAATTCAGGCCGAAGAATTACGGGCAGCTGAAAAACTGGATGCCAAGCTCAAAATCGAAGAGCATTGGTTGCTACGCGGCGTCACGGCCAGACGGAAACGGAACCAAGGCCGATTGACGAAACTCGTCGAAATGCGGGCAGAGCGCAAGAATATGACCGGCATGGAAGGCACGGCCAAATTAGCGCTTGATACTAATGACGTCCGTACAAAAATCGTCATTGAAGCCAAACATATCAGTAAAAGCTTCGGCGATCGCGAAGTCATCAAAGACTTCTCGCTCCGGATACGGCGCGGCGACCGGATTGGTATTGTCGGTGCCAATGGGGCAGGTAAAACGACCCTGTTAAAAATCCTGATGGGTGAAATCGAACCAGACAGCGGCAGCATCAAACGAGCAGACACCTTGGAAGCGGTCATTATCGACCAACAACGGGCATCCCTCTCGCCTGAAAAAACATTGCGTGATGTTATCGCGCATGGTGGCGAATGGATCGAAATCGGCGACCAGAAAAAGCATGTCGTCGGTTATCTCAAAGATTTCCTTTTCGACCCGTCCCTCTTGGATGCCAAGGTCTCGACCCTCTCCGGTGGTGAACGGTCACGGCTCTTGATGGCGCGCGAATTCGCGCAACGCTCAAACCTGCTTATTCTCGATGAACCGACCAATGATCTCGATCTTGAAACGATCGACCTACTTCAAGAAGTCATCAGCAATTATAGCGGCACCGTCCTTCTGGTCAGCCATGATCGGGCATTTCTCGATAATGTCGCAACAATGACTCTTGGCATGGACGGCTCAGGCATTATTGATGTCGTGGCCGGTGGCTATACCGATTGGCAAAAACAACGCGCCGACCGATTGGCCTCGACCAGAAAAGCATCCCCCCAAGCCGAAGAAAAAACGGCAACAAAGGCGGTCATCCCACCAAAATCCGGCAAGGTAAAACTAAGCTATAAAGATCAAAGAGCTTACGACCTTCTCCCTGCTGAAATCGAAAAGATGGAGCAAACAATCCAGAGCCATGAAACCACTCTGGCAGATCCAACTTTATACAGCCGGAACCCTGAAGAATTTTCAAAGCTCAGCGATAAAATCGCAGTCTTGAAAGCCGAAAAAGAAGAAGCCGAAATGCGCTGGCTCGAATTAGCCGAACAACTGGAAGGCTAATTCTACCCCGCATTGAGTGAATTTAAACTGCCTATCCCCGCCCATCATCACAGGGCGGGGATAAAGCACCAATATCTCGATAGACTTCAAAACATAACCACAACGAAATAATGATTATCAACAAAAGCATCCTCAATAGACAATTTATTTCCTAAAGCACTTAATCATCGGTTTCAAATCGACCAAAACGCTATTAAAAACCCCTTAAAATTGATAGCAGCGGGATAATTAGAGAAGGCTATTCATCCGATAGCTTCCCTTCAAATATTTCATTGGTTCTTCATTGTTACTTTAAAGGTTACAGTCTTTTATGCGCTATCTCGTCACAGGTGGAGCAGGTTTTGTCGGAAGCCATGTTGTTTTGGCACTGCTTGATAGCGGTCACGAAGTAACCGTCATAGATGATCTCAGTACCGGCCACCGCGCAGCCATCCCTACAGGCGTTCCTTTCTACCAAATCGATCTAAATAATTATGAAGCCACATATGAAATTGTCGCTCGAGAGCATTGGGATGGTGTGCTCCATTTTGCAGCTCTCTCCGTCGTCGGAGACAGCATAAAAAACCCGTTTCATTATCTAAGACATAACTACTGTATAGCCGTTAATCTCATTCAAGCTTGCGCAGAAAATGGCGTGAAAAAGATTGTTTTTTCATCAACCGCCGCTCTGTTCGGCGGCAATACACAAACAACCCCTATTCACGAAGCAACCGAGATTCATCCAGGATCACCCTACGGAGAAAGTAAGTTCATCATTGAACGGGTCTTACACTGGGCTGATACACTCTATGGCCTACATAGCGCCCGCCTTCGCTATTTTAATGCGGCGGGTGCAGATATGCTGGGAAGAGCCGGAGAAGATCACCGCCCAGAAACACATCTAATCCCGTTGACTATTGATGCCGCTTTAGGGCGAAGACCCGCCTTAGAATTATTCGGGACAGATTATCCGACAAAGGACGGAACCTGTATCCGCGATTATGTCCATGTCATGGATCTTGCTGATGCCCATATCAGGGTACTTGAACAACTCGATCGCAGAAGTGTGACCTATAATATCGGGAATGGACGCGGCTATTCTAACATGGAAGTTATCGAAAGCGTCGAACGCGCAAGCGGTAAAAAAATCCCATGGAATCCAGCCGCTCGCAGGAAAGGCGATCCGGCTATTTTGGTCGCCGATTCCACAACATTGCGCAAAGAAACCGGATGGCAGCCTCAATATTCTAAACTGGATGATATTATAGAAAGCGCCTTAAACTGGCGCATACGTCATCCCGATGGCTATTCGATGTAAATTCCAAATACATTTATATGAAAGACATAAGGTATCTTAATTTATGTCATCTTCCCTTGAAGCCATTAAAAAATATTTACACAGAAACACATTCGCCTTGTTTGTTTCTGTTTTTCTGTTGAATATCTTTTACACAATATTGGTCAGCTTATTAGCGCCCACACATAGTTCTTTTGCAACAGCCACCTGCCAATGGGACTGCTTCTGGTATAAAGAAATTGTCTCCTATAATTACAGCGCCCTTCCCCGCCTTTATGATCAAAATAGGCTGGCCCAAGCCGATTGGGCATTTTTCCCCCTTTATCCTTGGGCAACGAAAGTTTTTGCCAATTTTTCGCATCTAAGTTTTGAATGGTCTGGCTTAATCATCAATCTTTTCTTGTGGCCTGCTGTAATAACGTTAAGCTACAAAGATATTTTACAAAGAATAGGCAGCATAAGCCCGTTCTTATTTTCTCTATTTTTTCTGATTTACCCTTTTAACATATGGTATCATTCTCAATATTCAGAATCCACATATGGATTTTTTCTTATTTTATTAATAATAGGATCTTACAATAATAATTTATTATTATCGTCTATTTCATCATTTTTACTTAGCTTTAGCCGACCGACAGGCTTTATTGTTACTTGCATCATGTCGCTGTCAAAATTTTTCGACAATGTGAAAAATAACCTGCTGTCGAAAAAAGACATTTTCTCAAATGAAAATATACTATGCCCTTTGACTATTGTCGCTGGCGGCGCAGGCTTATCTCTTTTTATTCTCTATTTATATCATCTCACCGGAGATGGCCTTGCCTTTGCACATGCTGAAAAAGCATGGGGTAAAACAGGCATATTCTCTAGCTTTAATATCAGCTATTACATTCACCATAAAAACAAGATTATTTTTCTGTTTTATTTCTTCATGTCGCTTTTTCTCTTGTGGAAGATGCGTGCAAGAAAATGGCGGCTCAATATGCTGGTAACAGCAGGCACTTTGATCCTTGTATGCTGTTCAGGCCTCACTTCAGTAGAGCGTTATATTTTCTCTAATCCACTGGTTATCGAATTTTTAGCCTTCCAAGCTATGCAACTCGAAAGAAAAAAACTGACTTTGGTCTTGATTCTCTGTGCGATATTCAATTTCTTGGGCATGGGGCTTTGGCTTCACCATACCCATCTGCTCATATAATCAAAAAAAACACCCGATTTCACAGTTTGGAATCGGGTGTATCTGTTGGCGAAGAACCTTCGGGATGCGCCTTTGTCATCTGACGGATAAAATCTTCTTCACTCAAAGTATTTTCAAGATAATAACCACGATATGCCGAGGAAACGCGGGGATGGATAGCGATCCATAAAACAACCGCATCAAAACTTCCCAATGCAAAAATGATCAATAAGAGAAAATAAACTCTCGATTTTTGCCTCATCAAAGGCTTTTTCCTTCACCCTAACATTCAAAAAACAATAGCCCCAGTCACAGGCGCTATGATTTGTCAGAATTTCCAATTTCTTCCTGAATTAAAAATTTGGGTCGCCGTTTCACTTCCATATAGATTTTACCGATATATTCGCCAATCACCCCAAGGCAAAGCAACTGCACGCCTCCTAAGAAAAAGATTGAAATTTCAACCGAAGCCCATCCTTCGATAGCTTCACCACAAAATTTTCTAAAAACAGCATAAACGCTTCCCAAAAGGGAAAGAAAACAAGCCGCAAAGCCCAAGACAGAAATCAACCGCAATGGGGCAACCGTTAACGAAGTAATACCTTCAATCGCCAAGGCCAGCATCTTGCGAAATGGATATTTCGATTCACCAGCAATGCGACTACTGCGCGAATAGAAAACTTTATCAGAAGGATAGCCAACAAGGGGAACAATGCCGCGAATATATAAATTCTGCTCATTGTAAGCCAAAAGCCCCTGCAAAGCACGGCGGCTAAGAAGGCGAAAATCTGCATGATTAGCGACCTGTTGCACGCCCATTTTAGCCATAAACCAATAAAAGCTATTGGCCGTCATTCGTTTAAAGAAACTATCGCTAGAGCGGTCATTCCTCACGCCATAAACAATATCATTGCCTTGCATATATTTTTCGACCATCACCGGAATGCAGCGAATATCATCCTGTAGATCGGCATCTATACTGACGGTAATATCTGTTTTTGCATGGGATAACCCCGCCATTAAAGCGATTTGATGACCTCTGTTGCGGGATAATTTCAATCCACGCACAAAAGAAATTTCATGCACTGCGGCCTTTATCTGATCCCATGTATCGTCACGGCTACCGTCATCCACAAACAAAATAGAACTGTTCGGCTGTATTTTCTTCTCTTCTATCAAATCAGACAGGCATTGCCCCAATTGAGATAAGCAATAAGAAAAGGCTTCACTTTCATTATAACATGGCACCACAATCGCCAAAGAAGGGATCTCTTTTCGAATATCATCACGGGTCACAAGTAGCTGCCAATCTTTACAAAGCTATTCTATAAAAATGCTTTATTTATACATTCAAAAATAAAACAAGCGCTTTCCGCTGCCGGTGAAGGCTTTGCTTCATTTACTATAATTTTTCAAAGAGAAAGAAATCCGATCAACTTTACAATGGCTGTTTTTTCTTCACACAGGATCAAAAAAGCGACTATTCCATTCCAAGCCATCATCAAAAACAAAATGCTTGTTTAACAAAACAGCTTACTCAAACCTCATTTCCCGCTATTCTTTCCGCCCATATTCTCAGGAGACTATCATGTTCACAGGCTGGACAGGGCTGGCTATTGCTGTCTTTTTCGAAGTAGCCGCCACCACAGCTTTACGATTGGCAAATGGTATTGATAAACCATGGTGGCTGGTAACGGCCTGCGTTGGTTATTTCATCTGCTTTACGATCGTTTCCTTCGTCTTTAAAACTCTTCCGATGGGCATCGTTTATGCCGTCTGGGCAGGCGGCGGATTGGCAGTGATGACAATCATCAGCCAATGGATTTTTCACGAAACGCTTGATATCAGACAGATCGGATGTATCGCGCTGATTTTAATCGGGGTTATCGGCCTCAACCTGATTTCACCGGCCTAGATTGGCGTTTTTCACTCTCTCGGTGCAACGCTCTTTTCCATTCCTTAGATAAAAGCTGAAAATCATATGACCGGACAAGCATGGACAGCACTCATTCTGGCAGGACAACGCCCCGGCATTGATCCGCTTGCGGCACAGTTTCAACAGGAATGGAAAGCACTAACCCCGATTGATGGTGAAGCCATGCTTTCACGGGTTGCCAAAACGCTTCTGGCGCTTTCACCAGAAGAAAATACTCAAGCACCGACGATCGGCCATATCGTGGTCATGGCGCAAGACCCGAATGCTTTGCTGACGGGCGACTGCACATGGATGGCCAAGGAGGACCGGATAACAACCGCTGTCTCCGGTAGCGGCATCGCTAACAGCATTATTAGCCTGATCGATAAGAAAAACATTACATGGCCGCTTTTGGTAACCACCGCCGACCATCCATTATTGACTAAAGAAATGGTGGCTGAATTTCTATCAAAAGCCCAAGAAAGCGACTTAAGCGTCGGGGTCGTCTCCCGTAGCAATCTGTTAAAAAGCTATCCTGAAAACCGTAGAACATGGCTCTGCTTTTCAGACGATGCCTATAGCGGCGCCAATCTCTTCGCGATGGCCAATGACAAAGTTAAAGCCGCTTTACAGCAATGGGCAGAAATCGAACAAAACCGTAAAAAAGCATGGCAGCTCATCCGCCATTTCGGTCTTTGCCTCGCGATCAGAGCCATCACGCGCAGCATCAGCTTCAAAAAAGCGCTCAACCAAGTTGGCAACAAACTTGGCCTTACCATCAATCCAGTTGTTCTCTCCCAGCCAGAAGCCGGAATCGACGTCGATAAACTCTCCGATTACCAGCTTGCCGAAAGAATTCTAAAAAACCGCAAGCAAATCTAATTTTGCTCCGAAGCAAAAGAAAACCATCCTTGCGCAGTGGCTTTATCCACAAAGAAACAGCCCGCTAAAAAACGGGCTGTTTCTTAAAAAATCATCGAAACTAAATTCGCCAGATGCTTAGACCCAAGGGCGATCACTCGCCAATACATCTTCATATTGGCTGATCTTATCCTGATCTTTCAGGGTCAAACCGATTTCATCCAAGCCTTCCAACAAGCAACGCTTGCGGAAAGGATCAATCTCAAAATGAAAACGATCCTGAAAAGGGGTCGTCACTACCTGATTTTCGAGATCAAGCGTAATCGGGTCGGTTTTTGCAACTTCTAATAAACGCTCGACATCGGCTTCCGGCAAAACAACCGTCAACAAACCATTTTTGAAGGCATTACCGGAAAAAATATCCGAAAAACGCGGCGCAATAACCGCTTCAATGCCCATTTCATTGATCGCCCAAGCAGCATGTTCACGACTGGAACCACAACCGAAATTATCACCCGCGATCAGGATTGGCGCGCCTTTATATTCGGGATCATCAAAGACATTGCCTTCTTTTGCCCGAATGCTTTCAAACGCACCCTTTGCCAAACCTTTACGGTCAGTCGTTTTCAGATAATGAGCCGGAATAATGATATCCGTATCAATATTGCTTTCGCCTAACGGATAGGCACGGCCTTCGACTATTTTGACAGCTTTCATGCCGTTTCTCCCATTTTAACCGGCGCAAGATGACGCAGGTCAGTCAGATGTCCGGTAACGGCGGCGGCCGCCGCCATAGCGGGTGAAACCAGATGGGTTCTGGCACCGGGGCCTTGCCGCCCAACAAAGTTACGGTTCGACGTCGAGGCACAGCGCTCACCAGCGGGCACCTTATCGGGGTTCATGGCCAAACACATGGAACAGCCCGGCTCACGCCATTCAAAACCAGCCGCTTTAAAGACTTCATCCAAGCCTTCAGCCTCGGCCTGACGTTTTACCAAACCAGAACCAGGCACAACCAAAGCCTGCTTGACGTTATCGGCAACATGCCGTCCCCAGACAACCGAAGCAGCCGCTCTCAAATCTTCAATCCGGCTGTTGGTGCAACTACCGATGAAAACATTTTCAACAGCCAAACCATCCATTTTTTGGCCAGGTTCCAAACCCATATATTCCAAAGAACGACGGGCAGCAGCCTGTTTGGCCGGATCAGGGAAAGAAGCCGGATCAGGCACAACGCCAGTTATCGGCACAACATCTTCAGGGCTAGTACCCCATGTCACAGAAGGCTGAACCTCATCGGCATGAATGACGACGGTCTTGTCATAGACAGCCCCCTCATCAGTTGCCAAAGACTTCCACCAACGCACCGCTTTTTCCCAATCATCTCCCTTGGGGGACATGGGACGCGCGAACAGATAAGCAAAGGTCTTCTCATCAGGCGCAATCAATCCTGTGCGAGCGCCCGCTTCGATCGACATATTGGAAACGGTCAGACGCTCTTCAATCGACAGATTGCGAATGGCTTCGCCGGTATATTCAATGGCATATCCGGTACCGCCTGCGGTGCCCAAAACATGAATAATGTGAAGGATCAGATCTTTTGCAGACACATCAGGGGACAGCTTGCCTTCAACCCGAACTTCCATGGTCTTTGCCGGATTCAGGATCAAAGTCTGGGTTGCCATGACATGTTCGACTTCGGAGGTTCCGATACCAAAAGCCAAAGCTCCCAAAGCACCATGCGCTGCCGTATGGCTGTCACCACAAACCAACGTCGTGCCAGGCAAGGTAAATCCCTGCTCAGGGCCCACCACATGGACAATGCCCTGCTCTGGATCGGTAGCGCTAATATAACGCACACCAAATTCCGGCGCATTTTTAGCCAGTGCTTCTAACTGCTTGGCGGATTGCGGATCAGCAATCGGTAACAAATGCCCTTCACCATCAACACGCGCCGTTGTCGGAACATTGTGATCCGGCACCGCCAAAGTCCGATCTGGGCGACGCAACGGACGTCCAGCCTGACGCAAAGCTTCAAAAGCTTGCGGACTGGTCACCTCATGGACGAGATGCCGGTCGATATAAACAAGGGCGGAACCATCCTCACGACGCTCAACAATATGAGCGTCCCATATTTTTTCATAAAGAGTGCGCGGATTTTTTGTCATAATTATTCCTTTGGCGGCGTTTTTTAACGCTATTCGTTATAATTGCAATATCGCCGCCCTCATGGTCACAGACTATCTGCCCTCACAAAAGCCATCTAACCGCCCCTATTTTTTATGAGCAGCCTTCTCTTTTGCAGCCGGTTTCGGCGCCGCTTTTTTCACAACGGCAGGATGTGCTTTCTTGTCGCTAGCTGCCGCTTTATGTGCGGCCGCCGGATGGGCTGGCGCTTTTGTCGGCTTTGACTTTGCTGCGACCGCATGCGCGTTTTTGCTATGGGCGTCTTTACCAACAGCTTTCTTTGCCACAACGGGATGATGCCCATTGGCGTTATGGCGTTCCATCCGTAGCCGCTCTGCTTTTGATATAGGGCGCGAAACGTGATGCTCAACGGGCGGTAGATCTGGCGTATCCAGCTCCATCCAATCATGGAAGGGCTGGTGATACAGCATATCCATAACTTCCAATTGCAACCCTGTCGGGCGTGGGCTTTCACTATTCCACAAAGCTGCGACCCCAGATTTCAATTTAGGGTCAAATAATAACAAAGAACGGTATCCACTAACAGCCCCACGATGCCCAACCATCAAATGTCCTCGATAGTGGTAAACACGAAAAGCCATGGCATAGGCGGCATCGTCCATAGCGTGATCAACAGGGCCCCCTTTCCATGTGCCGGTATTGATCTGCGGCTGATGAATCCGGTTCAATAATGAATGGGACAAAGTTTCCGGCTCCATACCCATCTGCGCCCGAACCCATCGACCCAAATCGATAATGGAACTATTCACACCACCGGCGGCAGGGATACGGTAATAATTCTCTTTCACCTCACGGGTATGTTGTCCCGTATGCGGTTCCGCCCAATCAAGCGAATTAACTAAAGCACTTCTGCCAATTGATGCCGAATACATGCCCAATGGCAAAAACAGATAACGGCGAACGGCTTGGGCATAACTCATACCCGTTACACGCTCGACAATTTCATGCGCAGTATCAAAGGCAACATTTTGATAGCCATAGCATTGCCCAACAGAACAACTCAGATGCAACTGATCCAACATCTGCCGCAAACTGGCCGGATCTTCACCATGCTCTAACCGATCATCATAGGCATTATGAACCAAGCCCAATCGCTGGGATAATAACATACGGATAGTGGCCTGCTGTTCGGCATGATCGGGTAAACGGAGCGTAGTACCATAACGAGAAATAATGTCATCCAAAGATAGACGCTTCTGATCGGCCAATAAATTGACCATAGTTGAAGCGACCCCTTTGGATAAAGAAGCCCATCTAAAAACAGTATTCGGGGTAACGACCTCATGGCCACCGGATTTTCTCACGCCATAGCCACGGACAAAACGGATTCTACCATTTTCGATAATCACAACGCCCAAACCAACCATCGTCTGGGACGACATCAAACGATTCAAACGCTGGTCAATTTTTTGGTAATCAATAACCGATGTGCCTTCTTCAGGCGGAGCCAAAGTCTGCACAACCGTATTATTCACGGGTTCGATTGCCTGAACAACGGAAGGCACAAGACAGGAAAACGCAGTTAAAAGCGTGCCGGTTTTCAACGCAGTTTTATGAAGAGAGGCGATCTTTTTTTTCAAATAATCTCTTTTATTACAGCGCATATTTTTAACAGCCGTCATGATCGTCCGACACTTCATGCCATACCCTTTAGCTTTCTGTCCAAAAAGCGGACAGTGAATAAAAACAGACCGTCATTAAAATGATTGGCGCAAAAAGAGACGAATCAATCCCTGATCAAAGTCGTCATTCCTTCTTCGATAGCGTTTTTTCATAAAAAGACAGGAGATTTTAGACAAAATAGGTCGGTTTTATCAGGATAAAAGAGCGATTAGACCACCAGTGCTTCATTTTAGATAATCAAAGCGCATCAAAATTTATTCATCAAAGAAAAAAGGCATAAAACTACCCAAGACTTCCAGCCTTTTTGCAGAAAAAGCCTTCTTTGGAATAAGATAAATACATCGAAAGGTTATAAAATTAACGTCATGCAAAAATCGAATTAAGGCCATTCAAAAAACTACCTTGCCCTTTCCGACAACCCTATGCCTTGCCAAAAAAAGGCAGCCTTGCTTTCACCCTTAAAGCAAAAACAAGACTGCCTATTCAAAACGACCTGATCACGGAATAATATGTTCAGCCCGCAAACGCTCGAACACATCAAAGAAAGAATCCGGCGTATATTGGTAATCCAAAAATCCGGCGCGGCGACTTTTGCTCATGTCGGTAACCGATTCAATGGGACGCCCCAAATCGGCATCAGTATGCCAAGCTGAAACCAATTTTCCAAAACCGATATTTTGAAGATTGTAACGACGGGTTATGGTCTGCCACAAATCATCATCACCCGATAATGCCTGCTCAAGGGAAGATCTTCTTTCAGGATAAGGCGCCGCCTCAATCCCGAACCATTTTGCCAATTGTGGCCATAACCATTTCCAGCGGAACACATCGCCATTGACCACATTAAAGGCCTGATTGCGTCCAGCAGCACTGGTCGATGCCCAAAGCACCTGAGACGCCAATTGACGCGCATCCGTTACGTCAGTCAAACCGTGCCATTGCATAGGCGACCCCGGAAAAACAAAAGGACGGCCGGTCTCACGACAAATGCTGGCATAAACCGCTAATGTCGTCGCAATGTTCATGACATTGCCGACCGCATAGCCAACAATGGTATGGGGACGGTGAACGCTCCACGAAAATCCATATTGCTTGGCCGCGTCGAACAGTAAATCTTCCTGATTATAATAAAAATTTTCGACATCGAGACGCGGCATGGTTTCACGGAAAGGCGTCTCGGGTAATGCCCCCTTGGCATAGCTTTCAAAAGAACCGAGATAATGCTTCATGCCGGTAACAAGGGCGCTATGCTCGATATTTTCAGGATGCGGTAAAGACTGAAAGACATTGGCCATCATCTGGCTGTTGACGATGCAATTCTCTTTTTCTGTCGGACGACGTGACCATGTGCAGAAAAACACATGGGAAACCGAAATATCGGCCAAAGCCGTTTTCAAAGCATCCTTATCCAAAAGATCGGCGGCAACAGGCAAAACGCCACTCACCGCATCAAAAGGATGCCGCGCCAAACCATAAACCGTCCAGCCTTCTGCCACCAATCGATTGGCTAAATTCTGACCAACAACCCCCGTTGATCCCACGACCAGAGCTTTAAGAGACATATTGATATTTCCTTTTCAACAAGCTTCTGTCAGGAAGATGTCTATTCTGGAAAATATCCGCAATCCGGCACTATTTTGTGCCTTGGTCACTAAAAGGTTACCCTGTTGATGTCGCCGCTTCCCGAAGAATATCGCACGCCCCCTTTTGAAGAAGACTGCGCGCCGCGACGGTTATTGCGATTATTCAGCGGGAAATGGATCACTATGATTTTGCATACTATTCATTTGCTCGGTGGCCATGCCCGACCAACCCAATTGATGCGGAGTATTCCGGGATTATCCAAAAAAATGATGACCCAGACACTCAAAGAGCTGGAACAACGTCAATGGGTGCAACGTGATATCGAACAGGTGATGCCGCCGATCGTTGAATATCGATTAACCGAATTAGGACAGATTTTTATCGAGCCAATCGAAATGCTGTATCAATGGGGTATTACCCATAAAAAAGAAGTTGATATCGCCCTGCCCAATTCAGCCGAGCCCGAATAAAAAAGGCAGAGGAAAGAATGATAATCAACCTCATCCTTTCCTCTGCCTTATAACGCTTCACGATATCGCAGGATCAAAATAACACGATCCTTAAAACATCCTCTTCAATCTTAATCACAACTGCAATGCAGCTTCCATGACAACCATGCGGCGACACAGCACATCGTCGCAACAGCCCATAATATCTGGGAGGTAGAAAAACCGATATTACTGGCAACGGCCGCCGAAAAGCCACCCAAAACCATAGCACCAGAAGTCATAATATTATTGGCTGCAACCGTTCGGGCGGTATGATCCTTCTCAACCGTCGTCGTCAAAAAAGCATATAACGGCACAACAAACATCCCGCCGGTAATAGCCACCGCTAACAAGGCGATAAAAACTAATTCTACGCCGGGCTGGTGAATAAATTCAGGAACCGAGAAGAAACGATGGACGGGAATATTATGCCAACGCTGGATAACCCAATCAAACCACAAGACCGAAGCGCCCATGGCAAGAACCGAACCGGGCGCATAACGGGCAGATACCTTACCGCATAGCAGACGGTTAATCAGCAGGGAGCCAATAGCTACCCCAACGGAGAAAATCGCCAAAAACAAACTGGCAACCTGCTTATCTGCATAAAACAGATTTTTCACCAAGGGCGGAAATTGGATAATCAGCACCGATCCGATAGCCCAGAAAAAGCTGATCGAACAAATCGCCAAAAACAAACGCGGAATATGCATCGTTGCCGATATCAAACGGAAAGAGGCACGAAAGATATGATGATCGATCGGCTCCCCTTCTTTTTCGGCTTGCGCCTCGGGAATATGCTTCGATGCGTAACACCCCAATAATGCCATCGACAAAATAACCAGACCGGCGGTTTCACTATTCACGAAACCGGCAACCACAGTTCCGCCCAAAATAGCCAGATAGCTACCCGCCTCAACAAGACCGGTGCCACCCAATACTTCGTCTTCTTTCAGATGCTGCGGCAAAATCGCATATTTAATCGGGCCAGAAAAGGTGGAATGAATCCCCATCGCAAAAACAGCGATCAACATTAACGGGATAGAATGCCCCCAAAGACCAATAGCACCGGTTATCATGATACCGATTTCAGCTATTTTAACGATACGAATAATACGCGCTTTGTCATGGGTATCGGCCAATTGACCAGCCAAAGCCGAAAACAGAAAAAAAGGTATAATAAAAATGCCGGTTGCGATCGCTGAAAAACGGGTTTCCATCTGGGGATTGGAATAAATCCCATAAGTCGCAACCAGAACAACCACCGTCCTGAACAGGTTATCGTTAAAAGCTCCCAAAGTCTGGGTAACGAAAAGCGGCAGGAACCGGCGTTTATTCAGAAGCCGGATAGAAGCTTTCATGCCGGAAAAAACTCATGTTGTCCTAGAAGCTGCCTTTCATAACGAAAGCCACCAATAGAGCCAAGGGGCAGCTAGGCCGATTACAGGGAAAAATTATTTCTGCCCTGTTTTTTCAACTTAACAAAAGAAAAGCGGCGTTTACCCCTTGGTTATTGAAAAGCGTTATTCTAATAACAGGGAGAAAGAGAAAATAAGTCTCTAAATGTCGGGAATCTCCGATCGTTGAAGTCTGTTTTTCCCTATTGAATGTCATAAATGAGCAGATGTTCTTTGCCACCGGATTTTTTCCGACGGCAAAAAAATATCCGCTACATTATTACAGGAACTGATCGTGACATGCTGACATTGCCGAATGTCCTGACCCTTTCCCGTATTTTTACGGTTCCGGTTTTGGTTGCTTTGCTCTGGAATCCGGGCTGGATGGGCTATGTTTGCGCGTTCCTATTATATTGCCTGATGGCGATTACCGATTATTTCGATGGCTATCTTGCCCGTGCGCAAGGCACCGTTTCAAAGCTCGGCGTTTTTCTCGATCCGATTGCGGATAAAATCATGGTTGCCTCGGTTATCGTGATGCTGATTTCTCGCCATCCACTGATTGCCGGTTTTCACATATTGGCGGCCTTGATTATTTTGCTGAGGGAAATTGCGGTTTCTGGCTTACGTGAATTTCTGGCCGAACTGCATGTTTCTTTACCGGTCAGCCAACTAGCAAAATGGAAAACGACCTTCCAGCTCATCGCTTTTGGAGCAATCATTCTCAGCGGTGCCACGGCTACCACCCCGCTAGTCAGCATCCTCGGCTTGACGTCCCTCTGGATAGCCGCTACCTTAACTTTACTTACCGGATGGGATTATCTGCGCATCGGCATCAAACATATGGATTGATGCCTGACGGCCTTCCTCTCTATTCTAATCCGGAAATTAAACCGTCTCTTATCACTATAAACGGATCTACAATTTGCCATTTCTGTTTTTACTAAAACCTGTTTCTATCCGTAACTGCAAAACGGCTTTTTCGTCAGGCTATGACAAATCTGGCATAGCTTGATTTCCTGATTATCAGCATCCGCTGATCGCCGTTTAAATTCCGCAAAATACCTTTTTCTATCTCGATTTCTTCGGCCCGCGCCAGAGTTTCGTCCTGACTGGATGTAACCTCTCCATCGGACACAGATATGAAACACTGTTTTTTCATACTGTTAAGGCGCGGAGGGTCGCAAAAAAAAACGATAGAACCACAATATAATTTATTATTTTTTATATTTGTAAAAAAGTAATTTTTTATATTTATTTTTGCTGAAATTATGTTAGTTTATTTCTTATAAAATAAAAAGGAGAGAATCATGTTGAATCTTTCTGCCTTTTCTCTGTCGCTTTTACTGCCCGTTATCCTGCTTTTATCAGCAGCCCTGACGCTGGCTTTTTATATAGCTAACCGGAAAGATAACTATCATCCGGAATTCCCGACTGTCCGTATTGCAATCGGTTCATTCGCCTATTTTGCAATCTCGGCCTTTATGCTGAGCCATATCGGTGAATTACTTTACGACACCATGCTGTAAGCAAGGCTTAATTCGCACCCTAAACCGCCAGAATGCCTAACCTCATGTCAAAAGACATGAGGTTATTTTTAAAGAAGCGGCAAGATTACTCTGCGGTCACGCCCAAAGCTTCTAACAAAGCATCATCTGCTGCCATATCGGCATTGGGCGTGGTCAACAGGACATTCCCGTAGAAAATCGAATTAGCTCCCGCTACCAGACATAATATCTGGGTCTCGCGGCTTAATGCCGACCGACCAGCCGACAAACGCACCATGGAACGTGGCATCATCAGGCGGGCAGTTGCAATCATCCTGACAATTTCCAAAGAATCTACCGGTTCAGCCTTGGCTAAAGGTGTGCCTTCAATCGGTACCAACATATTCACCGGCACACTTTCAGGATGAGGATCCATTGCGGCCAAAACCATCAGCATTTCAACACGGTCACGGGCAGATTCTCCCAAACCAATAATACCGCCGGTGCATAAGGCGATCCCTGCATCTCTGATTTTTGCCAGAGTATCCAATCGGTCTTGATAGCTATGGGTCGAAACAATCTTCGGATAATATTCAGGGCCCGTATCCAAATTATGGTTATAGGCCGTTAATCCGGCTTCGGCCAAACGTTTGGCCTGATCTTCATTCACCATACCCAAGGTAACGCAGGCTTCCATATCCAAAGCCCGCACACCACGGATCATTTCTAAAACAGCATCAAATTCCTTGCCATCGTGCACCTTACGCCATGCGGCACCCATGCAAAAACGCTCGGCACCGGCTTTTTTGGCTTTGGCCGCCAAAGCCACCACAGCGGTAGGATTCATCAGCTTTTCACGGGTCAATTCAACATCGTGATGGGCGGATTGCGAACAATAGCCACAATCTTCCGGACAGCCACCGGTTTTAATGCTCAAAAGGCTATTTTTCTGGAGACGTCCAGCATCATGATAACGGCGATGCACAGCATTAGCCTGCCCGATCAATTCCAAAAGAGGCAGATTATAAAGCGCCAAGGCCTCATCCAATTGCCAGTCATGGCGGATATTATCAGCGGACTGATCCTTATCGGCCTTTCCGGCGCTATTATGGGACTGTGTTCCGACCGATACCATATTTTAAAAACCCTTTTCGCAGCGAATAATCGCTTTTAATGCCAGTAATTTTCAACAATGAATAGCCATGCCCAGAACGGGAAAGCGATCACCCGAAAAACCTAAAATAGAGAGAAGCCATAAAAATAATCGACCAAATAGCCAATGATATTTCCTGATGACACTACCCATCTTTTCCGATTGCAGACTGTTTTTCTAAATATTGCGACCCAAAATCATCAGGCTAAAAGCTAGATAATTTTTATCGGAATATCACTCAATATCAAACCGGCAATCGTCAACAATATCTGGTTGATATTACGACTTTTAATTGAAAAGACCTGATCTTCTCCGCCGTCCACAGATTTTTCGCCCTTATCTTCGGCAACAAAAACAGCGCTATCTATTACCTCTGGAAAAGCAGAGATAATTTTTGCCGGAACGGCCAGTTTTTCAAAACCGAAGGAGCGATTTTCAGCCAAAATCAGCAAGGTATTTTTCAGGTCTTTATTAAAAATATCACCGATCTCTTCAATGAATTGAACATTCCGGCTGCGGTCAACATGCTCGATTGTCAGCAATAACAAAGCAAAGAAAATTTTATCCCGATAGGCTTCGCAAAAAAGAAGCTCAAAGCTGAAAAAATACTTTACTCGCTTTCTGAATTTCTTTTTCACAGCAAACAGCGCAGCGATTGCCTCAAACACATCACTTGATTTCGCTTGCTTCGGCAAAATCCAACCATCGGTTGTTGCTGCAGGAACCAATATCCCCTTTTCAATAAAAGAAGAGAACGCCCGATCAAATTCCTTATCTTCTGTCGCTTTCGGATACAGCAACAAAATACCGGCGGCATCCAATTGGATCGCATTGGTCAGGAAATCACGAAAATAGGTTTTAAACTCGCAAATACGTGACAGGCTATAAATGAAATCGACCGCAATTCTTTCGCCATAGAAAAAGCTGGCAGCATGGGTGATTAAAGCCGCAAAACTATCGTCACGGATCGGCGGTTGTGCATGTATCGGGATCATAGTCAAAGCCTATAAAACAAGGCTTCTTATCAGGCAAATGAAACCGCTTTGATCGCACAAGCATCTAGCCAAAACCCATGCGGCATTTCCCTTTTGGTAAAACAGATCACAGCTTTGCATCCTTCCCTGCAAAACCACAGAAAACAGCGTAAAGAACAAGATGTCACAGCATCCCTAATCGAAAAAACCGATATGTAACGTTTTTTTCATCTGAATAATCACCGACCCAGCCAAGGAAACCCTTTGCGGACCAATCGTTTCCTTATCAAATGCCTTTGCTATTTCAAGACAGCCCAAAAATGACAAAAGAGGGGCATTCCATCCCATGATCCTCTTTTGATTTTGGACGTAATGGCCTCAAATAAAAGGAATAACATGCATGGTTAAAATAGACCTTTCAGGCAAAACCGCCATCGTCACCGGCTCATCAGAAGGTATCGGTCTTGGCATTGCAATCCGCCTTGCCGAAGCGGGCGCAAAAGTCATCGTCAATGGCCGTCATCAGGAAAAGCTTAATAACGCGATTGCCGAAGTCAAAAAAGCTGCCCCTGATGCCGAAGTCACCGGCTTTGTCTGCGACCTAGGACAGGCAGAAGGCTGCGATGCCCTGATCAAAGCCCATCCAGCTTGCGATATTCTAGTTAACAATGTCGGTATCTTCAGCCCACAAGGGGGCTTTTTCGATGTCGAAGATGACTGCTGGCAGAATTTCTTCGACGTTAATGTGATGTCGGGTGTCCGTTTATCCCGCGCCTATGCCAAGGGCATGGCTAAAAAAGGCTGGGGTCGGGTGCTGTTCATTTCCTCGGAATCTGGCTTCAACATTCCAGCAGAAATGGTGCATTACGGCTTCAGCAAAGCCGCACAGATCGCTATCGCTCGTGGACTTGCTAAAACCTTGGCTGGCACCGGCGTGACCGTCAACTCTGTCTTACCAGGGCCGACCCTCTCCGATGGTCTGAAAAAAATGCTGGAACCCGAAGTTAAAAAGACGGGCTGTTCTTACGAAGAAGCCGCCGCCGCCTTCACGAAAAAAGTGCGGTCGTCTTCCATCATCGAACGCGCTGCCAGCGTCGAAGAAGTTGCCAATATGGTGCTTTACGCGGCATCACCTTTGGCCTCTGCTACAACTGGCGCAGCCTTGCGCGTTGAAGGTGGCATTCTGAATTATTTATAATCTTTCAAAGGAAAAGGCTTTCGACAAGGAGGCCTTTTCCCTTTTTCTCTTGCCATTATTTAACAACCTTCTTCCAAAATGATAAATTAACACTTTATCAAAATATGTCTTTTTCGTAATATTATATTTCCACCCCTAATTCTTGGCTATTTTTAAGATAATCCCCCAATGGCGGGGTGTTTTCACCATATTGACTCGGAATATAGTTTACGGATATCGATACTCGATAGTATGCCACCGTAAAAATCTCTTCTCTTATTTTCGTCAGTAAAAACTGACATATTTTTCGGTCTAAATTTTATTGATCTGAATTAAAGCCAACTTTCCGGCTCCATCTTTTTCCAAGTGT
This sequence comes from Zymomonas mobilis, assembly GCF_006715975.1. Taxonomy (GTDB): domain Bacteria; phylum Pseudomonadota; class Alphaproteobacteria; order Sphingomonadales; family Sphingomonadaceae; genus Zymomonas; species Zymomonas mobilis_B. The sequence continues at coordinate 190,784 of NZ_VFOF01000001.1, read as the reverse complement.
TTCTTAACGCAGGCCAGACATCTCATCGATCAGGCCTCTTTCTTGCAGGAGTTGTACTTTTCGTGGAACAAGTATCTAATATAATTGCGGGCGCTCTTGCCATTTATTTCATCATCGCCATGCTGATGTTTTTTTACTGGCTCTATTTCCGTAAAGGCAGCCTGAAAAAAGCGTTAATGCATATCGCTATTTCTGTGGTGCTGTTATGCGCGGTAGTCGGCGTTCAGATGCTGAAATGGAGCCATGATTCAAAAGTGGTAAAAACACAGACCGCAGAGATGCATAGTCCAGTCGATATTGCACCTGAATTGCTGGAAATCCTGAAAAGCAATGCTGACCCGGCCTCGGTTGATCCGGCGAAAGTAGAAGCTGTGGCAGCCTTAGCTGACCAACGCTTAGGAGCAGCCGGACAGGAATATGCTCCAGCCCTGAAAAAATATTTCGTTTATTACAATAGCAAATTAGCTCAAACGAAACTGCCTGAAACCATGGCAGGCATCAAATTTGATGCACAGCGGCGCAACGCTGAACGGTAATAACGATCACGTCTCAGAGGCATTCACTCTGCCTCTGAGGCACAAGTTATAATTCGCCTGCCAAGGTGAAAGCCTTGGCGGGATGCCCAAACGCCATAAATCCCGATAGCCTAAAAAAAATTATGCCTCTCATGCGAATGAAGGCTTGCAATATGTTGAAATCCTCCGCAATTTTGTCTTTGTGTTGAGACAATATGAATTAGTCGATCGGGTTTTAAGCTACGATCCTAACGCTGATGAAGCGCTGATAAACCGTGCATATGTTTTTGCCATGAAAGCTCATGGCAACCAAAAGCGTGCAAGTGGCGATCCCTATTTGAGTCACCCTCTGGAGGTGGCCGGAATCCTGACCGACATCCATATGGATGCGGAAACCATCATCACGGCTATCTTGCATGATACTGTCGAAGACACCGTCGCTACTAGCGAAGAACTAGAAAAACTTTTCGGTTCAGCCGTTGCCCGCCTTGTCGATGGCGTTACCAAATTATCCCGAATAGAAGCACAATCCGTCACCGAACGGGCAGCCGAAAATTTACGTAAATTTTTGCTCGCCATGTCGGATGATATTCGCGTGCTTTTGGTCAAATTGGCCGACCGTCTGCATAATATGCGGACATTGCATTTCATTCCGAAAGAGGAAAAACGGCGTCGCATCGCGCGTGAAACCATGGATATCTATGCCCCGTTGGCAGAACGGATCGGCATGTATGAATTCATGCGGGAAATGCAGACCCTTTCCTTCCAGTTTTTGGAACCGGAAGCCTATGCCTCAATCACCAAAAGGCTGGAACAGCTAAACAAGGGCGATACCGGCCAGATCAAACGCATCATAGATGGCATACAAGAGGTGCTCGCAAATGCGGGCATCAAAGCAAAAGTATCAGGCCGCCAAAAACACCCCTATTCAATTTGGAAGAAACTGGAAGAACGCCATATCAGCTTCGACCAATTATCGGATGTTATGGCTTTTCGGGTCATCGTCGATAATACCGAAGACTGCTATCGCGCTTTAGGCTTATTACATAGCAAATGGCCAATGGTGCCGGGGCGTTTCAAAGACTATATTTCAACACCTCGACGGAACGGATACAGCTCACTCCATACCGCGGTTATCCATAACGAAAATCTACGTATCGAGATTCAAATTCGCTCACAACGAATGCATGAACAAGCCGAATATGGGCTTGCGGCACATTGGGCGTATAAACAAAAAACTGTGCCGGATAAATTCCAGCAAAGCGGCTGGATTCGCGATCTTGTAGAAATTTTGGACAATGCCGAAAGTCCGGAAGAACTGCTCGAACATACTAAGATGGCGATGTATAAAGATCGCATCTTCGCCTTCACACCGACAGGCGAACTGATTCAGCTTCCGTTGGGTGCGACCCCTGTTGATTTTGCTTATGCTGTCCATACTGATTTAGGTGACCAAACCGTTGGCGCTAAAATCAATGGCCGCGTAGTGCCTTTAGGCACCCGCATCGAAAATGGTGACCAAGTAGAAATTCTCCGCTCGGCGGCTCAAACACCGCAAATAGGCTGGCTCAACTTTATCACGACCGGCAAAGCACGCGCCTCTATCCGACGGTTTGTCCGCCATAAAGAGCGCAGCGATACCTTAACATTGGGTCGCCAACTTTACGAAACCATTATCAGAAGATTACCCTCTCCTCTTTCCGAAAATGCTTTGGAATCGGCATTACCACGCTTAAATTTGAAAGAAGCCGACGATCTTTTCGAAGCCATTGCGCTTCGCAACATTACCGATAACGAGGTCATGGAAGCCTTAATGCCGGGCATGGCTATCCATGACGAAATGGCACCGCTTCCGCCCTTGGTTAATCATGCCATTTCTATTCAAGGTCTCACTCCGGGTGCGGCCTATGATCTGGCCGAATGCTGTCACCCTGTCCCAGGGGATCGCATTGTGGGTTTAAGACGGCCACATGCCGCTATCGAAGTCCATGTTATCGACTGCCCACATCTGGCAGAAACAAACCCTGAAGACTGGGTGGATCTTCGCTGGAATGACAAAGCAGAAGGGGCAACGGTTCGCCTCAAAGTCATTGTCCGAAATCAGGCAGGTGCCTTGGGCGTGGTGGCAACTATTTTCGGTGCCCATAAAGCCAATATCATCAATCTGGTTCTCGCGAACAGAGATGAAAATTTCCACGTTTTCAACGTCACACTCGAAGTGCGCGATCTTCAGCATTTGATGCGGATTTTGGCGGCTTTACGCGCGGCTGATGGCGTTGTTCAGGCTGAAAGAGAACAACTTCCTCATTATCAGGCCTAAGTCCTTCTCAAAAAACGTTCGTTATTGCGCATAATACGCAATATACTTCCAGGTCGTTGTTTTTATAAAACTTTTTGAACGACTAAAATTATCAATGTCTGTGATAGAAATTTAGAAAGTATTTCGAAATACTTTTGTGCTAGAAGCAAAAATTGCCCATTTTTTATTACAAAATTTAATATAATATTTCATTTTAAATAAAAATAGCACAATTGGCTGTGCTTAACGCCAATCTACAAAAATAGAAAAAGTAATAAATTGTTATAAGACATTTTATTTTTCATGGGTAGATGAATTTTACTCCATTTTAGTCGTTACAAGATACAGAAAGTTCTAGTTAGTCCGGTTTCCGCTGCATTAAATTCCATTTTGCTCTGAAATTCCCCGAGACCGGTGCTGCTTACATAATAAGGTCAGGATAAAATACCATGCTGCATTGGTTTTCTACCCAAGCCCCTATCAAGGTGAAATTCCAATTTATCGTTTTAGGGCATCTGCTTATTTCTTTGTTGATGGCACTGGCTGTTTTGGGCAGTTTCGTCACCTTATCAAGCTATCCGGCCGCTATAGCCTCAGCTGCTGCGGGTATCTTACTTTCGGTTGCTTTCTCTTATTTCACCGGAAAAGCGATCAGCGAACCCTATGTGCAAACCGTTGTCCGTATGGAACAACTGGCTGCCGGCGATCTGAACAGCCCGATCTTATACCGCAATAACAAGGACTGCGTCGGACGCATCACCCGTGCAATGGATGTGTTCCGCAATAACGCCATCAATCTTGAAGAAGTCACCAAGGGACAGAGTATCGTCACCGATACTTTGGCGGCTCGCCTGAACGGATTAGCACGGGGCGATTTGGCTACCCGTATCACGACGGCCTTCCCGTCTATTTATGAAGCCCTGCGTAATAATTACAACTCGGCTTTAGACTCTCTTGCGGACATGACTAGAACGGTTGCAGAATCCAGCAACAGCATCAACACCGGCGCTCGTGAAATCAGCGACGCTTCCCATGATCTGGCACAGCGGACGGAACAACATGCGGCCAGCATAGAAGAAACCTCACGGACGATGGATGATGTCACCAAAGGCATTAATGAAACCGCAACCAGCGCAGCCCATGTCAATAAATTGATGACCGAAATCAATCGGGATGCGGAACAGGGTGGCGTCGTCATCAAAAACACGACCGAAGCCATGGGCGGCATTGAAAAGCAAGCCCATGAAATTGCTTCCATTATCGGATTGATTGACGGTATTTCATTCCAGACCAACCTTCTTGCCCTCAATGCCGGTGTCGAAGCTGCACGCGCAGGTGATGCCGGTAAAGGCTTCTCGGTGGTTGCTGCCGAGGTTCGGGCATTGGCTCAGCGTTCTGCCGACGCAGCCAATAATGTGAAAGGCCTGATTACGACGAATGCCAAGCAGATCACTGAAGGCGTTCATCTTGTCATGGAAGCTGGGGATTTACTGGGGCGCATCATTTCTCGTATTTCCGAAATCAGCCGGTCGATCCAGAATATATCGGAAGCCGCCCATGCTCAATCAGAGCGCTTGCAACAGATTAATATCGCCATCGGCGAGATGGATTCCGTAACGCAACAGAACGCTGCCATGGTCGAAGAGGCCACCGCCGCTGCCCGTAGTCTTGCGGAAGAATCAGATAATCTTTCTAATCAGGTTGCCCGTTTTGAGCTGGATTCATCAAAAGTAGCGCGCTCTTCTGCCACGGCAAGACAGTTGGCGCATGCGTAATTCAGAAAGTTATACTTAGCGCGATAAAAAAGGTTTTCTTTCTGCTCGTCTGCTATGACTTACAGGAAATTCCTTTGGTTTTTAAATAAAATTTAAACCATTATTGTCGTAATATTTATCAACATTCCGTCTTCTGTTATTTCCGGATAGACCGAAAGTGTAAGGAAGAAGAAATGCAGGCATTGCCTACAAAGCTTGATACAGCACAGGCCGTTTCTCTCGCAACCGAGATTAAAGCCGATCTGGAGCAAAACAAATGGGTTCACCTCAATGGTGAACCTGTTGAGATGGTAGGACAGGCTTGTTTGCAAATTCTTCTAAGCGCCCGTCTCACCGCAGAAAAGGCAGGTTTGCCTTTTCTGATAGAAAATCCTAGCGAAGCCCTTCGTTACGGTGCTCGACTTTTGGGCATCGAATCCTTGCTTTTCGTACCATTAACCTGAGGATAAGACCGTGAGTTTCGACGAAATTCAAAATATTTTCTTTCAGGAATGCGAGGAAGGCCTCGCTAATATGGAAGCATGTTTCGGACTCTGCCGCGAAGGCGTGCAAGATGACGAAACAATCAATACAATTTTTCGGGCTGTCCATTCCATCAAAGGCGGCGCCGGCGCTTTTGGTTTTGAACAGCTGCGCGGTTTTGCGCATCATTATGAAACGCTTCTTGATAAATTAAGAAATGGCGCGCTCACCCTGACCTCCGATTTGCTGTCTACTCTGATGGCAGCCTTCGACATGTTAAGCGATCATGTCATGGCGGCCAGTGGCGAACGGGATACGCCCGACGATTCCGGCGTAATGGCGCGCCTGACTGCTGCCATGGGAGAAGATGGTGGTGGACAAGAAAGCGTAGCCGCCGAAGAACCCGCTGCCGGAGAAGAAACCCCAGAAGCCTCGAATGAAGAAGTCTCTTCCGATCTCGGCAGTGATGATTTCGACTTTGATGATCTTCTGACTTCATTGGATGCTCCAACCGAATCCGAAGACAGCAAAGAACCTGAAGAAGCCAAAGAAGCTCCAGCGCCTGACGCAGAGGCAAAGGAAAGCGCTGACGCGAATGATGACGAGCCAAAGGCATGGATCTTATGGTTCAGACCAGACCGTCATGCCTTCGATAATGGTAGCGATCCGTTATTGCTTCTGCGCGAATTGGATTCTCTCGGGGCTGAAATTCTGGCCACCGATTATGAAAAGCTGCCTGTTCTCGAAGAAATCGAGCCAGAGATATCCTATCTCGGTTGGTGGGTAAGATTACCTGCTGATGTCGAAGAAGAAGACATCCGTTCTGTTTTCGAATTTGTGGGTGACATTTCAGAAGTCGTCCTCATCCGCGAAGGCGGCAAAAACAAAAAAATGCCGTCTATGCCTGAAAAGGCAGTGCTAAAGCCGGTTACAGATCAGTCTGAAAAAGACGCGCTCGCCAAAATAGAAAATCCGAAAGGTGAAAAGGCCGCGCCCGCAGCAAAAGCTGCGCCGAAAGCCGCGCCTGCACCCAAAATTCAAAAGCCTGTCGAAGCGGTAAAGCCGCAGACGGAACCCAAAAAGCCCGCTGCGCCGATACCACAGGCAGCGCCTACCAAAGCACAAGCGCCTCGTTCGGCCGCGCCCTCAATGGCGCAAACCATTCGCGTTGATCTTGATAAACTCGATCGCCTTGTGAATCTCGTAGGTGAGTTGGTTATCACACAGGCGATGCTTGCCCAGCGTTTGACAGATCAAGGTCTTTCCAGTTCTTCCGAATTGACAGATCTCGATCATCTGACGCGGGAATTGCAAGACAGCGCCATGTCCATTCGCGCCCAACCGATGAAAACTGTTTTCAGTCGAGTACCGCGAATTATTCGCGAATTGGAAGGTGAAACCGGTAAAAAGGTTCGCCTTGATGTCGAAGGTGAAATGACCGAAGTCGACAAAACGGTGGTCGAACGCATCGGTGAACCGTTAACCCATTTGATCAGAAACGCCGTCGATCACGGTCTCGAAACACCCGAAGAACGTATTGCCGCAGGCAAATCCGAAGAAGGTGTTGTCACCTTGGCAGCTGAACATCGTTCAGGCCGGATCATCATCCGTATTTCTGACGATGGTAGAGGGATGAACCGGACGCGTATCTTAGAAAAAGCTATTGAAAAAGGCATCGTCGCCGCTGACCAAACGTTGTCGGATGATGATATCGACAATCTGATTTTTGCTCCGGGATTTTCAACCGCTGCCAAGGTGACCAATGTTTCCGGTCGTGGTGTCGGTATGGATGTTGTCCGTAAAAATGTTCAGGCGTTGGGCGGACGGATCAGCATTAACTCCCGTCCGGGTTTCGGCTCTATTTTCACACTCAGCTTGCCGCTTACCTTGGCGGTGCTGGATGGCATGATTGTCAAAGTCGGCGACCAAACCTTTGTCATTCCACTGGGTCATATTGTTGAGAGCCTTCAACCCAATGAAGGTGAGATCAGCGGCATTGGTACCCGTGAAAAACTGCTGAATGTTCGCGGTGCCTATGTGCCGATTCAATCGATTGGTCGGGAATTATCGGTTGATAAAGCCGAAAGTGATCCCTTCAAATCAGTTCTGATCGTGGTCGAATCCGATGGCGGACAAGCCGTGTTGATGGTCGATCAAATTCTGGATCAACGCCAAGTCGTCGTAAAAAGTCTGGAAGCCAATTATCAGGCAATTTCCGGTCTGGCAGGTGCAACAATACTGGGTGACGGACGGGTCGCCCTCATTTTGGACGTCGATAGCTTGGTTGCCCGTTGGCGCCACGACCTCCACTCATCTTCTCTCGGGGTGGCCGCGTGACATTATCAATAGACACTAAAAACGTTATGCCACCAGAAAGACGGGAATTCGAATACACGCAAAAAGATTTCGAGCATGTTCGGGATCTTGTTTATCAAAATGCTGGTATTACCCTACAATCCAGTAAAACTAATCTGGTCTATTCCCGTCTTTCAAAACGCGTCCGCGCTTGCGGGATGCAGAGTTTCAAAGACTATCTCGCCTATCTTGAACAGGATGAGGAAGAAAGAACGCGTGCGGTTACGGCACTGACCACAAACCACACCAGCTTTTTTCGGGAAAAGCATCATTTCGAACATCTGGTCAATCAAGTCTGGCCAGCGCTCAAAAAGAAACTGGAATCTGGTGGCCGCGTCCGCATCTGGTCAGCAGGTTGCTCCAGTGGCGAAGAACCCTACAGCTTGGTGATGGCGCTTGCCGGTACCGACCGGAATTTGCCGCGCTGGCTGCTCAAACATGACTTTCGTATTCTGGCCTCGGATTTAGCGCCGCATGTGTTGGCAACTGCTCGCTCTGGCCGCTATCCGAACAGTATCGCAGAATCCATTCCAGCCAGTCTCCGTAATATCTGGATGACACCGGATGGTGATTCAATGGTCGTCAATCCCGCCTTACAGCAACTCATTGCCTTCAAGGAACTGAACTTGCTGGGGACTTGGCCGATGAAACAGCAATTCGATGTCATTTTTTGCCGGAATGTCATGATCTATTTCGACGAGCCGACAAAAACCACCCTATTCCAGAATTTTTCCAAAAAATTACTCACGGGCGGCTATCTCTATATCGGCCATTCAGAACGCCTTGTTGGCAAAGCCTCACAGGATTTTGTCTCCAAAGGTCAAACTATTTATCAAAAGAGGTCGATGTGACTGTCAAAGTACTTATTGTTGATGACTCGCCCACGATGCGTGCCATCTTATCAATGATGATTTCGTCAGATCCCGAAATCGAAGTTGTCGGGAAAGCAGACTGTCCATCCACAGCCCGCCAGATGATAAAAGAACTCAATCCTGATGTCATGACGCTGGACATTGAAATGCCTGGCATGGATGGTCTGGATTTTCTCGAAAAAGTCATGCGGCTTCGCCCTATGCCGGTCATCATGGTCTCGGCCTTGACCGAAGCTGGCGCAGAAGCGACTTTGAAGGCGATGGAATTGGGGGCGTTTGACTGTTTTGCCAAACCAGCCCTCGGTTTTGCTTCCGACAGAAGCCAAAGTCAGGTCTTAATTGGCATGATCAAGGCCGCCTCAAAAAGCGGGCGCCATCGTCCGCTTTTCCGCAGTCGGCCTGCCCAGAATGCTGCTCCGGCAAAACCGGCAGTTTCTTCTGGCTATCGTCCGAAACCGGGCAGCATCATTGCTATTGGTGCTTCGACGGGTGGTGTCGAAACGCTGCTGGCTCTGTTAAAAGACTTTCCGGCAAACTGTCCTCCGACCCTCATCGTCCAACATATGCCGCCGCTCTTTACGGCTAGCTTTGCCAATCGTCTCGATCGGATGTGTCCCCCCAAGGTATCCGAAGCTAAAACCGGTGACCCCCTTGTCCCGGGACATATCTATATTGCCCCTGGTGGTGAACGCCATCTGGAATTTCAGAACGCGGCTCACGGGCCTCGCTGTCTATTGGTGTCCGATGAACCGATGAGCGGCCATCGCCCTTCAGTGGACAGATTATTTTTATCGGTAGCCAAAAACTGCGGTCGTCGGGCTGTAGGTGTTATTCTGACCGGTATGGGACAAGATGGTGCGATGGGGCTAAAGGCCATGCGCGACACGGGTTCCGTTACCATCGGACAGGATGAAGAAAGTTGCGTCGTTTACGGTATGCCCGCCGCGGCCTACCGAATGGGCGCTGTTGAAACCCAGCTTCCCTTACCTCGCATCGCGGCGAAAGCGCTGGAGGCCTGCGCCTGAACGCTACAGGAAGCAAAAACTGTGGCCGAGATAAAATATGAAAATTAATATCAACGAGTTCAAACGTATCGACGTGATGCAGGGAGAAAAGCAGGTCTCGAGTGACGAAAATGTTGTCTTTTCCACGGTTTTAGGCAGCTGTATTGCCGCTTGTCTTTTCGACCCTGTGGCAAAAATCGGAGGCATGAACCATTTTCTGTTAGCCGAACCTAGCGGTTCCGATCAGGACCCTCATTCGCTCAAGCGTTATGGCGTTTACGCTATGGAAGTCTTGATTAACGCGATGCTGACCAAAGGCGCGCACCGTAACCGCCTCCGCGCCCGCCTTTATGGTGGGGCAACCATGCGGAGCGGATTTGGGGACATCGGGATCAAAAATGCCGAATTTGCTCGTCGCTTTTTAGAGGATGAACAGATCCAGCTCAGCGCAGAAGATATTGGCGGAACGACGGCCAGAAGAGTGGATTTTTGTCCAGCCTTGGGTCTCGCTCGCTGCCGCCATGTCGAAAACCAGAGACCTGTCGAACGGCTCGAAATCGTTCCCGACAAAGCGGGGGATGTTACCTTTTTCTGATATTACCTTTTGTAAGGTAGTGTCCTATATCGGCTTCATTCTGCGCTTTATCTAATTTTGGTCTTTTCCGTTCAGGACATTGCGCAATTTTTTAATAAAGACCTCGTATTATAGATTTTTGAGTGAGTGCTAGCTTTCAGGAATATATCATGGCTCAAACGATAATGACTGTTGATGACTCTCCCAGTATGCGCATGTTATTGCGAGCTGCCCTAAGCAAGATGGGATATTCCATCATAGAAGCAGAGGACGGCGTGGATGCGATGGAAAAATTAAGCAATCATCGACCCGATTTGCTTATCACCGACATCAACATGCCCAGAATGGACGGTTTCGGCCTCATCGAAAATGTCAGACAGGATGACAGTTGGCGCAACATGCCGATTTTGGTTCTGACAACCGAAACCTCTGACGAGAAAAAACAACGCGCAAGGATGGCTGGCGCGACAGGCTGGATTGTCAAACCTTTCAGCCCCGATAAACTCGCCGCCGCTATTCGACGGGTGCTGCATTAACATTTTTAGCTTTTCAGCCGTTCCTTTTAAGGCGTTTGCTCTATTAAAGTATCATAACCGGCTTTACGATTTTATTTCGGGACAGACAGTTTTTCGAAAAAATTTTTAACCACTTTTCAAGCGGCGAAAAAGGAGGCTCTTCATTATGGGCGAAACTAAAAACGAGCTGTTGGCAGGAAAGACAGAAAACACGGCTTTACAAAATCAGGCCCATGATTGGCAGCATTCTTCCGATGCACGCCAGCTCATCACCTTCCATATCGGGGAACAGTTTTTCGGGGTTGATATAATGGCTATTCGCGAAATACGCGCATGGTCACCCGCCACCAACCTCCCGAATGTTCCGAATTATGTTCGGGGTGTCGTCAATTTACGCGGTGTCGTGTTACCGGTTTTCGATCTTCGCCAGCGTCTGGGGTGGGGCATGACCGAACCGACCGCTCGTCACGTCATTATCGTTGTCCAGATCGGGGAACAGTTACAAGGCCTGATTGTCGACGCGGTCAATGATATCGTTACCGCCCGTCATGAAGATATGCAGCCGGTTCCTGATGTCGGGGAATCCACGGCGGCACGCTTTTTGGAAGGTTTGGTCACCATTGATGACCGGATGATTATGGTTCTCGCCTTGGATCGTCTGCGCGAAAATGGTCTCCCGATACCGGATCAAGGTTTAGAATAGGCTGCTTTTGCCACGCTCCAAGATAAAAAGTAAGAAGAGGGCGGTGAAATATGCTCCGGCCTCTTCCGGCTTTTCAACTGTTTGGCTATAGCTTTTTTATGAACCGACCTTCTTTAAAGCATTTTTACATCAAATCCTTTGGCTGCCAGATGAATAGCTATGACGGCGAAAGGATGTCAGAATTACTGGAATCACAAGGTATGAAACCGGCCAAAGACGCGGAAACCGCCGATCTGGTCGTTCTCAACACCTGCCATATCCGCGAAAAAGCGGCTGAAAAAGTTTATTCTCAAATTGGTCGGTTAAGACGACCTGACGGCTCTTCTCCCATGATTGCCTTGGCCGGATGTGTCGCGCAAGCCGAAGGTGCCGAGGTGCTGGCACGCACTAAAATGGTCGATATCGTCGTCGGGCCTCAAGCCTATCACCATTTACCCGAACTGATCGAAAAAGCAGCAGCGGGTAAAGTCGTCGATATTGATATGCCGCTCGAATCCAAATTCGATGCGCTCCCTGAACGCCGGAAAGTCGGGGCAAGCGCCTTTCTCACGGTGCAGGAAGGCTGCGACAAATTTTGCACCTATTGCGTCGTGCCCTACACACGCGGTGCCGAAGTCTCCCGTCCTTGGTCTCGTATCATCAAAGAAGCGCATGCTCTTGTTGACAAAGGCGCGAAAGAAATCACGCTTTTGGGTCAGAATGTAAATGGTTGGTCAGGCGAAGACGAAGCCGGACGCGCCCAAGGCCTTGATGGCCTGATCCGCGCGCTGGATAAAATCGACGGTTTGGAACGTATCCGCTACACCACCAGCCACCCGAATGACATGACGGATGGCCTGATCGAAGCGCATGGCGAAGTAAAAAAGCTGATGCCCTTTTTGCATTTACCCGTGCAATCAGGCAGCAATCGCATCCTGAAAGCCATGAACCGCGCCCATACCACTGAAAGCTATCTGGCCTTGATGAATCGCTTAAAAGCGGTGCGGCCGGATATCGCTTTATCCGGTGATTTTATTGTCGGCTTTCCGGGCGAAACGGAACAGGATTTTCAGGAAACCTTGGATCTCATTTCAGAAGTTCGTTATTCTTTGGCCTTTAGCTTTGCTTACAGCCCGCGTCCAGGAACGCCTGCGGCTGACATGATTGATCAAATCGAGCCAGAAATCAGCCGCGAAAGATTGCAACGGTTACAAGCTCTTTTGAACCAGCATCAGTTTGAGTTTAATCAGCAGACGGTAGGCCGGAAAACAGCGGTTCTGATTGAACGTCATGGCAAAAAAGAAGGCCAGATGATCGGGAAATCGCCTTGGCTGCAATCCGTCATCGTCGAAACGCCTGTAGCCATTGGTGACACGGTAGAGGTCGTCTTAACCGATGCCGGTCCCAATAGTGTAAAAGGCCAACCGATCACCATCGACAAGCTTGAAACGGTCTAGATTCTCTGCCGAAAAAAACATCCCAAGTTCGGTAGTTCCCTTGTCACAGGAAATAGTCTAGCATCACGAAAGCCACGCCTTCAAAGGGGCGACGATACAGGGAAAAAGAATGGCGCGCAAAATGGTGCAGGCTCAGGCCGGTGATCTTGCCCGACTTGAGCTTATTTTTGATAAGCCTCAACTATTAGGACGTCTCTTTGGTGAATATGACCAAAATTTGGTAACCATTGAAAACCGTCTGGGCGTTTATATCGCGGCCAGAGGGAATCGTTTACAAATTGAAGGTGAAGCAACCCATGCGGCACGCGCCCGCGAAGTGCTAACCAGCATCTACAACCGGATTATTCAAGGGCAAGATCTCGATAAAGGCGCGGTTGAAGCCTTTATCTCAATGTCCTCCGACAATTCGATGGAAGGCATCATGCGGACTGAAAACAGCTCTGCGCCGGAATTGGTCATCCGCACACGGAAAAAAACGATCATTCCGCGCTCGGCAACCCAAATTCGCTATATGGAGCAATTAAAGTCGAAAGATCTTATCTTTGCTCTCGGGCCTGCTGGAACCGGAAAAACCTATCTTGCCGTTGCCCAAGCGGTGCAACAAATGATGCAAGGTTCGGTTGATCGCCTGATCCTTTCTCGTCCGGCGGTCGAAGCCGGTGAAAGATTGGGCTTCCTTCCCGGCGATATGAAAGAGAAGGTCGATCCTTATCTTCGACCACTCTATGATGCGCTTTACGATATGCTTCCGGCGGAGCAGGTCGAACGCCGCCTTGAAAATGGTGAGATCGAAATCGCACCTTTGGCCTTCATGCGGGGACGCACTTTATCCGATGCCTTTGTTATTCTCGACGAAGCTCAGAATACCACACCGGCACAGATGAAAATGCTTCTGACCCGCTTCGGTATGAACAGCCGGATGGTTGTTTGCGGTGATCCGTTACAGGTCGATTTACCCAATCCGGGGAAATCTGGTCTAGCCGATGCGGTACGCCGTCTTGAAAATGTCGATGGTATTGGTATCACCCGCTTTACGGTGCAAGATGTTGTCCGCCATCCTTTGGTCGGACGGATCGTTGATGCCTATGAAAATACACCGATAGGCCGCGCCCGTTTAGCCATGCTTGAACAAAATCCGGCAACGGTCGATCTCAACGCCTTCGACAATCCTCCAGAAGAGAATCCTGATGATAACGGTTGAAGCCGATATATCTGAATCATGGCCAGAACCTCCAGATTGGGCAGCACTGGCACAAACAGCCTGTGAACAGGCGCTTTCGGTCAGTGCTTCCAATTTTCTCCTTTCCAAAGAATACGAAACCGAAATTTCGGTTTGCTTTTCCGATAACGATACCGTTCACGATTTAAATAAAACATGGCGGGACAAAGACCGCCCGACCAATGTTCTCTCCTTCCCCATGATGGAAGCGGAAGAATTGGCGACCATCAAACAAATGGTTGGTTCAGAATGCCTGCTCGGGGATATTATCTTGGCCTTTGATGTCGCCAAGAAAGAAGCCTTGGAAAAAGGCATTTCTCTTGAAAATCATGTGACCCATTTAATCACCCATGGCACGCTTCACTTATTAGGTTACGACCATATTGTGGAAGCCGAAGCCGAAGAGATGGAAGGCTTGGAAAGAAAAGCCTTAGCCATACTCAATATTGCCGATCCTTATCCGGATGATGAACCGAACAAGGAAAGCCTTGACGGATAAATCAAGTCCGTTCACCCTATTACCCACCAATTAAGCGGAGATAACGCGCGGGAGATGTCTGAAGATTCCAGTACCGACAACGGAGGCGGCCTGTGGCGCGGCCTTCGTAATTTTCTTTTCCACGAAGAAAAAGAACCCACCCTACGCGAAGTCATTGAAAAAGCCATCGAAGAGCATGAGCATGATACGCCTGATCGCGATGACTTATCCCCGATAGAAAGACGGATGCTCCGTCGCCTTTTGCATTTTGGTCGCCGATCTGCGGGCGATGTTGGCACGCCTCGTGCTGATATCGTCGCGGTTCCCGACACTATCAACGGGCATGATCTGATTGCGGCTTTTGCCCATAGCGGCCTCAGCCGTCTTCCGGTTTATAAAGAGACGTTGGACGACATTATCGGAATGCTCCATGTCAAAGATATCTTCAGCCTGCTTGCTGAGGGTAAAAAAGACAATTTCGATTTAAAAGCCCTCCTTCGCCAACCGCGCTATGTTCCTGAAACAATGGGCGTACTCGATCTGCTGGCAGAAATGCGGGCAACGCGTACCCATATGGCGATCGTTCTGGATGAATATTCCGGTACCGAAGGTCTGATTACGATTGAAGATCTGGTAGAAGAAATCATCGGCGATATCGAAGACGAACATGACGAGGCACCGACTGCGCTTCTGACCGCTCGTCCAGACGGCATTTGGGAAGCCGAAGGCCGGACAGAATTAGAAGACATCGCGGAATGGATTGATCCCCATCTCAGCGAAGTTGAAGAGGATGTCGATACCATCGGCGGCCTTGCCACTGTTTTGGCAGGCCATGTGCCGCAACGGGGCGAGATTTTGGAACATCCCAGCGGTTGGCGCATTGAGATTCTCGCCGGAGACAGCCGTCATGTGGAACGGGTCAAACTTTACCCACCGGCCAATAATCCAGATGGGGATTAACGCTTTTTATGCTTAAAAATATCTGGAGCCGGATGAGCTACCGACGGCGTCTTCTCAGCGGAATGTTGCTTCTGGCCTGTGTCAGCGCACCGTTTATTATCCGAGATCGGGCGCATGTCCCCTTCGATCAGGTAACCGGCGTTAAACCGGTTCTGACCGAACCCAGACGGCATTTGTTATGGCCGGTTTTCAATCCGGGGCGTTTTGTCGGATGGTCGGATAACAAAAAACCAGAAGCGGCTTCGGGTTTAAAAATATCGCTTTTCGCGGAAAAGCTTTATCATCCCCATTGGCTTTATCTGTTACCGAATGGCGATATTCTTGCTTCGGAATCAAAAGCGCCGATCTCATCTCGCCATAAACCCGGATTTTTAAAGCGCCTTTTCTGGCATCTCACCCGCCGCGAAACTGACTCTTCACCCGACAGAATCGTCTTGCTGCGTGACAGCAATCATGACGGCGTGGCTGACCAGAAAACGGTTTTCATCGACCAACTGCATTCCCCATTCGGAATCGCTTTAAAGGGCGACATTCTTTATGTCGCCACCAGCGATGCCGTTTTGGCCTATCCCTATAAAAGGGGTGAAGATCATATCACCGAGGCGGGTCGCCAAATCGTGGCACTCCCTGCGGGTGATATCAATCTCAACTGGACGCGGAATATCACGCTCAGTCCAGATGGACGCTATCTTTATGCGGCGGTTGGTTCAGCGACCAATATCGCTGAAAAAGGAATGGCGCTGGAAAAAGAACGCGCCGCTGTCTGGGAAATTGATCTCAAAGACAATTCCCATCGGCTTTATACGGCGGGTCTCCGCAATCCGGTTGGCATGGCCTTCAATCCCCAGACCAAGGCTTTATGGACAGTCGTTGACGAACGGGACGGCGTTGGTTCGGATATGGTGCCGGATTATATGACCCAGCTTAATCCTGGTGATTATTACGGCTGGCCACAATTTTATTGGGGCGGCTATCCTGACCGTCACTTCAAAAAAATCGACAAACTAACCCAGACCACGGTTTCTTGGCCTGATTATTCCTTGGGGCCCCATGTGGCACCCTTGGCTCTGGTTTTTGCCCATGATCCGGCTTCTGGTAATGTTGATCTTGGCGATAGCTTTAAAAACGGCGCCTTTGTTTCCGAACATGGTTCCTTATATCGCTATCCATGGTCGGGCTATCAGGTTGTTTTCGTGCCTTTCGATAATAAAGGCGAAGCAACGGGCAAGCCGATAACCGTCGTCAAAAATTTCCGCCAAGGGAATAAAGTCTATGGTTTGCCAGCGGGCATGACCGGCGATGGCGCAGGTGCCTTACTCATTGCGGATGAAGCCAGCAACCGGATCTGGCGCGTAGCAAAAAGCTAATTCTAACCAGACTTTGCCAAGCCAATATGGCTTGGCAAAGTCTGGATTTTCTCAAATAATTTTTATCTTGAAAATAGGGTAGCACAGCGGCATTTTTTAAAGTCTATCAGGCCAGAAATTTCACAGCCTAACTATCCTTTCTCAAACAGACTTATTTCTTGAGCCGCCCAGCCCTCAATCTTCATTCTTGCAATATTCTGATGCCTAACGGGCAATCGCATCAAACAAAAACATGCCCGTCAGATCCGCCATACGGCGACGATAGCGATCCACTTTTTCAGGATAGCGCACATCTTTCACCAAGGACAAACTCCGCAACTGCGCGAATAAATGAATATCATCGGTAGAGAGCTGACCATTGACCGCTTCCGGTGACTGAATCAACGGTTCCAACTGCTCCAAGCTATCTTCATAACGACGAACCAAACGCGGCGTATCTTGCAGGCAATGCTCGAAATCACCCACTTCGCCTTCTTTCCGTCGAATGAAATAGCGTCTTGCCGCTTGGGTCGCGAATTCAGGTAAAGGTGCCATAACCGCACGCGGATAAAGCAGCGAATAAATACCAGAAAAGCTATGCATCGCGCGCAAAACAGCCGGATTACGCGCGCCTTTCAGCAAAGGCGTCCCTTTTTCTTTGTCGATATATTCGACGATATCCATACTTTCGCCCATAAATCGGCCATTTTCTTCTAGAATAGGCACCAGCTTATAACCGGTCATTCTGATCGGCTGCGCTTCATCATTATGCTGCAAGATAATCTGGTCGAAAGCTAAATCTTTCAGACCAAAAATCATTCTGGCCTTCACACAGAAAGGACAATGTTCGTAGATATAGAGCTTCAGATTCATCAGCCGATCCGCCTTCTCTTCTCGCCATTACAAGGGCAACGCCATCTTAGCGCGCATGGCTAGAATGTTTAAGGCAAAATCACCTTTTCGCTTCGATATCAAAGGAACGGGCTTTTCTTGGAAATCTCCAAAAACAAAAGAGAGGACTCTTTGACATCCCACTCAAAAACAGCCTCTTGCTGTCTTGTGCCCTTTTATAAATCTTCCGGCGAAAGCCCCAGCGCATCACGAGCGCGCGCCCCTAAATCAAGACCATTCACCACTTCCACCATGTGGAAAGGATCTAATTCGGTAACCAGCTTTTTGTCTCTGATCTCTTTATAATAAGAAAGCTTTAAAACACCGCGCCCATCAACGGCTTTCAAAACGCCTCTTCCAGTAAGGTCGATCGCGTTATCGGCACTCCGCAGAAAAATTTTGGTAAAGCCTTTTTGGCGCACAGCCTCGACCAGCGCTTCATCTGCTGTAAAAGCCAGACTTCCCAAACTAGCCAAAGTCACTTCATCGGCCACAGCAGGGTCATCCGACGGCACAAGCTTATAAACAGGCTCCGGCAAAATCACTTCTGCAACCGAACCCATCGGCTCTTCATCAGCATTAAAAAGCTGCATATCGGTTAATGTCTGAAATTGTTCCATTTTCCGGCCTTGTTCTACCAATCTATCAAAGAATAGAGACAGCGATTCCCAAAACCGGCCGCCCTCTATGATAGGTGACTCATCAAGAGTCTCTCTTGCAAAATTTCATCAACCGAAGCAGTGTAACAATAAAATTATTCAAATAAAATATACAAAGATAAATTATTATAAAATATCATGCAGCTTGGTAAATAATTTTACAAAGATTGTAATCAAAGCCTTCCCTTTATAACGCTCAAGACATTCCGATAAAAAACCGAGTTAACTTCTCAACGGAAAAGACGGATGCTTGGTCAGCCATTCCTGTGCCAATTTCTGCGCTTGCGTAATCTGGGCAGGCGTCATCATTTTACTCAAAATCTGACAGTTATTCTCGGCATTTTTCAGCCCTAAACGCGCAGCCAGACTAAACCACATATAGCCATCGACGTCATTCCGTTCGGTTCCCTCGCCCAGATGCGCCATTTTCCCTAACATGAAGAGGGCAACCACATCCCCTTGCTCGGCCGCTTTCTGATACCAAGAGGCCGCCTCTTTATAAATTGGGGCTTTACCATTGGCCTGATGATAAAGAATGCCAGCTAAATTGGATTGCGCTTTTACAAAGCCTTGATCGGCCGCCTTCTGATACCACGCCAAAGCAATCTTGCGATCCTGCACCACGCCTTGGCCTTTGTCATACAAATAGGCGATATTATATTCTGCAGCCGGAAGCTTCTGATCGGCTGCCTTTTGATACCATGTGGCAGCGGTCGCCATATCTTGGGTAACGCCCTGACCCTGACTATACATCACGCCCAGATTATATTCCGCCAAAGCATACCCTTGCGCAGCGGCCTTCTGATACCAAATAGCGGCGGTTTTATAATCTTGGGCGGTGCCTAATCCCTGATAATACATATCGCCCAAATTGGTCTGGGCGACCTTATCTCCTTGACCTGCTGCCCGTTGCAACCAGGTCAAAGCCGATTGAAAATTCTGGGGAACCCCCACGCCATATTGATACATACTGCCGACGTTATTTTCAGCTTTCACAAAGCCCTGATCGGCCGCTTTTTGATACCATGAAAAGGCGGTTTTATAGTTGCGCGGTACCCCTTTTCCGCGTTCATAGAGCGCACCTAGATAAAATTGCGCTTCGGCATGCCCCATATCGGCGGCCTTCTGAAAATACTCTTTCGCTTGAGCGTAACTCTGCGCTGCATTCTGGCCGTGATAATAACGCAGCCCTTGCTCAAAACTACTATTTGCCTTTTTAACATCGACCGATTTAACCACAGCAAAGGCAGGAAAAGACGCAACAGGAGACCAAACAACCAGCAGAGGAAGCCAAATATTTTTCTGAAAAAACAAGCTCTTTTTCGTCAATTTCACGGTTACACCCCTATTTTTTCAGAAACCGGAATAAAAGATACCGTCATCATTCTTAAGCTCAGGATAACAAGCTGTTTCCTAAAAAGATAACCCATGATTATTATCCGATAGCGATAAAGTAGAAATAATCGGAAACTGTGCTTTTTATTACTTCACAAAATCAAAAAGATATAATGCTAGGTTATGTTGACAAAGGAAGGTAACCACAATTTTACGGCCGCGATATGAAGGAAGGCGAGGAAAGATTTTCTGGTTTTGTCATAGCGTGTGGCAATACGTCTGAACTGCTTCAACTTATTGAACATCCGCTCAATACGATTACGATCTTTGTAGTGCTGGAGATTATAAGGAATAGGCTTTTTCCGATTGGAACGAGGCGGGATAACAGGAAGGATGCCTCGAAAAAGCAGTTTTTCGCGTAACCTATCGCTATCATATCCTTTATCAGCGAGAAAACGGTGGGGTGTTGTGACAGGGATATCTATCAAGCTATCAGCGCCAGAATAATCAGAGACCTCACCACCTGTAAGTTCGAAAGCTAGAGGGCGGCCTTGACCATCGGAACGGGCGTGGATCTTGCTCGTAAAGCCTCCGCGGCTGCGACCAAAGCCTTCCTTATACGTCCCCCTTTTGCGCCAGCCGCTTGGCTGTGGGCGCGAATAATCGTACTATCTATCATATGTTGCCAGTCATCTGTCAGGCCAAGGTCAACCAGGGTTTCAAGAAGAGCGTCCCAGACACCCTGTTCTGCCCACCTACGAAACCGAACATAGACCGAATTCCATTTCCCATAACGTTCATGCATATCTCGCCACGGGCAGCCTGTTCGAAGCACATAAAGCATACCATTGAGAAATAACCGATTACTTTTGGCGGGACGCGCGCAGCGGCCTCGTTCGCTTGGAAGAAGACCCTCTATTATCTCCCACTCCGCGTCTGTCAGATCTCCTCGCATCCTATCTGCCCTACAAAACTTGTTCTCAAGTTATCTCTAAAAATCTTAAATTATACCCTTTGTCAACATAACCTAGTGATTTTCAAAAAAAATTAAACAAAAAATCATAAAAATAAAATAATATGTCAGATATTTAATAAATTATATCAGGCAATCTATTTACATAGAACAGTCAGGAAAAACATAAATAGCCTTACGCCCATGAAAAATATATAATTTTCCTAAAAAATAATAGAAAAGAAGAAAATGCACTTCTTTATTAGGCAAGGTCTCACATCTTCTATAGTAAAAAAGATAACCAAGACACGACAAAAATATTCAATAGAATATCAGTGCCTCAGTTAAAATATTTCAAAAGTTCGTATTTTTCTCTCATCAGAAATAAAAATATATCAACCAAATATCGCCAAGCTCAACACAGACTCTTTTATCGAGTGTAATTTTGTAATTCAGGTTAATTTAAAAATTTCTTTTGATTATCTAAAAAAACTAATCTTTTTTAGAAGGATAACAGCCCATCTTCCTTTTTTTGCATCCGCGGTATTTTTTTATTATTAAAAAAATGGTTTTAAATCAGTCCTTAGCACCCTTTTTGATAGCCGAGAACAAATCGGAAAAACCGATAACTGTAAAAAATAGTTTGATAATGAAACGAATTATCATTAGCAATGCCACTGTTATGAAAATACCGAATCAACATAGAAAAAGTAACGATATTTTATACCATTGGGTGTCGAGAAAAATAATACGCTCTTTTTCTGACCCACATCCCAAATAATGATCAGAACTTCTTGACCGATTAGCCAAGATCAAAGCCGGAAAGCCTTTTTTATTTACGCAATGCTAATAACCAAATCCATTATCAGCATTAGGAATGAACGGAATAGAGGGAAAATAAATATGGCAATCATTGACAGGAACAACGCTCAAAAGCATACATCCTTCTTGAAAGCGGATTTATTTCCAAAATCTCATTCCGATAAAAGAAAAAAGAAAATATGCGCAGCTTGTTCTATGGATCATTCGAAAACTGATTGTCTTAGATCCTGTTTGCTTCTTGCAAGCTCGTTTTTTATTCTTCCCACCAATAGTGCTGCGGCTGCTCAACCTGACACCCAAATACAAAGAGACAGCGCAAAATTAGGCAATTCTACCCCCCTCGTCAGCCAGATCGATCCCGCCGCTGCCAGAGATTCCAAAACAACCGCTCCCGCTCCCACCGCAGAAAACAAAGACAAACTCGATACCAGTGGTAATCTTCTCGGCGATATGGGCGGCATTCGGACATGGCTCTACAAATACGGGATCACCTTCGATCTCGAAGAATATGATGAATTATGGGGCAATGTTTCCGGCGGAACCAGCGGCAAACCCGCCTACGAAGCTGTCACCGCCCCAACCGTCAGAATTGACCTCGAAAAACTGATCGGCCTCAAAGGCGGTTTGTTCAATGTCAGCGCGCTGCAAACACGGGGACGCTCGATCAGTCAGGAACAGCTCTCCGTTTATAACCCTGTCAGCGGTTTTGAAGCCGACCGTTCTACCCGTCTATTTGAATTATGGTATCAACAGAGCTTCTTCCACGACAAACTCGATATCAAAATCGGACAACAAGATCTTGATACAGAATTTCTCATCAGCGATTACGGCGCGCTTTATCTGAACGCCAATTTTGGCTGGCCAATGGCACCTTCGGTCAATCTCTATGGCGGCGGGCCTGCATGGCCATTGGCCTCTCCGGCTATCCGTTTCCGCTATCGTCCCAACAATCAGCTAACTGTTCTTTTTGCGGCCGCCGACGATAACCCCTCCGGTCACAGCTTTTATAATACTGCCGATCCGACCAATCAAAGCGTCCATAGCAATGGTGCCAATTTCAACATGAGTGGCGGCGCTTTTCTGATCGCAGAACTACAATATGCCATCAACCCCCAACCAGAAGACATGTCCAATCTCACTGAAAATCCGGGTTTGCCGGGTATCTACCGCTTGGGCGGCTTCTACGATACCGGACGCTTCCCCGATCAACGTTACGACACGAATGGCAATCTGCTCGCCTCGCCGGACAGCACGGGCAATCCCAGAATGCATCGCGGCAACTGGATGATTTACGGTATCATCGACCAAATGATCTGGCGGCCATCCTTAAATTCTCCGACATCCTTAGGCGTCTTCGTTCGACCAACGGGTAATATGGGCGACCGCAACCTTGTCTCTTTTGCCATTGATGCCGGTTTTAACCTGAAAGCGCCCTTTAAAGGACGGAATAATGACACCGTTGGTATCGCTTGGGGCATGGGACGAACCAGCTCCAGACAACGCGCTTATGACCGCGATTTACGCTATTTCAACGCGGGCACCTATCAACCGATAGCGGGCACCGAACATCATATAGAATTGACTTATCAGGCACAGATCACGCCTTGGATGGTCTTACAACCTGACCTTCAATATATCGTGCATCCATCAGGCGGGGTGCTCAATGCCAATACCGGCAAGCAAGTCGGCAATGAAGTCGTCTTCGGTCTACACAGCAATATCAGCTTCTAACCAAGCAAAAATACGCTTTAGCCATGAACCTTCATGCCCCATGTTTGAAAGAAAACCCTTTCGGTAAAACCCGATCCTACCGCTCTTTTTTGCCCTGACATTATGAAGCCATTTGGTAAAGAGTACCTGTGATAAGCAAAATTATAGCCATCCAATTATCGCGCAGCGATCGCCCTCAATTGCGCGTATTTCTCTCTTTTTAAAAAAGCACCTCATCACCCCCAAATGATGTGATTTGCCCCATTCCCCCACAGCCAGAATATGATAGGCTCGAAATCCCTGTCACCTTTTGATGGTAACAGGCTTTTTGCACGCAAAGACTAAATAGCCCTGCTTTTTTCAGGATAGGATGCCCAATGAAACAGCGCCCATTAGGAAACACCGGATTTCAGGTTGCCCCGATTATTTTCGGCGGCAATGTCTTTGGCTGGACAGTCGATGAAAAACGCAGCTTTGCTCTATTGGATGCATGGGTTGATGCCGGTTTTAACGCCATAGATACCGCCGATATGTATTCGTCTTGGGTCGAAGGCAACAAAGGCGGCGAATCCGAAACCATTATCGGCCATTGGTTACAAGCCCACCCGTCAAAACGCGACAAAGTCCTGATTTTTACCAAGGTCGGCGGCGATTTTGGCGATGACAAACGAAAAGGCCTCAAGGCTGGTTATATTCGTCTCGCAGTCGAAGCTTCGCTGAAAAGATTATCCATCGAAACAATTGACCTTTACCAATCCCATTTCCCTGATGAAACGGTCGATGATGAAGAAACGCTCAGCGTTTATCAGGATCTTATTAAAGAAGGCAAAGTTAGGGCGATCGGCGCTTCGAATTACAGCGCGACCCAACTCGACCGTGCTTTAAAAATTGCAGCTGATAAAAATCTTCCAGCCTATCAAACCTTACAGCCGGAATATAATCTCTATGACCGCAACGGCTACGAAGGCGGCCTTTCCGATTTATGCGTGGCGCATAATATCGGGGTTATTCCCTATTACAGCTTGGCCTCCGGTTTTCTGTCCGGCAAATACCGTTCCGAAGCCGATCTCGGTCAAAGTAAACGCGGCGAAGGCATTAAAAAATATCTGAATAATCGCGGGATGCGTATCTTGGCGGCTTTGGACGAAGTCTCAAAAAGACAGAATGCCAAACCAGCTGAAATCGCCTTGGCATGGTTACTGACCCGTCCGGCCATCACGGCTCCGATTGCCAGCGCCACCAGCATCGAACAAATGAACAGCCTTAAAAAGGCCACCGAAATAAATCTGACACAGGAAGACGTTATCCTGTTGAATGATGCCAGCAGCATTTTACCAACGGACTAATAACAATATCTTGGCTTCCGATACAGATTTCTGATGCGAGACATCGCTTCATTGCCTTTTGTATCGGAAGACAGGGTTAAAATATTCGTGACGCGAGCGGATATTTTAACCCTTTTTTTCGAACAACATGCGGGCAAATTTATAACAGGGATAGAAAAGCTGTGAAATATTGGGCGATCCTCGGCGGCATAATGTGTCTCACGCTAAATAGCGGAGCGATGTCGGCAAAAACAGAACCTCGCTATGTTCTTGAAAAGGTCGTGGAATTAAGCCGTCACGGTGTCCGCCCGCCAACGCCCAAAGAAGCTGACTATCTCGCAGCAGGCACTAACCGGAGCTGGTCAGAATGGGTCACCCCCTTGGGTGAACTAACGGGACATGGCTATGCCGCTTCGATGCTCAAAGCCCGCTATGAGGGGGAATATTACCGGAAAAACGGCCTTCTGAAATCAGGCTGTGGCCTTTCCAAAGATGTCTATATCTGGAGTAGTCCGGTCGAACGGTCAAAGGCTACCGCCTTGGCCTATGTCGATGGGATGTTTCCGGCCTGCAATATTCCCATTCACTACACTGATATGAATTCTGACTATCTGTTCCATTTCCAAAAATTGGTGCCGCCCACCATTCCTCT
The DNA here is from genome assembly GCF_006715975.1 of Zymomonas mobilis. Lineage (GTDB taxonomy): Bacteria > Pseudomonadota > Alphaproteobacteria > Sphingomonadales > Sphingomonadaceae > Zymomonas > Zymomonas mobilis_B. Next base: position 165,925 of record NZ_VFOF01000001.1, on the reverse strand, counting down.
GGAAAAAGCCAAAGCAGAAATAGAACAAATATTGGGGGGCAGCTTATCCAGCGCTCGCCAACGGATGCAGCCAGAAATCGCCCGTCTCAAATCCGCCGTCTGCCTGCCGGGCAAAGCCTGCCCGATGTTCGACACCCCATGGCAAATTAAGGATAAAGACAAAGGCGGGGTCAGCATCAGCGGCCTTGAAAGCCTCGGCAGCATGGGGGAAGTGCTGCTTCTCCAATATAGCGAGAATAAACCCCTTTCCGAAGTCGCCTTCGGGAAAGCGCCTAACGCTGCGGCAGTCGGTGCCTTACTGCCATTGCTGACACTCCGTTATGATGTCGGGGATGATCGCTTCTCGGTGGCACAACAAGGCGGATCGGTTTTACTGAACCAAATCCGTATGGCCTTGGAATTGGGAACGGGTAGCAGCTCAACCACCGCGAGACAAACCGTCGCAGGGCCACCTGATGTCGCCTATCTCTTATATGTTGCCCATGATACCAATGTTGCTTTTATCCGACGCCTGATGTCTTTCACATGGCAGCTGGGTGACTATCCTCGTGGCAATATTCCGCCCACCAGCAGTTTAGTTTTTGAAAGATGGCAAGATCGCGTGACGAAAAAACGCTTTATCCGCCTTTATTTCCAAACCCAGTCACTCGATCAAACCCGTTCACTTACGCCCATAAACCAACAGAATAAGCTGCTCACCGCAGAATATAAAAAACCGGATTGTCAAAAAACGCGGGTCGGAACACTCTGCCCAATTGATGGAGTGATCGAACAGATGAACCACGTCATTGATTATTCGACTGTTGCGACAGCCGCTAATCCGTTAAAGTAATACCCCCCTTTTGGAATTCTCCATTCTGTGGTGTATTGAGACGATATTATGAGAATTGAGTTTACCTTTCCCTGCTTCGGATCGCTGCGGACAGTCGCCACCGATGATGCCCAATTCGGCGATGCCGTCATTTTCTTCGGCTGGTTCATTACCGAAACCGCGATGAATATTGCAGTGGAAGGGTACAAGGTTAAAATGGATGAGGTCATCAGAATGGTCGTTCTCGATAACGACGGCACAGACATCACGACCAAAGTCGCCGATTTCTACGCCAAAGCCTCCCACGACATTCAGGAAGAGCATAATCAATAATTATTATGCTGACAGAGTAATTATAAAGCATTTTTAAATTGTATGAAAAAATAGAAAAATGATATATTTTGCACGCCAATTATTTGTTGGCGCTCAACCATATAAAATAATTACTTATTTCAACGATGATTCTTTATAAAGTTCATCTAAAACATTTTTAGTGCAAACTGTAAAGTCACCCATAGCATTAGAAATGTCATTTTGATTTTGAACTTTGACAGACAAATCAATAGTATTTTTTAAATTATCAAGGGAAGAACCTAATTGATTTACTTCACTTTTCTCTAAATCATCTCTTAACTGAGCTTTAATATCTACCAAGACCCACTGTAATTTATTTATAGAATCCAAACATTCATTTCTATTTTTTTCTGCTTGAATATAATCATTTTTTTCTAATGCTTCATCCAAATGTCTAGATTTTTGTAATAGATCTAGTATCTCTTCATTTAATTTTTTTGTTATTTCTGAAAAATGTTCACGTCGAGTTTCATCTATTTTAGACTTTAAGTTCAGTTTAGGTGCAAATTGATATGTAAAATAAGACGAAACACACAATGTAATTACAGAAAAGAGAATCGTAACCCATATTGGTTTTTTATCATTTAACATTACATCCTTAATATAATTTAAAATTAACATCTTATTTTCCTCATTTTAATTCACTCTATAATTTTAAAAACCTTTAATAAAATACATTCAAATAAATTATTATTAATTTAAAAATTCTTAACTACGTAATTACTAGAATGAAAATTAATTATTTAATGATATACTTCATCTATAAACAATTGATTAAACAAAATAAAAAATTAAGTAATAAAATATAATTAAATTTTACATAAAAAATTATTATTTATAATTTAAAATTCTAAACCAACTACCTCGATCGCCTATTCACTCTTATCAAACGCACAATATTTTCAGTGCTACGCTCGACATTGGCTGCCGCCGACAACAATGCTTTCTCCAACGGCATCGCCGCAGGCAAAATCCCAAAAATCGAATCAATGCCTTTTTCGTAAAGGCTATCTATCCCCTCACCAACATAGCCCCCTAAGGCAATCACCGTCGTTTCAGGATTAGCTTTCTTCGCTGCCTGCGCCACGCCCATCGGGGTTTTTCCATATTGGGTCTGGAAATCAATACCGCCCTCACCCGTCAACACATAATCAGCGGCTTTGCTTTTCTCCATAAGACCCGTGATGCGGATAACCAGCTCAATCCCTTTTTCTATCGAAGCTTGGGTGAAGGCCAATAAACCACCACCCAGACCACCGGCGGCACCCGCCCCCGCCTTGTCGGCAATATCCTTGCCCAAGGTTGCTTTTATAACCGCTGCATAATGCCGCAAATTATCATCCAACTGCCGAACCATCGCAGGCGTTGCCCCTTTTTGAGGCGCAAATACCGCGCTCGCCCCAATCTCCCCCACCAAAGGATTGGTGACATCCGAAGCAATAATAATCTCGCTCTCAGCTAAACGAGGATCAATGCCAAAAACGTCGATCTCAACTAATTCAGACAGGCTGCCACCACCTCGCGCAATTGGCCGACCGTCTTTGTTTAAAAACCGCACGCCCAAGGCTTCAGCCATACCTGCACCGCCATCATTGGTCGCACTCCCACCGACCCCAATGATGATTTTGCGAATACCCCGATCTAACGCCGCCTTAATCAACTGACCCGTGCCATAGGTCGTCGTGATAAGCGGATTTTTAGCCTCTCCCGCCACAAATTGAATACCACTTGCGGCAGCCATTTCGATCACAGCCGTCTTCTGGTCGCCCAACACGCCATACTCAGCCATAACGACTTGCATCAACGGATTCATCACCTGCTCGGTCACCAGATATCCATCCGTCGCATCGACCAAGGATTGCACTGTGCCTTCGCCCCCATCGGCCATTGGCAAAATAACCGTTTCGGCTTCCGGCCAAATCTTCTTGATCGCCTTTTGCATCGCACCTGCCGCTTCTTTTGCGGTCAGGCTGCCTTTGAAAGAATCCGGAGCCAACAGGAATTTCATCATGCATGCTTTCTATTTTGCGACAGTGCATAAATCTCATGGCAGAAGCGCTGCCATAAAAAATATTCCAACTTCTAAAACCCGCTATTCACCGCGGTTTCAGCTATCGCAAGTTACTCAGTCAGCATAAAATACACTATCATGGATATTATTGGCACAGAGATCATTCTAAAAAAGACTAAGATAAAGGGCAGGATCATCAAAGGACAGGGACATGATCGACTATAAAACGGCGGATAAATCGGCATTAAAGGCAGAATACAAACGCCTTTCACGGGAAACGCATAACCTTCCCTTTTTCACGAAAAAAGAATTCTATGCTCTTCCCGAAATATTGGACGATGAAGAAACCCCTGTCGCGATTACATCCGGCATGATGAATGATCACACATGGCTTATTGTTCTGACGAACCGGCGGATCATATTCCTCGATAAAGGCATGCTGTTCGGTGGCGATCAGGTTATTATCGACCTCTCCGATATCACCGCCATCCAAGGCTCAACCAGCCTGTTTTTCGGCGAAATCACGATAAGCACGGCGGGGCAAAAACATGAGATCAGCCATATCTATAAAAAGGCAGTCAATGCCTTCATCCAAATGACGGATAAAGAACGGGATCAATATCGCTCTGACCCGATCAAGAAGATCAAACCCTTCCATCAAAACACATCGGATAAAGTAACCCAGCTCGAAAAACTGGCTGCGCTCAAAAATCAGGGTATTCTGACAGAAGAAGAGTTCGAAAAAGAAAAAAGGCGGATTTTAGCCCTATAAAATTCGAAAAGATTTCTTACATTGCACCCTTCTCACAGACGGCCGACCTTTTAAAATAATAGCTAAAAATCGGGAAATAGAATTATGTGCGGTATTATCGGTATTATCGGGCGCGAAGATCTTTCGGAACGTTTGTTTCAGGGCCTGCGACGTCTGGAATATCGCGGTTATGATTCCGCCGGTATGTGCACTATTCATGATGGCCAACTGGATCGCCGCCGTGCAGAAGGCAAGCTGGATAACCTCGGTCGGGTGCTGGCTAATAATCCGCTTCCCGGCACTATCGGTATCGCGCATACACGCTGGGCAACCCATGGCGCACCGACGGTCGCCAATGCCCATCCCCATATCGCTGGCGATGTAGCCGTTGTTCACAACGGCATTATTGAAAACTTCAAAACACTGCGTGACGAATTACTAGAACGCGGCCATCATTTTGAAAGTGAAACCGATACCGAAGTCGTCGCCCATCTACTCGATGAACAGATGCAGGCGGGCAAAGACCCACGCCATGCGGTTTCCATCGTTCTTAAAAAATTACGGGGCGCTTTTGCACTGGCGATCCTGTTCAAAAACTATCCCGATCTTTTGATTGGTGCCCGACTGGGTTCTCCTTTGGTGGTTGGCTATGGTGATGGGGAAAACTACCTCGGCTCGGATGCCTTGGCGCTTGCCCCTCTAACCCAAAAGATCAGCTATCTTGAAGAAGGTGACTGGGTTGTTCTGACCCGCGACACTATCGAAATTCACGATATAGAAGACCGCATCGTCGACAGACCTGCGGTTATGTCCGGTGCCAGCGGCCTGATGGTGGAAAAAGGCAATTACCGCCATTTCATGCAGAAAGAAATCTTCGAACAGCCGGTCGTTGTTGCTCAAACCCTACAAAGCTATCTCCGCCCTGTCGAAGGACAGGTTGCCCTCCCAACGTCCGATTTTGATTTATCCAGCATCAAACGCGTCACGATTGTCGCTTGTGGAACCAGCTATTATGCGGGCATGGTCGCCCGCTACTGGATTGAACGCTTCGCCCGTGTGCCGGTCGAAATTGAGGCAGCTTCCGAATACCGCTATCGTGAACCTGTGATGGAAGAAGGCGGCTTATCCGTTTTCATCAGCCAATCGGGTGAAACCGCGGATACGTTGGCAGCTCTCCGCCATGCCAAGGCAGGAGGACAAAAAATCGCGGTCGTGGTCAATGTCCCGACCAGCAGCATGGCACGCGAAGCCGACCTGTTGCTCCCAACTCATGCAGGCCCCGAAATCGGGGTAGCCTCAACCAAAGCCTTTACTTGCCAGCTTGCGGTTCTCGCCGCCTTGGCAACTCATATCGCACAGGTAAAAGGTCAGATCTCTGCTAAGGACGAACAAGAAATTGTTCGCCATCTAGCCGAAGCACCCGCCGCCCTTAATGCCGCCCTTGCTTTTAATGACAAGATCGAAACCGTTGCGGCTTCTATCGCCCCTGCGCGGGATGTTCTCTATATTGGTCGTGGCCCCGATTTTCCTTTGGCGATGGAAGGCGCGTTAAAGCTGAAAGAGATCAGCTATATTCACGCCGAAGGCTATGCGGCTGGCGAAATGAAGCATGGCCCTATTGCGCTTATTGATGACAAGGTGCCGATCATCGTTCTGGCACCGTCAGGGCCGCTTTTTGAAAAGACGGTTTCCAATATGCAAGAAATGCAGGCGAGAGGCGGCAAGGTCATTCTTATCTCGGATGAGAAAGGTATTCTTGAAGCCGGAGACAACTGCCTTGCAACTTTAACAATGCCAAAGGTTCATCCTTTGATTGCACCGATTGTCTATGCTATTCCGGTGCAACTTTTGGCCTATCATGTTGCGGTTATTAAAGGCACGGATGTCGATCAGCCTCGCAACCTCGCAAAGAGCGTTACCGTCGAATAGTAAATTTATACCCACTGATAGTAAAACTATATTTCTCTTGACCTAGGCTTTCCCTAATTTGGTTATGACGAAAACGATCCTTTAACAAGGGTTGTTTCATCACAATCTGGGATACGGACAAGCATAGGCGGAAACTCTCCCGCCTTTTGTCTTTCCGGCAATCCAGATTGTTCGGTAACGATACGAAACGGGAATGCCTATGTCCGCCCTTCATGCTTTGCAGCCACTCTATTCAATATCAGGCTTAGTGATCGGCTTTCTTGTAGGTATGACCGGCGTCGGCGGTGGTTCCTTGATGACCCCGCTTCTTATTTTGCTGTTCGGTGTTCATCCCCAAACAGCTGTCGGAACCGATCTGCTTTACGCATCTGCTACCAAATTCGTTGGAACTGGCATCCATGGTTTCAAAGGGTCGGTTGATTGGCAGGTTGTTTCCCGTTTATGCGCAGGCAGTATTCCGGCTTCCATTCTCAGCCTACTCTTCCTGCATTATCTTGGGATGCCGTCTTCAACTACCTCCCATATTATTTCGGTAACATTGGGTATCGCCTTACTGCTGACCGCCCCCAGCGTGTTATTCCGTGAAAAAATACGGGCATGGGCAAATCGCCGCAATAAACCCATTGGAAAAAACAGCACCGCCTTTCTGACGGTCTTTCTCGGTTTTCTGCTCGGTGTGTTGGTATCTCTTTCGTCGGTGGGTGCCGGTGCCATTGGCGTTACCGTGTTGATTATCCTTTATCCAACGCTTCCTACCGCCAAAATTGTGGGCTCCGACATTGCCCATGCGGTGCCTTTGACGCTTATCGCTGGATCAGGTCACTGGATGATGGGCGCCATTGACGTTCCAATGCTGCTTTCCCTTTTGGTCGGCTCTATTCCTGGTATCATCTTGGGCAGCCTGTTTATCGGCAAGGTCAATGAAACGGTGCAGCGTTCCGTGCTGGCAACCATTCTCTTCATCGTCGGCTTACGCCTCGTTTAATTGCACAAGATATCGAACGTCACAGAAACCGGATAGCTCTTTGCTATCCGGTTTTTTATTGAAGCCAACCGCACTTACTTCGGCAGTATCTCGCCAATTAAATCCAAAAATGCATCGGCAGCCTTGCTGCGATATCGCTCTTTGTGGCGCAAAGCAAAAAACGGACGCGGCATCAACTCTAAATCAGCCGCATAGAGACTGCCCGCCATAATCGCAGGCGTCACCACAAAAGAAGACAACGCCGAAATACCGGCTCCCGCTTCCACTGCTGTCCGCACAGATTCATTGGAAGGCAAAACCAAAACCGTCTTCAAACTATCGGGATCAACACCATAAAGCCGCAAAAATTGATCAAAGGTGGAACGCGTGCCAGAGCCTTTTTCACGGACGACCCAACAAGCCGAACGCAGATAATCGGCATCAATCGCTTTTTCAGGAAAAGGTGCAGAACGCACCAATAACAAATGATCCTGTCCAATCGGCCAATGCGCTAATGATGGATGATCGACCGCACCTTCAACAAAACCCAGATCAACATTCCCCTGCTCGACCTGCAAAGCCGCCTGCTCGGTATTTCCGATCGCGACATCCAAATTCAATAACCGATAACGCTTCCGAAAAGCTAAAAGCTGCGGAGGCAACCAATAAGAAGCAATCGTCTGACTTGCGACCAAGCGCAAAGTCCCACGCTTCAAACCGCCCATTTCACTCAACATAATTTCGGCCGTTTCAGCGCGCCTCAATATCGACCGCGCCTCTTCTAAAAAAAGCTGCCCAGCTTCACTCAAACAAATACCACGACCAACACGATGAAACAGCTTCACGCCATAACGGTTTTCCAAGGCGGCAATAGCCGATGAAACCGCCGACTGGGAAAGATGCAACGCTTGGGATGCTGCGGTCATATGCTGACGCTCTGCCACGCTTACAAAAATACGAAGCTGCTCAAGGGTCATCACTCTTCCAATCTCATTCATCACTTCAAGTGATTGGAATAACCTGAACTATCTGTTGGAAAGATGAATATCCCAACATTACCTCAACAGAAGAAAAGGCGTGGCAAGCAACACTCCCGATTTCGCGCCTTTAACAGGGTCACAACGGCTGTCCGCCACCGCTTTTTTGCACTTCAAAATACGGGGTTTCTCATGATGCTGTCTTTAACAGAATGCTCGTCTCTCTGCCTGTTCCTGTTATCGAACAGCATTACACCAGGGCCCAATAACACTATGTTATCCGCATCCTGCTTCAATTATGGTTTCAAAAAATCATTGCCCTTTTTGGCAGGGGTGTGCCTTGGCTTTTTTCTTTTAGCGCTTTTGGTTGGGTCAGGGTTCAATGCCCTTTTTAGGCTATTTCCCTTTCTCTATACGGCCATGAAATATATATGCGTCGCCTATTTGCTTTATCTCGCATGGAAAATTGCGACATCAAAAACCAGCAATAATCCCAAAAATAGCCAATCCTTCGGCTTTTTCCAATCGCTCGGATTACAGCTTATCAATCCTAAATTATGGCTGGCTGCAACCGGCATTGCCTCGACCTATCTCCCGAAAGGCTATGCCTTTCCAGATTTGCTCAAAGCCGCTCTTTTGGGGCTTTTTATCCTGCTCCCTTGCAGCCTTCTTTGGATGGTCTTTGGCAGCTTTCTTCACCAATGGATGAACCGTCCTCTGCTGCTCCGCATCTTCAATTTCACGATGGCAGGCTTACTGATCCTGTCCTTATATCCGATCCTGAAATGATCTTTTCATTGCAGCCATTTTTCCAGTTTCGCACCTCAAAAAGCGCAGAAACAGCAAGGGCATTATAAAAATATATAACATATTTCACTAATTAAAAATCAATAAACAAATACTTTATGCCACTAAACGATATTTAGATTACATCAAAACGTTAAATAATGAACAACCAAAGAGAAGATGGAGAAAGCTATTATTATCTAAAGCCAAAAAGGGGGGCTTATGAAAAATTTTCTTATAAGGGGAGGTTTTCTTTTCTCTTTTTCATGGCTGCTCCTGCCACATCCGGTGCATGCCGCCGCCGATACCGCAGAAACCTCATCAAATGATGCCATTATCGTCACTGGCACCCGCGAAACCCATAAAAAAATACGGGACAGCCTTTCCCCGATCGAGCTTCTCACCAACAAAGAACTCGCCGAAACAGGACAAACCAATATCACTTCGGCGCTGGCACAATTGGTGCCTTCGGTCACGCAACCGGCAGTGGGGCAATTTGTAGCTGCTCCCACCAATTTTGTTAGCTTGCGCGGCCTCAATCCCAACCAAACCCTTGTTTTGGTCAACGGCAAACGCCGCCATAACAGCGCATTTCTTTACATCGACGGCTTTGCCGATGCCGCAACCCCCACCGATCTAGACCTCATCGCGCCTGAGTTGATCGACCATATCGAAGTTTTAAAAGACGGTGCCGCCGCCCAATATGGCTCCGATGCCATTGCCGGTGTCGTCAATATTATTTTAAAATCCGATACCCATGGCGGCAATGTCCGCAGTCAAATCGGCCAGACTTATGCGGGGGACGGCTTCGTCGGACAGGCCGGTTTTAATAAAGGCTTCAAACTCGGAAAATCCGGTTTCCTTGATGTCGCCTTCGACTTCCGGCATCAAAATCATACCAGCCGCGACGGTATAGACAGCCGAACGGGCAGCCACACATTAAAAGTCGTCGGCGATCCCATGGCAACCCGCTATAACTTCGGCCTCAATGGCGGCTATGATTTCGGAAATGGCATAGAACTCTATACGACCGACACTTACTCCCACCGAAACAGCGAAGTTAACCAAGTCTATCGGACAGGCAGCAGTTTTCCCCAAGCCTATCCTAACGGCTTTACGCCTTTACAAAAACTATCGGAAAATGACTTTTCAGCATCCCTCGGTTTACGGGGCAATGATTTCCTCGGCTGGCATTGGGATATCAATTCCACCTATGGCGGCAATTTCATTCGCAATGATCTTGATAAAACAGCCAATCTTGGCCTTTACGCAGCCACAGGCTCAACGCCATTATCGGTGCATCTAAACAATTATTCGACAACCCAACTCAATAACAGCCTCGACCTCAGCCGAGACATAAAACTCCCACTGATCTATAGCCCACTGACTGTTGCGACTGGCTTTGCCCATCGTTACGAAACTTATAAAACAACCGCAGGCGATCCCGCCTCTTATCTCTATGGCGGAACGCAAGCCCGAACCGGCATCATCCCCGCCGTGGCAGATTCCAATGCCCGCAATGTGTATAGCGGCTATCTCGATCTTTCCGCACATTTAACCAAACGCTGGCAAGTCGATTTAGCCGGACGCTATGAATATTACAGCGATTTTGGTCACACGCTTAACGGCAAGGCATCAACCCGCTACGACTTTACCGATAACTTTGCTCTTCGCTCGACCTTCAGCAGCGGGACGAGAGCGCCCAGCTTAGCCAATGAATATTTCAGCACATTATCGGTCGGGCCCGACAGCGCCAGCGGTACTTTAGGCGCTAATTCCGCCGCGGCGAAACTGCTCGGGGCAGTGCCCCTCAAACCTGAAAGCGCAACCAATATCACAGCAGGGCTGGTTTATTCACCGCTCAAAAACCTTCATTTCACCTTAGACAGCTATCAAATCCGTATTCGTAACCGGATTATCAGTGGCCCTGGTATTTCGGGCGAAGCCGCCCTTGCTGCCCTTAATCTCCAAGGAGTATCGGTGCCTTCTACCTTGGAATCGCAAAATATATCGGCATGGTTCTTTACCAATGGGGCAACCACCCGCACGCGCGGGTTAGACTTCACTGCCAGTTACCATACCCGCTTTGAAAAATTCGGTATCATCGACTGGGATATCGCCCTCAATGTCAATGCCACCACCATCCGTCACGTCAATCAACTGGCGAACGGGATGTCTTCTCTCAACGCACAAACACGGGCGTATCTCACCAGCAGCACGCCTAAAAACCGGATCACCTTTGGTGGCCGTTGGGAATCTTTGTCGAAAAGATGGGATGTCAGCCTGCATGAACAACGCTTTGGCCAGACCACAGATGAAATGACATGGTATCAAGGCCCCAATGCCTATTCGATGACTGATTTCAACCGCATCCATAATAACCCCCGTTGGATAACCAATCTTGAAATCGGGTATCATCCCATTGAAAAATTACGGGTAGCCATTGGCGCGAATAATCTTTTCAACGCCCATACTACCCGAATTCCAGCGGCGAACGGCTATTATGGTTCCGGCAAATATGACGGTGCTGCCAGCCAAATCGGGGTCAATGGTGGCTTCTATTACCTCCAAACTTCATACAATTTTTAATCCATTCATCTTATTCTTATCAGGAGCCAGCCCTTGTCCACGCTCAACAAACGGCAATTTCTTTCGCTCTCTGCGCTGACGGCTTTTTTACCCATGGCAACACAGGCCTTTGGAAAAACGGCGAATACAGACGGCAAAAAACCGCTCATTTATGCCAATCTAAATGAAAATCCTTTCGGTGCATCACCATCGGTAAAACAGGCCATCACGGAACAACTCGGCCAGCTCGGGCGCTATAGCGATCCGGCGGCGGCAGAAAAATTGATCCAACAAATCGCCACCCTCGAAAATATAGATCCCGATCAAATCATCCTCGGTGAAATTCTCGATAGCTTGGGTCTTTTTCTGGCGGCCAGCAAACCCAATCAAGGCAATGTCGTTTATTCTGTTCCGGGCTATACCGCCTTGGTGGATGCCGGAAAACCAGCAGGCTTAACCAGCATCGCCGTGCCTTTGAACCAAGCATTGGAAAACGACCTTCCCGCTCTGGAAAAAGCCATCACGCCATATACAAAAGCTGTTTATCTGGTCAATCCCCACAATCCCAGCGGGACAACCAATAACCATAATGACTTCGCTCATTTCCTAAGACAGGCTTCGCAAAAAACGCTTGTCATTGTTGATGAAGCCTATCTCGAATATGCGGATTCAGCTCAAACCGCCGCCGCCTTCACCAAAAACGGTGCCAATATCGCGGTTTTCCGAACGCTCGATAAAATTTACGGCCTAGCCGGTCTTCCAATCGGTTATCTCCTCGCGCCCAAAGCCTTGGCGTCATCGCTACGCGAGGCAGGTTTTGGTAACTCCCATGGACTCAGCCGACTGACAATCGCCGCGGCTAGTGCTGCCTTATCCGATCAAAAAAGGCGGCAAACGCTACATGACTATAACGCCAAGGGCAGAACGCGCCTGACCCAAGCTTTGGATCAATTAAAACTCACCCATACTGCCAGCCAAACCAATTTTGTCTTCTTCAAATCACCGCGCCCCGCCGCCGAAGTGAGAGAAAAATTCTATCAATCCGGTATTGTCGTTGCGCGCTCTTTTCCGCCGTTAAATGACTGGATTCGACTATCCATCGGAACAGAAGATGAGGTGACCCAAATCATCGCCGCCCTCAATCAAATTTTCTAGCATTCCTTATCCCAAACAAAAAAGCCTTCCCGTTTTCTGCGGGAAGGCTTTTTGCTAAAATTTTTTTGACCGGCTTTACAGCGAAACCTTCAAATAAGGCTCCAAGGCATCCAATAACTGCGATGTCAAAGCTGGTAATGTCTCCTGACCATTCAAATGGATTTCAGGATGTTCCGGCGCTTCATAAACGGAATCGATACCGGTAAAGTTTTTCAACTCACCCGCACGGGCTTTTTTATAAAGCCCTTTTGGATCACGCGCCTCACAAATGGTCAAAGGCGTATCTACGAAAATTTCGATAAAACGGCCTTCACCCATCATATCCCGCACCATCTGGCGCTCTGCTTTGTGGGGCGAAATAAAAGCCGTCAAAACGACCAATCCCGCATCCGCCATCAATTTGGCAACTTCACCAACCCGCCGGATATTTTCCTTACGATCCGTATCAGAAAAACCAAGGTCACGGCACAGGCCATGCCGAATATTGTCACCATCCAATAAATAGCTGCTGACATTCCGACTATGTAACACCTGCTCCAATGCACCGGCGACCGTCGATTTTCCTGATCCCGAAAGGCCGGTAAACCACAAAACCAAACCTTTATGATGATGCAAAGCCTCACGGCTTTCTCTCGTCACCGGATGGTGATGCCAGACGATATTGGGATCGTCTGGCGTAATTCCTGATCGGGACTGTTTCGTCATAATCGCCCCTTATTTTCCGGCCAATAAATCACGGGCTTCCCAATGCGGGAAGTGGCGACGGATCAGCGCGTTTAATTCCAATTCAAAGGCACTATATTCCGATGGTGTCGCTGTCTGGTCTTCCAACAGATTATCGACCAAACCGGCACCCACCGTGACATTGCTCAAACGATCAATAAAAATCAGACCACCGGTCACCGGATTATCCTGATACCGATCCAGCAATAACGGCTCATCGAAAAGCAGATCCACAAGACCGATACCATTTAAAGGCAACAGATCAGCAGGCTGCTTGGTCAGGTTATTAATATCGAACTGGTAATGAATATTGGTGACGCGGGCGCGGCTCTTTTTGCCGGAAATCTTGATGTCATAGCTTTGACCAACAGCCAACGGCTTTTCTGCCATCCAAACCACATTGCACTGGGCGGATTGCACTGACTTCATATTTTCGCGGCTATCGACAATCAAATCGCCACGACTGATATCAATTTCGTCTTCCAAAACGACCGTAACGGCTTCACTGGCAACCGCTTCGGTCAGATCACCGTCAAAGGTAACGATGCGGGCAATGGTTGATTCCACACCAGACGGCAAAACCTTGATCCGTTCGCCTACCCGCAAAATACCGGAAGCCACGGTTCCGGCGTAGCCACGGAAATCCAGATTAGGCCGATTGACATATTGGACAGGAAAACGCATCGGCTGCTGTTCCGCGGCTCTTGCGACTTCAACCGTTTCCAATATCTCCAGCAAAGAAGCCCCCTTATACCAAGGCATATAGACGCTTTCATTGACGATATTATCGCCTTCCAAAGCGGAAAGCGGTACAAAACGGATATCCAGATCGGGTGCCAGATTTCCGGCAAAATCGAGGTAATCCCGCTCGATCTGATGAAACACTGTTTCGCTATATTCGACCAAATCCATTTTATTGACGGCAACAATCAAATGCTTGATGCCCAACAAGGTCGCAATAAAACTGTGACGACGGGTCTGCGCTAAAACGCCTTTGCGGGCATCAATCAATAAAACGGCCAGATCACAGGTCGATGCGCCGGTCGCCATATTGCGGGTATATTGCTCATGCCCTGGGGTATCAGCGATAATGAATTTACGTTTTTCAGTCGAAAAATACCGATAGGCAACATCAATGGTGATGCCCTGCTCGCGCTCGGCCTGCAAACCATCGACTAACAAAGCCAGATCCAGCTTTTCACCCTGCGTGCCATGCCGCTTGCTGTCATTATGCAAAGAAGACAGCTGATCTTCGTAAATCTGGCGGGTATCATGTAACAAACGGCCAATCAGGGTGCTTTTGCCATCATCGACACTACCGCAGGTCAAAAAACGCAACAGGCCTTTATATTGCTGGGCTTTCAAATAGGCTTCAACCCCGCCTTTTTCCGCAATCTGTTTGGCAATAATATTATTCTGCATGGCTCGAATCCTAGAAATAACCCTGACGTTTTTTCAGTTCCATTGATCCCGACTGATCGCGATCAATGACACGGCCTTGTCGCTCACTGGTGGTTGAAACCAGCATTTCTTCGATAATTTCAGGCAAGGTCTGCGCTTGGGATTCAACAGCCCCCGTCAAAGGCCAACATCCCAAGGTGCGGAAGCGAACCATCCGCTCTTCTATTTTTTCATCGGGCTTCAAATCGATGCGATTATCATCGACCATCATCAACATGCCGTCGCGTTCGACCACCGGACGGGGCGCGGCCAGATAAAGCGGCACAATCTCGATATTCTCAAGATAGATATACTGCCAAATATCCAGCTCAGTCCAATTCGACAGCGGGAACACGCGGATAGATTCACCCTTATTTATCTGGCCATTATAATTATGCCATAATTCAGGGCGCTGATTTTTCGGGTCCCAGCGATGGAATTTATCACGGAAAGAATAAATCCGTTCTTTGGCGCGGGATTTTTCTTCATCCCGTCTGGCACCGCCAAAGGCGGCATCAAAACCATATTTATCCAAAGCCTGCTTCAGACCTTCGGTTTTCATGATATCCGTATGCTTTGCACTACCATGAATAAAAGGATTAATCCCCAAAGCTTCCCCTTCGGGGTTACGATACACCAACAGGTTAAAACCGTATTCCTTCGCAGTTTTATCGCGGAATTCATACATTTCGCGGAATTTCCAGCCAGTATCGACATGCAATAACGGGAAAGGCAGCGTCCCCGGAAAGAAAGCCTTCCGAGCCAGATGCAACATGACCGAAGAATCTTTCCCGATCGAATAAAGCATCACCGGATTACCAAATTCCGCCGCAACTTCGCGGAGGATATAGATGCTTTCCGCCTCTAACTGCCGTAAATGTGTGAGCCGTTCTTCGTGCATCACTAATCCTTTAAGCCAGATTTATAAGAGAAGACTGACGGTCTTCTTTGTCTGATTGAGAAGAAAACCACGCGAGATCAGACTGTAAACCGCTTACCTCACCGATGATAAGCAAGGCAGGTGTTTCAGCCTGTTTGGCAAGATTTTCCAACTGGTCGAGCCGACCATTCAGTATTTGTTGCTCCGGTTTCGTCGCATGGGCAATAATCGCGACCGGCGTATCTGCTTTTCTACCATATTGTATCAAAGCTTCGCTAATTTTACCGGCATTCATAACGCCCATATAAATAACCAAAGTCTGATGAGGACGCGCTAAAGTCGCCCAATCCAATCCTTTTCCGTCCTGACGGCAATGTCCGGTAATAAATACCACACTTTGCGAATAATCCCGATGGGTCAAAGGAATACCGGCATAGGCTGCCGCACCGGATGCAGCGGTAATGCCTGGCACAACTTGAAAAGCAATACCGGCTTCACGGGCTGCTTGTAATTCTTCGCCGCCACGCCCGAAAATAAAAGGATCACCGCCTTTCAAACGCACTACTTTTTTACCCTGACTGGCCAACGCGACTAATTGTCGGTTGGTTTCATCCTGAACAACCGAATGATGTCCGGCTCTTTTCCCGACACATATTTTACGGGCATCACGACGTATCATTTCCAGAACAGCAGGGCTAACCAAATAATCATAAAGAACGACATCAGCTTGTTGTAATGCTTGTAATCCGCGCAGCGTTAACAAACCGGCATCTCCGGGGCCTGCCCCGACCAGAATAATTTCCCCCTGTTTTTCCGCCCCTTTTTCAAGCTGATCTGCCAGCGTTTTTTCGGCTTCTTCAAAATGGCCGCTACCAACCTTTTGGGCAAACACCCCCTGAAAGGCCTCTTCCCAAAAAACACGGCGATCTTTTATTTGGGGCAATTTTTCTTTAACCGCTGGACGCCATTTTCCAGCGATTTCAGCCATCTTACCCAAGCTTTGCGGTAACAAGGCTTCCAGTTTTTCTCTCAACATTCGGACAAGAACCGGAGAGGCACCGGAAGAAGACAAGGCCACCGTCACCGGTGACCGATCAACAATAGAAGGAAAGATAAAGGAACATTTGGCTTGGTCATCGACCACATTGACAAGGCGATGACGCTGTTCGGCCGCTTCATAAACCGTCTGGTTCAAGACTTTGTTATCGGTGGCCGCAATAACCAAAAAAACATCATCAAGCTGTTCAGGCAGGAAACTTTGCGCCAACCATTCTATTTCATTCTTCTGCTCTAAATCGAGCAATTCAGCCTGCAACGCCTTGGCTACAATCTTGACAACCGCTCCGGCTTTTTTCAGCAAAGCCACTTTTCGGGCGGCCACTTCACCACCGCCAACCACCAAAACAGGGCGCTGTCTAATATCTGCAAAAAGGGGAAGATAATCCATAATAGCCTTTGGAAAGCCTCCACCGATTCAGGTTATATTTCCGAAGGCAGCGGCTCTACTTTTAATATATCCAACCAAATCCCATAGAAATAGAGTGGCAAGCCTCGAATGCAGGGACTTAGCAGTCACCTTCTCGAAAAAGACAGGTAGCTTTTCTTTACCTTGCTAAAGTTTAGGTAACGCACTTCAAGCCGGCCTTTAAATATCTGAAGGCCGGCTATCTATTTCAAAAGACATATAATCCGGCCAACAAGGCCAGAATTAATTATCCTTCATGCAAACCACATTCCCGCTTCAAACCAAAAAAGCGGGTTTCTTCTTCGCTCATCCCTTCTTCCCATTTACGGGTCGTATGGGTATCACCTACCGAAAGATACCCTTCATCCCACAAAGGATGGTAAGGCAAATCATTCTCTTTCAGGTAATAATGGATCTTACGGTTATCCCATTCGATAATCGGCAAAAATTTGAAAACACCACGCTGGATCGCCAAAATTGGCAAATGCGACCGACTTTTTGATTGGTCACGCCGCAAACCGGCAAACCATGTACCCGCTTCCAAAGTCTTCAAAGCCCGATTCATCGGCTCAACTTTGTTGATTTCGTTATAACGCTCGATCCCCTCGACCCCTTGCTCCCATAATTTGCCGTAACGGGCTTCCTGCCATGCAGCAGAAAGCGGCGCACGAAAGACCTGAAGATTCAAATCAAGCTTCTCGGTCAACAAATCAATAAAACGGTAGGTTTCAGGGAAAAGATAGCCGGTATCGGTCAAAATAACCGGAATATCGGCTTTCTGGCGTGTAACCAGATGCAACATCACAGCGGCTTGAATGCCAAAGCTGGAAGACAGCACAAAATTACCCGCCAGATTATCAAAAGCCCAGCCGAGGCGCTCTTCTGCGCTCATCTGTTCCAATTGCTGGTTAGCTTCCGCCAAGGCGGCATCCTGCTCCGCCTTGGGCAAAGATTTTAACTGATCGAGATGAAACGCAGACATCAAGGCCTCCTATTCGTAAAAATCGCGGGCGGGGTCAGTAACCGCATTAACGATACCAGCACGAACCACAAAATCGCCAAAAGCCTCTTTTCCGTCGCGCTCTTTTGCCCAACGGCCAATCAATTTATCGACTTCAGACAGAATTTCATCCTCGGCGATATTTTCACGGAACAGACGAGGCATCCGCGATCCGGCACGATCGCCACCAATATAAAGATTATAGCGGCCAATCGCTCTACCCACCAAACCGATTTCGGCCAGCAACGCTCGACCACAGTTATTGGGGCAACCCGTGGCGCGAAAAACGATATGCTCATCAGCGATATCGTGCTTTGCCATCACCGCTTCAACTTTGGTCAGGAAGTCCGGCAAAAAACGCTCGGCTTCGGCCATTGCCAAAGGACAGGTCGGGAAAGAAACGCAAGCCATCGAATTTTTACGAAGCTCGGAAATATTTTCTAGCAAGCCATGATCGCGGGCGATCTTTTCAATCGCGTCTTTATCGCTTTCAGCGACACCAGCAACGATCAAATTCTGATTGGCGGTCAACCGGAAATCGCCTTTATGCACCTTGGCAATTTCGGCAATACCGGTTTTTAAGGGGTGATGGGGATAATCCTGCAAACGACCATTTTCGATGAACAAGGTCAGATGCCACTGGTTATCAATGCCTTTGACCCATCCAAAACGATCGCCACGGCCGGTCAGGGTAAAGGGACGCGTCGGTTCAAGTTTAACGCCTGCCCGTTTTTCGACTTCCGCCGCAAAAACATCCAACCCGACCCGTTCGATGGTATAACGCAAACGGGCATTTTTACGGTTGCTCCGATTACCCCAATCGCGCTGGGTGGTAACGACCGCTTCAGCCACAGCCAAAACCTTCTCGGCTGGCACATAACCGATTTCTTGAGCCACGCCCGGATGGGTCGTTTTATCACCGATAGTAATCGAAAGACCGCCACCGATCAGAACATTAAAGCCAATCAGATGGTCATTTTCGGCAACCGCGATAAAGTTAAGATCATTGGCATAGATATCGACATCATTCTGCGGCGGAATGACCACGGTCGTTTTGAATTTCCGCGGCAGATAAGTCTTCCCTAAAATAGGTTCCTGATCCGTCGTCGCCAGCTTTTTCTGGTCAAGCCAGATCTCGGCATAGGCATGGGTCTGCGGCAGCAAATGCTCCGAAATCTTTTTGGCCCATTCATAGGCTTCGGCATGCAATTCGGATTCGACCGGATTAGAGGTGCAAAGCACATTCCGGTTAACATCGTTGGCGGTTGCCAAAGCATCCAACCCGACTTCATGCAAAATCTGATGAACCGTTTTCAGGTCTTTTTTCAAAATACCATGAAACTGGAAGGTCTGGCGGTTGGTCAAACGAATACTGCGATAAAGGGTTTTCTCGGTCGCAAAGCGATCCATTTTCAACCACTGGCTGGGGGAAATAATACCCCCTGGCAACCGGCAACGCAGCATCATCGCATAACGCGGTTCCAGCTTTTCCTCAGCACGTTCGGCGCGGATATCACGATCATCCTGCTGATACATGCCATGAAAACGGATCAAGGTTGCATTATCGCCGTTAAATCCGCCGGTCAGGCCATCATTCAAATCTTCGGCAATGGTGCCACGCAGAAAATTGCTTTCCCGTTTCAGCCTTTCGGCATCGGATAAAGGGGCATCAACCACCAGCGGCTTCGGATGTTTGTCGCTCATCAGTATACATCTCGCTGATAACGGCGCTCAAGGCGCAACTCGGTTAAAAACTCGTCGGCAGCTTCTTCATTCATGCCGCCTTGGTCACGGATAATATCAATCAACGCTTGATCGACATCTTTGGCCATATGGGTAGCGTCACCGCAAACATAGAGATAAGCGCCGTCCTCTTTAATCCAGCGCCAGACTTCAGCCGCCTTCTCGCGTAACTTATCCTGCACATAGATTTTTTGGGATTGATCGCGTGACCATGCCAAATCAATATGGGTCAACAGGCCTTCTTTGACATAACGCTGCCATTCGACCTGATACAAGAAATCCTCAACAAAATGAGGGTTACCGAAAAAGAGCCAGTTTTTGCCCTGCGCTCCGTCACTTTCCCGCTGCTGCATAAAAGCACGGAAAGGCGCAATACCCGTTCCAGGGCCAATCATAATAACAGGCGCGTTGGGATCATCCGGCAAACGGAAATTATCATTATATTCGACAAAAATCCGAACCTCACCCTCTTCGGGAAGGCGTTCTGCCAGAAAACTAGAAGCCCCTCCGGCGCGGGGTCGTCCGTCATATTCATAGCGGACAACCGCGACCGTCAAATGCACTTCGCTCTCGACTTCAGCCTGCGAAGACGCAATCGAATAAAGGCGCGGGGTCAACGGTCTTAAAAGGCTGATAAGCTGTTCTGCCGTCAACGGCGCTTCAGCCTGACGGATCATATCGACAATCGGGGTCTTCTGGGCATAATCCTGCAAAGCCGCTTTATCGGCTACCAGTTTTTCCAAAAGCTTGCTCTGCGATATCGTCGCATAGCCTTCTACCAACCGCGTATTATTGACAGTAAGTTCAAAAGAGGTCTGCAAGGCCTCTGCCAAAGGCAGAATTTTATCCTCGACCTTAACGCTCTCTTCGCCGCTCAATCCTAACAGATCGAGACATTCGCGAACCAATTCGGGATCATTTTCATACCAGATGCCCAAAGCATCGCCGGCGGTATAACGAAGACCGGAATCCCCAAGATCAATTTCGATATGGCGGACATCTTTGTCAGAACCACGACCAGTAATCTTCTGATTAACCGACAAAGTCGCCGTTAAAGGCGTTTCCTTGTTATAAGGAACGCTAGAAACCTCATCAACCGGACGAATATTAGTCGCAGCAATCTGGGCAGAGGTTACAGAAGGTAACCGCTTTTGCAAAAGATCGGTGATCTCCTTGCGCCATGCGGCTGCGGCATCTTCGTAATCGACATCCGCATCCACACGGGGAAGCAAACGCTCCGCCCCCAATTCGGCAAAACGGCGATCGAAATCATTACCGGCTTGGGCAAAATGCTCATAGGTAATATCGCCCAACCCAAAGACAGCAAAAGCAGTCTCCGTTAATTGAGGGGCTTTTTTCGAAAACAAAAATTTATAGAAAGCCACGGCCTCTTCTGGTGGTTCCCCTTCCCCTTGGGTCGAGGTTACCAAAAGGATCAATTTCTCTTGGGCAATCTGCTTGAATTTGTAATCACCAGTATTGATTAAATTGACTTTCAGATTGGCCGCCAACAAATCATCGCGCAATTCTTCGGCGACTCTTCTGGCATTACCCGTCTGTGAAGCGGACAATATGGTGATAACAGGGGTTTCGACAATCGGGCTTGCGGCTTCACCGGCACCTACCACCGAAATCGGCTGATTTTTACCGGCGGCTTCGCCTGTTTTTCCCCATAGATACCCTGAAATCCAGGCTATTTGCGCTGTCGAGAGGCCATGCGTGACCGTCTGTAATTGCGCCAGTTTCTCCGCTGGCAACGGAATAGAAGTGAGAGATGCCTCATTCGTCATTATACAAGGGCTTTCAGTATCAACGATCCGTTTTTATAACAGATTAAAGAACGATCAAATTCGAAATGGCATCATAAACTTTGAAAGATGACCTGTCGATCCACAAATAGCGGTCGCTATATTTTAAGGGCATATATCAAAGAAATGATAACAATATTTTGTTTACTCGCTAAAATATATTTTTCCTTTCCCCGATTTCCCCCGAACAAACAACCTTTTTAACAAAGGCTCTCTTCTCTAAACCGCGATAGACAGAGAAAAAAGACGGCAACAGCGCAATTACCACCAAGGTCAATCGAGAATGGCCATTATTTCAAAATAATCGGGACAGAAACAGTTTTTCTACGTTAAAAAAGCCCATGGCAAAGGAAGAGATAAAAGATATCGTCCTAAACGGGCTACAACTTCGTATCATCCGAAAAGAGATCAAAAACCTTTATATCAGAATCTCGCCCGCCGATGGTTCAATATCGGTATCAGTGCCAAAACAGCTGAAAGAAACCACGCTCCGGAATATCCTCGCAGGCCGCGCCGCATGGATAGAAAAACGGCAAAAATATCATCAAAAGGTAATACAAAACAAAGTAGATCAGGCTAACGGTGAATATTATTGGCTCTGGGGTCAAAAATATCGCTTAGAAATTATAACCGGCACGTTACAGTCGCAAATCTGTTGCATCCCGCCTTCCCAATTACAAATCAAAACAGCCATAACCCCTTCACCGGAAAAACAGGCAAAACAGCTTGAAATCTGGTTCCGACAACAACTGGAACAGGCCATTCCTGATCTAGCGAAACGCTGGGAAGCAATCATCGGGGTCAAAGCCGCCATCTGGCGCGTCAAAAAAATGAAAACCCTTTGGGGAAGCTGTAACGTCAAAGCGCGTCGTATTTGGCTCAATAGCGAATTAGTAAAAAAACCGCCCGAATGTCTCGAATATGTGGTGGTGCATGAGATGGTGCATCTGTTGGAGGCTTCCCATAATCGCCGTTTTTATGGTTTTATGGATCGCTTTTTACCCGATTGGAAAGAGAGGCGGAGGCGGCTTAATCGCTTTCCGATTGTATGAGTTTTATTAAGGGGCGGTTCTTTTGATGGTTTCGAAACCGCCATCAATTTTTGGTAGATTTATTTCTTTATCTTTTTCATAGAAATGATCACTGTTAATTAAAATAGATAATAAATTTATTATCTCTTCAGTGATTTGATTAGAAATTGAATGTATTGTACGTATATTTGCATTCATTCTTAATATAATAATTGGATTATCTTTAAAAATTTCTTGATCTATTAATGCAGATCCGTTTTTTGCCTGTTTTATAATAAAATTACAATCTTTGTCATAAGATTTTGCTAGATCTATAACGTAATTGATATTAAAAATCAATTCTCTGTAATGTATTGATCTATTCATTCCCAAAATTTCAACTATATCGAAAATATCATCTTCAGATAAGATGATTTTATTACATATAAAACCAAGTGATTTGATTTTATTAATTAAATAAGTATTATCTTGGTTCATGTTGTTTTTTTCTAAAAATTCTCCAATTTTTTTAATTTCTTTAATTATAAAATGATAATAAATGCACAATTGATTCATTGCTAATATTGTTTTTTTATTAAGTCTTTTTTGCTCTTTTTCATATTCTCTTTTTTGATCAGATTCTTTCATGTGTTTTGTAATGAAAAAGTTGACAATAATAGAGATTACTACACACCAAAAACCACTGAATAATTTAGAATCGAGTAACGTAGAAAAGAAATTGGACATTGCACGTCTTACTCTTTATTTAAATAACGAATAATCTAGGCGATGTATTATAAACTAATTTCTCTTATCAAGGCATCTGTTAATAGAACGCCTTGCTCGGTGATGCGTAATAAGCCGTTATTGAAGGTGAGTAATCCTTGGTCGCTGTAATATTGAATAGCGGCGAGATCGAGAAATTCGGATACATCCAAGCCTGTCCGGCGCGCTATCCGCTCTAAATCGACACCTTCCGTCAGACGTAATCCCATCAACAAGGCTTCAATCGCCTGATCTCTTGCGGTAATCGGCGTTTCTTCTTTAATCCCATGATGCTGGCCTTTAATCGCAGCCAACCAATTTTCCGGCTTACGGTGCCGGATAGTCACCGCATGATGCCTCCGCCCATGCGCTCCCGCACCAATGCCGATATAATCGCCATAGCGCCAATAGGTGAGATTATGGCGGCTTTCCGAATTTTTACGGGCATGGTTGGATATTTCATAAGCGGGAATGCCTGCCGCTTTGGTCATCTCGCGGGTGAGATCAAAAAGATCGGCGGCTTTGTCGCCATCCATCGGGGTGAATTGGCCTTGTCTCACCAGACTGTGAAAGCGAGTGCCTTCTTCGATAGTTAATTGATAAAGCGACAGATGATCGGTGCCAAAGGCCAAAGCTTGTTTTAATTCCCGCTGCCAATCCTCGATAGATTGGTCAGGCCGCCCATAAATCAGATCAAAACTCACCCGTGGAAAAGCGCGCTGGGCAACCTCCAAGGCGGACAAAGCCTCTTCGACATTATGAATCCGCCCTAAAAAACGAAGGCTCTCGTCATCCAAGGCCTGAACACCCAAAGACAGACGGTTCACCCCCGCCAAGGCCAAGGACTGAAAACGATCCGCTTCGACAGAAGACGGATTAGCCTCAAGGGTAATTTCAATATCAGCCGCCATTTTCCAATAACGGCCAGCCGCTTCGATCAAAGTCGCCACGGTCTCCGGCGGCATCAAGGAAGGCGTGCCACCTCCAAAGAAAATTGACCCTAACGGCCTTCCGGCTGTCAGACGGGCTTCATAAGCCATATCGGCCAGCAAAGCATCACGCCAAACGGCTTGATCAATGCCAGACCGGACATGACTGTTAAAATCGCAATAAGGGCATTTCGCAAGGCAGAAAGGCCAATGGATATACAAAGCCAAAGGCGCATCCTGCCCGCCCCTATCACTGAATCGGGATGTCATCACCTAACCGATACAGGCCGCCAAAAGCTGTTTAAAAGCATCACTGCGATGACTGATCGCCTTTTTCGCCTCGGCACCGATTTCAGCAAAGCTTTGCGTATGGCCATCGGCAACGAACATCGGATCATAACCAAAACCACGCTCACCGCGCGGCGGCCAGATCAGTTCACCCCAGACATGCCCTTCGAAATTTTCGACATGCCCGTCCGGCCAACAAAGCGACAAAGCACAAACGAAATGCGCCCGCTTAGAAGCATCCGCCCCTTTGGCCTCAAGCTCGCGATGCACCCGTTCCATCGCCATATCGAAATCACGGGGTTCGCCCGCCCATCGTGCCGAATAAATACCGGGTGCCTGATCCAAAGCTTCAACGCAAAGACCGCTATCATCAGCCAAGGCCACCGATCCGGTTTTCTCGGCAACATAACGCGCTTTTATTTCGGCATTGGCTATAAAACTGTCGCCATCTTCGACCGGTTCAGGCAATCCCAATTCAGCCGCCGACACCGTTTCCAGACCATAAGGCTCTAACAGCTCGCGGATCTCCCGCAGCTTGCCTGTGTTGTGGCTCGCCAAAACCAAACGACCGGGTTCCAGATGGCGACGCTTTTCAGAAGGGGCAGATGTTGTCATTTTTAGGCTACCGCATTTTTCTGGGCAGTAAAGATCTGCTGGCAACCCATGCGTGCAAGACGCAACAGACGCAACAAACCTTCTTCATCATAAGGCGCGCCTTCGGCACTGGCCTGAACTTCGATCAAACGGCTATCGCCCATCATTACGAAATTGGCATCAGCTTCGGCGGTTGAATCCTCGGCATAATCGAGATCAAGCACCGGCACGCCCTGCGAAATACCACAAGAAACGGCGGCGACTTGGGAAATGATCGGGTCTTCGGTCAACTGACCGGATTGTAATAATTTATTGACGGCCAAGCGCAAGGCAACCCATCCACCGGAAATAGAAGCGGTGCGGGTGCCACCATCGGCCTGCAACACATCACAATCGATGGTAATCTGACGTTCACCCAGCTTTTTCATATCAACACCGGCACGCAAAGAACGACCGATCAAACGCTGAATTTCCTGCGTCCGACCAGATTGCTTCCCGCGAGCGGCTTCACGATTGGTACGGCTATGAGTTGAACGGGGCAACATGCCATATTCTGCGGTTACCCATCCCTGACCTTTACCACGCAGCCATGAAGGCAGACGCTCCTCCAGTGAAGCCGTGACCAAAACACGGGTGTCTCCAAAGCTGATCAGACATGACCCTTCGGCGTGACGGGTAAATCCGGTTTCAATGGAAAGAGTGCGTAACTGATCCGGTGCACGACCTGAAGGACGCATAGGATAACCTTTCTTCGGGTAAGAACCCTGACAAATGGAAGCTTCTGCAATCCGGAAATTCCGGTTCTCGCCAGAAAATACAGGCCACAGAAAAAATAATCAAATAACAGACCGCCCTCCTGCCACGACCGCCCCTGTCATTCAATCAAAACCGACCGTCTTTCTTGCAAAAAGGGTATCATAGCGGGATATTTATTCTCGTCCGAGGGGTGACGAAAAGCATTTCGATGTTTACTTATAGGCTATGTCATCCATACCGGTCATAGAGTTATCATCGCGGGCGCGCGATATTTTCCAACTGGTGGTGGAAAGTTACCTTGGAAGCGGATTGCCAGTCGGCTCAAAAACGCTGGCAAGTCAGGGGGTAAATCTTTCCCCCGCCTCCATTCGTTACGTGCTTCAAGAACTCGAAACCAAAGGTCTGTTGCTCAGCCCGCATATTTCGGCTGGACGTATGCCGACGGAACTGGGCTTGCGTCTTTTCGTCAATGGCATGATGCAGCTTTCTGAACCGAGTGAAGAAGAACGTTCGGCTATCGAAGCAGATGTTATTCGGGGACATTCGGCCAAAGAAAGACTGGTCAACGCGACAATGACCCTCTCTGGTCTTTCGGCCTGCGCCGGATTGGTGCTGGTGCCAAAACAAGAGTTGGTTCTAAAACAATTGGGCTTTGTCGTGCTCGACGACAATCGGGCGCTTGCCATTATTGTCGGCTCGGATGGTTCTGTCGAAAACAGGGTAATTGAATTATCCACGAGCTTTCCGGCTTCGGCTTTGACGGAAGCCAGCAACTATATAAACGCCCATTTTTCTGGCTATAGCTTTTCCGAAGCAAAAAAATCCCTGTTCAACCAGATTGATCTGGAAAGAAACGAACTGGATTCTGCGGCCTCCGACTTGATCCAGCGAGGCCTTGCGGTTTGGTCGGAAGATAGCCGAAAAAGACCTGTCCTGATTGTCAGGGGGCAATCAAACCTGCTTCAGGATGCCAGCGAAGATCTGGATCGCGCCAAACAACTTCTGGAAGAACTGGAAGATAAAAAGGAAATCGCCAGCCTGCTTGAAAAAGTCTCGGAAAGCGATGCCGCACAAATTTTTATTGGTTCCGAAAATAAGTTGTTTTCGCTTTCGGGTTCTTCCGTTATCGCGTCTCCCTATCACGGAGAAGATGGACATATGGTCGGGGTGGTCGCGGTGATAGGGCCTACAAGGTTGAACTATGGCCGCATCGTCCCCATGGTTGACTTCACAGCAAAAACCTTATCGAGAACAATCGCATGACCGAAGAACAGAAAAAATACGAAGACGTCGAAAATCTGGATAGCAAAACTGAAAATCCAGAAGAAGAACCATCGGCTGAAAATGCCAATAACGAGGCAGATGACTTGCAGGCCGAAAATGAAAAGCTGAAAAAAGACCTGCTCTATACTCAGGCCGAAGCTCAAAACACGCGCCGCCGTCTCGAAAAAGAGAAAAAAGAAGCCATTACCTATTCGGTAACCGGCTTTGCACGGGATATGCTCTCGGTTGCCGATAATATGGAACGCGCTCTTGCCGCTATTCCGGCTGACATCAAACAGGATGAAAAAATCAAAAATCTGGTAACCGGCATTGAAATGACCGGCAAAGAACTTTTGAACATTCTTCAGCGTCATGGCATCAAAAAAGTAGAATCCGTGGGTCAGAAATTGGATCCAAATCTGCATCAGGCCATGATCGAAATGGAAAGCGATAAACCGGAAGGCACGGTTATTCAGGAAATGCAGGCGGGTTATACCATCCATGACCGTCTGTTGCGTCCCGCTATGGTTGCCGTTGCCAAGGCACAATCTGGCGAGACGAAATCCGCGTGATCCAGTCTTTCTCCTGTAAACATATTGTCCTTTTGCCATTTTGGTCGGGAATTTTATGAATAATCTACGACCATCCCGTCCAAAACGGAAAGACAGCCGGACAGAGGCGCGACCATCAAATGAGGGGCGCGCCTCTGCCTCTTCGATGAAACGCAATCCGCAAAGGAAAAATGCTCAACCTATCGGCCTTCCGGTCAGACAGGCGGCATTGCAGCTTCTCGAAGCGGTTCTGAGACAAGGGCTCCCCCTTGAACAGGTTATCGGACGGATTACCCAAGGCCTAAAGCAAAATGCCGATCGGGCATTGGTGCATGCCTTGGCCGCGGCTGTTTTGCGTTGGTGTCATGATCTCGATGACCTGATTGACAGCGCTACGGCGAAACCGCTCGCCCCCGATGTCAAAGCCCGCATGGTGCTTAGAATGGCACTCGCTCAAAAGCTGGTTTTGAAGCAACCGGCACATGTCGCGATTGCAACCGTTCTGCCTTTGGTGGATGGCGGTCCTCGCCGTCTGGTGCATGGCGTCTATGGTACTTTGGATAGACGAGAAGGCGTGGCCTTAGCGGAATATCCCACATTGCCGGATGAAACCGCCTATCGCTGGGAAAAAGCATGGGGCGATCCAATGCTTGCTGCAGCGGAACGCGCACTCGCACAACAAGCTCCTGTTGATCTGACACTGAAAGATCCAGAACAAACGGCCTTATGGCAAGAAAAGCTGGGTGGAGAGAGCCTCTTCTCCGGTCATATCCGTCTTCCAGAAGATCACCCTCCTATTGCCGAACTTCCTGGATATGAAGAAGGCGCATGGTGGGTGCAGGATATTTCAGCCTCGCTTGCGGCTCGATTATTGGGAAAAGGTGACAACCGCAGCATCCTTGATCTTTGCGCGGCACCGGGTGGCAAAACGATGCAATTGGCATCGCAAGGCTGGCAGGTCACAGCGGTCGATATCGCTGCCAAAAGGCTGACTAGACTGCATGACAATCTGAAAAGAATGGGCTTAACCGCCAATGTCGTGACCTCCGATCTTGCTGATTTCAAACCCAAAGAAGAAGTCGACGCCATCTTGCTGGATGCCCCCTGCTCTGCCAGCGGTATCTTCCGGCGGCATCCCGATGTTCTTTATCGGGTCAGCAGCCACATCATTGCCGATATGGCCGAACAGCAGAAAAAACTGCTCGATCGGGCTTCGACATGGGTGAAAGAAGGCGGGAAGCTTGTCTATGCGGTCTGTTCACTGGAACCGGAAGAAGGCGAAGCGGTCATTCGTGATTTTCTGGCCAGCCATCCCGATTACCAGATTGATTCTGTAGAAAAATCTTCTCTTCCAGAAGGTTTATCGCCCTCTCCAGAAGGCTGGCTTCGTATATTGCCCGAAAATTTGGCAATAAAAGGCGGCAATGACGGCTTTTTTATAGCGTATTTTACACGGTACACCAAAAAAGAAGCAAAATGACTCAATTCGGGCTATTTTTTCCGAATGGATTTATAATAGTCTCAGTGGAATCAGTTCGCTATTTTAATACGTGGTAAATACGAATACCTTCATATTAAGGTCGCTTTTATCTTAAAAGCGACCTTAACAGTTTTTGTATCTATATTCTGTCTGGCTATTTTTATGAGTAAATTACCCCTGATTGCCCCCTCTATCCTTTCGGCGGATTTTGCCCATCTCGGGGAAGAGGTGACGGCGATAGATCAGGCTGGTGCCGATTGGATTCATATTGATGTCATGGATGGCCATTTCGTGCCAAACATCACGATCGGCCCCATGGTCGTAAAGGCACTTCGCCCTTACAGCCAAAAACCTTTCGATGTTCATTTGATGATTGCTCCGGTTGATAGCTATATCGATGCTTTCGCCGAAGCCGGTGCCGATATCATCAGCTTCCATCCAGAAGCCGGTGCCCATCCCCATCGCACCATCCAACATATCAAATCACTCGGCAAGAAAGCCGGACTGGTTTTCAATCCGGCAACCCCGTTAAGCTGGCTTGATTATCTGATTGATGACCTTGACCTCATCATGGTGATGAGCGTCAATCCCGGTTTTGGGGGGCAAAAATTTATCAAAACCCAATTAACCAAAATCAATGATATCCGAAAAAGAATTACCGCATCCGGTCGTGATATCCGACTGGAAGTAGATGGCGGCATTGATGCCCAAACTGCGCCGCTGGCGGTCGAGGCTGGTGCCGATGTGCTGGTCGCCGGAACTGCCAGCTTCAAAGGCGGCGCCACATGTTACACCGATAATATCAGGATACTGCGTAAATCATGAATGAAAAGGGAGATCCCGACCTTAACGGAGATGAAAACTCCGGAGACAACAAGCCCGGTAAATGGCTGATCCGTGTTAACAGCGATAAACAACCCTCGTTAACCGAACGGATCATAAACCGTCTCAGCCGGTTGTCTTGGCATACGCCTTTTTATGCCCTGCGTTTGCGGGGGCGGCCGCCTTTACGGCTCATGGCGGTGCCACGGGATCCTTTTTCCGGTAATGCCGAAGCGGGTAATGCCATCCGCAATGGAGAAATTCGTTTCTTCCATGAAAAAATCAAGCTGGATCACCCTCTTTTCCCTGTAGAGGGCGTTTCGCCTGAATTCACCGATTATCTTCACAGCTTTATCTGGCTTCGCGACCTTGCTGCCGCGGGAAACCGGCAAGAGGTTGCGAAAATTGCGGAAAAGCTGACCCGCAACTGGCTCGAAGTCCATGCGGAAGAAATTGATGATAAAGCATGGCAACCAGATATTTGGGGACGCAGAATCCTATTCTGGGGTGCTTATGCCCCGCTTATTCTCTCTTCAACCGATCTGGTTTATCGCTCCAAATTATTAAACAGCCTCGCTCGGGGTGGCCGCCATCTGACCCGCAGCGCCGATAAGATGCCAAATGGCCTTAATCGCGCGATTGCATGGATGGGGCTGGTTGCTGCAACTTTGCTGCTGCCTGATGAAAAAACCTTTTTACAACGCCATGAACAAGGCTTGCTCAAAGCCTTAAACCGCTGCCTCTTTGAAGATGGTGGCATTATCAGCCGCACGCCTTACGATCAGCTAGAACTGATTGAATATAGCGCGATGCTTCTCGCGGTTTATCACTCTCGCGATATGCAGCCCAATACCATGATTACCCGCCTTATGGCGCGAGCAGTCAGGGCATTGCTTGGCGTGACATTAGGTGACGGTGGCCTCGCCAGTTTCCAAGGCGGCGTGCCCGTCGATAAAAAACGGGTCGATGCAGCCATCTATGCCGCTGGTATCCGTAGCCGTCCGCTCAGCAGAGCCGGCGAATGGGGCTATCAACGCCTCAGCCATGGCCAAACCACCTTGGTTATTGATACAGCACCGCCTCCGGTTACCCATCGGGCAGGTCTCGCTTCGGCTTCGACCTTGGCTTTCGAAATGTCAGACGGCGCAGATAGACTTATTGTCAATTGTGGCGGGCTTTTAGGCAGCGATCTCGATCAAGGCGATAATAACGAAGCCTTGCCGCCAGAGCTCAGCCAATTGCTGCGTGCAACGGCGGCGCATTCCACTCTGATCCTGAAAGACAGCAACTCAACCGCCATCATGGAAGACGGCAGTTTGGGACGCGGCGTTAGTGAAGTCGAACTCGACCGTCATGAAGGCCAAAATGGCAGCCTACTCGAAGGTAGCCATGATGGTTATATGCGGCGCTTCGGCTTTATTCACCGCCGTAAACTGACCTTGTCTGCCAATGGCTGGGAATTACGCGGCGAAGATATTCTGCTTCCTGCTGGACGGAGAAGAGCCAGCGAAATGCCCTTCATCCTTCGCTTCCATCTGGCACCTTGGGTTGAAGTCACCAATACCGCTGACGGCTTGGGCGCTTTGCTCCGGATCGAACGCGGTGCCTTATGGCAATTCCGTTGCCGTGGTGGAAAATTGGGCTGTGAACCCAGCTTATGGATTGATCCGACAGGCTGGCCACGCCTAACCAATCAAATCACCATCTCCGGCCTGACACCGGCAGGTGGCTGCAACATCGCATGGGTCTTGAAAAGAGCCGGATAACCCCAGCTTTTTTGCCCATCAGAATTATCGATTCCGAGGCGGCTATAAAACCAATCATCTTCTTTCAGAATGTGACCACGATAGCCGCCTTATCCATTTAAGAACCGAAAAGTATCCATCTCATAAATGGTATCATTATCTTCCTTATATTTTTTAAAATAAAGCGGGTCTATTTAACAAAAAAGCCTACCCAATCCTCTTTTAATAACAGGTTTTTCATTCCACAGATCGATAACCCTCTGGAACCTGCCCCATAAATCACCTATGCCGCCCAGATTAGTCGGAAAAACTGACAGGATAAGGCATCTATGACCGATATAGCGATTAAAACCGCATTGCTTTCTGTTTCTGATAAAACAGGATTGGTCGAATTGGGACAGGCCTTGGCCGCCCATGACATCAAACTGATTTCCACCGGAGGCACAGCCAAATTACTGCGAGACGCAGGCTTGGCGGTAACGGATATCAGCGATTTCACCGGTTTCCCCGAAATGATGGATGGTCGGGTCAAAACCCTTCATCCCAAGGTTCATGGCGGTTTGCTCGCGGTCAGAAATAACCCCGAACATGTCGCTGCGATGAAAGCGCATGACATCACCGCAATTGATCTGGTTGTGGTCAATCTTTATCCTTTCCGTGAAACCGTTGCCAAAGGCGCCGGACGGCAGGAAGTCATCGAAAATATCGATATTGGCGGGCCTTCAATGGTTCGTTCAGCGGCCAAAAATCATGATCACGTGACGATTGTTACCGATCCTTCAGACTATTCGGTCTTGATTGCCGAACTGGCTGATAATGGCGGGGCAACAACCCTGACCAGCCGCCGCCGTTTCGCCGCAAAAGCTTATGCCGCTACGGCTCAATATGATGCCGCTATTTCGGCATGGTTCGCCGCTGACCTCAAAGAAGAGTTACCAGAGCTGTTAACCCTTCCGCTGAAAAAAGCGTCTTCTTTGCGTTACGGCGAAAATCCGCACCAGAAAGCAGCGCTCTATATCCCGACCTTGCCCAATTTACCGGATTGGCCAGCCGTTAACGGCATAGCACAGGCCGAACAGTTACAGGGAAAAGCACTCAGCTATAATAACTATGGCGATGCCGATGCTGCTTTGGATCTGATCAGCGAATTCCGCGATGGTCCTCCGACAGTTGTTATTCTGAAACATGCCAATCCTTGTGGTGTTGCCTCCGGTGACAGCCTGATTGAAGCCTATAACGCAGCCCTCTCCTGCGACAGTGTTTCTGCTTTTGGCGGCATTATTGCGGTCAATCGCCCATTGGATGGCGCAACGGCTGAAGCCATCACCGGAATCTTTACCGAAGTTGTGGTTGCTCCCGATGCGGATGAAACGGCAAAAGCTATCTTCGCTAAAAAGAAAAATCTTCGCTTGCTGATTACGGGTAAATTGCAAGATCCGAAACGGAACGGCCTTAATGTCCGCTCAATCGCAGGCGGCGTTTTGGTTCAGTCCCGTGATGGTAGCTTGCTGGATGAAACAGCCTTACAGGTTGTCACTGAAACCAAACCCACCGAACAGCAGATGAAAGATGCTCTTTTCGCATGGACAGTGGCCAAGCATGTCAAATCCAATGCGATTGTCTATGCCCGTGACAATGCGACGGTCGGTATCGGTGCAGGACAGATGAACCGCCTTGAATCCGCACGTATTGCCGCATGGAAAGCCGAAGATGCTGCTAAAAGAGCTGGTTGGTCAGAAGTCCGCACACATGGCTCTGCGGTTGCCTCTGATGCATTTTTTCCCTTTGCTGATGGTTTAATCACCGCAACAGAAGCAGGGGCAACAACGGTTATTCAGCCAGGCGGATCAATCCGTGATCAGGAAGTAATCGACGCCGCGAACAAAGCCGGTATTTCGATGATCTTCACCGGAACCCGTCACTTCCGCCACTAAAAATAAATTATGGGAAGGCCGGTTTCATCCGGCCTTTCTCTATTTTGCGCGCCTCAACAACGCCCCAAAGATATTTCTAAAAATTACCCTCTTAAAAGACGCTATAGCCAACCGCTTCAAAAGTTATACTCTCTCAAGGTAAGGCGTTTCACCAAGATTAAGAATAAAAGGCTGGATAATGGCGGTTCCTAGTTTCTCGCAACTGATGCTTCCTGTTCTGCGTTTCGCAGCAACAGGGCAAAAACGGATGGCAGAAGCAGAAATAGCTATCGCCGATGAGTTAGGCCTTTCCGCAACGGATCGGGACGAAATGCTTCCCAGTGGACGGGAACGTTTACTGCATAATCGTATTAGTTGGGCAAAAACCTATCTTACAAAAGCTGGATTGCTCAATATCCCGACAAGAGGACAATTCACAATTAGCAAAAGCGGAAAACAGCTCCTTCGAACAAAACCTTCTGAAATCACGGTAACGACACTCAAAAATTATCCGCCCTTCATCGACTATTGTAACCGCAATTATAGCCAAGATACTCAAGAAACATCTGTTCCAACGACAACGCAAGATCACGTTACCGGAACGCCGGAAGAACGAATGGAAGCCGCGCATAAAGAATTACAGACAGAACTGCGCTCTGAAATTCTGCATCAAATTGCAGAGAAAAATCCGACTTTTTTTGAACAACTGATTGTCGATCTGATGGTCGCCATGGGTTATGGAGGTAATCATGAAGACGCCGCACGCCGGATTGGTGGCACGGGCGATGGTGGTGTAGACGGGGTCATCAATGAAGACCGCTTGGGCATAGACCGCATCTATGTGCAGGCTAAACGCTATGCCCCTCATGTTAGTGTCGGTCGCCCTGAAATACAGGCCTTTGTTGGTAGTCTGGTCGGCCATCGGGCAACAAAAGGCGTTTTTGTTACGACCTCTTCATTCAGCATGCCCGCCTTAGAATATGTCGAACATTTGCCGCAACGGGTAATACTCATCAATGGCGAAATGCTGGCCGATTTGATGATTGAACATAACGTCGGCGTCCGAACTAGCCGAACGATAGAAATCAAACGCGTTGATCAGGATTTCTTCAATCTCGAATAAAAAACTTTAACGCTGGTTATTTATTCAAAGAGAGCTTTTCTTCATTATCGATTTCATCAAGATATGCCTTCGCCTTAGAAGAGCCATGCTCGACGGCTTTCTGGAGCCAATAAGTCGCCGTTTCTTTATCAAAAATATCCTTATTGTTTTTGTCGGCATAGGCCATTCCGAGATTATACTCGGCCATCATATTATTTTCTTCAGCCGCTTTCTGAAACCAATAAATCGCGGTCTGAACGTTTTTCGAGACGCCAGTGCCGGTTAAATAATCATTCCCGATATTGATCTGGCCACGAAGGCTACCCGCCTGTGCGGCTTTTTCATACCAACGCGCGGCTTTATTGGCGTTTTTCGGGATAATGTCTCCCTTATCATAGGCATATCCCAATATGAATGCGGCATCGGGTTCATCTTGATCAGCCGCTTGTTGATATAATTTCAAAGCCTTTTCAGTATTTTTGGCAACGCCTTCGCCTTTTTCGTATAAAATTCCTAGAAATAATTCTGCACGAGCATAATTCTGATCTGCCGCTTTCTGAAATAAAGCTGCCGCTTTTTGAAAATCTTGAGAAACCCCTTTCCCTTGATAATAAAGGGCACCAAGATTGACCTCAGCACTATAATCGCCCTGATCCGATGCCTTTTGAAACCAGTTGGCCGCTTGTGTAAAATCTTGAGGGATTTCAACACCCTCATAATATTTTAAAGCCAGATCATATTGGGCTTCTTTATCGCCGCTTTCAGCCTTTGCTTGCAAGGCCTGCATCACGTTTTTATGGGTTTCTAAAATTTTTGGATCTGGATTTTCATAAAGAATATGAACCCATTTTTTGGCTTCTTCGTCACCATGCATCGCCGCCAGTTTGAGCCAAAATTCAGATTTTTCTTTGTCGGCGAGCTCATTCGATTTTTGATAAAAAATACCGACTAGTTTTTGGGCTTCTGGTTCACCTAATTCGGCAGCCCGTTTTAACCAATAAATACCTTTTTCTTTATCTAATTTTACACCGCTTCCATTATAGTAAAGACTTCCAAGCATTTTTGCAGAAACGCCATCATAGTCTTTTGCCGCTTTTTCGTACCAATAGGCGGCTTTTCCTTTATCCGATGACGTAAGATCTTTTCCAAAATAATACTCAGTAGCCAAAACACTCCGAGAAGGCGTATCGCCTTGTTCTGCTGCTTTTTCCAACCAATGCACGGCTTTATTTTTATCAACAGGCAGACTCTCTCCATCAGAATAGAACTGAGCGAGCGTTCTCGATGCTTTGCTGTTACCGTCATTGGCTGATTTTTCGAGCAAATGCAGCGCCTTTTTGGGGTTACGCGGAACATCCTCCCCCATCCAATAAAGCATCCCTAATCGACGGCTGGATTCGGTATCGCCCAATATGATTGCTTTTTCGTACCATGAAATGCCTTTTTGGACATTTTTGGCGACGCCTTCACCATTAATATACAATGTGGCTAAACGTCTGGCAGCTTCCCAGTTGCCTTCATGCGCGGCTTTTTCAAACCAATAGGCTGCCTTTCCTATATCGGCAGGAACACCATCCCCATTATAATAAAGCAGGCCAAGCATTTGCGCGGCTTCAGAATCTCGATCTTTGGCGGCTTCCTCATACCAATGTAATGCCAGATGGAAATCTTTTGGAATTCCTCCGATACCCCCCTTCGAATACAAATATCCAAGAAGGCGTTCAGCATTACGATCACCGCGCTCTGCAGCATCTTTGATACGGATGATCTGATATTTTCCCATAGTTGTCAGGGCAAAGGCATCAGATCCAATCGGTATTGCTACAGATAAGACTGCAATGGATATTTTTAACAATAATCGGCGCAAGATAGGTTTTTTCATGTTAACATTCTTCAAAAATGCATCATTAAATTATTACATTCTTGCGAAATTTTGTATATAGAGTTTTATTGATATTTATTTGATTTTCTTAATTTTTATCGACGGAATATTCCTCCCGAATAGCCTTTCAGGCTATTCTTTGAGAACTCATTCAAAATTTATTATCTTTTTTCTTATTTTTAATCGAGCTGCTAATTGCTCAAAAACGAATCCAATTCCGTTTTATTGCCGAATCAAGGTAATCAACAATAGGCTGTTCTTTTGCTTATCTATAAAAGAGGTTTTGAGCTTTCCTCTCACCTCATCCAAGATTACATCTGGATCAGAATTTTCCGCTTAACCGAACACCCCAAGTAGCGGGCATACCCGACAGGGCAATATTATCACCGGATATGAAAAAATTGCGGGTGACATCATAGCGCTTGTTGAAAATATTTTTCCCAAAAATAGCCACCGTCCAGCGACTGTTTTTCGGAGAAAGCGTTATATCGGCACCCCATAATGTATAGCTAGGCACGTTATAGATTCCCCCGAAGAAGGAATGATAACGGCTTCTCCGACTGTAATTCATACCCGTGGTCAGATAAAAATCACCAATCGTCCAGCGATAACTGGCCGAGCCATTCAAGGTAAATTTCGGAAAGGGCAGGGATTCACCCTTCCGACTTTTGTAAATACCGGCATAGCTATTATCTGGCAATTTCTGCACGCCTTTCAAAGATGAAAAGCGATCGAATTGCCCGACAGCCCAACCCGCAGACTGCGACAGCGTCAAGTCCTTAAGCGGCGTCCATGTTGCTTCGATTTCGCCACCATAAAGATGCGATTTTGGCGCGTTCACAATCTGACCAATCAACCCACCATTGGCACTATTAAAAGTCGCTGACTGAATTTGCTGATTGGAATAATCATAATAAAAACCCACAACATTCAGGGTCAAATGCGCCTGATTTAAAGATAATTTGTTACCAACTTCATAGGCCAACAAAGATTCCGCTTTGAAAGGCTTTGCCGATAAGGCGGCATTATTAGAATTATAGGTTGTAAAACCGCCTGATTTTATACCCCGCGTAAAAGACGCATAAAGCATATCGTTTTTTACCGGATGATAATCAATTTCAACTTTACCGGTTGGCTGGGTAAAACTGGTATTACGGTGACCAATCGCATTATCAGGATTAATGATAACGCCATCGGTAATATAATGGGAAGCCAGATTTAAAAGCGTGCGGGATTCATGCTCAATCCGAAAGCCACCGATAAAATTTAGCTTATCCGAAAAATGATAATTAACCTGACCAAAGGCAGCAACCGTATTGACCCTTTGGCTATAACGCACATCACCATCGGCTCCATAGGCCGCGGCATCCGTAAAACCCGATTGATAGCGATCACTCAAACTCTGGCGACCATAATAGATTCCTGCAACCCAATTCAAATGCTCATGCGGATCAGAAGTCAGCCTGATTTCATTGGCAAGAACACGGGCTTTCGTCCGGAAAGAAACATCCGCCAAGCCTAAGGTTGAAGCATCAAAATTATCATATTCTCGCCGCCGAATTCCGTCATAGCTGAAGATATTCGTCAATTTAGCAAAAGAGAATTGCTGCTCACTCCGAAAGCTAACCCCGCCAGTATCAATATGGCTGAAAGGCTTCGTATCTTGATTGACACCGACCTCACGGGCAAAGGCCGCCGACGTGCCCCAACGGGTAATGTAACGGCTTTGATCGGCAGGCAAAACTTGACCAGAGGCGGCCGTCAACGGAGAGAACAGATGTAATCCATTGGCTTCCGAACGGTCGTAACTTCCATGTAAATTCAGCTCGAAAGTCAGATCATCATTGGCATCATAATCAAATAATAATCTGGCGGCGTTGCGATTAACGCGCCCCAAAGATTGCCCTTGGTCGTTATGCTGCCAAGCGCCTCCTTGCTCACTTTGTCCTGATAGCCGGAAACGGAGCCGATCATTAATAGGTCCCGAAATATAGCCATCAACTTTGGTCGCGTTAAAACGGCCATATTGAACCGATAAACTGCCGGTATAATGGTCGCTCGGCTTGTTCAAAGTATAATTGACAGATCCTCCTGTCGTATTGCGACCGGAAGCCATACCTTGCGGGCCTCTCGCGACTTCAACCCGCTGAATATCAAACATCATCCCGTTGGTTGCAAAACCAATAGGATTGGCGACCTCATCCATATAAACCAGCACAGAAGACGTATTGTTGCTGGAATAATTATTAAACCCGACGCCCCGCATCGCAAAAACAGGCTGTCCGCTTCCAAATTGCGGCGTCACTTGCAAAGACGGCGTCTGATATTGCAGATCAAAAACATTGTTCACATTACGGGTAACAAGGGCATCACCCGAAATAACACTGACAGAACGGCCAATATTCTGGATATTTTCAGAATATTTTTTGGAAGTAACAACAATATCAGCGGCCTTCTGATCAGAAGCCTTTCGCCCTATCGCAGCAGACTGCGCGCCATCCTGCTTACCTTCAGATATCCGGCTGGACTCATTCGGATTTGATGTCTTCGCCTTCTCTCCATCTTCTAAAATCACCTGTCCTTGATCCGAGAGGGAAAGTGGCGAGGGTTTCAAGTCTTTTGAATCCAGCGATGTAGACTGCGCGGATAGGTAGGAAGGAAAAATCGAAATATAAAGAATGATCAGCGGTGATAACAGGTAAGGTATAGATAAAGACAATAACAATTCATCTTTTTCTTGGCATAGCGCCATATCAAATTCCGTATTTTACACCCAATATTTAAATATAAATTTTTATTCAAAATAATATTCTTATATTACAATTTAATATTCTTATATTATTTCATGAATAGTCTATATATTCAAAAAATCTGTTGAGAATATAGTCGTATTATTACAGACAATAAAATACAAAAATTTTAATACAAAAACACCGCAAAATATCATATATTTATTTTAAAAAATATCAAAAATATCGAATTTATTCCCAAAATATTTTCTTATTTTAGGAAAATTTTATTTCTCGCCACTCGGATAAAACGCCTTCAAAAACCAGCTATTTATACCCAAATACCGATTTTTTGCCTTATCACACAGGTGGCTCAACCAGATGATTTTCGAGGTCACCAGCCTGATCTTCTGACACTGTCCATCCCCGAACAGATTCCCCGATTTTATGGACTTCTTCGCGATCGCCACAGATCAAATAATGCCATTCCGGTAAAGGCTGCTTCTCATAAAGAAGACGATATGCACAGCTTTCCGGCAACCACGGAATTTTCCCTAACAAGGACACATCCAGACGGACACAATCGGGCACGTATTTCTTACGATGCTGA
Source organism: Zymomonas mobilis (assembly GCF_006715975.1). Lineage (GTDB taxonomy): Bacteria > Pseudomonadota > Alphaproteobacteria > Sphingomonadales > Sphingomonadaceae > Zymomonas > Zymomonas mobilis_B. Next base: position 126,121 of record NZ_VFOF01000001.1, on the reverse strand, counting down.
TAATCACAGCATTGACCGCTAGCACGATCTAAAAGACGGCAAGCCACATTGGTATAAACGACATCACCGGTATCTTCGTCTTCCAACTTGAAAAGACAGCATTTGCCACAACCGTCACAGAGCGCCTCCCATTCTTCCCTTTTCATGGCGTCCAACGGGATTTTTTCCCAAAAACGATCAATCATCAACAAACCTTTATTCTCTGGAAAATTCTTTGGAAAAGAAGTTATTATCCCCCATAACCTGTTAACCGGCCTTTTGTAGCGATATTTCCTGTAATATAATGAAAATAGCCTGATCGCCCGTTGATAATTATAAAAAGAACCGTAACAGGAAAAAACATGTCTCGGAGCGGAGAAACAAATGTCCCTTAAAAAAATTTCCAGCGTTATGCTGGCCTTGGGGTTGGCAGCCGCCCCGATAGCCGTACAAGCGCAAAGCGACAGCTATACTTTTTTAAAGGCTGTTCGTGATCATGATACCAATCAGATTACGACCCTTGTCGATCAACAACCCAGCATCGTCAACAGCAAGGACTATAGTAGCGGCGATACGGCGCTTCACTTGGCGGTTAAAGGACGGGATAATCCTTGGCTGGCCTATTTTCTGTATAAAAGAACAAGGGTAGACGTCAAAAACAAGGCTGGCCAAACGCCCCTGATGCTCGCCACCCAAATCGGTTGGGATGACGGTGCCCAGCTCTTATTGGAAAGCGGCGCTGATCCCAATCTTACCGACAATAGTGGCCAAACCCCGCTTATCATCGCGGTGCAAAACCATAATATACAAATGGTGAGATTACTGATCGACAACCATGCTGATCCGAGAATTAAAGACCATATTGCCGGACGTTCAGCGATAGATTACGCCGGACAGGACGGTCGTTCTGCGGCTATTCTTAAAATTCTGGATACAGCACAGCCCGCCGCACCAAAGCAGGTCGTCGGCCCGATGTTGCCGCGTTAATCTTTAACGAAGAAGAGACAGGGCAAGGGCTTCACTTTGAAGCCCTTCCAGCTCGATAATCCAGATATCAGGGTCAAAACGCTGACGTTTTTCCAGATATCGGGTAAATCCTTCTTCATTTGCGCCTTCACTCGGCACCGAACGGCCCCAGCCATAATGGCCTTCCGGCAAGAAGACCCGTTCCAATAGATGGAGTGGTCGGCCTTGCTCGGTTATAACCAAGATCAGACCACCGGCTTCGGCATCCCCTTTTTTCAAAACCATCATCGATTGTCCGGCAGAATCCATCTGCCGTAACAAAGCCTTGACCAAAATATGGGTTACTAAACGCGGTTCAGTCATTATGAATGCACGCTATCATCAAGTAACAAAGCATAAAGCGCGTCACTAGAACCTGCACCCCGCAATTTGGCACGCAGATTTTCATCCCGCATCCGACGGCTAATACAGGCCAAACTTCTCAGATGGTCGATACCCGCATCGGTTGGCGAGAACAGGAAAAACAGCAAATCGACCGGCAATTTATCGACCGCATCGAATTCGATAGGTTCTTTCAAGCGAACAAAAAAGACGCTCACTTTTTCCAAACTGTCCAGCTTGCCATGCGGAATAGCCACGCCATGACCAAAACCGGTCGAGCCCAGATGTTCTCTTTCATGCAGGCGCTCAACGATCACCTTGGGATTAATCAAAAACTCACGGCCGGCCCATTGGGCGACCTGCTGGAACAGCGTTTTTTTATTAGAAGGATTAAAGTTCGTCTCAATCCTATCCGGCGCGATTATATCGGCCAGTTCATTCATTATTTTTCGCCTTTATATGCCCACGATTGCAAAGATCGCAGCATCAGACATTTCCTGACAGAACGATGCCCGTCAGAAAAAAAGCCAAGATTTTATCAATATTCCTTCCGGAAACATGGATAAAGACTGCCCTATTGAAGGTCAGCCTTTATCCCGTTTGTTATCTCCGTATATCTGAATATTTTACGACTATTGGGGTTCGACCCATCCAATGGTGCCATCCATACGACGATACACCATATTATGGTTACCCGACTTGCTATTCACAAAAAGCAAGGCTGTCGTATTTCTAAGATCAAGCATCAAAACCGCATCGGAAACGCTGGCGGTCGGAATATCAACCTGCATTTCGGCTACAACCGGCGGATGCTCGCCCAATTCTTTTTCGTCTTCTTCAATATCAAAGACGGTATAATGGGCGTTATCCTCATCGGCTTTTGCCGTTTCTGCGGCCAACACAGCGGCGGCTTCCCCGATGGACGGGGTATTTTGCTGGATTTTGGTCTGTAAACGGCGATGATGTCGTCGTAACTGTTTTTCGATTTTGGCGGCAGCCTGATCGAAAGCAGCATGGGCATCCTTATCCATTCCGCCAGCTTTCAGGATAATATCCCGCATGGCATGGATAATAATATCACAAGAAATAATGGCATGGCGTCGGCTGCCGAAAGTGACAGAAGCGCGTAGGCATTGCGGGAAATATTTGCTGACGATCTGAACCAGATGATCATTAACGTACTGTCTTAAAGCAGCGCCCGTATCAATCTGATGGCCGGCAATACGGATATCCATCTTGACTCCCTCCATGCACTAAAAAAACTTTATAACCTATAAGCCCCAAATCTCTCAAAAAGAGAACACGATGACACCCATCTATATTAACGCAAAACAGGTCGTTTTAGTTTCACGCCCGACGCCAGACAGGATTGGAAATTTTATCAATAAAAGCACCATGGCGTAACAATTCCTGCGGGCTTGCCTCATGCTGCCGTGGCGGCCTTTTGACTTTTTTATTTCTCGGCAGGCCTGAAACCGTATTTGGCACAGAAGCCCGTCCGTCGGATTGACCATTATTGTCATCCAAAGCCATACCGATCTGCCGCCCACCGCTCAATTCGACATAAAGCTGGGCTAACAATTCGGCATCCAACAAAGCCCCATGTTTGACACGGTGGCTGCGATCAATGCCATAGCGGGTGCATAACGCATCCAATGTATGCTTGGCACCGGGATGCTTGCTGCGGGCAATCGCCAAAGTATCGACCATACGGGTCATACAAATCGTCGGCAGACCACATTTCCCCAATTCATGATTAAGAAAACCAAAATCGAAGGCTGCGTTATGCGCCACCAATGGGGAAAGCTTGATAAAGGAAAGCAATTCCTGCGCTTTTTCGACAAAAAGCGGTTTATCGGCTAAAAATTCATCGGATAAACCATGAATAGATTCCGCAACGGCGTTCATAGGACGCTGGGGATTAAAATAGCAGTGGAAGCTCTTACCTGTTTCAACCTTGTTGATCAGCTCGACACAACCGATTTCAACCAGACGATCGCCATCAATGGGACTCAGACCAGTTGTTTCGGTATCAAAGACAATTTCGCGCATAATAGCACTATCTGCTACCTTGCCCGACAAGGCAACCGGTGATCTGCCTGACTTGGGCAGCAAGAGCGATAATATTGCGGCCATTTTCAATAATAAAATCGGCATGCTGTCTTTTTTTACGGTCAGGCCATTGGCGCGCTAACAAGCCATAAAAACGCGATTCGGTCATATTTGGACGCGCTAAAGCCCGCCTTTTTTGGATCCAATGGGGTGCAGAAACGACAGCAATATAATCAACCGACCGATCAAAACCGGCTTCAAATAACAAGGGAATATCGACAATAACCAAAGGCTGGCTGCGATTTTTTCGTAAAAACAGCTGTAATTCTTCAACCACGGCCGGATGGATAATCGCCTCTAAAAGGCGAAAGCCCGCCGGATTTTGAAGAAGCAAAGCGCCCAACTTTTGCCGATTGACGCCTTTTTCATCAATCACTCCGGGGAAGGCCTGACCGATGGCGGGTAACAACTGCCCATTAGGGGCTTGCAGTTGATGCACTACTTTATCCGCGTCAAAGACAGGCAACCGCATTCTAGAAAAAAGACGGGCAACCGTTGATTTCCCCATCGCGATAGAGCCGGTCAGGCCTAAAATAATCATTTTTATTCCCCGAAAACCCGCTAAATTTAGGACTTTTTCGTCAATAAATCGCGTAAAGCCTGATCTTGGTCGCGGGGCGGTTTACGGTCATAAAATAATTCAAAGGCAACCGCTGCCTGACCAATCAACATCGACAAACCGTCAATAGTCTGCATCCCGCGTGCCTTGGCGTCTTTCAACAAAGGCGTTTCTAACGGGGCATAAACGACATCATAGACCAAACTGCGGGGATCAACATTCTCAAGGCTAAGATCAAGCGGAGGCTGCCCCGTCATGCCCAAAGTTGTGGCATTAACGACCACCCCTAATTCACCATCCTGAAGCTGAAATTCAGGCGCGCGATTATCTTCCAAACTATGAAATTCAATATCGCCACGTAAAGCACCAATATCTCTGGCCAAGGCTCTGGCCTTTTCAAAATTACGGTTAACAATCTGGCAGGTAAATCCCGCTTCGGTCAGCCCCAAAGCCACCGCACGGGCGGCACCACCAGCCCCCACAATAAAGGCTTTTCTCAAACCTTCCCCTTGCGCTTTTATCGCAGGCTGCAAAGCCTCCATAAAACCAGGAATGTCACTATTATAGCCTTTTAAACGGCCATTTTCATCTACTCGGACAATGTTAACAGCACCCGCTTTTTTCGCCAGCGGATCAATTTCATCCAGTAAAGAAATAACCGCTTCTTTATGGGGAACGGTCACATTGACCCCCCGCATACCCAAGGCTGGCAAGGCTTTAATTGCTTGCGCTAAATGATCGGGATGCACAGGAAAGCGGCTATAATCACCATTGATCTGGCAAGCCTCCAACCAAAAACGATGGAGTGCTGGCGATTGGCTATGGGCGATCGGCCAACCGATTACACCGGCGGTCGCTGGGGCGGGGCGTTTATTTTCGATATTGCTCATGCCTCTACTATTGAGCGTTTGCGCAAATAGGCAAGCAAAGGAAGCAAAGGAAGCCCCATAATCGTAAAATGATCGCCCTCAATACGATCAAATAACTGAATACCAGGGCCCTCAAGACGGTAACCACCGACACAATATCCGATTTCTGGCCATTCCTGATCTAGATAATGTGCTAAAAAGCTTTCGGAAAAATCCCGGATCGTCAAAACCGCACGGTCGTGATAACGAAATACCGTCTGGCCGTTTTCGATAATCGCAACCGCACTGGTCAAAATATGCGATTTTCCAGCCAATAAACGCAAATGATTAGCAGCATCTTCGCGGCTGACTGGCTTACTTAACAACGCGCCATCATCGGTCATCACCGTTGAATCACATCCTAAAACCAAATCCTCTGGATAATCTGCGGCCACTGCCTTGGCCTTAGCTTCGGCTAAAACCAAAGCTAATTGGCCATTATCTCGCTTTTCAGCCTGCCATTCCTGCTTAATCGGCGTTTCGTCCACTTCGGCCGTCTTAACGGTAAAAGGTACCGCTGCCGCCGACAATAATGCCGATCTTATTTTCGATGAAGAAGCAAGAATAAGCGCCATAAAAGCCTTCCAGAACAGATTTCAGCGCAAGCTGAAATCCGAAAAAATTATAGGGTGTCACAGCCATAGACATAGCCTCTTTCCCCAAAAAGCCGATCTTTTTTATCAGAATGGATGGGTGCCTTTTGGGATAGCAGAGAAAAATTCATTTTTTGAAGGTCAAAGATACCCATAAATTACGTCAAAATAGACAGGCAGAGGCGACAGGCTCAAATGATGACTTTATCAATAGACGATCTCAATCGACTGGAAAGCAGACTATCTATTTTGACCGTTTCGGTGCTTTTCCAAGAGAATAAAGCCATGGAAAAATGACTTTTCCCAATCAAAAATACGGCTCTTTTTTAAAAGCCTTCGACCCCTATAGTATCGCTTCTTTCACCTTCGTTTTTTGACCCTCTATATTGATTCGCGACTCGAAAAATACTCGATTCGTTCACTCTCATTGACCCGCAATATCCGCCCTAAAACCGCTTTTCAGCTGCTTTTTCCCGCCCATTTTTAGACGAGATAAAGCTCTGTTTTTTTGACCTAAATTCTGTGGATAAGCCTGTGGATAACTATGGGATAAAATTGTGGATAACTACATAGACCCCAGTTATCCACAAAGTTATTCAAACTATCCACATTCCTTCCACTGAGTTATCCACAGGGTAAGCCATTTTATTTCAAGATAATCTATTATGTGTATAACTCACACGACTCCGTAAGACTCAATGAGTCGTCATAACCCTAAATTGTGGATAACTCAGTGGATAAAAATGTTATCCCCATTATCCACAGTCCCAACAACATCAACAACCATTTTAAAGATTCTTAAGGATAGTTATGGGTAAACAGCGAAAAAAACCTGAAGCACCCCTGTTAAAGGTTCTCGCAGGCCAAAAACAAACGAGGCCTCCGGTATGGCTGATGCGACAGGCAGGACGCTATTTGCCAGAATACCGAAAGCTGAGAGAGCAGAAGGCCGGTTTTCTTCCGCTTGTGGAAGATTCCAAAGCTGCTGCTGAAGCGACTTTACAGCCCATTCATCGGTTTGGTTTCGACGCAGCTATCCTCTTTTCTGATATTTTGGTTATTCCCTATGCCCTTGGACAGGATTTAGCTTTCGTCAAAGGAGAAGGACCAAAGCTGACCCCGACCTTGGTCGATCATAATCTTCGCCTTTTGGAAAAAACCCCCAACCGCCTAAACCCTGTCTATGAAACCGTTCGCAAGGTAGCGGCTACCTTATCCCCTAAAACCACTTTTCTTGGCTTTTCAGGCAGCCCATGGACGGTTGCGACCTATATGGTGGCAGGCGAGGGCAGCCGTGACCAAGCCGTGACACGGGCTATGGCCTATCGCGATCCACAGGCTTTTTCTGAAATTATTGACGCGATTATTGATCAAACGCTCGACTATCTCTCGGGTCAGATCGAAGCTGGCGTTGATGCGGTTCAACTTTTCGACAGTTGGGCGGGAACGCTCTCGCCACAACAATTCGAACGTTGGGTTATCGACCCAACCGCGCGTCTGGTGTCGAAGTTAAGGGAAAAGCACCCCGATATTCCGATCATCGGCTTCCCAAAAGGGGCTGCCAGCCGGATAAAAGCCTATATCGCGGACACCAAAGTCACGGCTATCGGCTTGGATGAAACTATCGATCCTTATTGGGCTGACCAATATCTACCCGCGGGCTTTCCGGTGCAGGGTAATTTGGATCCTTTAGTGCTGTTATCGGGTGGCGATGCTTTGGATCAATCTATCACGACTATTCTTGACGCCTTTTCCGAAAGACCGCATATCTTCAATCTCGGTCACGGGATTCTTCCCCAAACACCGCTCACCCATGTCAGTCAGCTTCTGGAAAAAATACGGGGTTAACCTAAAAAAACGGCAGCACTGACGATTGTCGATTTCATCATGCCCATTTTGGCAAGAAAGAGACAAATAAAATGCAAATAATTGAGGAGTAGCCTGTGATTGAATGGATGGGTTTTCTTGACAATCTGTACCCTTGGGTCAAATCTGCCCATGTTATCTTTGTTATTTTCTGGATGGCGGGGCTTTTCACCTTACCGCGTTATTGTATTTATCACAGCCAGACTGTTCCCGGCTCTGTCGAAGATTTAAAATGGCAAAATCGTGAAACAAGATTACGTCATATCATCCTGACGCCTTCTCTGATTTTGTCATGGGTCTTCGGTTTATTGCTGGCGGTGCATGTGGGGGCTTTCGATGTCGGCCATTGGTTCCACGTCAAATTACTCGCCGTTATTATCCTCACGGTTTATCATGGCTGGTCAGTGGCTTATGCCAAAAAACTGGCACGTGGCTTCCGTCCGTCCAGCGAACGTGGTCTTCGATTGATGAACGAAGTGCCCGGCATTATCGCCGCCGTTGCGGTCATCTTGGCGATCATCAAACCCTTCTGACGAAAGATTACTCCAAAAGTCAGAGTCTTTGTTCCTGATCTTGACTCTAATGGATAATATCTTTAAGCGGGTTTCCCAACGGTGCCCGCTTTATTATCCAAAGGGTAATCTCTTTCACATCTTATTTTGATCCTCTCTTCATTTTTCGGGCAATAAATTCAATTTTGCCCCTACGGGACTCCCCGACATGCATCTAAAAGATCTCAAACAAAAATCGCCCTCTGAACTCGTCAAAATGGCGGAAGAACTCGGAATCGAGGGGGCTTCAACATTACGCAAGCAAGACCTTCTCTTTGCCATTCTCAAGGTTCAGGCCGAAAGAGGCGATCAGATCATGGGATTGGGGACGATCGAGGTTTTACCCGACGGATTCGGTTTTTTACGTAGCCCAGAAGCTAATTATCTCGCGGGTCCTGATGATATTTACGTTTCACCCAATCAGGTCAGAAAATTTGGTTTAAGAACCGGTGACACGGTTGAAGGTGAAATTCGCGGACCCAAAGACAGCGAACGCTATTTTGCTCTGACCAAGCTTATTTCGGTCAATTTTGATAACCCTGATAATGTCCGCCATCGCGTCAATTTCGACAATCTGACGCCGCTTTATCCTTCCGAAAAGCTTAATCTCGATATCAGCGATCCGACGAATAAAGACAAATCGGCACGGGTTATTGATATTGTTGCTCCACAGGGTAAAGGCCAACGTTCTTTGATCGTGGCACCGCCTCGGGTGGGTAAGACGGTTTTACTTCAGAATATCGCTCGCGCCATTTCGGAAAATCACCCCGAAGTCTTCCTGATTGTTCTTCTGATTGACGAACGTCCGGAAGAAGTTACGGATATGCAGCGCTCCGTCAAAGGCGAAGTTATTTCTTCTACTTTTGATGAACCAGCACAGCGCCATGTTCAGGTCGCCGAAATGGTGATTGAAAAGGCGAAAAGACTAGTCGAGCATAAAAAAGACGTTGTCATTCTGCTCGATTCCGTCACTCGCCTTGGTCGCGCCTATAATACGGTTGTGCCTTCCTCCGGTAAGGTTTTAACTGGTGGTGTCGATGCCAACGCGCTTCAGCGTCCGAAACGCTTTTTCGGTGCGGCGCGTAATATCGAAGAAGGCGGTTCGCTTTCGATCATTGCCACCGCCCTTATCGATACCGGCAGCCGTATGGATGAAGTCATCTTTGAAGAATTCAAAGGTACCGGTAACTCCGAAGTCGTGCTTGATCGTAAGGTCGCTGACAAGCGTATCTTCCCAGCGATGGATGTTGGTAAATCAGGTACCCGTAAGGAAGAATTGCTGGTCGACAAAGACACCCTTTCCAAAATGTGGGTGCTGCGTCGTATCCTGATGCAGATGGGTACGGTCGATGCGATGGAATTCTTGCTCGACAAGATGAAAGATTCCAAAACGAACGAAGACTTCTTCGCGTCAATGAATCACTAGAATAAAACATAATCGTTACTTTTTCATGACAAGAAAAAGCAGCTAACCAGTAAAAAGCCTTCTTTCCAAATCGGAAAGAGGGCCTTGTTTTTCTTCTCATTCTATCGGGAAGACTGGTCACCTATCCTTGGATAACCTTTTATCTTTTGTTTAATCCACAAAGTTATCCACAGGCTGTGGACTATTTTGTTCAATAGTTTTGTATTCTTGAAAAAAAACGGCTGACCCATTTCTGAATCAGCCGAATTTGAAAAAATAACGTTGTTTTTTTCTATCAAAAAAGCAGCGATTTTAGGGAATAAGTACCGTAGATCCGGTGGTTTTCCGGCTTTCGAGCAAGCTATGGGCTTTTGCGACATCAGCTAAAGAAAAACGCTGGTTAATCTCTGCTTTCAAAACATTTTTTCTTAGTAAATCGAACAACTTCTGGCTTGCTGTGGTTAAATCCACAGAGTTATCCACATAATCCACAAGGCGTGGTCGGGTCATATAAACCGATCCGGCTCCTGCCAATTCTAACGGTGATAATGGCGGAACGGGGCCACTGGCATTTCCGAAAACAACCCACAAACCTTTTTTTCTTAACGAAGCCAGCGAGCTTTTCCAGCTATCCGCTCCGACACTATCCAAGACCGCATGAACGCCTTCGCCATTATTCTGCTGCTTAATCCATTGCGGTAATTCAGCATAGGGCAGGGTGGTCGTATAATCGGCACCATTGGCTTTTACTTTTTCAGCTTTTTCAGCCGTGCTGGTATGCGCAAAAACAGTTGCACCTAAATATTTCAGCCAAGGCACCAACAGGCTACCCACACCACCGGCTGCGGCTAAAACCAATATTTTCGGTGCTTCGCCTGCGATCGCTGCATGTGCCAGACATTTTTCAGCGAGCATCCAGCTGGTCATGCCCTTTAACAAAACGGCCGCTGCGGTTTCTGCTGAAATATCATCAGGTAAAGCGACTAATTCGCGGGCTTCAACAATCCGATGGGTCGCATAGGCGCCGGGTTTCGACGTAAAAATTGCTACCCGATCGCCAACTTTAAAGCCTTTAACATCCGTACCGACGGCTTCAATAACGCCTGCAGCTTCACAACCCAATGCGGCTGGAAAATTCTGCCGATACAAACCTGACCGATGATAAACATCAATAAAATTAACACCAATGGCTTGATGCTTTAATAAAACCTGACCGGCTTCGGGTTTCAAATTTTGAAGATCAATCGGCTTTTTGACTAAAACTTCAGGGCCACCGGCTCTTTCTGCAACAATGGCATAAGCTTCACTCATGATAGAACCCTTTCAATAAAATCGAAACTGCGCTGGTCTGCCAGTCTAGCCGCTTTTTCAGCGCGCCGCTTTCCTTTTTCGGTCGCGAAACCATGACCGGCATCAGAATAAAGATAAAACAGCGCATCCGGCTGGTTTTGAAAAGCTGAATGGATAACTTTGATAGCTGCTTCCGAAACAAAATTATCCTGATCGCCAAAATGCAGCATAATGGGCGGATGATTTGCCTTCATGGCAGACAAATTTTGGTCAATATCGACACCATAATAGCAAACAGCCGCCTCGACTTTTTCTTCAGCTGCCAAAAGAAAGGATAAAAATCCGCCGAGATAATAACCTACCGTCGCAATCTTGCTGTCCGGCTGTTGCGATCGGGCATAGGCGATAGCCGCCTCGATCGTCATTAAAGCCTCTTTATTTTCCAGCTTTTGATAATATGCCATCGCCTGCTGCATTTGTTCTGGAATATCGGGATCCAGCTCGACATCAGGGGCAATATTCCAGAAAATATCGGCCGCAATGGCCCAATATCCAGCCTTAGCCCAGCGATCGACCCGCAAGCGGATACCCTCATTTATTCCGAAAATTTCAGGAATAACGACAATAACCGCTTTCGGCTTATGTTCGGGGGCAGCTTGATAGGCTGAAATTCTGCGATTTTTATCCACAGAAGGGATAGTTATTTTCTGACCCAATATTTTGTCCTTCCGAAAGCCATCCGTTGCTTTCGAAATAAGAAGGCTTTGACAGATAGAAAGCTATCCTGACAAAGCATCTTCACAAAACAAGTCAAACAGACCGAAAGGCGAGGTCAAAATCTAGCGCGAAGCCTGCTTGCGATAACGCTTTTCATGGTCAATCAACCATTGCTTGGTCTCAACCCCTTTTCCGGAAGAATACTGCCCCAAAGAACCATCTGCTTTAATAATCCGGTGGCAAGGCACAATCACCGCCAAAGGATTTCTGGCACAAGCTTGCCCGATCGCTCTCGGGCCTGAATCCGCGATTATCGCCAATTGGCGATAGCTTGGAGTTTCGCCATAGGGCACCTGACATAAAGCCTGCCTTAGCGCTTCCCCTCTCGGGCTTTTGCTCGGCTGTAAAGGCAAATCAAAGCGGAAAAGCTTTCCTGCAAGATAGGCCTCAATCTGCCGCACAGTTTCCTGCAACAACGGTGAATTGGCCAAAACAGATGCCGAATTTTGCTCTTCTTTCACGGAGAGATCGGACAAAATTGATACCTGCTCCAGATATTCTTCCGAAGCACGAATTGAAAACAGGCCTATCACGGTAGGATAATAAAGCTGGGGCATAAATTTCTGTCCCCTGATCGGGATGTTATAAAAAATCGGCAAACTTGCCAGATAAAACAATCTGCCAGAGGCTTTTCAAAATAGAAAGCAGAATTCGCGCCTCCAAGTCTCCAATGATTTTCCTGCCCCATAGCGGGTGACAGACTAAAGCGATCAAGGTAAAAGCATCCCGATATTCCCAAGGCCGCCCGCAGGCCATCCGCGATCAACAGGGCTTTTCCGCTATGAAAACTATCTTTGCCTTATCTTCAGGTCGTCCACCGGCAGGTATTGCAGTGATCCGGATCAGCGGTTCTGCTGCGGCCAAAACTGCGCGTCTTCTAACCCAAAAATCCCTACCGGATTCCCGCCGCGCTGTTTTAAGAAATCTTTACGATCCCGATACCAACGAACAACTCGATCAGGCTTTGGTTATCTGGTTTCCGGCACCCAAAACAGTCACCGGCGAAGATCTGCTCGAACTCCATGTTCATGGGGGCAGGGCAGTTGTCGATGCGGTGCTCTCAGTCTTAGAAAAACAGCCTGATTTACGGCCAGCCGAAGCCGGAGAATTTACCCGTCGAGCTTTTCTCAACGGCATCATCAGCCTTCACGAAGCAGAAGGCCTTGGCGATTTATTAAGCGCCGAAACTGCCAGCCAAAGACGCGCCGCTTTGATGATGAGCGGGGGCGCTTTAGGGCGGCAAATCGCCTCATGGCAAGACCGATTATTGACAATCTCTGGTCAAATAGAGGCCGGTTTCGACTTCTCTGAAGATATTGAAGAAGACGAAAATGAAAGCCGCCAATATCTTGAAGCGATCAGAGAAAAGATCGCTATCCTGATTGCGGAACATCGTGCTTTTGAACAACGCCCCACAATGGAAAGATTGCGGGACGGCTTGCGGGTGGTTTTGGCTGGTCGTCCTAATGCTGGAAAATCGACCTTAATTAACGCTCTAACGGGGCAGGATATTGCGATTACTGCGCCAATCGCTGGAACAACCCGTGACGTTATCGAAGTCAGCTTTGCCCTAAAAGGCATCCCGATGCGCTTTTCCGATACGGCGGGGCTTCATGAATCTGATGATATCCTCGAACAGGCGGGCATCATCCGCGCCCGAAAAGCGATTGCCGAAGCCGATATCCTGTTATGGCTAGGCGATGCCGACGACGCGCCCGATACTGAAGGCGAAGTCCTTGTCCTTTATCCACAGATAGATCTGCCCGATCGGCTCCCAATACCGGAAAAAATCGACATCGCTTTATCGGCTAAAACTGGACAAGGTGTTGATTTATTACAGGAAAAATTGGTCGAACTGGGTAAAAAAGCTTTGCCGAAAGAAGACGAAGTAACCCTTAACCGCCGCCAACACCGGTTAGTGAAAGATGCCGCTGACAGTCTCTCTTTGGTTATGGAAGCCGAAGATATGCTGATTGTCGCTGAAGCCGTTCGACAAGCCTGCCGCTGCTACGATCAACTCACCGGAAAAGCTGGCGTTGAAAATATGCTGGATAATCTCTTCAGCCGTTTTTGCATCGGTAAATGAACCTTGCTTTGACTAGAATATGCCTGCCAGAGCGGGGGCATATTTTGTCGGCATAAATTCAATGATTTCGTAATCCGCTATTTCATTTTGCTGAAATGGGTCTTCTAACAAAATCTTTTCCAAAGCCTCGCGGCTCAATTGACTATTCACTATTATGATGCCGCCATTCCTTGGATTTTTTGCACCAGATGCCAGAAAATAACCGGCTTTATAGTAAATATCCAAAAATCCCCGATGCGCTTCTATGTATTTTTCTATTTCGCTGATGGGCTTTTTATAAGAAAGATTGACGATAAACATAAAAAGATGTCTCCTAAAAATATCGTCTCTAGCCTTTCATCGAAAAAAAGGAAAAATCTCTTCTCTTGAAAATATTAAGCGCAATGCGAGGGAAGAGATAACCTTTTATCCAAAATAGCTTAAAGTGAAGCTTTCGAGGACGGAAGTATCTGTTCAACTGTATAACCGCGCTTTTTCATCAACTCAGGTAAGCCTTTAGGGCCTACCATATGAAGAAAACCAACACCGGTAAAAATAGATGTACCGCCCACATGTATATCATCCAGCTTTTTGGCCATCGCATTATTGCGTTCGCCTATCTCGACATTGGTCGCTTTGCACAATTCTGTCTTGTCGCATTCGGCTGCAAATTTCTCTAACCCTGGGAGATCGCTTTTTTCCCAAACAGCAGCCAGCTCTTTGGTGGTTGAAAGGGCTTTACCATTTGCAATTTCGTTTAAGTAATTCTCTATTTTTTGGGCGGTTTGCTTTTTATCATGCCCGGCTAAAATTGTGCGCTGTGTTGCTGCATCTTCCAGTTCTATAATTTGTCGCATTGTCGATTTTGCGAATCCCAAAAGAACCAGATCAATTCCATAATCGGGGTAATAGCCTTCCCATTTACCAACTGACGCCGTCATACGTGTAACGCGAGCTGCTAAGGGCATATCTTTGACTTGTGCTGTCGGTGTGCAGAATTTCAGCTCTTCATCTTCTATTTTTTTCTGCAGTCCTTTTTCGTCTAACCATTTTTGGGTTTCGGTATTTGCAGGGGCTTGTAGTGCCTTAATATTTTCTGGATTTAAGATATCTAGCTCAACACCAACGGCTACGCTTTTAGAAATAGCATTGAGCACAGTTGGCCCAGGCATCATCCAGTTTTCTTTGGCGATATGTATTGTGCCATATAACCATGAGCTATGGCCATCTTTTGTGATTTTCCAAAGAAAACCTCTATCTTGATTATGCTTCAAAGCTTCTTTTACTTCATCAATAGAGGGAACATGCGCTTGTGGCGGGCAGGTATTATTTTCGGCATAAGCAGGGCTTATCAATGTAGCAAATAAAACAAACGGTAAAAATTTTGATATTTTCATAATGTATTTATCTTTTTAGGGTTATTATATTAAAATATAACCTAATGTAAAAAGCATATAATTACAATATAATGACAATTATGTTTTTTAAATGATTTTTTTGTTCTTTAATGCTGTATAAAAATTATAAAATGAACGATCACCCTATATTGTAAAAATATCTAACCAGCGGATGATCTCCTCTTTCCAAACAAAGGATAGAAACCCTGCCGCGTTCATTTACTCTCTTTGAATAGCACTTTCCCTGATAGCTTTGTGCTCTCCTGCGCTTCTCCCCGTTCCACGTGAAACAAAAAGGCCTCATCCTGATAAGATTAAAGCCTATTTTCAGACTTTAAAAAGGTTGATGATTGTTTTTCGCCCCGAAAACTGGTTGATAGCGTTTCTATGTGTTTCCCGTCTGGATTATCTTTATCCCTGTTATGAACGAGTTTTTCGACATTGTAGTCATAGGCGGCGGTCATGCCGGCTGTGAAGCTGCGGCTGTTGCCGCCCGTATGGGGGCAAAAACAGCCCTTGTGACGATGGACAGCAACCAGATCGGGGCAATGTCCTGTAATCCGGCCATTGGTGGATTGGGCAAGGGACATCTTGTACGTGAAATCGACGCATGGGATGGCTTGATGCCTCATGCGGCTGATTATGCGGCCATTCACTACCGAATGCTCAACCGTAGCAAAGGCAGCGCTGTTCAAGGTCCCAGAATTCAGGCCGACCGCAATCGCTACCGAAAAGCTATTCAGACGGCTCTCTCTGAACAAGCCAACCTCCAAATTATCGAAGACATGGCTGAATCCTTCCAAATGGATGCAGGCAAAATCGCGGGCGTGTTATTGGCTGATGGCCGTTCGGTTGCGACGAAATGCGTTGTTCTTACAACTGGCACTTTCCTTGATGCTTGGTTGTTCTGCGGCGAAAAAAAATGGCGCGGTGGGCGCATTGGGGAACAACCTTCTCTTGGTCTTGCCGAACAGTTGAAAGCCCTTGATTTACCGCTGGGCAGGCTGAAAACTGGCACGCCGCCACGGCTTGATGGTCGAACCATCGACTGGTCAAGATTGCAACGCCAACCTTCCGATGAAGAACCATGGACAATGGCCAGCTATGGAACGGGGCGCGTCGCTCCGCAAATCGCTTGCGCTTTGACCCGTAGCAATCAACAAACCCATGATATCATCCGCGCCGGTTTAGATCGCTCTCCGCTGTTTAGCGGTGCGATAGAGGGGCGGGGGCCGCGCTACTGTCCTTCCATCGAAGATAAAATTATGAAATTTGGTGACCGCGACGGGCATCAGATTTTTCTGGAACCAGAAGGGCTCGACACTCCGCTGATTTATCCGAATGGGGTTTCGACTTCCTTACCCGAAGACGTACAGCAGGCTTTTATCAACAGCATCGAAGGCCTCGAAAAAACCGAAATCGTTCAGTCAGGCTATGCGGTCGAATATGAATTTATTGATCCGCGCAGCCTTACCCATCATCTCGAATTAAAGGCGATGAAGGGCGTTTTCTGCGCTGGACAAATCAACGGCACCACCGGTTACGAAGAAGCCGCAGCGCAAGGCTTAGTCGCCGGCATCAGCGCCGCTTGCTCTGTCGCTGGCAAAACACCTCCTGTTTTCGATCGTCGTAACAGCTATATTGGGGTCATGATCGACGATCTGGTCTTGCAAGGCGTTACCGAACCTTATCGTATGCTGACCGCCAGAGCAGAATATCGCCTCGGTCTTCGTGCTGATAATGCCGTCACCCGACTATCCGGTCAGGCAAAAGCCTTCGGTGCTTTGGGGGCAGAAATGACGGCTTTTGTAACCAAAAGGCAGGCCGAACGCGAAAAATGCCAAAAGCTGCTGCAACAAACCGCCAGCAGCCGCGACATGCAAAATGTCGGCGCTCATGTCACAGAAGGTGCCTCGCACAGCTTGTTTGAATGGCTGCGCTTTCCGGCCGTGACGCGGGAACATCTCGAAAAATTAATACCAGAATTAACGCAGCTTTCCGATGCTGTCGTAACTGAAATGATCGACGATGGTCGTTACGCGCCCTATCTTGAAAGACAAGATGCCGAGCTGGCACGCTTGGCCGGTAACGATAATATGCCATTACCTGATCAGCTCAACTATGCGGCGATAGCGGGTCTCTCTAATGAAATGGTTGAACGTTTCTCTGCTGCCCGCCCACCCGATATGGCGGCTGCCTCTCGGGTCAGGGGTGTTACCCCTGCCGCTTTGGCCGCCATCTGGATTCATGCAAAAAAAGTGACATTATGACACGGGAAGAAGCTCTGGTCTGGCTAGACCAACATATCGGTATTTCACGTGAAACAGTGGCAAAGCTTGATGCTTTTGTTGCTTGCCTTCATGTGGAAATGGCACAGCAGAATCTGATCGCCCGTTCTACCGTTGATGATTTATGGGGTCGCCATATCATCGATTCTGCCCAACTTCTCCCTTTGGCACGGAAAGAAGCCAGCTTTCATAAAAGCTCACCTGAAAACTGGCTAGATCTCGGTTCTGGGGCTGGTTTCCCGGGCATTATCATCGCCATTCTTTCCGATATGGCGGTTACTTTGGTTGAATCCCGCCGGAAAAGAGTTGAATTTTTACAAAAAGCCGCTGAAGCTGCTGAAACACCCGTCACAATTTTAGGGCAAAGGCTGGAAAATATCGAACCACAACCCTTTGATATTATTACAGCTCGGGCGTTCGCCCCTCTGGATAAATTATGGAAATTGGCACTGCCTTTTTCTCATAAGGACAGCCTGTGGCTCCTCCCCAAAGGGCAAAATGCACGTATGGAACTGGAAGAGACCCGTAAATTATGGCAAGGTGATATCAGGATAGAGGCGAGCGCCACAGATCCACAATCGGCGATTATTGTCGCGACCCATATCCACCCCAAAAAACATAAAACGGGGAAAAAAACGTGATCAGAATCGCCATCGCCAACCAAAAGGGCGGCGTCGGAAAAACAACCTCCGCGATTAACCTGTCAACGGCCTTGGCAGCTATCGGCTGGCGGGTCTTAGTTATTGATTTTGATCCCCAAGGCAATGCCTCGACTGGTCTTGGTATAAAACACGAAAATCGTCGTATTTCTGCCTATCAGGTACTGACGGGGGAAGCTGCCCTTACCGAAGGCGTGGTGAAAACCGCTGTCCCTGGATTGGAAATTATTCCGGCAACGGTTGATCTCTCCGGTGCTGAAATCGACCTCTTAAGCCTCGGGGAAAGAACCCACCGGCTGGCGCATGTTCTCGATACAGCCCCCGCTGACCGTTGGGATGCTTGCCTGATTGATTGCCCTCCTTCTCTGGGTTTGCTTACCGTTAATGCCCTTGTTGCCGCGCATAAACTGATGGTGCCGCTGCAATGCGAATTTTTCGCCCTTGAAGGGTTGAGCCAACTTCTAACCACAATCGAACGGGTGCGTTCGCGTTTCAATCCGACCCTTTCAATCCTGGGCGTTGCGCTGACGATGTATGATCGCCGTAACCGCCTTTCAGATCAGGTCGCAGATGATGTGCGGGCTGTTTTGGGACGGGTCGTTTTTAATACCACTATTCCTCGTAATGTTCGGCTTTCCGAAGCACCCAGCCACGGTATTCCTGCTTTGATTTACGATCATCGCTGCGCCGGATCGGAAGCCTATATGGCCTTGGCACGGGAAGTCATCGACCGACTTTCCAGCAAGAAAACCTTTTATCAGTCACAGGTATCTGCATGAGTTTGGATAAGAAAAACCGTCCACGTAAAGGCGGCCTTGGTCGTGGTCTTTCTGCTTTATTAGGCGAAATAGCCGATGAAACGGCGACCGATAGCCAAGGTTCAGGCCGCGAAAGCCAGAATTCCGGCGCGGTGCGAAGCCTCCCTGTGGCGGCCATTTTTCCTCATCCAGATCAGCCCCGCCGCATTTTCGACGAAACAAAGCTGAAAGAATTAACGGAATCGATCGCCCAAAGAGGCGTTCTGCAACCAATCGTTGTCCGTCCAAAAGGCAGTGGTTGGCAGATCGTCGCTGGCGAGCGCCGCTGGCGGGCAGCTCAACGGGCAAGGCTTCATGATATTCCGGTTATTGTCCGTGATTTCGATGAATCTGAAACGCTCGAAGTCGCTCTTATTGAAAATATCCAGCGGGCAGAATTAAACGCCATTGAAGAAGCCAGAGCCTATCAAAAACTGGCAGAGCAATTCGGCCATACTCCCGAAGCGCTGTCAAAACTGGTGGGTAAATCCCGAAGCCATATAACGAATTTACTGCGCTTGCTCGATCTGCCGGAAGGCGTGCAGGATGCACTGGTCACACGTCAATTGACGATGGGACATGCCCGCGCTTTGATTACCTCCCCTGATCCGCAAAAACTGGCTGAAAAGGTCATCGACAAAGGCCTTTCGGTACGTGACACTGAAAAGCTGGTGCAAGAAATCAAAAATGGCAAAACCACGGAAGCCCCCAGTAAAGCGAAAAAAGGGCAAACCTTGGCCGCCAATGGCGATGATGCGGATATTCTGGCGCTGCAACAGCTCTTAACGGAATCCCTGAAAGTCCCCGTGACCATCGCCTATAATGGTGAAAGCGGTACCATCAGCCTCGATTACAGTTCAATGGATGAACTGGACTTCCTGTTTCAGAGGCTATCCGGTTCGGATTTTTAAAACCCGTCTCTCCTTGAAAATACCGCTATCTTCCTCTTAAGCCTTCCGACGGTTTTTCTTATCTTTTAACAAGGTCAGACCAGCAGTCGGGCTTAGCTTTATCGCGTCTATCAAACCGAAACAGGAAAATATCGTCACCATAACCAAAGCTATTCTGAAGGGTAGGTCGGGTTGCTGACCCAGATTAAACCATCCAACCAGACCATGACTCAACCGCAAAGCAATAGCGCCAACCGTAACCCCTAAACCTAAAGATATCTGAACCAAGGTGCTGAACAAGGTATTCGCCGTGCTCATTAATTCCTTTGGCACTTCTGAATAAGCGAGCGTCACAATCGCAGTGAATTGCAGTGAACGAAACACCCCGCTCGTAAACAGAACAAAAATAATCAGCCATTGATATTGCGGTGACAGAAATACACAGGCCAAAATAGACAGGCTACAAAGGATGTTATTCCAGATCAAAATAGGCCGAAAACCGAAGCGCTCAATAAAATAGGTCGTGAAAGGCTTCATCAACAGATTACCGGCAAAAATGGCTGTCAGCAATGAACCGGATAAAAACGGACTAAGCCCAAAGCCGATTTGGAACATCAAAGGCAACAGAAAAGGCGTCGCACTGATTGAAATCCGGAAGATACTGCCACCAAAAATGCTGACCGAAAAACTCTGTATCCCCAAAGTTTTGAGGTTAATCATCGGATAGGCAGCCTGATTAAGGTGACGATATCCCAACGCCATCAACAACCCACCAAAGGCCGTCATTCCGCCAATTGTGGCCCATTGCGGTTCCGGCTGCGCGCCCATTTCGATCGCGGCCATGACAAAAAACAGTGAAAAGCTAGTCAGCAGAAAACCCGGCCAATCAAAAGGTGGAGCTTCGACTTCGCCCGATTTCGGTGCCAATAACAAAGCCGACACAATCGCGATCAATCCCAAAGGCAGATTAAGATAGAATATCCAGCGCCAAGTCGTATGGGTCACAATCAACCCACCCAAAACAGGGCCCAACATTGGCGCGGCCAAAGCAGGCCAGATCAAGGTCGCCATTGTTTTAACGAGCTTTTCTTTGGGCAAATTCCGCAAGACAGCCAATCTTCCGACCGGAATCATCATTGCCCCGCCGATACCCTGCATAATCCGCAACAGAACGAATTCGACCAGCCCGCTCGACATCCCGCAAAGAACGGATCCCAAGGTAAATATCGTAATCGCAAGGGTGAAAATCCGCCTGATACCAAAACGGTCGGCAATCCATCCGCTAACTGGAATAAATATCCCCAAAGTCATCAAATAAGCGGACACCCCGATATTCAAATCAATCGGAGGCACTGAAAAACTTTTGCTCATCGCGGGCAGGGCGGTCACGATAATACTACCGTCCAAATTCTCCATAAAGGAGGTGCCCGCCACCAACAAAGATAACAGGAATAAATAGCGATCAGGCGTCAAAAAGCCGGATTTTGGATTTGGGGAAGTCATAAGAAATCTGCTTTGATGATCAAGCTTTTGGGACAAAAAGCCCTTATAACAGCGGCTATATAGATTTTCTGCCTAAAAGATAACAGTCGTTATCGGATAAATATTTTCAGTAATATCTATTGGATAAATAAATTTTTGATTATTCTGTTTTCCTTAAAAATATAGATTTGATATGTTAAAGATTAGCATTTCTTTTTATTAAAAAATAAAAAATACAGATGCGGATAAATTCAAAAGAAAACCCATTTAAAAAAATAATTATTTAAAATGTTAGTTTATATATTTTATCTGTTTCCTGTAATTTATTGGTAACAATTCTCTATTAATAGAGGTTATGTAAATAATAACGAATTATTATATTATTATATAATAATATCTTTCAGGGCTGTCTTCCCCAATATTACCCCCCGAGGGACAGCCCTGAAAAAACAGCCTAATTTTTGTCTAAATCGCGGTCAGCCATTACCGAAAAATCAAAAATACGACCACTCAAAGCCCCTTTGGCGCCATTGCTGGTCATCTCGTATAAAAATCCATATTCACCCGGCTTCAAGGCATATTTCGGCGTTACTTTATAAACACCGGCTCTGACCATTTCGAAATCAAACGGTATCTGGTCTTTATCCATAACGCCGCTTTTTGCACCGCCAATATTGCGACTACCGACGCGTATTTCACGATGACCATTCTTTCCGCTTTTGCTTTGCATCTTAATCAAAGTAAACGCATTCGGCGAATTAACGGTAGCCTGCGTGCCAGCACTCCACGTGCTTGCAGCCTGCTGGTTATTGGCCTCATCAAAGAAAAAATAGAAAACCGGCTGCTCATCATCCGTCCGGTTAAGCGCATGTTCGTTCTGGATAGAGGCTTTGATGCTCATGGAAGCAATACCGCTCGTCAAAGCATAGCCCCAGACGCCCCCTGTTTTGGCCTGATTGGTGACGGTTGACTCCATATACCGCATCTTCGGCGGGACGGAATGCGCATTAAACAGATAAACACCAGGCGAATGAGGCACCATCGGATCAGGCGAATCCATCGACATCGCCGCAGCTTTAGGCGCGCTTTTCTCCAGCATCGCCGCCAAAACCGGACTGGATACACCACGCCGTCGTAAAGCAATCAGCTGATCGGTTGAAAGATCGTAATTAGCATCCGAATTTTTGATCTTCGCAACAATCGCTTCATCACCCAAACCCGTATTGGTCAAGGTAACGACAGATTCATTGTTAAGGGTTTCTGCTAAAACAGGCATAGAACAGCCCATAAGTGCAGCCAGAATAAATGGATTAATTTTCATGAAGTCCCCTGTTTTTATGAAATAATGTAAATTTCGGGGCAACCTAATGGTAAATATTTTATCTGCAAAATAAAAAATAAATATTATTTAAATATAGATAAAATTAACACATATATCTATTTAAGATGTATTAAATTTTATTATATAATATTGATATTTTGATACGTTAAAATGCATTCGATGAATAACGAGATATCTATTCAACGTTATTATTATAGGACGATATTTATAGGCTACATCTGAAAATACCTCTTTCTTCTCAATGCCATCAAAGTGATTTTCAATTTTTTCTAATGTACTTTTTTGCTTTGCAGTACAGCCTTATGGCTACCGCGCTAGCCGACTGTCCGAGCATCATCGCTTTCCGGCAAACTCATACACGACCTGACAAGCTGCCAAATCCCAAGCGGCACAACCCACCGATTTAAACAAGATCGGCTGATCCTTAAGGGGCTTGCTCTCTAATGCTAAAGCCAAAGGCTGCACTTTTGACCATTCCAAACCGGCCTGAATAATATCGCCTGCCTCACTCGGCGCCCCAATCAAATCATCGACATAGACCACGCTATTTCTCACAATTTCGGGCGCAATCTCGATCATCTCCGGCCTAAAGGCACCCACCGCAATCACCAATCGTCCCGCCAAGGCTGGCTCATTATAGATAACTTCACGACTGGAAGTGACCGTAATCACCACATCGAAATCAGATCCGTCTCTTTCGTCTGGCTGCAATCGCAAAGGCAAGGATGATAGCCGCTGACAAAAGGCACGGCTCCGTTCCATTGAACGGCCTCTGATAGAAACTGAAATATCAGGATAAAGCGCCGCCAGCGCCTCACAATGGGCAACGGCCTGCACGCCCGTCCCAATAATCAAAATCTTTTCTATCGGCTGTTTTGCCAGTAATTCGATCGCCAACATAGACAAAGCCGATGTCCGTAACATGGTGACCGTTGGGGCATCCAAAACGAACAGCATCTTGCCGTTTTCGGCATCAGCACAGGATATCTGCCCTTGGATGACAGGCCGCTCAGAAGCCGCATTATCAGGGCAAATCGTCAATATTTTGGTGACCAATATTTCCCGACTGGTCGCGGGCATGACCATCAACAGGCTTGATCTATCGGGAGCCATCGTCGTGACCCGCTCGGGACAATGAATATCACCCCGATCATATGCCTGAATTGTCTGCTTCAAAGCTTCAACCAAGACAGGATAGGTCAAAATCTTCTTTGTTTCGGCGATAGAATAGAATTTCATCTGGCTGTTATCCTGATCTCCTTGATCTTTTGCAAAGAAAAAAGGAATCCCGCCCGCCTAATATCTTCGATCTTAAAAGCGGCCGCCCAATTGCAAGCGTGATTTGTTGATCAATACTTTGTGGCGCAATAGCAAACATCAGGCAGGGGGCATTTCTGTCATATTCCGTAAATAAAGGGAGGCGTAGGGACAAAATATAATCGATGAAGACCAGCGGGATATTAAGGACAGTGAAAAAAATAGGATGGAAAGCGGCTCTTATTTCAGCCGCCATAATATTGGGAGCTTTGCTCCTCTGGGGGGCTTTAAGTCTAAAAAAACCGAACCCGAAAACGCCACAGGATGCCTTAACGCTCGGCCTGAAATATGCTCATGGTGACGGTCTCGCGGCCGATAAAGGCAAAGCCTTTAACTTGATACAGCAGGCCGCCAATAAAGGCTTTGCGCCCGCTGAATATAATCTCGGCACGCTATATTATAATGGCGACGGCGTAGCGGTTGATAAATCCAAGGCGCTTTACTGGTATCAGCAAGCGGTTAATCATGGCGATGCCCAAGGCCAAGTCGCTCTTGGCAACATGTATTACAACGGCGATGCAGTTACCGTCGATAAAGCCAAAGCTGCGGATCTATATCAACAAGCAGCCAACCAAAATGACCCGCAATCGCAATTAAATCTAGGCGTTATGTATGCGAGCGGCGACACCGTCGCGCTTGATAAATCCAAAACCCTTTATTGGTATCAAAAGGCAGCCGAGCAGGGGAATGCACAGGCTGAATATAACCTTGGTAATCTGTATTATAACGGGGATGGCCTCGCGGTTGATAAGGGGAAAGCCGTCTATTGGTATCAACAAGCGGCCAATCACGGTTTTGCACAAGCCGAACTCGCTTTGGGCATTATGTATTATAATGGCGAAGGCGTAACGGTCGATAAGAACAATTCGTCTTATTGGCTAAAACAATCGGCTGATCACGGAAGTGAAGCTGCAAAAAATCAGCTAAAAATATGGTTCTCTTCCTAAAATAAATGATCAAGGATGGGCTTCTGAAAAATCAGGATACGCCTTTTTCTATACCTGATAGCTATTCAGGGAGCCAATGTTTTAATAAAATGGATTTTAATATAAAAAATAAATATTGAATTATTAAAAATATGAATTAAATTTTCTTAAAAAATAAGAGAATTACTATGAAACCAAAAAGAACAGCAATTGTGTATGATTTTGATGGGACACTCTCTCCAGGATCAATGCAAGAATACTCACTCTTGAAAGCGATTGGTTATAATAATCCTAAGGATTTTTGGGATATTGTAAAAAAAGAATGCAAAAAGAGAGATGGAGACGAAGTTCTTACATATATGCAGCAGATATTAACATCGGCACAGCCAAAGGGAATAAAAATAGATAAAAATTTCTTTTATAATCATGGAAAAAGTATTTTATTCTTTGATGGTGTTGTTGAATGGTTTGCTCGTATTAATAAATATGCAGAAAAAATGAATTTGATTCTAGAACACTACGTCATTTCATCGGGTATTCGAGAAATGATTGAAGGCACGTCCATAAGTAACAACTTTAAAAAGATATTTGCATCAAGCTTTGCTTATAACGAAGCTTCAAAAGCTGCTGAGTGGCCTTCTGTTTCTATTAACTACACAACTAAAACTCAATTTTTGTTTCGGATTAATAAAGGTATAGAAAATACGTGGGATAATAGCGCTATTAATAAATGGATACCAATGCAAGAAAGACCGATTCCATTTGAAAGAATGGTTTTTATTGGTGATGGGGATACAGATATTCCTTCGATGAAAATGGTCAGAATGCAAGGAGGAAGCGCTATCGCTGTATTTGATCCTGATAAGCCAAACCAAGATAAGATGGGAAAATTAATTGCAGAAGATCGGGCAAGTTATGTCGCACCTGCGAATTATGAGCCGAATAATTTATTAGACGTTATTGTAAAAGGTATTTTAGGACGGATCGCCAGAGAATCGGGGTATAGACCCCGCGGATGAATAGCTGGTAGTCTCCAATTTAATCCGCTGTCGCTGTATAAAAAGCAGGAATGAATGAGCCTTTTATGCCGTCCTTCTTGGCAAGCTTAGGCAATATTCTTGGCTACAAGACGGGCTGCTTTTGAAAATAGCGCGGTCATTTGATCTGCGGTCGGGGAACCACCCCAAACATAAATAGAAAGGGTAATCGCTTTATCTGGTCTTGGCCAAATGACGGCAATATCTCCGGCTGCATTTGCGCCATTCGTGCCTGTTTTATCTCCGATAACCCAGTTTTCAGGTAATCCGGCACGGATACGATTTTGACCTGTCCGACATCCTTTGAGCCAAGTGGCTAGCTGTTGTTTTGATGTTTCCGATAAAACACCACCTAAGACAACTTTCTGTAAATTACGCGCCATAGAAGCCGGTGTCGTGGTATTTTCTATCCCGCCATAACGGGTTTCATTTAAAAAGGGTTCGATCGCGTCCAAGCGACTTTCATAGTCGCCGATCTGTCGCCAAAATTCTGTCAGAGCCAACGCCCCGCCACTGCACGCTAAAAGTTTGTTTGCACAAAAATTGTCGCTTTGTTCAATCGCTCCCTGACAAAGTTCAGCAACCGACATCTTCCCCCGACCAAGATTACTTTTAGCAAAAGGCGCATATAAATCGCCGATATCGGCAGCCTTGTAATCAACCGAATGATTAAGACTTTCTTGCCTTTGATCGCAACGCAGCAGGGTAAAGGCGACAAGAGAAGCCTTGAAAGTGCTGCACATAAGAAAGCGCTCATTCGCTCGCCATGCGATACTTTGACCTGTCGCTATATTTTGGGCATAGATACCCGCATGACCACCTGTCGCCCGCTCATATTCCCGCGCGATCTCTTCTATCGTGGTAGGGGCTTCAGTCGTGACAGGTTTCTCAGCCCATACAGCCGGAAAAAGAAAAGCCGTTCCCGCTGCCCCTGCCGCCAAAAACTCCCGCCTCCGCATTACTGCGATTCCTTACCTGATATATTTATTTTTGCCGCAGATCGCTGTGTATCCATATATTACAAAAATCTAGTTTCAGTATAAGCCTTAAATTAATCTGTAATAAAATTGATATTATCAAAAAATTTATCTTTTAAAATATAATGTGTTATTTTTTCTGCGTAAAAAACTATATATTATAATATAAAAAATCATTTCCTTTGTTTGAGTGAGACTTTTTTAAACAATATAAAAAAGAAGTTAAATTATGATTTTAGTCAAAAATCTAAATTTTTCAGTCAAGAATAAAGAAATACTTCAAAATATAAATTTTGAATGGTCTCACGGTATTCTTGCTATTATCGGAGGAAATGGTTCTGGTAAATCAACCTTACTCGGTTGTCTTTCATCTTCACTGAAAACAGGTAATGATTGTATCTTTTGGGAAAACAAACCCATCAATCAACAAATAAATCATTATCGCCGTTCGATCGGATACGCGCCTCAAGGCAGGGGGCTATATTCTCCTTTATCTGCCATAGAATTTCTTTCGGCCTGCGCAATTTTGCGTTGCCTTTATTCGTCTCAAACCGAGGCCGAGGTCGCGCATGTTTTAAAAATAGTTGGGTTAGATTCTCTCGCTAACACAGCATTAAATCACTTTTCAGGCGGCAATCTTCGAAAACTTCTGATTGCGCAAGCCCTATTGGGCAGTCCCGAATTACTTATTCTCGATGAACCAACCTCGGAAGTCGATATCACCGCATCAGACCTAATATGGTCAAGATTGAAAGACTATGCGCAAAATCATTCTGTAATCGTCGCCAGTCACGACATTAAATCTGTCTTAAAATATGCTGATAAAGTGGTCGTCATGTCAGCCGGACAATTATCAAAAATAGACTCTCCGATTAATTTTAAAAAATATGAAGGTGGGGGATTCGATCTATGAATTCCTTATCTTTAAAAGCAATAATAAAATATGCGCATATAGTAATACTTGGCCTCTTGAGGCAACCTATGGCATTCGCTGTACATATCATTGTCGCTATTATATGCGGATTGCTTATCTTGCCTAGGTTCTGTTTACAAAATATTTATAAAAATTTGAAAAGATAAGTCAAAAGCAAGTTTTTTAGGATACAGATTGGATACGTGGAGACCTGACGGACAAGGAATGGACAGTTATAAAGGATTTTCTCCCGAGTAAACGAGGCTGCTGATCGCGTTCGTCCTAAAGTAACCGATTATATTTAACAGCATGCTTTCTGTGCTTCGAACAGGTTGGCCTTGGCTTGACTGACGACTAGGTTATGTTGACAAAGGAAGGTAACCACAATTTTACGGCCGCGATATGAAGGAAGGCGAGGAAAGATTTTCTGGTTTTGTCATAGCGTGTGGCAATACGTCTGAACTGCTTCAACTTATTGAACATCCGCTCAATACGATTACGATCTTTGTAGTGCTGGAGATTATAAGGAATAGGCTTTTTCCGATTGGAACGAGGCGGGATAACAGGAAGGATGCCTCGAAAAAGCAGTTTTTCGCGTAACCTATCGCTATCATATCCTTTATCAGCGAGAAAACGGTGGGGTGTTGTGACAGGGATATCTATCAAGCTATCAGCGCCAGAATAATCAGAGACCTCACCACCTGTAAGTTCGAAAGCTAGAGGGCGGCCTTGACCATCGGAACGGGCGTGGATCTTGCTCGTAAAGCCTCCGCGGCTGCGACCAAAGCCTTCCTTATACGTCCCCCTTTTGCGCCAGCCGCTTGGCTGTGGGCGCGAATAATCGTACTATCTATCATATGTTGCCAGTCATCTGTCAGGCCAAGGTCAACCAGGGTTTCAAGAAGAGCGTCCCAGACACCCTGTTCTGCCCACCTACGAAACCGAACATAGACCGAATTCCATTTCCCATAACGTTCATGCATATCTCGCCACGGGCAGCCTGTTCGAAGCACATAAAGCATACCATTGAGAAATAACCGATTACTTTTGGCGGGACGCGCGCAGCGGCCTCGTTCGCTTGGAAGAAGACCCTCTATTATCTCCCACTCCGCGTCTGTCAGATCTCCTCGCATCCTATCTGCCCTACAAAACTTGTTCTCAAGTTATCTCTAAAAATCTTAAATTATACCCTTTGTCAACATAACCTAACAATAGCTATGGATATGCCACATTTACAGTTTTAGATAAAATTATCGCTTATAATAAAGATGCTATCCCTGTGATAACAGGCAGTATGTTTTCTATGATATACCCTCTAATCGGGTTTTTATTAATCAAATTAACAGTAAAAAAACCAATACCGGAAAATTTACTTTCCTCCTTTCCTATACAGAAAAGAGATATTTTTTTTGGTAGCTTTTTGGCATCATTTTTTATTTTAACAATGCATTTAATTTTTATTGCGTTGATTGGCAGCGT
Source organism: Zymomonas mobilis (assembly GCF_006715975.1). Taxonomy (GTDB): domain Bacteria; phylum Pseudomonadota; class Alphaproteobacteria; order Sphingomonadales; family Sphingomonadaceae; genus Zymomonas; species Zymomonas mobilis_B. Next base: position 97,165 of record NZ_VFOF01000001.1, on the reverse strand, counting down.
AAAAAATCTACCTATTACTTCGCTTCATCAAATCCCATACGTCATATCTTTGTGCTTTATTATCTCTTTCCCTTCTATTGTTATGACTTCTACTGTGGTCTCGATAGAGGAATATTGTGGTTTAAAAGATGCCAAAACGCGCTCTATCCTTGTCGTCGCTCTATGGATTGCGTGGATTTCTTATATGGGTGTGTCTCTCCACGGGATAGGATGGGATATTTCAGGCATTAAATTCCCAATATTGAAAGTATTTCATCAAAGTAATATTAATATCGGATTTGTGTCTTTAAAAAACAAAACAGAGTTTATCTTTGATTTTAATAATTTTTTCTTAGATAAAAGTTATATTTTTTATCAAATTATACGATCTTCTCTCTGGTTGCTCATTCTATGGCTAGCTGGGAGTAAAGAATTCGTGTTAAAAATAAATGCCTTGCCATCTTTTAATTCGGCAATTTTCCAAAAGAAAGCTTGCGGTTTTAAGCCTGTTTCTTTTGTCTTAGGTTGGATAATCCTCGTATCAAGGCAAGTTACACGACTTTTCCAAGGTAAAACTCAATTTCTCTTCGCAATTCTTTTGCTGATTTCCCAACTGTTAACCAGTCACAGCATTTCTGATAAAATATCACTCGTCGCTTGGGGCTTATATATTACCCGATGGTCTGCCATTGGCCGATTAATTGAAGGAAAAGAATTCTCAATACTGGAATTTTCACTTCCTTTGGGAGGATGGAAATTTGGCATCGCTTCAATCGTCGCCATAGCGCTTCAAATGATCTTTTTATCCTTGGGCGAAATGGTCGTTTACCCTTCGGTTATTGCCTCGAAACTCTTCCAAATTTTAATATGCTCTTCTGCTGCTGTCCTCTTGCTGAGGATAACAGGATCAAAGACGCCTTTTCTTATTCTCGCGATTACAGCATGGTATGCCTTGGTGACGGGATGAAACCCTACTAACTCTGCGCTCGAATATTACCCATCCAAGGATGCCGATCATTCACTGAATACCCCGTAACCATCTTTGGCCTTCTTAGGAAAATCGACTTCTCGTAAAAAACAAGGCCACCCATTTTCGCCAAGACAGGACGGTCTATTTTCATCATTTGGGGATTGCATGAAACGGGCAGATTACCCGAACTCACAACCCAGTCATTCCGGCCACATTCCTCTGACGATAAGCCTGCGACTTTGCCTTTGATCGCCAGCAAATGATAACGCTGATGATCGATCGCAATATTGCACAATCCCTTCTGACAGAGATTTCTGCCAAAAAGGCGGCTTTCTTCCTCTTGGTCAAAACCAATCAGATTAGCGATCTGATCCTGACTGTAACTATCCTTATCGGGCCAGACAAAACTATAAGGCTGTTTCGGATTGTCGGTCTTGAAAGCAATCGTCTTCCCATCTCGACTAATGACCCAATCTGGCTTCGGGTTCAAAAGGATAACGATCACACCCAATACCAAAGGCACAAGGCCCCATAATCGCCATGACGTTTGCCACAACCCAAGCCACAGCCAACCCGCCATCATAAACAAACACAGCCAAGCCCCGATCATCGGCAACATAAACCCAGCCATTGGCAAGGCAGCAACATAATGGGCAATCGCAATCAATAACCGGATGGATTGATCTGTTACCCACCAGAAAGGCGCAGAACATCCCACCGGATCAGTCACCAAAGCCAAAGCTTCAGCCGGTATGGTGATAAAGGTCGTCAACGGAATAGCTAAAATATTAGCTAAAGCGCCATAAAAACCGGATTGGTGAAAATGGTATAAAGTGATCGGCGACACCACCGCTTCGACCATCACGCCGCCGATGATAATTTCAGCCACAATCAGAGCCGTTTTTTTCAACCATCCGGCTTCACGCCTGTTCGCGAAAATCTCCATGAGAGGTGCTTCGGCTAAAGCAATCACAGTAGCCACAGCCGCAAAGCTCAACTGAAAGCTGGGGGATAAAATGGTCTCTGGTTGGATCATCAAGATCAGCATCGCTGCCGCCGCGACCAACCTCAAACTTACAGCCTTCCGGCCAATCATCATGCCGAAAAGGATAAAGAAGGCCGTCAGCATCGACCGAACCGTCGGAATCTCGCAACCGGCGACAAAGGTATAAACCATTCCAGCTAAGGCTGCATTGCAAGCGGCGATCATACGCAACGGAAAATGAAGCGCCAGATAAGGCGACAATGCCAATAAACGGATCGTGATAAACATCACTGCCGCAATCACGACACCGATATGCATCCCACCGACCGATAACAGATGCGTCAATCCGGCTTTTCTCATCGCGACAGTATCGCTTTCGCTGATCGATCCGACATCATTGGTGACAAAGGCCGCCTCGATACCACCTGATTTCTCTCCGACTTTCTTGATGATATGGCGGGTCAGCTTTTGATGGATGGAAGCCATGACCAAAGAAAAACCGGATAAGACTGGCCTTGCAAGAATAACGGGTTGTCCCAAGGCATGACCCGTGGCGGAAATACCCTGAAACCATGCTATTTCGGCATAATCATAGCCCGCTGGCACTATGGCGGGCATGGGAGGCGTCAACTTCGCTTTTATCGCTATTTTTGCTCCCGCTTCCAATCCGGCAAAGTCAAAACGGTCACTAACCGATATTCTGATATGGATTAGATGAGGGGAGGGCGTTGTTTTCTTCCCCAACCATCCTGAAAATGGAAATCTTGAAAAGTCAGTTGATAAGACAGGCATCGACACAGGAAGGACAGAAGCGAGATATGCTTTATGGAGCCCTTGTTTTTCAGAGGCAGGCCATAACCGAAATAAGGATGCTATCCTCGGCTCTATCTGCTTTGAATGGCTTCCTTGCCCTAAATCGAAATGATTTTCAGGGGCAAAACCATCTTCTGCTTTTTTAGCGGAAACAGCCGCCTTTATAGAATCCACCGTCCATAGAGGCTTCTTAACAGCTACAGTTTCTTTAAAAAAAGAAGCCCATCTCTGTTGAGAAACGGGCTTACCTAATGCGCTTGCACTCAAATTGTGAAAGGGTGCTTTTGTGCCAGAAAACGCGCTATCGTTTTTTCCTCTATCTACCTCCGCTTCGGCCAAAATCGTTCTAGGTCTTGAATGAACTATTCCGGTCATTGCAGCAATTTTTGCCGCATCCTCTGCCTTTAATCTTGCCCCCGTATCTATGTCTTCTTCACTTGCCTCTTGTTCTGTTTTTGGAAAGTGTCTCCATCCACGCAGCTTCTTTTCGTGGCAGAATATCCCCATCTCGGCCACATCACCGCTATTCAGTCTCTTGCCACTATCGTCTTCGGTCTTGCTTCCTTGATCCGTGCTAGAAAAATCGCCTTCTTCCTTCCAGCCGCCCGATACCCGTCTAAAATTTGTCTTGTCGGCGTCCTTTTCGAGAAAGGCATTCCCCTCCGTAACAGCCTTACTTTGATGATATCCCACTTCCCGATAGGCAAAGCCGCTACCTACTTGGCGTAATTTATCTATGTCGGCATTTGCCCTTTGATCGGCGAAGGAATCTTCTCGCACCACCGCTCCATCTCGGTGATATCTACTCACTCGATCGGTAAAACTCTGGCTGCCCTCTATTGGATAAGATTTACTTTTATCGGTGCTTGCAACTTGCAGGATGAAAGACGATCTCTTCGCTATATCCTTATCTTGAGGATACGCCGCCACTCTATTGGCAAAAACTAATCCGTTATCTGATAATTCATTTTTATCCGCGTCTCCGCCTTGCTCAGCAAAAGAAAGCCTCTTTGCCGCAGCTTCGTCTTGATTATACCTTACCTCGCGATGGCCAAAAACCTGACCACGACCACCCTGATGTAATTTACTTTTATCTGTTGAGGCTGGCTCTTCATCAGCCGCATCCATCGCTGCCAAAGAGGATAGGTAGAGCGGCGCTGCAATCACTAAACGCATCCGCTTTCTGGATGGCTGTTGCTCACTTTGAAGGATTTGTCCACGAACCTCACAAACGCCTAAATTTGGGGGCGCTATCGGTGCGACATAATACGCTCTGAACCAGATATCAGCCATCCCAAAACAGCCTGCCATCACCATAATCAAAATAGCTTTAGCGGCTCTTTTCTTTCCCGCCCATGGCCATGCCATCAATCCCAAGGCCAGCAGCAAACAACCGCAGCCTATCCACCCATCGCTATTCGGAATCGTAAACCATAAAAGAATCCCGCCGCCAAAAGCGATCGGTAACCATAAAGGCAATTGGTCACCTTCTTGTTCTAATTTCTGTTCCAGCCATCCTCCAAAAGAGAACAACCTTTTCCTAATCTTCTCAGCATCTATCCTTGCTGATTTCGGAAACTGGAACCCAAGAAATTTCATTCCTTTTCTTATCCATGCTAAAGAGGCATAAACAGCCCACTTAAAATCAAAGAAAGCTTTAAGCAGATATTGCCGTTAATACCCTAAATGCTTTACGGACAGTCGGTATTTAAATTTTCTTATCAAAACCGCTATTTACGCAGCCGGTTCATATATTTCAGGAGTAAAGCGCATGAGCGCAGGTCCAGCTAAAAACCCATCCGTTGTTACCCGCTTTGCGCCGTCCCCGACCGGCTTTTTACATATCGGCGGGGCGCGTACCGCATTATTTAACTGGCTTTTTGCTCGCCACAACGGTGGCCAGTTCCAGCTTAGAATTGAAGACACCGATCGCGTTCGTTCGACGAAAGAAGCCATCGACGCAATTATTGATGGTATGCGCTGGCTTGGCCTCGACTGGGATGGTGACATTACCTACCAGTTTGAACGGGCACCTCGCCATGCAGAAGTAGCCGAAGCTCTCCTGAAAGCAGGCAATGCCTATAAATGTTTTGCGACGCCAGAAGAACTGGAAGCCATGCGTGCTGAACAACGCGCTAAAAAACAGCCACAACGTTATGATGGTCGCTGGCGTGATCGCGATCCATCCGAGGCACCTGCTGGCGCACCTTATGTTGTGCGTTTAAAAGCAGAACAAGAAGGTGAAACTACGCTTCATGATTTGGTGCAGGGCGATGTCACTGTAAAGAATGCAGAATTGGACGACATGATTCTGCTACGTTCCGATGGAACGCCGACCTACATGCTGGCTGTCGTCGTTGATGATCATGATATGGGTGTTAACCATGTTATCCGCGGTGATGACCATCTTAATAATACGTTCCGTCAGTTGGGTATTATTCGGGCTATGAACTGGGAAGCTCCGCAATATGCGCATATTCCTCTTATCCATGGACCTGATGGTGCAAAGCTTTCAAAACGACATGGCGCATTAGGCGTTGAAGCTTATCGCGATGACTTCGGTTATTTACCGGAAGCCATCAGCAATTACCTACTCCGCCTTGGCTGGGGACATGGTGATGATGAAATCATCTCCCGTGAGCAGGCCGTTGAATGGTTTGATCTTGGTGCTGTTGGCCGTTCACCTTCCCGTTTTGACTTTAAAAAATTAGAAAATATCAACGGCCATTATATTCGAGAAGCAGATGACCAGCGATTGACAGATTTGATTCTTCCTCGAGTAGAAAAAAATCTTGGACATAGCCTTTCTTCCAGTGAACAAGCTTTGCTTTTACAGGCCATGCCATTCCTGAAACCGCGTGCTAAAAATTTAAATGAATTAGCTGAGAATAGCCTTTTCCTTTTTGAAAATCGTCCTTTAAAGCTGGAAGACAAAGCTGCAAAGCAGCTTGAAAATACCAGTGGTAGCTTACTTGCAATTTTACGAAAAACGCTTGGTGATCTGCCAGAATGGGATGCAGAAAGCCTTGAAAAAGCGTTGCATGATGTAGCTGAGCAGGCAGATTTAAAAATGGGAAAAGTTGCCCAGCCTTTACGGGCGGCTTTAACTGGGCGGACGATATCTCCTGGTATTTTTGATGTTATGATTCTTTTAGGTCGGGAAGAAAGCCTTGTCCGTTTGGATGATCAATTATCATTATCACCAACCCATAATTAAAAAGCGAAAACACTCTCCCCATCCTTTCGAAATCAGGATAATAGCTTTCGGAAGAATGAGGGGGATTATTATACTTTTTAGGTCTATTTTCTTATTCCTATTCAAAATAGGAGCATAAAAAGATCATAGAGAACAGGATAAGCAGTTAAATGAGCGGGATAACGAATTCTCCTAATGAAGCAATTATTGGCCTGAATAACGAGGAATATCGTTTCCCTGTGCGAGAAAGCACGGCAGGTACATTAGGAATTGATATCCGCAAATTGCATAGTCAAAGTGGCGCTTTGACTTATGATCCTGGCTTTTTGTCAACAGCCAGCTGCCAGTCCCAAATTACCTATGTTGATGGTGAAAAAGGTATCTTACTTTATCGTGGATATCCCATTGAGCAATTAGCAGAAAAATCGACTTTTCCAGAAGTCGCCTACCTACTTCTGCATGGTGAATTACCAAACACAGATAATTTTGCGTCTTTCTCAGATATCATTACGCACCACACTATGGTGAATGAGCAGCTTTCAGCCTTCTACAGAGGTTTTCGACGTGATGCTCATCCCATGGCTGTTCTTTGTGGTGTTGTCGGAGCGCTCTCTGCTTTTTACCCTGAAGCAATCCATATCCATGATCCCAAACAAAGAATGGCATCTTGCCACCGCTTGTTAGCTAAATTGCCGACAATTGCAGCCATGGCTTATAAATATTCAGTCGGACAGCCATTTATCTACCCGGATAATAGTCTCAGTTATGTGGGTAATTTTCTGCGAATGACTTTTAGTGTTCCAGCAGAATCCTACATCGTTGATCCTTTGATTGAATCCGCATTGAATAAAATTTTTATTCTTCATGCTGATCATGAACAAAATGCTTCGACTTCTACCGTTCGACTGGCGGGATCATCCGGTGCTAATCCTTATGCCTGTATTGCTGCTGGCATAGCTTGCTTATGGGGGCCTTCGCATGGGGGTGCAAATGAAGCTACTCTCGCGATGCTGAAAGAAATCGGTACGCCTGAAAATATTCCTCACTTTATCGAGCGTGCCAAAAATCGTGATGACCCTTTCCGTCTTATGGGTTTTGGGCATCGTATTTATAAAAATTATGATCCACGAGCGCGTGTCTTAGCAAAAACGGCCGCCGCTATTTTAGATAAAACAGGGGTTACCGATCCCATATTCGATACGGCACGGGCTCTCGAAGAAATTGCCCGTAAAGATTCATATTTTATAGAAAGACAACTCTATCCTAATGTTGATTTCTATTCGGGGCTTATTCTCTCGGCCATAGGCTTTCCAACTTCCATGTTTACAGCCCTTTTCGCTTTAGCGAGAACTGCTGGATGGATGGCACAATGGAATGAGATGATAACTGATCCCGAACAAAAGATCGGCCGCCCACGGCAAATATATACGGGTGTATCTACGCGGGATTATGTGAATATAGAAAACCGATAATTACAAAAGTGGTAGCATTAGCGTGAAGCGTGCCCCCTGACCGGGGGCGCTATCTACCATAATATCACCTTGCATCGCACGAGCTAGTTCCCGCGAGATAAAAAGCCCTAGACCGGCGCCACTACCGTCTTGCGGATTTAATCGCTCAAATTTTTCAAAAATACGCTGCTGATCCTCGGTTGCGATACCTTTTCCCTGATCTGCGATAGTAATATAAGCTTTATTCTGATCTTGCTCTACCCTTATCCAGATGCTTGCTTTGGGGGGAGAGTAGCGCAAAGCATTGCTAATCAAATTCAACAGGATTTGCATAACGCGACGAGCATCCGCATGGGCAATAACATTTTCACCCAATTTTGGAGTGTCAATTTTTATATCTTGCCCTTGAATTTTCCAACTGTTCAATGCAATCGCTTGCTTTGCAATTTCGCTCAGATCAACGGGTTGAGCTTCAATCCGAAAGCCAGCATTTTCCATTTCCTGTAAGTCAGCAAGATCATCAACCAGCATCATTAGATGTTGACTGGCTGCCGTAATATCCGAGGCATAGCGAACGTAATTACTATGTAAATAGCCATCATTCCGCGAGGATATCCGCTCTGCATTTTCAATAATACGATAAAGGGGCGGCTTGAAACTATGATCAATTCTATCCGGTAAATGTAAGGTGACTTTATCTTGTGATCGTAGATTCACAGTTTGCATTTGTGGCTTCGTCGCTAAAGTAATACCACCTTCAAAGCCTCTAAACTTTTTGGAAGTATCAAAAATAGGCTGACCTGATAACCATACAGATGGGCCATCGCTGGTAATTTTTGCAAATTGCGCGCAAAAATTATGATGGTTTGCTAAAGCTTCCATTATCGGAAAATGACCATCTTCATTCGTCTCAAGCTTAAATAGACGCGCAAAAGGCTTTTTTAGGTAGAGGTCTGGATCTATGCCCACCAACTCAATGAGTGCATCAGGAAAGCTAGTTAAATTTAATTCTGCATCAACTTGCCACTTCCAGCCACGCATTTCCTCTTCTTCTGTAAAATCAGATGGATGAATGCCGTCAGTGTTTTGCTCAGGTCCATTCGGAACACTTTGATTTTTAAATTTAAGCGTGTCCTTTGCCGTGTCTTCTTGAATCTTTGATTGCCAGCCCGTTATTTCGATCAAAACGGTACCATCCTCTTTCGGCAAAGCATCTACCCAAAGATCATAGTTTTTATCATTATTTTTGAACAGAATGCGACGGGATATTCGAGCCTGTAATCGTCTTGCTAAATGCACAACTCTATTTAATGCAGTCAATGTCAGAGAACCGTATGGCTTACCGCCATTACTGATATGTAAATCAGTAATCAGCTCATCAGCCTTGACCAGCCTGTCTTCGCTATCAATGATAGCTGTTGTTTTTTGTTCGTCCAAATCGGTCTGGCTCGAGACTGTATTTATTGTCATCAAAGGCAATCCTGCTGAAAAAAATCAGGGCTAGCAGCGCGAAGTCTTTTTTCTCTGACTTTGTTGTATTGTATGTCTATTTCATAGATAGCTTCGCGGTAGCATTCATCCAATCGCCATAAAGCTAATGCCTTATCGGCTTCCAATTCACTTAAAGAGTCAAATGCGTTGATTCTTTCGGTTAACAGATGTTCATCAAGACTATGTTCTGTAACTTGAATTGTGAGCGCTATCGACGTCTGCCGTTCCATACCTATCGCTTTTAACAGCAATAAAAGCGGGCTGCCGTCGCCATCTAATACAATATTCCATAGGAGATGGTGACTAACGCTGGATCTGATAGCCAAGGCTGCAACTACCAAGACGATATGTCCACCCAACGCCGATTGCAGAATAAAATCATCTGAAAGTTTTTTATATTTATGTAAATTATGAGCTAATTTTAATGCTCTTGCCTCTAGCGTATCACCTTCATCATAATGCGCTAAAACCTGCCTTACCGCGAAAGAAAGCGCTTCATCTACTCGATCGTCCTGAATTTGGGACTCTAGTAAAAAAGGGCGTAAACAGGCAGCAACCCACCATAGCAATTTATATTGTAATTCTGTTGGTAAATCCGTTCTTGATAAAACTGGATCCTCAAAGTGATCTAGGCGGCGATTTTCTGCAATCAATAATGCCATGGCGGGTAAGGCTACATCAGAAATGCTCTGGCTAATCAGATCATCTAATGCATCAGGTTCTTTTAGTGATGCATTTTGCATTTCCAGAGCGTTCTTTTGCAAAAAGTATTCGCGTACCCGTCGTATCAATATCTCAACAAAATGTGGATCGCGTAGTAGAGCACTCTCCGGCAACCAATTTAAGGTCAAATGCTTGGTTGGATCATTTAAAATCATAATAAGCGACATGGGAGCAAAGTCTTCAAGAAGAGCGATCAGATGCAATCTAATTTCATTCTCTGCTGCGATAGCAATACGTTCGAACAGCTTCATAATGCGATAACGCTCGACTTCAGTCAGACGAAGCGAGCTGGGTATCTGCAAATCTATACAGATTTGTTCTTTTCTTTTGCATTCGTAGCGTAAGGCTTCTCTGGCATAATCTACCAGAGAGGATTTTACTTCTTTTTGATATTTTTCTGCTACCATAATGCCAACCATAACGGATGGCCGTTAACGACAGATAATCATCGCCAGCCAAAAAAGGATTTTATTTCTTCCTAATAAGAAAAAATAATTCTTGATCCTACTTTAGCGGTGAAAACCTAAAATTAGGTTAAGATGACTTCGAGAAAAAAAGGCTATCGTTAATTTTTTTAAACCTTTGTGAAGATTTCCAGTAACTAAAAATAGACAAAGAGGATAAAAGCCATAATCCTCCTATCCAACAATGTAAATTGTAATATGATAGAAGAGAAAACGGTGCCATTATCCAAATAATATATTCGAAATAAAGATAGTAATATTCCTTGTGACCTGTAGCCCATCGCTTGCTACAATTTTCTTCTTGGCCTGCTGCAATATTAGCAAAAATAACAAGGAAAACTAAAGGTAATACACCCCATCCAATCTGCCTGCTAACAGGATAGCAGCTTAGGGTAAGGCTTAATCCTGCAATAATCCGGCGACCGTAGTAAATTTGTTGTGTGCACCTTTTTCTTCCTGCCTTTAATTGAAGCTCATTCAGTTTATTGCAACTATCTCCCGAAAAGCCAGATAAGATAAGAAGCAATACAGACAGTGCTGTCATGCCTGTCAATGCCGCAGGTAGTGCTAAAATCACCAATGCAGAGGTGGCTATAAATAATCCAAAACCAGATTTTTTATGTCTAGCAAGCCAAGGTATAACTCTACTTTCAAAAGCAGGAAAAACATGCTTTTCAAAAAGATTACTTTTCTCTTCCCCAGTTTGCATTTGTAGTAGAATTTTTGTTATGGAATCTGGATTTTCTTGCCCAGTAATTTTCAAAACCAGATTTTGATAGCTTTTTTGTATTCCTGAAGGCGTATCAGCCTTAATTCGATTATAGCCAGATTGCACAGCTTGGCGCATTAACGTCGAGAACAAGTCCCATTCCTCAGGAATAGTAAGAACTGACTGCACACTATCGCCGTCAATCAAAACCATTCCACCCCATCGATTTGATGCATCAATGCGTTCGAAATTTTGAGATGAATCTACGTCTTTTACGGTTAGAATGGCTGGGGACGAAATTTGTAGTAATGACACTATTAAATTAGGCGACGGCAAGCATCCCTCTTGAATCAAAAGGATATGTTGTTCGGCTGAAAAAGCGGCAGCTACTTCCTGATTAGTATGTGCCAAAGTTAGTTGGATACCTTCTCGACGAAGCTTATCCACTATGCTGACAAGGTAAAAATTAAGACCAGACTCATTTTCTAAAACTGAGGCGTTATTCTCGCTAAAGTCGGAAAAAGAATTTTCTACCCATAAAACAATATGATCAATACCGGTTTCTATGACTATACGGATTTGATATTCAAGCAAAGGCATCCCTGCGACAGGGAAAAGAGCTAAATTAGCTACGTCTGGGCTTTGGGACGGGTGACCAACATTAATCAGGGCGCAGGACGTTGAAAACGCATTATTCTGGTCGTTTTTTTTGTCGAGAGTAAGCTTTTTATCAAGATTCACTATAATACCGCCAGAATTAAATATTTTTTTAAATCTAAGTGTTGAATTCTAATCCACAACTGTAAATTAGATTATTTCTCTTCCTAAATGAACAAATCACCCTCTAAAAAAGCGTTTTTCATATACTAATCTGTGAAAGGATAAGTATAGGGCTATTCGCCTTAATTTAAAATTGATACTGTCTTGCCTATGGCAATAGGGGTTGATGGCGCAGCAAGGCTGCGGGAGATATATCGGCGACAGCAGCAGCTGGCAGAACTGGCCGGTATCGAGGCGAAAAAAGAAACAGAGCCGCAGGAACAAGAGCCTGTTCGTCCAGCAACGACACCTCCTCCTCTGGCTACATCGAATACGGCATCCACCGCATTATCTGTTCCAAAGCCGAAAAGTCTTATTCCAGCCATTGCTTTAGCTGTTGCTGGAATAATTATCGCAGCAGCTGTTATTACCGCTATCGAAACAGACAGTGTCTCTATGGCGGCTCTTCGCTATTATCTACCCCTTGCTAGTGGGCCTCTTTCGCTTTTAGGTATTCTTTATCTGGTCTTCCGACCATTTAGTCAGCAGGAAGCGCATCGATTTAGCCAGATGGTTTCTTCTGTCCGAAAAGAAACGGATGCGCTTGACGAAGTTATACAACAGCTCAGCGCCAAGGTTGAAGATAATCAGAAAATTTTGGCAGCACAGGCCGATCAGCTTTTAAAAGTAGGAGAGCAATCCTCAGAAAGATTAGCTGATATCGGCATGAATATGCGAGCTGAAGCTGTAGGGCTTCAACGCCATACCGATCGTTTGACTGAAGCAACGGACAAAGCACGCGAAAGTCTTGGGCCCTTGCTCGACTCTTTACCTAATGCACGCAAAGAAACAGAGAGTTTGATCAATCTGTTGAATAATGCGCATCATTCAGCTTCAGAACAAGCAAAAGTGTTAACATCTCATCTTCAGACATTATCAGATTTAGCTCCCCGAGTAGAAAATATTACAACAGCGGCGACTAACAATCTGGCTAAAGAAATTCAGCATCTTGATCATTTGGATAAAAATATCGATGCGCGTCTAGCTGCTAGTGCGCAGGCTGTTGCGGCTTTTGGAGATAAGATTGTCCGGTTGATTGCGGAAAAAATGCAAGATTCTGATCGGCATATTGCGAATATGGCAGATCAACTGGATGAAAGAATCCGAGGAAGCCGCGCCGCTTTAGATGAGCTAGCAGGTCACCTTTCATTTAATATGACGGCTCGTCTGGGTGAAGTAAATGAATACGCTACCCGTATTTCAGATAAGCTTGATACCCAAATACAGACAAGTCAAACAACTATTTCAGCGCTTTACACTCAGATGTCTGATGATTTTTATCAGGCTATACAGGGTATAGATTCTCAAACTGCTCAGCTTTCTGGAAAAATCAAAGATGCTGTTCAGAATAGTCAACATGATTACAAAGATATATCGGAATATTTTGTTGCTCAATTTCAGAATAATTTAAATAATATTCAAGATCGTACGAATGATATCAGCCGTATTTTTGACCAAAATATAGAAAAACATCATGCCTCGATCGAGCAATTAGCCTCGAAGATGACGACTGACTTTATTCAACGGTTAGAAATTATCGAGAAACAGACTCAAGACATTGTCCAGTATTTTGAAAATCACCTTGAAACTGGGCAGGATAAATTGGCTAAAACGGGCGACAATTTTGCAGAATCCTTAACTGCCGAATTCGAAGTTGTTCATAGAAACCTGTCACGACTGACCGAAACACTCAGTAATGAACATAACCAAGCGCGTATGATGCTTCAGGATTGGGGTAAAACATTAGATGTCACCCTTTCTGAACAAGAAAAGGGGGCTAATGATCATCTGAATAGGATGCGCGCTTATTTGACAAAACATAGCGAAGAAGCTCAATCTCTTTTTGATCAGATTAATCAACTGACGGATAACGCAGGTGTCAATTTTAACACCTTACAAGATAGCGGCGGCGCTCATTTAAAATCTCTTTATACAGATATTCGCCATTTATCAGATCAAATCAGTGAAACTGGTGCGATGCTGATGAATAGCGACTGGGGCATTTCTAAACTCACCGAACGTGCCCGAGGGTTGTCCGAACAGGTTGCGGAAGCTGTACAAGCTATGGATATCCATATGCCGGCGGCTTTGACTCGTATTGCCGAACAATTTGATGAAAATACTCGGGCTGCCGATTTACTGGCGCCTAAAATTGTTACCATCGAAGAACATGCAGCTAACGTAGCTCAGAAAATCGATGTAGCTGGGCAGAATCTTCTGACTCAAAAAGACAATTTAGCCAAATTAGTCGATAGTACTGAAAATGATTTGGATCATCGGCAGGATCAAATTCGGGCATTTATAGGTGAAATTGAAAAAAGCTATGGTCAACATCAAGAGGCGTTTGATCAATTAGTTGAATCAGCCAATACGCAATTAAGTGGGTTTATCCAGAAACTCGGCCAATTAAGTGATTTGATGGCGAATATCCAAACACAAAATCATGGTTTGGTAACGAAGGCAACGCCCGCGCTTAAATCTGAAATGGAGAGTATACAAAAGTTAATCATTGAAACACGAAAAGAAGAGAAAGCTTTGATGGCATCTCTCGGTGCAGATTTTAGTAGAACACTACAAACGCAAATCACTGAGGCTATCGACCATACTTTGGTTGAAAAGGTAAAAAGTGGCCTTTCCTCTGTTGATGCAGTTGCAGAAAAGAGTGTTGAGTCTGCTCGTAAGGCAACCGAACGCCTGATGCAGCAAATGCTGACTATTACCAATATCACGGCCGGCATTGAGAAGCGCATTAGCGAAGCCAAAGAAGAAATTGAAACACATGATGATGGTAACTTTACCCGCCATGTTGCTTGGCTCATTGATGCACTGCGTTCCAAGACGATAGACATTACCCGCCTTATGTCTGCCGATGTTTCAGATACGGCATGGTTATCATATCTAAAAGGTGATCGGGGTGTCTTCTCTCGGCGGGCTGTCCGTCTTCTCGATAACAATGAATTAAAAGTTATTCAGAGAGAATATGAAAAAAATCTCGCTTTCCGTGAGCACGTAAATCATTACATTCATGATTTTGAAGCTATGTTACGGCGGGTAATCAATAATAGAGACGGAACTGCCTTAAGTGTCACCCTTATGTCTTCTGATATTGGTAAGCTTTACGCTGCTCTATCTCAAGCCATAGAAAAGCATCGCCAATAAATTCTTAAGGTTGATGGCAAAAGGACAAATCATGTTTAGAAAAAGCTTCTTTAATGCTGTGTTATCGACAGGCGCTGTCTTGTCTTTTTGTCTTCCATTTTGCGCTGTTCAGGCCGCACCTGTCGCGGCCTCACTGGCATATAGCCAAAGGCTACAGCAGCTACCAGAGATACAACGCTTTGCAGTTCTTCGTGGGGCGTTAAACGATTCTGGTTTTTTCTGCCGTAGAGTAAGCGCAGCTACCCCCAATAAAGAGGGATATGATAACTTAGCGATGTGGAGCGTTCGTTGCCAAAACGATAACTCTCATTCTCAGGATTTTGCGGTTTTTCTTGGACCTGATGGCTCTGCACAAATCCGCCAATGTAAGGATACCAAAACGCTCAATTTGCCTGTTTGTAATTTTCCCGTGGTTCAGGAAAAAGCTAAAGATAAATCTTCTAAAAAATAATAATTTTTCTGATAAGGCGATTTATTTTGAATTGCAGATGGTAAAATATTAAAAATTTCCAATAATTGGATCAAAAAGTCACCATCTATTCAGATGAAGCCTTTATGTGAGAAAATAACTCATATGAGTTTTTTTTAAACGCATTTTGCGTTCTATTTTATTAAAGAAATATATGGATATTCGTAACCTTCGCCTTGCCCTATTCACTGGTAATTACAATTATGTTCGTGATGGTGCAAATCAGGCTCTTAACCGACTAGTTGGCTATTTGTTGAAACAAGGCGCTTCGGTGCGTATTTATTCACCCATTAGCGAAAATCCAGCTTTCCCCGCAGTAGGTGATGTCGTTTCTGTTCCAGCAGTCCCTTTTCCTGGGCGAAGTGAATACTGTATCCCGATTTCTCTCACGTCTCGTGTCCGTCGAGATATTAAGAAATTTTCGCCTAATATTTTTCATATTGCTAGCCCTGAATATCTTGGACATCGTGCTGTTTCCTTGGCGCGTAAATGGAATTTGCCAGTCGTTGCTTCTGTCCATACACGTTTTGAAACTTATCCTCGATATTATGGTATGCCTTTTTTGGAACCTGTCATCGAGGCAATACTTAGAAGGCTTTACCGTCGATGTGATGCCATCTTTGCACCGTCAGAATCCATGGCTCAAGTTCTTCGGGAACAACGTATGAGCTACGATGTCAGAATTTGGTCACGGGGTGTAGACCGAACCTTATTCCGCCCTGAGGCCCGCGATGTTAATTTACGCCGTGAATTTGGTATAAATGAAGATGAGGTCATTATTGGTTTTGTCGGGCGGCTGGTTATGGAAAAAGGACTCGACGTTTTTTCCGATACAATTGATGAGCTGGAACGGAGAAAAATACCCCACAAAGTTCTAGTGATAGGAGAAGGCCCAGCCAGAGAGTGGTTCACTCGCCGACTGCCGCAAGCTATTTTTGCCGGTTTCCAAACAGGGCAAGCTTTAGCGCGTGCGGTGGCCTCAATCGATATTCTTTTCAACCCATCGGTAACTGAAACTTTCGGCAATGTGACACTTGAAGCTATGGCCACAGGGCGCGCCGTAGTTGCTGCGCAGGCGACCGGAAGCGAAAGCCTGATTGATGATCCATCAATGGGACGTCTTATCCGACCAGGCGCAATCAAAGACTTTGCTGATGCCTTGCAAATATATTGTGAAGACAAAAATCTCCGCGAAGAAGTTGGTTATAGAGGCTATAAAATGAGCGAATATTGTGGCTGGGATAATGTAAACCAGATTTTGGCCGATAGTTACCTCAGCATCATCCATGCACGCGAACAAAGTGGTCAGGCACCAAGGCTAAAGCCACGCTCCTGATAAAATTTTCTGTTTCAGATGGATTCGAGCCAGAAATACTTTAGATAAAGACGTTATGCTTATTTCGCTTAGCATTCGTGACATCGTGCTGATTGATGCACTCGACCTTGATTTTTCCGAAGGGCTAGGAGTCCTGACCGGAGAGACTGGGGCTGGTAAATCGATTCTTCTTGATGCCTTAGGGCTAGCTCTAGGGGCTAGAGCGGATAGTGGCCTTGTTCGACCTGATTCAAAACAGGGTATCGTCACGGCTTGCTTTTCATTACCGACTGGCCATGCCCTTTACAGTTATCTACAGCAAAATGCTTTAACTGTCGAAGAAGGCGAGCCTTTGATTATCAGAAGGGTCGTTAAGGCTGATGGGGGCAGTCGGGCATTATTAAATGATCAGCCTATTTCTGTTTCTTTGCTGCGAGAAGTTGCCAGCGATTTAATTGAAATACATGGTCAACATGACGAAAGAGGATTGCTTAATCCACGAAGTCATCGTCTCTTACTCGACAATTTTGGGCATATCGATATCAGCCCTGTTTCCAAAGCCTATCATTATTGGCAAGAAACAGAGAAGGCGCTCGAGAAAGCTTTGTCATTAAAAGAAGAGCGTGAGCAAGATAAGGAATGGCTTGAGCACGCAGTGCAAGAACTGATCGCTTTTGCTCCACAAGAAGGCGAAGAAACCGCGCTCGCTGATGAGCGCACAACACTCCAAAAAGGAGCTCGACTAGCCGAAGATATGGAAGCTATTGGTCAATGGCTTGATGGTCACGATGGAGCGCTGACGCTCTTAAGGCAAGCGGGGCGAAGACTCGGACGCATTTCTTTTGAGCATCCTACTTTAGCTGAGGCGCTTGAATCCCTTGATAAAGCTTTGAATGAGGCTGGGGATGCCAGCGAAAAGCTTGGACATACCGCGATGATGCTAGATAATGATCCTGTTCGACTGGATGGTATCGAGGCTCGGCTGTTTGATTTACGCGCTTTAGCTCGCAAACATCGGATAGCACCGGACGAACTTCCTGCTTTTACAAAAGGCTTACAGGATAAGCTTGATCAAATAGAATCTGGTGAGCAGGGTATTGCTCTCTTACTTGCAGAAAATAAATCAGCTCGAGATAACTATCAGCAGGCTGCTGAAAAATTGCATTTGCTCCGCCAAAAATCGGCAGAACTTTTCGATAAAGCCGTTATGGATGAATTGCCTCCTTTAAAAATGGAGGCTGCGAAATTTCAGACGCGGATCGAAAAATTGGAAGCTTCTCAATGGGGTGCAGATGGATGCGATCGTGTTGAGTTTACTATTTCAACAAACCCTGGTGCTGATTTTGCACCTTTAATGAAAATTGCCAGCGGAGGCGAGCTTTCCCGTTTTATGTTAGCATTAAAAGTCGTGCTAGCCGGTGCCGAAGGCACTGAAACGATTATTTTCGATGAGATCGACCAAGGCGTAGGCGGTGCCGTTGCCAGTGCTATTGGTGAACGGTTGGCTCGGCTATCTGAAAATTCCCAGCTGCTCGTTATTACTCACAGCCCGCAAGTCGCTGCACGTGCTGCGCAGCATTGGCTTATTCGCAAACATCACTCTCAGCTATCTTCCAAGAATGCATTTTCTACCCGCACGGAAGTGAAATCATTAAATTGGGAAGAAAGACAAGAAGAAATTGCACGGATGCTATCCGGGGCAGAAGTGACCGATGAGGCCCGAGCTCAAGCTCGTCGTCTATTACGGCATTAAAGTAATAACAAATTCTTCGGATTGAATGCGTGCGGACAATTCGTTTTGTTTATCAATATTCATCGCGGTTATACAGCCTAGGATATGATGACATATTTAGTCATTAAATAATAAATATATGTATTTTTATTATATTTATTGTAAGGAAAATTTTTTATGCCCCATCCGTCAAAGCAAAATAGACCGATAAAAGAGAACCGAGTTTCCTTAATTCGTAACCCGCTTTTA
This sequence comes from Zymomonas mobilis, assembly GCF_006715975.1. Lineage (GTDB taxonomy): Bacteria > Pseudomonadota > Alphaproteobacteria > Sphingomonadales > Sphingomonadaceae > Zymomonas > Zymomonas mobilis_B. The sequence continues at coordinate 78,641 of NZ_VFOF01000001.1, read as the reverse complement.
AATAAAGGCAGTGCTTTTTCTGAGAAAGAAAGAGACCTATTTCAATTAAATGGTTTGATACCGGCTCAAGTAGAGACGATAGAAATTCAGGCTGATCGTTGTTACCAGCAGTATAAAGAACAGCAAACTGATTTAGATCGCTATATTTTCTTGCGTGCGCTTCAAGATGAAAATGAAACGCTTTTCTTTTATCTTGCCGCCCATCATATTACCGAGATGATGCCCATTCTTTATACTCCTACAGTGGGTAGTGCATGTCAGACATATTCTCATCTTTTTCAGAAAAATCGTGGTCTCTTCATTGCTTATCCTGACCGTGATAAGATAGGTGAAATCCTTAAACAAACCGAACAGGATAATGTCAAAATCATCGTCGTTACCGATGGTGAACGAATATTGGGATTAGGTGATCTCGGGGTTGGCGGTATGGGGATTCCCATCGGCAAATTGGCGCTTTACACTGCCTGTGGCGGAATCGATCCAGAAACAGTATTACCAATTGTTCTCGATGTTGGCACCAATAATGAAAAATTGCTCAATGATCCATTTTATATGGGATGGCATCATAAACGTATAACGGGCGATGAATATTACAGCTTTGTTGATCAATTTGTTCAAGCTGTAATGCAGCAATGGCCAGATATATTTCTGCATTTTGAAGATTTTGCCCAGAAAAATGCGTTACCCTTACTCAAAAAATACCGCGATCAGTATTGCTGCTTTAACGATGATATTCAGGGAACCTCTGCGGTTGCTCTAGCGACGCTTTACTCCGCTTGTAAAACGCGCAAAACTTCTATTAAAGATCAGCGCATTGTTTTCCTTGGTGCTGGTTCTGCCGGATGCGGTATTGCAGAGCAAATTGTTTCGGCAATGGTTGCCGAAGGGCTTGATGAGATAACTGCTCGTGGTCAGATTTACATGGTTGATCGTAACGGTCTTATCACCGATGATATGCAGGATATCCCTGATTTCCAGAAAAAATTGGCACAACCTCTTAGTAAGTTAAAAAATTGGGAAGTTAGTGAACACGGCTTTTCTTTGTTAGAAGTCGTAAGGCAGAGTCAGGCGACTGTTCTTGTCGGTGTTTCCGGCCAAAAAGGGTTGTTCACAGAAGAAGTTATCAAAACACTGGCCTCTCATTGTGAAGCGCCTTTTGTTATGCCTTTATCCAATCCGACTTCTCATATGGAAGCGACCCCCGAAGACATTCTCAAATGGACGAATGGTAAAGCTTTAGTCGCAACGGGTAGCCCTTTTGCTCCTGTCGTTATTAGTGGGAATAGCTTCCCAATTGCTCAATGTAATAACGCCTATATTTTCCCTGGGATCGGTCTTGGTGTTTTAGCTTCTAAAGCAACAAGGGTCACCGATAATATGATGGTTGCTGCGGCTTATGCATTAGCAGATACTGCACCATCAGCTCGTAATGAAGGCACCGCAATACTACCTTCTTTCGATGATATCGAAGATGTGAGCTATGTTATCGCTTTAGCTGTGGCTAAGGCTGCGGTAGAGGATAACGTTGCTGAGAAAAAAGACGACAAAGAGCTTTTGAGTCTTATAAAAGATTACTATTGGCATCCAGAGTATTCCACATATCACGTGGCCTAATTCAAAGAGTAGGTAATATAAAAAAAGCCCCTGCAAAACGCAGGGGCTTTTTATTTGATGGCCTGACAATCGAAGGCCATCTCGACATAGTGTCTGGATTAGAAATCCATACCACCCATGCCGCCCATACCACCCATGCCACCTGGCATAGCCGGGGCTGGTTTATCTTCTGGAAGGTCTCCAACAGCAGCTTCGGTTGTGATAAGCAAACCGGCTACAGAAGCAGCGTCTTGCAAAGCAGTACGAACAACCTTGGTTGGGTCAATAACACCGGTTGCAGCCAAATCTTCATACTTTTCAGTCTGAGCGTTGAAACCGATTTTGTCATCATTGCCATCAATCAGCTTGCCAGCAACAACTGCACCGTCAAAACCAGCATTCTCAGCAATCTGACGAACCGGAGCCTGCAAAGCACGGCGAACGATATCGATACCACGCTGCTGGTCTTCATTGATGCCATTCAGACCTTCAAGGATCTTCGTTGCATAAAGAAGAGCCGTACCACCGCCAGGAACAATGCCTTCCTGTACAGCTGCACGAGTAGCGTGCAAAGCATCGTCAACGCGGTCTTTGCGTTCTTTAACTTCGATTTCGGTTGCGCCACCGACTTTAATCACAGCAACACCGCCGGCCAATTTGGCGACGCGTTCTTGCAGTTTTTCGCGATCGTAATCAGAAGAAGTGGCTTCAATCTGAGCACGGATGGCTTCAACGCGATCCTTGATAGCAGACTGATCACCAGCACCATCAACAATCGTAGTGTTTTCTTTGGTAATGGAAACGCGTTTTGCAGAACCAAGCATGTTCAGCGTAACGTTTTCAAGCTTGATGCCGAGGTCTTCAGAAATCAGCTCACCCTTGGTCAGGATAGCGATATCTTCCAGCATGGCTTTACGACGATCACCAAAACCAGGTGCTTTAACAGCAGCAACTTTCAGACCACCACGGAGCTTGTTAACAACCAGAGTTGCCAAAGCTTCGCCTTCAATGTCTTCCGCAATGATCAAAAGCGGACGACCAGACTGAACAACGGATTCCAAAATCGGCAGGATGGACTGCAGATTAGAAAGCTTCTTCTCATAAATGAGAATGTAAGGGTCAGCCAGTTCAGCGACCATTTTTTCTGGGTTGGTAATGAAGTAAGGTGACAGATAACCGCGGTCAAACTGCATACCTTCAACGACATCCAGTTCGAAATCGAAGCCTTTGGCTTCTTCAACCGTGATAACGCCTTCTTTACCGACTTTTTCCATTGCTTCTGCAATGCGACGACCAACTTCTTCGTCACCATTGGCAGAAATAATACCAACCTGGGCAACTTCATTGAAATCGGAAACGGGTTTCGAACGGCTGCGGAGGCTTTCAACAACTTTGGTTGCTGCCAGGTCAATACCGCGTTTCAGATCCATTGGGTTCATGCCAGCTGCGACGGATTTCATACCTTCGCGAACAATAGCCTGAGCCAGAACCGTTGCGGTTGTCGTACCATCACCAGCAAGATCGTTGGTTTTGGATGCAACTTCGCGGAGCATCTGTGCGCCCATATTTTCGAACTTGTCTTTTAGTTCGATTTCTTTGGCAACGGACACGCCGTCTTTGGTGATACGAGGAGCACCAAATGCTTTGTCTAAAACAACGTTACGTCCTTTAGGACCCAAGGTTACTTTAACGGCATCTGCAAGGATATCCACACCGCGCATAATCCGTTCGCGTGCATCACGCGAAAATTTTACGTCTTTCGCAGCCATTTAAATTCTCCAGCTTAAGCGTTCCTGATTTTGTTTTTCTATGCATAACAAAATGACAAGAATACTAATAATAGTAAGTAAGCGTTAAACGACGCCCTGCTATATGTCAGAAAAGAATCTTAGCTGATAACGCCAAGAATATCGCTTTCCTTCATGATGAGGAGGTCTTCACCATCAACCCGGACTTCGGTGCCTGACCATTTGCCAAACAGAACCCGATCACCCGCTTTGACGTCCAAAGGAACAACTTTACCGTCTTCGCTATGAACACCGGTACCGGCGGCGATAACTTCGCCTTCCTGTGGTTTTTCCTTGGCCGTATCGGGGATAATGATGCCGCCAGCTGTTTTTTCTTCAGCAGCAACGCGACGGACTAAAACTCGATCATGTAGCGGACGAAAATTCATATTTTCACCTTTTCCCTTGCGAAAAGTATGGGGAATTCTTTCTGGCACTCTCCCTTGTGAAGTGCCAATGTCCCACATATGGGGTAGTATTTATGAACGTCAAGCGGCCAGAAAAAAAATTTAGGAAAATTATTCCTCTATTTTCTATTTCAAATCTCTGACCGAATTCCCGCAATATATGCTCAGCTATATTTAAATTCTGAAAATCAGGATATCTCTATCATTCTGTGTATCTACGATGTGTGATTCAAAATGCTGATTACTAGGCTTGTATAAATTTTGCCTTGCAATTTTTGGTCATCAAGCTTGACTCTTTTTTATGGCTCAGGCTCAACAAAGCATACAATGCTGAATTTAAGGAGCCCAAACGTTGAAATTCTTGCGGCTGTTCTGGAAAATGCTGGTCGGCATAAAAGATGTGCTTGCCCTCATTCTACTAGTTTTATTTTTTGGTACTATTTTTATAGGTTTATGCTTAACCAACAAAAATATTGCTATTTCGAACCGAAACCTAGGGGCCTCTGCTGCGGCTGATGGCGCTCTACTGATAGATTTTTCCGGAAACTTGGTCGAAAAAACGGAGGGCACCAGTTTTCTAGATCTTGTTCAAGACAAGGGTAGCCAAAACGAAATCCTTCTGAGGGAAGTTGTCTACGGTTTAGAGCAAGCGGCCCATAATCCTAAGATTAAGGCGGTTGTTCTTGATTTATCTGATTTTTCAGGCGGTGGCCGTGCTGCTATAAACTCCGTTGATAACGCTTTGGATAAGGTAAGATCCGCTGGCAAGCCGGTCCTTTCTTTTGCGGGCTTCTATAATGATGCCCGTTATAGGATCGCGGCACATGGTAGTGAAATATGGTTACCTAATCTGGGTGAAGTTGCCTTATTGGGCGTTGGTGGTAACCAGCTTTATTATAAAGGTTTGCTGGATAAGTTAGGTGTTGAAACCAAGATTTATCGGGTCGGTCGTTTTAAATCTTTTGTTGAACCCTTTACCCGTACGGATCAGTCTCCAGATGCAAAAGCCGCTAACCAAGCACTGGCTGATTCCTTATGGCAAACAACTTTACAAGATATAAGCCATGCTCGACCCAAGGCTCATATTTCAGAATGGGCTCTTAACCCGACCAGCTTTCTAAAGGCGGGTCACAGCTTTGCAGAGCTTGCCCAATCTGCAGGTATTATTGATCATGTCGGAAATTCGATTGATTTTGGGAATCGTGTTGCTGCGATTGTCGGTAAAGATAAGCAGCCTGGGAGCTTTAAAGCCGTTTCTCTTTCGTCTTTTATCGGAGCGAACCCGCCATCTTCCACAGGAAGTGCAATCGGTGTTGTTACAGTTTCCGGTGAAATTGTTGATGAAGAGACTCGATCTGGTCAGGTGAGTGGTTCTACTATATCCTCTCTTATTCTTGATGCTGTAACAAAAGGCGATATCAAAGCCTTGGTTGTCAGAGTAGATTCTCCAGGTGGTTCAGTCTCGGCTTCTGAACAAATGCGTTCAGCAATTTTGGCCGCAAAAACCAAAGGCCTACCTGTTGTTGTTTCAATGGGATCGGTTGCGGCTTCCGGTGGCTATTGGATATCGACACCCGCTGATAAAATTTTTGCAGACTCATCCACGATTACTGGCTCTATCGGTGTCTTTTCACTTATTCCAACATTTCAGCAGACACTCCACAAAATTGGCCTTTCTGCTGATGGGGTAAAAACGACACCTTTATCTGGTCAGCCCGATGTCTTCCGAGGAACCACAACTGAGTTCGACCAACTGATGCAGTTCGGCGTGGATACGGTCTACGATCATTTTACGTCGATTGTTGCTACCTCCAGACATTTACCTTTGACTAGAGTTCGGGAAATTGCTGAAGGGCGCGTTTGGTCAGGCGTGGATGCCCAAAAAATTGGTCTTATTGATCAGTATGGCTCTTTACAGGATGCTGTTTCAGATGCAGCTAAAAGGGCACATCTTGATCCATCACATACGCATATGCAGTTTATTGATGAGGAACCGTCTTTCTTTGAAATGATATTGAAGAATGTTTTCCAGCATCAGTCTTCAGATGCCAAAATAGTGGCTCAAAATCCTAACATGGATGCCTTCGGTTCTTTAGCCGGTAGTAGCCAAGCGAAACTGATACAAATGGTTGCCGCTATGAGACATATTGCACAGTCATCAACCATGCAGGCACGCTGTCTGGAATGTAATATTGATGTTAAACCTACGTCGGAAGATAAATATCTTGCCGACCGTTTAATGGCTCAAACAGCTTTGCATCCTTGATCCATTCGATGGTGATGAATTGATTAAGGCGGAGGAAGAGATTTCTCCGCCTTTTTTTATCCTTTAAATGTGAGTAACTCTGATCCAAAATTTTGGTTAGGAAACCACATTCTAAAACCAATTCAGGGCCATCTAACTGTTTTTGATAATTTATTCTTGCACTGTCTTGCCTAAAAGCGCTTTTCGTAGAATAATTTAAGCAATATTTTTAAAGGCTGAATTCGCATTTATGGATGCCTCTTCTTTGCTCTCTCGACATTTGCCGTTATCGGCACGACCCTCTCCGTTTTTTGCTATGTCGGCAGAACGACAGGACTTATTCTTTTCATTGGCATTAACGGCCTTACCACGGCCAATGATCAATCCTTTATGTCGGATGATAATTGCTAGACTTGAGCATCGTATCCCTGGTCTGAAAGACCGGCTGCGTCCTCTTGATGGTAAAAAAGTTTTTATCCAACCGAAAGATTTGACTGTCGGATTCTTATTATCTTTCTCAAATGGACACCCTCATTTAACAGCAACATCTCCCGAATTTTTTTCAACAAGAGATGATATCGATGCGCATTTAGAAGCTTCACTCGAAGTTTTTTTCGTTTGTTGCATGGCGAAAGCGACGGTGATGCTCTCTTCTTTTCTCGCGATCTAAAAGTCGATGGGGATATGTCTGTTGTTGTCGCTCTTCGAAACGCGATGGATGGGGTAGGAGAAGATCTATTACGCGATGTCTTTTCTCTGCCTGAACCATTCCGTCATTTGTTCAATCGTGCAGGAGGGATCGCCAATCGATGTCTTGATCGTATTATTGATCCTTTCTTGAAAAAAACGACTAGGCTCGCAGAACATCTAGCTGCGATGCAAGCTGAGATTGATATTTTGCAGCAAAAGGCTTCCCTAAAAGAAGCAGCCTCAGTTAGCGACAGTCCTGTCTTTGCAACAGCAGATCATCTCAAAAATACGCCTGACGTTGCGACAACTCCAAAACAAGCCATAGAGTTATTAGCACCAGCAGGGACACCTGCCGCATTAAGGGCTGCAGTTGATGCCGGAGCTGATGCTGTCTATCTTGGCTTTCGCGATGAAACAAATGCGCGGAATTATCCTGGATTAAATTTTAGTCGAGATGATCTGAAAGCCGGCTTGGAATACGCTCATGAAAGAGGGCGGCGTGTCCATGTTGCTATTAATACTTATGCTGCTGCCGGACATATGGATTCATGGTATAAAGCAATAGATACCGCAGCTGAATTAGGTGCTGATGCCTTGATTATGGCAGATATGGGGCTGCTATCTTATGCCAGTCAGCATTATCCAGATTTGTCTCGACATCTCTCTGTCCAAGCTGGGGCATCTACTCCTGCCGCAATTCAGTTCTATTATGAAATGTTTGGTATCAACCGCATGGTTTTGCCAAGAATGTTTACTCTTGATGAAATCGCGGTCTTGAAAGAAAAAGCTCCGATCGAAATAGAAACCTTTATTTTTGGTAGCCTCTCTCCAATGTCAGAAGGTCGCTGCGCCCTTTCTGCATATGCGACTGGGCGGTCACCTAATTTATGTGGCGTTTGCTCTCCAGCTGAACATGTTCGTTATAAAAATCAAGATGGCGTTCTGGTCTCGCAACTGGGTGATTTTATGATCAACCGTTTTAACGAAGGTGAATCCGCTGGATATCCGACTCTTTGCAAAGGGCGCTACATCCCGGAGGGAGGCGAGGCCTCTTATCTTTTTGAAAAACCGGAATGCCTGAATGCTGCCGAGTATATTGCTAGTTTGCGAGCAGCCGGTGTTACTTCATTTAAAATCGAAGGGCGGCAGCGCAGTCGTTTTTATACAACTGAAGTCGTTTCCTGTTTTCGGGCCTTGTTGGATGCGGAAGCTTCAGGAAAATCTGTTGAGAGCATGCCGGATGTTCTTAACAGATTACGTAAATTGGCCGAGGGTGGTGAAGAAACCCGCGGTGCATACCGGAAGGGGTGGCGATGAATAACTCAAAAAACGACCATTTATCCTTGGGCCCGGTCATGTTCCCGTGGCCAGCAAGATTTCTGCGCGATTTTTATTTTCGTATTGCGGATGAAGGTGATGTTGATAGCGTTTATTTGGGGGAAGTAATTTGTTCAAAGCGCTCTCCCTTCTTAAAACGCTATTTATCTGAAATTACCGACCGCCTTCATAGGGGCGGTAAAAAAATAATTTATTCTTCCATGGCATTAGTCGGAACTGCCGATGAAGTGCATGCTATGGAAGAACTAGTCGAAAATACCCAAAGTGTTATCGAAGCTAATGATGTTAGTTTAGTTCGTTTACTACAGGGTAAACCTCATCATTTAGGGCCTTTTGTAAATATCTATAACGAAGGTGCTCTTGATTTTTTAACGCGATTAGGTGCTGAAAAAGTCTGCCTTAATCCAGAGCTTCCGGCCACGGTAATAAAAGAACTCGCTTTACGAAGCGCTATTCCTTTAGAAGTTATTGCTTTTGGTCGCTTACCTATTTCTATTTCGGCACGTTGTTTTGATGCCCGCGCCAAAGGGCGGAGCAAGGACAATTGTCGTTTCGCCTGTCTTAGCCATAAAGACGGGCTGACCATCAGTACTTTGGAAAAACAACCGTTTCTCACTGTTAATGGTATGCAAACGCTAACTTATGGTTGTGGTAATTTAATACAGGCGCTTCCTGAATTACAGCAGGTTGGTATTCATAGCTTCCGGCTTTCCCCGCAATCAGGAGATATGGTTGCAACAGCAGAGCTATTCAGAAAATGTTTGGCTGGGCAAATTGAGGCAAAGGAAGCAACTGATATTTTAGCCAGTCTGCATCCCGAAATGCCTTCTTTTGCAAATGGCTTTTTGTACGGTCAACCAGGTCATAAATTTATTACCGATGGTCCTGTCTTGAATCCTGCCCCAGCCTTATAAACGAAATCTTTTATGATGAAGCGGCTATGCCTCTCTGTCTGGAAGCTCATGACTATATTGAAAAATGAGCCTGTGCAGTCCAGCGGGCGCCAAATCCTCTTCCTTTTCTTGTGATGCGGTTATGACGCCTTTTTCATCAAAACAAAGGAAGACATAAGGCGTATGGCGTTCAGGACTAGGTATACTGATTGCAGGAATACTTGGCCGATGATCTCCAAAAAAAGCTAAAATAGCCCGTTTTTTCGCTTTTTTGAAATAGTCGATCAGATCCCCCAGCATCTTGTCGCTGCTTTCTGCATGGCGGATATAGGAAACCAGTAACGCTTCTGGTGTCGCTTTCCCATCTGCATCCCATGGTCCATGATTTTCCATCGTTACCGTATAAATAAAAGTAGGTTGTCGGCTTTCTTCTATGAAACCTGTTAACTTTTTACCTAACGTTACATCATCTACGTAACGCTGACCTTTTTTAGGTGATGAAAAATAATCCAATCCGACTAATCGAGAAAATCCAGCGGAAGGCATAATATCGTCACGGTTATAGAAACGCATGTCATGGGGGTGAACGAAAATTGCATGATAACCATCATGCTTTAGACGGGCAGATAAGGCGTAGGTGATTTCTTTTTTTGCCGTCATGAAAGGGTCAAATTGTCTAAACCCTAAATCCTTTTCTTCTCGTCCGAATAAAACACCATATTCCGTTCGCATTGTATATGCGCCAAACCCGTTAACATGCAATTTTCCTGTCTTCCATGCTAATTTACGAGCCTCTTGTAAGGCTGGCAAAGGGGCTCTTTCTCCTTCATGGGTAAGGTCTGCTGGATCCATGAAAGATTCGCATTGAATAACTATAACGATTTCGGGTTTTTTCGAAGATTCTCTCTTCTCTTCAATAATGGGAGGGAGCGATAGAGGCATGGGATCTGGGCTCTCTCTCCATCGCTGCCAATATAAAAATAAGACAGCAACCATTCCCATTTTTTTTACATCTTTTTCTAACGCTGGCTCTGGGGCTAATTTACTAAAAGGTGGAATTTTGAAAATCAGCAAAAGAACGAGCGCATCTATGACAAAGAATAGAAATCCTCTTAGATGTGCAGAAAATTCTCTATTATTAAAAATAACAAAAAATATAATAAGGGTGGGCGTTACTGTTGCTAATAACCAGCATGTTAAAGAAGAAAGTGCAGTTAAATAAAAACGTGGGTGACGTACTACAGATACTAAAACAAGAAAATCTGAAAATATTAAAGGCTCTCCTAGCATTTTATATTTTGCATTGGAGATAGCCATTAGAGCTGATTGTATGGATAAAGTAATAATCGAAGATAATAAGGCATTACCTGATAAAAGTAGAAAGAAACTATATACTGCCGTTATAACTCCAGTATGAAGAGTTAGACCACAACAGCTTCTTCTGCCGTAGGGTAGGGTATAATGGTCTATTATAAAGCTCAAAATAAGGGTTGCTGCCAAAAACAGTAGATCGTTTATCACTTTAGATTACTGCCTTAAACTACGGTGAACTCGAAAATCAGCTTAGGAATGGAAGCCTCTATGGGCTGCTATTTTGGTTCTGTCTATGGCCTAAGATGTAGGAAAATGTTCTGTAATGTCTGACTATTGCAGTAACACATCATTTCATAATAATTCTTCTGAATAGTAAACAGATTGTGAAATTTTTGCCATAATGTGCATAAATACCCTATGAACAGGGCTATTAAATTCGGTCGTTCCTTACTATCAAAGATAGTCGAGTAACGAATTATATAGTCGTTTTTTTAAGCAAAATAAGAAATAGTTTTGCTTGTGTAGCGTAAGTGAAAGGGGCCGTATGGCCGGAATCGTCCTTCAATGCTTAGTCCTAAGCAGATATTCCATCAGGCTAATTCAAGAGAACACAAACCATGTATGAATATCGGAAGACGATTGTAGAGAGCGATAATGCGCCCTTGGTTGCTGCACCTGCTAATCGAGTGGCTCTCCCCAAGCGGAATCTCTTATTATTACAAGGCTTGATGGGCCCTTTATTTCGGCGTCTTGGGCAGGCTTTAACCAAACACGGTTATACCGTTTATAAGATCAATTTTAACGGTGGAGACCGTTTCTTTTGGCGCTTACCCAATGGTATCGATTTCTGCGGGAATGAAGAAGATTGGCCCATCTTCTTTGAAGAGACCTTAAAAAAACGAAATATTACCGACGTTGTTCTGTTTGGTGATTGTCGGGCGCTTCACCGGGCAGCTATTGACGTCTGCCGCAAACTTCATATTCCTGTGCATGTCTTTGAAGAAGGTTACATGCGGCCAGATTGGGTCACGCTTGAGTTGGGTGGAGTCAATGGTCACTCTTCCTTACCAAAAGATCCCGAGTGGTATAAAGCTGAGGCCGCAAAGCTTCCTCCCATCCCAGAACATCAGCCAGTCCCGTCTTCTTTTGTTCGACGGGCATATGAAGGCGTTGCTTATAGTCTCGCCACAGCAGCGTTAAAATGGCACTATCCTCATTGGAAAGATTATCGGCCTTGGCCTCCGCTTGTTGAAGGGGTTGGTTGGTTGAGACGTTTATGTCGCCGTAAAAAGGCGCAAGCACGCACTGATCTTTTGCTTAATCGGCTTGAGCAAGAACAGACAGATTATGTGTTATTTCCCTTGCAGCTAGATGGTGATTCTCAGGTTAGATTACATTCCCCCTTTAACGGTATGTTAGAGGCTATCGAATTGGTTCTTGGTTCATTTGCACTTCATGCACCCAAGCACCTCAGATTAGTTATCAAAGAACATCCTCTTGATAACGGCGTTCGAGACTGGTGGGCTGAGATACAGATAATTGCTGATCGGCTCGGAATAACAGGTCGCATTGATTACATGGAACGGGGCGATATTGCGCTAGTGACCCAAAAAGCGCAGGCTTTGGTTACTATCAACAGTACCTGCGGTACTTTGGCTTTAAACTGTAATGTTCCAGTTATTACGCTGGGGCATGCGGTCTATGACATCGAAGGTGTCACTTATCAGGGAAATCTCGACGATTTCTGGGCAAATCCTGGTAAGCCTGATCAGGAAATTTTCGAAGCTTTTCGACGGGTTCTAATTGAACGCTGTCTTGTCGCTGGCGGCTTCTTTTCCGAAGAAGCCTTAGAAAAAGTGATGAAAGGCGTTCTGACTAGGTTGCAATCAGCTTGTCCGATCGAGCCAGGGCTTGTTCGGGATTTATCTTCTTTTGCTACCCCGTCACGTGCATCCTCTTCAAAACGCATAAATACGGCAGTTGATCAGCGAAACATCGCTTTCAAACGGTCATAAATTTAAAAAAAACTATAGGGGTCAACGTCAACTGTAATACGTATAGAGGGCGGTATAGAAAGAGAAGCGAGCCACTTTTGAATAACTTTTTGTACCGGAGCTGTCCGCTTGGCTTGGATCAAAAATCGATAACGATAGCGTCCCCGCAGCTGTAATAATGGGGCAGGGGCGGGGCCAAAAATTTCAACTCCCTCTACTTCTGGTTTTATCTGCCCTAATTTATGACCCAACGCTTCGACTATTTCCTGTTTTTCTGAAGAAATAACCAAAGCCACATACCTTCCAAAGGGAGGCGCTTCGGTTATTTCTCTAATTTCCAGTTCTGTTTGATAAAATTGTTCGCGATCACCTGAGACTAGAGCCTGAATAACAGGCATGTCCGGTTCATAAGTCTGAATAAAAACATGCCCATCCAGCTTACTTCTACCCGCTCGTCCGGCGACTTGAGCGATTTGCTGAAAGCTATGCTCGGACGCTCTTAAGTCGCCTCCTTGCAAAGCAATATCGGCATCGACAACCCCAACAACGGTTAGCCGCGGAAAGTGATATCCTTTGGTAATAAGTTGAGTGCCAATAATTATATCAATAGCCCCCTGATCCATCTTTTCGATAAATTCGGCGGCCTGCTTGGGTGTCGCTAATGTATCTGATGTGATGGTCTCAATTCGAGCATCTGGAAAAAGCAATGTGGCTTCCTCTGCAATTCGTTCGACACCTGGACCGCATGCAACAAGACTATCTGTCTTTTGGCATTCAGGGCATTTGTCTGGCACTGGCATTGTAAACCCGCAATGATGGCATATCATTTGCCCTTGGTGGCGATGTTCGACCATCCATGCTGTGCAGTGAGGGCATTGAATACGATGGCCACAATTCCGACAGAGTGTCAGAGGTGCATAACCTCGGCGATTTAAAAAAAGAAGTCCTTGCTCATGGCGTTCTATCGCTTCAGTTAGCGCTTTAATCAAAGGTGGTGCCAGCCAGCGCCCTTTCGGCAGCGGATATTCGGCCATATTAATAGCATGGATCGTCGGTAATCCCGCCGAGCCGTGCCTCTCTGGCAGTCGAATTTCTTGATAATGCCCCAATCGGACCTGCATCACGCTTTCCAGTGCAGGTGTTGCCGATGCTAGAATAACAGTAATATTATCAAATTTTGCTCGCATGACCGCGACATCTCGCGCTTGATAACATACGCCATCTTCCTGTTTGAAACTGGTTTCATGTGCTTCATCTACAATGATCAGCCCCATGGATTTAAAAGGCAGAAATAAGGCTGATCTTGCACCAATAACGACTTTTGCTTCCTCCGTTAAAATAGCTTGCCAGTTTTTCCTTCGACGGGCTTGCGACAAATCTGAGTGCCAGACGACTGGCTCACAGCCAAAGCGAGCTTGAAAGCGATTTAAAAAAGGTTCTGTTAATGCAATCTCGGGCAACAGTATAAGAGACTGTTTTCTCTCTCTTAAAGCTTGGGCAATAGCCTCAAAGTAGACTTCTGTTTTTCCAGAACCTGTTACTCCATCCAATAAAAATGTTTTAAATGTTGCCTTCTTTATAGAGGTTTTTAGCAGCTCTGCTGCATGGCTCTGCTGTTTCGAAAGAATCGGCGGATCAAAATCAGGGTCAGGTAAAGGTAATTCTATTCCTGAATCGCTTTTACTCTCGGCTAGGTAGCCCAATTTTATTAGCGACCGAATAACGGCCGCTGATACGTCTGCTTTTTCAGCAAGTCTGCTGACAGATCCTTTTTCATCTGCCAGTTTTTCTAAAGCTTTTTGCCGTAAAGGGGTTAACTTTGGGGAAATTTGCTTAAGCACATAGTAATTTTTAGTTTGTTTAGTTTCTATAGCTGCGGGGGAAAGCGGTAATCCCATGCGAAGGACAGCGCCCAATGGAGCCATATAATACGAAGATACCCACCGTATCAGTTTCCTGTAAGATGAACTTGCCGCCGGAAAATTATAAATTTTGCTAACCGGACGTAGCCGATTATCTGCGATTTCGTTTTGATTGAGCGCTCTGTCTTCCCAGACCATTCCCAGTATCTGCCGTGGCCCTAGAGGAATGCGTACAATATGACCTAATGAAACGGCTTCTTCTTCTGGAAGGCTGTATGTCAGAATTCCTAAAGTAGGATTGGTCGTCAGAACAGAAATGCGACGCTTCACGTAAAATTGTATCCGCTATAATAAATTATCCAAAGTTTTTTATACTCGATTGCTATGCTCGCATGCAAAGGCTTCTCTTCTCAAAAAAATAGGCAGGCTGGAAAGCCTGCCTGTCAGTATAACATTTTTAGTAGCATGATCTCATGGATACGTAATCGCCGATGTAAGGATCCCACTGCATCCGGGTATTACAAGCTGCATAGTAACCGCCGCCGTAACCGCCACCACCGTAGTAACCTGCACCGCCATCATAATAACCGCGATTATAGGAACCGTTAGCAATGAGCGCGCCTGTCATCAGGCCTAATGCTCCCATACCGAAAGCTGCGCCCGGTCCCCAGCCGCCTCGATTATGTCTTGGACCATCCCAACCACCACGGGGACCACCCCAACCGCCAGGGCCTTGCCCCCAGCCTCCGCGTCCGCCGGGCCCACCTGGGCCACCTGGACCTCCACCATGATGATGTGCCAAAGCCGGAGAAACAACGGTCACTGCCAATGATGATGCTGCAACAGCTGTTACAAGTAATCGCCAAAAGTTTTTTATCATTACTGCCTCTTTTCCAGAACAAAATCTGTGTCTGAACAAAGACCGGAATGGCATAATCACGAGCTTTGTTCTGATTAAACACATTATATAATATAATATGTGAATGGGCTTAGAATGTTCCGTTCATTCGTAATTCAACTAAAAATATATCTCTTTTTAACTTTTGATATATTTTAACTTTTTATCTTCTTTTTTTGTCGAACTATCCTTGTTTTTAATAGTTTTTATTATAACATTAAGTAATATTATCCTAATTCCTATTGGTTTGAGGTGTCGCAATATGAGCCGTCTACTTACTGCATCTCTTTTTATGTTGTTGGCCATCTCGCCAGCGAATGCGTTGCCTGCACCTAAAATAACAATAACAAATTTTGATCAATTGGCTCATCCATTGCCAATGCCTTATAATGAACAGCTTAACGCGGAAAAAGC
Organism: Zymomonas mobilis; assembly: GCF_006715975.1. Taxonomy (GTDB): domain Bacteria; phylum Pseudomonadota; class Alphaproteobacteria; order Sphingomonadales; family Sphingomonadaceae; genus Zymomonas; species Zymomonas mobilis_B. Next base: position 63,206 of record NZ_VFOF01000001.1, on the reverse strand, counting down.
TGTGGCTGCGGCTCGTACCAAAGCAAAAAAGATGCATAAATTGCTCTTAATTGATTTGGGCGGTAACTGGTGTCCTGACTGCCGTATCCTAGGAGGTATGTTCGACCAGCCAGATTTAAAGCGGTTCATGGACAAATATTATGAAATCGTCACTATTGATGTTGGCCGTTTTGATAAAAATCTGTCTATCCCTGCTCATTATGGTCTGACTGACCGGCTGAAAGGCGCACCGACATTATTGGTTGTTGATCCAAGAACAGACAAGCTTTTAAATGGAGGTCATGTTACAGCTTTAGCCGATGCCCGTTCCATGACACCACAGGCTATAGCCGACTGGCTAGCGCAATGGGTGCGCTAGACATCCTTGTTTTGCGACAGCACATTATAAATAGCGGTTGTCAGGCTGTTTAATTCTTTGGGGGTAATCGTAAAGGCTGGGGTGAGGTAAACGATATTAAGGAAGGGGCGTATCCAGACGTCTTGTTGCAATAGTCGGCTTTTTAGCTGATTTATGTCTGTTGTTTCTTTTAATTCGACGACCCCAACAGCACCCATAACTCTTACATCTTTTACGCAGGATAGCGCTCGGCAGGGCGCAAGCTCTTCTAACATTTGTTGAGAAATCTGAGCAACCTGATCCAGCCTGTTTTCTTTCTCAAATAGATCAAGAGAGGCATTAGCACAGGCGCATGCTAGAGGGTTGGCCATGAATGTTGGGCCATGCATTAATGCATGAACGGGATTATCTGACAGGAATGTTTTAAATATCGATGTTGTGGCTACGGTTGCGGCTAAGGCCATAGTGCCACCGGTTAATGCCTTTGAAAGCGTAATGATATCAGGTGTTACACCAGCTTGCTCACAGGCGAACATTGTGCCCGTCCGTCCAAATCCAGTAAAAATTTCATCAAAAATAAGTAATAAATTATACTTATTTGCGAAATAGCGGAGTTTTTTTAATACTTCTGGCGAATGGAACAGCATTCCACCTGCACCTTGTATCAATGGCTCGACAATAATCGCGGCAATCTCGCGATGATGCTGCTGTAAAAACAGCTCAAGATTTGCTGTCTTTTCCTCATTTTTGGGCAAATCAACAATGTAATGTTCTGGTAAGATACCCGTAAAAAGACTATGCATACCCTCTTCTGGGTCGCAAATCGCCATTGTCGCCATGGTATCACCATGGTAACCACCCCGAAAAGCCAGCAGTTTCTTTCGCTTCTTCTCGCCTTTGTTTAGCCAATATTGCATGGCCATCTTTAAGGCAACTTCTACCGCAACTGATCCAGAATCACTGAAAAAGACATGGTTGAGATTTCCTGGCAGCATATCTGATAACCGACTTGCCAATCGTAAAGCCTGTTCATGAACAATACCCCCAAACATGATATGAGGCATCTTTCGAAGCTGCTCTTCAGCCTGTTTTCGGATATAAGGATGGTTATAGCCATGGCATGCTGTCCACCATGATGCGATCCCGTCTACTAGCTCTCGTCCATTGGCTAGATAAATGCTGCTTTTTTCTGTCGCAACCGCAGGAACAGGCGCTGTCATTGTTTGCATTTGGGTATAAGGTAACCAAATGTGGGAAAGCCCTTCTGTAAGCCAATCGGGATTCTGCATAGTTGCTGCCTTGCTAAACTTTTAATCTTCAAAATTGTATAAGGGGTCGATTAACTGAAATGGGCTTTCATGACGCGCTTTGATCATTATTTCCATCAGGCTCTTCTTGGCCTCTCCCAACAAAAGTTAAGACGGGCACTCCATAGTATCAAGCCCGAAGATGGAGCGATGGTTAACCATGTTTCCGATAGCAAACTCTTATGCGATTTTTCTTCAAATGACTATCTAGGGCTTTCTGCCCACCCTCTTTTAAAAGAGCGATCGCAATTATTGACTGCTCAATTTGGAGCAGGGGCTCGTTCTTCACGTCTGGTTTCTGGAACCCTACCGGCTCATTTTCAAGTCGAAAGTAAAGTTGCCAATTTCAAAAATAAAGAAGCGGCCTTATTGTTCCCATCTGGTTGGCAGGCCAATGCCTCCGTATTGCCCGCTTTATTTAGGCTTTCTTTTGAACAGACAGGCCATAAGGCTCTTGTTTTTACCGACAGGTTAAATCACGCTAGCTTGCATCATGGTTGCGCAGCTGCAGGTGTTCGGCAAATTCGTTTCCGTCATAACGATCTTTCCCATTTAGCAGCATTGCTTGAAAAACAAAAACAGGCATCAGGTCTACGCTTTATTATAACAGAAAGCGTTTTTAGTATGGATGGCGATCAGGCCGATATAAGGCGTTTAAGGCAGGTTGCTGATCAGTATGATGCTTTTCTTTACGTCGATGAAGCCCATGCCACTGGTATTCTTGGTACAAATGGACAGGGATTAGCTGGTGGTAACCATGGTGCTGATCTTGTCATGGGTACATTTAGTAAAGCGCTCGGTTGTTTTGGCGCTTATATTGCAGGGTCAAAACTTCTATGCGACTGGCTTTTGAATAGCTGTTCCGGTTTTATCTATAGTACGGCTATTCCCCCTTCAATGCTCGGCGCAATGGATGCGGCCTTAGATATCGTGCCAACTTTATCAGAAAGTCGTCGCCAATTAGCTGCAAAATCTGACCTGATACGGAACATGTTCCAATCTATGGGCTTAGATACGGGCTTGTCTTCTACCCATATTATTCCCGTGATCACAGGCGATAACGAAACGACTTTGTCTGCTGCAGAATATTTAAAAAGCCAAGGCGTTTTGGCTATTGCAATTCGCCCACCAACTGTTCCGTCTCATTCTGGCCGCCTTCGCTTTGCTTTAACCGCTCTTCATGACGAAAGCATGTTAGGGCATTTGTGTCAGGTTATGGGAACATTAGCACCTTCTATATTGGCTAGGCGGGCGAAATGAAGACATCTCGCTTTCTTTTTGTGCATGGCTGGGGATTTGATCGGAATTTCTGGACATCACTACGTCGAGCGATGGGAAACCATGAAGGCCACAGTCTTGATTTTGGCTATTTTGGTCAGGCTGATTTAGATTATGACTGGTCAGAGCCATTTATTGCTGTAGGCCATTCTCTTGGCCTATTATGGTTATTAAACCAACCCCTAGCAGCTTGCTCGCGACTAGTTTCAATCAATGGTTTCTCTCGTTTTTCTGCAGATCAAAACTGGCCTATAGGCATCCCTAAACGGTTAACAGAGAGAATGCAGACAACTCTTCACAGGGATGCAAAGAAAACGGTTTCTCAATTTTATAATAGACTGGGCTTCCCTACAGATAACGCTGAAAGAATTTACGATTTCATGGCCTTGAATAAAGGGCTTGAATGGTTGATGACACTGGATAACCGGCATATCAGCCAAGAAATGGCTTCAAAAATATCCGTTCTTGCCAGTGATAATGATCCAATTGTGCCTGTTTCTCTAACCGAAGCCTGTTTCCCTGATCCCATCTCTATTCAATGGCAAAAGGGTGGCGGACATTTGCTTCCATTAACAGAACCGGATATGTGCGCCCGTTTTATCCGTGATGTGGCACTATATACAGAATGATCAATCCAGACCGTAAAATCAAAATTATAGAGCGCTTCAGTCAGGCCTCCGGTTATGATCAAGCGGCATCTATTCAAAGGGTTGTCGCGAAAAGATTAGCGGACAAGATAAAAACATCTTTTCCTGACCATTCTGTTCGACCAATTAAAATATTAGAATTTGGCTGCGGCACTGGCTTTTTAACAGAAGAGCTAATTCATCTTTTTCCAAAAGCAGATATCACAGTATCGGATATTTCTGCTGATATGCTTGGCCGAGCAAAAGCAAAATTCGGCAAGGCTCAAACAAATACAGCCTCTCTTACTTTTGAAATAATGGATGCAGAGAATCCTCCCGAGGATTCCTTTTATGATTTGATCTGTTCCAGCCTTAGTATGCAATGGTTTACCAATCGCAGAGAGAGTCTTTCCCGTCTGGTAAAACAGCTCAATCCCAATGGCTGGCTCTGGGTTTCAACCCTATGTGATCAAAGCTTTCATGAGTGGCGGCGTCTTTATAATTTAAAAGAATGGGCTTGTCCTATTTTAGCCTGTGCCGAAGTCAGCCAGCTAAAATCAGATTGGCCTGTTTGTGGGCATGGAGAATGGGTGGCTGAAAAAATTATTGACTGTCCCGAAAACGGCTTAGACTTTCTTCGACATTTAAAAAAGATAGGGGCCTCTTTACCTCAAGATTCCGTTGCCTCATTATCTGCACCTAATCTCAAGACACTTTTAAAGCTTTTTGATCAGGGGAATAAAAAAATCACCTACCATATAGGCTATGGCTCTTTTGAAAAGATGCCTCGAAAAGGTGTGTTCGTTACTGGTACAGACACAGGTATCGGAAAAACCTTGGTCTCTGCTTGCCTCATTAAAGCTTGGAATGGCGATTATTGGAAACCCTTACAAACAGGGTTAGCCGAAGAGGAAGGGGATAGTGCAACGGTCACACGACTGGCTAATTTATCTTCTGATCGGATAATCCTACCGGCAATAACCTTGTCAGCACCATTGTCGCCCGAAGCCGCCGCGAGACAGGAAAATCGCGTAATAACCGAAAATGATCTTTCTTTTCCTCCGCTTTTTTCCTCTGCTCCTCTTGTAGTAGAAGGCGCCGGCGGCTTAATGGTGCCGATAACGGCTGAAAAAATGATGATCGACTTCATTCAAGATTGCAAGTTGCCGGTTATTCTGGTGGCAAGGAGTGGATTAGGCACCATCAATCATACGCTTCTTAGTCTGGAAGCACTCCGTCTTAGAAAGATCCCTATTGCAGGCGTTATTTTAAGTGGCGCTACAAATTATGAGAACAGACAGGCAATCGAAAATTACGGTAAAATAAGGGTACTCGCAGAAATTCCCTTACTTGATAGGATAGATCCTGAGCAGGTTGCCGCTATTGCCAGCGAAATGCCCGCTTTTGATGATATTATCTAAGTCTTACAAAAAAGCTTATCATAGGCGATTGGGTTATGAATGAAGTCGTAACAGAGGACGGACATCCCGCACGGCGAATTGCTGCAGAATGGGAACAGCATTTGCAATTCTCCTTACGGCGTTCACTGCATAGTGTTCGGGCTTATATGGCAACAGCTCATCGCTTTATCGGTTTTTTAGGTTCTCATCGGGGAGAACGCATTGATCGAGATGCGCTTCATAAAGTCGATATTGCAGAAATTCGTGCTTTTTTAGCCGATCGCCGCCAATCTGGTTTAGCGAATAGCTCTGTTGCGCGCGAAATTTCTGGAATGCGCGCATTCTTGCGTTTTGCCGGTGTCGATCCTGTTCCTACGATAAAAGGCGCAAGAGTAAAGAAAAGTGTGCCTCGGCCTCTATCCCCACAAGATGCCGTCGCCTTAGCCAGAGAAGTAAGTGAAGAAGCCTCTGAAGACTGGATAGAAGCACGTGATCTATCCTTGCTTCTGCTTCTTTACGGCTCAGGTCTTCGAATTAGTGAAGCCTTAAGCCTGACCGCTGAGATATTACCGCTTCAACCAACTTTAAGGGTAATGGGGAAGCGCTCTAAAATCCGGATTGTGCCGCTACTGGAAAAAGTCAAAAAAGCCATGGAAGAATATGTTCGGCTTTGTCCTTTTCCTTTTTCAGATAAAAGCCTCTTTTTTAGAGGCGCCAAAGGTGGGGCTCTCTCTCCCGATGTTATCCGGCGGACGGTGCGTAAAGCACGCTATCATCTCGGACTCGATAACAAAGCAACCCCGCATGCGCTTCGTCACAGCTTCGCATCCCACCTATTAGGGCGCGGGGTTGATCTCCGGAGTCTCCAAGAATTGCTAGGCCATGCCAGCCTTTCTTCTACGCAGATATATACTGCTGTCGATGCCGCCCATTTGCTTGATGTCTATCGGGCAGCTCATCCCCGCGCCGAGAATAAATAGAAAGCCTTATTCCTTGGGGCTATTTCAATTTATTTTCGATCTTGTCCCAGATCATGCCTGCAATATCGCTGCCATCAAATCGATCCATGGCGACAATACCTGTCGGCGAGGTGACATTTATTTCGGTCAGATAACCGGCGATGACATCAATGCCAACAAAGAGCAGTCCTTGTTTAGCCAATTCAGGGCCCAAAATATGGCAAATTTCTTTTTCTTTTTCGGTTAAAACTGCGGCTTCTGCTGTTCCACCAACACCTAGATTGGATCGAATTTCACCTTGGCGTGGGACGCGGTTAATAGCACCAGCTACCTCACCATCGACGATGATAATCCGTTTGTCACCCTTGCTGACATCTGGGATAAAGGCTTGTGCCATATAAGGTTCGCGCCAGACTTCCCCAAACAGTTCAGATAAGGCTCCAATATTTTTGCCATCCTGCCCGATATAAAAGACAGCAGATCCCGCATTGCCATAGAGCGGCTTTACGACAATCTGATGATGCTTTTTATGAAATGCACGTAACTGTTCAACATCACGTGTAATCAGTGTCGGCGGCATGAACTGGGCAAAGTCAAGAACGTATAATTTCTCGGGGGCGTTCCGTACTGCGGCGGGATTATTGACGACCAAAGTGTTTTTAGTAATCCGCTCCAGCAAATGGGTCGCGGTAATATAAGCCAGGTCAAAAGGGGGGTCTTGCCGCATCAAAACAACATCGATGTCGTTTTCTAAATCAATCTCTTCTGCTGCACCGGCTATAAAATGAGAATCTTGAACCGCATTCACCTGAACCGGATGCGCTTTCGCAATAACGCGACCTTCTTTATAGCTAAGATCCGAGGCCAGATAATGCCACAGCTTATAACCCCGTTTTTGGGCTGCCAGCATAAGAGCAAAGGAAGAATCACCGGCAATCTTAACCGATTCTAAAGGGTCCATTTGAACCGCGACTCTAAGATTCACCGTAATATCTCCCAAAATACATTTTCTTATTCAGAAGTGCCTCTCTGCTTCAGTCATTTCAAGCTATTAAGTCGAAAATTCTAATTCTTTAGAGGCGGTGGTCTTGATACCTTCTCTGATAGTTTTTCGTAAAAAAGCCTATTTTGAAGAATATTTTCTATTTTTAGATGAAATACAGGATATATTGCTGCTGCAGTCACAAAAATGAATAAAAAATCTTTGGAGGATCTTTGAGCAAAAGAGCCATATTCCCCTGAGAAAGCCATAAAAATAATGGCCTTCTCAAGAGCATTAATATCAAATTTTATCTTATGAGGTTTTAGACGTTAAAGCGGAACAGCATGATATCACCGTCATTGACGACATATTCTTTGCCTTCCTGACGTAACTTACCAGCTTCACGTGCACCTCCTTCGCCACCGCAAGCGATGTAGTCATCAAAGCCAATGGTTTCCGCACGAATGAAGCCGCGTTCAAAATCCGTATGGATAACACCTGCGGCTTGCGGTGCTTTAGAACCTTTAGTCACTGTCCATGCACGCGCTTCTTTCGGGCCAACTGTGAAAAAGGTGATCAAATCCAGCAAATCATAACCTGCACGGATAATTCTTCCCAACCCCGTTTCTTTCAACCCCAGATCAGACAAGAATACCGCCCGATCTTCGAGCTCCATGGTCGCGATTTCAGATTCAATAGCGGCTGATACGATAACGGCTCGTGAGCCCTCTGCTTTGGCGCGCTCAAAAATTTTGGCTGAAAATTCGTTGCCTTCTGCAGCAGAGGCTTCATCAACATTGCAGACATATAAGATCGGTTTAGCCGTAATTAGCTGAGCCTGAGCGAAGTGGCGTTCTTCATCAACATCTTTAGGCTTTGTCAGACGTGCGGGCTTTCCATCCCGTAACAATTCAAGCGCTTGTCCTAAAACGCTTGCTGCCGCTTGGGCTTCTTTGTCCCCGCCGTTGGCTTTTTTCTGAAGATTGGGAACTCTTTTTTCTAAGCTTTCAAGATCCGCTAACAGCAATTCAGTCTCGATAATTTCTGCATCGGCGACTGGATCGACTTTACCTTCGACATGCGTGATATCGTCGTCTTCAAAACAACGTAAAACATGAACGATAGCATCAACTTCACGGATATGCCCTAAAAATTGATTGCCTAAACCTTCACCCTTTGATGCTCCGCGAACCAGACCTGCAATATCAACAAAGCCTAGCTGCGTTTCGACGACACGTTGAGAATTGGCAATTTTAGCAATCTGGTCCAAACGAGGATCAGGAACCGCAACCTGGCCGACATTAGGTTCAATGGTGCAGAACGGATAATTGGCAGCCTGCGCCGCGGCGGTTTCTGTCAGCGCATTGAAGAGGGTCGATTTACCGACATTAGGCAAACCCACAATACCGCAACGAAAACCCATTATTTTATCCTTCTATTTTAAAACCCGTTTAATAGGCACAAGGCCGTGTCAGGACTGACGAGATAAAGCGATTTCACTCATAAAACGGGCATCATCACCGTTTGCCAACCATGGAGACGCATGATTGATAGCGCTCAACATATGGGCAAGGGCATCCGTTTCGCTTTTGGCATAATTACCAAGCACATAACCGTGGACGCGAGATTTTTCTCCGGGATGTCCGATACCTAATCTTACCCGACGGAAATTTTCTCCGATATGGGCGATCGTTGATCGAAGACCATTATGACCGGCAGCGCCCCCGCCTCTTTTTACTTTTACCCGCATTGGGGCAATATCTAATTCATCGTGAAAAACAGTGACATCTTCAGGCGTCAATTTGTAAAAACGCATAGCCTCTCCGATCGCACGACCACTTTCATTCATAAAAGTAGCCGGTTTTAAAAGAAGGATACGTTCTTGATCAATTTGGCCCAGGGATGCTTGACCTTGAAAAGCTTTCTTCCACGGAGCAAAATGTTTTTCACTGGCGATAACATCCGCAGTCATAAAGCCTACATTATGCCGATTAAGTGCATAAGATGTCCCGGGGTTACCAAGACCCGCCCAAATCTGCATTCTGCTCCACCTAAAAATCAATGGCCTAATAGTATGGAATAAAGGCCCGCCTGCCTTTCGGCAGGCGGAGCACTCTTATTCAGACTTTTCAGCTTCTTTCTTTTCAGCAGAAGCTGCAGAAGCGGCTGCCGCAAGGGCTGCATCAGCTTCTTCATCTGCCGTGCTCTTCATGCCTGATGGGGCAATAACAGTAGCAGCAGTTGATTCATGTTCACCATGAGCCAGTTCAGCGCCTTCCGGCAGCTTGATCTGATTCAGATGGATAGAATCGCCGACTTCAAGGCCAGCAACAGAAACAACGATTTCTTCCGGAATCGCGGTTGCTTTGACCTTCAGTTTCAATTCGTGATGAATAATGTTGAGAACACCACCCAGCTTCATGCCAGGAGATTTTTCTTCGTCAACATAGGAAACTGGGATAGCAACTTCGATCAGGCTGTTTGCGCTGACGCGAAGGAAATCTACATGTAAAACCCGATCGGTCACCGGATGAAACTGGACATCTTTCGGGATGGTCGGCAGTTTCTTACCATCAACCGTGACAGTGACGATGGAGTTCATGAAATGGCCGGTGTTTAACATTTTAAACAGGGCAATATGATCAACGGTAATAGCCAAGGCAGGCGTCTTGTCGCCATAAATAACAGCAGGAACAAGGCCTTCGCGACGGATAGCGCGGGAGGCTCCCTTACCAGCCCGGTCGCGCTTTTCAGCCAACAGGTTGAGCGCTTCGCTCATGTCAGTCTCCAAAATTTAAATTAAAAAAGGTAAGCCGCCTCCAGGGATGATCGGCCTACAGGAAGCAGCTCATAAAGGACGACACTCTTTCGGGCAAGTCGCTATCCAAAGAAAACGGCTGTTTTATGCATCATTATCTCGATTTTTAAGGTTTTTTTGCCTTGATGCGACTTTACTTGTTTGCCGTTTTTTCTTGTAGCTTTTTCAAGATAGAAAAAGGTGATGCTTTTTCTTCTGGAATAACCCCAGCCTGCTTTAAAATTTGATCTGCATCAGGATGACGGGGAAAAGCCGGTAAAACAAGAAGCAAGGTTTCTGCAATTGCTTCGCCAAAATCAATCCGGTTATTATTATAAAAGAGTGTATCGCAGTCGTCTGGCGATAACTCAATTTCTTCTTCTGTCGTCTGGTCGTTTCCTTCTGGTTTGAAATGCAAGGAAAAATCCTCGTCAACCGTAATAGGCAGAGGCAGGCCAGTCGCAGAACAGTTCTGGATGACCGATGCCCGAATTTGTCCATGGGCAATAACGGTTGTCCCTTCACGATAGAAATCGAGATCGGCTTCTAGCGAATCTATCGCTTTCAGAGAAAATCGTTTGGCGAGTGCCAACTTTTCTATGTCATTTGCTTGCAAGCTAGTATGCTGCGCTTGCTCGCTAATATGATTTAAGCTAAAAATACGTGAAAATTCTGGAGATACGGATGTATCCATCGGGTCTCTCCCGAAAAAAAGGAATGAAGGATCTGTTGAATTAAACTTTTTTTCGGTTTGTCCAAATCGAAAAAACACTCTAATCAGACAGAATGTGGCTGTTGTCTGTAATATAGTTCAATATATCACCCCATTAAGGGGAGCAGTTGAATTTTTCATACATTTTGCGGATAGCCTTTGTTCCAGACAAAGGCATACGGAGTACATATCTCAATATGACCATTAACCGGTTGGGAAAAAAAGGCAAAGCAGGCATTCTTCTTATGCTGGCCGGCTTGTCTGTCGGGTGCACAAGAATACGTGACCATAGGGGTTACATGGTCGATAAAGCCATGGTTCAGTCTGTTTCTCCCAGTGTGGATAATCGGCAATCCGTTGAAAAGACTTTAGGCCGCCCCACGTTTGAGGGCGAATTCGATCCTAACGTTTGGTATTATATTAGCACCGATACAAAACAGCTCGTTTTCTCTCTGCCCAAAGCCTACAAGCAAAATGTTTTGGCTATCTATTTCGATCCCAGAGGCAATGTTGCCCGTGTCGAAACGATGGGGCTTGAACATGTTTCCCATATCCGTCCGATCAGAGATCAAACCGCTACACTAAGTATGCATCGTGGCTTCTTTGCTGAACTGTTTAATAACGTTGCGGCAGTTGGCGGTATGGCTGGTATGACTCCTGTTGGGGCTGGACCTGGTGGTACTACGCCTTAGAGGTCAGAATTCTTTCCGGCTTTTCTATATCTATAATTTTCTTAATTTGATCTGGTAATCGTGACTGTCAAAAAGACCAAAGCCACCAAGCGTGTTTCTGCATCAAAAACGCGCGGTGTGACGCCGATGATGGAACAGTATTACGAGTTAAAAGCGCAGGCAGAAGACTGCCTGCTTTTTTATCGTATGGGCGACTTTTTCGAGCTATTTTTTGATGATGCAAAAAAAGCATCAGCTATTCTTGATATAGCCCTTACCAGTCGCGGAACTCATATTGAAGAATCTATTCCGATGTGTGGCGTTCCTATTCATGCCGCCGAATCTTATTTAGCTCGTCTGATACGGGCAGGTTGTCGGGTCGCGATCGCTGAGCAGGTAGAAACACCTGCCGAAGCCAAAAAGCGCGGCGGTGCCAAAACCCTAGTCAAAAGAGCTATTATTCGAGTTGTTACAGCCGGCACGCTTACAGAAGAAGCTTTGTTAGATTCTCGCGCTGCGAACTGGCTAGTCGCGATTGCTCAAGCCGGTGATGATTTTGGCCTAGCTGCTGCTGATATCTCGACGGGGCGTTTCGAAACCATAGCCCTTTCGGAAGGCCGCCTCGATTCTGAATTAGCACGTTTATCTGCTGCCGAAATTATTGCACCTGAATCTCTGCTTCAGCAAAAAAACTATGAAAATCGCATTCCGCAATCTGTCGCACTAGGCAACGATCATTTTAATAGCCGTCATGGTGAGGCGAGACTGAAGGATATCTTCAAGGTTTCTACCCTTGATGGTTTTGGCGTTTTTTCTCGTGCAGAACTCGCTGCTGCTGATGGTTTGTTGGCATGGCTTGATCGCGCAGGGCAGGGCAAATTACCATTTTTACAGCAACCTGTCCGGCGTGCTTATGCGGATCATATGCTGATAGATGCAGCGACCCGTGCCAGTCTTGAATTAACCTTATCCACAGAAGGCCGCCGCGATGGTAGCTTGTCGGCTTCTGTTGATCATATGGTTACTGGTGCCGGCGCGCGTCTTCTTACCGCAGATATCAGTGCGCCTTTGATGGATATTGGTTTGATCCATCAACGGTTAGACTTGGTTGAATTTTTTTTCAACGATACGCTTTTTCGGGATGACGTCCGCGATGATTTAAAGGGATCTCCTGATCTTGCAAGAGTGCTCGGGCGGTTAGTCGCAAGTCGAGGAACACCCCGTGATTTAAGCTTGTTACGCGATGGCTTAAAGCAAGCCTTCAAACTTTACGAAAAACTGATTACCCTCGAAAGTCGTCCAGAATTATTAGATCAAATCCTTCCCAGCTTTCGCGGGCACGGCAATCTCGTTGATCTTTTAGAACGGGCGCTTATCGAGCAACCGTCAATTGATGCCTCACAAGGTGGCTTTATCGCCAAAGGGTATGACCACGCTTTAGATGAATTGCGAGAAATGGGTGGGGAAAGTCGCCGCGCTATCGCAGCATTGGAAGCGGCTTATCGTGAAAAAACGGGAATCAATGCCTTAAAAATTCGGCATAACAATGTTTTAGGCTATCATATCGAAGTGCCTTCGCGTCATGCCGATGCCTTGATGCAATCAGATTCAGGATTCACTCATCGCCAGACATTAGCGGGTGTTGTTCGTTTCAATGCAACAGAGCTGCACGAGCAAGCTATCAGAGCAACACAGGCCGGTGTTCAGGCGATCGCAACCGAAAGCAAGCATCTAGAATTTCTGATCCAATCTGCCTTGGAACAGCGTGATATCATCGCGGCTTGTGCGGATGCTTTGGCTCGCCTTGATGTCGCTGCCGGATTGGCAGATTGTGCTGTCCAGAAAAACTGGATAAGACCAGATGTTGACGATTCCTGTAGTTTTGATATCGTTCAAGGACGACATCCTGTCGTCGAAACAGCTTTGGCAAAAACCGGTGAACGCTTTGTTGCCAATGATACTAACTTAAATCCCGAAAATCGTTTGTGGTTGGTAACCGGTCCTAATATGGGCGGTAAATCAACCTTTCTACGACAAAATGCTTTATTAGCTGTCTTGGCACAGGCCGGAAGTTTTGTTCCCGCTGAAAAAGCCCGCATCGGTCTTGTTGATCGTTTATTTAGTCGTGTCGGCGCCTCTGATAATCTGGCACGTGGTCGATCGACCTTCATGGTTGAAATGGTCGAAACGGCCGCCATCTTATCACAAGCAACTAAACGCAGTTTTGTTATTCTTGATGAAGTTGGTCGTGGTACTTCGACTTATGATGGGCTCGCCATTGCTTGGGCGGTGGTCGAAGCTGTGCATGATATCAATATGTCTCGCTGTCTATTCGCGACTCACTATCATGAATTGACTCAATTGTCTGATCGGCTTCCTGCTTTATCCCTTCACCATGTTCGCGCCAAGGAATGGCAAGGCGATCTGGTCTTGCTTCATCAGATGGCTGAAGGTCCCGCAGATAGAAGCTATGGTATCGAAGTCGCTCGCTTAGCTGGACTGCCACCTGTTGTCTTGAAACGGGCAAGCGAAGTGTTGGCTCAACTAGAAAATTCCACCGATAAAACCGGCGATTTCTCCGCTAGTTTCGCTGATCTGCCTCTTTTCGGAATGCAGGCCTATCAACCGGCTTTGCCCGAAAAAGATCCTCTTTACGACGCTGTTTTAGAACTGGACGCTGATGCGCTTACCCCTCGCCAGGCGTTGGATGTTATCTATCGGCTGAAAGAACTGGCAGCGAAGGATAAGGTGATGTAAAAGAAAAATATATTCTCTGGCTTTTTCTTGATAATTTTTTGGAATAAGTGAGAGGAGTTTGAAGCTTAAAGCGTCATAATAATAACAGGAGAATCCGCTATACGTCCGCCGATGATGAGGCGCCCTCATGGCCAGGCAGCTATGCCGATGAGTGGCCCACGCTATAATGAGTTCATACAAAGTCCCCGTGTCCGTGTCATTGATGAAACTGGTGAAAATATTGGCGTCATGTACACGCGTCAGGCGATGGAGCAAGCGCAGGAAGTAGGCCTTGATTTGGTCGAAGTTTCTCCGAATGCTGATCCGCCTGTTGCCAAATTTCTGGATGTTGGCAAATACAAGTATGAAGCCCAGAAAAAGGCCAATCTTGCCAGAAAGACCCAGAAAACACAGGAAATTAAAGAAATCAAGCTGCGTCCAAATATCGACCAGCATGACTACGACACCAAGATGAAAAAGGTTATCCAATTTCTCGAAGAAGGTGACAAGGTCAAGGTTACTTTACGTTTCCGTGGTCGTGAAATGGCGCATGGTCAGCTTGGTATGCAGGTAATGCAGCGTGTTCAGGCTGATACTCAGGAAGTTGCAAAGGTAGAGCAACATCCTCGCATGGAAGGACGTCAGATGTTGATGGTTGTGGCTCCGAAGTAATACCATCCAGCGATGACGCGGCATAATGCCGCGTCACGCGCTACTCATCTACCGAATCTTATTTTTAAAAACGCCTATCCTGATTATGCTGATATGAAGGCATAATACGACACTATTCAGATAGTCGGTATTCCCCCTTTAATGGGCGAGATAACAGTTTTCCTAAAACTGAGTTAACAGATTCACCGTCAATCAAATCGCATATGGCTGAAACCAGTGGCATCTCTACTTTCAATGCTACTGCGACTCTCTGTAAAACGGGCGCCGTAAAGACTCCTTCTGTCGTGACCGCTTTTGTTTTCTGCTGTTCCTCGTAACTATACCCTTCACCCAATTTTTTCCCGAAGGTAAAATTGCGGGATAATTCAGATGAGCAGGTCAGCACTAAATCACCCAAACCAGATAGTCCCGTTAAGGTTTCTTCCTTGGCGCCTAAAGCAATACCAAAGCGATTCATTTCAGCAAAGCCGCGACTGATAACGGCAGCACGGGCATTATGTCCCAGTCGAGCACCCGCAACAACACCACAAGCAATTGCCAGCACATTTTTGACGGCACCACCAACATCGGCACCAATAACATCTGATGAAGCATAAGGACGGAATGTCGGAATCGCCAAACGGCGCATCAAGGCACTTCGTATTGAATGTTCCTTCGCTGCCAAAGTTACGGCTGTTGGCAAATGCTGCGCCACTTCACTCGCAAAAGTCGGACCTGATAAAACAGAGATTGGACGATTGGGAAAAATCTCGGCTGCCAATTGGGACATGAGTAATCCCGACTCCGCTTCGATTCCTTTGGCGCATAAAATCAATGGTCGGCTGTCATCAGGAAGCCGTTTTAAAACCGACCGCATTCTTTGGGCGGGGATAGCGACTAACAGAGCCGCCGCGGTGGCTAGATCATCAAGATTATCTGTCGCATGAATCGACGATGGCAGGACAATATCTGGTAAATAATCAGGATTGATATGCGCGCTGTTAATGGCGTCAATGACTTCTTTCTTGCGACCCCATAAAGTGACCGCACCGTTATAACTGGCGACTGCTGCCAAGGCCGTCCCCCAAGCACCAGCGCCCAACACGCCTATATGATGAAAATCATCTGTCGGATTTTTTTCTGTTATAACAGACATTTACGCTTTTACTCCGGCACCACGTGCTTTTTCAGCATGAGGATCTAACGGCCATCTAGCCCTTGCTGGACTATCAAGCGTATCAATCATTCCGAGGCGGAACCGTTCAATTCCAGCCCATGCAATCATAGCGCCATTATCCGTGCATAGCCAAGGTGCTGGAGTAACGAAGGGTAAATTATGCGCCTCTGCTAAAGCTGTAAGAGCAGGGCGAATAGCCTGATTAGCCGCCATTCCTCCAGCAATAACAAAAGCATTTATAGCAGTATTTTCGCTTTCGATTTTTCTGAGTGCTTTTTCGCTGCGATTGACCAAGCAATCAATAACCGCCTGCTGGAAAGATGCCGCAATATCTTCTCTTTTATAAAGCCCAGATTGATGCGCTCTCAAAACAGCGGTCTTTAAACCTGCAAATGAAAAATGTGGTTCCTTGCTTCTTACGAGTGGTCTCGGAAGAGGTACTGCCGTGGGATCACCCTTTAAAGCTTCCTGCTCAACCGCAGGTCCTCCTGGAAATCCCAAGCCTAAAATTTTGGCAGTTTTGTCAAAAGCCTCTCCTCCGGCATCGTCAATGGTGGTCGCTAAACGGCGGTATTCGCCAACATTTTTAACCAACAAAATTTGACAATGGCCGCCAGAGATAAGCAATAATAAATATGGGAAAGATAACGATTGATCAGCCAAGCGAGGCGTTAACGCATGGCCTTCAAGATGATTGATTGCAATTAATGGTTTATTGCAAGCAAGGGATAATGCCTTGCCAGTGACTAATCCAACCATAACGCCGCCAATCAGCCCGGGACCGGCTGTTGCCGCAATGGCATCCACATCTGACAGATTTTTTCCTGATTCGTCCAAAACCTTTCTGATTAACGGCTCTAAACGCTCAACATGCGCCCTTGCCGCAATTTCTGGAACAACGCCACCGTATGGGCGATGTAAAATTTCTTGTGTTGCCAAATGATGGGCAATAATATTACCATCATTATCAACCAATGCGACCGCTGTTTCGTCGCAACTCGACTCAAGACCTAAAACTAATGCCATAGGGGGCTTTTCTGCCACCATAAGGGACGGTAGAGCAACTATCATGCAACTTCCTTTTCGTCTCGGATCTCGTGGTTCTCCTTTAGCCCTTATTCAGGCACGTTCGGTAGCAGCCACTTTATGTGCTACCCATGGCTGGCCAGAGGATACCGTTGTGATTGTGCCTATCCGCACATCAGGTGATAAAAACCGTCATCAGGCCTTGGCCGATATCGGAGGCAAAGCGCTTTGGACAAAAGAGCTCGATATTGCCCTGACTGCGGGCGAAATTGATGCGGCGGTACATTCTATGAAGGACGTCGAAACCTTTCGTCCACCTCATATTTCTATTGCGGCAATGCTCCCAAGAGAAGACGTGCATGACCGCTTGATAGGCGCAATTTCTTTGGAGTCTCTTCCTATTTCAGGATGTGTAGGGACAGCTTCTCCTCGGCGTGCCGCTCAAATAAGGCGTGTCAGACCTGATATTGAAATACAGCTTTTGCGAGGGAATATTGATACTCGTCTTGAAAAATTGGCGAGTAAGCAATTCGATGCGACCCTTCTTGCCGCAGCCGGTCTTATCCGACTCGGTCGTAAAACGCTTGGGTCTGATGTGCCGCTAGACCATATGTTACCAGCCGCAGGGCAGGGGGCGATTGGTATAGAGGCATTGGCTAATTCTTTGGCTTGGAAAAAACTGTCCGCGATTGACCATCGTCCGACCCATCTGGCGGTTCAGTCTGAAAGACAACTGTTGATGCGCCTCAATGCGGATTGTCATTCTCCGATCGCCGCTTATGCCCAAATCACAGAAAACGGTATTCGTCTTCGCGCGTGCCTTTATACAGAAGATGGTCAATCTTCGACTTCTATTGATAAAAATATCAGCCAGCCTTCAGATGCTTTTGAAATCGGCAGTCTGCTATTGAATCAGGCCGCACCAGAATTACGTAACCTTTTTCAGATTGAAACTTCTTCTGTCCGTTGATTGGAGTCTTTTTTTCAAAAAGAGTTCTGTATGCCGAGTAGCGTGCTGCTAAACAATCATTGTCCAAGACGCTTATTAGTTTTGCGACCGGAACCGGGGGCAACAACTACAACCGAGCTGGCTCAAAAAGAAGGATGGCTCGTCGCAACAACACCTCTTGCAAAGGCTGTTTCCGTCCCTTGGGCGATAGAGAAAAATCTATTGTTTGATGCTGTTATGGTCACAAGTGCGCAGGCTATTTATCACGGCGGCACAGAACTGGATAAGATAAAAGACTATCCTCTCTACGCGGTGGGTAAAGCAACGGCTAAGGCGGCGGGTCTCGCCGGATTCCAGTCTATTATAACCGCTGAAGGAAATGGCGAATCCGTGCTTCAGTATCTTAAACGTGATAAACGCATGCGGATATTAAGACTTTGTGGTGAAATATATAAAGATTACACCGCTGAAAAAAATTCTAGAGAAGAAAATCGACAATTTTTGATAAAAATTCTTTATAGAATGCAAAATATTGCCTGTTTACCCACAGAAGCCTGTCAGGCATTAGTAGAAAATGCCATAGTCTTGTTACACTCCTCTCGTTTTGCACAGCAATTTCGTCTTTTGCTCGCAAAAACGGATATCAATCCAGATGAAGTTCAGATTGCTGTTATTAGCCCAACAGTAGCAGAGCAGGTTGGAAAAGATTGGCGAGCAGTGGCAATAGCTGAACATCCTGATGACATGTATTTGTTGAAGGCTGCAGCTAGCTTGAAATAAAGTTCAGATAGCATGATCGATTAAGTAAAGGCGGATTCTTAATGGAATCAGAGGCAAATATTCAGGGACAGACGCATGACAGATAACAACGGTATTCATAATTATGCCGGAAATAAAGAACCGAACGCTTCGAATGATCCTTTAATGAATGCCTCCCAGTCTTCTAAAAAACGGCCATGGCAGTCAAAACTGTTTTTCTCCTGTGCAGCCTTTCTTGGTGGAGTCGGGGTTACTGTCTATTTACTGTCCCACTGGCAGCCTGCCCAAATGCTGATTGCACCCGCGCCTGCTTCAAATAACCAACAAGCCTCTGAAAAAGTAGCGCAACTACCACCACAGCTTCCCCTGTCCGGAAATAACCAAAATCAAAATGGTAGCTTGCCCCTTCCTCAAACTGAAGCTCCAGCGCCTAATCTGACAGCTTCTATTGATGCCTTGAATGGTCGAGTTGATCGCCTCGAGAACCGGATCGATGATGTCAGTAAAGATGCCAAAGCGGCCATTGGTGACGCTGGGCGGGCTGAAAGTTTGCTGGTCGCTTTTGCCGCTAGACGGGCGCTTAACCGTGGACAACCATTGGGCTATCTTGAAGGTCTGCTCCAATCCCGATTTGGGAATAGTCAGCAGCAGGCTGTTTCGGTTATTTTAAATGCCTCACGCCAACCGGTTACGCTAGAACAATTGGTCGCTGGTCTCGCTACATTGAAAACGGATTTGCTTAAGCCTGATAAACAGCAAGGTTGGTTGAGCTATTTCCGTCAATTCTTTTCTAATCTGTTTGTCATTCACCGTCGGGGTGAAATCTCGACAATGCCTTCTGAACAGCTAGAAGAAGCTATCCGCTTTTTGAATAATGGTAATGTTGATGGTGCCATTGCTGATATTACAAAATTGCCGGGGGCTCGCTATGCCCAAAATTGGTTAGTCGCTGCAAAGCGGTATGCGTTAGCAAGAAATGCACTGGATATTCTCGAAACTTCGGCTCTTCTCTCGCCCGATCACCCTGGTGTCGATAGTCCTGCTCCTGATAAAAATGTTGATTCGCTTGGCGAGGGTGAAAAACACCCTGCAAGGACATCCGATAATCATCAGGGATAAATATAGTTGGTTTAGCGCCAATCTTGGGGCGTATTTCAAGCAAATTGTCGCTTGGGGCTTGTAACTCAGGCGAAATTCGTTATACGCGCTTTGATGCGCGACGATTCTGGCTGCATAAATCAGCGAATTATACTTATTCCTTTGCTGGTTTATGACATAAGCCTCATATCGTCGCTAAATTTTTTATCGCTTCATTTTAAATAATTTTAAGGTTCCGACATGGCTGTTCCTAAGAGAAAAACTACCCCTTCACGGCGGAATATGCGTCGTAGTCACCATGCTTTGACGGTAGAAGCTTATCAGGAATGCCCAAACTGCGGCGAATTAAAGCGTCCGCATCATATGTGCCCAGCTTGTGGTCACTATAATGGGCGCGAGATCATCGCTGTAGAAGCCTGATCCGTCTAATTAATGATGAGTAAGGATCAAGCTCTGATCGCTGTCGATGCCATGGGCGGGGACGGTGGTCCGAGAGTTGTCATTGCAGCTTTGGCACTTGCGCTATCGACTGATCCGGATTTGCGTTTCCGCGTATATGGTGACGAAGCGCTTGTGCGTGCGCAGATGGATTTGTTTCCTGAGCTTGCACCGGCCTGTACAATATGTCCTGCACCGGATGTAATCTCCGGTGAGGAAAAGCCGTCTCTTGCCCTGCGCCGCGCCCGTAATAGTTCTATGGGTATGGCTATTTCTGCTGTGAAATCGGGCGAAGCAGATGCTGCCCTTTCCGCAGGAAATACGGGTGCGCTAATGGCTATTGCAAAATTCTACTTGCGGATGATGCAGGGCATTGAACGACCGGCTTTGACAAGTATTTTGCCAACATTGGGCAAAAACGGAGTCGTGATGCTGGATCTCGGTGCTAACACCGAATGTGGCATGCGTAATTTGGTGCAATTTGCGGTAATGGGGGCTGTCTATGCACAGTCAGCTATGGGCATCCCGCGTCCGCGCTTATCCTTACTCAATATCGGTACCGAAGAAATGAAAGGTACCGAAGATTTAAGGGCTGCCGCTGCCCTCTTACGTCAGACAGAGCAAACCGCTTTCCAATATACCGGCTTTATTGAATCGGACAGGATTGGGCAGGGCGATGCTGACGTTATTGTAACCGATGGTTTTTCTGGCAATATTGCCTTGAAAACGATCGAGGGTACGGCGCGCTTTATCACCAATCTTCTTCGGCGTGCTTTCTCAAGTTCGTTACGCTCCAAACTGGGCTTTTTGCTTGCAAAACCAGCTTTTCGGTTATTCAGGGTTTATCTTGATCCTAATAACCATAACGGGGCAATTTTTCTTGGCCTCAATGGTATTGTTGTTAAAAGTCACGGGAATGCTAACGTATCCGGCGTAGCGCAAGCTGTTCATTTAACAGCCAAACTTGTCCGTTCCAATCTGGTCAATTGTATCGCCGCTGATCTGGATATGTTTTTTTCTAAGGCGAGCAATAAGGAATTGCAGGCATGACTATGCGGCGGTCAGCAATCATCGGAACTGGCTCGGTTTTGCCAAAAAAACGTCTTTCAAATGACGAATTAGCGCAGACCTACCATATTGATACCTCGGATGCTTGGATTGTTGAGCGGACAGGTATTCATTACCGCCATATCGCGGGCGCTGATGAAACAACCGGAACGCTGGCAACAGAAGCCGCTCGTCGTGCGCTTGAGAATGCAGGGGTCTCACCTGACGAAGTCGGGCTGATTATCGTTGCAACAACGACACCCGATTATACCTTACCCGCAACAGCCATGAGTGTTCAGGCTGCTTTGGGCGTTGGTGACTGTGTTGCCTTCGATGTTCAGGCGGTTTGCTCTGGTTTTCTTTATGCTCTGTCAGTTGCAGATAGCATGCTTCAAACCAATAGCGCTAAAGTTGCTCTCGTCATCGGTGCTGAGACTTTTACCCGTCTTTTGAACTGGGAAGATCGCACCACCTGCGTTTTATTTGGTGATGGGGCTGGTGCCGTTGTCTTGCGCCAGACAGACGATACCGAAAAAGGTATCCAGACAGTCAAATTACATGCTGATGGCCGTTACAAAGATTTATTGTGCAGCGATGGCGGTGTCTCGACAACTGGAACAGTTGGAAAATTATTGATGAAGGGACGTGAGGTCTTTCGTCACGCTGTTACCAATTTGGTTTCTGTCACAGAAGAAGCTCTCGAAGCCTCTGGTTTTTCCGCTTCACAGGTTGACTGGGTCGTTCCTCATCAGGCGAATGCCCGTATTTTGACGGCTACTGCTCAAAAATTAGGCATTCCTTCTGAACAAGTGGTCGTCACCGTAGATTATCACGCTAATACGGCTGCGGCTTCTGTTCCTTTGGCTTTGGATGCAGCCGTGCAGGATGGTCGTATCAAATCCGGTGACCTTGTTGTCTTGGAAGCTATGGGCGGTGGTTTTACATGGGGTGCGGCTGTTATCCGCTTCTAATAATTACCCCTGTTTTATTTTGAATCTGTTTGGTCGGCTATACCCTGAAAAGGGGATAGCCTGTTTTTTTATCAACTGTTTGCCCAAACAACTCCCAGTCTATTACCGCGATAAATGTCAAAAACATTTATCCTATTGGAATACCTTTTACTTTTTCAAAAAGGCTGCCGATATGAATATTCGGCATTCTGCTTTGAAGCGATGATTATATATTTTTGAAATTGTCTGCCGTGCTTGGATACAGGCTTCTTTGTAAAAGCAGATAAGGAAGAAAGCTAACGGGCTTTTTACTCGGCATTATAAAATGCAACACGGCATCGTTAAAGAACAACACTGTCAGATACCAATTTTGGGAAGAAAAATTATTTTAGATTAACTGGTCGGGGCGACTGGATTCGAACCAGCGACCCCCACACCCCCAGTGTGATGCGCTACCAGGCTGCGCTACGCCCCGACCGAGGTGGCAAAATCTAGGGGAATTATTCTATATGCGCAAGTAAAGATTACATGTTTTTATAAATTTTTTCGCAGTATACTAAAATAATCCGGTCACATCCGAATGATATCCGATGATAAAAGAGAATGATCGGTTGCGGCTATCGCTTTTATCGTGATAATTATAAACTAATCGTCTGAGGTTTATCAAACACTATAAACTCAGGCTTTTCTTTCCCTTTTCAGGATATAGTTCTCCGATGTTTTCAACTCCTGCCTTTGCTCAGACAGCTGGTAATAACGCTGGCCTGAGTGGTATTCTCAGCCAGCTGCCTGCTATGCTGCCTTTTCTTATTGTTTTCGTCATTATTTACCTGATGCTGATCCGTCCGCAGCAAAAGCGCTTTAAAGAACAGCGTCGCTCTATTGAGGCTGTCCAGAAAGGCGATACCGTCATCACCGCAGGCGGCGTGATTGGTAAAGTCTTAAAAGTAAGCGACCGTGAAGTCGAAATCGAAATTTCAAAGGGTATTAAAATATCCGTTGTCAAAGCGACTTTACAAAGTGTTCAGCCTTTAACGGCTGCTAATTCCAATACGGTTGAATAATCTGCTATGCTTGACTTCCCGCGTTGGAAAATCTGGTCGATTATTTTGGTGCTGATGCTGGGGGTCTTTTTGGCGATCCCTAGCTTGTTACCTTCGGGCCTCGACCAGAAACTTGGTTTAGGGGCATTGCCCCGCATTAATTTCGGCCTCGATCTTTCGGGGGGAAGCCATATTCTACTTGAAGCCGATACCGCAGATGTTGCCCATCAACGTATCGTTACCATGGAAGAAATGGTTCGCTCCCAAATCAGTCGGACACAACCTGCAATTACTATTGGCGATATGTCCGCCGATAATGACCAGCTGAGCTTTATGGTGCGCGACAACCATCAACTTGATGGTGCTGTTGAAGCGGTCAGAACCTTAACAAATGGTATCGGTGCGACAGGTCAGCGCGATTGGGATGTTCGGGTTATCGATGGCAATCGCATCGTCATGCATCCGACAAAGGAAGGCATCCAGTCTTTTGTCAATCAGGCGATGGAAGGAGCAACTGAAGTCGTCCGTAAACGGATTGATTCTCTTGGTACGCGTGAACCTATCATTATCAGACAGGGTAATGATCGTATCGTGGTTCAGGTGCCGGGATTACAAAACCCAGCAGCCCTAAAAGCCTTGATTGGTAAGACAGCGAAACTTGAATTTAAATTGGTCGATGACAGTGTCAAAGCGGCCGATCTTGCTCAAGGAAAAGTGCCGATCGGAACCCAAGTCATGATTGCCCAATCTGGACAGCCAGTCGCTGTGCAACGACGGGCAATTGTTACGGGTGTTGATTTGGTTCACGCTGACCAGACGATGGATCAGAATAACCTACCGGCTGTTTCTATCAGTTTTAATGCCGATGGTGGTCGCCGTTTTGCAGAGGTTACCCAGAAAAATTCAGGTAAACGCTTTGCCATTATTCTTGATAATGTCATCCTTTCTGCTCCGTCGATCAATGAACCCATTTTAGGTGGTTCTGCCATTATTACAGGTAGCTTCACGGTTGATTCTGCTAATCAAATGGCAATTGCTTTACGGTCGGGTAGCTTGCCCGTTGCCTTGAAAGTGGTGGAAGAAAGAACTGTCGGTCCAGGTCTTGGTGCTGATTCAATCAGGGCAGGTACTCTGGCTTGCAGCATTGCTATTGTTGCGATCGTTATTTTTATGGTCAGTGTTTATGGCCGCTTTGGAATCTATGCTTCCAGCGCGGTTATTCTCAATCTATTCCTGATCCTAGCGGTTATGGCAATTTTGGGTGCAACCTTAACCCTTCCGGGTATTGCTGGTCTTGTTCTGACTATCGGGGCTGCGGTCGATGCCAATGTGCTTATTAACGAACGTATTCGTGAAGAAATAAGCAAAGGACGGACGCCTCTTCATTCTGTGGATATGGGCTACAAAGAAGCCAGTCGGACTATCTTCGATGCGAATGTCACCCATGCTATTTCTGCATTGATCATGATCTGTTTTGGTTCAGGCCCCGTCAAAGGCTTTGCTGTGGTTCTTTTAATCGGGATCATCACTTCGGTTTTTACCGCTGTTACCTTTACCCGTATGTTGGTGGCTCTCTATCTGAGACGTCGTCCAGCCAAACTGACGATCTAGGAAGGGACATATAACCATGGCTTTGCTTCGTATTGTCCCGGATAACACGAATATCCGTTTTGTCCGCTTACGAGGGGTAGCATTTCTGCTTACCTTCATTCTTACATTAGCTTCTGTCGTCCTTTTGGGGGTAAAAGGCCTCAATCTCGGTGTCGATTTTGTCGGCGGTCTGATGATTGAAGCCCATTTTGAAAAACCGGTTGAGCTCGATACCCTAAGACGGGACATCAACCATCTGAATATCGGTGAGGCTAGCCTCCAGCAAATAGGCACTAACAATAATGTTTCGATCCGGCTGCCTTTGCCACCGGGTGATGAAACCGCCTCTCAAAAAGTGGTCAAAATTGTTCAGGGTTCTTTGACGCAAAAATTCCCGAATGTGCATTTTGAACGGGTCGATACCGTCTCTGGTAAGGTCTCAGGCGAATTACTGCGCAGCGGTATTATTGCGGTCTTGCTCGCCATTGCGGGTATCGTCATTTTTACATGGGTGCGCTTTGAATGGCAATTTGCTGTTTCCACCTTTATATCTGTCGCTCATGACGTTTTGGTTATTCTGGGCTTTTTTGCTTTAACCCGAATGGAATTCGACCTTAATATTGTGGCCGCTATTCTAACGATTGCCGGTTACTCGATTAACGATAAAATCGTTATTGATGACCGTATTCGTGAAAATCTAAGAAAATTCCGGAAGATGGATATCGGTTCATTGATTGATCTCTCGGTCAATGAAACCTTGCCTCGTACCGTTATGACCAGTCTATCTATGATTCTGGTTCTGGGTATCTTGCTTGTCTTCGGTGGAGATGCGGTTCGCAGCTTTACTGCAGCCATGCTTCTCGGGGTTATTGTCGGGACATATTCATCGATTTATGTCTCATCTTCTTTGCTTATTTTTCTCAATCTTCGGCCAAAACCCTGATAAATTCAGAATGTCTTCTGACAAAAAAGGCTCCGAAAATTCTTCGGAGCCTTTTTTATTACTTTGATCAGGTTGCCTCTTTGTCTTTTAGAAAACAAACAAAGAGAATTTTCCCCTGCCCTAATTCAGGCTAATATTCAATGCAGATTCAATCATCGCTTTAATATCATTTTCAGGCCGTGCGCCGTAATGAGAAATAACTTCTGCCGCAGCGATAGCGCCCATCTCAAGACTTGCCGCAATAGAGAGATTTCTTGCCTGACCGGCAAGGAAGCCAGCCGCAAAAAGATCACCAGCGCCAGTGGTATCTACTACCTTGTCAATTTTCTTTGCAGAGACTTCCGTGCGCGTCATATCCTGAACCGCAATTGCGCCTTCTGGGCCTCTGGTCACAACTAACAAAGGAAGTTTGGTGGCGACTTCGTGAATACCCTGATCAAGATCATCATGCTCAACTAGTGATTTCAACTCACCTTCATTAGCGAACAGAATATCAATCAAGCCTTCATTGATCAGCTTTTTGAAATCTTCGCGATGGCGCTCAATGCAGAAGATATCAGACAGCGTTAATGCGACCTTACGGCCTGCTTTTCTGGCGATCTGGATGGCTTCTTTCATCGCCGAACGCGGCACTTCCGGATCCCAAAGGTAACCTTCAAGATAGAGAATTTCTGCATTCTCGATAATTTCCGGTTTGATCGCTGTTTGATGCAATGTCTGGGCAACACCTAAGAAGGTATTCATGCTGCGTTCGCCATCCGGCGATACCAGAATAAGGCAACGACCTGTCGGAATTGTCGTACCGTGGACGGGAACATCAAAATGGATATTCTGGGCACGGATATCCTGTTGGAAAACCTGTCCGAGCTGGTCATCGGCCACCTGTCCGATAAAAGCACAGCGCCCACCCAAAGAAGCTACACCTACGAGGGTATTTGCCGCTGAACCGCCGCTGATTTCATGGCTGGCGTTCATTTCCTGATAAAGCTGTTCAGCAGAATCAGCATCAATCAGCTGCATAGAGCCTTTGGTAATGTTTTTTTCATCTAAAAAACTATCATCGGTTGCGGCTAGCACATCGACGATGGCGTTTCCGATAGCAACAATATCATAGCGGGTATGAGGCATAGCGGCCTTTCCTGAATAAACATGCCTGAAACAGAGCGAGAATTTAAAAGTTCAGATGCCATAACGGCTTTATAAAAGCGAGAAAACACGAGAAAACTTCTTCGTTAACTTCTGCAAAAAAGTAAACTGCGATCAAAAGAGGCGGATACAGGCTTATTGGCAAAGAAAGCCAATAGACAGAGCCACCTTTTCTGGAAAATAAGGAGCCTCAATAAAACACGCCTATTTTCTTTAGGCGAATCGGTTTTCGAATCAGGAAGCACGTTATTTATGGATCAAACCGGCAGTAGACAGTGGACAGGCGCTATTCTGTTCAACAAAACTTTTTTGAAAAAATTGCTTTTGGGCAGTTTTTTCCCTGCCATTATGTTTTTATCGGGATGTGGTGGAGAAAAAGCCCATCCTGTTGTGACGCCTTCACCTGTTAAACGTCCCGTTGCTCCGATTCCGTCACCCGCCCGTCTGCCGAAATTACAAGGGATGACGGCGGCTAATCTTATTGATCTCTTTGGTCTACCCGATCAGGATATTGATGAGCCTTGGGTCAGACGTTTGCAATTCCAAAGCTCGATTTGTGTTTTGGATGCCTATCTCTATCCGCCTCATAAAAATGAAGAGATGACAGTCCGTCATATTGATGTGAGAGATTTACAGGGCAATGATTTCAATCAGGATAGCTGTCTCAAAAGGCTTCTTCTGAAACCGCGCCAGAAAGCATTATCCGAATAAGATATTTACGGATGATAGAAAATGATAATAGCGTGATAGGAAATAAAAAAACTCTATACTCGTAACTTCTGCGATTTTTGGCCTTTATCGCTCTATTTTCGTGTCAGACGGATTGCCGAAAGCGTCGCCCCTCGTTAGAAAAGCACCAAGTCTTTTGCCTGAGGCAAAGGTCATATTGTTATATTTCAGAATTGAGCGGGCATCATGCGCTATATCAGTACAAGGGGCGCGGCAGCCGCGCAGGATTTTAAAGGCGTTACCTTAACGGGGCTTGCCTCGGACGGTGGTCTCTATGTGCCGGAAAACTGGCCTTCTTTCAGCCGCGAGGATATCGCCGCTTTGGCTGGCTTATCCTATGTCGATACGGCGGTTGCGGTTATGCGGCCATTTGTCAGCGGCGTGCTGGATGATCAGGCTTTAAAAAATCTGTGCGAAGCCGCTTATGGCCAGTTTAACCACGCGGCAGTGACGCCGTTGGTGCAGCTGGATGAACGGAATTTTCTGCTTGAACTGTTTCATGGCCCTACCTTGGCTTTCAAGGATGTCGCTTTACAGCTTCTTGGTCATTTATTCGAAAAATTTCTTTCCGAAGAAAAAGGCCAAGATCTGACGATCGTCGGGGCAACCTCGGGTGATACGGGATCGGCGGCTATTTCGGCTGTGGCCGGACGTGCTGGTGTGCAGATTGTTATGTTGCACCCGAATGGTCGTGTTTCCGAAGTACAGCGTCGCCAGATGACGACGGTTCTTGATGACAATGTTCATAATGTCGCCATTGATGGCAGCTTTGATGATGCGCAAGCCATTGTGAAAGCGATATTCAACGACAGTGATTTCAGAAAACGTCATCGTTTAGGGGCTGTCAACTCGATTAACTGGGCGCGTCTGATGGCGCAGATTGTCTATTATTTCTATGCGGCTGTCCGTCTGGGCGCGCCTGACCGGAAAGTCGCTTTCTCTGTCCCGACGGGTAACTTTGGTGATGTCTTTGCTGGCTATGCGGCAAAGAAAATGGGTCTCCCTGTAGAAAGACTGATTGTCGCAACCAATATCAACGATATTCTTTATCGTGCATTATCTGCGGGTGATTATTCTGTTGGCAGTGTGACGCCAACCGATGCTCCTTCGATGGATATCCAGATCAGTTCCAATTTCGAACGTCTGCTCTTTGATCTGCATGGTCGAGATTCAGCTTCTTTGGCCGCTACCATGGCTAAATTCGAACAGAGCCGCGCTATCCAGATTTCGGATGCCATGCGTCAGCAGGCGGCAACGATCTTCAGCAGCAACCGGATTGATCCAGAAGAAATGGCCGCAACCATGCGCTGGGCTTCTGATAAAGCAGGGCAAGTTATCGATCCGCATACGGCGATCGGTCTTGCTGCTGCTCGTGAAACCGCCCTTCCCAAAGATGTTCCGGTCGTTACCTTGGCAACCGCGCATCCGGCTAAATTCCCTGATGCTGTTGCGCGTATCACGGGTAAAAATGCACCGTTACCGCATCGTCTGGCTGATCTTTACAGCCGCGAAGAACGTTGTGTTGAATTGCCTGCATCACGTCAGACAATTCAGGCTTATATCGATGCCGGATTTCAGCTTTGAGTCCTAGACTTCACCGTCTGTCTAATGGTCTGGCCATCGCTCTTCAACCGATGTCCGGAGTCGAGACGATGGCCGTTGGTCTTTATTCTAATGTGGGCGCCCGTTCTGAACCGGCACGCTATAGCGGACTGGCTCATATGGTCGAACATATGGTCTTCAAAGGTGCGGGTGAGCGTAACGCCCGCATGATTGCCGAGGCGGCCGAAAATTGTGGCGGCCAGCTCAATGCATGGACAGCCCGAGACCACACCGTTTTTCAGGCCAGAATGCTTTCCGAATATTGGGATTTGGGGTTAGAGCTGGTAGCCGATCTCGTCCGCAATCCGACTTTGGATAGTGACGAGCTGGAACGGGAAAAAAGCGTGGTCTTATCTGAATTAGGTGAATCTTATGATACGCCTGATGATATTATCCATGACCATTTACAATCGGTCGCTTTCAAAGATCAGGCCTTAGGTCGGCCAGTTTTGGGCGATGAAAAGACCATCAATGCTATTGATCGGAATGCCTTAAGCCAATGGGTAGGGCAGTATTACCAGCCGGAAGGTTTCGTTCTAGCTGCCGCTGGCAAAGTAGATGAAGATGCTTTTCTGAAAATGGCTGAAGATCGCTTTGGTGATTGGGAAAAAGGCCAATCTATCGAAGTTGAAAAGGCACATTTTACCAGCGGATGTCATATTGATCGGCGTGAAAGTGATCAGACCCATATAGCTTTGGGCTATCAAGGCTTTTCCTATCAGGATATCCGTTCCCACGCTTTAGCCTTGTTTGCTTCTATTTTGGGCGGGGGAATGTCCTCCCGATTATTCCAGACCCTTCGGGAACAGGAAGGCTTAGTCTATTCGGTTTATAGCTGGTCGCAATCTTGGCTCGAAACCGGTATTTTTGGTATATATTGCGCGGCAGATAAAAAAGACGCTGACAAAGCTCTGGCATTGATACGTAAGATCGTTGTCGATTCAGTCGGTTCAATGTCTGAAGAAGAATTGCAACGCGCTAAAGCACAGGCGAGGGCAGGGCTTCTGATGAATTTGGAAGGGGTTGCTGCCCGTTGCGATCATTTGGGACGGCAAATCCAAATCCATAACCGAATTGTTCACCCATCAGAAATTGTCGGATGGATTGATGCTGTTACATTGGATGATATCCGTCATGTCGGACAACAGGCGATATCCCAAGGCGAAGCCCTTGCCAGTGTTGGCGATGGGCTTACTCTTTCATAAAAAACGAAAATAAAAGGCAGGATAAAAATGGCGATCGATTCCCTGATCACCCTGACAGGCGAAGCATGGGAAGATTATGGTCTGGTCGATAGCGGCCACGGGCGTAAGCTTGAACGTTATGGGCGTTATCATTTTATCCGTCCCGAACCACAGGCGATGTGGAGTCCTGCTCAAGATAACTGGCAGGCTGACGGAGAATTTATCGGCGCTTCTGATGAAGACGGCGGCGGACGCTGGCATCTGAAACCCTATGTTCCCAAAGAAGGCTGGCTTTTGCAGTGGGAAGATGTCTGCTTTCTTGCCCAGAATACGTCATTTCGTCATTTGGCATTTTTCCCAGACATGGCACCACAATGGGCATGGATGAGAGAACGCGTTACCGAAAATGCCGAAATTCTTAATCTTTTTGGCTATACCGGCGTGGGCAGTCTTGCCCTTGCGGCAAAGGGTGCCAAGGTCACCCATGTCGATGCTTCTAAAAAATCAGTAGCCTCAGCTAAAAATAACGCTGAGCTCTCTGGCATGGCAGACAAACCTATTCGTTGGATTGTCGATGATGCTGTGAAATTTACCGCACGGGAAGCCCGTCGTAATCGGCGCTATGATGGTATTTTGATGGATCCCCCGAAATTCGGGCGAGGCCCTGCCCATGAAGTCTGGCGGCTGGAAGAAAATTTATCTGATTTGATAAGCGAAGCCGTCAAACTGCTAGATAAGAAATCAAAATTTCTAGTTTTGACGGTGTATGCTGTCAGAATGTCGGCTTTAGCCATTGGTGAATTGCTTTCTCAGGCGACGCAGCATCTGGGCGGATCTGTCGAAGTCGGTGAAATGGCGATCAAAGAAGAAGCACGCGGCCTCAATCTTCCAACGGCTATTTTTGCACGTTGGAAAAACGATCAATAAAAAACATCCTTTTGGGATATCCTGTTTTTAACAGAGGCACTGTGTTCCAGTGCCTCTGACGGGTTAATCGCTTTGAAAAATCAAGTTTTTCAGTCATTTTTGCTAAAAATTTGAGAAAATAGATATTTTTTTCATTTTTTTGTGAAATAGAGCTTGCCGAAATAAAAAAGCAATGCTAGTGACCCTCCCACGGCACCGGAAACGGTTAACCGAAATGCCAGAGCGGGCATAGCTCAGGGGTAGAGCACAACCTTGCCAAGGTTGGGGTCGAGGGTTCGAATCCCTTTGCCCGCTCCAGTTTCTACAAAAACAAGCACCTTTAGGGTGCTTTTTTTGTGCCCATTTCAAAAGGCATCTTTTCTGTCCTGTTTCAGAATAAACGATCTATTCGCCTTAATCTTCAGCGTCCATAAAATGAGATATATCTTTTCAAAAAGATGAGGCGCTGGTCACTTCTTAGGCCACGGTCTATATTCCTTCGGATTCTATCGGATGATCGTTTCATGGCGATTTATCCGGTTTGTATGGTTATGCACGCCTGCTTTGGCTATGTTCAGTGAATCACGGAGATGACGCGTCCTATGCTTTCCCTTAATCCTGAAACAACTGCCCTCGTCCTGATTGATTTACAAAACGGCATTATCAATCTGCCTTTGGAACCTTACGATGGCCAAAAGGCGCTGTCTGTCGGTAAAAATTTGGCTGAAAAATTCAGAGAAGCCGGTGCTCCAGTCTTTTTGGTCAGAGTAACTTTTTCTGACGGCTTTCCAGATGTTCCGTCCCAGAATGTCGATCAACCTGCCGATTATCCTGAAGGTGGTTTTTCGCCTGAATGGGATCAGTTTGCCGATGGTTTAAAACAGGCGAGTGATTTCGTGATTACCAAAAGACAATGGGGCGCTTTTTATAGCACCGAACTCGATCTTCAATTGAGACGGCGTGGTATTACCACCATTGTTTTAAGCGGTATTGCCACCAATTTTGGGGTTGAGTCTACGGCAAGGCAGGCATGGGAACATGGTTATGATCTGGTCATAGCTGAAGACGGCTGCACCAGTTTTTCACGCCCTTTGCATGATATGGCGGTTCAACAGATATTCCCGCGGCTTTCGCGCGTTGTGCAAAGTGAAAAGATAGTCCTGAAATAACCGGATGTTTACGCTCCCCCATGTATTCCGCCGGTTTTCCTTTGCGAACCATCACATCATGATCCAATGGGCGAGCCTGCTCTTGGGTTCAGTTCTTTTTATCAGCTTATTTGAAATGCTTCATCTGGGCGCCGCTTTGTTGTTGGGCGCTATGGCCGCCGCAATTTTAGTGGCCGTTATGGAAGGTTCGGTAGCTGTGCCGCGCTGGCCTTTCATACTGTCACAAGGGGTGATCGGTTGCATGATCGCCCATAGCATGCCGCTTCCGATCTTGGATTTGATGCTGCGGCAATGGCCGCTTTTTCTCGCCGGTGTTGTTTCGGTTATTCTGGTCAGCTCGCTTTTGGGTTAGTTATTGGTGCGTTTCCATGTCGTACCAGGAACAACGGCATTATGGGGATCTTCACCCGGTGCCGCATTAACCATGACCTTGATGGCTGAAGCCTATGGGGCTGATGTGCGACTGGTTGCCTTTATGCAATATCTGCGGGTTGTCTGCGTGGCCCTGGTCGCGTCTTCCATTGCCCAAATATCTATTGGCAGCCATCATATCTCTTCGTCGATTATATGGTTCCCGACTATCCATCCGCTTCCCTTTATCGAAACTTTGGCTTTGATCGGGGTAACCATACCTTTGGCAGCTTGGTTTAAAATTCCCGCAGGTGGTATTCTATTGCCTTTGGGAATCGGCGTCATTTTGCAAGATTTTGGCTGGTTGGATATCGAGTTGCCGTCATGGTTATTAGCAATCAGCTATACTTTGGTCGGCTGGAGTATTGGATTACGCTTTTCTCGATCGATTGTCCTCTATGCGGCGCGTTCTTTCTTTCGGGTTTTGGGCTCTATTCTGACGCTTATTCTTCTTTGTAGTGGTTTAGCCGTCATTCTGGCCAAAACTGCCCATGTTGATCTTTTAACTGCCTATTTAGCGGCGAGTCCTGGCGGTGTTGATTCTATTGCGGTTGTTGCTGCGTCAAGTCCGGTGGACATGCCTTTCGTCATGGGTATGCAGACCGTGCGCTTTGTGGTCGTTTTATTGACGGCTCCACCGATTGCTCGATACCTAAGTAGGAAAAAAGATAGAGATTCTTAAAGAAAAGAACGCGTCTCGCTAATAGCGTTTCATTATCAAGCGCTTAAACCAACCTGAAAAAGGCTTTTATCGAAAAATAATATATCAATATAATAACAATATTTTTTATAATGTTATGCTGTGGCGGATGTTATCCTTGACGAAATATGGTAGAATCATGGCTATAAAGAGTAGCAGATTTTAGACTGATACTTTGGGAGTCCGGTGATGCCTAGCTTGTTTGATCCCATCCGCTTCGGCGCCGTTACCGCAAAAAATAGAATTTTGATGGCGCCATTAACCCGTGGCCGTGCCACGCGTGAGCATGTTCCAACTGATATTATGGCCAAATATTATGCTCAACGGGCAAGTGCTGGTCTGATTATTTCTGAAGCTATCGGTATTACTCAAGAAGGTTCGGGATGGCCATACGCCCCCGGCCTTTGGAGTGATGCCCAAGTAAATAGTTGGCAGCCCATTACGCAGGCTGTCCATGATGCTGGCGGCCTTATTTTCGCTCAGCTTTGGCATATGGGACGATTAGTTCCTTCCAGTGTCAGCGGAATGCAGCCCGTCGCGCCTTCTGCCAGTCAGGCACCGGGATTGGCGCATACCTATGACGGTAAAAAGCCTTACGATATGGCGCGTGCCTTACGTCTGGATGAAATTCCCCGCCTCCTTAATGATTACGAGGTTGCGGCAAAGAATGCGTTGAAAGCGGGTTTCGACGGTGTGCAAATTCATGCCGCCAATGGCTATTTGATTGATGAATTTATAAGGGATGGTGCCAATCATCGTAGTGATGCCTATGGCGGCTCCCCAGAAAATCGTATCCGTCTTCTGAAAGAGATAACGGAGCGGGTTATTGCGACGGTTGGCGCTGACCGGACAGCAGTCAGATTATCACCTAATGGCGAAATACAAGGTTTGGTTGATAGTCATCCCGAACAGGTATTTATACCGGCTGCTGAAATGCTATCCGATTTGAATATTGCTTTTCTCGGTATGCGGGAAGGGGCTGTCGATGGCACTTTTGGTCAGACCGATCAGCCCAAATTATCACCGGAAATACGCAAAGTCTTTAAGCCGCCTTTAGTGCTTAATCAGGATTACACTTTTGAAAAAGCACAGGCTGCGCTTGATTCTGGCGTTGCTGATGCGATCAGCTTTGGCCGTTTGTTTATCGCCAATCCTGATTTACCGCGCCGCTTCTTTGAAAAAGCCCCGCTTGCCAAAGATGTGATCGAAACATGGTATTCCGCTGGTGCCAAAGGTTACACCGATTATCCTTTTATCGATGGCTAGTAGAAACGGTTATGCGATTTATGGCCTGTTTGCTTTGGTCGGCAGGCAGGCCATTTTAAATGCCAATCTTATTTCTAGATGAGTGACCCATTGAGCCATATCTCAATCAAGAGTCTGTTTTTTTCAGCGCTATAGCCTATGTCTAGAAATCTGTTTTTCACGAAAATGGTTTCTGATCGCTGATATATGTCACTTCCTCTCGTTCTTCCCGATAAGGCCCAAAAGCTCCTTTTGCATTCCTGTTGCGCACCTTGTTCAGGGGGCATCATGGAAACCCTCTTTGAGGCGAGCATTGATTATACGGTGTTCTTTTATAATCCGAATATCCATCCCGAGCCGGAATATCGGTTACGGAAAGAAGAAAATATCCGTTTCGCGAATAAGCTAGGCGTGCCTTTTGTTGATGGGGATTATGACAGCGATAATTGGTTCCTCCGAACAAAAGGGATGGAGCATGAACCTGAAAGAGGCACGCGCTGTAGCTTATGTTTTGATATCCGTTTGGAACAGGCGGCTCTTTTTGCGCATGAACACGGATTCCCATTGATGAGCAGTTCTTTGGGGATTTCTCGCTGGAAAAATTTTGAACAAGTTGTGGCTTGCGGCCAGCATGCAGCGGCGCGTTATGCTGGCCTCAGCTATTGGAATTTTAACTGGCGGAAAAAAGGCGGTACCAACCGCATGTTGGATGTCAGCAAACGCGAAAATTTCTATCAACAGGAATATTGTGGCTGTGCTTATTCCTTGAGAGATGCCAATGCTCACCGGCTTTCGCAAGGTCGTCCTACCATCAAGACACGAAAATACTATGGCAAAGACTAAGCCTTAAATCAGATAGGGTAGGGGTAAAACATCCCGCATTATGTTTTCTGGAAAAGGCAGTCTGAATATGAATGATTCTCCTATCCTTTTGGCAACTTCTCTTGCGGCTCCATTAGAAAAAATATGGCTGCAGCATTTGCAAGCTGCGATGCCAGAAGAAAAAATCATAACCTTGGATCAGGTTCAGGATGCTTCAGCTATCGAAATTGCTTTGATTGCCAATCCGCCGGCTGGCGCTTTAGGGCATTTCTCAAATCTGAAGTGGATACAGAGTCTTTGGGCAGGCGTTGAAAACCTGCTGGCCGATAAAACGCTGCCCGATATCCCTATCTGTCGTTTGATTGATCCTGATTTATCGCAAGCCATGGCTGAAACGGTGGTCGCTGCTGTCATGGGGGTACACCGCTATTTCGATATTTTTAAAGCACAGCAGCAAAAGAAAATATGGGCGCAGCTTCCCTCTCGTTCCACGCGAGACTGTCAGGTGACGGTTCTGGGGTTAGGCGAAATGGGACGTGTATCGGCGGCCTCATTGGTTTCTTTAGGCTTTGTCGTAAAGGGCTGGAGTCGCTCAAAGAAAACACTGAAAAATATCGAAACCTATCAAGGGGCAGATGGTCTAAGAGAGGCTGTTGATCGGGCTGATATTCTGGTTAATTTGCTTCCCTTAACCGATCAGACCAAGGGTATTCTTAGCCGGAATCTTTACCAGTATCTGGCTCCTGATGCTTGTCTTGTTAATTTGGGACGGGGAGCGCATCTTATTGAGGCGGATCTTCTTGAATATCTTGATAAAAGTCGCATGCGCCACGCCGTGCTCGATGTTTTCAGCATCGAACCGTTGCCAGAAGATCATGTTTTTTGGGAACATCCGCGTGTTACGGTACTGCCCCATATCGCGGCTACTACTAACCCCGTCTCAGCTTCGTCGGTGATCGCTAAGAATATAAGATTATACCGCCAAAATGGCATGATACCCGTCGGCTGTAACCGTTCTTTGGGATACTGATCTATCGCTGCTGAGCCGATTTTTTGTTATTTTGGGTATGATAATGAGAAAGACAGGTTATCAGCGGGACTGACAGCAGCACCGCAATTAAACGCACTGTTTGCATCGCCATGATAAAAGCCATATCGACCCTGTCTGGGGAAGATGCTGCAATAATGGCAATAGAATCAGAACCTCCGGGGCTCGTTGCGAGATAGGCTGTTAGCGGATCAATATGTGTGAAATGCACTAACAACGCGCCCATGCACCCACAGAGTACGATCAAAACAATAATAGCTACAAAAACTTTAAAGAAAGAATGGGCAACATAGCTTACAACGGGTCTAGAAAAACGCATCCCGATATTCCAGCCGAGCATCGTATAGCTAAAAGCCAATAACAAAGGCGGCAGGGTTAAATTCAGATAGCCTAAATATTGTAAGATCAGCCCTGAGAATAAAGGCAGCAGCAAGCGACCATTGGGAATATGGAAAAGGCGAGATATCGGCATCGCTACCAAAATGAGTGCGAGCGTCTTTGCAAGGCTCATCCAGTCGATCAGTGGAAACCAGACAATCGAAGGCAGCTGATAGCCGCTATTACCAGATGCCATCCATATTTGAGAAATAAAGGAAGCGATAACCGCGACGCAGATAACTCTGAAATACTGCATGAAGGCGACAAGGCGGATATCGGCATCATAGGATTCGGACAGCAGGGTCATAACCGTTGCGGCACCAGGGGCGGCACCCCATAAAGCCGTCGTTCCGGGAAAAATTTTCCATCGAGTCATCAGCCATCCGATTAGGTTGCTGATAATAATAACCGAAAAAACGCCGCCTAAGAAAATAGGCCAATCTTTGATTATTTCGCCCAATATTCGGAAGGATAGGTTATGCGCTACCATGCAACCGATAACGCCCTGCGCAAAAGAGAAGGGTTTTTTAGATAACCGGACACGGCCATTCAAAACAGAAAAGATGATCGCCGCTGACATGGGGCCTAACAGCAAGGCTGCTGGCATATGTAGGCTATTCCAAAGTAAGGTGAAAAAAAGGGACGCCAGAATCAGTCCCGTCCACTGCCACAGCACCGGCCAGTTTTTTAATGTCCAGCGGGACGGCGGGCATAGAAATTTCACCATTCAAATCTCAATATGCTAGTCATCATTTGCGGCTTAAAATACTGAAAGCCACATGGAAAACGTCATCATTATAGTTTTATAATGATAGTCCGGATATCAGGCCGCTTACAGGCAATAAAGCCCCAATAGACATCCGAATCGGGAAATAGTTTGAAGAAAGCCACCTATAGTCTGATATAGGATTAAAATATAATAAGCTTTATTGTTTATAATCAAACAATAAAAACAAAGTTTATTTTTTGTAAAATGATAGGCTGGGAAGTATACTGTTCACTAATATTTGAATAGTGACATTATTTTTACAAAAGCAACTTTAAAAACGAAGCTTTTTTTTAATTAATTTTATGGGGGAGAATAACAAAATAAAAACTGTGTAATGGTGCGCCCGGAACGATTCGAACGTCCGACCCTCAGATTCGTAGTCTGATGCTCTATCCAGCTGAGCTACGGGCGCATTCTGTATGCTTAAAGCAATTATAATGACAAATCAAAAACTTAACGTCTTTGTCTCTGTCCGTAGCGCACAATTAGAGAAACTCTTTTCTTTATGCAAGCCTTATTTTTAAGATTCTTTGTTTTTTTTAAAAAAATAGGAATAGCTTTTCTGGATGTTGATTTCTTTTTCTGGCCCCCATTGCCTAAATCATAAAAAATAAAATAAAAACAATAGCTTAACTCAATTTAAAAAAAGAGATGATCGCTTTGATATCCTTGATAGCTATTTTTAGTTTTTTATCTTTTTGTAAAAAAAGAAACTTTCAGGATAAGACAGGGCTTCAATGAAGTTCAGAAGGACAGCAATATTTTTTTTGAAAAACACTTACCGACTTTATTTCAAGAGAGATCTAATCCCATAAATTGAGTGTCAAAACGGTAACGTCTTTCTTCGACAGTTTATCTATGAAGAGGCTTTCCGAGAAATTGAATAAGACTTTCCTAGTTTTGAAGCCTGTTCTTATTTTCGTGCATAAAAAAGTTCGAAAAAAAAGGGGCAGTTTTTTTCTACCCCCCACAAACAAAATTTCAAAAATAGAATTAAGGCGTTGGTTTCTATCCAAAAGGTTGCACACTGCCACTTCGAATAAAGATCATGGCGTTAATTCTGCAAACGCTCGCCAAGCTGCGTCACTTTTTCTTTTTCTTCTTTATCCATATTTTGCAGCTTATCAGAAATCTCATCCAGCTTTTTGCCGCTGATTGGCGGGTTATGCTGGAGCAATGTCACGCGCTTTTCTTCTAGCTGCATCAACGCATTTAACATCGGGTCTCTTCCAGTGGAGGCCAAACTTGTTAGACTTTGCTGTGCCGCAATCCAGTTTTCATTTTGGGATTTTGCAATCAGGCATTGCGTATCTGAGGCCTTACAAGAAAAATGCAATTTCGCAATCTGTGTTGAAAGCTGATTGGCCTGTTTCCCAAAAAGAGCATGGCCGTTTTCGGCTGTGTTCAGAATTTTTTCGAGTTGGGCATTAAATTCCGGATCATCCGGTAAATTAACCGTCTGGGGCTGCACATCCTCGATAATATGCGTTTGTATTGCTTGCCGCTCCAAAGGGCGGGGTTCCAAAGACGGGAATCTTTTATCCGCCTTACAGCCGGACAAAGCAAAACCCAGACAACAGCAACCGATTCCTAACAGGCCATAAAATGGCCTGCTAGAAGAGTTGCCTGACTGGATAACATTTTTTGAAAGAAGCGGATTAACCATTCAAAAGCTTTGCAGCATGAACCGCATGATAGGTCAGAACGCCTGCAGCACCCGCCCGTTTGAAACAGGTGAGCGTTTCCAAAACGGCTTTGTCTTTATCGAGCATGCCAGCAGCAAAAGCGGCTTCCAACATCGCATATTCGCCAGATACCTGATAGGCGAAGACCGGCAATTTAAAGCTTTCTTTGACGCGGTATAAAACGTCAAGATAAGGTAAGCCGGGCTTGACCATGACGCTATCAGCCCCTTCTGCGATATCCATAGCGACTTCACGCAAGGCTTCATCGCTATTGGCCGGATCCATCTGGTAAGTTTTCTTGTCGGCTTTAAAAATACCGGCTGACCCTACGGCATCGCGGAAGGGATTATAAAAGACGCTCGCATATTTTGCGGCATAGGACATGATCTGGACGTTGCGATGTCCTTCACTTTCCAACATTTCGCGAATAGCGGCCACACGACCGTCCATCATATCGGACGGCGCAATAATATCTGCACCGGCTTCGGCTTGAACGCGCGCCTGCTTGATCAGCAATTCTTTGGTTTCGTCATTCAAGACGTAACCCTGATCATCAATAACGCCATCATGACCGTGGCTGGTATATGGGTCGAGTGCAACATCGGTTAATAAACCGATATCAGGCACCGCATCTTTGATGGCGCGGATAGCCTGACACATCAGATTGTCAGCGTTCCACGCTTCTTTCCCGTTTTCGCTCCGTTTGGATATGTCCGTATTCGGGAACAATGCCAAACAGGGGATACCCAGACTATGTGCCAATTTGGCCTGTTCGACAATCAAATCGACAGACCAACGGAACACGCCGGGCATAGATTGGACGGCCTCTTTCACCGATTTTCCACCCGTTACAAATAACGGCCAGATGAAATCGGCAGGGGTCAGGACATTTTCGGAATGCATACTCCGGCTCCACGCGGAAGCACGAACGCGACGAAGGCGCGTTGCCGGATATTGGGTAGGGACTAAAGACATAGTAATTTATTAAAACAGCTCTTTTATAATGACCAGACAGAATCCTATCGAATTACAGATATCTACAAAAAACCCCTGCCGTTATGAACAGAACGACAGGGGTTTTAAGCGAAATTCTTGCAAAGCTTTTACATCAGGCGATCAAGGGCGGCTTTC
The DNA here is from genome assembly GCF_006715975.1 of Zymomonas mobilis. GTDB lineage: Bacteria > Pseudomonadota > Alphaproteobacteria > Sphingomonadales > Sphingomonadaceae > Zymomonas > Zymomonas mobilis_B. The sequence goes on along the minus strand of NZ_VFOF01000001.1, from coordinate 22,805 downwards.
AACTTAGAAATTTCGCCCACAAAACTTTCAAGTCTTTCCCGATTTTCAGCGACAACTTCGGGCTTTGCCCGTGCGACAAAATTGGGATTGCCAAGACGTTTCTCTGTCGCCGTCTTTTCTTTCTCGACCGCTTCGATCGCTTTTTTCAGGCGACCTCTTTCAGCATCAAGATCAATGACGCCTTCCAAAGGCAATACAAAGGTGGCTTCATCAACAACGATCTGCGCCGCCGCGCCTTTAGGGGCGGCCTCTTCGTGGATCGACTCGATTCGTGCCAATCTTTTAATAAAGGGATCAAAGCGTTCCAGACTTTTTACGGTCTTTTCTGGAATGCCATGGCTATGCAGCGGTACCTTAAGAGCCGGCGGCACATTCAATTCTGATCGGGTTGCTCTGATCGCTGTGATAAGGCGGATCAACCAATCAATATCATTTTGGGCTGTCTCATCGACCGTCCAATTCTGATAATCCGGCCATGAAGCGATAATCAGATCATGATCGCGGTCACCCAAGGCATGCCATAATTCTTCTGTGATAAACGGCATGATCGGGTGCAGCATGATCAAAATCTGATCAATGACCCAGCCCAGAACCGACAAAGTTTCTTGCAGCTCACCCTGATCCTGATTTTCTGAAGACATCAGAATCGGCTTAATCAGCTCAAGATACCAATCGCAGAAATCATTCCAGACGAAATGATACAGACTGTTGGCCAACTCATCGTAACGCATATCGGTAATATGCTGATCCAGTGAGCGGGCAACGCGAGCAGTTTCGGCAATGATCCAGCGGTTGGTGGTTAAGCTTGCTTCTGGCGGCTGTTTCGATTTGTTGACGGCGCAGTTATTATTCTGAGCAAAACGAACCGCATTCCACAATTTGGTAGCAAAATTGCGATAGCCTTCAACCCGCTTTTCATCGAGCTTGATATCGCGTCCCTGACTTTCCATCGCGCAAAGCGTGAAGCGCAAGGCATCTGCACCGTATTTATCAATCAGCCCAAGGGGGTCGACCGTATTGCCTTTTGATTTAGACATTTTCGAGCCATCAGCCGCCCGAACAAGTCCATGCAAATAAAGCTTCGGAAAAGGCACATCCTTCATGAAATGCAAACCCTGCATAATCATGCGGGCATCCCAGAAGAATAGAATGTCAAAACCAGAAATCAGGACATCATTCGGATAGCGACCCGAGGCTCTCGGATCTTTTTCCGGCCATCCCAAGGTAGCAAAAGGCCATAATGCTGAAGAAAACCACGTATCCAGCACATCAGGATCACGACGAAGATTGACGCCTTTACCTGCTTTTTCTTGGGCGGCATCTTCATTTTCGGCAACGATAGCCTGACCATCATCGGTATACCATACCGGTATCTGATGACCCCACCAAAGCTGGCGTGAAATACACCAAGGCTGAATATTTTCCAGCCAGTTATAATAGGTTTTTGTCCAGCTTTCCGGAATGATCTTGATTTTGCCAGAACGTACCGCTTCCAAAGCCGGCTGTGCCAGCTTTTCAGCATCAACATACCATTGGTCGGTCAACCAAGGTTCGATCGGCACACCAGAGCGATCACCATAAGGCGTCTGAATGACACGGTCTTCGATTTTATCAAGGAAACCGAGTGCTTCGATTTTTTCGACAATGATCTTGCGGGCTTCGAAACGATCGAGGCCAACCAGTTCTGCTGGAACATCATTTTCGGCAGTCTGGATAACGCGGGCGCTACTATCCAGCATGTTTAACATGTCAGCCGGTTTGATGCCTGCCCGTTTTCCGACTTCGAAATCGTTAAAATCGTGACCCGGGGTAATTTTCACGGCGCCTGATCCCAATTCAGGATCAGCATGAATATCGGCAATAATTGGAATTAGACGGTTGGTGATCGGTAAACAGATATTTTTGCCGATGAGGGCTTTATAGCGTTCATCATCGGGATTAACCGCAACCGCCATATCGGCCAACATGGTTTCCGGACGGGTGGTAGCCACCACGATTTCACCGGAACCATCCTCTAATGGATAACGGAAATGCCAGAAATGGCCTTGAACTTCACGGCTTTCGACTTCGAGATCGGAAATTGCCGTTCCCAGATGAGGGTCCCAGTTAACCAGCCGTTTGTCGCGGTAGATTAAACCTTCATTATAAAGAGAGACGAAGACTTTGATAACGGCTTCGGAGAAGCCTTCATCCATAGTAAAGCGTTCATGCGCCCAGTCGCAAGATGCGCCCAAACGGCGAAGCTGGCGGGTAATCGTGCCGCCGGATTCAGCTTTCCATTCCCAAACTTTATCGACAAAAGCTTCACGGCTCATATCGGTACGCTTCTGGTCGATCTTGGCCAGATTGCGTTCCACAACCATTTGGGTGGCAATACCAGCATGATCGGTTCCGACAACCCATAAGGCATCTTTGCCTTTTAATCGGGCATGACGCACCAAAATATCTTGCAAGGTATCATCCAGCGCATGGCCGATATGTAAAGAGCCGGTAACGTTGGGCGGGGGAATGACCAGAGTGAAAGGATCAGCTCCCGGTCGTTCCGGATGGAATAAGCCTTTTTCTTCCCAATGGGTATACCAACGGGATTCTATCGTGGCAGGATCAAACGTCTTATCTATGGTCATAAGGGCTGTTTCTATCGCCTCCTTTCGGGGGATGCCAGCCGCAATATTACGTTAAAGGCGCTTTTTATGAAGGATTCTTGAGATTGAAGGCGTATAGCCTGATTGAAAAGAAAATGGACAGCCTGATTTCAGGAAGAAATAATGCTTAGAAAAAAATCGAAAGATTTTTCAATTTCGCCTACCATCATATTGTTGATATCCGAAGTTATCAGTTTTTTTCTGCTTTTCAGCACGATAATTCTTGTCTGTTCCGTGGCGTCACATGCTGCGACTCCGGCTATCCCTGTCTATGATTATCAAATCGTCCATAGTTATCCCCATGATACTAAGGCCTTTACCGAAGGTTTATTTTACCGGAACGGTTATTTCTACGAAAGCACCGGCCTGAACGGCCATTCGTCTATTCGGAAAGTCGATATTGAAACGGGCCAAACGCTGCAAAAAATAGACATCGGAAAAAGTTATTTCGGTGAAGGTATCAGCGACTGGAAAGATAAAATCATTGGGCTGACTTGGCAAAGCCAGCTGGGTTTTGTCTGGAATATTAAAAATTTACGGCAGGTCAGAAGCTTTCACTATGAAGGTGAGGGCTGGGGGCTGACCCATAACGATCAATATCTGATTATGAGTGACGGCACACCTGTTCTGCGCTTCCTTGATCCGGAAAGCCTGACAACCCTTCGTATGATTACTGTGACAGCGCATGGGGAAGAATTACCGGAATTAAATGAACTGGAATGGGTCGATGGCGAAATATTCGCCAATGTCTGGCAAACGAACAAGATTGTTCGCATCGATCCCGAAAGCGGTAAAGTCACCGGCATTATTGATCTGACTGGTCTTTTGGATCAAGCGGGGCCTTTGCCTTCACCGATAGATGTCTTGAACGGCATCGCATGGGATAAAGATAACCACCGCTTATTTGTCACCGGTAAATTATGGCCGAAGATATTTGAAATCACCCTCATCCCCCATGTCAGCAGACATAAATAAAATAGCCTTGGGATGATATTGGGCGGTTTTGAAAAAGGATTTTAGGGCATTCATTCAAAATAAAGGCGTTTTTTGCTATTTCCTAAAATGTCTATTTTTCAGGAAATAGCCAACCGTCTTTGAAATGCGGCAACGCCTTAATAGAAATATTAGAGATGCTGTCCGGTAATTCTGGATATTTCGCGGGAAACCATAGCTTCGACGATTGCTGGCAAGTTGGAATCTAACCAGTCTTTCAGCATGGGGCGCAGCATTTCTTTAACGAGGTCTTCCAGGGTTAAATCCTGATGGGAAGTCTGGCTGACCATCATCGCAGACAGGTTTTTTAAGGCTTGGCGACTTGCCTGTTCTGCTTTTTCTGACATGAGAGAATCCTGCGATTTTGAAGAGTGACCATTTAACGGGGTATTATTTTCAGTATAATCGCGATGCTCGTTATTCATCGGCTGATCCTTCGATAGGCTAGAGGTAACGGGATCCGTCAATTCCAAGACACTACTATCCGAATCATGTTTACGCAGATCATCGGAATGATCCGTTTCTGGTGATAAGGAACGGCCATTGGGTTTTCGGTCACCATCCGCAATAATGCGTTTGATAGAAGCCAAGATGTCTTCCATCGAAGGGTCAGGTCGCATATCCATCATGCTCACAATGTGCCTGTTTCTGTTTTTTTTGTCACGAGTAGTTTTGTATAATTATATTAACGGCAATATCACTGTGATATTTTAGCCGGAAATAGCCTTATACAGAAAGGGTTTTTAACCCTTATGTCATGGAAACGGATTAAATTAGCCGAATTCTGAAGACAAGATAAACCGTAAAAGCCTGCTTTTTCAACAGGATTTGCCGTTTTTTATTTATAATCAATCAGAAATATTCATATTTTCCATGAGAAAATCGATTTTTATATGATTATTTTACCCATTCTGTCTGGCTTCTATCAATAGCCTGTTGTGTGGCTTTATCGGGCTTCCTACATTCTTGTAAAAGAGCAGGAGATTATATGGGCATCCACGCTTCCGGTCATAGAAGTTCTGATGTTTCTGATTCGCATGAAGCTTCTTTCCATCAAAAAACAGCAGACGAGCTCTTTTCTCGGGATCAGGCGATGTTGTTACGTTTCCTAGCAAGACGTAACCGCCTGTTAGCCACATGGGCAGCCGAGATGATGCATCTGACCCCTGAAGAGGCCGATCCTTATACCAAAGGATTTGTTGGGGCTGGCTTTGAAGAAATGGACGAAGAAAGCATTGTGTCCCGTTTGTTGGGGGACATTCTGTCAGCGCATGTTGAAATAGAAGAAAGCCAGATTCGAGCTATGCTTGATCGTAAATCGATTGAAGCCAAGCGCCAATTATTGGGAGTTGTGTAGCGTATGGCCATGACCATCGAAGAGATTGAACAGTTTATTATTACGGCTGTCCCTGATGCGAAAATAGAAGTCACCGATATGGGGGGCGATGGGGAGCATTATAGCGCGGTTGTGACGGCGGCTTCTTTTAAAGGCTTATCCCGTTTGGCACAGCATCGCCTTGTCTATGATGCCTTTGGCGGACGTATGGGGGAAGAGCTTCACGCGTTAAAGCTGACGACCCGGATTGCGGAATAACCTGCTTGAAAAAGCGCATTTTATTTTTGAAATTTATTAAAGGGAATGTTGTTTATGGCTGATACGATCAACGACCGGATCAAGGAAATTCTGGAAAAAAGTCCGGTAGTGTTATTTATGAAAGGCACGCCTCTTTTTCCGCAATGCGGATTTTCTAATCAGGTCGTCGCCATTTTGAACAATATTGGCATCGAATATGACTCTGTCGATGTTTTACAAGATCCAGAAATCAGACAGGGGATCAAGGTTTATTCCGATTGGCCAACCTTCCCGCAGCTTTACATTAAAGGCGAACTGGTCGGCGGCTGCGATATCATTACGGAAATGTTCGAAAATGGTGAGCTGGCTGAATTGGCTCAAAAAGAAAATATTGCCCGAAAATAAGACGGGCAATGACAAATTGGGGATAATATAATTTCTATGACAACGACATCGAAAAAGTGGCTTTGGTTTTTTGCAACCATACTACTTTTTCTGTTGATTATCCTTTTTGCGATTAGGTTGGGAACCAGAAATTTTCTTGATTTCTATTCCCGTCCTTCGCTGGAAACTGTGACGAGCAGCAGTTTGCAATCCATTCGGGAAGAAAACCGGCTGACGGTTTTTATGGCGCGTTATGTCGCGGTCTCGACGTCAAGCGAACAGCATTTTGGTTTCTCTGCCAGAAAAACCCTAATTATGCCGGGGAATGTGCGGTACGAAGTCAATTTGGCTGCGCTTTCACCGCATGATTTGAAATGGGATAACGACCGTCATCTTTTGACCGTATCTCTCCCTCCTATAGAAATAAGCCAACCGGAAGTTGATATGGCCTCTCTCCGGGAATATGATTCCGGCGGCATGCTTATGGCGTTGACGGATGCTGAACAACAACTTGATTCAGCCAACCGAAAAGCTGCTATAGAAGATTTATCACGACAGGCTCGGAATAATCTGTCAATGAAGCTGGCAAATGAAGCGGCATGTCGGGCGGTAGAACGGGCGTTTTTGATGCCTCTTAAATCTGCCGGCCTTACCGCAAATGTTGAAGTCCGCTTTAGGAGTTAAGGAGTATATCGGGAATGAATGCGCCGTTAAATAATTTGGTTCAGACCGATTGGGTACAAGAAATCAAGCGTCTGAAAAAAGAGCGCAATGCTGTTATCTTGGCGCATTACTACCAAACGCCTGAAATTCAGGATATTGCCGATTTCATCGGTGACAGTCTCGATCTTTCCCGCAAAGCCGCCGCAACCGATGCTGATGTTATCGTTTTTTGCGGTGTCCGCTTTATGGCTGAGGTCGCAAAAATCCTGTCACCGGAAAAAACAGTTCTGGTTCCCGATATGGAAGCCGGATGCTCGCTTGAAGACAGTTGCCCGCCAGAAGAACTGGCCGCCTTCCGAAAAGCGCATCCTGATCATATCGCTTTGACCTATATTAACTGCTCTGCCGAGGTAAAAGCCTTATCTGATGTCATCGTGACATCCTCTTCGGCTGAAAAGATTTTATCCCAAATACCTGAAGATCAGCCGATTATTTTTGCGCCTGATCGTAATCTGGGCGCATGGCTGAACCGGAAAACAGGGCGCGATATGCTACTTTGGCCGGGTTCTTGTATCGTTCACGAAAATTTTTCAGAAACCGAATTACTGAAATTAAAGCAGCATTATCCTGATGCCCCGATTGCCGCTCATCCAGAATGTCCGGCGGCTATTTTGGATCATGCCGATGTAGTCGGTTCGACCCGCGCTATTTTGGAATTTGCGTTAAGTTCAAAGTCCGATACCATTATCGTTGCAACGGAACCCCATATTATCCACCAGATGGAAAAGGCGGCTCCGAATAAGAAATTTATCGGTGCGCCCGGTATGGACGGCAACTGTAATTGCAATATGTGCCCCTATATGGCGCTTAATACGATGGAAAAGCTCTATCTGGCATTGAAAAATATGGCACCAGAAGTCACCCTCGACGAAAAAACGCGGCTGGCGGCTAAAAAGCCATTGGATAAAATGCTTGAAATGGCCTCTTCAACGGTAGGCACTGGCGATCTTGGCGCTATAGCTACTGCCAAATAATCGGATGTGAAGGGCTTTAATTAATGCAGGATAATTCGGGGCTTACCACTGGCCATCCGCCGCGTTCGGCTTTTCATCATTCTACGCCTTGGCAGAATGACAAACATGCCGAAGCACCTTCATGGGCAAAAAATATCAACCTTCCGACAGGAATGGTGCTCGATATTGAGGGTTTTGATGCGGAAGCCTTTATCCGTTCTACCTTGGCGGAAGACCTCGGACAGGCAGGCGATATAACAGCTAATGCCGTTATTCCTGAAGAATCTGTTTTTTCGGGTGTCATGGCGACACGTGAACCTATCGTTGTCGTCGGATTACCTTTGGCTGCGGCATTTTTTAAAGCCCTTGATCCACAAGCTGAAATTGAAATTTTGGCAAAAGAAGGCGACTTCTTACCTGCAGGGCAAATTCTTCTAAAAATCAAAGGCAAAGCGCGTGCGTTATTAGAATGCGAACGCTCTGCGCTCAATCTTTGCCAGCATCTTTCTGGCATAGCGACTATGACCCGCCAATATGTCGATGCAATTGAGGGCACCGGCACTATTTTGCTTGATACGCGCAAAACCATTCCGGGTTTAAGGTTGCTTGAAAAATACGCGACCCGTATGGGTGGCGCGCAAAATCACCGCATGGGGCTTGATGATGGCGCCATGATTAAAGATAATCATATTGCCGTTGCTGGTAGTGTCGGACTGGCGGTTAGAAGAGCCACCGAAGCACATATTCCTTATATTATTGTCGAAATCGACAATCTTGATCAGATCAAGCCCGCTTTGGATGAAGGTGCAACACATTTGTTGTTGGACAATATGACGCCGGACACCCTCAAAAAAGCGGTGTCTATAGTAAAGGGTAAAGTGCCGACCGAGGCATCTGGTGGTGTGCAGCTTGATAATATCCGAGCGAGAGCAGAAAGCGGCGTGACCTATATTTCTGTAGGTCGATTGACCCAATCTGCACCGGCCGTTGATATCGGACTGGATTTTTCCTTATTGCCGTCCGTTTAATAACTCATTTTTTATTGTCACCAGCCAATGATTGGGTATCTAGTCACTTTGGTTTTCAGTTTTTATAGCCGGTTTCAATGACCGGCTATTACAGGAAAAATCAGTGAAAAATACCTACAGGCTTATCAAAAAAATAGCTTTAACAGGCTGTTTATTAGGCATCTGTGTCAGCGGCAGTGTTTGGGGCGCTCCACAAAAAAGCGCCTTGCCTGCTCATTCTGACAGCTCTACCGAACAATCTAATAATCATACTATTTCGATTTCTGGCTATGTCTTGGCGCTTCAATGGTCACCCGAATATTGCCGCGGAAAAACGACCAAGGCCGCCGATGCCTATCAATGTGGCAGTGGCCGCTTCTTTGGTTTTATTTCCGAAGGTTTATGGCCAGAAGATGCCCAGCAAAAACGGCTGCAATCTTGCAAGGACGCAACGCCTTTATCACCGGCAATGGTTGATAAAATGGCTGATATTACGCCATCAGCTCAATTGTTACAGCAGCAATGGGCAAAATATGGTGTCTGTGTTGCCCCTAAACCGGAAGAGTATTTTTCGCGAACAACGACACTTTTTCGGAAAATACACCTGCCTGATATGAATAAATTGTCCAGTGATCCCGATTTAACTATTGCTCGGGTCAAGGACGCCTTTCTTGAAGCGAACCATCATTTAAATGCGAATGCTATAAAAATAGCCGTTAATCGCAAAAACTGGCTCACCGGAATAAGAATATGTTATAATTCTGACTTCAAGTTTCAGGATTGTGCCGTGGATTCTTCGGCATTACCTGCCGAGATGAAGATAAAAATTAAACCCGGTTTCCAATTACGGCCAGTGTTTGGATGATAGAGACAATCTTTCTAATTTTATTTCAAAATAAAGGCTGACAAAATGGCCTTTGCAGAAAAAAACGACATCACTGCTTTATGGGCTGAAAATAGCCGTATCAGGACAGTAAAAGAAACAGAATCCACGAATAACGACATGCGTCTTCTCGCAGATCAAGGTCTTCCCGAAGGCTTCTGGTTAAAAGCGGATACACAGACAAAAGGACGTGGACGGCAAGGGCGGCAATGGCAGTTGCCAGAAGGTAATCTCGCAATCAGCACATTGGTTCGTCTAAAAAAAACAGATTCCAACCTGTCAGGCCTTGCTTTTGTGGCGGCGCTGGCCTTGTATCAGGCGGCTAGCCTTTTCGTGAAACCAGAGCTGCTTTCGTTAAAATGGCCTAACGATCTTATGCTGAAAGGGGCGAAATGCGCGGGTATTTTGCTTGAAGGTCATGAAGATGCTATGATCTTTGGCTTCGGTGTTAATCTTAAACAGGCTGCAAAATTAGATCGCCCAACGGCAGCTCTCGCTGATTTTACGGATAAAGCACCAGAAAAAACGGCTTTTTCCGAAGCATTAGCCGCTTCTTTTTCAGATTGGTTAGATATCTGGCGTAAACAAGGTATTGAAATTATTCACGATAACTGGTTGAAAAAAGCACATAATATTCATACTCCGCTTACTATCCATAAGGAAAATGGCGAATTGGTTTGCGGATATTTTGCAGGCCTTGATTCTAGCGGGGCTCTAAAGTTACGTTTGCATACTAATCAAATATGTCTGTTTCATAGCGGTGATGTTTTGTTAGCAAGGTCATAAAATGTTTTCTTTGTTCAGGAATTAATACATGCTGCTCGCTATTGATGCCGGCAATACAAATATAGTTTTTGCGTTGGTCGATGGGCGGGAAATTCGAGCGCGATGGCGGATTGCAACAGAAGGTCGGCGAACAGCAGACGAATATGCTGTTTGGCTGGTGCAGTTAATGGCTATCGGGGGATTTACACGCGAAGAAATTGATAGCGTCGTTATTTGTACAGTTGTTCCGCGTACGCTACATAATCTTGAGGTGCTATCGGCGAAATATTTTGGCGTAAAAGCTTTAATCGCTGGAACACCCCCTCTGGAATGGGGCATGGATATTGATGTAGTTAGCCCTGAAACCGTCGGCGCAGATCGATTGGTGAATGCTATCGGGGCTCATCATCTTCATTCCGGCCACAAGATAGCGATTGATTTCGGAACGGCGACGACTTTTGACTGGATAGATGAAAAAGGGGCATATCGAGGAGGGATCATTGCCCCGGGTATTAACCTGTCACTGGATGCTTTGGTTGCAACGGCAGCGCGCTTGCCACGGATTGCAATCGAGATTCCGAAAACAGGGAAAGTCATCGGGCGTAGTACAGAAGAAAGCATGCATAGCGGTATCTATTGGGGATATATCGCTATGATAGAAGGCTTAACAGAGAGAATGAAACAGGAAATCGGCCATCCTGTGACGGTTATAGCCACCGGCGGTTTGGCTTCTCTTTTTGCCGTGCACACTTCTGTTTTTGACGTGATCGAGCCTGATTTAACTATTCGGGGCATGGCGCTGCTTTACGAGCGCGGAGCTCCTACGAAATTCACTGCGCATTCCGGTGGGTTTGCTGCAGATTTTAGCCCCCTGTAATCGGGGATTTTTACTACTCTGTTAAGATGAAAGCGAATGATAGTCTGTGAAAAGACCAGGTAAAGAACTACTTTTTCTGGCCCTTGGTGGGTCAGGCGAAATCGGAATGAATGCCAACCTCTATGGTTGTGATGGCAAATGGGTAATGGTTGATCTTGGTATCACTTTTGGTGATGCCAATTATCCGGGCGTAGAAGTTATTTTACCGGATATTGAATTTATAGAAGATCGGGCAAAAGACCTCCTTGGCATTGTCATTACCCATGGTCACGAAGATCATATTGGTGCCATTCCTTATCTTGCTGCTGATTTGGGCGTGCCTATTTATGCAACCCCTTTCACTGCGGGGCTTATCCGCAGCAAGTTACAAGAAGAACGCATCGCCGATAAGGTTAAGCTCCATGTTATCGATAACAATGGCCAGTTTAATTTAGGTTCATTTCATTTTAATTACATTCCACTTGCCCATTCGATTCCTGAAGGAAATGCGCTTCTTATCGAAACGCCTTACGGAAATGTTTTCCATACGGGCGATTGGAAACTGGATGATGACCCGTTGGTTGGCAATACGACCAATGCGAAAATGCTCAGAAAAGTCGGTGATAACGGCGTTCTGGCTTTGGTGTGCGATTCAACTAATTCTTTTAATGAAAAAACATCCGGTTCCGAAGGCGATGTTCGAAAAGGACTGGATGAAGTTATCCGCAAGGCACCTGGTCGCGTTCTTGTAACGACCTTTGCTTCCAATGCCGCGCGCATCCAGACATTGGGGCAGGTTGCTCAAGATGTTGGACGGCATTTGGTTGTCGCCGGTAGATCTATCGAAAAGATTATCAAAATCGCCCAAAGTACGGGATATTTGATGGATTTCCCTAAAACGCTTTCTTATGACGAAGCGATGCGGCTACCGCCTGAAAAGGTAATGATCGTGGCTACCGGAGGGCAGGGTGAATCCCGCGCAGCGCTTTCTCGTATTGCCTTTGATAGCCATCATCTGAAATTATCAGCGGGCGACAGTGTTATTTTCTCATCTCGTCAGATTCCCGGCAATGAGATCGCTGTTGGACGTATTCAGAATGCTTTGGCCGCCAAAGGCATCCGCATGGTAACCGATCGTCAGGCAATGATTCATGTTTCGGGTCACCCAGGACGGCCTGATTTGCAGGCAATGTATCGCTGGATTCGACCAGAAATGCTTATCCCTGTTCATGGTGAATTGCGCCATATGGCAGAACAAGCGCGCCTTGGTTTGGCAACGGGCATTCCCCGTAGTCTAGTTCAGGGCAATGGTGATCTTATTCGTCTTGCACCTAAAGGGCCTGTCTTTGTTAGCCATGAAAATACAGGCCGCTTGCTCTTGGATGGTGATGTTATTTTATCAGCCAATGGCCCAACGATCGGTGAACGCCGGAAAATGGCGATTAATGGCCTGATCTCGGTCAGCTTGGCGGTTGATAAGCATAATCACCTTAAAGGCCACCCGACGATCAGCCTGCATGGTGTGCCGATCGAAGCCGATCGTATCGAATTTATCGAAGATGCCTCTCGGGCTGCGATTAAAGCAGTTAATGATGGCCATAAAAGCGAAGAACGGATGCGGGAAGCTGTCCGGCTTGCTGTCCGGCGGCGTGCCCATCATTGGACAGGGAAGAAACCTATCGTCGATGTTGTGGCCGTTCACGTCTAATATCAGGGAATATAGCGTTATAGTCTGATAGCGCCTATTTCTTGCTTAATGATAAGATCCTGCTGGATATTTTTCTGGCAGGATTTTTTTTTGCTTGTTCTAAAATTATAATTTGAACCTGCATCAGGATATATTGGCCGTAGCCTCGGTTGTTTCAGTCAAAATTAACGCGCGTAGCAAAACAGCTCGAGAAATCTTCACGCAATAAAAAAGGAAAAACGATGGGTAATCCTGTGAAAAACTTTTTCGCACATGTTTTTAACGGAGAGATAACCGAGGCGTTAAAATCTGTTCAGCCAGATTGCGTTTTTGAAG
>NZ_VFOF01000001.1:0-2500 GCF_006715975.1 Zymomonas mobilis | reverse complement strand
AGAAATCTATGTCGAGCGGGGGCTAGATCGAGAACTGGCACTTCAAGTCGCTGATCAGTTAATGGAGCATAACGCTTTAGAAGCTCATTTAAGGGATGAACTCGGCCTAACAGATTCCCTTATCGCTCGTCCTGTTCAGGCTGCCATTGCTTCTGCAATTTCTTTTTCTGGTGGTGCCATCATTCCTTTCCTGACGGCGCTCTTTAGCCCTCCTGAAATCATCAATATGACGATCTCTTTGGTTTCTATTATCGGGCTGGCTATTCTCGGCATGGTTGGCGCACATTTGGGTGGCGCAAATGTCTCGAAGGCCGCTTTACGGGTTACCTTCTGCGGTGCATTGGCCATGATCGGTACTTCCGCAATCGGCTCTTTTTTTGGAACGCGTGTTTAGCCCAAAAATGAAGACCCAGGCCGCCTGAACAAAGCGGCCTTTGGGAGCTTGGGATAAAAAGAAAACTATCCCGTTTAAAATCCTAATTTGGATTTCTGGCGATATTGAAGTGGGACAGAACGTCTAGGGTAAATTTCAGACCAACAACAAAGGTATTTTTGATATTCTTTGTGCGGAATGGTTCGGATATTTGGTCAGGATTGATAATATATTGAAGGTTTGGTGACACCCGAAATGCCGGTGAAATCTGGGCACCGTAAGTTAATTCCATCATAATTTCATCACGAGGTACGCGCCGAGATCCCCCGGCCGAAGTTCGGGCGACCAAGATATTATCAATCGTCAATTTGCTCATATGCTGGTCATTGATCATGAAACCAAGCACGTCTTTATCCCGTCCTTTGAAGGTTCCGGTCTGAACAAAACCAATTTCCAAGAAGTGATCTTCTGCGACGCGTCCAGCAATGTTTTTCATAGCCACACCGAAAACGGTCAAGCCACGCTCACTATTCATGCTCGGTCGCCAGATCATCTGGTCAAAGCGGAAAAAGATACCGCCACGCCCATTCAAAGTCGCATAGGGATTGCCCGTCATGACGGCATAATTCCTATTCGCATCCAATACAGGATCCGTATAGTCACCACCATCATACCATCCACCAATACGGTAGGTGCGGGGCAATTTGTCGTTTGAAAAGTTTGTCGTATAGGCCAATTCGAAAGGTGCCATCGCACCGGTCGCATGTTTTACGGAAAAGGTGAAACCGTCATCATTGGCGCGTTTGCGATAAGGGTTAACTTCAAAGGCACCACCTTCGAAATAGACTTTCGGCGTTATCCACGCTTTGAAATAGCCGCCCCATGCAGAAGCTGGCCAATAGGTGAAGTTACTATCCTTAAAAATCATCGTCGGGTTACCGCAAGCAGAGTTCGACTGGAAGTTACAGTAGATCGACGATGAGAAGAAAGCGCCTGCGTTACCAGACATCCTACCGGCCACTAATTCTAACCGATTATTGAATAATTTCTGGTTCCACGTAAATTCAGCCAAATGGGTATTTTGCGTTCCCCAGATTTCCTGAACAGACGTATTATTCCCGATGGCAGTATTCGCAAGATTCTGTCCATGACGGTTTGTTACATAGAAATGGATTGTACCGCCTTTAAGACCGACAATGCGATCCGTATCAAAGTCTAAACCCATCAATAACTGAGCCGAATAGGCTGAACCATGACGAAGGCCACCCACAGGGTTTGCTGCAGATTCTGCCGTATAGGTTAATTGCGGCGTGATACCGGCATTGATAAGCCATTGCAGATGTTTTTTAGGACTAGGTAGAATCTGGCTTTTATTCGCCTCTTCTTGTTCCCTATCTTTGTGTCGGGCTAACAGAGACGCTTTGTCGCCAAAAATCGGACTAGCTCTTGCACCAGCAGGTAGCGGATCAGCTTCAATATCCGGTGGAATGCCATCATCATATTCAGGATCAGGCGTCACACCGAAATTGACATTGGGAGCAGGGGGGATTGCAGCAGAAGCTTCAAAAGCCTGCATAACTACCCCGGCGCACAAAAGGCCCATGGCTCTCAACATCTTTTTTCGAAAAAGACGAAAGCCTTTCATTAGAAACAACCTCTCTTAATATTTATTATATTATTGTTTCCGACCTTAACGCCTATGTTAACCTATCGTCCACAGGGAAACGCTGTCACTGCCAGAGGGAAACGCTGTCAAGTTTAACAAGCTGTTATTAGGACGATTCCCCTGTTGTAAAGGCCTGTGCTTTAACCAAATTTTGACTGAACAATGCCCAGTTAAATCTAAAGTCGCGGGTTGCCGGATCTTCTCCACTCTCGCATCCAAAAAAAGAAGGCTCCTCTGACAGAACCTGACTTGATTATAGAAGGCGGGTGAAAGATCGATTACTTCCCACCCGTTTCACTTCAATGACATTTCACCGATAAAGCCCAATTCTGACGAAGCTAGATCATTTTGCCTTCTTCAAAAGGCATTAAAACGCCAAAAAAACGAAAGCCAATCCGCATGGGTAGGTTTTTTCCTCTGTTTTCTGCTGTCCAAAACAAAAATCAGGCCTGATTCTCACT